>CAVSFP010000008.1:0-924892 GCA_963727185.1 uncultured Actinomycetes bacterium | reverse complement strand
CTCATCGCGTGGCCCCGGCCAGGTCGTCGAGGATGCCGTTCTGCGTCACGAACGCCGCCGCCTCCAGGCGTGAGTGGACGCCGAGCTTGCCGAGCACGTTCTGGATATGCGTCCGCGCTGTCTCCGGGCTGATCACCAGGTGCTGCGCGATGCCGTCGTTGTCGGCACCCTGCGCGAGCAGCGCCAGGACCTCGCGCTCGCGTCGGGTGAGCTTCGCCATCTGCTTGAGTGCCTCGTCGCGCTCGCGCCGCCGATGGATGAGGCGTTGAAGGAGCGCGCCGAGCATGCGAGGTGGGATCAACGCGTCGCCCCGATGAACGGCGCGCGTGGCGTCGATCAGATCCACCAGGGGGGAGCCCTTCGAGAGGTATCCGCTCGCGCCCGCCTCCAACGCCTGGACAAGCACCTGTTCGTCCTCCTGCGCGCTGAACACGATCACCCGACACTCGGGGACCCGCAGGCTGATCTGTTGCGTCGCTCGGATCCCGTCGCAGTTGGGGAGACCGGCGTCGAGCAAGGCGACGTCGGGCCGCACCCGCTCGACCTCGGCGATCGCCTGGAGGCCGTCGGCGGCCTCGCCGACGACGATGAGGTCGTCTTCGCTCGAGAGCACCACCTTGACCGCCTGGCGGAACAGCGACTGCTCGTCGGCGAGCAGTACGCGGATCACTCCGTCCCCTTCGGCCACGCCTTCCTCTCGATCGGCGGAGCCTCGACCGTATAGGCGCGATGAACGCGGGGCATGCGCTCCGCGACGTAGACCGCATACGTCAGACGGACCATTCGCCTGTTCGCGGGTGGGTGAAGCCCAAAGGTCCGGGCCGACCTCCGTAAGGGAACTACGGTCCGGGAAGGCAGTGGGTGCTATCGCGCGGGGTTTCACCAGGTCGTGGCGTACGGCGAACGCGGCGGCCTCGAGTCGTGAATGGACCTGGAGCTTCGACAGGATCCCTTGCACATGCGTGCGCACGGTGTTCGGTGAGACGTCGAGCTGATCGGCCATCTGGCCACTCGTGGCGCCCTCCGCGAGGAGCTGCAGCACCTCGACCTCCCGCGTCGTCAGTTGTTCTGCCAAGAGCTCCTCTCCTGTTCGCTCCCGGTTCCTGACGACGTGCCGTTGCGGGAACACGGTCTGGCCGTCCTCGACGCTCCTCAGCACGTTCCTGAATCGCTCCGCCTCTGTCTGCTTGGTGAGATATCCGTGGAACCCGGCCTTGAAGGCGTCCTGCACGGACTTCTCATCCTCGAGCGCGGTCACGGCGACGACCTTCGTGCCGGGCAACTCCTCGATGATCTCCTTGCCGAGCTCCAGACCCGATCGGTCGGGAAGCCCGAGATCCAGCAGGACCATGTCGGGCCGATGCTCGTGGGCGCCGGCCAACCCCTCTTCGGCCGTGGTGTAGACACCGAGGACCGACATGCCCATATCCGTGACGGTCACACGGATGGCGTCGGCGAAGAGCCGATGGTCATCGACGATCAGGACGCGGATGGTTCCCTCCCCCCACCCGACGTTGGGAGTTCGATGCAGAACTCGACCCCGGGACGGGCCGGCCGCAGCCCGATACAGCCTCCGTGCGCCTCGATGATCCGCCGAGCGATGAACAACCCCAGACCTCGTCCATCCCGCACGCTGGTGCCGGATCGACCGCGAGCGAACGGGTCGAAGATGAGATGGCGCTCCCACGCGGGCACCCCTCGGCCTCGGTCCCGCACCCGCACGCTCGCGACGGCGTCGCGAACCTCCACCACGATCGTCACCGGGGCCGAACGCGGCGAGTAGGCCAGCGCGTTCCGCACCACGTTGCCGATCGCGCCCCGGAGCTGCGGGCCGTCCGCCCGGATCATCAGATGATCCGGAGCCTCGACGACCACCTCGGCGCCCTCGGGCACCAACGAGCAGGACGCCACGGCCTCGCGGACCAGACGAACCAGGTCGACGGAGCGCTTGCGGAGTGCGCTGGGACCCGCCGACCACCGGAGCAATGGGTCCACGAGCTCGGCCAGCTGCTCGAGCTCGTCCTTGGTCTGGCGCAACAGCTCACGGCTCTGCGGACCCGGATCGTCGATCTCGACGTGGTCGAGTGCGGCGCGTGCTCCCGCGAGCGGACCGCGGAGCTCGTGGGCCGTACACGCGAGCGCCAGGTCGAGGTGCTCGTTGCGCGCCCGGGCCCACCCGACCGACCCGATGTGGCCGAGTGACTCCGAAAGGAGCGAGGCGGCCGTCTCCAGGATCTCCCGCTGCTCGGGCTGCAGGTCGACGGCCAAGAGCACCGCATCGCCGGCCTCGACCGCCTCCACATGGTCGCGACCGACCACGGCGGCGAACCGCTCGGCGAGCCGATCGCGCGTGGCGCGGCTCCGACCGAGCGCGCTGATCTCCTCGGTGCACGTGCGGAGCATCACGCGTCGCCTCGCGCCGACCCCCCCGGCGGCTGCCACGAACCACCCCGCCCCGGAGCGGTCCGGGAGCAGTCCCACGAGGGGGGTACCGAACTGCTCGAAGCACCGTTGGACGGTGGATCGGACGGCCGACGGAGATGTTTCGGCCCGCAAGAGGTCGGCCGCCAGACGCAGCATGATGCCCATGGATCGCACGGTGCTCGCGCTCTCCTGCCCCTGGACCATGCTGCGGAAGACGTTCGCCGACTGACCGATCACGGCCTCGAGGACCTCGTTCCGTTCCTCGAGGTTCCGGGAGGGAGCGACGACCTCCAGCACGCCGATCGCATCGTCATCGGCGATCAGCGGATAGACGCCGACGGACCATCCGTGTGGTTCGCGGAGAGGGATGTGTTGCGCCCGGAGCGATCCGAAGACCTGACGGCGGCGGGCGGATCGGAGCCTGCCACCTGCGACCGGATCGCCGTCGGCCGCGAACACGCGGAGCCGTCCGGACCCGTCCGGCAGGAGCACCTGGACCATCGCGGCATCACACGACACGGCTCTGCGAACCCACTCGAGGGTGGACATGATCAGCTGGGGGGTATCCACCGACGAACCCGCCAGGAGACGATTCATCCGGCGGAGCTCAGTCGGGTGCTGGTCGAGCGTCCGGGCGGTTCCCATCTGGATTCCCTCCGGTCGAGCTCGCAGTCTCGAACGCGGAGCGCGTTCTTGTCAAACCCCGTGTGAAGAACGGTCCGTGAACGCGTACGGAACGTACGTCTCCCAGAGGGTGCGGTCGCTCGGTCAGCGGTCTAGGCTCACTTGCTCGGTGTTGCCGTACCCCCGGCGGCCCGACATGAAACGGAGCATCGGTGGGAGGGTCCATCGGGGAAGAGGTAGGACGCGCGCTTCGCCGTGCCCGGATCGCTCGGGGCCTCACCCTCAGACAGGTCGGCGAGCTCTCGGCCGGGGCGTTCACACCATCCGCCGTGGCGGGCTATGAGCGAGCCGAGCGCAACATCTCGGTGGAGCGGTACTTCGAGCTCTGTGCGTTCTACGACGTGTCGCCGGCGCAGCTGCTCACCGAGATCGAGGAGTCGGTCGGTCGGTCCGAAGTCATCGTGGATCTGACGCGACTCGAGGACTCGACGGCCGCGCCGTCCACCGACGGTTGATCAGCGCCCAACCCCACAGGCCGATCGCCGCTCCCACGCCGTCCGCGACCCAATCGAGCAGCTGCGTGTCGCGGCCGGTGAGGTGCTGGAGGAGCTCCAACGCTCCGCCGGCAACGACCGCCAGGGCGGCGAACCACGCCGCCGAACCCGGGAACCGTCCGGCACCTCGACCCGGACGACGATCCGCCGCCAGGGACAACAGCAGCACCATCACCCCATAGGCGAGCGCGTGGAACACCTTGTCCGCGTTCGGGAAGGAGCCTGCCTCGGGTGGCGCCGGACCGAGCGTCCACACGACGGTGACCGCTGCCCAGAGGACCGCCGCGCCCCAGAGCAGCGCATCCACGAGGCGCGACGAGCGCGACGTCAGATCACGCTCACTCGTGCCGTGTAGATGTCGAACGTCCTGAGCGCCCCGCCCGGGTTGTCTCCCGTGCTGTTCGAGTTGTCGGACCACGCGGCCATCGCGACGCCGCCGAAGAACGCCAGGCCGCTGTAGTCGCCGAAGTCGATGCCGTTCTGCGCGTCCTTGGCGTTCGACACACCGGTGCTCGCGGGGACCGCCGGCGCGAACGTCGCTCCCCCGTCCGTGCTGAACGTGACGTAGTACATCGCGTCGGTGTTCACCTTGCCGTCGGTGTCGCCAGTTCCGTGATCCCCCAGGTCGTTGCGGGCGTCGTGCCAGCCGAACGCCAGGTTCCCGGTCGTGGGATCGAGCGCGATGCGCGGCAGGAACTGCGCGTTCGTCGTCACGTCGTTCACGCGAACGGGAGTGCTCCACGTGACACCCGCGTCGTCGGACGAGCGGAGCCACACGTCCGTGTCGCTGCTTCCGTTCGGCTGCTCGTCCGTCCACATCAGGTAGAGGCGGCCGAAGTGCGGACTGCTCTGGTTGGTGTCCCACGCCAGCCCGCTCTCGGCGTCGACCGTGCGCGACCGCTGCGGCAGGATCGGATCGAACTGCTGGACGTTGGTGGTCCCGATCGCCTTCGCTGCGGCTGAAGCCGAGCGGCCCGAGCCCGTCCGGGTCGGTGGCCGCGCGGATCGTCGCCACCGTCGGGTTCGTGCCCTCCTTGTCCTTGGTGCACACCTCGAACACCTGCCCGACGGGTCCGATCGTGATGTCGCCGAACGTGCAGCTACGGCTCTTCGGGATGTCCTGCCGCTTGGAGAACTTCCCGACCTGCCCCAAACCGGTAACCGCCGCCCCCGCCGCCTGCATGATCCCGTTGTTGTTCCAGGTCACCCAGACGGAACCTTCGCCCGCGACGATCGTCGGCTGGTCGACCGAGGAACCTTTCGGGCTCGGCTCCCGCTCCTTCTCGCCGCCGCCGGGCTTCTCGCCCCCGTCCCCTCCACCAGCACCGCGGCGGGCGACGGCCGCGGCTATCGCTTCACCGCGCGTGGGCGGGCCGGGTCGCAGCTCCTTGAGCATCCGGAACGTCACCCCGCCGTCCGTGCTGATCGCCACCGGGATCGCGCCCGAATCGTCGATGGTGAGCCACGCCAGGAAGAGGTTGCCGTACGCGTCCCACGACAGCGAGGGGTCGCAGCATGCCTTGCCGAACCGGTCGTTGCGCCCGAATGACGACGCATGCCACGTCGAGCCTCCGTCCGCGCTGGCCGCCAACTCCATCCCGGCGCCATATTCGCGGTTCGAGAACTCGACGACGTGGGTCGGATCGAGCGGATCGATCGCGATCGCCGCCTCGGACTGGTTCCCCGCGAGCTTGGTGATGTTGACGTTGGGGGACGCTGTCGCCGCTCGTGCGGACGTCGCGGTCGCGGCCTCCGTTCCCAGCAAGGCGAGACCGAGGGCGATGGCGAGGAGGCGTTTCGACATGCGTGCGGGCTCCTTCGAGGTCGTGGGGCGTCGTTCGAGTGTACCGACGCGGCACTCCGAAGAGCCGCGACATATTGCGCACAAGCAGTTTGACAACGACCTGCACCAGGGTAGACGTTGCGTCGTTAGATTCCTTGCGCGCTAAGATGGAGGTCGCGATGGAGAGTCGGTGCCGTCCATCCACCCCACCCGACATGTCCCGAACCTGGCTCGTCGTCTTTCGTTCGGAGGTGTTGGAAGATGGCTCGGATACGCCTCAAGGCATGGCCCGCCCTGATGATGGTGCTGGCCTCGGCCTTCCTCGTCTCGTCCCTCATACCGTCGGCCGCAGCGGCACCACCCCGCAAACCCCATCCTGGAGCCAAGCGCGACGTTGGCAGCCAGGAGACCGTCCCGCTCACGCTCGTGCAGTCGACCAACGTCGCTCAGCTCGGCATCGCACCCAGTCCCCAAGGGGTCAGCAGCAACGACCCCGCGGAGGAGCTGTTCCCACCCAACCACGACTTCGAGCAGGAGATGGGGTCCGGGCACGGCGGTGGCGGGCCTGCTCCGACGGTCTCGTCCCATCCCGCGTTCACCCACCTGAACGCCTACGGGTGGGAGGGGCTCGACCACACGGACCAGCGCTCCGCGGGCAACGGCAACCAGTTCAGCTTGGAGCCGCCCGACCAGGCGCTGTGCGTCGGCGGCGTCAGCCCGAACGGTCCGGCCGACGGGGTCGAGGTCGTGGAGTCCGTGAACGACGCGCTGGCCTTCTACGACTCGACCTCGCATCAGTTCGGCGTGCCGTTGACGCTGTCGGAGTTCTTCGGCCTGCCCCCGACGATCGACCGGAGCTCCGGGACCTACGGGCCGTTCGAGTCCGACCCGAAGTGCTACTTCGACACGGCGACCCAACGCTGGTTCGTGACGATGCTGGTGATCAACCAGGACCCCGTCACCGGCGATCTGATCGCGCCGGCCACCACCTACATCGCGGTGAGCACGTCCAGCGAGGCGCTCGGCTCATATCTCGTCTACACCCTCGACGCCACCGACGCGAACCATGCCGGTTGCCCGTGCTTCGGCGACCAGCCGCTGATCGGAGCCGATCAGTACGGCTTCTTCGTCAACACGTCCGAGTATTCCCTTGACTGCTTCACGGGCGGAGCGTGCGCCTTCAACGGCCCGCAGCTCTACGCGATGGACAAGGTGGCGATGGAGAGCGGGCTCGCCGTCGACGCGGTGCATTTCGACGGGTTGACGCACGTCGACGGAGGTCGAACGACGGGAACGATCCAGCCCTCGACCACACCGAACGCTGTGTTCGAGACGGCGGGAGGCGGCACGGAGTACCTGCTGTCGAGCTTCGACTGTCTGCCGGAGCCGGGGTGCCCGATCGCCAGCGGCACGTTCAACGAGCTCACGCTCTGGGCGATCGCGAACACGAGCAGCCTGCCGACGTCGACGCCCGATCTGCACCTGTCCCGCAAGGACATCTCGAGCGAAACATGGGGGACGCCGGTGGGCATGCCGCAGCCGCCCGGACCCCGGCCGCTCGGCGAGGAGGTCGGACAAGCCACGCTTCCGGTGAACGCCAACGACAGCCGGATGAACCAGGTGGTGTTCGCCGACGACGCGCTGTGGGCGGGGGTCAACACGGTCGTGAACCCCGGGCCCAGGGACGGGATCGCGTGGTTCATCGTCCACCCGTTCGTCCACGACGGGTCGGTCTATGGGTTCATGCAGCGCCAGGGCTACGTGTCCGCCTGGAACGCGTTCCTGGCCTACCCGTCGATCGGGGTGAGCGACTCGGGAAGGGGCGTCATCGCGTTCAGCCTGATGGGCCCCCAGAACTACCCGTCGCCGGCCCAGATCCGCATCGCGCCGTGGGGCACGACGGGATCGATCGAGATCCAGGCCTCCGGGTTCCGGCCCTACGACGGGTTCGGGTGCTACCCGGCGTTCGGCTACAACCAGTGTCGGTGGGGTGACTACTCCGCTTCGGTGGCGACCCCGGACGGCACGGTGTACTCCGCGACCGAGTGGATCGGAGACAACTCGCGGACGTATCTGGAGAACTGGGGCACGTTCATCTGGCCGACGTCACCGGTCTAACCGGGACGCGTCCTGCCCAGGCAACATCGTGAAGGGGGCCGGGGAACCGGCCCCCTTCTGCGAGGATGGGCCGCGTGGATATGACGCTTCGCATCGTCGCCATCGCGTTCGGCGCAGCGCTCGCCGTCGTCGCGCTGGCGTCGGCGATCAAGACGGTCGTGCTCCCACGGGCGTCGGTGTCGATCGTCACCCGCGGGGTCTTCCTGGCTGTGGGGCGCGTGTTCCGAGTGCTCGCGCGCCCGTCCCTGGCGCTCGCCAAGCGGGATCGGAGGCTGGCGTGGTACTCCCCACTCGGCCTGGTCGCGATCCTCGTCGCCTGGCTGATCCTGACGCTCGCCGGCTTCACGCTCATCTTCTGGGGCGTCGAGCACGTGTCGATGCGCGAGGCGTTCGTCGAGAGCGGCTCCGCCCTGCTGACGCTCGGGCTCACCCGCCCCGGTTCTCTCCCCGGCGTCTCGCTCGCGTTCATCGAGGCCGGCGTCGGGCTGTTCCTGCTGGCCCTCCTGATCACGTACCTCCCTAGCATCTACGCGGCGTTCTCGCGACGGGAGCTCGGCGTGACCGCGCTCGAGATCCGCGCGGGCGCGCCGCCGTGGGGCCCGACGCTGATCTGGCGGTTCTGGGCGCTGCAGCGCATGGAGCACCTGAACGGCGTATGGGTGGAGTGGGAACGTTGGTTCGTCGACATCGAGGAAACGCATACCTCGCTGCCGGCCGTGGTCTTCTTCCGTTCTCCTCAGGCCGACCACCACTGGGTCACCGCGGCGGGCGCGGTGCTCGACGGCGCTGCGCTCGCGGTCTCGACGGTCGACATCGAACGCGACGTGCAGGCCGAGTTCTGTCTCCGAGCCGGATACCTCTGTTTGCGGCGGATCGCGGACTACTACAGCTTCGCGCACAACCCCGAACCACGGCCGGACGACCCCATCGCGGTGACGCGGTCGGAGTGGGACGACGCCGTCGCCTACTCTAGACGAGGCGGGCGTGCCGCTCAAGGCGGACCGGGAGCAGGCGTGGCGCGATTTCGCCGGCTGGCGTGTCAACTACGACACCGTGCTGCTCGCGCTGGCGAACCTGACGAGCGCGCCGCCGGCCCCCTGGTCTTCGGATCGATCGGGCGCCCGCCAGATGCGGCCGCGGCTCTTCGGCGGGACCGTCAACCTCCCGGACGACGCTCGATGAGCGCTAGGTCCCCGGCTTGAACACCATGTCGGCGACCACCAGGATCAGCACCACCTGATCGATGCGCGAGATGGCGAAGATCCGCGCCATCGCCGCCTGGATGGATGGATCGTCGGGCGGCAACGTCTTCGCTCATCGTGGCGAGCTTCCCCGACGTCGGCCCGATGAAGAACGCGCCCGTCACGAACGTCGCCGCGTATCCGATCAATCCCAGCCAGATCCACGTGTGCGAGAACCCGAGATCGCTGTACAGCACGAGCGAGAGACCCATCAACAGGACGATGAGCGAGGCCGGCATGAACAGGCGCGTTCCCCAGAACGCGATGTCCTTCGCGAACGCCGTGAGCCGCGTCTGATCGTTCGCTCTCCGGAGTTTGGTCGCCTCGAACTGAACGAAGATCCCGCTCCCGATCCACGTGATCGCCGCGAGGACGTGGACGAACTTCAGTGTGTCGTAGACGTGGATGTTGAACGCGAGCACGGCTGTCCTTCCGGGTGCTCAGGCCATCGGCGTGGCGCGCATCGTACCGGGCGAACGCCGGCACCAGCAGCCGGAGCACGCCCATGCCGGCGATGGTGAGCAGGCCGCCGGACACCACGCTCACCGGCACGCTCCAGATCGACGCGACCACGCCCGACTCCACCTCGCCGAGCGACGGACCGGTCGCCCACACGGCCATCCCGATGCCGTCGAGCCGCCCGCGCATCGAGTCGTCGACCGCCGCCTGCAGGATCGTCATCCGGAAGATGCCGCTCACCATGTCGCCCGCCCCGGCGAGCGACAGCATCGCGAGCGAGAGCCACAGCGTGTCGGAGAAGCCGAACGACCACGATGGCGACGCCCCAGACGACCACGGCGATCATGATCGCGCGACCCTGACGCCGGACGTGCTTCGCCCGGCCGGAGAACGCGGTCGCCAGGAACGATCCCAGCGCGGGCGCGGCGTACAGCAGCCCGAGGACGCCGGCACCCGACCCGCTCCCGAGCTTCTCGGCGATCGCCGGGAACAGCGCCATCGGGAACCCGAAGGTCATCGCGATGAGGTCGGCCGCGAAGACCGACTGGATCGTGCGCTTGCCCTTCACGAACCGGAACCCGTCGACGATCGCGGCCCAGCTGACCGACGCGTCCTCGTGCGCGGGCGGTGACGGCTTCATCCGCCACACGAACGCGATCACGACGAGGAACGTGACGACGTCGACGACGAACGCGCCCGCCGGCTGGATCGTGAGGACGAGCAGGACGCCGGCGACCACCGGCCCGGCCATGCGCCGCGACGGTGCCGAACCCGGCCTCGAGCGCGTTCGACGACGGCAACAGCCCGGGCGGGAGGAGCCGGGCCGGCCAGGTGGACATGGCCGGCCGGTTGAACGTGTAGAGGCCGGCGGAGAGCGTCGCGAACACGTACAGCGGCCACAGCAGCGGCTGAGTCGAGCGTCGCGTTCACCGCCATCAGCGCCGACATCACGGCGAGGATCGCGTGCATCACGATGACGAACCGCCGGCGTTCGACCGCATCGGCGAACGCGCCTCCGACGATCGGGAACACGAACACCGGCACGAGCGCGCAGAGACCGAGCAGACCGACCGCGAGCGTCGAGTGCGTCAGCTGGTAGACCTGGAACGGCACGACGGTCGCCACGATCTCGTCGCCGAAGTCGGAGACGGACTTCCCGATGAAGAGCAGGCGGAAGTCGCGCGACTCGCGGAGCGGGGTGAGGTCCATGAGGTGCTCGCGGAAGCGCGCGACGATGCCGCGCTCGGCGTCGGGCTCGGGAGTCGGAGCAGGTGCTTGGTCCTCATCGGCCATCGCCGCGCAACGCTACCGGATGGGCGAGAAGGTGGGTCGTGCCGGCAGTTGCCAACTCCACTACACCTTCTGATGGCCATCCTCCGCGGCGACACCACCGCCTGAGGGCGGGGCGAGGGGCGATCCTCCAGCGTGTTCCAGTATGTGGGACCGCGGTCCCAGAGCATGGAACACACCCCGGGGCGCCAGGCGTCCGGTTGACACGGCGCCCGAAGAGCGGATTAGAGTCGGGCCTTCCTGAGAGAGGGGGGCGCGTGCGCCTCGCGGCCAGAACACGTGCGGGCCGGGCATCCGGATGGCTGGCGCTGCTCCTCGCGATCTCCGGGATGGTGTCGATCGTCACGCCGGCCCACGCCTCGCCGACCGTGCTCTACGATCAGACCGACAGCCCTCGGAGCACCGCGCCCTTCTCTTCGAACAACTCCACCACGCCCGCCAAGACGACCCAGCTCGCCGATGACTTCAGCGTGCCTGCCGGCCACCACTGGGCGATCAGCGAGGTCGACGTGGATGGGATCAGCGCCCCTACCCCGAGCAGCGTCAACGTGTTCCTCTACGCGAACGCCGGCTCCCTCCCCGGTGCTCAGCTCTTCGCTCAGAGCAACATCGTGGCGACCGGCCCGAACTACGCGGTGGCGCTGACCGGCGCACCCGTGCTCGACCCCGGCACATACTGGATCTCCGTCCAGGCGAACGGCGACGACACAGCCGTCTGGGGCTGGCTGACCCGGAGCGTGCAGAGCGGCAACGCGGCCGCCTTCCAGAACCCCGGCGGCGCTTTGGTGCCCGCATGCGCGACCTGGGGCGTGAGCACGACCTGCATCGGACTGACAGGTGCGTACGACCAGGTGTTCAAGCTCCTCGGCGTCGATCAGCAGCTGCTCACCGTCAGCGAGGCGGGGACCGGCGACGGATCCGTGACGAGCGCACCCGCCGGGATCGACTGCGGCTCGACGTGCTCGACCACGTTCGACGCGGGCGCCGCGGTGACGCTCACCGCCACCGCGGCCGCCGGCTCCAGCTTCACCGGCTGGGGCGGGGACTGCTCCGGCACCGGCACGTGCCAGCTCACGATGAGCGCGGACCACACCGTCAGCGCCACCTTCGACACGAACGCGCCGGTCGCTCCGAACACCAAGATCACCCAGACGACGATCGACTCCAGCAAGGGCGATGCGACCTTCAGGTTCCGGGCGGTCGGCGACGCGGCCCACTTCCGGTGCAAGTTGACGCGGGGTCACAACAACGGAAGCTTCACGCGCTGCCGCTCGCCGAAGACCTACAGGCATCTGAAGAGCGGCACGTACGTCTTCCAGGTCCGGGCCTCCGGTCCCGGTGGCAACGACCCCACCCCGGCGAAGAAGCGGTTCAGGATCGACTGACCACGGCCCGGCGCGACTACCGGACGAGGCGGGAGAGACGACGGTCCGCGAGGATCTTGCCGTCCGTCTGGCTCAGGGGGAAGAGCAGCTCCGGGCAGGCGCTTCCGTCCGGAACCGAGACCCGTTCGGCGATGCTCCTACGCCTTGGGAGCGAGGAGATGTTGGACCCGCTTCACGATCGAACTGTCGCCGAGTTGTGCGGTCACGTGAGCGTTGGAAGCGAAGCGGCAGCCCGATGACGCCACGGTGACGAGTAGCACGTCGTGGTTCAGGTAGCCGAAGAACAGCCCGTAGGTGGGCCCGAGGTCCAACGGACAAGCGAAGTACTCGCCGGGCGGAACCTGCTTCAGCCCGTTCAGGGCATCCGTGAACCACACCACCGTCTTCTCGTCCGTAACACCGACGCGTCGGCCTCCGAGGCATACCACCAAGGTGACCGGGGAGTCCGGTACGAGCGTTCGCTCCTGTCCGTAGACCTGGTTGCGGCGAACCCGCGTCGAAAGGTCCTTGGGACACGTGTCCGGCGCGGGCGAGTAGGTCGGCGTCGGTGAGGCGACGCTCGTCGGCGGACCTGGAGACCCATCGACCGTGTTCTGGGACGTCGATGCGGTCCCACCGGTACACGACACGGTGAGGAGCGCGCCGACGCAAGCGATGACGAATCGTCTGGTCATCCACGTGCATCATGCCGCTTCGGCCGCGTTCCGTGACCGTCGGCTCGTGTGATCGGATGTCGACGATGCGCTTCCGGCGAGACTCGACATGCGCAGGTCAGCGGATGAGTCGGTCCATCCGTCTGTCCGACAGTCGGCGACCGTCGGTCTGGCACGTCGGGCAGTACGTCACCTCATGCGACTCGTAGCTCACCCGGCGCAGGTCTTCGCCACAGCGCGGGCACGGCTCACCGTACTTCCCATGGACGGTGAAGTGATCGCCGATCTTGGTGGGCAACCCGCCGGTCCGTGCGCGTTCGGCCGCGAGCGCCTCATCCATGACCTCCCCGGTCGCGCGCAGCAGCGTCTCGCGTTCGTCGGGCGTGAGCTTGGCGAGCGACGCGTACGGCGAGAGCCGAGCCCGATGCAGGATGTCGTCGCTGTACCCGCGGCCCACGCCGGACACGGTCCGCTGGTCGCGCAGGATCGTGTGCACGCGGCGCGGGTCGTCCGTCTCCCTGACCCAGTCGGCGAACCCGTCCGATAGCACCTCGGGCCCCAGCTTCTCGAGCGGGCCGTCGTCGCCGGGCGCGAGCACCCACCACCCGGCCTTGCGCTCCTTGCCGAACTCCTTGAGGAGCACGCTCGGCCGGTCCTCCGCGCGGATCCGCAAGACGCACCCGCGAGGTTTGGTGGACTTCGGTGGCGATTCCACATCGACGCGACCACCCTGCGACAGATGGAACAGCAGCCGGTAGCCGCCGTCCAGGTCGACGACGACGAACTTCCCTCGGTGCCCGACGTGATCGATCGTCCGCCCGAGGAGCTCGTCGGGGCGAGGGGCGTACGTCTTCAGCGACGAGAACTGCAGCATGTCGAGCGCCCGAAGCGTCCCGCCGCGCAGCACGTCGTCCAGGCGCTCGGCGAGCGCCTGCACCTCCGGCAGCTCAGGCACGGCCCTCGACCCGGGCCAGCCAGTCGCGGATCATCCCGAGCGTCTCCTCGGGTCGCTCCTCCTGGGACATGTGCGAACACCCGGGCATGACCGCGAACTCCGATCCCGCGATCCCACGATGCGCGTGCTCGGCCGTTGCCGGCGTCACCTCGTCGTGCTCGCCGCAGAAGATCAGCGTCGGCGCCTGGATCCGGCTGAGCTGCGACGTGACGTCCCAGTCCTTGATGGTGCCGATCACGTGGAACTCGCTCGGTCCGTTCATGAACGTGTAGACCTCGGGGTTCGCGGCGAGTCCCTCCAGGGTCCGCACCCACGACCCAGGCCACGGATCCATCCGGCACACGTGCTTGCGGTAGAAGACCATCATGGCCTCCTCGTACGCCGGGTCGTCGAACGTGCCGTCCGCCTCGTGGGCGCGGAGCGTCGCCTCGACGTCGGCAGGCAGGTCCGCGCGCAGCTTCTCGAGCTCCGTGAGCCAGAACGGGATGTTGGCCGGCGAGCTCTCGACGATCAGGCTCGCCAGGCCCGCACGGCTGCGTGATCGCGTAGGCCATGCCGAGCATGCCGCCCCAAGAATGACCCAGCACATGCACGTCCTCCAGGCCCAAGCGCGTCGCGGATCGCGCCGACCTCGTCGACGTAGAGCTCCGTGGTCCACATCGCCGGGTCGTGCGGTTCCTCGATCGAGGAGTTCCCGCACCCCAGCTGATCGTAGAAGACCACGCGGCGGCCCTCGGCGAGCGCCTCGTACGGCTCCATGTGATGCCACGTCGCGCCGGGCCCTCCATGGAGGCAGAGGATCGGGAGCTTCCCGGGGTCCTCTGTCTCGCCGACCACGCGGTACCAGGTCCGATATCCGTGGAACGCGATCGTGCCTTCCTTGACCGTCGGCGTCATGGTGTCCTCTCAGCTCTCTCAGGTCGTCGCGGCGGCGGCCGTCCGCACGATGTCGATGCATTCGTCGATCCGGTCGCGGTGCGTGCGGTGGCCGAGGATGCACGCCCTGATCGTGTAGCGACCGCGGACCGAGGTGCTCGACAGGTAGACGCGGGACGACGCGTTGATCCGTGCCAGGAACCTGCGGTTGGCGTCGTCGTCGGCCCCGGCGAGACGGAACGGCGTGACCGTCAGCTGCGGCTCCCATGGAAGCTCGATCGCCGGATCCTCCGAGAGCGACGCATACAGGTGGTGGGTGAGATCGAGCTTCTCATCGAGTGCTTCGCGGAACGCACCGACGCCGTGGAGCTTCAGCGGCAGCCACACGCGGAAGCCGCGGTGGTCCCGGGAGAGCTCGGGCGAGTACTCGTTCACGTTGGGGAGCTCTCCCTCCGGCGCGCGATCCTGCAGGTACGCCGCGCCCGCGTACATCGCGTCGTGCAGCGTCGTTCCGTCGCGCACGATGAGCGAGCCCGTGCCGTACGGCAGGAACATCCCCTTGTGGGGGTCGAGCGTGATGGAGTCGGCCCGCTCGATCCCGCGGAACCGTTGGCGCCCGCGCTCGGTCAGCTGGAAGAACCCGCCGTACGCCGCGTCCACGTGCATCCAGAGCTCCTCGGCTTCCGCGATCTCCGCGACGTCGTTCAGCGGGTCGATCGCGCCGGTGTTCGTCGTACCGGCGGCGGGCACCACCAGGAACGGCCGGAGGCCCGCCTCGCGATCCGCGCGGATCATCGCTCGCAGCGCCTCGGGGTCCATCCGGAGCTCGGCGTCGGTCGGCACGACGCGGAGGTTCCGTTCCGAGAAGCCGGCGATGGTCGCCGCCTTGGACACCGATGCGTGCGCCTGATCGCTCACGTAGTACGTCCCGTCGCCGAAGTCCGGGCCGAGCTTCGTATGGCGAGCGGTGACCACCGCTGAGAGCGTGGCGATCGACCCGCCGGTCGTGAGGATGCCGCGGGACTCCGGTGGGAACGCGAAGAGATCGCAGAGCCACCGCACGACGTTCTCCTCGATCTGCTGCATGCCGGGCGCGACCTCCCACAGGTTCGGGAACCGGTTCACGCCCATGGCCAGGAACTGCGCCAGCGAGGCCGCGTACAGACCGCCGCCGGGGATGTACGGCAGGTATCCGGGAGCGCATGTCTCGTACGCCGCGGCCGCCGCGGCCTTGAAGTCCTCGAACACATCGGCGAAGCTTCCGCCCTCCTCGGGCGGCGACGCGCGGAGCGAACGAGCCAGATCGATCGAACCCTGCACGTTCGACAGCGGCGCGTCGTCGAGGCCGTGGATGAACCCGATCAGGAATTCGACCGCGGCCTCGCCCATCGCGCGCATGTCGTCGGGCTTCGGGTCGAGCGGGTACATGCGGCCCATCGTACCGGCGAGGGACGCCAGCAGGATGAGGCGTCAGCCGGCCGACACGCGATCGAGGAGACGCCGGGACGCCGACGCCACCTCGTCGACGGCGGCGTTGAACGCCTCCTCGTTCTTGCGTGATGGCGCACGGTACCCGCTCACCTTCCGCACGAACTGCAGCGCGGCGGCGCGGATCTCCTCTTCGGTTGCGGCCTCGTCCGGCCTGCGGAGCGTCTTGATGCTTCGACACATGCCGGGAACCGTACCGCGCCCGGGCGCTAGCGCCGAGACACGAGGTCACGCACGGTCTTGACCGCAGCGCGCGCACGCTCGAGGTCGGCGTCGGGGGCCGGCCGGCCGGAGAACCGGTCCCGCTCGAGCGTGGCCACCACGACCTCTGCCTCATCCACGACCGCGCGTTCGATCGCCGGGTCCGCGGAGACATTCCGGAGGTACTCGCGCGGCGTCGCGTGCTCCACGAGCGGATGCCCGCGCGGCGCGAGCACGTCCGTCAGGTCGAGGTACGCGCCGAGGGCCGCCGCCTGAGAAGGAGCTCGCGCCTGCCTGCGCCGGCGCGATGTCACGAACAGCGCGAGGAGCGCCAGCAGCGCCAGGACCACCGGCCAGACGTGGATCAGCTCGTCCCGCACGACCCCGACCCCGATGCCCGCGTCTCGCACGAGGTTCTTCACCGACTCCGGTGTGACGCCCGAGAGGAACCGCCCGACGGCCGCGATGACCTCGCCCCCGATGAACAGGCTGCTCGCGTGCGGGGCCGCATCCGGCACACCGAACGTCGGGTCGTACGGGACCCACCCGATGCCCGGGTAGAACACCTCGACCCAGGCATGCGCGTCCGACTGCTTCACCTCGAAGTACCCGGTCAACGGGTTGCGTTCGCCGGGTCCGTACCCCGTCACCAAGCGGGTCGGGATCCCGAGCGTTCGGAGCATGATCGCGAGCGAGCTCGCGATCTGTTCGCAGAACCCCGTGTGTGTCACGAACAGGAAATGATCGACGGAGTCGACACCGGCGGGATCCGGAGGCACGTTGAGGTCGTACGTGGTGTTGTGGCGGATCCAGGACTGCACCGCCTGCACGCGGTCGTACTCCGTCGTCGCGCCGGCGGTGATGCGACGCGCCAGGTCGCCGACCCGATCGGGAAGCGTGACAGGGAGCTGCGTGTAGATCGGCTCGCTCACGATCGGTCCGGGCGGATGCGCCAGGCGCAGCGTGCGTGCGTCGGTCACCGGCACGTCTGAGACCACGGAATACACCATGCCCTTGTCGAGGAGGATCGGCGAACGGATCGAGCCGTAGTGATCCACCTTCAGCCCCGCGGACGGGAAGTACACCTGCTCCGGGATGGCCGCGGCGAACAACACGTTCGGCTGCTGCGTCTCGATGTAGAACGTCTGGGTGACGCGGGCGATCGGCACCGGTCCGATCGGGCCCGCGAGCCCGGGTGGCACGGTGACGGCGTTCGCGGCGTCGCTCGCCTGCAGCGGCTCGGTCGACCGATCCGAGATCGTCCAGGTGGTGCCGTCGTACGTGTCGAACGCCTCCGCGCGCCAGAGGGCTGCTTGCGGCGCGCGCACCCGGAACGCGATCTGGTCCGAGAGGTGCCCGCGAGCGCGGAGGTCGACGACGTCGCTGAAGCCCGGGTAGGCGTCCGGTGAGAAGTTCACGACCCCGTCGCCCGACGAAGCCGGCAGCGACGGGTTCTCCACGCCACCGGCGAAGTTCGACACCGCCGATGCGGCGCCCCCGAGCGAGAACGGCAGCGATCGGACGAGAGTCCCGGGGAGCCTCGGGATCCCCATGAAGACGAGGACGGTCGCGAGCACGACGGACGATCCAGCCCACACCGCCCCACGGATCGACGCCGCCGTCCCACCGCTCGCGGTTGCCCGGCGGCGAACCGAGACCGGCTGCGTGGTGACCGCCGAGCGCGGCCGGCTCGACAGGAACAGCCACCCCCCGCTGAGGACCGCCCACGGGATCACGAACAAGACGAACGAAGATGAGAGGGAGAGCGCCCCGGCCTCCGCGATCAGGATCACGCTGGAGACCATCGAGAACGCCAGGTCGCGACGCCGTGGGACGTCGAACGCGTGGAGCACCTGCACCCAGAGGAACAAGGACGCCAGGGGCACGCGCGCCTGGTCGACCGTTCCCGCCACCTGGACGCTCTGCAGGAAGGCCGCGAACGCGGCGAGCAGCCCCACGGACAGCACCACCTTGGTGGTGAGGTTCGAATGGTGACGCTGCTTGTACGAGAACACGTAGCCGACGGGTGCCAGGACGAGCGGCAGGATCGCCGCCGAGCCTCTCACTCCGCCTTGCGCCACGACCGCGAAGATCGCCACCTCGACGGCACCGGCGACGACCACGCGCATCGCCACGGATTCCTCGGGGGTTCCCGAGCCGCGGCGCATGCGCGCGAGGAGGGACGTCGCAACGGTCACGCCGTCACCGCCGGCTCCCGAGTGAGCGCAACGTCGAGCGGCGTTCCCAGACGCCACGGGTAGACGTCCGCGCCGGATCGGACCAGCGCGCTCACGAGGCCATCGACCTCCACCGGTCCCAGCGAGGCGATCCTCTTGGCGTCGTCGGACCCGACCTCGACCGGCACCGCGACGACGGATGTGTGCGCAGCCGACATCGCCCCGATCGCGCGCACGAGCGCACCGTCACCGTTCGTCCGCCAGGTCGGGAAGATGAGGACCACGACGTCGACGTCCCGGAAGGCATCCGCGCAGTGGTCCACGGATGCCGCGAGCGGCACCCCGTCGGGCACGATCGCGGCGAGCCGGCGACGGTGCGACCCCTCATCCACGTCATCCGACACGTCGACGGACCGGCCCAGACGCGCCGAGATCATGCGCATGGTGTGACCCGCGCCGAACGCGACGCGGGCGATGGACGCGGCGGCCGTGCAGCACGCGTCGAGCGGCGTCCCCTCGTCGCCGACGTCGGCGAGCGTGTCGACGACGATCGTCAGGCGTTGCGAACGCTCCTCCTCCAGCTCTCGCACCATGACCGTCCCGGTGCGAGCGGTCGAGGGCCAGTGCACGTGGCGGGGGCTGTCGCCGGGCCGGTACTCGCGGATCCCCAGATACTCGGGCCCGGACCCGCGGTGCGGGTCGGGATGCGAGCGGCGGCTCGGATCGGATGCCGAGGCCAGGAACGGGAGCGGGCCCAGTGGGAGGACGGGCGGCAGCACGATCGTGCTGCCGCCGACGGTGAGGGTCCGGCGCCGTTCGGCGACGCCGAACGGCGCCGCGGACCGGAGCGTGACCGGCGTCGCCTCCTGCACGCCCCGCCTGCGCGCCGGGCGCACGGTCACCAACTCGACGCGTTCACCGGGCGACACCCTCGTGACGTACAGGCTCGTCGGCGCGACGTGCGCATCGTCGAGCGTCAGACCCAGGCGCACGCCGCGAGCGCGGTTCGTGACGATCAGGTCGACGAACGCCTCTTCGCCCTGGACGACCTCGGCGGGCGCACGACGTTCGATCTCCACCCCGCGGAGCATCCGGCCCGGAAGGATCGCGCCCGACACGAGGGTGCCCAACAACAGAGCGCAGAGCACGAACAGCCATCCCGCCTGCACGTTCGTTCCGAGCAGGAAGAGGATGCCGGCCCCGAAGGCGAGTCCGGCGGCCCGCTTGCGCAGGCGCACGGTCAGGACCTCCCGACGACGCCGAGCGGGACCGTGACCTCGTCCAGGATCCGGCGCACCACCTCACGCCCCACACCCGCATCGCTCCGGCCCTGCCGAGGGATCAGTCGGTGCGCGAGCGCCGCCGGCGCCAAGGCCTTCACGTCATCCGGCAGGACGAAATCGCGCCCTTCGCTGATCGCGCGCGCCTGGGCGCACCGCGTGAGTGCGATCATCGCGCGAGGCGATGCCCCCAGGGCGACCTCGGGCGCCGTGCGCGTGGCGTGCACGACGGCCACGACGTAGTCGATCACGGTCTGGTCCACGTGGACCTCGCGGACGGCGTGCTGGCACCGAACGATGTCCTGCGGTCCCAACACCGCCTCGAGGTCCTCGATCGGATGACGGAGCAGCTGGCGCCGGACGATCTCGGCGGCGCGGGAACGCTCCGGATACCCGACCGCGATGGTCAGGGAGAACCGGTCGAGCTGTCCCTCGGGCAGCGGATACGTCCCGTGCTGGTCGATGGGGTTCTCGGTCGCGATGACGACGAACGGCGACGGCAGCAGGTGCGTGATGCCTTCGACCGTCACCTGCCGCTCCTCCATGGGCTCCAAGAGCGCCGATTGCGTGCGCGGCGTCGTGCGGTTGATCTCGTCGACCAGCACGACGTTCGCGAAGATCGGGCCGGGCTGGAAGCGGAACTCGTGGCGGCCCTGGTCGTAGACGCTGATCCCCGTGACGTCGGAGGGCAACAGGTCGGGCGTCGCCTGGATCCGGTTGAAGTCGCCGCCGATCGAACGGGCGAGCGAGCGCGCCAACATCGTCTTCCCCACGCCGGGCACGCCCTCCAGCAGCAGGTTGCCTTCGGCGAACAGGCAGATCGCCGCGGTCTCCACCACCGCTGGGTTGCCCGCGATGACCCGCTCGACGTTCTCGACGAGCCGACGGAAGGCAGCGGTGGTCTCACCCACGAGGGGCTCGGGAAGGCTCACCACTATGGTCTCGACGCAGCGTGGCCCCCGCTTGAGGCCGGGTCAGGCCCGCTTCGCGGCGAGCGTGGTGATGGCCTCCATCACGACCCGGTGGGCGAGCAGCGCCGTGATCTCCGCATCGTCGTACGGAGGCGAGACCTCCACGACGTCCATCCCGACCAGGTCGACCTGCGACACGATCTGCCGGACCGCTCGGAGGAGCTCGCGGGCGAGCATCCCGCCCGGCTCGGGCGTCCCGGTCCCGGGAGCCATCCCGGGATCGACGACGTCGATGTCCACGGACAGGTAGATGCACTCGGGACCGTCGAGCGCCTCGGCGATCGCGTCGGCGATCACGGCCTCGGACCCGCGGTCCTCGATCTCGACCATGGGATGCCAGCGGAGACCCTGCTCGCGCATCCAGTCGAACGTCTCCTTCTCGGGCCAGTAGCCACGCAGGCCCACCTGGACGAAGTTCGGGCCCGCGATCCAGCCCTCCTCGATCAGC
The DNA here is from genome assembly GCA_963727185.1 of uncultured Actinomycetes bacterium. Lineage (GTDB taxonomy): Bacteria > Actinomycetota > UBA4738 > UBA4738 > HRBIN12 > JBBQVZ01. The sequence continues at coordinate 903,965 of CAVSFP010000008.1, read as the reverse complement.
CGGCGCATCGGCGTGCCGTGGCCGACGAGCGACCCCCACTGCTCGGCGCCGGTGTCAGCGTGCGCATCGAAATGCACGATGCCCACGCTCCGCGGATGCTGCACCCGCGAGACGGCGGCGGCGCTCGGGTACGTGATCGAATGATCGCCTCCGAGCACGATCGGGATGGGCCCGGCGCTCGCGACGCGGAACACCTTCTCGTGGATCACGCGCAGACCGCGATCCAAACGCGCGGGGACGATCGGCGCGTCGCCGGCGTCGACGACCTTCAGCCGGGCGTAGGGCTCGACGTCCTGCTGGATCGACCACGCGGCGGTGTTGCTCCAGACCGTCGGGGCCATCCGGATCGCCCTGGGACCGAACCGCGCGCCCGGTCGCGACGACACGGCGTCGTCGAGGGGGGCCCCGACGATCGCGACGTCCGCAGCCGCCGCCCGGAGACTCTCGTCGTCGGTTGCCCAGGGAAGCTTCTCGAACGAGCCGCGCCAATCGGAGTAGTAGGGCAGATCCTCGGAGCTGAACTCCGTGAACTCGTCGTCCCCGCGGAGCTCGCTCTGCTCGATCCGGAAGTCGCGATCGTCCCCCATGGCCACCGAGCATACGCGGGCCGACCGGGCAGGCGGAGTGGGATGATGATCGCCATGCAAGCCGAGTTCTGGCAGGACGGCGACCTGTACGAACCGTACGTGGGTCGCTGGAGCCGAGCGGTCGCCGCGACCTTCCTGGACTGGCTCGAGATGCCGGCGGGCGGTCGCTGGCTGGACGTCGGGTGCGGCACCGGCGCGCTCTCGGAGACGATCCTCCTCCGCGCGGAGCCCACCGAGGTCAAAGGCATCGATGAGTCCGAGGGGTTCGTGAAGTACGCCCGGCAACACCTGGAGGATCCGCGGTTCGACGCGCAGGTCGGCGACGCGCGCTCGCTCCCGTTCGAAGACGCATCGTTCGATGCCGTCGTGTCGGGGCTGATGCTGAACTTCGTGGCCGACCAAGGGGGCGTGGCCAAGGAGTTCGCGCGGGTCGCGGCTCCCGGCGCGCGCATCGGCGTGTACGTGTGGGACTACGCCGGCGGCATGCAGATGATGCGGTACTTCTGGGACGCCGCGAAGGACCTGGATCCCCGGGCGCGCGAGCAGGACGAAGGTGAGCGCTTCGCGGAGATCGCTTCACTGAAGGGGCTCGGCAGCCTGTTCGACGTCGCCGGCCTGGACGAAGTCCGCTCGAGGTCGATCGACATCCCGACGATCTTCCGGGACTTCGACGACTACTGGGACCCGTTCCTCGCGGGCCAGGGACCGGCGCCGGCGTACTGCGCCTCGCTCGACGACGGGCAGCAGGCCGAACTGCGCGAGCTGCTTCGCGTCCGGCTCCCCAGCAAGACCGACGGCACGATCCGCCTCACCGCGCGCGCGTGGGCCGTGCAGGGGCGACGCCCGGCCCTCTGAACCCTCTGATCCACAGTGCGTCGAGGAACCGGCGAGTCCTGGAAGCCTTGACACTCGAACGTATGTTCGATAAGGTGGCTGCCTCGACACGCCGGAACCCGGTCCTCCCCCGGAACGGACACGGCTCGTGGTAACGGATCTTCGCCGCATCGAAGCGCTCAGGGCGCGCGTGCATCGGCTGCATCAGGACATCTCACGTCTCCAGCGAGAACTGCTCGACACCCTGACTCAGCTCGAGGACGCGGAGGCCTGGATCGAAGAAGGTGCGCGCGACATGGCGCACTGGACCACGATGCAGCTCGGCATCTCGCGCTGGAAAGCCGAGCGGTGGCAGAACTCCGGACGCGCCTTGCGGACGCTCCCCGCCACGGCCGACGCCTTCGAGCGGGGCGAGCTCGGCATCGACAAGGTGGTCGAGCTCACCCGGTTCGCCGAGTTCGACGACGAGGACGCCCTCGTCCGCTGGGCGCAAGGCGTCTCCTCAGGGGCGATCCGCCGGATCGGCGATCTCCGGGCGCGCGAGAACGTCCAAGACGAGACGGTCAGCGCCGAGCGTGATCGCTGGCTCGAGTACCGGTACGCAGACGGCGGACGCCGATTCAGGCTCGATGCCGAGCTGCCGGGCGCGGCAGGGGCCGTGGTGGCGCAGGCGCTCGACCGACTCGGCGATCAGATCCCCGCCATGCCCGACGAGGCGTCCGAGCGACTCGTGGGCGCCCGGCGCGCCGACGCCCTCGTGGCGCTCTGCTCGGTCCAGCTCGCCGACGACGCGGACCCGGATCGTGCGACCGTCGTCGTGCACGCCGAGCTGGATGCTCTCCTCGACCGCGACGCGAACGCGCTCATCGAGAACGGACCAGTCATCGGCGGTTCCACGCTGGACCGTCTCTTGTGCAACGCGCGGATGCAACTCGTGGTCGAGCATCCCGACGGCACGGTGCAGGGGATCGGCCGGCTCATGCGCGAGCCGGCGCCGTGGATGATGCGCCAACTCCGCCACCGCGACGGCACCTGCCGGTTCCCGGGATGCGATGCCAGGCGCTTCACGCAGGCTCACCATATCGAGTGGTGGTCTCGGGGCGGCCAGACCGACCTCGAGAACCTCGCGCTCGTCTGCACCTTCCATCACCGGCTCGTGCACGAGCACGGCTGGGGGATGACGCGCGACGACGACGGTGAGCTCACGTGGGTTCGTCCCGAGGACGTGCGATCGCGCGCCGGGCCGGACGCGGCGTGACCGGCGACGGGGTGGCCTACGCGTCCTTCAGGATCTGCCGCGCCGCGTTCGCGCCGGGACCACCGGTGATACCGCCGCCCGGATGCGCACCGGAGCCCGCCAAGAACAGCCCGTCGAGCACGAACCGGTAGCGCGCCTGGCCGTTCAGGGGCCGCCACATGAAGAACTGATCCAGCCCGGGCTCCGCGTGATAGACGTCCCCGCCCGACAGGCCGTACTCGACGTCGAAGTCCTCTGGCGTGACGACCTGCCGGGCCTCGATCAGCTCGCCCAAGCCCGGCGCGTACCGCTCCAGCGTCTTCACCGTGATATCGCCCAGACGGTCGCGTTCGGTGGACCAGTCGCCGTCGCGCAGATGCCGGGGCGCGGCCTCGACCAGCACGCTCATGACGTGCTTCCCCTCGGGAGCGAGCGAGGGATCGGAGAGCGTCGGGATGGTCGCCTCGAGCCACGGCTCCTCCGCGATATGTCCGAACTTCCACGCGTCCTTCGCCTTCTCCACGTGGTCGATGCTGGTGCCGATCACGATCCGGCCCTTGAGCTGCTCGACGCCGTCGGCGCCGTTGAACGACGGGGCGTCGGAGAGCGCCAGGTTGACCTTGGCGGTCGCGCCGGGCTGGCGGATGTTCCCCGCCCTCCACACCATGGTGGGGCCGAGCTCGACCGGGTCGCAGAGCGACAGCGTCCGCTTCGGATCGGCGGCCGAGACCACCGTCGCCGCGTCGATCGTCTCGCCGCCGACCAGCGTCACGCCGAGCACGCGGCCGTCGCGCGAACGGATCTCCGCGACATCGGCGCCGGTGCGGACGGTCACGCCGAACGCCTTCGCGCTCGCCTCGAGCGCCGTCGCCAGTGCGCCGCTGCCGCCTTTCGCGGTCGTGCTCTGTCCCGGCGCTCCCCCATCGTTGCCCGCGGAGTCCATCAGGAAGACTGCCGCCGAACCCGCAGCCCACGGTCCAGTGGCCGTGTAGAGCACGCCGCGTGTGGCGAGCGGCCCGCGGATCGCCTCGTCCTCGAACACCTCGGCGACCAGGTCGGCGACCGCCATCGGCAACGCGCGGACCGCCTCGCGACCGGTCTTGGCCCCGAGGTCGCGGAACGCCTTCCCGAGCTTCAGCCCGGCGATCGCGTCGGCGATCGACGGCGACCGTGCGTCCGGCGGCGTGATCGCGTTGAGGTAGGCGAGGAAGCTCGCGACCGCGCGCACCTTCCTGTCGAACGCCGGGTACGCCGCGGCGTCACGCGCGTGCCGCGGCTTCAGCCCTTCGGCGGTCTTCGCGGCGTCGCTCCAGAACGTCACCGCCGAGCCGTCCGGCTGCGGCGCGAACACCCGGACGTCCGGCTCGATCAACTCGAGACCGAAGGCCGGAAGCTTGAGGTCCTTGATCACCGATCGGCGGAGGCGCCCCACCGTGTGCGCGATCCCCGGCGCGATGAACCCGGGCGCGATCTGCGAATTGCGCAGGATGCCGCCGACGACGTCGCTCCGCTCCAAGAGTGTGACGTCCCTGCCTGCTTTCGCCAGGTACGCCGCGGCGACCAGGCCGTTGTGGCCGCCGCCGATGACGAGCACGCGATCCGTCGCCATCACGCCACCTGCTTCCCGCCGCGCTTCTTCTCCTTCAGGTACTCGAGCGCGGCGATGCGGCCGGGCGCGCCCATGATGCCACCGCCCGGGTGCGTCGCCGAGCCGCACATCCACAGGTCCTGGACCGGGGTGCGGTACCGAGCCCATCCCGGCACCGGCCGGTTGAAGAACAACTGCTCCAGCGAGAGCTCGCCCTGGAAGATGTTGCCTTCGGTGAGGCCCGTGACGTCCTCGATGTCCTTAGGCGTGATGAACATCTTGTGCAGGATCTTGCTGCGGATGTCGGGGAACCGCTCCTCGAGCGTGTCGATCACGTTCTCGCCGAACGCCTCACGCTCGGCGTCGTCCCACTCCTTGCCCGGCTCCAGCTTGTACGGCGCGTACTGCACGAAGCAGCTCATGATGTGCTTGCCGGGAGGTGCCATCGACGGGTCGACGAGCGTCGGCATGATGCAGTCGATGTACGGGCGCCGGCTGAACCGGCCGAACTTCGCGTCGTCGTACGCCCGCTCCATGTAGTCGAGGTTCGGGCTGAAGCTGATCGCGCCGCGCAACCATGGGCCGACACCCGGCTTGCACGCCAGCTCGGGCAAACCGTCGAGCGCCAGGTTCACCTTGCCGCTCGAGCCGCGGTACTTGTAGCGCCGCACCTCGGCCTCGAAGTCCGGGTCGAGCGTGCCGGGCTCCAACAGCTTCAAGAACGTGAGGTTCGAGTCCACCGAGGACAGCACGGCGCCGGCCTGGACGACCTCGCCGCTCTCCAACGTGACGCCGGTCGTCCGGCCACCGTTCACATCGATCCGAGCCACCGGTGCCTCGGTCCGGATCTCGACGCCGAGCGAGAGCGCGGCGTTGGCGATCGCGGTGCTGATCCCGCCCGTCCCACCCTTCGGGATGCCCCACGCCCGGAACGCGCCGTCGATCTCGCCCATGTAGTGGTGGAGCAACACGTACGCGGTGCCCGGAGAACGGGGTCCTTGGAACGTCCCGATGATGCCGGACGCGCTCATGGTGGCCTTCAACGGCTCGGTCTCGAACCACTGATCCAGGAAGTCGGCCGCGCTCATGGTCATCAGTTGGATGAACGTGGTCTGCAGTCGCGTCGGAAGGTCCTTGAAGCCCTTGGCAAGTCCGGCGAGCGGTAGCCAGTCCATCGGGTTCAGCTTGCCCGGGTCGGGAGGCACGATCGACAGGATCGGCTTGATGAAGCGCGCCATCTCGGCCATGAGCTGGCCGTACTCTTCGTACGCCTCGGCGTCGTTCTTCGACCAGCGGCGCAGCTCGCGGATCGTCGTCCCGTGGTCGTTCACGCGCCAGAGGTAGTCGTCGTCGAGCGGCGTGATCGTGCCGTCGAGCGGAAGGATCTCGAGGCCGTGCTTCGGCAGCTCCAGCTCGCGGATGATCTCCGGCCGGAGCAGCGACACGACGTAGGAATACACCGAGAACTGGAACCCGGGGAAGATCTCCTCCGTCACCGCAGCGCCGCCCAGCACGTGGCGGCGCTCCAGCACCAGGACGCTCTTACCGGCCTTCGCGAGGTACGCGGCGCTGGTGAGTCCGTTATGGCCACCGCCGATCACGACCGCGTCGTACCGCTTGGCCATGGACCCTCCCGAGACGTTCGTGATGACCGGAGGTCAAGCCGCCTCCGGTCCAACGGCGCAGATACGCCGGTGGCCCATGGTAGCCGGGGCGTATGGGCGACACCAAGGAGCCCCTGACCTGTGGTCAGCGGGGGCCGCTTCAGCCGACGAAGACCCGATCCTCCTGCGTCGCGAGGACCCAGTCGCTCAACGTGTGGTCCCAGATGCGCGGCATGCGCTGCCCGTCCATGGATTCGATGTAGAGCTCGCCCGCACGTTCGTGCTGACGGAGATCGCACAACACGTCGTCGTCGACTTCCAGCTCGCGCTTCGTCATCTCCCAGTAGACGATGTGGTGGGGCATCCTCGCCTCCCTCGTGATCGCTCTCAGGTGCTCGCCCCGACCGGGTGGCGGTCCTCCTGCTCCTGCCGCTCGGGCATGGCCGGTTGCCGTCGGATCGCATGTGCGGTCGTGGACGCCATCCACATCACGACCGTGACCACGGCGAGCGACACCAACACCGTCTCGCTTCCCGAGAAGAGCCCGATCACGATCAACACCAGTGCAACGGAGCCGAGCACGGCCATCGTGACGGTGAACGGGTTCTTCATCGACCAATCCGTGGTGCTCGTGCCGCCGAGGATGCACATCGCCCACCCGACGGCGCCCAGCACGACGACCCCCGCCGTGACGCTTCCGAGCAGCGGCCAATGCCACTCCTGGGTCACCGCGAACGCGATCGCGACGGCGGCGGCCGCCAGGACCGTCGTCGCTCCATCCCTCCACGTGAGCCTCATCTGGAGTCGCCTCCTTCGTTCGTTTCCGGTACCAGCCTCCTCCGCGGACCCCATGACCTCATGGGACGGGAGTCCCGGAGTCGTCGGGACGCCTGGGGTCCCTAGGATGAGCGAGTGGACGCTCGCGGTATGCCCTACTACCGGCGGGATCTCGCGCTCGCCCACCATCGCGGGTTCGGGTTCCACGCCGACGACTGTGCGCCGGGATCCTGACGTTGCTCGAACCCGTGCGCGATCGCGGCGGCCTGGTCGTCGAGCTCGGATGCGGGAGCGGGCTGCTCACCCGGTACCTGGTCGACGCCGGTCACCGCGTGATCGCGACCGATGCGTCGCCCGCGATGCTCGAGCTGGCGCACCAGGTCGTGGGCGACGCCGAGGAGATCCGTGAACTGGTGCTGCCGGACGACCCGATCCCGGCCGGCCGACGCGATCGTCGGCGTCGGTCATCGCCTGAACTACCTGCCCGACGCCGCGTCGATCGACCGAGCCCTCGTCGCGATCGCGCAGGCGCTCCGACCCGGCGGCCTCCTCGCGATCGACCTATGCGACCTGGAGTGGGCCGCGCATCGTCGCGATGCCAGGCCTGCCGGTTGGGTGGCCGAGGACTGGGCGATCGTCACGGAGTTCTCGGTTCCGTCGCCCGACCGGTTCATCCGGCAGATGGCGACGTTCATCCGCAACGACGACGGCTCGTGGCGGCGGGACGACGAGCGCCACGACAACGTCATGGTCGACACGGCGCGCGTCCCCGGGTTCCTGGGCGAACACGGAGTCGAGGCGACCGTCGCGTCTTCCTTCGGATCCGAAACCCTGCCGATCGGACTGCGAGCCATCATCGGTCGCCGGCTCGCATGACCGGCTGACCTGAGGTCAACGCCCGTCGCGACGGGGCCCATCCGGCGTCGGCTACCCTAGCGAGCCTGATGACGAAGGGGTCCCCGTGAGCGTCGGCACCGTGTTCTACCCGCGTGAGGCGGAGCTGAACGCACATCTCGCATGGGGTGAATGGTCGGGCTACCACAGCGCGGCCGTCTACGCCGACTTCCACGACATCGAATACAACGCGATCCGCGAGGCGGCGGGGATCGTCGACGTCTCGCCGCTCTACAAGTACATCGTTCGCGGGACGGATGCCGGACGGCTGCTCGACCGCGTGATGACCCGAGACATCTCCCGGCTCCAGGTCGACCAGGTCTTCTACACGCCGTGGTGCGACGAGGACGGCAAGGTGATCGACGACGGCACGATCACCCGGCTGTCCGAGGACTCCTACCGCATCACCGCCGCCGACCCGTGCGAACGGTGGTTCCGCATGAACGCGACGGGCCTCGACGCCGAGGTCGAGGACATCAGCGATCGGACCGCCGGGCTCGCGCTCCAGGGCAGGCTCTCGCGGGAGGTCCTGGAGGAGGCGAGCGGCCAGGACTGGAAGGACGTTCGGTACTTCCGCCGGCGCCGGACCCAGATCGCGGACGTCGACGTCGACGTGACGCGAACGGGGTACACGGGCGACCGCGGGTACGAGCTGTGGATGCCCCTGGACGGCGCGATCGCCGTGTGGGACCGCCTCTTCGACGTCGGACAGCGCTACGGCATCCACCCGGTGGGCATCCGAGCCATGGACGTCGCACGCGTCGAGGCCGGCCTGGTCCTGATCGAGGTCGAGTACTCCAGCTCGCATCGCGCGATCGCGCAGGAGCAGCACTACTCCCCGTTCGAGCTCGGCCTCGGTCGCCTCGTCGACCTGGAGAAGGCATCGCCGTTCAACGGGAAGCGCGCGCTGCTCGCGGAGCAGGCGTCCGGCGGGCCGGCGCGCCGCCTGGTCGGCCTGGAGCTCGAATGGGCGGGCATCGAGGGTCTGTTCGCCAAGCACGACCTGGCGCCGGCGGTCTCTCCGCTCGTGCATCGCGACCCGGTGCCGGTCTACAAGGAAGGGAAGCAGGTGGGGCGCGCCACGAGCATCACGTGGGGCCCGACGATCAAGAAGATGGTCGGGTTCGGTTCGGTGGACAAGCGGTTCGAAACGATCGGCACACGGCTCTCGGTCGAGTGGAGCGTGGAGGGCGAGCGTGGCAAGGTGGCCGCCGTCGTCGTCCCGATGCCGTTCCTCGACCTCGAGCGCAAACGCACCTGACCGGCTACGAGAGACCCATCACCGACTTGGTCAACCGGACCGCGGAGCTGGCGTCGGGTGCGAAGCCGTCGGCGCCGACGCTATCGACCATCGCCTGATCGACCGGTGCTCCGCCGATCAGGATCTTCACCTGATCGCGCAGGCCCGCTTCCTTCGATCAGTTCGATGTTGCGCGAGAACTCCAGTGCGGTGGTCGTCAAGAACGCGCTCATGCCCACCACGTCCGGACTGCAGCTCGCGGATCGCATCGACGAACCGCTCGCCCGGCACGTTGATGCCGAGGTCGATCACCTCGAATCCGGCGCCCTCCAACATCACGTCGCAGAGTTTCTTGCCGACGTCGTGGATGTCACCCGCCACGGTGCCCATGACGAACCGCCCGATCGTCTCGACGCCGGCGGCCGCGATCAGGGGACGGATGATCGTCATGGCTCCCTGCATGGCGTTGGCCGCGATCAGCATCTCGGGCAGGAACACCTCGCCCGTCTCGAAGCGCCGGCCCACTTCCTCCAGAGCCGGGATCATCGCGTCGAAGAGGAGGACGGTCGGCTCGATGTCGCCGCGCAAGCCCTCCCGCGTCGCCGCCACCGCCCGGTCGACATCGCCGGAGAGCACGGAGCCGTACAGCTCGTCGAGCAGCTCTTCTCGATCGGTCACGCCGATCCTCCGTGAACGATCGGATACGTCCCGTACTCCTCGACCGCATCGACCATCGCGAGGATGTTCTCGGCCGGCACGTCGTCCATCACGGTGTGGACGGAGCTGGTCAGGTAGCCACCGCCGGGGCCGAGGATCTCGATCACCCGTCGAACCTCCGCCCGCACCTCGTCGGGGGTCCCGGTCGGCAGGATCCGCTGGGTGTCGACGCCTCCGCAGAACGTCAGCCGGTCGCCCCATCGCGCCTTCAGCTCTTCCAGGTCGGACATCTTCCCGGCGGATGTCTGGATCGGGTTGAGGATGTCGACCCCCATCTCGACGAGATCGTCGATCAACGGGAACACGTCGCCGTCGGTGTGGAAGAAGACCTTGGCCGCGGTCCGCTCCCGGATGAACCGGATGTAGTCGGCGTGGATGGGCTTGAGGACCCGGCGGTACATGGCCGGCGACATCAGCAGGCTCTCCTGGGTGCCGAGGTCGTCGCCGATCTTGATGATGTCCACGTTGTCACCCAGGGCTGCCGAGGAAATGACCCATCAACGCCTTGCACCTCTCCTGGATCTTCCACAGCAGGGCCTCGGCGAAGTCCGGGTGCAGAGCGAGGTTCATCAGGAACGTGTCCATGCCCTGCATGGCGAACGCCCGCTCGAGGGGAAGCAGCAGCCACGGCGTGGCCATGATGGCGTAACGGTTCTCGGCGGCCAGACGGGCGGCCTCGGCCGCCACGTGGGCGACCCGGGTGGGATCGTCCATGTCCGGCCAGGGGTAGTCCTCGATCTCTTCGATGGTCGTGGCCGACGCCATCGGGCACACCATCGGGAACCACTCGTCGGGACGGATCTGGGTGGCGCCCGAGCCCCACGAGTTGATGTAGTCGGCATGCGGCGGGCGCGTGGCGTTCCGCTCGAGCACCCAAGCCGGTTCGAGGTCGAGGACCCCTCGGACGTCGGATCCGAGACGAACGAGCGTTTCCTCGTCGACCGCCGCCGTCCCCAGCTCGGGCCATCGGTAGAGGTACTCGTCGCCGGCATCGATGTCGAGCAGCTGTTTGAGCTCGCGATACGGCTTCATCTTGATGCCCGTGGCATTGCTCACCCCGAGCACGATCGGGCACGCGGTCGGGCTCTTCGTGGCTCATCGCCGCCAGCACGCGTTCGCGCGGCGTCATCGTCATATCCGCCTCACCGGGCCATCTTAGGTCGACGTCCTGAACCCGCACCTCTGGGAGAATCGATATCGACGTGCCCCGACCAACACCTCGCTCGTTGATCCTCTTCGCGCTGCTCGGCGGCGCCGTCGCGTTCATCGTTGCGGCGCTCGGCAGCACCCAGCTCGCGCTGGCCTCCGGGCTCATATGCCTCGCGATCGGGATGGCCGCGCTGCTATGGCGCACGCGGCCCGCGTCTCCGGAAGATCCGGCCGACCCGGGTCGGCGCCGGTTCCTCACGCTCGCGGGGCTCGGCGGGTTCGCGTGGCTCTTCGTCGGCGGTGCGCTCGGCCGCGCGACACGTTCGCTCACCCTCCCGGATCCGGTCCGGATCCAGAACGCGATGGCGAACGACCTGGGGGCCGAGTACATGGAGCTGATCCGTCGCGCGTACCATCCCGGACGGTCGGGCGAGCTCCAACTGGTGCTCGCGCCCTACAACAGCTCGAACTATCCCCCGGAATCGCGCGACCTGGTCCGGTTCTATCGGGCCACCAGCCACGCGTCCGTGTGGATGTACCTGGAGCGCGTGCCGCTGGTGGTGCACGCGCCCGGCCGCCTCGATCCCGCGGACGACACGACGCGCGTCACGCTTGCCGACCTGGCCCCGACCACGGCCGCACTGATGGGTTCCACCGGCTGGCCGGCGGATCGCGAAGGAGCGGTCCTGCCGGGGATCGCCACCGGCGCACCTCCCACGAAGGTCATCGTGACGTTCGTGATCGACGGCGGCGGATGGAACGTGCTCCAGCACTGGCCCGACAGCTGGCCGAACCTCAAGCGACTGATGGGCCAGGGCGTCAACTACCGCAACGCGATCACCGGCTCGTTCCCCGCGGTGACCGCGTGCGCGCACGCGACGATCGGCACCGGCACGTATCCCAACCAACACGGCATCACGGGCCACAACATCCGCGACGGCAGCAAGGTCCGCAAGGCCTACGGCGACGCGGGGCACGCCAACCCCGGAGACCTCCTGATCCCGACGCTCGCCGACCTGTGGAGCGACGAGACCGGCAACCGAGCGTGGGTGGGCGAGATCGGCTACCAGGTCTGGCACATGGGGATGATCGGCCGCGGTGGTCCGACGCGGACCGGCGACCAGCTCCCGGTCGGCGTCTACTGGAACGAAGGGGCCTACAAGCAGAACGGCATCGGCGAGTGGGCGCCGCACAACCCCGATCTCTTCCGGATGCCGTCGACCGTCCCCGGGCTGGACGTGTACGACGCGCACCTGCAGGCGTTCACGTCTCCGGAGTGGGACCAGACGTTCGACCCACGAGGACGGCAGACCCCGTGCTGCGCGCCGCCGGTCGTGAAGTACCAGGGCGACCTGATCGAAGCGACGCTCCGCAGTGAGCCCATCGGACAGAGCGGCGTCACGGACCTGCTCTACATCAACTACAAGGCACCCGACTACACCGGCCACATCTACAACATGAAGTCGGATTGGGAAGGGCTCGTGCTCGAGGAGGTCGACGCGCAGCTCGGACGGGTGGTCTCCACGCTCGATGAGCTCTTCCCGAACGACTACGTGCTCATCGTGACGGCCGACCACGGCCAGTGCCCGTTCCCGGACGACGTGGACGGGGTGCGCCTGGACCCCGTGCAGCTCGGCGAGGACATCGACCGGCTGTTCGGCGGCGAGCTCGTCACCACCGTGCAGAGCGTGGTGCCGTCCGAGGTCTACCTCCACGAGGGCGTGCTCCGCGTGAACGGAGCCTCGATCGACGACGTCGCTGCCTCCCTCCGCGACTACCGGTACCGGCAGAACATCGGGCCCTACGTCCCGGTGAGCGCGATCGAACAGGACCTGCTGGACGCGAGGGAGTTCTCGGCGGTGTTCTCCACGACGTACCTGGAGTCGCTCGAGGGTGTGGATCTGTCCGTGTTCGGCGAGACCGCGTACCCGGACGGCGACCCGATCGGGATCCCGGAGATCGCCTAGGCTCCCAGGCCCGTCGAGGTCTCGGCTCCGAATCGACGCCACCCGCCGCGACCCGCCCGCTTGGCCTCGTACATCGCGGAGTCCGCGCGCCGCAGGATCTCGTCCGGTGTGTCCCCGGCGCCGGCGACGACGAGCCCGACGCATGCATCGAGCGTCACCTTGGCCCCGCCCAGGACCACAGGCCGGCGGACCTCCTCCAGGAACCGGGCCACGCTGGCCTCGGCCTGTGCGTCGGTCCGCACATCCTCGACCACGATCACGAACTCGTCGCCGCCGAGGCGGGCCACGATGTCGCCGCCGCGGGCCGAGGACTCGAGCCGTTGGGCGAGCGCACGGAGCAGCTCGTCCCCGACGGCGTGTCCCATCCGGTCGTTGACGTCCTTGAATCCGTCGAGGTCCAGGAACATCACGGCCACCTTGGTCCCTCCGCGGCCCGCCCGGGCGAGCGCCCTGCGCAGGCCCTCGTCCAGGAGGTCGCGGTTCGGCAGGCCGGTCAACGGGTCGTGGAGCGCGCGGAACCGCAGTCGATCGTCTTCCGCAAGCTCGTTGGTGACGTCCTCGACCGTGGTGATCCCGAACGCCGTCGCGCCGTCGACGTCCTTCGCGACAGACGTGTTCATGGAGGACCAGAACGACGAGCCGTCCCCTCGGCGCACCCGCATCGTCCACGTGGCGTGGGCGCCGGGCGGCCCATCGATGAGCGCCGTCACCGACATCCGGATCCGCGGGCCGTCGACGGCGGGGTCGACGAGCAAGCTCCTGAGGGCCCGGCCTCGGACGCCGCCCTCGTAGTCCAACAACCGTTCCGCCGCAGGGTTGGCATCCAGGATCTCCCCGCCTTCCTGCACCTTCAACACGGCGACAGGGGAGCCGTCGAACACGGCTCGGTATTCGAACTCCGCGAGACGGGCCTGGCGATGGGCCTGGTCCTGATCCCTGGCGGAGAACCCGATCCGCACCAACACGAGCGCCCCCAGCGCGATCCCACCCACTCCCAGCACGATCGTGTCCACGTGGCGGTGTTGCGACGCGATCAGCATGAGCACCGGGACGACGAGGATCGGGAGCCCGAAGCCCAACACGTCGAACGGCGACAGCATCGCGTCGGGCGCCGTGCGCTGCGACAGACCGGCCATGCTGGGGTGCAACGCCGAAAGGCCGAGGGCGATGAAGCTCGCGATCCAGCCCAGGTCGAGCAGCGCGCCGCTCGGGTGGGCTGTGCTTCGTGTAAGCCACAGGAACGCGAGGTCGGTTGCGAGCATGAGTGTGAATCCCGCGACCAGGCATCGGAACGCAGGCTCGGGCGTCCGCTCGGCCATGGTCAACCGGACGAGCAACACCAACAGGAGGATGTCCAGCACGGGATACGACGTGTTCACGAACGTGGCGAACGTCGGACCCGATCCCTGGACGCCGTTGCTCAGCACGACGACCCACAAGATCACGGCCAGCCCGGCCGCGCCCACGAGCGCGTCGGCCATGGCGAGCAGCAACGTCCGCCAGTCGCTCCTCACCAGATAGAGACATCCGAGCGCCATCAGCGGATAGCCCAGGGCGTACGCGGCAACCCCCGGGGCGGCCGACGCGCCGCCAGCGAGCATGTTCCAGATCACATCCCCGAGGGCGTAGAACCCCAGGCCGGCGGCCAGGAAGTACCAGGGCGCCGGCCGCTCGGGCCGGAAGCGCCGGATCCCGATCACGATGGCCACCGGAGCGGAGAAGGCGATGACGGCCCAGATGACCGGACCGAAGGTGTCGGGAAGCACGAAATAGGCGACGGTCGCCGTCGCTCCCATCGCGAGATACGCCGTGATCGCCCGATCCCTCACGTTTCCTTCATCGGCAACCAACCGGTGAGGTCTTAGCCATGACCGGATGCGCCGGAACGATGGCGTGCCATCATTCCCACGGATGGCGATCGACCTGACCCGGCAGGACCGACAGATGCTGGACGGCGGTCGGGGCGACGCCACGGCACTCGCCATGCGGATCGTGGTCGAGATGGCCGGCGTCTGGCAGGCCCACCGCCTGATCGACGTGACCTCCGCGCACGTCGACAGCTGCCTGTATCACGGCCGGGCGGGGCTGGATCTGGCCGAGAAGCTGCTGGCAGGAGGGGCGAAGGTCATGGTGCCGACGACCCTGAACGTCTCCTCGCTCGACCTCCTTCACCCCGGCCTCGTCAGGCTCGACGCCGATACGGCGCTACGAGCTGGCCACCTGATGGACGCGTACGTCGCCATGGGCTGCCGGCCGACCTGGACGTGCGCCCCCTATCAGCTCGAACAACGCCCGGCGTTCGGCGAGCACGTCGCCTGGGCCGAGTCGAACGCGATCGTGTTCGCCAACTCCGTGCTGGGGGCACGGACGAACCGCTACGGCGACTTCATCGACATCTGCGCGGCCGTTACCGGCCGGGTGCCGGAGGCAGGCCTCCACCTGGACGAGCACCGGAGGGGCCGGATCGTGTTCCGGCTGGCGGACGACATCCCGGCACGTCTCCTCCACGACGAGATCACCACCACGTGCCTCGGTCACATCGTGGGGTCGGATCCGGGAACGGGCACACGCGTGCCCATCATCGTCGGGCTCCCGACCGGAACGAGCGAAGATCGACTGAAGGCGCTCGGCGCTGCCGCGGCGTCCTCGGGCGCCGTCGCGATGTTCCACGCGGTTGGGATCACGCCCGAGGCGCCGACGCTCGATGATGCGCTCGGCGGCGGCCATGCCGAGAGCGAGATCGTCGTCACGGCCGAGCGTCTGCGTGCCGCCCGCGACGAGCTGACGACCGTCGAGGATGGACCGATCGCCGCGGTGAGCGTCGGCACGCCACATCTCTCCGTGGCGGAGATCGACGTGCTCGCCACGCTCGTCCAGCGGCATCCACCGATGGTTCCGTTCTACGCGAACACCGGTCGCGACATGCTCGCGAGGTCGGATGCGATCGCCGCGCTGACCGACGCCGGCGTGACCGTGGTGACCGACACGTGCACCTACATCACGCCCATCCTGCATGACATCGAAGGTCCGGTGATGACGAACTCGGCGAAATGGGCGTGGTACGCGCCGGCGAACCTCGGGTTCGACGTGGTGTTCGGATCGCTGGAGGAGTGCGTTCGGTCCGCGTCGCTCGGCCGGATGTGGCGCGACCCGGATCTCTGGGGCGATGATGTCTGAGAGCCGAACGCTCGTGGCCGGCCGCGCGTCAGGGATCGCCCTCGTGCTCGATGAACCGCTCAGCTTCTGGGGAGGCCTCGACCCCGAGACCGGGGAGCTGATCGACACCCACCACCCCCAGCGAGGCGTCGTCCTGACCGATCGGATCCTGGTCATGCCTTCGGGCCGCGGATCAAGTTCGAGCTCGTACGTGCTGGCCGAAGCGATCCGCGCCGGCGCGGGGCCCGCGGCGATCGTCCTCCGCGAGCCCGACGGCATCGTGGCGCTCGGCGCGATCGTGGCTCGCGAGCTGTACGGCGCGACGATCCCCGTCGTCGTCCTGAGCACCGAGGCGTACGACGCGATCGCCGACGGGATGGCCGTCGAGGTGCACGCGGCCGACGACGAGTCGACCGTGGCTAGACTCGCTCGATGGCCGTGACCTGCCCCTCGTGCGCCTACGAGAACAACGAAGACGCGCGTTTCTGCGCCGGATGCGGCTCGGCGCTCGGCTCGACCTGCGCGGCGTGCGGCATGGTCGTGCCTCCCGGCGGCCGGTTCTGTCCGAACTGCGGCACGCCGATGCTCGCCCCCGGCCCCGCCGACGCGCCGGTCGAAGAACGGCGCGTCGTCTCGATCCTGTTCGCCGATCTCGCGGGCTTCACCTCGAGCTCCGATCAGGCGGACCCGGAGGACGTGCGACGGACATTGATCCCGTTCCACACGATCGCGAAGGAGGAGATCGAGCGATTCGGCGGCACGCTCGACAAGTTCGTCGGCGATGCGGCGATGGGGGTGTTCGGCGCACCGGTCGCCCACGAAGACGACCCCGAGCGAGCGGTCCGGGCGGCCCTCGCGATCCAAGCGAGGACGGCCGACATGGCGATCCCCGTCCGCGCGGCCGTCAACACGGGTGAGGCGGTCGTCACGTTCGCCACGGGTCCACAGATCGGCGAGAACGTCGCAGGTGACGTGGTCAACACGGCCTCGCGGCTGCAGGGCGTGGCGCCCCATGGAGGTGTCGTGGTGGGCGAGAGCACCTACCGATCGACCCGGGACGCGGTCGACTACCGGGAGCTCGAACCCGTGGAGGTGAAGGGCAAAGCCGATCCGCTTCGCGTGTGGCTCGTCCGGTCGGTACGCACGGAGACACCCGGGCGCGCCGACGAGGACGCAACGCCCTTCGTCGGACGCGAGCGCGAACGACATCTGCTCCGGGAGCTCTTCGACCACGCCGTGCGCGAGTCGTCGTTGCAGCTCGTCACCATCGTCGGCGAGCCCGGGATCGGGAAGACCCGTCTGGTCGCCGATCTTCACGAGCACGTAGCGGCCGAGCCCGCTCCCGTGACGTGGTACCGAGGTCGGTGTCTTCCATACGGTGAATCCGTCACGTTCGCGCCGCTCGAGGAGATCGTGCGCGAGGCCACCGGCGTGCTGCGTTCGGACGATCGCGAAGAGGCCGCCGGCAAGCTCGCGGACCACATCGCCCGTTTGGAGCCGCGCGCCACGGAAGCCGAGTGGCTGCGCGCCCGCCTCGCGCCCCTGATCGGGCTGGCGGAGCCAAGCTCGACAGCGCCGGACCGAGCCGAGTCGTTCGCGGCATGGGCACGGTTCCTGGTCGCCGAAGCCGCGCGGTCACCGCTCGTTCTCGCGGTCGAGGATCTCCACTGGGCGGACCAGGCCATGCTCGATTTCCTGGATCAGCTGGACGACCAGGCCGACGTCGCGCCGATCCTGCTGGTGGGGACCGCCCGGCCCGAGCTCTTCGACGTTCGCCCCGGGTGGGGCGGGGGGAAGGCGAACGCTTCGACCATCACGCTCTCGCCGCTGCCGGAAGACGCGATGCAGCAGCTGCTGGCCGAGTTGCTGGTGCGATCGGTCCTGCCCGCCGATACACAGGCACCGCTCGTCCGGAGCGCGGGAGGCAATCCGCTGTACGCGCTCGAGTTCGTCCGGATGCTCGGCGACCGCGGCGTCGTGGACGACGCCGGCTCCATCGCGGTCCCGGATTCGATCCAAGCCTTGATCGCGGCGCGCCTGGACGCGTTGACTCCGGCCCAGCGATCGCTCCTGCAAGATGCCGCCGTGGTCGGCGATCATTTCTGGTCGGGCGCAGTGGCCTCGATGAACACCGGCGAGGTCGACGTCGCGGAACGGCTGCGCGAGCTCCAACGTCGCGGAATGATCCGCCGCTCCTCGACGCAGACGATCGAAGACCAGGACGAGCTCTCCTTCTCCCATGGGCTGGTGCGCG
The DNA here is from genome assembly GCA_963727185.1 of uncultured Actinomycetes bacterium. GTDB lineage: Bacteria > Actinomycetota > UBA4738 > UBA4738 > HRBIN12 > JBBQVZ01. The sequence continues at coordinate 885,961 of CAVSFP010000008.1, read as the reverse complement.
ATGTGGCGTACAAGCAGATCCCGCGCGCCGGTCGCGTGGATCGACACCTCGCGGTCGCTCGGTGGTTGGAAGAGACCGCGGGCGATCGGCTCGAGGATCGCGCGGAGCCGCTCGCGTACCACACGAGCGAGGCGCTCTCGCTGGCGCGTGCGGCCCACCTGCCGCACGACACGCCGGAACTGCAGGACGAGGCACGTCGGTTCCTCTTGATGGCGGGCAAGCGACAGACCTCGCTCGACGTCGCGCAAGCGGCCGTGTATTACGAGCGCGCGCTGGAGCTCACCCCCGCCGACCACCCGGATCGCTCCAGGATCCTGCGCGAGGCAACCGGGTTCCGATGGCGATCCGGTCGGCTGAGCGTCGACGACGCGGTGACCGCGTACGAAGAAGCGTTGGACCTTGCCCTGTCGAACGACGACCGGGAGTCGGCGGCGTTCGCGCTCCGCCGTCTGTATTTCCAACTCGGGTTCCGCGGTGACAGTGAGGCCGCCCGGGCGGCGCTGGAACGCGGGATCGAGCTCCTCGAAGGGCGGGAGCCCTCGCCGGCGCTCGCCGAGCTCTACGCCGCTCTGGCCGAGGACGAGATGTTCGCCGGCCGCTCGGAGGAATCGCTCCGCTGGGCCACGCGCGCCCTCGACCTTCCCCATTCGGACAGCATCGCGGTGATGACGCTGCACATCCGTGGGAACGGCCGTCTCGAGCTCGGCGATCTGGGCGGGATGGACGATCTCAGGGAAGCACTACATCAGGCGGAGGCCTCCGGGTCCGCCCTGGACCAGGCCACGTCGTACTCCTACCTCAGCGAATGGGTGGGCGTGACCGACGGGCCGGTGAGCGGTCTCGAGTTGAACGATGCCTGCATCGAGATCTGCGATCGACGAGGGATCCAGGGGCAGGGCATGTGGGGTCGGGCCGAATCCCTGTGGCTGCTCTACGACGTCGGCCGCTGGGACGACCTCCTCGATGTGGTCGCCACGCTGCTGCCGTGGGTGACCGAACACGGCGACACGGTCCTCGAGTCGATCGGAGTCAGCTACCGCGCCCGGGTCCTCGCGAACCGTGGCCTGCTCGACGGGCTGGAAGAGGCCATGAAGCGCATCCTCCCGGTCGCGCGACAGGTCGGCGACCTCCAGGTCCAAGCTCCTGTGTTCGTGGCGGCGGCGATCGTGGCGGACGCGGGAGGCGACGGAACGCACGCACTGGAGCACGTTCGCGAGTTCGAGGAGACCACGCGCGGTGGCCCCACGGAGTACCGAGAGCTCCAGTCCCCCGAGGTCATCCGGTTGTGCCTGGCGCGCGGCGACGTCGAGCTCGCCGCGCAGGTCCTGGGCGATCGACCCGTCCACGTGGCACGGACCCGGCATGCCGTCCTCACCGGCAGAGCGCTCCTCGCTGAGGCGAACGGCGATCTGGGAGCCGCGGCCCTGCTCTTCGCCGACGCCGCGGAGGCATGGGCCTCGTATGGAGACCCGTTCGAGCGCGCGCATGCCCTCGACGGCTGGACGCGCTGTCTCGAGAAGCTCGGCCGCGTCGATGGTTGCGCGGATGCGCGCGCTGATGCCGCGAAGCTCTTCGCCGGCCTCGAGGTCCCACCTCTCCGACCGACAGCCTGAGCGGATGTTGCTCGCCGACCTCGTCGACACTTCCGCCGTCGTCGCCTCCACGCGCTCGCGTCTGGCGAAGGTCGAGGCGATCGCCGAGTGCCTCGGACGAGCCGCGCCCCAGGAGGTCCCGGTCGTCGTGAGCTACCTCTCCGGCGAGCTGCGACAACGCCGGACCGGCGTGGGTTGGGCGTCGTTACGCGACCTACCGTCGCCTGCGTCTCGGCCGACGCTCGCGGTCGCCGAGGCGGACGCGGCCTTCGCACGAGCCGCCGAGGCGAGCGGACCGGGATCCGTCGCCATCAGACGGGAGACGCTGGCCACGCTCTTCGGTCGTGCCACGGAGGATGAGCAGCGATTCCTCGCCCAGCTGGCAGGAGGCGAGCTCCGGCAGGGCGCGCTCGCCGGGATCATGGTGGACGCCGTGGCGCGGGCCGCGGCCGTCGACGCGCCGGCCGTCCGGAGAGCCGCGATGCTCGCGGGGGACCTCCCTGCGGTCGCAGAGACGGCGCTCGTCGAGGGCGCGGCCGGTCTCGAGCGGTTCCGGCTGGAGGTCGGTCGTCCGCTTCAGCCGATGCTCGCCAAGACGGCGACGTCGGTCGAGGCCGCCATGGAGCAGATCGGGGGCGCCGCCGCGGTCGACTGGAAGCTCGACGGCGTCCGGATCCAGGTGCACCGAGAGGGCGACGACGTCGCGGTGTTCACCCGAACGCTCGACCCGATCACGGGACGGGTACCCGAGGTCGTGGAAGCCGTGCTGGCACTGCCCGTCCGCTCGATCGTGCTCGACGGAGAGGCGATCGCCCTCCGCCCCGACGGGCGGCCGCGTCCGTTCCAGCAGACCGCGAGCCGGGCGGCCAGCCGTGGCGACGTCGACGCGCTCCGCCGCGAGGTCCCGTTGACACCGTTCTTCTTCGACGTGCTGCGGGTGGACGACACGGAGCTGATCGACCTCCCCGCGGACGAACGGCACGCGTCGGTCGAGGGGGTCGTCCCGGCGGATCTCTGGGTGCCACGGCTGGTGACGACGGACGTCGGCGAAGCGCAGGCGTTCTTCGACGACGCTGTCGACCGCGGTCACGAGGGCGTCGTGGTGAAGTCGCTGGACGCACCGTACGAAGCCGGCCGCCGCGGCGGCGCGTGGCTCAAGGTCAAGCCCGTCCACACGTTGGACCTCGTGGTGCTCGCCGCCGAGTGGGGACACGGTCGCCGCAAGGGGTGGCTGTCCAACCTCCACCTCGGCGCGCGCGATCCGGACGCGGGCGGCTTCGTGATGCTCGGCAAGACGTTCAAGGGCCTCACCGACGAGCTCCTGCGCTGGCAGACCGAGCGCTTCCTGGAGCTCGAGACGCACCGCGAGAGCATCACGGTGTTCGTCCGCCCGGAGTTCGTCGTGGAGATCGCGTTCGACGGTATCCAGACGAGTCCTCGGTATCCGTCGGGCATGGCGCTGCGGTTCGCGCGCGTCATCCGCTACCGCGAGGACAAGGGCCCGGACGAAGCGGACACGGTCGAAACCGTGCGGATCTTGCACCAAGCCGCGCAGTAGTCGCCGCTCTATCGCGAGGGGCGCGGTTCCCGATCGTGGGAGCCGCGCCCTGACGCTTGCGCTGCAATGGTTCTGGTGGAGGTGAGGGGATTCGAACCCCTGTCCTTGAGCGACCGACTGGGTCTTCTCCGGGCGCAGCCAGGTGGTAAGTCTCACCTCGAGGCTCCCACCGGCAGAGGACCTCGAGGCCAGCCCGGGTTCGATGTTCGGCGGTGGCCCCCGGACGGAACCGCTGCCGTGAGCCTGCTTACGACGCCCATCCTCCGGTCGCAGGCGATCCGGAGGGGACGGCTACTTAACTAATTAAGCAGCGAGCGCGTAGTTATCGGCGCTTGTGTTGATCCGGCGTTTAACGAGACATCCGGGATCTCGGCCCGCTTCTCCCAGTCGATGAACGTCCAAGTCGAAGCCAGTACACCCCCATATGCAGTTGTCTATCGGAGTATACGGCCGGGCTCCGACGCGCTTCACTCGGCCTGAAGATCCCGCACGAACCGGCCGACCCGCGCGCGGACGGCCGCTTGCTTATCGGCGACGGCCGACGGCTCGCTCCATCTCGCGCTCGGCCAGTCGCTTCAGCGTCGCCTGGCGTTTCTCGTGCTCGCGTTTGCCGCGACCGAGCCCCAGCTCCACCTTGGCCAGCCCGTGCGAGAAGTAGACGCGCATCGGCACGAGTGCCAGGCTCTGTTCCTTCTGCTGTTGGATCACGCGCTCGATCTCCTTGCGATGCAACAGCAGCTTCCGTGGACGCAGCGGGTCGTAACCACGCTTCTCGCCTTGCTCGTACGGCGGGATGTGCATCTGCTCGAGCCAGAGTTCGCCACCTTGTTGGCGGGCGTAGGCCTCGGCCACCGACGCGCGCCCCTGGCGGAGCGACTTCACCTCCGAGCCGGTCAGCACGATGCCCGCCTCGAAGCGCTCCTGGATCGCGTAGTCGTGACGCGCGCGCCGGTTGGTGGCGACGGTCTTCTCCGAGGCTTCCGGTTCGGGGCTCATCGCCCCGCCTACACGTCGAGGAAGCGACGCATCCCGATCGTCCCGGCGATCACGGCGATCACGGTGGCGGCGATCAGGATCCAGGGAGCGATCGCCAGAACGTCGTGGTTCTGGATCAACGGGAAGAACCTGATCTCGTCGCGCAGCCGGTCGATGAAGACCACCTTGACCAGGAACAGGGCGAAGATCGCCGCGGCGGCACCCAGGAGGCTCTCGACCAGGCCTTCGATCAAGAACGGGACGCGGATGCGCCAGTTCGTCGCTCCCACCAGACGCATGATGCCGATCTCCTTGCGTCGCGCGAACATCCCCATGCGCAGCGTGTTCGCGATCAAAGCCACCGCCGAGGCGAGCATGATCGCCGCGATCGACAGGATCCCGATCGACAGGACGCGCGTGATCGCGACGAGCCGCGAGAGCAGATCCCGGTAGTCCTGCACCGTCTCGACACCAGGCCCACACGATTGCTTCCCGGTGGCGTCGGTGCTGCACCCCATCGCGACCGCGATCTGCTCGAACTGCGACGTGTCGACGAGATTGACGCGCAGGGACGCGGGCAGCGGGTTGCTCTTTGCGCAATCGATCCCCTCGACGAAGACAGGTTGGTTGGCGAAGAGTTGATGGAACCTCGCGCACGCCGCGGCCTTGCTCTCGTAGGTGACCTGGCCGACCGCCGGAAGCGCTTCGAGCTTGGTCGTGAGGAGGTTCACGGTGTCGGCGTTCGCTGAGTCGTTGAGGTAGACGCCCACCTGGACGTTGCCCGTCCAGGCGTCGATCACCAGGTTGAACTCCCGGGCGATCAGGAGCGCCAGCCCGAACAGGAACAGCGCGATGAATGCGGTGGACATGGCGGCGAACGCAACGATGCCGTTGCGGCGCAGACCCGACGCGGTCTCTCGGAAGTACCCCTGGACGCCCAGCGCCATCAGCTGTACACCCCGCGTGCCTGGTCGCGGACCACGTGGCCCTTGTCCAGCTCTACCACGCGCTTGCGCATCGCATCGACGATCGCCTGGTCGTGCGTGGCCATCACGACGGTGGTGCCGATCCGGTTCACCTTGTCCAGCAGCCGCATGATGTCCACGCTGGTGTTGGGGTCGAGGTTGCCCGTGGGCTCGTCGGCCAGCAGCACCAGAGGACGGTTCACGCAGGCCCGCGCGATCGACACGCGCTGCTGCTCGCCGCCCGAGAGCTCGTCCGGGAAGCTGTTGAGCTTGTCCCCCAGGCCCACGTACTCCAGGATCTCGGGCACCCGCTGGTCGATCACGTGCTTCGGCTTGCCGATGACCTCCAGGCCGAACGCCACGTTCTCGAAGACGGTCTTGTCGGTCAACAGCTTGTAGTCCTGGAAGACCGTGCCGATGTTCCGACGGAGGTAGGGCACCTTCCACGACGTGATCTTCGCGAGGTTCTTCCCGGCGACGTAGACGCTCCCCTTCGTCGCCTCCTCTTCCTTCAAGAGCAGGCGGATGAGCGTGGATTTGCCGCTGCCGGATTGCCCGACGACGAAGACGAACTCGCCCTTCTCGACTTCGACTGATACATCCTCGAGAGCGGTGACGCCGTTGCGGTACACCTTGGTGACGGCCTGCAGGCTGATCATGCGGTGACTTCCTTAAGGGTGTGCGAGGGGGTCGAACGACCGGTTCACCCTACCAAAGGAACCCTCGAAGACGGGGAGGTTCCCGTAGGCTCAGACGTCATGAGCAGCACCGTCGCGGGGATCGAAGCCCCGCCCCGCGAGGTCCCAACCTCCGAAGGGAACGTCCGATCGCGACGGTTGGGCGCCGCCGTGGCCGGCCCCGCCCTCATCATCGCCGGCGTGCTGTTCGCGCTCCGCGGGTTCGCGTTCCACCCGCTGCTCACGAACGATCATCCCGACATCCTGGCCTTCTGGCTCCCACGGTTCGCGTTCCTCGGACGGGAGCTGTCGGCGGGGCACATCCCCCTATGGAACCCGAACGAGATGCTCGGCTACCGGTTCGCGGCCGACCCGCAGAGCGGCTGGCTCTACGTGCCGCCGATGGTGCTGTTCTCCGCGCTGTCGCCAGGCGCCGCGATGCGCGCGCTGATCGTGTTCAACCCCTTGCTCGCAGGGCTCGGCCTGTTCTGGTTCCTCCGGAAGGAAGCGATGTCGCGGCCGGTCGCCACGGTCGGCGGCCTCTGCCTCGCGATGCTGATGTCGACGTCGGACATGGCCATAAGCATGCCGTTCGCGGGGTTCTTGGCCTGGACGACCATCGCGCTCGTCGGCGCGAGCGGATACCGGCAGGCCGATCGATGGTCGCGCCGGCTGGCGTGGCTCGCGCTCGCAGCGCTCGCATGGTCGCAGGTCGCCGGCGCGCACATGAGCCACGGACTGGTGATGTGCTCGTTGTTGCTGACCGCATACCTGATCGCCACGTCGATCGTCGCGGTGCGGGCCGGCGAGCTCGGGGTGTGGGCCGCGGCGGGCAGGACCGCATTGTTCCTGCTCACCATGCCGCTCGCGAGCCTGGCGATCTTGATCCCACGGCTGACGTTCATCGGGGCGTCCAGCCTGCACCGCGGCTACGACTCGCTCGGACAGCCCGTGCGCTCGGTGGCCAACATCCAGGATCGAGCGCTGGCAACGAACGGAGTCTGGGCGGCGTGGCCGCTCGCGTTCGGATCCGCGCCGGGGGCCTACACCGGCGCGGTCGTACTGCTCGCCGTCCTGTTCGCGTGGCGCAACCGTGCGCGCCGAGCGCTCGTTTGGGCGTTCGGGGGCTGCATGGTCCTCACGTGGCTCCTCATGTTGAACGTGATCGTCACCGCCGGATGGTTCCAGACGCTCCTGCTGAAAGTGCCGTTCGGCGACGTCTACCTGCACAACCCCGGACGCATGCGCTACCTATCGATGATCGCGATCCCCACCCTCGGCGCGATAGGTCTCCAAGGACTCATCGACCGGCCGATGACGGCCGAACACGCCCGGTGGACGCTCGGGGGTGGCGTCGCGCTCCTGTTGGGGCTGCCGCTCGTCGCGGGCGGGAAGCCGGCCCGGTTCGCGCTGCTCGCCGTGGCGATGCTCGCCGCCGTTCCGGTGCTCTTCTGGCTCGCGACGGCCCGCAAGCGTTGGGCGATGACGGCGGTCGTGGCCGTCGTGGGGATCGAGCTCTTCGCGAGCGCCGCGTTCTCAGGGATCTATGGCGGCGGCACGATCTCCACCGGGCTCGAGACGGGCGAGCGTCCGAACCTCGTCCCCCAGGTGATGCGGTATCCCCAACTCTCCGAGGCCGACTTCCTGCGGCCCACGCGCTTCGTCGACATCATCCATGCCCAGCAGGACCGCTACCTGACCTATGCACCCCCCGCCGCGAGCTTCGACAAGGGATACCTGTTCACCCAACGGCCGCAGGACTGGCCGGCGCTCGCCATGGAGCGCGGGACGCTGTTCGGCATCCCCGACGTCCTCGGCTACAACCCCGTGCAGCTGCCCCGCTACTGGACCTACATCCGCGCGACCAACTCGAACCCGGTCTTCTACAACGCGGCGGTGATCGGGGTCCCGACGTTGCAGAACGTCCGGCTGATGGGCGTCCGCTACCTCGTGGTTCCGGCCGGGATCGAGGCGGTCCCCGAGGGCAGGGTCGTGGCGAGCGCCGATGACTACGACCTGGTGCAGGTGTACGGGTGGGAACCGCGGGTCTCGCTCGTGCACTCGTGGGCGCAGGTCGACCGGCCGGCCGATGCGCTGAACGGCGTCCTCGACCCCGGGTTCGACCCGGCGCGGACGGCATACGTCGAGCAAGATCCGGGCATCGCGCCGACCCCGGACGCCGTGCCCGGCTCGGCGGTATACCACGAGGTCACGCCCGAAGACGTCCGTATCTCGGTGGACACGTCCACGCCCGCGCTCGTCGTCGTGAGGAACAGCTACGACGCGGGCTGGACGGCGACGGTGGACGGGCGGCCGGCGCAGCTGCTCGCGACCGACTACCTCGTGCAAGGGGTCGCGGTCCCCGCCGGACGGCACGAGGTCCGCCTCGTCTATCGCGACGACGCCGTGATGTGGGGCATGCGCCTCGGGGTCGTCGTCTGGCTCATCCTGCTGGCGTCGATCCCTGCGGCGCTGCTCCTGGAACGCCGATCACGTCGTCGGCGGGACCGGCCCTCGGTGGGAGCCCACCCAGATGGTGCCGCCCCGTGACGAACGCCAGCGCGTAGAGCATCGCGACCGGGAGCAACAGGTTCCGATACCCCACGACGATCGCCCCGTATTCCAGCACGCCTCCGAGCATGGCTCCGAGGAGGTTCGCGCCGAACGCCACCGTCGACGCTCCCACATCTCGGAACCGCTGCGTGAAGATCAGGTTCGCTAAGAACACGGGCGCGAACGCCAGCGCGATCGCGGCGACGAACCGCGGGATCGGCTCCAAAGACAACAACGCCTCCGGCCGGACGAACCAGGCGATGACGAGGCTCGTGGCGAGCAGGCCGTAGAGGAGGCGCCGGTCGGGCAGCCGGAAGCGGCGCGCCACCTCGATCGCCCCGAGCACGGCGATGAGGATCCCGGCGAACACGAGCGAGTTCACCAGCCACGTGGTGCCGAACAGGAGCGCGAACTGCACGACGTTCTTCGTCTCGAGCAACAGGAACGCCGCACCCATGAAGAACAGGTCCACGTACGGGCGCATCTCCCGGATCGGGCGACCCGACCCGACACGCACGGTCACGATCGACGCCAGCAGCACGAGCGCGAGCGCCACGAGGTAGCTGGAGGGGATCGTCCGGCCGCGCAGGTACGGGAACGGATGGTCGTCGGTCGCCGGTTCCGGCGCGTTGCCCTGCGCCACGAACGGGGTGTCGCAGACGATCGAGTTCGCTTCCAGCCCGATCGTGAGCACCGACTGCGAACGGGTGATCGCGCCCAGCCCGCCCCGGTCGATGCACGGTGCGTGGCCGAACACCTGGGTGAGCGTAGCGGCGTAGCGCTCGAACACGTCGGGCCGGTAGTAGTTGTACATCGAGAACGCCCCGTCGGGCCGCAGGTGGTCGCGCACGGTCTGCATCGCCTCTGTCGTGAACAGGTAGCTCTCCAGCCGGAGTCCGCCCTGCCCCGACACCAACGTGAGCGAATCGGGGAGCGCGAACAGGATCAGGTCGTATCGGTTGTGGGTCCGCTCCAGGAAGGCCCGGCCGTCGTCGATGTGCACGCTCACGAGTGGGTCCTGGTACGGATGCTCCGGGTGCAGGTCACGTCCCAACCGCTGCAACACCGGATCGATCTCCACGGCGTCGACGTGTGTCGCTCCTTCCGACAGGGCCAGCGCCACGTCGTTGCCGCTGCCCGCTCCCACGATCAGGACGTTGCCGGGACCCGCCTGCAGGTGACGGTAGGGGTACGCGTAGAAGGGTTGCTCGGCGAGCAGGATCGACAGGGGCGCCATGGTCTGGTGCGGGCGGTTGTTCACGCGGATCGCCACCTGACCGTCGTCGCGCTCCGCGTACGTGACGTGTTGGTACGGCGACCAGATATCGCGCGGCTGCAGCCAGCTGACGACGCCCAGCACGAGCAGCGCCGCGAGGCCGACGACGACCACGCGGGTTAGCTCGTCCCGCAGGAGGAAGAGCAGCACGCCGATCACGACGACGATCCACACCAGCGGTCCTGCGTCGGCGAACGACAACGTCGAGAACGCGACGATCCCACCGATGCTCCCGAGGACGTCGAGCCGGTAGGCGTCGAGCGGGGCGAACGCCGCGAACAGCCGCCCGACGCGCTCGGCGATCACGGCCATCACCACGACGACGCCGAGGAAGATCACGGACAGGGAGAGCCATTCCGGAAGGGCGTGCATGGTGCCGAGCCCCAGGAGCTCGGGGATCCGGTCGACGGCGCGGCCGATCCGCACCGGGAAGAGCAACAGGAACAGCAGCACGCCCGACAGCAGCAGCGGCGCCCATCGAAGCGCATCGTGGTCCCCGCGGGCGCGGAGGAACCCGAGACCGATCCCGAGGAAGCTCGCCAGCAACACGAGGTTCGTGAAGAACGACAGGTAGACGTCGGCCGCGGTCGTCCCCCGGATCAACGCCAGCTCGACGAAGAGCATGAGGAAGCTCGCCACGAACAATGACGTGCGCGGCCGACCCATGCGCGGGATCCCTTCGACGTTCATGCCCGTCGGAAGTGGGTCCGTCGACGGACGGCGATCCCGAAGAAGAGCGCCACGGCCGCGAGCGATGCCGCGGCGGCGGCGCCCTCGCGCGGATGATAGCCGGGTGGTGCGGGGTCACAGAGGGCGTTCAGGTCACCTTGCAGATCGTCCGAGAGCGTCGCGTTCTCGCTCGCCACGTTCGTCAGTTCGTACGGATCCGCCTGCAGGTCGTACAGCTCCTGCTCGCCCGTCGCATACCGGGCGTAGAGGTACCGATCGGTGCGCAGCGCGCAGTAGGTCGGAACCGGATTCGAGCCCTCCATGTGCTCGATCAGGAATCGCGTCCGCCACCCGGCCTCGTCGCCGCCGAGGACGGGCAGCAGGCTCCGTCCGTCGGTGGAGGCCGACACGCCGGCCACAGCCGCGATCGTGGGCGCGATGTCGATATTGAGGGCGAGCGCCGACGACGTGGCTCCCGGGTCCGCGGCGGTCATCGGATCGTAGCGAACGACCAGGGGTACCCGGATGCTCTCCTCGTACGGGACCTCCTTCTTCACCCAGCGATGCTCCCCCCACGAGATGCCGTTGTCCGACGTGAACACGATCAGTGTGTTGTCCAAGCGTCCCGTGTCGCGCAGGGCGCCGACGAGCGCCTCGACCTGCGAGTCGACGCTCTGCAGCGTGCGGTACTGGTTCTGCCGGAACGTGTCCACCGCCGCGCGCACGTCGCCGGAGAGCGGCGGAAGGTCCCGGATGTACGAGGGCTTGTCGGAGACGTCGGGCTCGTCGTAGCTCGGGGGTCGCCACGGCGGAAGGTTGGCGAAGGCTCCCTGGAACCGTGCCTCCGGGATCGCGGGCGCGTGCGGAGCCGCCGGCGCGTATTCAACGAAGATCGGACCGGGCGTGTCACGGATGAAACGCTCCGCGAGCGATCCGAGCACGTTGGTCGAATAGTCCGAGGGACCGTCCCCGTACGTCTGGATGTGGCCGTCGATCGTCAGCTTGTAGTCCAGGTACCTGGAACGGACGAACGCCGCCCACCGATCCCAGCCGGGCGGCACGTAGCCCGTGAGGGCCGCGTGTTGATACGCATCGATGTATTTGCCGAACAAACCAGTCGTGTAGCCCTGGTCGTGGAGCCACGTGGCGATCGTAGAGCCGTCGTGGAACGACTGGAAGGCTCCGAACGGCGGCGTCTCCCGGTACACACCCGTCGTGTGCGAATAGTTGCCCGTCAGGATGCTCGACCGGCTGGGACAGCAGAGCGGGTTGACGACGAACGAGTTGGAGAACGTCGTGCCCCTGTTCTGGAGCAGGTCCCGCACGTGTGGCATGGCCCACAGCGTGTCCCACCGTTGATCGTCCGTGACGATCAACAGGATGCTCGGCCGCGTCGCGGACCGACCTTGGTTCGTCGCCGCCGTGGCGGCCGAAGAACCGATGATCGCAGGGAACGCGATCGCGGACGAGATGACGATCACGACCGCTGCACGCGTGCCGACGGCGCGATCCGAGGATCGAGCGCCCCTTGCGCGACCGGCCACCTGCCCCACTCGCTGTCCCTGAACCCCGTCAGCAGATCGACGTGAGCGTTTCGCCCAGGTGTCGCGTCGCTCGGCTGACGCCCTGCTGGCTCTCCTGTGCGTCGGCCATGCGCTCGAGGGCCACCGCCACGAGGGTCGCCTGCGCCGCGTCGTGGGTATCGCCCTGCGCCTGCATGGCGGCGATGTCCGCCCGTACGGCCTCGGCCGTCCTTCGGAGCGCATCCACCCGCAACGCCATGTCGGGGGCCACCTCCCCGCACGCGGTCTGCAGCGTCACCTGATCCGACGACGAGGATGCCACCGAGCTCGGCGAGACCGCACCCGACGCTCCCCCGCCACCGCGAGAGATGACGAACGCCACGACGGCGGCCGCTCCCGCCAACACGACGACGAACACCACGAAGGAACGACGCTTCTGCGCGGACGTTCGGTCGGGCGGCGCGGACATGACGAGGAGCATACGGGCGAGCGCCGCTTACGCTCGCCCGGAGGCGCGGCGGCGGAGCTCAGCTTCGATGAACCGATCGAGGTCCCCGTCGAGCACGCGAGATGGATCGCCGACCTCCATCTCGGTGCGGTGATCCTTCACCATCTGATACGGCGCGAGCACGTAGGAACGGATCTGCGAACCGAAGTCGACGGCCTTCCGTTCGCCGCGCAGCGTGTCGATCTTCTCCTCGCGCTCGCGCCTGGCGAGCTCCGCCAGCCGAGCCTTCAAGATCTGCATGGCGACGGCGCGGTTCTGCAGCTGCGACCGCTCGTTCTGGCACGCGGCGGTGATGCCCGTCGGCAGGTGGGTGATCCGCACCGCCGAGTCGGTGGTGTTCACCGACTGCCCGCCGGGTCCGGATGAGCGATACACGTCGATCCGCAGGTCGTCCGGATCGATCTCGACGTCCTCGTCGTCCACGTCTTCCAACAGCGGGATGACGTCGAGGTTGGCGAACGACGTGTGCCGTCGCTTCTGCGCGTCGAACGGACTGATCCGCACCAGCCGATGCACGCCGCGCTCGGTCGACAGGAGACCGTACGCGTTCTGCCCACGCAGCGTGAACGTTGCGGACTTGATGCCGGCTTCCTCCCCGTGATGGATCTCGTCCAGGTCCAGGTCGAACCCTTGCTGCTCGGCCCACCGCGTGTACATGCGCAGCAGCATCTCGGCCCAGTCCTGGGACTCCGTGCCGCCGGCGCCCGCGTTGATCGTGCCGATCGCGTCGGCCGAGTCGTACTCGCCGGACAGCAGCGCGGCGAGCTCCAGCTTCTCCAGATCCTGCTCCAACGCAGCAACCGAAGATGCGAGCTCGCGCTCGAGCTCGGCGTCGGCCCCTTCTTCGTTGAGCAGCTCGTCCAGCGCGCGGGTGTCATCCACCTTGCGCTGCAGCGCGTCGTGGAGATCGACCTCGGCCTTCAGCCGCGAGAGCTTCGAGGTGATCTGCCGGGCCCGGGCGGGATCCTCCCAGAGCGACGGCTCGGATGCCTGTCGCTCGAGCTCGTCGAGCTGGGCGCGCTTGCCGTCGACGTCAAAGGAACTCCTTCGCGGCCGAGACCCGCTCGGAGATCTTCGCGAGACGTTCCGTCTGATCGCTCATCGGATCGGCATCGTAACAGCGGCCGCGGGTCCAACGGCACGACAGCCTGGTGTCGCCGAGCACCGACCACGCGCACCCGGGCCCCTAGGGTCGCATCCAAGCCGAACGAGGCCGCAGGGCGGAGGAGGAGGGAGGGTGTCATGAGCACGCAGTACGGAACGCTCAGTCACCACAAGACGGTGCAGGTGCCGATGTGGCTGATCGTCGCGCTCGTGGTGGGCATGCTGGCGATCGCGATCGGGTACACCGTCGAGCAGTATCAGGGTCAGGGAGCGATCGCCACGTCGGCCGTGACGACCATCCCGGACACGCAGGTCACCGCCCGCGAGGGCGGCGCCGTGTTCCCGGCGACGGTCCGCGCACCGGTGTTCCGGGGCGGGCTGGAGACCTCCGGCGTCATGCGCGCCGCCGCGGTCGGAGCCCCCCTGTTCGCGGGAGCGTTGAAGACGTCCGGTGTCATGCGGGCCGCTGCGGTCGGGACGAGCGACGGACCGGAGCCGATCGTGGTGAACGGCCAGATCTGCCACCAATGTCTATGACGCACCGATCCTCCGAACGATGAGGCCGGCCCGAAAGGACCGGCCTCATCGCTTCGCGCTCGTGCCCGTGAGGTCGGTGACGAACGTCACGGCCATCAGGTGTGCCGCGCCACCGAACCTGCACCGCCGGAAGCCTACGGTGCGCTTATGGACCGCAACGGCGCGGTCGGACCGAAGGAGGGGCACGATGAGCACACAGGAACTCGGAACCATCCAAGGAGCGAAGTCGGGCGTCGGGCGGACCGCGGGCTGGATCCTCGCGCTGATCCTGGCGGTGCTGTTCGCGGTCTCGTTGATCGCGACGACCGGCCCCGGACAGACCGTGGAGCGCGCCCCGGCGGCCACGGCGTTCTCGGCGGGCGACCAGCTCGCCGGCGGACCGAGCACCGTGAGCCGTGACGCTTCCCCGAAGCTTGGAGCCGCGTGGCAGCCGGTCGTGGTCAACGGCCGGGTCTGCCACCAATGCCGGTGAGGTACCCCCCTCTCCGCACGACGGAGGCCGGCCCTACGGGCCGGCCTCCGTCATCCCCACGTGCCGGCGCCGTCGTCAGACGACGGCGCCGTGACACTTCTTGTACTTCTTGCCTGAGCCGCATGGGCACGGAGCGTTGCGCGGCACCTTGTCGCTGATCACCTGGTTCGGGTTGGCGCCTTGCGGAGCCGCCGCTTCGTCGCCTCCGCTCTCCACCGCCGCACGGTTGTCCGAGACGCGCTGCGGTCGGGCCTGCTGCGCCTCCGGCCGCACGAACTCGACCCGATAGATGTACCGGACGAAGTCCTCACGGATCGAGTCGGTGAGCTCCGAGAACATGTCGAACGCTTCGCGCTGGTACTCGGTGAGCGGATCCTTCTGCGCGTACGACCGGAGGTGGATCCCCTCCTGGAGGTAGTCCATCTCGTACAGATGCTCCCGCCACTTCGTGTCGGTGATGTTCAGCAGGACGATCCGCTCGAGGTCCCTCATGACCACGGAGGTGACGGCCTCTTCCTTGGCGTCGTAGGCGGCCAGCGCCTCCTCGACGAACAGCGCCTGGATCTCGTGGGCGTCGTGGACGTCGGCGAGGTCGTCCTTCGTCGTCGCCACCGGATAGACCTCGCCGAGCGAGACCAGCAGTGCATCCAGGTCCCATTCCTCCGAGAACACGTCGGGGGTGCAGTACTGCTGCACCGTGCTTCCCACGACATCCTCGACCATCTCTCGCGCCTGCTCGCCGAAGTCGTATCCCTCGAGGATCTTGCGACGCTCGCCGTAGATGACCTCGCGTTGGTGGTTCATCACGTCGTCGTACTTGAGGACGTTCTTCCGGCGCTCGTAGTTGAGCTCCTCGATCTGCTTCTGGGCGTTCTCGACGGCACGGGTCACCATCTTGGCGGTGATGGCCTCGTCGTCGGGCCACTTCAGCCGCTCCATGATCGATGCGACACGATCGCTCGCGAACAGCCGCATGAGGTCGTCGCCGAGCGAGAGATAGAACGCCGACTCACCCGGGTCGCCCTGCCGCCCGGAACGACCTCGGAGCTGGTTGTCGATGCGCCGGGATTCGTGGCGCTCCGTGCCCAGGACGTAGAGCCCTCCCAGCTCCACGACCTCCTCGTGCTCGGCATCCGTCTGTGACTGGAACTTCTCCAGGATGGGCTCGTACTCGGCCTCGTACCCGGCACGCTCCTCGTCATCCATGTCGAACAGCAGATACCTGTCGTTGTCCCAGTCCCGTGCGGCCATCTCCTGACGCGCCAGGTATTCGGGGTTGCCGCCGAGCAGGATGTCCACGCCTCGTCCGGCCATGTTGGTCGCGACCACGACGGCGCCCTTGCGGCCGGCCTGGGCCACGATCATGGCCTCCTTCTCGTGGTTCTTCGCGTTCAGCACGTGATGCGGGACGCCGCGCCGGTTGAGCTTGCCGGATAGCAGCTCCGACTTCTCGATGGACACGGTGCCGACCAGGATCGGCTGACCGATCTCGTGCCGCTCGATGATGTCCTCGAGCAACGCGTTCCACTTGGCTTCCTCGTTCTTGTAGATCTGATCCTGCTTGTCGGCACGGATCATGTCGCGGTTCGTCGGGATCTCGATGACGCCGATGTCGTACGTGGCCTCGAACTCGGTCTGCTGCGTCTTCGCCGTACCCGTCATGCCCGACAACTTGTCGTACATCTTGAAGTAGTTCTGGATCGTGATCGTGGCGAGCGTCTGGTTCTCTTCCTTGATCCGGACGCCCTCCTTGGCCTCGATCGCCTGGTGCAGACCCTCCGAGTACCGCCGGCCCTCCAACACGCGCCCGGTGAACTCGTCGACGATCTTCACCTCGCCGTCGACCACCACGTACTCGACGTCGCGCTTGTAGAGCTCCTTGGCCCGCAACGCGTTCTGCATGTGATGCACGAGCGGCGTGTTCACGTGCTCGTACAGGTTCTCGATGCCGAGCATCTCCTCGACCTTCGCGACGCCCGACTCGGTCACGGCGACCTGGAACTTCGACTCCTCGACCTCGTAGTCGTCGTCACGCTTCAGCCGCGGCGCGATCCGAGCGAACGTCTGGTACCACTTGGCGCTGTCCGCCACCATGCCGCTGATGATCAACGGGGTCCGGGCCTCGTCGATGAGGATCGAGTCGACCTCGTCCACGATCGCGAACTGGTATCCGTGCTGCACGCAGTCCTCGATCCGCATCGCCATGTTGTCGCGCAGGTAGTCGAAGCCGAACTCGTTGTTCGTGCCGTACGTGATCGGCGCGCCGTACGCGGGCCGCCGCTCGGCCGGCGTCATGGGTGACTGGATCAGGCCGACCTGCACGCCGAGGGCACGGTAGATCGGCCCCATCCACTCCGAGTCGCGCTTGGCCAGGTAATCGTTCACGGTCACCAGGTGCACGCCCCCGCCGGTGAGCGAGTTGAGGTACGCCGGCATGGTGGCGACGAGCGTCTTGCCCTCACCGGTCTTCATCTCGGCGATGTTGCCCTGGTGCAGCGCGGCGGCGCCCATCACCTGGACGTCGAAGTGCCGCTTCCCCGTCGAGCGCTTCGACGCCTCTCGCACGGCGGCGAACGCCTCCGGCAGCAGGTCGTCGAGCGACTCACCGTTCTCCACGCGCTGGCGGAACTCCGGAGTCTTCGCCAGGAGCTCGGCGTCGGACAGGTCCTCGAACTCCGGCTCGTAGGTGAGGACGAGCTGCGAGATCGATTCCAGGTTCTTCCGCTTGCGCCCCTCACCGAGGTTCGCGATCTTGTCCAGTACCACGTGATCAGGCCTTCCAGTGATCGTGGGGGTCGTTTCTGGGTCGGTTCGTCGATTCTACCGGCCCTCGCACGCTAGTCCGGGAGGGCTCGGAGCCACGACGAGGATCAGATGGGCTCGGTCAGCGCGCCGAGACGTTCGATCAATCGGCCGTTCTCGCGGTAGTCGACCGGACAGGCGACCACCGAGACCACATCGTCGTCGAGCGCCTTTCGGAGCGTGGGCAACAGCTCGTCGGCCGCTCCGATCTGGTACCCGCGTGCCCCGAAGCTCTCCGCGAGCTGCACGAAGTCCGGATTCCCGAACGACACCGCCGCCTGCCGGCCGAAATGGATGTCCTGCTTCCAGCCGATCAGCCCATAGCCGCCGTCGACCCAGACCAGGATCACGAACGACACGCGCTCCCGCACGGCGGTCTCGATCTCCGCCGCGCTCATCAGGAAGGCCCCGTCACCCATGGCTGCGAGGACCTTGCGCTCCGGATGGACGAGCTTGGCCGCGAACGCTCCCGGGAGCGAGAACGCCATCGTAGCCAGGCCGTTGGAGATGAGGCAGGTGTTGGGGCGGTACGTGGGGTACAGGCGCGCCATCCACATCTTGACCGCGCCGGTATCGCAGAGGACGACGTCCTCGTGATCCATCGCCGCCCGGATGTCGGCCACCAGGCGCTGGGGCTTCACGGGGAACGAGTCATCGGCCGCGCCGCGCTCCAGCTCCTCGCGCACCAGGCCGCGGACCGGCGGCACCCCGCCCGCGATCGCATGCAGGTCGGCCGAACCGGCGATCGCGTCGAGCGCCTCCCCGATCGATCCCTGGAGTCCCACCTTCAGCGAGTAGTACGCGTCGACCTCGGCAACGGTGCGATGGATGTGCACGATGGCCTTGTCTCGGTTCGGGTTCCAACGCGCCGGCGAGTACTCCACGAGGTCGTACCCCACGGCCACGACCACGTCGGCGCGATCGAACCCGAAGTTGGCATAGTCCCGGACCATGAAGCCGATCGTCCCGAGGGCGTTCGGATGGTCGTCGGGGAACACGCCTTTCCCGAGGAACGTGGTGGCGACCGGCACGTTCAATCGCTCGGAGAAGCGGATCAACGCATCGACCGCGCGGTCGCGCGCCACGCCCGGACCGGCCAGCACCACGGGATGCGTCGCCGTCTGCAGGACGTGGGCCGCCCGGTGCACCTGTTCCTCCGACGGCGCCGGGTCGCGTGGCACGTTCACCGGCAGCGGCTCCCCCTCCCCCGGCAACTCGGCGACGTCCTCGGGCAGGATGACGAACGTCGCGCCCGGCCGTTCGGTCGTCGCCTGCTTGAAGGCCTTGCGGATCATCTCCGGCGCCGCCACCGGAAGCGTCACCATGTCGCCCCACTTGGTGATGGGCCGGTACAGCGAGACGAGGTCGACGAACTGATGCGACTCCTTGTAGATCCGACCCAGCCCCGCCTGCGCGGTGATCGCCACGAGCGGGTGCGAGTCGAGTTGTGCGTTCGCGATCCCGAGCATCAGGTTGATGGCGCCCGGGCCGAGCGTCGCCAGACACACGCCGGCATCGCCGGTGAGAGCGCCGTACGTGTCGGCCATGAACGCCGCCCCTCGTTCGTCCCTCGTCGTGATGAATCGGATAGACGAATCGGCGAGCGCGTCGATGATGTGCAGGTTCTCCTCGCCCGGGAGCCCGAACACGAATTCGACGCCCTCGTTCTCCAGACAGGCCACGAGGAGCTGCGCGACGTTGCGGCCACCCTGCGTCACGCGATCGAGCCTACACGCGCGGGTCGAACAGCTGGCGCGTGAGCTCCGCGTGCGCGACGTGCTCCCGCAGATGCTCCACCGCGTGGATCAGCGCCCAGGCGGCGGTGACCTGTTCGCCCTCACGCGGGTCCTCGCGCATCGCTCCGGCATCGAACGCCACGTCCGCGTCCAACAACGCTCGGCAGTCGGCGGCGATCGGATCGAACATCGCCAGGAGCTCCTCTGGACCGGTGACGATCGTGCGGAACTCGGACGAACGATCGCGCTCGGGGAGCGGCGCGCCCAACGCCACGCTCAGCCACCACCGCGTGCTGTTCACCGCGTGGACGACCAGGACCGCAACGGGATTCGTGTCGTCACCGCCGGGGCGGTGGTTCAGCGCGTGGGCGGACGCTCCGGCGATCGCGGATCGCATCGCGGCCAGAGAGGAATCGACGAAGCTCCGCGCGGCCTCGATCGTGGGGTCGACTGCTGTCACCCGGCTACCCGATCCGGCGCGCTCAGCTGATCTCGATCATCTTCTCGCGGACGGCGTACACGACCGCCTCCATCCGCGAGTGCAGGTGGAGCTTCTCCAGGATGTTGCGGATGTGGTTCTTGACCGTGTTCTCGGAGATGTAGAGCTCCTTGGCGATGTCGCGGTTGTTGAGCCCTTGCGCGACGAGCTTGAGCACCTCCATCTCCCGATCGGTGAGCCGGGGAGCCGGCATCTGCGGCCGCTCCTCGGAGGCTTTCGACATCGCCGCGAACTCCGTCAGGAGCTTCGACGCCATCGACGGAGAGATCCGCGATTGGCCCGCCCAGACGCTGCGGATCGCGTCCGCGACCTCCTCGATCGGGATCTCCTTCAGCAGGTAGCCCGACGCGCCCGCCTTGATGGCGTCGTACAGGTCCGCCTCCTCGTCGCTGATGGTGAGCATGAGGATCTTCACGTGCGGGAGGAGGTCCTTGATCTGTCCGGCCGCCTCGATGCCGGAACGCTTGGGCATCCGAACGTCCATGAGCACCACGTCGGGCATGAGCTCGGTGGCCTTGTCCACGGCCTCGGCGCCGTCGGACGCCTCACCGACGAGCTCGAGGTCGTCCTCGCCTTGCAGGACCATCTCCAGCCCCCGGCGGAAGAGTGCATGATCGTCAACGACCATCACCCGCAGCCGTTCGGCCCCGTCCTCGCCTTTCACCGCCACACGTGCCCCCCGACTCTGTTCAGGACTCCTCCCCCGCCTCGTCCTCGACGTCGGGGGACAGCGTTGCGGAGTCTAGTGCATCCGGCCTGGCCATCCGCTTGCGCCGCCTCCCGTGATGATCGCGGATCTGCCGCTCGAGCCGTTCCACCACGCGGTCGAGCGCCGTCGGGACGTCGTCGGCCTCCGCCTCGGCGCGGTACGTCTTCCTGGGAACGTAGACGGCGGCCTCGACGCGTGTCGTCCCGTCGAGGCGCGGGTGATGCTCGGAGATGAACTCGAGATCGATGCGCGTGGCGCGGGGCTCGAGCCGGGAGATGGCCGCCATCTTGTGCTCTGCCGTCTCGCGGACCGCGTCGGATACCCCGACCCCCCGGCCGGTGAACGTCAGGTCCATCTATCGTTGCCCCCCTTGCGGTCCGAGGTGGGCCCTCATCCGGCTGACCTGGTCTTTGCCCCCACACCCGCCTGCGGAGGGGGTCGCCGCCCCCGAAGGGACGGCTTAGCGCCTTCTCCCGGACCGGTCGCCCGTCCCGGGGCAGGACTTACATCTAAACCGCGCCATGCTCGGTCGACCAATGGTCGCCTTACGTGGGTCGTTTCGCCCGCGGCTGGCGTCGACTACCGGGGAAGATCCCCGGGCAACCACAGACCCGGTTGAGAGCCCGTTCGAGTATAGCCACGCCCCTGTCCCGCGAACGCGCGTGCCGCCGTCAGCACCACGACGTCGTGGACGCCCGCGCGTGCGAGCGCATCGGCGCATGCCGCAACCGTCGCTCCCGTCGTCAGGACGTCGTCAACCACGATGACGCGGCGCGGGACGCGAGCCGTTCGACGGACCGGCTCGAACGCACCGCGCATGGCCGCGCGTCGTTCGACACCGGGTCGTCGCGCCTGCGGGGCGGTCGCCACGGATCGCTGCACGAGTCGCGGGACCGGCAGACCCAACCGGCTGCCCACCGCCCCCGCGAGCGCCCGCGCCTGGTCGTACCCACGCTCGGCCAGCCGGTGCCGCGCGAGCGGTACCCACGTGACCGCGTCCGCGGTGGGCGGGCCGACCGCGACCATGGCGTCGGCGAGCGCGGCCGCGACGCTCCGCCACCCCGAGAACTTCAGCCGATGGATCGCCGCGCGCGCCGGCCCGGCGTAGAGGAACGGCGAACGAGCGAACCCCACGGGCGGAGGCGGGCAGTCCCGGCATCGATCCACCGTGACGGGCCAGGGACGACCGCACCGCTCGCACCACGGCGGCCCGAGCGGTTCGAGCGCCGCACGGCACCCGTCACAGAACGGCCAGGTGCCGTGGCCGCACCCCGCGCACCGCGGCGGGAACACGACGTCGAGCGCCCGGCCGAGCACGACACGACGCTAACGGGCGCCACCGACATCAGCCGAGCACCGGGACGGGCAGCGCTAGGGCAGATCAAGCTCGATCGGCGCGGGCAGGCCGCGCACGTCGATCCGCAACCGCGACTGCGTCCGCATGACCGGGTATGCCGTGACGCGCGCCCGTCCGCTCTCGTCGTCGAACTCGGTCTCCAAGATCGTGAGCGACGATCCGTCGGCGCTCAGGCGCAACGGCAACGACTCGGGAGGGGTCGTCGTGTAGCTGACGCGGATAGAATCCCCCCCGCATTCCAGCTGATCGACGTGCACCTTCGGCCCGTTCTCCACGCGCGCGGTCTTGTTCACACTCACGTTCCCCCGGCGCACGGTGGCCCTCGGCCACGGCACGGAGAACCGCTTCGCGGGCCGGACGTTCTCCGGGTCGCCATCGATCGCGACGTCGCACTCCAGTCCGTACCATCCCGCCGAGAGCTCCGTTATCGCGAACTCGAACGGGACGAACAGGTCGAGGTTCGGGGCCACGTCGAGCGTGACCGGATCGAGCCCGATGGGGACCGCGCCTCGCCCCGAAAACTCGCGCACGCGCGCCGCGTCTATCCGCACCTGATGCGGGTTCCGATCGGCACCCCGCAGGACGAACGCGCCCTTCACCGTGGCGGGGAACCGTTCGAAGCTGGCTCGGATCGAGACCCGTTCGCGCGTGTCGTTCACCTCGATCGCCCCGCTCAGGTGCCCTGCTGCCATGAGTGCAGATAGGAATCCTGCTCGGCCGTCAGCGTGTCGATCTCGACGCCCATCGCGTGGAGCTTGAGACGGGCGACCTCTTTGTCGATGTCGACCGGCACCGGGTAGACCTCTGGTCCGAGCTCCGCCTGATGCTTCACGACCCACTCCACGGCGAGCGCCTGATTCGCGAACGACATGTCCATGACCGCGGCGGGGTGTCCTTCGGCGGCCGAGAGGTTCACGAGTCGTCCCTCGCCGAGCAGGTGCAGCCTCCGGCCGTCCGCCATCGTGTACTCGTCCACGAACTCCCGGATCCGGCGGGTCCGTACCGCCAGTCCGGCCAGCGCGGTCTTGTCGATCTCCACGTCGAAGTGCCCGGAGTTCGCCATGATGGCGCCGTCCTTCATGAGCTCCATGTGCTCGCCGCGGATCACGCTCGTGTCGCCGGTGACGGTGACGAAGATGTCCCCGACACGGGCCGCCTCGCGGATCGGCATCACGCGATAGCCCTCCATCACGGCCTCGAGCGCGTTCGTCGGATCGACCTCCGTGACGATCACGTGGGCGCCCATCCCGCTGGCGCGCGAGGCGACCCCGCGCCCGCACATCCCGTACCCACACACGACGATCGTCCGTCCGGCCAACAGCCGGTTCGTGGATCGCATGATCGCGTCGATCGTCGATTGTCCGGTACCGAATCGGTTGTCGAACAGGTGCTTCGTATCCGCGTCGTTCACGGAGACGATCGCGTACTTCAGCGCGCCGTCCTCGGCCATCGCGCGCAGCCGGATCACGCCGGTCGTCGTCTCCTCGGTCCCGCCGACGATCTCTGCGATCTGCTCCGGCCGTTCCTTGTGAAGGACGCTCACCATGTCGGCGCCGTCATCCATCGTGATGTGCGGATGCGTGTCGAGCACCTCGTTGATGTGCCGGAAGAACGTCTCGGTGTCCTCGCCCTTCACCGCGAACGTCGCGATGCCGCTCTGCTCACAGAGCGCCGCCGCCACGTCGTCCTGCGTCGACAACGGGTTCGACGCGCAGAGCGCAACCTCCGCGCCCCCGGCCGCGAGCGTCTCCATCAGGTTCGCGGTCTCGGTGGTCACATGCAGGCACGCCGCGATCCGGATGCCGGCCAGCGGCTGCTCCTTCTCGAAACGCTCGCGGATCAACGCCAAGACCGGCATCTCGCCCGCCGCCCATTCGATGCGCTCCCGCCCTTTCGGCGCGAGCGCCAGATCCCTCACGTCACATCCCATCTCCAGCTCCTTCGTCGATCCGCGGCAGCAGGTCCACCAGCAGCCTGCCCACCGCCTTGGCCGTTTCATTGGATACGCGCACGACCTCTTCGTGGCTGACGGGTTCGCCGAACGCGTTCGTGACCATGGCCAGCCCCAACACCCGCATGCCGAGGGCACGGGCCGGAAGCACCTCGGGCACCATGGACATGCCGACCACCGTGGCCCCCGCCTGTCCGATCAGCCTGATCTCCGCGGGTGTCTCGTAGGCGGGGCCCGACATCGCTGCGTACACGCCGGGCGCCGCGACGATCTCGAGAGAACGCGCGCGCTCCAACGCGAGCTCCGAGAGGACGGGGTCGTAGGCCTGACCCATGGGGACGAACGCCGGCATCCCGTCGGGATAGCGCCACCCACGGAGCGGCGTGGTTCCCATCATGTTCAGGTGATCGGTGAGCACGGCCACGGTCCCTCCCGCCAGACCCGGGTCCACACCACCGACCGCGGCGGTGACGATGATGATCTCGGCACCGAGCTCGCGCACGAGGCGTGGCAGGAGGGCCGGCACGTCCATCCCGTGTCCCTCGTAGAAGTGCACGCGCCCGAAGAACGACGCCACCGGCACGCCGGCGAGATGTCCCAGTGCGAACCGTCCTGCATGGCCGGGGACGCCTGGGGGCGGGAAGCCGGGAAGGTCCGTGAACGCGAACGCCGCTTCCTCGTCGAACGCGTCGCCGAGCGCGGGCCCGAGCCCCGAGCCCAGGATGAGCCCCACACGAGGGACCAGCTCCGATGTCGCGCGGACAACCTTCGCGGCGCGCTCGGGCAGATCGTCGCCGGGACCCGGCAGGTCGGAGCTCACGCCGTCACGATCCCGCGAGCGCGGCCTTCAAGCGCTCGATGACCGGGACCGGTGTGGGGTCGACGCCTCGGCCGATCGCGAGGTACACGCTGGTCAGGTCCCCGACCATGATGAGCGACATCAGCCGGGCGAGCGCAGACGTCCCCCGTGCGTGGACCTCCTCGACCTCGCCCCCGGCGGCACGCACGATGTCGTAGGAGAGCGGGAACCGCGGAGGCAGCTGCGGGTCCTCGCCCTCGTGACGGAGCCCCACCACGAAGAAGCGTTCGCCGAACGGCATCGTCCAACCCACGACCTCGTTGTGATCCAGCTCCGACATCGAGGACCAGAACGCCGGCAGCTTCCCGTTCTCGTTCATCTGCGTCTTCCAGCGGGCGGCGGCCACGGAGCCGATCCCGTCCGCGCCCCAGATGACCGGGCAACGATCGCCGATCCTGGTGGCAAGCGTCTTGGCAGGGTTGTCCTCGGACGGGACCGTCGGTCCCATGTCCGCGAGCACGGCGCCGATCTCGACGACCGCCTCGTCGACATCGACCGCGAGCGGGGGGAGGATCCCCATGGTCTCGAGCGCGCCGAGCGAGGCGAACCCCAGATGCCCGAGGGCCGCGCGAGGCTGATAGCCGGTGGGCACGCGCACGGTCGCGACGCCCGCCGCGGCAGCCTCGTCGGCGATCGTGCCTCCCGAGGTCACCACCAGCACACGGCAGCCTCGCTCCAGCGCGGTGCGGAACGATGCGAGCGTCTCCGCCGTGTTCCCGGAGTACGACGACGCCACCACCAACGTGTGCGGGTCGCAGTGCTCTGGCAGGACCGGCGAGCGGTTCACCTCCACGGGAAGGCCGAGACGCTCGACGAACACGGACCGTACGACATCGCCGGAGACCGCCGATCCGCCCATCCCGCAGAAGGTCACGGATGTGACGTCCTGCGGGGAGGGGAGACCATCGGCGAGTCGCGCCGAGTCATAGGCCGCTCGGCAATCGTTCGGCATGCCGAGCACGGCGTCGAGCATGCCCTGCGGATCCGCGAGCCGCAGCGCCTGCGGATCGTCGAGATCGGTCACCGCTTGCCACCACGCTTCTCGGCGGGCTTCTCCGCCTCGTCGATCAGCATCACCGGGATATCGTCGCGCACCGGATATCGATACCCACAGGTTCGACACACGATGACCTGTTGGTCCTCGAGATAGTCCAGCTCGCCGCGGTCGTTCGGACACACCAAGATCTCCAGCAGCTCGGCATCGACCGTCACGATCCTTCTCCTCCTCGGATCAGCTCGAGGACCATCGCCGTCTTCTCCTGAAGGAGCTCGTCGGTCTTGGCCTCGACGTTCAGGCGCAGGAGCGGTTCCGTGTTGGACGGCCGCACGTTGCACCACCAGTCCTCGAACTCTACCGTGAGCCCGTCGAGGCGGTCCTGCTTGCCCTCCTTCAGCGCGCCGGCGACACGCTCGATCATCGCGAGGGGGTCCTTCACCTTCGTGTTGATCTCGCCTGAGGCCGCGTACCGGCGGAACGGCGCGAGCAACTCAGAGAGCGGAACGTCCGCCTGCGACAGTTGCGCCATCACCACGACGGCGGCGATCAAACCGGAGTCGGCGCGATAGTTCTCCCGGAAGTAGTAGTGGCCCGAGTGCTCTCCGCCGAAGATCGCGCCGGTCTCCGCCATCACCTGTTTGATGAACGAGTGACCGACGCGCGTCCGCACCGGGACGCCCCCGTTCTCGACGATCACCTCTTTCACGGTCCAGGAGCAGATGACGTTGTAGATGATGCTGGCTCCGGGTTCGCGGGCGAGCATGGCCTTGGCCACGAGCGCGGTCACGATCGACCCACTCACGTCCTTGCCCTTCTCGTCGATCAAGAACACCCGATCGGCATCGCCGTCGAACGCGAGGCCGATGTCCGCCCCGTCCCGCAGGACCGCGGCCCGCAGGTCGCGCTGGTTCTCCGGGTCGATCGGGTCAGCCGGGTGGTTCGGGAACGTCCCATCGAGCTCGGGGAAGAGGTGATGCAGCTTGACGGGGAGCCGGTCCAGCACCGCGGGGGCAACGAGGCCGCCCATCCCGTTCGCGGTGTCGATCGCCACGGTGAGCGGCCGCATGGTCGATGCGTCCAGGAATGACAGGACGTGCTCGGTGTACGCGGGGAGCAGATCGCGGTGCTCGACCTGGCCGGGCTCACCGGTGGGCGCGAGTCCCGTCTCCGTCATCGCGCGGATCTCGACGAGACCGCTCTCCACCCCGACCGGACGGGCACCCGACAAGCAGAACTTCAATCCGTTGTACTGCTTCGGATTGTGGCTTGCCGTGATCATCACGGCCGGAAGATCGAGCGACCCCGACGCGAAGTACAGGAGGTCCGTCGAAGCGAGCCCCAGATCGACCACGCCTACGCCTCGCGAGGTGATCCCCGCGGAGAGCGCGGCGGCGATGTCGGGCGACGAGAGACGGCAGTCCCGGCCGATCACCACCTTCGGCCCGCCCGAGAACTCCGCGAACGCGGCGCCGATCCGCCGTGCGAGGTCCTCGTTGAGGTCGTCGGGGACAACGCCCCGCACGTCGTACGCCTTGAAGATGCGGTCCAGGTCGTCGACGGTCACGAACGGCATCCTACGGAGGGATGCGGTCGACCGTCAGGCGGGATGCGGGCCTACTGCTGGACGACGAGGCCGATCACCGACTGGAGCGGCACGACCTTCCCGTCGCGGTACCACCATTTCGCCTCACAGAGGTGACAGGTGGAGAACGCGAGCTCGCGGCCCGCCACGGTCATCGTGATCGAGATGAGATCGCCGGATCGGCAGCTGGGGCAGGTTCCATCGATATCAGTCATGGTTGCTCAAGGGTGACGGAGCGTCCCTTCCACGGCCATAGCACCGCGCGCTCATTTCCCTGGTCTCAGAGTGCCCGGAGCGGATGGGGTGGCGAGGAGCCCGCGACCCGCCGTGGGGGACGCAACCGTCCCCCAGACGCGGGAAGGTATCGGCCGAAAGGCGCACGACCTTCGGCGATCAGGGAGTGAGGACCGGTGTGGGCACCCGCTCGTCCCGAACCGTCCACCCGACCGGCGGCGTCATGCGCGCCACATGCTCGTCGCACAGGTCCAGGAGGTTCGGGTCCCGTTCGCGGATCAGATCGCCGATCACGACCTGACGATCCGCATACAGGAGCGAGACGGTGGCCGCCGGTTCCGCATCGCAGCGCATCTTGGCACATGTCCGCACGGGCGCAGGGTAGATCACACGTATGTGATCTTCAAGCACTCACGTCGAGGAAGCCGGTCACGAGGCGCTCCGGACCCGGATCTAGAACACGATCACGCGGGTGCCGATGGGCACGAGCGGGTAGATCTCCTCGACGTCGGGCATCAGCATCCTGATACACCCGTGCGAGGCATGCGTGCCGATCGAGCTCACGTCTTCCGTTCCGTGGATCCTGATCCCGGGAGCATTCAGGTACAGCGCCCGCGTGCCCAGAGGGTTGCCTGGACCCGGCGGGATGAACGCCGGCAGGTCGGCTCCCCATGTGGTCGGTGCGGGGTTCGTCCACGTCGGGTTCTCTGCCTTGGCGATGATCGTCCACTGCCCGGGGGGCGTGACGTAGCCCGCGGCGGCGGTGGCGACCGGATACGTCTTCTCGAGATCGAAGCCGTTGTACAGCGTGAGCTGGTTGATGGTGCGGTCGACGACGATGGTCTTACCGAGCTTCGAGTCCGGAACCTTGGGCTTGACGACCTTGACCGGCAACCGGACGACGGTCGTGCCTTCCTGCAATGCGGCTTGCAGGCGCTTCGCAGCGACGTGGGCGCCGAGCGCGTGTCCCGGCCGCGAGTGGACGAACGTGACCTTGCCGTCGACGACGGCGACCGAAGCGTCCCGCGGCGTCTGGGCCACGTCGCCCGCGATGCTCGACACCAATGCCGTGACGCCGGTCTCGCCGCCGACGAGCGGGACGTCGACCGAGATGTCGACGGGCTCCTCGCGGAGACGATGCCAGACCCGCGTGATGAACCCCACGGAGTCCGACGCCCGGAGCGCTTGATCGACAGCGGCGCCGATGTCGGCGGTGCGGCCGAGCTCGGCGGGCGTGGTCTTCCACGAACCATCCGCGGCGCGGATCGTGATCGGTTGCGCGAGCTGCTGCCGAACGGCGCGCCGCACGGCCTGGATCGCCTCTACCCGGGTCATGCCGCCCACGTCGGTTCCGGCCACCGTCACACCCGGAAGGATCTGGTCGGCACTGGCTCGATCGTACCGATAGGCCGCGAACGACACCCCACCGAGGGCGAGGAGCACGATCCCCACGGCGATCGCCACGACGACGATCGCGCTGCGGGCGCGCTTCATGTGTCTTCCGCGAGCCATGTGAACTCCAGACGCCGTTCGGTGTGTGTGGGTTCCGATGATGCCACAAACAACCCCGATGATAGCGAGGAACTTCCCCTTGAGGCGCGAAGCGACCCCATCGGGCCCCCGCGCGGTCACGCGACCCTATCGCTGCGGGATCGCGACTCCCATGGCCAGGGCATACGTGGAGAGACCCTTCACCCCGAGCGACGTTGACGCGGCGAGGGCGAGGATGTCGCCACCCGCCGCCCGGATCTCGATCGCGGAGTCGTGCAACCCCTCGAGGAACCCCGGAGGGACCTGCCCGACCGTGCCGGCGGGGATCGTCATTGTGGTGTCGGGGGTCGGCGTGTCTCCCGCCGACACCAGCGCATGGATCGTCACCGTCACGGACGTGTTCCCCGGGTTCGCCACCACGATCCGTGGCCGGGCCGGCTCGCCCGCGATCGCCGGAAGCACCACCCAGTCCGGCGCCGGCGCTTGCGCTCCCCCGGTCGCTCCATCGTCGTTCCCGACACCCACGCTCCGCAACGCGGCGGCGAGCGAGCCGTCGCCCTGAGCGACCACATCGACCGAGGACGGGCCAGAGAACGTCACCGGATACGGCTTGGCCGACGTCGGGTTCTGCGTCGCCTCGGTCAGGCCCCCCGCCGGAACGGGCGACCCACCGGACCGCAGGGTCGCGCCGAAGTTGAGCTGCGCCTCGCCCGGCACCATCAGGTCGACCGTCGACTGACCCGCCCCGCCGCCCAGCGGAAGGTACGCCCGCGAACCGGTCTGGACCGCCCCGATCACACTGCGGATACCGCCGCCCCGCGTGATCCCCAGCGACGAGACGGCGACGCGACCCAACGAGACGTCGACCTCCGCCCCCACGGCGGGATCGCCTTCGTCGTACGCGTTCAGCCGGAAGGCCACGCTCTTGCCGGGCCGAAGGACGTGATCGGTCAGCTCTGAGCTCCTGATCGGCGCGCGCTTCGGCGTCAGCAACACGACGTCGAACACCGCGTCGACGGCGAACGGGTTCATCACCACCAGATAGGCGTCCTCACCCTGCTCCGTCGTTCCGTCGGGGGCGAACCACGTCGGGGAGGTCGCGGGCGCGCAAGGCTCCGCGCCGACGCCGATCTCTCCCCCGCCACCCTGCGCCACCCATGACGCCGCGACCCATCCGTCGAAGTACTCGACGAACGCGGAGGCCTCCCGTCCCTTGGTCGGAACCGGCACGGATACCGTGGCTTGGGCCGGGACGGTGACGGCTTGCGGCTTCCGTTGCTTCCCGGCCGAGATCGACGTGACCCGCACGGCCACCGCGCTCTCGCCGGGATTCGCCAGGAACAACGTGGCCTTCCACTGCTTCGGTCCTCCGCCGTGGGGGCAGAACCACGCTCCCGAGCTCGTCGTCGAGGGCGGCGCCTGTCCGGGAGTGCGAGGGCCGGCGCCTCGCTGGAGCGCGAACCCGCCGCCCACGACCACTACGAGCACGGCGATCGCGAGCATGCCCTGACCCCGACCGCGTGTCGCCGTGGCGGCGTGCCGTTCGGATCTCATCGTGCCACCGGCTTCCGGGTAACCCATAACGCCGCCAGCCACAGCAGACCGAGCACGATGGTCTCCCAGGTGCGTACCCATTGATCGGCGAACCAGACGTGGAGCGATCCGACGGGAGCGTCGAAGACCGTCGACCAGCCGAACGCCTCGGTCGGGTGGATGACGTCGCCGTTCGACGCTTCGAGCCGCCACGCGGGTTCGAACTCCGTCGACACCAGCGCGAGCCCGGGCGCAGGCGCCCGACCCGCCCATCCTCCGGGAACGGGCGCGAGCGGGACCGAGCGGAACGACGGCAGTTGTTCGATCACGCCGAGGTCCGCCGACTTCACGGTCCGAGCGACCGCTTCGTCGGCGGGCAGCACCGCCGCGGGCGGGATCGCTGCGGCGTTGCGATAGATGAGCAATCCGGACGTTCCCTCGCGATCGAGGTCGACCTGCGCGGCGAAGATGCTCGCGACGTCGGGGGGCAGGTCGTCGCGCTGTGCGACGACGAAGCGAACGCCCAGCGGGGCGAGCAACGCACCGCCGTGGGTCGTCGAACCGGAGACGATCTCCGACAGGGCGCGAACCAGATAGCCCTCACCGGGACCGGTGAGGGCGCGGCCGGTGTCCGTGGCGAGGGTGCCGGCCCGTCCGGTTAGGCCGAATCGCAGGGACGACGCCCCGTTCGGGAGGATCCCTTCCGGGTCGCCACCGGGCGCCACGAACCGCGTCCCTGTGTCGGCTCCCACCCAGAGGACGCGGAAATCGGCCCTCGCGCTGCTGGACACGACGGCCCACGCAGGAGGCAAGGCATCTGGGCCACCCACCGCCCAACCGCCGATCATCGCGCCGATGGATTGCAACGCGATCCCGGCGCCGAGCACCACCGCCAACACGACGGTTCCGATCTGCCGCAGCCCGAACGACTCACGCCCGAGACCCGACAGCACGGACGACAGGCCCAGGCCGACGA
Source organism: uncultured Actinomycetes bacterium (assembly GCA_963727185.1). Taxonomy (GTDB): domain Bacteria; phylum Actinomycetota; class UBA4738; order UBA4738; family HRBIN12; genus JBBQVZ01. The sequence goes on along the minus strand of CAVSFP010000008.1, from coordinate 854,826 downwards.
TCAGGGCCTCTCCCACCGCCGCGAGCGCGAGGTAGATGGGAGGGTTCGCCGCCCAAGCAGGTAGGTAGCCGGCCGACGACACCCATGCGAGGGCAAGGCCGGCGATCACCGCGACCACCGTCCGGTTCGCGATCCCTCGGTGCTCGGGGCTGACGAGCGAGAACGCCAGCAGGGCGGCGATCGGCAGGAACGCCGCGACCAACCATGTCCCCGGCCCACCGCCGGCCGCGAGCCGGCCGAGCGCCCCGAGGTCCGTTGTCCCGATCCGGGACCCGAGAGCCACGGCGTCGCCGGCCAGCATGGTGGGCACGAACGGGAAGAGGAGCGCGAGGGCCGCGGCGAACGCCGCGGCCGTGATCCCCACCCCACGGAGGCGTGAGGAACCGAACAGGATCTGCACGACGACGAGCACCGCGGTCGCGAGCGCCACGCCCGGCATGAACGCCATCCCGACCGCGAACGTGACGGCGAGACCGGCGATGAACCGCCAGCGCCCGTCGGGGAGCTCCCCCGGCCCGAACGCGACCTCGAGCCGCTCGAGGATGACGGGGAGCACGCACAACGCCACCAGCAGCGCGATGCGACCTTCCGAGAACGCCCACAGCACCGTGGCCGACAGTCCGTAGGACACCGCCCCGAGCACCGCCGCGCCGGGGCGGCCGGTGATGCGTGCCAGGGCGCGGTAGAGCATGATCGACGCGAACATGGGCCCGCCGGCGAGCAGCACCTTCTGCGCGACCGTCGTGCTGCCGAACGCGATCCACGACACGGCCCCCATCGCTCCGAGCGCGGGACTCGCCGCGAGCGTTCCACCGAGCCCGGTGGTGCGGTAGCCGGACGCCAGCTCGGAGAAGAAGCCGTTCCACGAGTTGGGGAACGCCGGCAACGCCCCGCCGTGCAAGGGCTCGGGTCCGAGGAAGCTCCGCAAGGCGACCGCGCCCACCAGCACTCCCAGGAACGATGCGACGACGACGGGATGGGCGCCGACGAGCGAGGCGGTCCGATCCCGCAGCCGACGGCCGGCGGTGGCGTCCTCGTCTTCGTCCTCGACCTCTCGCTGCTCTTCCAAGATCTGCCCCGCGGCCGCGAACCATCGGGGCAGCCGCACCCCAGCGGATTCCATGAACCGACGCAGCTGGTGATCGGGAACCTTGCGAACGGATTGCGCCCTGACCCGGCGAGCGATCGTCCCGGGGAGATGCACGATGTTCCATCCCCATGCCGCCAGCAGGTCCAGCGACTCGTCGAACCGTCTGGTGAGCACCAGGTACGCGAGCCGGAGGAACCCGATCAAGATGGCGACGGGGAGCAGCCACAACAGCGACGGCAACGAGTAGTTCTTGAGCATCGCCACGTTGGCCGCGCGCTCCTCGTAGTACCGCTCGGTCCGACGCTGGCGCGCCGGGGGTCGTTCACCCACTGCTGATGCGTCGCGATGACGGGCGCGCGCGAGGGGCGTCATCAGCACGTGGAACCCGGCGAGGCGTGCCCGCCAGCAGAAGTCGAGATCCTCGTGTCGGGTGTTCAAGCGCTCGTCGAACAGCCCCGCCCGTTGCCAGGCATCCCGAGAGATCAACATGGCGCATGTCGGGACGCAGAGCACCTCGATCACCCGGTCGAACTGGCCCTGATCGATCTCGCCGGGTTGCAAGGGCGTGTACGCATGCCCGAAGCGGTCGGCGGACCTGCCGACGTCTCGGAGGAGACGGGGCTCGTCCCAGTCGACAACCTTGGGACCCACCACGCCCACGTTCTCGACCCGCATCCCGATCGCCGCCTCGACGAGGCGCGTCACGGCGTCGGGGTCGAGAGCGGTGTCGTCGTGCAACACCAAAAGGTAGTCCGCCTCGCGAGCGGCGGTGATCTCGAGGGCGGCGCTCACCGATCCCGCGATCCCCCGATCCTGTTCGGACGTGACGACCCGTCGCTCGCCGAGCGCCTGGGTGAGGAGCTCTCGCGAACCGTCGCGCGACGCGTTGTCGACGGCTATGACCCCCATCCGCGGGTACGTCTGCGCGCCGAGCGCCGACAGGCAGCCGCGGAGCCATCCGGCGGCGTCCCGGACCACCAGGACGACCAACACCGAGGGCGCGAGCTCAGAAGGGGTTTCGGTGGACGATGCAGTCATGCGATGCGCTCCCGCGCGGCGCGGAGCCTAGCAGGCCCGGACTCCTGACAAGCGGAAGGGGGGCTCACCGCCCCCCTTCACACGTCGGTCCGTCGATCGCTCAGCGCTTGCGCGCCGCTGGCTTGCGAGCCGCCGTCTTCTTCCGGGCGGCCGGCTTGCGTGCTGCCGTCTTCTTGCGAGCCGCGGGCTTGCGTGCTGCCGTCTTCTTGCGAGCCGCGGGCTTGCGTGCTGCCGTCTTCTTGCGAGCCGCGGGCTTGCGTGCTGCGGTCTTCTTGCGAGCCGCGGGCTTGCGTGCTGCGGTCTTCTTGCGAGCCGCGGGCTTGCGTGCTGCCGTCTTCTTGCGAGCCGCGGGCTTGCGTGCTGCCGTCTTCCGACGAGCCGCGGGCTTGCGTGCGGCTGGTTTCCGTGCGGCCGTCTTCTTACGAGCGGCCGGCTTACGGGCCGCGGTCTTCTTGCGAGCCGCGGGCTTGCGAGCCGTTGTCTTCCTGGCTGCCATGCTTCCCTCCTTCGCGTTTCCCGTGGATCTAAGACGCCATCCGTTTCAGGCGCCGACGCTCCCGTTCACTCATCCCGCCCCACACGCCGTAACGTTCATCGCGGCGAAGGGCGTAGTTGAGGCATTCGATCCGAACGGGGCATTCGCTACAGATCCGTTTGGCCTCCCTCGATGAGCCTCCCTTCTCGGGGAAGAAAACCTCTGGGTCGTAATCACGACACCGTGCTCGTTCTTGCCAAGGGATGTAGTGGTGCACCTCTCGTCTCCCCCCCAAATCACATCCATGTGATTCTGAGGGAAGAACGTCCTCGGTGACAAGGGCTAATCCGAGAAAGTTCCTGCCTCGCGTTCCCTCTTCGTCGCCAGTCCGAACCTTGTCATGTTCATCGTGTCGGGCATATGCGCCACGTGCAAGTGCTTCGAGGCAGAAATGTGATGGTCAATCTCATTGACCGTAACGGTCAAGCCGATTGACTGTTTCGCGCGCTATCCACCCTGCCGTACGTCGTGGTGCGCACCGCGGGAACGCGACCGATCGCGCGGATCGCGTCGTCGAACCGGTCCGGCGACATGCTGATCCCCCACTCGGCGCCGGCCATCCGGCTGATCGTTTCCTCCATGAGCGTTCCGCCGAAATCGTTCGCACCGGACCGCAGGATGTCCTGGCATGCGTCGATCCCGAGCTTGACCCACGACACCTGCACGTTGGGGATCAGTCCGTCCAGCAAGATCCGCGCGACGGCGTGCATCCGGAGGTTCTCCTCGAAGGTCGCTCCTGCGCGAGCCTTGCCCGCGAGGTAGATGGGGGCGTTCTGGTGCACGAACGGCAACGGCACGAACTCCGTGAAGCCGCCCGTGTCCGCCTGGATACGCCCGAGCCGGCGGATGTGCGCGACCCAGTGTGGCGGGGCGTCGACGTGTCCGAACATGATGGTGGAGCTGCTCCGGATGCCCAGACCGTGTGCGGTGCGGACGATCTCCTCCCACGTGTCTGCCGGGAGCTTACCCTTGGTCAAGAGCCACCGGACGTCGTCGTCGAGGATCTCCGCCGCCGTGCCGGGGATCGTGCCGAGGCCGTGCATCAGGCATTCCTCGAGGAATTCCTTGAAGGAGATGCCGAGCTTCGTGGCGCCGTTCAAGACCTCCATGGGACTGAACGCGTGGATGTGCATACCGGGGGTTCGCGCGCGGATGGCGTCGAGCAGGTCGAAGTAGAACGTGCCCGGGAGGTCCGGGTGGATACCCGCCTTGCATGCACACCTCGGTCGCCCCCGCGGCCCAGGCTTCCTCGGCTCGATCGGCCACTTGGTCGAGCGTGAGCGTGTACGACTCGGCGTCGACCTCACGTTGAGCGAACGCGCAGAAACGGCACCCGACGTAGCAGACGTTGGTGAAGTTGATGTTCCGGTTGATGACGTAGGTGACCTCGTCGCCCACGGCCTCCGCGCGCAGGTCGTCGGCGACGCGGCAGAGCGCGTCGAGCGCCGAACCCTCAGCGCGGAACAGCGCGAGCGCGTCCGCATCCGTGATCGAACGATGGGCCGCCGCCTTCGTGAGGGCCACTTTGATATCCACATCGAGGCGCTCCGGCGTGACGTCGCGATTCGACCAATCGCGGGTCACGTCGAGGGCGTCGAAGTCGCCGTAGACCGACATCGCGTCCTCCCGGAGCCCGGCTCCGGGTCCTTTCGCGAAGGTCAGCTCGATCGTTCGAGGCTTCCACCGAACGTCGGGGTCTTGCCACGCAACCGGTTCGGGAACCTGTCCTTCGACCGCGAGACCGTCGGCGCCCAGCAGCGCGGCGATCGGCGCGCGCATCTTCGATGCCACGTAGGGATCCGGCCGCTCGGCGTACCGGCCGTAGATCGTGAGTCGCTCCCTGAGCGCGAACCCTCGTTCGGCCGTCGTCGCCGACAGCGCCTGCAGCGTGGGCCACGGCTTCTCCGGGTTCACGTGGTCGGGCGTGAGCGGCGACACGCCGCCCCAGTCGTTGATGCCGGCGTCGAGGAGACGCAGCCGCTGCGCGGGATCCGAGAGGTTGGGCGGGGCCTGCACGCTCATGTGTGGACCGAGGACGACCCGTGCCGTGGCCACGGCGGCGAGGAACTCCTCGTCCTCCGGCTCGGGCGCATGACGCATCGCGGTGCCGGGCTTCGCCCGGAAGTTCTGCACGATCACCTCTTGGACGTGGCGGTAGCGCCGATGAAGGTCGCGGATCGCGAACAGGGACTCGGCGCGCTCGCGCGCCGTCTCGCCGATACCGACGAGGATCCCGGTGGTGAACGGGATCGCGAGCCGGCCGGCATCCTCGATCGTCCGCAACCGAACGGCGGGGGCCTTGTCCGGCGAGCCGAAGTGCGGCCCGCCTCGTTCCGACAACCGATCGGAGGACGTCTCGAGCATCATGCCCATCGAGGCGCTCACGTGCTTCAGGCGCGCCATCTCCTCGTAGGTCATCACGCCGGGATTGAGGTGGGGCAGGAGGCCGGTCTCCTCTATCACCCGGATCGCGACCGCGCGGACGTACTCCAGGGTCGAGCCGAACCCGCGCTCGTCCAGCCACGTTCGCGCGACGTCGTAACGTTCCTCCGGACGGTCGCCGAGCGTGAAGAGAGCTTCCTTGCAGCCCATCTTCCGTCCGGCCTCCGCGATGGCCACCACCTCGTCGGGCGTGAGGAACGGGTGGTCCAGCTTGGCAGGCGGCTTCGCGAACGTGCAGTAGTGGCAATGGTCCCGGCAGAGCATGGTGAGCGGGATGAAGACCTTCCGGGAGTAGGTCACCGTGTGTCCGTGTCCGAGGTCGCGGAGCCCGGAGGCGACCGCCAAGAGCCGCTCGAGGTCGTCTCCGCGCGCCCACAGGAGCGCCTCGGTCTCGTCGAGCGACAGCGCCTTCCCCGACCCGGCGCGGGCGACTGCGCGACGCAACTGCTGCGGTGTCGCCTGGGGCATCCCGGCGAGCCTACTACGCTATGCCGCGATGCAGATCGTGGCGCTCGCCGGTGGGGTCGGCGCGGGGAAGTTCCTGCGCGGGGTCGACCGCGCATATCCCGGTGCGCTGGGCACGGTCGTCGTGAACACCGGCGACGACATCGTGATCCACGGCCTGCACGTCTCCCCCGACCTCGACTCCGTCTGCTACTGGCTGGCCGATCTGATGGACCGCGAACGGGGCTGGGGACGGGCCGGCGAGACGTTCAACGCGATGGATTCGATGCGTGCATCGGGCGCGGTGGACGCCTGGTTCAACCTGGGTGACCGCGACCTTGCGACGCACGTGTTGCGGACGCAGCTCCTGCATGAAGGCCGCACGCTGTCGCAGGCGACGACCGCCCTCTGCGCCATGCTGTTCGGTGTGCCCATCGCTGTGCTGCCGATGTCGGACGACCCCGTGACGACCAGGATCGACGTGTTCGACGCTGCCGGCGAGCCGCTCGACCTCCATTTCCAGGAGTATTGGGTGAAGCGGCACGCGGAGGATCCGGTGAAGGGGATCCGGTTCGAGGGCATCGAACGAGCGATCCCCGCTCCCGGCGTCCTCGACGCGATCGCCGGCGCCGACATCGTGCTCCTGTGTCCGTCGAACCCCGTGGTATCGATCGGGCCGATCCTGTCGGTGCCCGGCGTGCGGGATGCCGTCGCCGGCCGGACCGGGCCCGTGGTCGGCGTCTCGCCGATCGTCGGGGGCGCGCCGCTCGCGGGCATGGCCGACAAGCTGATGCCCGCCGTCGGGCTCGAAGTGTCGGCGATCGGCGCGGCGCGCGCGTACCGCGACCTGCTCTCGGGGTGGGTGATCGATGAACGCGACCGCGATGCCGCGTCGACGATCGCGGACGAGCTCGGCGTCCGCGTGGCCGTCACCGACACCGTGATGCGCGACGACGAGATCGCCGCCGCGGTGGCCCTGGTAGCCGTCGAGCTGGCGTCGTGACGATCGAGATCTGGCCGGTCGAGGGTCTCCCGGAGATCCGCGAAGGCGACGACCTCGCGACGATGCTCGCCGGGCCGTTGCGAGCCCTCGGCGCGCGGGAGGGAGACGTCGTCGCGATCACGCAGAAGATCGTCTCGAAGGCCGAGGGGCGCGTCGTCCCCGACGAGGGTGAGGGCCGCTCGGCATGGGTGGAACGTGAGACCCGCCGGGTCGTCGCCCGGCGGGGCGAGCTGATCATCGCGGAGACACGCCACGGCTTCGTCTGCGCCAACGCCGGTGTGGATGCGTCCAACGTCGAGGCGGGGTTCGTGTCGCTCCTTCCGCTCGATCCCGACGGATCCACGGAAGCGATCAGAGCGGCGCTCAGCGCGCTGCTGGGTCTCTCGCGCCTGGGGGTCGTGATGACCGACACGTTCGGGCGTCCCTGGCGCAACGGACTGGTGAACGTGGCGATCGGATGCGCCGGCCTCCCTGCATTGGTCGATCTCCGCGGCGAACCTGACCACCTCGGGCGCGAGCTGGAGGTGACGGTGGTCGCCGTGGCGGACGAGGTGGCCGCGGCGAGCGGCCTCGTCATGGGCAAGAGCGCGCGCGTGCCTGCCGCGCTCGTGCGGGGCATCGACATCGGTGCCGCCCCGCCCGGCCGCGGTGCCGACCTGGTTCGACCGCCCGACGAGGACCTCTTCCGGGAGGGAACGATGGAGCCCTGAGCACGAAGAGGGCGGGTCTCCCCGGGCATGAGGAGCGCGTCGGTGCGGCGCAGATGCGTGAGCTGTCGGTAAGCTTGCGGACCCGAGGGACGACGAGGTGCAGGCGTGGCAGGAAGCAACCAGGGCGATCCAGGACGGCGCGCGACCAAGGCCGAGCGGCGCGAAGAGGCGCGGCTCAAGCGCGAGGAGATCCAGCGGTCGATGGCTCGACGACGCCGGAACCGGACGCTCGGGATGGGGCTCGTCGTGGTCGCGGTCGCCATCACCGTCGTCGCGGTCTTCCTCACCTCGGGTGGAGGTGACGCCTCCGCGACCGGCATCCCGTCTGCGGCTACGGTCCTCTCCCAGGCGTCGGCGGCAAAAGGCACGGCAGGTTGCGACGCGGTGCAGGAGACGCCCAACTACGCGAACGCGCCGGGCGCCGACCCCGCGATCGACCACGAGCACATCGGCTCGTCCGCCGACCTGACCACACCGCCGAAGCTCTCGACGTACCCGACGACGCCGCCCGCGTCCGGACCCCACGACCCGTCGCCCCTCCCCGCCGGGATCTACACCTCGCCGCCGGACGTCTACCGGACGATCCACTCGCTCGAGCACGGCGCGGTGGTCATCTGGTACGCGCCGGGCACGACGGGGAAGGCGCTGGATGACCTGAAGGCCTTCTACGGACAACCGACGTCGGATGTGGACGTGGGCCAGGCGAAGATCATCATCGCCCCGTACGACTATCCGGACCAGGGCGACGCGGGCAAGCTGCCCGCCGGTGTCCAGATGGCCCTGGTCGCCTGGCACCGTCTCCAGACATGCGCCAGCGTGAGCCTCCCGGTCGCGTTCGATTTCTCGTCGCAGTTCGAGGTTCCGGGGTACGGCGGCCAGACCTACAAGGGCGTCGCGCGCGAACCGACCACGCCGATCTAGCCTCATGGCGAATAGGAAGAAGCGCAAACCGCGCCGTCCCGCGACCGGCCCTGCGGCGCCGACGTCATCAACGGGGGCGAGCCCCGAACGGCGGGAGCGCAAGGAACTGGCACGGCAGGCGAGGGAGGCGGAACGCAAGCGCGCCGAGCGATCAGCCCGCATCCGTCGCCTGGGCGCGTTCGCGCTGATCGGGGTCGTCGGTGTCGGCGTCGTGTTCTACCTGCAGCGCGCGGCGAGCCCTCGCCCCCTCCCGCAGTCCGCGATCGACGCGGCGAAGGCGGCCGGTTGCAGCAAGGTTCAGACCCCCGCGGCAAGTGCCCCCGGCGGCCTGCACCTCCAACCTGGCGCGAGCTACACCTACGACCAGCATCCAGCGACGTCCGGGTACCACGACCCGACGCCGCTCCCGATCCCGCCGCGGGTGTACACGGCGCCGATCCAGGAGACGAACGCCGTGCACAACCTGGAGCACGGGGCCGTGATCATGTACTACCGGCAGTCCGGCGACGGCGCGCTCCCGTCCGCGATCGTTGCTCGGCTCACGACGATCGCGAACGAGAGCCACAACGTGATCCTCGCCCCCTACACGCCGTTGCCGGACGGGACGGCGCTCGCCTTGACCGCGTGGAACAAGCTCCAGACGTGTCCCGCAACGGTCGACGGACCGCGATCGACGAACATCGCGAGAGGGTTCATCGAAGCGTTCGTGTGCACCAGCAACGCGCCCGAGGGGAAGCTCGGCGAAGGCTGCTAGCTCGAAGCTCGCTCGGCGCTACGTCGGCTTCATCGTGCACGCGCCGGCCTTCGAACACGCGATCGTGCCGTGCTCGAACGTCGCCGAATGCGACCCGTTGTCGTGCACCTGTACGCGGGATGTCGGGAAACCGAGCGATCCGGTCGCTCCGTCCCGGTCGAGATAGAACGACAAGACGGTCCCCCAGAGAGCGAACGCTCCGAAGCCGCCGTTCCAGTAGATGCGCCCGTGCTCGAACACGCCGCGCGAGCAGCCGTCCGGACAATGGATGCCACGGAGCTTCCCGATGTTGAGCGGATCCGCGATGGGCAGGCCGAGCCGCCCCGGAGCGCCGCCCACGGCCAGGTACTCCTCGTAGACCGGCCCCTTCAGCCACACCGTCGCGTCGAGCGCGCCGTTGCGATAGATCGCCCCCGTCTGGAACGTCTGCCGGGCTCCGCCGGCGAGCTGCTTCGACGTGGACGTAGGAAGGCCCGGTTCGCACATCAGCGAGTCGTACTTCGAACGGATGGCTCCGACCACGTTCTTGTCCACGTTGATCCACACGCGGTCGTCGGGCAGCGAGAGCGCCGATCGAAGCTCGCTCCCGGTGATGGAGCCGTCCGCGTCGGCCCCGTGCACCACGGCATCCTCGATCCTCCCGGAGACCCCGCGAACGATGTTGCCGAACCCCGACACCGCCCCGATGTCCCCCGTGTATGGGACGAGCGCCGAGGTGAGCGCGCTCATGGTGAACCGGCGCGACCAATCGGTCCAGGGGTTGGCGGCGGTGTAGTCGCCGGGATCGCAGACGCCCGCCAGGTAGGGGAACTCCGACAGCGGCGTCCCCCATTGCACGTTCAGGTCTTCCGTGTGCCCGCCGTCCGACGCGGTGAACACCGTCAGCGCCACCGCTCCGTGGTACGTCACGATGGAGCCGGCCGTCGAGCGGACCGCCTTGACCCATCGCTCGCCGTCCGGGCCGCCCTCTTTGTCCCACCCGATGTACACCTGGTCGTTCGAGCCGTCCGTCAGGTCGCAGTTGCACGTCGGCTGCAGGCCGTACTTCCGGAGCTTGTAGAGCGCGAAGCTCCGCGCCGCGATGGCTTGTGCGCGCAGCGCTTCCGCGGGCCAGCTGCTCGGCACCTCGCCGATCCCGAGCAGGTACTCCTCGAACGGGACCTGCAGGATCAGCCGGAGCGAGCAGCCGTTGGTGCACGCCGTGAGGTTGAACTCGAGCGTGCCGCGGTTGTAGGTCGCCCCGCCTTCGGGCACCGTGACGCGCGCGCCGTGGTCGGCGTACGTCGCGAAGAGATCGGATGTCGCACTGCCCCAGGTCTTCCCGCCGACCACGGCACCGGTCGCGTCGTGCACCTGGTACCCGCCGTCGACCGATCGAACGACCCACGTCTCGCCGTCGGGGATCTTGCCGACGAGCGTGCCCCCGACCGCCTTCTGCACGGATAGACGCACCGGTCCGGCCGCCGCCGTGAGATGCAACTCGCCTTCGGCCGACGCGAGCACGATCCGGATGTCACCTGGATGACCCTCGCTCTTCGTCACCTTCGTGCCGCTGTAGAAATGCGTGAGGATCTTGTTCGCCGACCACCCCTTGGTCGCCAGCCCGTACGCCCCCCATTGGGACAGACCGAGCCCGTGTCCCCAACCGCTGCCGTAGAACGTGATAGGCCCATCCGCGCGCGCGGCAGGCGCGGGGACGAGGGCCGCCGAAACGGCGACGACGAGCACGAGTGAACGGATGCGTCGCATGGAAGGTTCCCGGTCGGAAGCCGCACCGTAACACACGGATCCGGCCGGACCGGAGAAGCTACTCCCCGACCGCAACCGTACCGGCCGGCACCCGTGCCCCGTCCAGGTCCGCGCCGTCGGCAACCCGGGAGCCTTCCCCCAGAACGCATCCCATCAGGGTGGCCCCCGATCCCACCCGGGACCCCGGGCCGAGGACCGACGCCACGATCCGCGCCTCGCCCTCCACGACCGCGTCCCGGTGGATCACCGAGTCGTCGACCTGCGCGCCGGCTCCGATGACGGCTCCCGGTCCGACCGCGACCCAACGCCCCAGATGCGCGCGCACGTCGACGTCGGCCGTCGGGTCGATCCAGGGCGCCGGATAGGAGACCCCCCGAACCTTGCCTTCGAACAGGTCGAAGTGCGCCTCCAGATACTGTGCGGGCGTCCCCAGATCGAGCCAATACGGATCCGAGAGGAAGCCGAACACATCGTGTCCCGCGGCGATGACCACCGGGAACACCTCGCGTTCGATCGAGATGTGCTCCCCCGCCGCCCATCCCTCGAGGATCGCCGGATCCAACAGGTATGTGCCGGCGTTGATGTCGCCGGGGATCGCCAGCTCGGGCTTCTCCCGGAACTCCTCCACCCGCCCGTCCGGGCCGGTCAGCACCAAACCGAACGCCCGGGCATCCTCGACATGGTGGAGCGCGATCGTGGCGTCCGCGCCGCGCTCCCGGTGGAACGCGAGCATCGCGGTCAGATCCAGGTCCGTGAGGATGTCGCCGTTCAGCGCGAAGAACGGTTCGTCGCCGAGCGAGGCGAGCGCGTTGACGATCGCCCCGCCCGTACCGAGCGGCGCGGTCTCCGTGATCCACGTGATCGCGGGATCGCCGTGGCGCGACTCGATGAACGGATCGAACATGTCCTCCAGGTACGGAGACGACAGGACCACTTCGTGGACGCCGTGACGGGCGAGATGGTCCAGGACGTGATCGAGCGACGGCCGATCCATCAGCGGCACCAGCGGTTTGGGGATCGTCTCGGTCAGGGGACGGAGCCTCGTGCCCTCGCCCCCGACCAGCACGACCGCTTTCATCCGGAGAACCTCCCTCTCATCCACGCGACCTCGGCCCGCACGCGAAGTGCCATCCACGCGATCGGCAACGTCAGTTTCCGCCATCCGGCCGCGCGGTGCTTGCGGTAGTACCGGTAGATGCTCGCGGAGTGCATCACCGTCATCCGGCGGGAGCGCCCCGTCGACACGCCGATCGCGTGGAGGACCTCGACCCTCGGGGTGAACAGGACGGACCATCCCGCGCCGCGGAGCCGCGTGGCCAGGTCCAGCTCCTCGCCGTAGAGGAGGAACGACTCGTCGAGGAGCCCCACCTCGTCGAACACCTTGCGGGGCAGGAGCATGCAGCAGCCCGAGACCCAGTCGACCTCGCGCTCGGTGGTTCGGTCCCAGCCCTCCATGCGGTAGCGCCTGCTGAAACGGTTGTCGGGTGCGAACGGCCCGATGAACGCGTGACCCGCGGCGTCCGTGACGCTCGGGATGCGCCTACCGCTCGGATACACGGTCCCGTCCGTGTTCCGGACCATCGGCCCCACGATCCCCGCTCGCGGGTGGGCGCGCGCGACCTCGACGAAGTCGGCGAGCGTCCCCGTCCACCACTCCGTGTCGGGGTTCAGCAGCAGGACGTACGGCGCGACGGTCTCGCGGATTCCTTGGTTCCATGCGGGCGAGAGGAAGACGTTCGCTCGATTCTCGATGAGACGCGCCCACGGATGAGCGGCGATCGCCTTCGTGTGGCTGCCGTCATGCGATGCGTTGTCGATCACGAGCACGTCGACGTCGATCTCCCCACGATGGGCCTGGAGGGACGCGAGGCACCGCTCGAGGTACTCCCCGGTGTTGAAGTTCACGATGACGACGGCGAGCTCCGCCTCGCGGGCAGCGGTCATCGATGGGGCGTCTGCGCGACGAGCACGATGCCGACCATGATGAAGAACACGCCCGCCCAGCGCAGGAGGGGGACCTGTTCGTTCAACAGGAATCGGTCGGCGAGCAGGATCAACACGTACGTGAGCGACGCGAACGGGTACGCGAACGAGAGCGAGGTGCGCGAGAGCACCGCGAGCCAGACGATCGCGGACAGCCCGAACAGGATGAGGCCCGCCCAGACCGCGGGCGTCGACACGACATCCTTGATGGACGCCGACGACAGGGTGAGCACGCCGGAGTTGTCGGCGACCTGGTTCATGCCGTGCTTCAGCGTGAGCTGGGCGCCGGCGGCGAGCAGCACGGAGAACAGGATCAGTCCGATCAACATGGTTGGTCGCTTCCCTTCCGTTCGGGCGACGTCCTGGGACGGAGCGCTGTCGCTCACAGGTCCTCGACCTCGGCTTCGACGACGACTTCGATGTGCTCCTGCACGCGAGGCACCTCGATCACCTCGAACAGGTATCGCTGCGTCTGCACGTGGAACAGATGGCCGGTGGTGCGCGACGACAGACCGATCGTGACCCAGTACTTGCCCGCCGTGTACGGGAACGACGGGATCCGGAAGCGCACGCGTTTCTTCCCGTCGAACCGATCGATCACGATGCCCATGCTCGAGGTTCGCTCCTCGATCACCGGATGGTTCGTCGCTCCGTCCAGCACCGCGAAATCCACGTCGAGATCGTCGACGGGCTCGTTCGTCCGGACGTCGATCTGGATCGTCAACGGATCGTCGCGGAGCACGGGGCCGTCGCCGGCGCCGGATGCGCGGATCAACTCCACCGCCTCGATCTCGGCCTCGCGGCTCCCCTCCTCGGCGATGAAACCCGGGTCGGTGACGCCCAGCAAGACGTACCGCATCTCGCGCACCACGTCGTCGGGCATGCCGATCGCGTGGATGCGCCCGTGGTCGAGCATCACCGCCCGGTCGCAGACCGCTCGGACGGTGTCGAGCGCGTGCGTCACCAACACGATCGTCCGGCCCTCCGCCTGGAAGCTCCGGACCCGATCGAGGCACTTCGCCTGGAACGCCTCGTCGCCGACGGCGAGCACCTCGTCGATCAACAAGATGTCGGGTTCCACGTGTACGGCCACGGCGAACCCGAGCCGGACCAGCATGCCCGACGAGAAGAACTTCACCTGGTTGTCCATGAAGTCCTGCAGCTCCGCGAACGCGACGATGTCGTCGTAGACGCGATCCGTATCCTTGCGCGACAGGCCCAGGAACGAGGCGTTCAGGTAGACGTTCTCGCGACCGGTCAGCTCCGGATGGAACCCGGCCCCGAGCTCCAGCAACGCTGCGACCCTGCCCCGGTACCGGATCACCCCGGACGTGGGCCGAAGGATCCCGGCGATGCACTTCAGCAGCGTGGTCTTGCCCGAGCCGTTGTGGCCGATCAACCCGAGCGACGACCCCTCCTCCACGGCGAACGCGATGTCGCGGAGCGCCCAGAAGTCCTCGGCCCGCATCCGTCCCGACAGCACGCGCTGCTTCAGCGAGCTCGGCCGTTCGCGGAACAGGCGGAAGACCTTGGAGACGTCCTCGACCTCGAGCGCGGAGTTCACAGCTCCTCCGCGAAATCGCCCGAGAGCCGGAAGAAGAGCCGCCACGTGTAGAGGAACAACAGACAGGAGAACACCAGCACCGCACCGATGACCCCGGCGAGCCAGAGCACGCTCACATCCGGGAGCACGCGGGTACCCCCGGGCGATACCGTCGCGTACAGCGCCCGTTGGAACCCGGAGACGATCGGCGTGAGCGGGTTGAGCAGATACACCGTCCACAGATGCGGGGACCACGGCGCCGTCGCCGCGGTCAGCTTGTCTTGGACCAGTCCTCCCGGATACACGATCGGCGTCATCCAGAACCACACCAGCAGCGCCAGGCCGATGAGGTGCTGCACGTCGCGGTACCGGACGTTCAACGCCGACACCCAGAAGACCATCGCCGTCGAGAACACCACGAGGGTCGCGAACGAGAGCGGATACAGGACGAGCGCCTCCAGGTGGAACCCGTAGCCGCTCACGATCATGAACAGGAACAGCACCACCGACTGAAGGACGAAGTCCACCAGGACCACGCCGATCACGGACAGCGGGAGGATCTCGCGGGGGAAGGCCACCTTCTTGACCAGGTTGCCGTTGTCGATCACGCACCGGGTGCCGTTGCCCACCGCCACCGAGAACAGGTTCCATGCGAGCAACCCCGACAGGAGGAACACGGGGTAGTGCGGGGTGGCGTTGCCCAGGACCTTCACCACGAACGTGAAGACCGCGAGGAACACGATGGGGTTCAGGATCGACCAGACCGCGCCGAGGATCGACGCCGTGTACTTGACCTTCAGCTCCTTGCGGACGAGGTTCAGCAGGATCTCGCGATAGGCGTACAGCTCTCGGACGCGCGCGACCGGCCGCAGCGAAAGCGACTCGGACGTGCGTTCGGTGACGCTCAATGCGGCCGTGATGTCGTGGCTCCTCGGGTGGATGCGCAGGTCAGACGCGGTGCGTTCGAGTCTAGCAACGGGTGACCGCGCGATCCCGGAGGTTCTATGACGTTCCGCGGAAGGTGGCGAGCGCTCGCGCGTAGTCCACACCCAAGCCTTCGCGCAGATCGTCCTCGTCGGCGCCGAGATCGGCGAGCGCCTTGCCCCAGATCGCGAGGGCCTTGTGAGCGGGGTCGCGGACGAGCCGCAGGGTCTCCTCGATCGCGTGCTCGTAGCCCTTCGCGGTGGCCTCCGACGTTCGAACCGCGTCCACGTGAGCTCGTGCTGCTTCGCCCATCCGGGACCGCAGGTCGTCATCGGCGAGCAGCGAACGGATCCGTTCGGCAAGCTCGTCCGGGTTCGTCGGGCCCGGGGCGACACGGAGCACCGCGCTGTCGGGTACGTCGAGGTACGTCCCGGTGGCGCTCACGATCGACGCCTTGCCGGCCTGCATCGCGCGGATCAGCGACCCGCTCACTTCGCCCCGATGCGGGAACCGGAGGTCGACGACGACGTCGGCCGCGGCGAGCCATCCGCGGAAGTCGTCGTCGGACACATCGGGGACGAGCGCGACGCGATCGCCGAGCCGAGCGGCGTCGACGACCGCGTCGACGTCGTACCCCTCGATCCTCCGACCGACCAGGACGACATGGACGTCGTCGTCGAGCGCGTGTGCGGCTCCCAACACGGCGTCGAGTCGCTTCGCCTGGTTGAGGTCGCCCGGCGCCACCACCAACGACCGCATGCCCTTCGTCGCACGCTCCGCGCGGAGCTCGACCCCGCGATCGACCGCGCGCCGGATATCGGCTTCCGACTCCACGATGGGGTGCGGCACGACGAAGACGGGCGTGCGACAGCCGGCCTCCTCGAGGTACCGAGCGCAGAACGCGGAATGGACGATGATGCCGCGCGCGCGGCGAGCGACGTGCGCGCACCACGGCTCTCGCAGCGGCTCGTTGCGCACGACGTCCGGAGAGTGAAGGTTGAGCCGGAGCGCGGCCGCCTCGCGCGTCGCCATGAACCCGAGCGGATCGCCGAGCGTCCGCAACCCCCGGACGAAATCGTCGAGCGCCAGGTCGTGCAGCACGATGAGCGACGACTGCGCGAGGAACGCGGCGCGGTAGGCCTCCAGGTGGAACTCGATGTTGTTGCCCAGCTCGAACACGCCGAGCCGGTACCCCGGCAGCCGCGGAGCGTGCTTGGGCTCGACCGGCCAGAGCACATCCATCCGGTGCCGGTCGAAGAACCCGATGCGGCGCAGGCCGTCCAGCACCGCGCGGTCGTACGTGGCGACACCCGTTCGAGCCGGCGGCAGCGGTCCCGAGAACACCAGCTCTCCCACCGAGCCGGGAGCCGCCGGGGGCGCCCGGCGCGTGAACGTTCGAACGATGTCGCGGAGCATCAATCCAGCAGCCGCGCGACGACGTCGGGCCAGCGAGGAACCTCGGAGCGGACCAGCGCGTTGCCGGCGACGCCCAGCCGCGATGCGAGGTCGCGGTCGGCGTGGAGCCGGTCGAACGCCTCCGCGATCGCCCGGGGCTCCGGCGACGCCACCAGGCCCGTCTCGCCGTCGACCACGAACTCGAGCGGGCCGCCGCTGTCGGCGAGCGTCACCACCGGCCGGTCGGCGGCGAACCCCTCCAGCGTCACGTAGCCGTAGTCCTCGTCGAACGGCCCGTAGTAGACGGCCAGCGCGGCCCCGTACAGCTGGAACAACCGCTCGTCGGTCACATCGATCTCGAACCGCACGCGCTGCTGCAGTCCCAGGCGATCCACCTGATCGCGGAGCGCCTGCTCGTCCGGCCCCTTCCCGACCAGGACCAGCCCGACCGCGGTCTTCACGTGCTGCATCGCGTCGACGACGAGCGACTGTCGCTTCAGGCTCTCCATCCGGCTCGGGAACAGCACGTACTCCCCGAGCGGCCCCGACGGCTGGTCCATCAGATGCTCCATGACGGGCGACGGGTGGTACAGCACCTCCGCCGGGATCCGGAGCGAGGTCCACAGCCGCTCCTTCACGTTCTTGGAGTTGGTGAACACGCGTTTGGCTTCGTTCAACGAGAGCCGGTCGGCGTTCCACACCATGTCCCTGACCGCAGGGCCGTCCTCCTGACGGGACAGGTCCGCGTACACCGGGTGATCCCAGAGCTCGTATGCCGTCCGATGCTGGTGCATCAGCCATACGATCTTCCGCTCGTGCTCCACGAGGTACGCGGGGAACTTGAGCCCCACGACCGCGTCGACCTTCAATCCGTTCGACTCGGTGATGTCGAAGCTCCGCCACACGGCCATCTGGTGCGCGAGCTGCGAGGCCGGGTACCACTTGCCGGCGATCTGCACGAGGTCCGCGTCGTGGCCGGCCGCCCGCAACGCGCGCACCAGCCCCTCGGCGTGCGTCTCCGCACCGCCGCGGACGAACGCGGTCTGCGGGTGAAGGACGGCGACCCTCACGCCGGTCCGTCCGTTTCAGCAGACGACGGATCGGGTTCGATCTCGGCGCGGAGGCGGGCGACCTCGGCCTCGACGGCCATCAACCGCTCGGCGAGGCTCGTGGTCAGCTCGGCGTGGTCGGCCAGCAGGCGGTCGTACCGCCACGAGATCGGCCTCGCCACCCGGAACAATCCGTACTTCAGCTTCCGCCGCCAGCGCGACGTCGACGCCAGGTTGCCCTCACCCTGCGGGATGATCACCTTCTCGTCGGAGCGCAGCTGCATCGAGAGGTCGAGGAGCCGGTCGCGGACCTCGGGGGTGTCCATCCGGGCACGCGAGACGCGCTCCTGCGCCCAGTAGAGCTCGCGGGAGAGATCGTCGATCGTGGGATCGTGGTCGGAGGTCGCGGCCATCAGCGCAGGTCAGCGTAGCATCCGGCCGGTCGCCGCCTGCTCAACCGGCGCCGTCGACGGACGCGCCCGTGGATCCGGAGCCGAGCCACTCCGCGACCGCTTCGTCCAGTTCGGGGAGCGGTTCGATCCCGATGTGCTCGAGGTACGCGCTCGCCAGGGCGGAGTTGGCCGGACGCGGCGCGACGAGGCCGAGCGACGCGAACGCCTGCGCGTCGACCGTCCCGGGGAGCCCGCCGATCTCTCGCACGCGCTGCAGGACGTCGAACCAGCAGGCGGGCTCGGACCCGGCCAGGTGATAGGTGCCGAACCGGCCGGTGAGCAGCAGCGGCAGCAGCCGATCCGCCAGGTGCCGGACGAACGTCGGCGATCCGATCCGGTCACGGATGCCGCCGGCGCTCTCGCCCCTGCTGAGCCGTTCGACCGCCCCGCTTGCGTAGTCGTCGCCCGCGCCGTACACGTAGCTCGTTCGCACGATGAAGTGCTCCGGAACCAGGTCGCGCACGAACCGCTCCCCCGCGAGCTTCGTCCGCCCGTACACCGAGAGAGGGTGCGGCGCGTCCATCTCGTCGTACGGCGCCCCCTTCATGCCGTCGAAGACGTAGTCGGTCGACACGTACAGGATGCCGGCCCCGCACGCGCGCGCGGCGAGGGCGACATGTTGCGTCCCGAGCGCGTTGGCGCGAGTGGCTGCCCCAGGGTCGGTCTCGCATGCGTCCACCTTGGTCGACGCGGCCAGATGCAGGACCGCGTCGGGTCGGAGCAACGGGATCGTCTGCATCACCGCATCCCGATCGCCGACGTCGAGCTCGTCGTGCGTGAACGCCTGGACCTGGTGGTGGGACGGGATCGCGTGCAGGAACGCTCGTCCGAGCCCGCCCGCGGCCCCGGTGACGACCAGCCTCATCGACCCGCCCCGGCCGCGCGCGGCTCCGTCACGACCGGAACGTCGTGCGCGCGTCGTAGCCAGGAGAGGTGATCGCGGTACCACTCGACGGTGCGCGCGAGCCCGTCGTCGAACGACACTCGAGGCTCCCAGCCGAGGCCGCGCAGACGATCGGATCGCAACCCGTACCGGAAGTCGTGACCGGGGCGGTCGGCGACGAACGAGATCTGCGACTCGGGCACGCCGGCCAACGCGCAGATCCGTCGCGCCAACTCCACGTTCTCCAATTCGTAGCCGCCCCCGATGTTGTAGATGCCACCGGGCTCACCGTGCTCGAGCACCGTGAGCGCGGCATCGACCCAATCCGTGACGAAGAGGAACTCGCGCCGCTGCATGCCCGCGCCGTAGACGGGGACGGCCCGACCCTCGAGGGCGCAGATCGAGAACGTCGGCATCACGCGCTCGATCTGACGTGGTCCGAACGCGTTGGTCCCGCGCACGATCGTGACCGGGGCTCCGTACGTGACGACGTACGCGCTGCAGAGCAGATCGGCCGCCGCCTTGCTCGCTGCGTACGGGCTGGCGGGTTGCAGCGCGTGCGTTTCGTCGAAGACGCTGTCATCCGGCCGGCCGGGCCCGTAGACCTCATCCGTGGAGAGCATCAACATCCTGACGTCGTGCGCGCGGCTCGCCTCCAACACCACCTGCGTGCCGCTGACGTTCGTGCGCAGGAACTCGCCGGGGTCGTCGATGCTCCTGTCGACGTGTGATTCGGCGGCCGCGTGGATCACCCAATGGGCATCGGCGACCGATCGGTCCACCAGGTCGGCGTCGGCGACGTCGCCGAGCACGAACCGCAGGCGGGGATCACCGTCGTGCGCTTCCAGGTTCGCGCGGCTGCCGCCTGTCGACAGACGGTCGAGCACCGTGACCGTCGTCGAGGGGCGTTCGAGCAATGCATCGACCAGGTGGGAGCCGATGAATCCGGCGCCGCCCGTGACGAGGACGTTGATATCGGGAGTCATGGTGGGACCTCGCAGAGGAGCCGGGAACGCCTGGAGTCTACCGTGGACGTGGGCCGGGACCTTCCCCGGAGGCCGTCACGGATGCCGCCTCCCGCAGCACGGCCGCGGTCGCGCGAGCCGTCGCTTCCCACGTGAAGCGTGACGCCCTCGCCACGCCGGCAGCCGAGAGCACGGCGCGGAGGTCTTCGTCGGCCACCAGCTCCGAGAGGGCGGCGGCGATCGCGTCGACGTCCGCCGGATCCACCAGGACCGCGGCTTCTCCGGCCACCTCGACGAGCGAGGACACGTTGGATGTCAGCACGGGCACGCCCGCCGCGAATGCTTCCAGCACCGGGAACCCGAACCCTTCGTAGATCGACGGATACGCGAGCAGGGTCGCACCGGATAGCAGCGCGAGCTTGTCGCGCTCACTCACGTAGTCGGTGCGCACGATGCGCGCTCGCACGCTCTCCGGGAGCAACTGGATGACCGCGTCCAGCCGCTCGGTCGCCTCGGGGTACCAGCGAACCGGTCCACCCGCGAGCACCAGGGAGAGGTGACCGGAGTCGCTCATGGCGAACGCCCGCACGAGGTGCTCGAGGTTCTTGCGAGGCTCGATGCCGCCGACGAACAACACGTAGGGACCGGGGATGCCGAACCGGCGTCGGACGGCATCGACGGCGGCATCCGAGACCGGCGCGAACGCCTGCGCATCGACACCGTGATGCACCACGTGGACCCGCGCTCCGGCAACCCCGAACGACTCGCGGAGATCCTGCGCTGCAGAGGTGGACGGCACGATGATCGCCGGCGCCTCGGCGAGCGTCGCCGCGAACCGCCGCCGCCAACGCTCATCGATGTGCGGCGCCGACTCCGGGAAGTGCTGGAACGCGAGATCGTGGACGACCGGGACGACGCGGTCACGATGATCGGTGGCGGGGGCCAGGAAGTTCGTCGCCACGAACAGGTCGAAGTCGACGAGCCACTCGACCCGCGGCACGCCCAGCCGGTACGAAGCCGGCTGGAAGATCCGCGCGGGGAACCGCGACGCCTTCTCGCTCAGGTTCCGGGCGCGCACGTCCGCGAAGAACCGGCGAGGGCGCAGGAGGCCGCGTGCATGGAGGTACCACGCGACGAACTCGTCGTCGGGGTCAGCGATCGGCAGGTATCGGATCAGCTGTTGGGTGTATTGGCCCACACCGGTGCGCCGAGGATCGAGCGCCGGCCGAGCATCGATCACGACTCGCACCCGTGGAGGCTAGCGGAGACTCAGTACAGCTCGACGCGGCTCTGGTCCCCGACGACCAGACGATGCACGCCTCCGGCGCCGGAATGCAGCACCTCGACGTTGCGTCCGAGGATCGACGTGGCGAGACCGTGCACGTCCACGATCTGGCAGCCCTCCATGACGATCGAGTCCTCCACCGAGCTCCGCATGATCCGCACGTCGCGCTCGACGGACACGTTGGGACCGACGACCGAATCCTCGATGACCGCGCCGGGCCCGATCACGAGCGGACCTCGCAGCTCGGAACGGATCACCTTCGCACCGACGGCGAGCCGGATGCTCCCCTCGAGAGTGGAGCGGTCGTCGACCTCGCCCTCGACGCCTGGCCGCACGATCGAGAGCATCACGCGGTTCGCCTCGAGCAGATCGGCGGGACGACCGGTGTCCTTCCACCACGCGCTGACCATCTCCGCACGCACCATCTTGCCGTGATCGATCAGCCACTGGATCGCCTCGGTGATCTCGTACTCCCCTCGCGCCGACGGCTGGAGCGTGTCGGCAGCTTCCAGGATCGAGTCGTCGAACAGGTACACGCCGACGAGCGCCAGGTCGCTCACGAACGACGTGGGTTTCTCGACCAACCGCACCACCCGGTCCCCGTCGAGCACCGCGACGCCGAACCGCTCCGGTTCCGGCACGCGCGCGAGGAAGATCTGCGCATCCGGTCGCGTCCGTTCGAACTCGTCGACGAACCGCTTCAGACCCTCGAGCAGCACGTTGTCACCGAGGTACATCAGGAACGGTTGGCCCGCGACGAAGTCGCGGGCCGTCATGACCGCATGCGCCAGGCCGAGCGGTGCATCCTGCTGGATGTAGGACACCGAGAGCCCCCAGGTCGATCCGTCCCCCACGGCGGTCCGGATCTCGTCGCCGGTCTGCCCGATCACGATGCCGACCTCGGTGATGCCCGCGTCGCGGATCGCCTCCAGCGCGTGGAACAGGATCGGCGCGCCCGCGATCGGGATCAGCTGCTTCGCGTTGGTGTGCGTGATGGGGCGCAGCCGCGAGCCCTCACCCCCCGCGAGGATGAGCGCCCGCATCAGGACTCCGGCGGGATGCAGCTCGTCGAGCCGCCACCGCTGCCCACCGGCTGCAGGACGAAACCTCCCGTGATGAAGACCGCCACCGGACTGCCTCTCAACGTGGAGTCCGGCACCTCCAGCAACCGGAGACCGGGGAAGTACTTCTGCACGACTTCGGCGTCGCTCTGGTGTCCGGCCTTGTACGCGATCACGGATCCCTTCACGTCGGCGCCGTACGTCGCGTAATCGACGACCCCGGGAGATGTGTCGAATCCGGCGTCGTTCAGGATCTGCTCGACCTTCGCCGCCGTCCCTGCCGAATCGTGATCGACGACCGGAACGATGATGTTCGCCTCCGACGGAGCCGTCCCGGCCAGGTTCTGACCGAGGTCTCCGAGCGGCTTGCCCTGCCGGATCCGCGCGAAGATCTGTCCGGCGACCGGGTCGGGGAGGACCACGTCGAGCGATCCCTCGGTGGCGCCGACGCCGGGAACCGCCCGGAACTCAACCGCGCCCGTCGAGATCCCCTCGAGTTGCTTGACCAGGTAGACGACGTCCGCGAGATCGAAGCCCTGGTCGGCGACGAGGTTCCGAGCGACGGGGCGGATGAGCGACGGGGCTTTCGCGATCTCGCCCGGCGACAAGAGCCGATTCAACACCGCGCGGAGGAACTGCTGCTGTCGGCCGATCCGCGCGAAATCCGGAACCAGGTCGCACGGCTGGTGGCGCGTGCGCACGTAGGCCAGCGCTTGGTAGCCGTTGAGCGTCTGGCATCCCGCCTTGACGTTCAGCCCGGTGAGCGGATCGGTCATCGCGGTCGGGATGCACATCGTGACGCCGCCCAGCGTGTCGACGATGCCTTGGAAACCGGCGAGATCCACGTAGAGCACATGGTTGATCTTGAGGCCGGTCAGCTGTTCGACCGTCTTGGCGACCCGTTGGGCTCCGAACCCCGCCAACCCGCCCGAGAACGCCGCGTTGATCTTATCCATCCCCATCCCGGGGATGTTCACCCAGAGGTCGCGCGGGAAGGAAAGCACGATCGCCTTCTGCAGCTTCGGATCGGTGTGGACGAGCATGATCACGTCGGATCGCTGGGACCCACCGATATCCGCGTTCGTTCCGAACTGCACCTGTTCCTGAGCTGAAAGCCCCGCCCGCGAGTCGCTCCCGAGGATCAGGTAGTTGCAGACGTTGTCGACGCACGGGCCGAAGTCGTGCTGTGGAGGGCTACCGCTCGGCACCGGTGAGTTCGGGATCCGCGTGATCCCGCCCTGCGCCTGGAGATAGCCGACGTACGCATACGCCGAGACAGCGGCGACGACGAGCGAGAGGCTCGCCGTGATCCCGATCAACGCGCGGGAGAGCGTGCGATGGGCGTGCGGCGACCGCTCCTGATCCGGCTGGGATGTCATCGCGTCAAGCGTACCTGTGGCGTCCCGATGGGTCCTGGCGGGGCCCGTGGCTTTCCTGTGGAGGCATCGGGGCGCATCGGCCCGTCGAACACCGGATTAGGATGGCCGCCACGGCCAGGGACGAGGGGGCGCATGATCAGGGATCCGATCCGGACGCTCGTCGTCGGTATCGACGACGAGCTCCAACGAGAGCTCATGAACGAAGAAGGGTTCACCGTCGATCGCGCCGAGCGTCTGGACGACTCAGCGCCTACCGATGTCACCGCCGTGGTCCTTTCGCTCTCGGGCGAACCGCTCGACGCCCTGGCGTCGGTCCGCGCACACGCGCCCGCCGCGGCGGTGGTCGTCATCACGAGTCCCGAGGATTCCGCCGACGGCACGGTCGCCATGCACGCGGGGGCCGACGATCACCTCGTTCGCGGATCCATACCCCCCGGGATGCTCCCGCGGGCGGTCCGATACGCCGTCACCGTCCGCCGCCTGCGGCGCGAGCTCGCCACCCAAGATGACGAAACGGGGCTGCCCAACCTCCGCGGGTTCGCCCCGATCGCCGAGCACCATCTCCGGATGGCCGACCGCAGCCACGCACCCGTGGTGTTCCTGTTCGTCCGCCTGGAAGGGCAGCGACAGGTCGTCACCGCGAGCGGGGCGGACGAAGCTGCGGCGGCGGCCCGCGACGCCGCGTCCCTGGTTCTAGAGGCCGTCCGCGATTCGGACGTGCCGGCTCGGATCAGCGAGGACACGTTCTGCGTCCTCCTCACCGGTGAGGCGCGCGGGGCGGAGGCGCTCGTGCTCTCGCGCCTGGTCGAGGCGATCGCCGTGAACGACGCGCGCCTCGACAAGCCCCGGCAGCTCTCGCTCTCGGTCGGGAGCGCGTTGTACGACCCCGATCAGCCGAGCACGCTGGAACAGATCTTCTCGACCGCCGACCGACGGCTGGCGGCCCAAGCCGAGCGCGGACGATCCGAGGGCTCATGAGCTGCGAATACCCCTCGACACCCACCGTGAGACATGTCCGCACCACGAGGAGCTGCAGCGAACTCACTGATCGTTCGACCTGCGACCGATCCCCGGAGCGAGCCGGTGGAGGCCATCGACCTCGCTGAGGCTCGCGACCGCGAGCTGGTGCAGGGGATCCGCCGTCGTGACGAGGAGGCGTTCCGCGGCTTGTTCGGCCGCTA
This sequence comes from uncultured Actinomycetes bacterium, assembly GCA_963727185.1. Lineage (GTDB taxonomy): Bacteria > Actinomycetota > UBA4738 > UBA4738 > HRBIN12 > JBBQVZ01. Next base: position 830,040 of record CAVSFP010000008.1, on the reverse strand, counting down.
CGCGCCGAGCGCACGATCCCTCGCGATGCGCGTCGTGCGGCAATCGCATCTAGCGGAGGAGATCGTGCAGGAAGCGTTCATGGCCCTGTGGCGCAACCCGGCCGCATACGACGATCAGCGCGGCTCCGTGAAGTCGTGGTTGATGGGCATGGTGCACCATCGGGCGGTGGATCTGGTTCGTCGCGAAGAGTCGTACCGGCGACGCGCGGAGAGATCCGCGCAGCAAGAGACCGATCGGGAGACGGATCCCGCCGACGAGGTCGTCGAGCAGATCGGGCTGCCGGAGGAACGGCGGCGCGTGCGGGCCGCCTTGGACGAGCTCCCGGAGGCGCAGAGGGACGTGTTGGAACGGATGTACTTCGACGGCATGTCACAGACCCAGATCGCGGAGGCCACAGGGCTCCCGCTCGGCACCGTGAAGTCCCGCACGCTCCTCGGCATGCGCCGCCTGAGGGCAACCCTCATCCGGGAGGAGTCATGACTCGCGACCATGCCGTGATCGAGGAGCTCCTAGCGATACGGTCGCTCGGCGGGTTGGACGGCGACGACGTGGAACGCTTGGATCGCGAGCTCGCCGCGCACGGCGATTGCGAGGAATGCCGCCGACTGACGGACGAGTACGCCGAGACCGCCGGCCGCCTGGGGTTCGCGCTCGATCCGACGCCCGTCGACCTGGAACAGGCGAACGAGATCCTCCGGCGTGCCACGCACCCCGCGACCCAGGACGCCGCTCCTCCACTCTCCGTGCTCCCGACGGACGAGCTGGGAGCGCGACGATCCCGGCGTGGTCGGACGTGGCCGGCGCTCGTCGCGGCGGCGGCCGTCGTGGTGCTGCTTGTCTCGGCGGTGGCGATCTTCGGTCCCGGGCGTTCCATCGAGGTCACGGCATCGACGAACCAAACCGTGGTCGGCTTCACCGGCGACACCGGAGAGCTCGCCATGGCGTACGAGCCCGGGAAGCCGGGGGCCCTGTTCGTCGGTTCGGGTTTCCCCGACCCGGGCTCGGACAAGGTGTACGCGATCTGGATGCTGCAGGGCTCGACCGCCGTGAGCGGCGGATGCGTTCGCCCGCACGACGGATCGATCGTGGCGTTCGTGCACGCGGACCTGGCAGAGGCCGATCGGATGGCCGTCACGGTGGAGCCGAGCTCATGCCCCTCACAGCCGACGAGCGCGCCGATCCTGATCAGCGACCCGCTGGTCGCGTGAACCGCGCCGCATCCTTAGGCAGCTTTCTCCACCACGTGCCGCACGATGACGACCGGACACGGCGCGTGCTGGGAACATTGCTGGCTCACCGAGCCGAGCAGGAGCTCACGGAACCCGCCGAGTCCGCGAGACCCTACGACCAGCAGATCCGCGCCTTCGGCGACGTCCAGGAGCACGTTCGCCGCTTGGCCTTCGACCGCATGGGTCTCGATCTCGACCTCGCGAGCCTCGGCGCGGGCCTCATCGAGCGCGAGCGCCAATATCTCCTCGGCCCGCTCGACCAAGCCCTTCCGCATCTCGCCCGGGATCTCCGCGATGCCGTACCCGAAGGCGTAGCTGTACATCGGGATCTCCCACACCGAAACGAGCTGGATCTTCAGCCCACGGAGACTCGCTTCCCTCGCTGCCCAGCGAACAGCCATCTTCGCCGTCTCGGAGCCATCGACGCCAACCACCACTCGCCCGCTCATCGGTTCCTCCTCGATGTCATCGTCTGCGATCGCTCTCTTCATCCTCGGCCGCGATCGGCCCCGATGGGTGGGGCCATTCGGTCTCTCTCGGGCGGGACTTCGGATGGTTCCCCGCACCTCCCACACACGACGAAGGCGGGGCCTTGCGGCCCCGCCTTCTGGTGACTCGCCTGAGGTGGGTCAGGCGAGTTGTCCGTGGGCCGGGACTTCGTCGTGCTGGAACACCGTCCCCTTGTGCCACGGGGTGCCGATCGCCGGAAGGACGTACCGGTCGAGCCCGTAGTAGCCGGCGTTCCGCCAGGCCAGGATCAAGAGAACTTCGACCACCAGGAACACGGGGTTGACGCCCGCGATGCCGGCCAGGCCGAAGGAGAAGTTGAGCATCGCGCCGAAGAACGCCGCGATCCCGACGAACAAGCCGATGATCATGGCGATCCCGATCGCGGTCTCGCCGAGCGCGATGACCTTGGAGAAGACACCCGCGGGACCGGCGTGTCCCAGCCAACGCAGGAAGGCTGCGTACCACCCGTAGTTGACCGACGAGTTCGCGCCCTGGTTCGCGTTGCTCGCCGCGTAGGCGGCGAAGCCCTGCAGCCCCTTCGAGCTTCTCAGCCATGAGTCGCTCGTGTACGCGAAGTGCCAGGTCCAGAACCCACCCGACGTGCCGGTGATCTTCTCGAACCCCGCGTGGAACCACTGATAGCCGAGCCACACGCGAGCGACGAGCCAGATCCACGCCGCCTGGGGCGACGAAAGAAGCCACATCGCGAACTTCGGCTCCTCGAAGGTCACTTCCTGCTTCTGCATCGTTCCCACCTCCTTGTCCCTTCCTTGTCTCTTCTTGGCGAGAGATTGGGCGAGAAGGGAGCGGCAGGCAGCGGGCGAAGGGCCCGGTCCCGGGGGGTCTTTCGGACCGGAGGGAGCCTTGGGTGCCATGTCCCGCGCGCACCGGGACCATCGACCCGTGGCATCGGCGGTGAGCGGGACGAAGCTGGATACAGCTCCCTTCCTCGCGGAGGCTGCATGGGCATGCATCGGTGCCGAACCTTCGCGGAACCGCTCGGCCGCTGTGATGGCCGGGAGGTGTTCGGGCGGGGCCGGCAACCCTTGGGTCGGCCCCGCCTGAGCGATCAGCCCGCCGCTGAGCGGCTCGCGAACGGGGTCGCGGGTCGTGACAGTTGGATGCGCATCCGGGTGTCGACCACCCGCACGCCGTGCGCGAGCACCATCACGGGGTTGCAGTCCATCTCGGCGATCTCGGGATGAGCATCCGCGAGCGCGCCGATCCGAAGGATCGCGTCGAGGAGCGCACCCACATCGGCCTTCGGAGCTCCACGGAACCCGTCCAAGAGCGGGAACGACGCGAGCGAGCGAACCATCTCGTCGGCGTCGAGATCCGTGAGCGGTGCCACGCGGACGGCTACATCGCGCTGCAGTTCCACGGTGACGCCCCCGCCTCCGCACGCGACGACCGGCCCGAACACCGGATCGGCCACGACACCGACCAGCATCTCGACGCCACCGTCGATCTGCTCCTGGAGCGCGAACCCATCGATCCGCTCTCCCGCGGCCTCGACGCGTCCGATCATCGCCTGCGCTTCCTCGAGCACGTCCATCGCGTGACACACCGATCCGCACGGCTCCGGACTCGGTCTTGTGCAACGGCCCGATCCCCTTCAGCACCACCTCGCCCGCCGAACGACGTCGCCGCGGCCGCCGCCTCCTCCGGGGTGGCGACCCTGACCGTCCGCGCCATCGCGACCCCGTAACAGGCGAGCAGTTGTTCGGCCTCCTCCGTCGGGAGCCATCCCTCCCCGCGGGCGAGCGCGGCGGCGATCAACGCCGCGGCCTCGTCCTCGCGCACGTCGTCGAACACCGGCACCGTTCCTTCCGGACGAGCGCGCCACACGCCGTATCGCGCGGCTCGTGCGAGCGCGATCGCGGCCTGCTCGGGATAGCGGTACGAGGGGATGCGGGCCTCCGGCGAGTCCGCAGCACCTCGGGAAGACCGCGCGTCGACATGAAGCACGACAGCACCGGGATCCGCCCTCGAAGTCGGCGATCGCGCCGACGAGCTGACGCGCGACCTCGGACGCCGCGGCCTCGAGTGGAGGGATGTAGATCACGATCAACGCGTCGATGCCCGGATCGCTGCCGACACCACCGGATCGTGCGCCCGTAGTCCTCGGCGGCGGCCGAGGCGATCATGTCGACGGGGTTCGACACCGACGAGGCCGGCGGGAAGGAACGAACGCAGCTCGGCGACCGTCGCCGCGCTCAACTCCGGAACGACGAGGCCGTGCGATTCGCACGTATCGGCGCACAGGATCCCCAAGCCACCCGCGTTCGTGACGATGGCGACGCGGTTGCCGGCCGGCACGGGTTGGTCCGCCAGGAGCGTCGCCACGTCGAACAGCTGCTCGAGCGTGTCGGTGCGGATCACGCCGCTCTGGCGGAAGAGCGCATCCACCGTGGAGTCCGAAGCGGCGAGCAGCGCTCCCGTGTGCGACATCGCCGCGCGACTCCCGGCCGTGCTCCGCCCGCTCTTCACGGCGACGATCGGCTTGCGCTTGCCGATGCGCCGGGCCAGCTTGGCGAACCGCCGCGGGTTCCCGAACGACTCGAGGTACATCAGCACGACGTCCGTCTCGGGATCCTCGTCCCAGTAGCTCAGGAGGTCGTTACCGGAGATGTCCGCCTTGTTCCCGACCGACACGAACGTCGACAGGCCCAATCCGAGCTCGGCGGCCTGACCCATCACGGCGATGCCGAGGGCGCCGCTCTGCGAGAGGAACGCCGACGCGTCCCGCCGGCGGCCACGTCGTCGCGAACGTGCCGTTCAGCTGGATGTCGGGGTCGGTGTTCACCACGCCCATGCAGTTCGGCCCGATCAACCGCATCCCGGAGGCGCGGCACACCTCGAAGAGCTCGTGCTGGAGCGACGATCCATCCGGGCCCGTCTCCGCGAACCCCGACGAGATCACCACGAGCCCGCGCACGCCCTTGCTCCCGCACTCGCGCGCGACGGCGATCACGGAATCGGCGCGGCACGGCGATGAACGCCACGTCCACCTCACCGGGAACGTCCAGCACGCTGGGGTACGCCGCGAGGCCCTGCACCACGGCGGCTTCGGGTTGACGGCGTGCACCACGCCGGCGAACGGCGGAGTCGAGCAGGTTGTGGAGGAGGCGTCCGCCGATCGAATCGGGATCCCGCGATGCGCCGATCACCGCGACCGACGTCGGCCGAACGATCGCTCGGACCGCGTTCGCGGCCGCGACCCGTTCGTGGCTCTCGTACGCCTGCGAGCGCCTCGTCGGTGAGCGCCGTCGGGAACTCCACGTCCACCGCCGCCGGGCGTGACCCGGAGATGCACGGGGAAGCCGCTGCGACGGAAGACCTCGATCATGCGGTGGTTCTCCGGCAGCACGTGAGCATGGAACGTCGAGATGCCCGCGCCTCGCCGGCGGCGTCCGCCAGATGCGCGACCAGGATGGAGCCCAGACCGTGGCCCTGGAGCTCGTCGGCGATGCTCACGCTGACCTCGGCCCGCGGGGAGTCCCCCTCGCGGATGTACTGCGCGCCGCCGACCACGTCGCCGCCCGTCGCCCTCGGCGATAGCCAGCAACGTGAGGTGGTCTCGGTAGTCGACTCCGTCGCCCGTCGCGCGATCTCGCTCACGTCCACGGAGACACCGCCGAACCGGAGGTAGCGGGACTCGTCGGAGAGACCGATCAGGTAGTCCTCGACCCGTTCGCGATCCTCGGCGCGCGCGGGCCGGATGCGCACGGTCGCCCCGTCTCGAAGGACGACGTCGACCGCTCGATGTGCGGGGTAGCCGTCGGGGATGTCGGTCATGAGGCGCGCCTATTCGACGCTGCCGGGCATGGTCGTATGTCGAGCGAGGTACGCGGCAGCCTCGGCGCGCCGCGCGACCTCGAGCTTGGACAAGATGCTCGAGACGTAGTTCTTGATGGTCTTCTCCGCCAGGTTGAGCTCTTCCCCGATCTCCTTGTTGGTCCGGCCGTCGGCGACCAACGAGAGGATGCGCTCCTCCTGCGGGGAAAGGCGCGCGAGCTTCTCGTCGTTCATCAGGTGCTTGCCCTTGCGGAGTCGATCGAGGACCGACTTGGTGACGGCCGGATCGAGGAGGCTCTCGCCGGCCCCGACCGCACGTATCGCCCGGAGCAGATCGTCGGATCGGACCTGCTTGAGCACGTACCCGGATGCCCCGGCCATGATCGACGCGAACAGCGCCTCGTCGTCGGCGAACGACGTGAGCATCAGTACCTGCGTCTTGGGGTGCTTCGCGCGGATCTCGCGAGTGGCCTCGATCCCGCTCCCGTCGATCAAGCGAACGTCCATGACCACGACGTCGGGACGGGTACGGTCGGCCTCATCGATCGCGTCCTGTACCGAGCCGGCCTCGGCGGTCACGACGATGTCGTCCTGCGACTGCAACATCGCCCGGATGCCGTCTCGCACTATCTGGTGGTCATCGACCAGCATCACACGGAGCGGAGGCTGCTTCATGACCCCGAATGCTAGTCGGCGTGCGCGGGGACGTCCCGTGACTCCCCGACGTCCACCCGCGACTCGAGGAGGAGGGCTGCAGCCACGCGATCCAGGAAATCCTTGAGCGTGGCCTCCGCAACGCGATACAGGACCGCGCGGTCGACGACCTTGCCGATCGAGCCCAACGGCGGCAGGTAGCGGGCGCTCATCGCGAGCTGGGTGCGGTCCGGCGGCAGCGGCGCCACTTCCAGATCCGCTTCCAACGCGGGGAACAGGCCCGGAGCATCGGTGGGGAGCCACCGCAGCGGCAGCACCGTCTTCCCCTCCAGGTGGACCGGGACCCCGAGCTCGATAGCGACTTGGCGCGCGACGCGCACGCGTTCCCCGAAGCCGACCTCGGCGAGCAGCGAGTCACCTCGATGGTTCGCTTCGCTGGCGAGGCCACGCAGCCACGTCGCCGGGGCATCCATCAGGGCGCGCTCGACCCGCTCGGGATCGATCGGAAGCTCAACGAAATAGCGCGCGAACATGTACCGATCGTGGCAGGGAGGGCAGCCGCCCACCGGGGCCGTTCGACCCGAGCATGCAGGGACGGTTAGCCCCCATGCGGCGTCGACAGCCTGTCGAAACTTGGGCAACACGTCAGGTCCACCACCTCGAGGAGGATCGCACGATGATGAAGTTCGTTCGGAGATGGGGGCTGTTGAGCATCGCGAGCGTCCTCGCGATCGTGACCGTTTCGTGCACCTCTGGAAGTACGGGCGGGGGCACGCAAGAGCAGGCGGCAGCCGCCCCCGCGACGGTCGAGGTCATGCTGAGCGAGTTCAAGATCGACCCGTCGACCATCGCGGTACCGGTCGGCCAACCGATCGATTTCTCGGTGATGAACATGGGTCAGGCCTCGCACACGTTCGCGGTCGACGTGGCCGGCAAGACGTACGTCACCGACCTGATCGATCCGGGCACGACCGTGGTCCTCAAGGTTCCCGCGCTGGACGCCGGGACGTACGCGGCGTACTGCACCGTCTCCGGACATAAGGATCTCGGGATGCTCGCGACCGTCACAGCCGGCACCGGCTCCGGCGCCACGGGCGCGGCCGGGACGTCCTCGTCGAGCATGTCGGCGGCGATGATGGCCGCGATGCACAAGGCCGGCGTCGAAGCGTTCCTCGCGGGCAACCAGACCAGCACCCAAGGGAACCAGCTCCTGAAACCCACCATGGACGGGACGACGAAGGTCTTCACGCTGACCGCCTCCAACGTGAGATGGGAGGTGTCGAAAGGGCAGTTCGTGGACGCGATGGCGTTCAACGGCCAGATCCCGGGTCCGCAGATCGACGTGTCGTACGGCGACCACATCCGGGTTGTGGTGGAGAACCAGCTCGATCAACCGACCGTCGTCCATTTCCACGGCATGACGGTTCCCAATGCGATGGACGGCGTCCCGTACATCACGCAGGACCCGATCATGCCGGGCCAGGTGTGGACGTATGAGTTCACCGTCAAGGATCCGCCGGGGATGTACGTCTACCACTCGCACTTCAACTCGACCGAACAGGTCGGCGCGGGTCTGTACGGAGCGCTCATGGTGGAGCCGCACGGCGGCGTGTGGCCGTACCGTGCGTTGAACGTCGACCCACGCACTGGCTTCTCGACGATCGGTGCTCCCGTGAAGGTCGACGACGAATCGACATTGTTCCTGGGCGACGGTCCGTTGGGCTACGTCCTCAACGGGAAGTCGTTCCCCGCGACGTCACCGATCGTTGCCAAACAGGGCGACTGGGTCCTGATCCACATGGCGAACGACGGCTCGATGCTGCACCCGATGCATCTGCACGGCTACCACTTCGAAGTCGTTGCGCAGGACGGGTTCCCGCTCGAGCAGCCGTACATGGCCGACACGCTGGTGATCGCGCCAGGGCAGCGGTTCGACGTGTTGATCCACGCGATCTATCCGGGCGCCTGGGCGTTCCACTGCCACATCCTTCCCCACGTGGAAGGGCCGCAGGGCATGTACGGGATGGTGACGGCACTGGTCGTGCAGTAGTCCGAGCGAGACGAGTGACCCGGAGCGGCGGCTGAGGTCGAACCTCGGCCGCCGCTCCTACAACGGCAGGACGGCGCGCACCGTGGTGCCCTCTCCCGCGGTGCTCAGGATGTCGAGCGAGCCGCCGAGCGATGCCACGCGGTCGCGGAGGTTCCCGATACCCAGACCCTCGCCCGCGGTTCCCGACTCGAAACCGAGTCCATCATCGTCGATCACCAGGATCGCACCCTCAGATCCCCGGCGGAGTGATACTCGGCAGGTCGTCGCCTCGGCGTGGCGCCCGACGTTCGAGAGCGCCTCTCGCGTGACCTGCACCACATCCGACGCGATCGACGAGAGCTGTGCTGCGATGGTCGCGTCGACGTCCACGACCGTGACCACGCCCGAACGTTCTTCGAACTCGGCGCCCAACTCACGCAACGCCTGATCCAGCTGGCGGTCGGCCAGATCCCCGGCCGGAGGCCGAAGATGTAGTTGCGCAGATCCCGGATCGCGCCGTCGATGTCCTCGACGGCGCCTTCGATCCGGATCGCTGATCCCCTCATCCTGCGCGAGCGCGGCCGCCCCCTGGAGGCTCATCCCAACGGCGAAGAGCGACTGGATCACTCCGTCGTGGAGCTCCTTGGCGATCCGCTCGCGCTCATCCAGGACCTCGAGCCGGCGGACCTCGGCCTGCGCGCTGGATCATGTCCTCGTACAGCCGTGCGTTCTCCACGGCGACCCCGGCCTGTGTGGCCAGGACCTGCAGCGCGCGCTCGTCCTCGATCGAGAACTCGCCGTCGCCCTGTTTCTCGGTCACGTAGATGTTGCCGAAGGTCTTGCCGCGTGCGAGCACCGGTGCACCGAGCAGCGAACGCATCGCCGGGTGGTGGGGCGGGAATCCGATCGACAGGGGGTGGTCGGCGATCTCCGCGAGCCGCAGGGGTCGTGCTTCTGTGATCAAGAGGCCGAGGAGCCCGTGCCCCGTCGGTGGGTCGCCGATCTCCGCTCGCTCCTCGTCGGTGATCCCTTCGGTGATGAACTCCTCGATGCGTCCGTCCGGTGCCAAGACGCTGATCGCGCCGTAGCGAGCGGCCGTGATGTCCACCGCCAGCTCCACGATGCGCTGGAGGATGGACCCGAGGGACCGTTCCGAAGCCAACGCCAACCCGGCCTCGATCAACAACTCGGCGCGATCCCGGTCCCGCACGTGGTCGCTCACATCCCGGAGCCTAGCGTGCGACGTGGGGGGTGCCGTAGGCACGATCCCCGACCGGAAGGGGGCCGATAGGCCCGTCGCGGGGGTGCCCTCCGGACCGACCTGGTCTCATCTGTTCGGAACACACTTGCGGAAGAGAGGAAGGGAGGCGAGATCCATGGTGGCTCACCGCATCCGTAAGGGCTTCACCTCGGAGCAGGCCGAAGCCGTGGCCGAGATGCTCGAGGTCGACCTGGCCGGCGAAGGGATCGAGCTCGAGGCGTTCCGTCGCGGCATGGTGGTCGAACTCGAACACGGGAGTCGCGACCCCCGCACGAACGTGACGGACGACGATCCCATCCTCACCGGCAAGATCGCCCTGGCGCATCTCCGGGAGATGCCCGACTACTACGAGCGGCTGGACAAGATGGAGCACGGGGATGAGCCCCGGATCGTCGACGCGGATGGCGAGACGTCCCATCAGTGGCTCGGCTTCGAGCACCAGTTCGCCGAGCGCGAGGACGGCACACCCAGCACCGGGTGAGGCGGGTGGAGGCTCATCGATGAAGGTCTTGGTTGCGTGCGCGAGTAAGCATGGTTCGACCGAAGGGATCGCGGAAGCCATCGCGGAACGGCTCAGGCAGCTCGGACACGACGCCGTGGCGGTTCGCGTGGCGGACGTGCCCGACCTCACCGGCGTTCACGCCGTCGTGTTGGGCAGCGCCGTCTACCTCGGATCGTGGATGAAGGAGGCGACCGACTTCACCGAGGTCAACGCCGACGTCTTGTCCCGCCTGCCCGTATGGCTGTTCAGCAGCGGACCGTTGGGGACCGAGGTGGAGGACGACGAAGAGCAGCCGCGACAGCTTGCCGACCTGAAGGAGCGTCTGCGGCCGAGGGGGCATCGCATGTTCTTCGGCGCGTTGGATCGCAGCAAGCTCGGGTTCGGCGAGCGCATGATGGTGAAGGCCGTGAAGGCGCCCGATGGCGACTTCCGCGACTGGAACGCGATCAGCGCGTGGGCGGACGAGATCGCTCGAGAGCTCGCGGAGGGTTGAAGGACCCGATCGGCTATCGGTCGAGCAGCTCTCGAAGCACCATCCGGAGCAGGCCGCCGCTCGCGAAGTACGCCACCTCGGCCGCGCCGTCGATCCGCACGATCGCGTCGAACGCGCGCGCGCTCCCATCGTCCCCGAGAGCTTCGACCGCGACCCGCAGGCCGGGTGACACGCCGTTCTCTAGTCCCCGGATCGAGAACGTCTCACGCCCCGTGAGGCCGAGCGACCCCGCCGACCCCCCCGGGGCGAACTGCAACGGAAGCACGCCCATGCCGACCAGGTTGCTGCGGTGGATCCGCTCGTAGCTCTCCGCGATCACGAACCGCACGCCGAGGAGCGACGGACCCTTCGCCGCCCAATCACGGCTGGAGCCGCTGCCGTACTCCTTGCCCGCGATCACGGCGAGCGGCACGCCCGCCTGCCGGTACCGCCCGGCCGCATCGAACACGGTCATCACATCGCCGTCGGGTAGATACGTCGTCCAGGGACCCTCGGTCCCGGGCGCCATCTCGTTGCGGAAGCGGATGTTCGCGAACGTCCCACGCATCATCACCTCGTGGTTGCCGCGCCGCGCCCCATAGCTGTTGAACCCGCTCGGCGACACGCCGTGCGCCTTCAGGTACTCGCCGGCGGGCGAGTCCGCCTTGATCGACCCGGCGGGCGAGATGTGGTCCGTCGTGATCGAGTCGCCGACCTTCACCAGGATGCGCGCGCCCAGGATGTCCCCGCCGACGACCGCGTCATCGAGCCGGTCGAAGAACGGTGGCTCCCGGACGTACGTGGAGTCCGGGTCCCAGTCGTACATCGGTCCGGACGGCGACGGCAGGGCGGCCCAGTGCTCGTCGCCGTCCCATATGCGGCCGTATTCCGTCTCGAACTGCGCCGGATCCGTCGACGTGCGGATGGTCTCGGCGACCTCCTCGGGGCTCGGCCAGATGTCCGCGAGGTAGACGGGGCCGTCGACGCCGTCGCCGATCGGCTCCGTCGTGAGGTCGACGTCGACGCGGCCCGCGAGCGCGTACGCGACGCAGAGCGGCGGCGAGCCCAGGTAGCTCGCGCGCACCTGCGGGTGGATCCGGCCCTCGAAGTTCCGGTTGCCCGACAGGACGGCGACGACGTTGAGATCGCCCTCGTCCACCGCGGCCCCGACGTCGTCGGGCAGCGGACCGGAGTTCCCGATGCACGTCGTGCAGCCGTATCCGACCAGCGCGAACCCAAGCTTCTCGAGGTACGGCGTGAGGCCGGCCTGATCCAGGTAGTCGGTCACCACCCGCGAACCCGGCGCCAGGCTCGTCTTCACCCACGGCTTCGCCTGGAGTCCGGCGTCGACCGCCTTCTTCGCCAGCAGTCCTGCGGCGACCATCACCGAAGGGTTCGACGTGTTCGTGCAACTGGTGATCGCGGCGATCACCACCGATCCGTCACGGAGCTCGTTCGGTTGCTCGGCGCGTCGATCGCCGAACACCGACGCGAACGACGACCAGACGTCCGGGAGCGCTACGCGATCCTGCGGGCGCTTCGGTCCTGCCAGCGAGGAGACCACCGAGGAGAGGTCGAGGTCGAGCACCTCGGTGAAGAGCGGATCCGGATCGCCGTCGAACCGGAAGAGACCCTGTTCCTTCGTGTAGCGCTCGACAACGTCGACGAGCGCGCCGCGACCGGTGAACGACAGGTACCGGAGCGTCTCGGCATCGACCGGGAAGTACGAGGCCGTTGCCCCGTATTCGGGACACATGTTGGAGAGCGTCGCGCGGTCGGCGGTCGAGAGCGTGGACAGCCCGTCGCCGAAGAACTCGATGAAGCGGCCGACCACGCCGTGCGCGCGGAGCATCTGGGTGAGCGTGAGCACCAGGTCGGTCGCGGTGGTGCCGGGAGGCAAGCCTCCCGTCATCCGGACGCCGATCACGAGCGGCTGTGGCAGGAACATCGGCTGCCCGAGCATCGCCGCCTCGGCCTCGATGCCCCCGACGCCCCAGCCGAGCACGCCGAGGCCGTTGATCATGGTCGTGTGCGAGTCCGTGCCGACGAGCGTGTCCGGGAAGGCGATCCCGTCGCGCACGGTCACGACCTGCCCGAGGTGCTCCAGGTTCACCTGGTGGCAGATGCCCGCGCCCGGCGGCACGACGCGAAGCCCGTCGAACGCCTGCTGTGCCCAGCGCAGGAGCGCGTAGCGCTCGGCGTTGCGCTTGTACTCCCATTCGATGTTGGCGGCGTACGCACCTTCACCGCGGAACAGGTCGACCTGCACCGAGTGGTCGATGATCAGATCGGCCGGGACCAGCGGATCGACCGCGGCCGGGTCGCCGCCGTTGCGAGCCATCGCCGAGCGCATGGCCGCCAGGTCGACCACGGCCGGTACGCCGGTGAGGTCCTGCATCAGCACGCGAGCGGGCATGAACGCGATGTCCTTCGCCGGAGCGGGCCACGCGGCGAGCGCGGCGACGTCGTCGTCGGCGACGTCTCGCGTGCCCGCTCGCCGGAGCAGGTTCTCGAGCAGGATCTTGAGGGTCTTGGGGAGCTGGTGGATGTCACCGAGCACGTCGAGTCGGTAGATGTCGACGGCGCCGTCGGCGGTCTCGAGCGAACCGCGGGCGCCGGCCAGATCGGAGGTCATCGTTGCGTCGCTTCCTTCCTTCGAGGCTTCATCCATCCTCCCACGCGCGCTCAAAGATTCAGCCGGTCGAGCGTTCGGCCTTGCGGGCCGCTCTGAGAGCCTCCTTGTGGGTCATACGCGTCTGCCGGCGGAGCTTGGCCTCGCGCTGGCGGCGAAGCTCGTTCTCGCTCACGGCGAGCAGCGGCGGCACCGGACACGGATGCCCGTCGTCATCGATCGCCACGAACACGAGGTACGCGCTGGCGGCATGGACACGACTCCCCGTGATCGGGTTCTCAGCCTCGACACGAACGCCGCACTCCATCGATGTCGTGCCGACGTCGTTCACGGACGCATGGATCGTCAGGACATCGCCGATGTGGACCGGCTCCCGGAACGTCATCTCGTCGAGCGACACCGTCACGGCCAACCGGCCGGCGTGACGGATCGCGGCCAACGCGGCGGCGGTGTCCACAAGCCGCATGATCGCGCCGCCGTGGACGTTGCCGGCGACGTTCGCGTCCGTGACCTCCATCATCTGCGTCAACGTCACGCGGGAGTCGGCCGCGGGCTTCGGCGCGAGGTCGGGGTCGGTCATGGCGGGCATCCTACGCCGACACGGCTAGGCTGCCGTGATGCGGCGAGCGATCTGGGCGACGACGCTCGTCGTGCTCGCGGCGGCATGCAGCGGCGACAACCCCACCGTCGCGGCCTCGCCCACCTCCAACTCGCAACGCCCGTCGATCGAACCCGCCGGTGTCCCGCACGGAACGCCACTTTCGTACGACCGGGACCTCGATGCCGCCTCCCTCCCGGCCGATACGTTGGTACCGCCGGGAACGGAGCCGACCGATGTCTGGCCGGCCATCTCGCCCGACGGCACGCAGTTCGCACTGATCGCGTTCGCGGTGATGAGCGACGACCCGTTCCGACGGGAACGCGGGCTCGTGCTGTGGCGACGGTTCGACGACGCACCGGCGTGGCGAGCCGTCTACGGAGTGTCCGATGCTCCCGGCGCCGGCGTGCTCGACATCCACGCGCTGATCGGCGATGCGACCGGCGACGGCTCTCCCGACGCCATCACGTTCGAGGACACGGGCGGATCCGGCAGATGCGGAACCTGGCGCGTGCTCGATCTGACGGCGAACGCCGACGTGTTCACGAAGGCAACGTGCGACACGACGATCGACCTCTCCACCGATCCGGTCGGACTCGTCGTCCGGCAAGCGATCTTCGCGCCGGGGGACGCCCACTGCTGCCCGAGCTCGACGAGGATCTCGGTCCTGACGTTCGATCCGGCATCGGGGTGGACGGTCGCTTCGTCCACCGAGCGACCGACCTGACCCCCGTCGTGGCGCGAGCCGTTTGACGTCAGGGATCGTCGATCCCGCTCGACAAGGCGTCGATGGATGCCCGGCCGGGTGGAGCGCCACCATGATCTACGGCCCGGACCGCGTGGAGCTTCCGTTCTCCGGGCGATCCAAGGAAGCGAGACACGACAACGGCTCGTGACCGACACGATCAGGCCCCGGATGACTACGCAACCATCCGAGAGGGTGATGGAACAGGCCTGACGTGTGCGTTACAAAGGTCAGATATGAAGCGCATCATCTCCGTCGGATCGGTCCTACTCATGCTGTCGTTCCTCCCTCTCTCGAGGGCGGACGCCGAGATACCAGCCTCGCCGGTCGTCGTGGTGTTGCTCGAGAACCATTGGGCTCCAGCACTCAACACGACCAACGCCCCGTTCCTCATGAGTCTCAAGACCAAGGGCACCTACTTCTCGAACTACACCGACGTGGGCGAGCCGTCGTTCCCGAACTACCTCGGCATCGCCTCAGGCTCGACACAGGGGATGACGTCGGACGCCGCGTCCGCCGGCCAGTTCTCCGCCCCCTCGATCTGGGGACAGCTCACGCAAGCCGGCATCGACTGGCGCGTCGCGCAGGAGGGTATGTCGACGACCTGTTCGACGGCGGCGACCCGCACGTTCACCGGTCCGCAGGGAAAGGACCAGTATGCGCTCAAGCACAATCCCTCAACGGTGTTCCGGGATGTGTACCCGAACAACTGCTCCCGTGTCATCGATCTGTCGGCGCTGACTACCTTGCCTCCGTTGACGCTCGTCACACCGACTATCTGCAACGACATGCATGGCGTCGCCAACGCGACGGCCAACGGCTATCCGGCCAACTGCGAGAAGGGTTCGCAATCGCTCATCACGCGCTCGGACAGCTGGTTGGCCGCCCGCGTTCCGACGTGGCTCGCGGCCGGCGCGACCGTCATCGTCGGGTTCGACGAAGCATGCTGTCAGCTCTTCACGGTGGCGGTGGGACCGGACACGGCGGTCAGCGTCGTGAACGCCGGAAGCTACACCCATTACTCGCTGCTCGCCGGCCTCGAGGATCGCTTCGGTCTGCCGCGCCTCGCCAACGCGGCGACAGCCTCCGCGCTGCCCTTCGCGACGGTCGCCGCCAGCCCGTCCCCGAGCCCGAGCCCGTCCCCGAGTCCGACACCTGATCCGAGCCCGAGCCCGTCGCCCGATCCGAGCCCGAGCCCGTCGCCCGATCCTTCACCGAGTCCGTCGCCCGATCCTTCACCGAGTCCGTCGCCCGATCCGTCGCCCGAGTCCGTCGCCCGATCCGAGCCCGAGCCCGTCGCCCGATCCGAGCCCGAGCCCGTCGCCCGATCCGAGCCCGAGCCCGTCGCCCGATCCTTCACCGAGTCCGAGCCCGCCGCCGGCCATCTTCGCGGACACGTTCGATCGAGCAGACGGCAACACGCTGGGCAGTCCGTGGATCTACGCCAACTCGACCTGGGGGATCCGCTCGAACGGCGCGCGGTTCCTCACCGGCGTCTACACCAGCACCACGGCGCTCGCGACGGTCAACGCCGGAACGACGGAGGTGTCCGTCTCCGCCGACATCACGTTGTCCTCGACGTACCACCGCGCCAACGCGGGCCTCACGCTCGGGGCGGTGGACTACAAGAACAACCTGTTCTGCAAGGTCGAAGTCACGGATGGCAACCCGAATGGCCTCATGTCCATCGGGCGCCGGCTGAACAACGTCATCACGTCGCAGCTAGCCGCGTTCCGGAACGCCGGGTTCGTGAACGGTGCCACGTACCACGTGACGTGCGCACGTGCGGGCAACGTCGTGACCATGACGGTGGGGACGCGATCAATCAGCTACACGCTGACGTCCGCAGACCGCGCGGCGTTCGGTTCTGCGATGCGAGTGGGGTTCCGCGCCCACGTCGCGCCCGACGAGGACGACGGGATGTCGGTGTTCGATACCCTCACCGTGACGAGCCCTTGAATCAAGTTCGGTCAGCCGGCTGACGACGCCAGGGGCCGGTTGCCGTTCGCCGTCATCGATCCCGGCTCCGACCGAGCGCGGACGGCCTCCGCGATCGTCCGCGCCGCCTCCCCGTACGACAACAGGTCCGTGTTGATCACGAGGTGGTACAGGATCGGGTCATCGATATCCTCGGCGTAGTACTTCTTCACGTACCGCCTCCGACCGAGATCCTCGTCGCGGAGGTACAGGGACGCCGCCCCGAGGCTGAGGTGCTTGTAGTCACGGAGATGTTCGATCCGCTTCGTCTCCGACCCCACCAGGCGGACATGGAAGGCGGAGTCGAGGTTCTTCGTGATGATGTTCGCGCCTCGGCCGATGATCACGACGTTGCCGAGTTCCGCCAGGTGCAAGATCGTGTCGGCGGTCTTGCGTACCAACGTCCACGTGGACGGATGCAGCCCGAACAGCTCGTCGAGCGTGTCGGACACGTTGGACATCCGATCTTCCGGCATGAACTTGGCGAGCCGTGCGGGCAGGTCGTGGTCCTCCAACACCCGCTCGACCAGGTTCCGGTCGAAGATCGTCCACGGGGGCGCGCCCGCCGGCACCCGGCCCTGGAGCATCGCGATCAGCTCCTCGGCCACGACATGGGCTCCGGCGCCGGCCTGACGGGAGATGGTGACCGCGCGCCAACGCGGAACCGCGTTCTCGGGCGCGACCTCCCGAGGCGTCTGCACCTGCGCGTTGATGTATTCGAGACAGTGTTCGTAGTTCGTCATGGCGTCCACGTGGCTCACCTCTCGCATCACCGTCGCACGGACCGGATCATCCGTTGTCCTCACCGCCAGCGTGCGCCAGGTTGGAGACTCCGAGTCGGGTCGTTCGTCCCCCGCCCGGCGGGACCTACGCCCCTGATCGCTCCCCCATCGACGGCGCAAGGTGTCGGGGTCCGGCGTCAGATCGGCGCAGAGCGACCCGCTCGAGAGGAGGTTCCCCGGTGCGGATAGCCGTGATCTACGAGTCGATCTACGGCAACACAGGAGCCATCGCCGAGGCGATCGCGGACGGCCTCCGCGCGCATGGCGATGTAACGCTCGAACCGGCCGGTGACCAAACGTTCATGGACGTGGACCTGCTCGTCGTCGGCGCCCCCACGCACGCGCACGGGCTGCCGACCGCGATGACCCGCCGAGGGGTGGAGGCCGCCGCTCAGGCTGCGGAGGAGAAGGGTCAGCCGCTGGAGAGCGAGCCGACCCCGGCGGTCCGATCGTTCGTCGAGCGCCTTCAGAAGGGGACGGGCAGGTCGGCGGCGTGCTTCGACACACGATTCGACAAGTCGCCGCTGCTGACGGGCTCGGCGGCCAAGACGATCGCCAAGAAGCTCGGCCGGCTCGGCTACGAACTGGTCGCGCCGCCGGAGAGCTTCTTCGTGCTCGATAGCGAAGGCCCGTTGAAGGACGGGGAGTTGGAGCGAGCGCGCGCCTGGGGGGCATCGCTCATCGGAACACCCTGACGTCAGGCGCTCATCGGCGCCTCACCATTCGCCGCGGCGTCGCCGCTGCGCGATGTTGGGAAGGTGTCCCCCACGAGCCACGCCTCTTCGCAGGTGGATCCGGTTCGGCAGTTGGCCCCATCGACGAGCCGGCCGGAACCTGCGCCCCATCGCCCGGATGAACCCTTCCGTGCGTCGCATCGCGTCTCCTTCCTCGGCCGCTGGAGAGCCGGACGCCGGCCTCATCGGGGAGGTCGACGCCCGGCCGCTCCCGGCCCTCATCTATCGGGCCGTTCTCACGAGCTCGGGCAGATCCGCTTCCTCTCGATCCGGGATCGCGAGCTCGCCGGGCGCCGGGATCGCAAGGTCATGGTGCACGACCGTGCGCTCCCGTCCCCTGCGCCACTTGACCCACAGGTACACGGGCACGCCCGCCATCAGGAGCAGGTATCCCTTCGCGATCGACTCGGAGCCGGTCGCATACATCGCCCAGATGGAGTAGCCGAAACCCAGCACCGCTATCGTCGCGTCGCGCACGAGCTTGCGGCCCGTGAACCGAGCGGGCTCCTTCATGAAGAGAGCCAGCTCGGCCGCCGCGGAGAACGCGTACGGCACGACCGTCGTCAGCGTGGCGAGCAGGATCATGAACCCGAACTGATCGACGAGGCTCTTGTTGTAGTTCATGAACGTGAGTCCCGTGACCAGCACGGCCGCCGCGATCAACCCGAACACCGGAGTGCGACGCAACCCGTTGACCCGGCCGAACGCCTTCGGGAACAACCCGTCCCGGCCGGCAGCGAGGGACACCCTCGCCGTGAGCAGGATCCAGCCGTTCAGAGCACCGAACGCAGCGATCATCCCGATCGCCCCGACCACCTTCGCCCAGTTGCCGCCGAAGATCTCGGCCGCAGCCGCGGCGAACGGCGCGTTCGAGTGTGCGAGCGCGCCCATCGGGAGGATCCCCATGACCGCGATCGTCGCGATCACGTAGATCAGCGTCGTCACGCCCGTGCCCAACATCGTCGCCCGCGGGATGGTCCGCTCGGGGTCCTTCACTTCCTCGGCCGGCACCGTCGCCGACTCGAGTCCGATGAACGCCCACAGGGTGAACCCGATCGCGGCCGTGATCCCCTCGAAGAACCCGAGGGTGGCACGCCCCGCCCCTTGTGCGGCGGGGATGAACGGCGTGAAGTGGTCGGCCTTCAGGTAGAACAGGCCGATGATGCCGATCAGGGCCAGCGGCACGAACTTCAGGACCGTTGTGACGACCTGGACCCATCCGCCCTGCCTGACCCCCAGCACGTTCACGAACGTGAGGAGCCACACGGCACCGACCGCCAACAGCGCCATGGCGAGTTTGCTGTTCGCCAAGGTCGGCCACAACACGGTCGTGTAGCCGACGAATGCGACCGCGATGGCGGCGTTGCCGACCCACGCGGCGATCCAGTAGCCCCACGCCGTCTGGAAGCCGACGAACTCACCGAACGCGCGCCGCGCGTAGACGTAAGGACCGCCGGTCTTCGGGTAGGCACGTCCCAACGTGGAGAACACCCCTGCCAGGAGCATCGCGCCCGCGCCGGTGACGGCCCACGCGAGCAGGGCGCTCGAACCGTAGACCAGCGCGACGCCGGCGAGTGCGGCAGGGAGCAGGAAGACGCCCGAGCCGATCATGTTCCCGATCACGAGCGCCGTGGTCATCCCCAATCCGAGCTCCCGCTTCAGCTTCGGTGGGTCGCCCGGCTCGGGAAGGAGGACCGTTTCCGTCTCGATCATCTCGTCGACCATCAAGACCCCCTCCTTTCGGGCGCGAAGCCCACGGATGAAGGGGCTTCCGCCATCTCTGACGCTATGGGCCCGCGGGCAAACCCATCAGGGCCGATGGGCACGCGGAACCCGGGACCGACGCCGAGCGTTCCGCAAGACCGCCCGGCTCGTGCGGAACGAGCCGGGCGATCTCGCCGCGGGATCTACCTGGAGGAGAGCGTGATCAGCGGCGCCAGCGCGTCGGCCAGCGTCGGAGACCCCTCGGCCTCCCGCAGCCCGTACGTCACGCGAACGGCGGGCTTCGAGATGCGGATCAGGTGGCGAAGATCGATCGGCGTCGCGATCACTACGACATCGGCCTCTGCTGCGGTGATCGTCGCCTCCATATCGGCGATCTGTTCCGGGGCGTAGCCCTGCGCCGGGATCACGGGGCCGACGTCATAACGCTCGAGGACCTCCTTGATCGTCCCCATGGCATACGGCCGCGGATCGACGATCTCGGCGCCCGCGGCCTTCGCGGCGACCACACCGGCTCCGAACTTCATCCCCCCGTGCGTGAGCGTGGGGCCGTCCTCGATGATCAGCGCCCGCGCGCCGACCAGCAGCTCGGGGCGATCGACCGTGACCGGGCTCTCTGCATGGATGACGAATGCGCCCGCGTTCAGGTCACGGATCGACGTCTCGACGCGAGCGACCTGCTCGGGTGTCGCGACATCGACCTTGTTGATCACGATCACGTCGGCCATCCGCAGGTTGGCCTCGCCCGGGTGATACGAGATCTCGTCGCCCGCCCGCAACGGATCGGCGACGACGATGTGGATCGTCGGCCGGAAGAACGGCAGATCGTTGTTCCCTCCGTCCCACAGCACGACGTCGGCCTCCAGCTCGGCGCACTCCAAGATAGCCTGATAGTCCACCCCCGCGTACACGACGGTGCCGTTCGCGATGTGGTGCTCGTACTCTTCGCGCTCCTCGACGGTGACGCCGGCGGAGTCGAGATCCTCGGTCGACGAGAACCGCTGCACGCGCTCGGTCACGAGGTCTCCGTACGGCATCGGATGCCGAACGACCACCGGGTGGAAGCCGGCGTCCCGGAGGATCTGCGCGGCGAGCCGCGTCGTCTGGCTCTTGCCGGCGCCGGTGCGAACCGCGCATACGGCCACGACGGGGACCCGAGCCTCGAGCATGGTCGCCTCCGGCCCGAGGAGCAGGAAGTTCGCGCCCGCGGCGAGCACCTCGCTCGCCCGGTGCATCACGTACTCGTGCGACACGTCGGAGTACGAGAAGACGACGCCGTCGACCGCCAGCTTGCGGATCAGCTCCGGCAGTTCCGCCTCGTCGTGGATCCGGATGCCATCTGGATACCGGCTGCCCGCTAGGGCGGGCGGGTAAACCCGGTCGCTGATGAACGGGATCTGCGTGGCGGTGAAGGCCACCACCTCGGTGTCGGGGTCGTGCCGATACACGGTGTTGAAGTTGTGGAAGTCACGGCCGGCCGCTCCCATGATCACGATCCGTCGCATCTCGATCCCTCCTCACCTGCCCCGTCAGCTCCCCGCGGCGCGCGGAGACTGCTCTGCGGAAAGACTGGATCGGCGGGACGCCGGTGGACCGGGGCGAACGGCCGTGCAGGCACGGGACCTTGTACTCCGCCGGGACCGGACGGACCGGCGGGCCGTCAGGCCCGCCGGTCCGGGGTTCCGGGAGCCGCTCCTTTCATGCGGCCTTGATCTGGGCCGGCGTCGTCACCGGGATCTCTCTCACTGGCGGTGCCTCGAGCTTGGCCATCGCCTCGGGGACGACGACCTCGAGGACCCCGTCCACGTAGGTGGCCGTGACGGCGGCATCGTCGATCCCGTCGGGGATCGGGATGCGCCGCTCGAAGGAGCCGTACGACCCTTCCATCCGGTAGTACGTGCCCTCGTCGACCTCCTCCTCGTGGCGACGTTCGCCCGTGATCACGAGCTCGCCGTCATCGATCGAGACTCGGATGTCCTTCGCCGGGTCCACGCCGGGCAACTCGACCCTCGCCACGAGGTCCTTCTCGCGGGCAAAGACGTCGATCGCCGGCACGAACGGGCGCTCAACGAACAACGGCAACGTGGGGTACGTCAGCCGTGTCCGCTTGCCGAGCACCGCGCGGAGCAGGTCGTCCATCCGCTGCTCCAACGTGCCGATCTCCTCCCAGTAGCCACGCATCGTGACCACCTCCCTGGAGCCTTCGCTCCACCGTCAACGTACGGCGAGCGACACCGGCGCACCACGGGCGCGGGTCCCGCGGATCCCGGGCCGAGTGTCTCGGTCGGCCTTCGAGGTCGCGTCCGGGCGCCCGGCTACGATGAACGCCATGACGCGGATGTTCGTCGAAGGATGGGCGCCCGAGTACGGGGCACCCTTCGAACCGGACGAACAGCTCGCACCCGCCGAGGGAGTCGTCGATGCCACCGTCGAGCTGACAGGATGGGAGCCCCTCGAAGGTGCGGACGACGGCGTCGACCGCATCGCCTTCGTGGACGGCGTCCGCCGCGTCGATGCTCGGCTGCTGTTGGACGATCCCGTCGCCGGCCCGAGCCCGGGGATCTGCGGGACGTTCGCCGTAGGCGCGACCGACTGGCGTCGGGCCCTGCGCCGGTCGCAGATCACCGACATCCGGGTGGAACGATGGGCGGTCTTCTCCGGCGGCCGAGACGAACAGCTGCCGGGGGTCGACCTGGAACCGCCTTACCGCTCCACGACCACAGCGTCGGACGATCCTTCGCATCTGATGAAGGAGCTCCACACGCGGATGCGCCGCGCCGAGGGGGAGCTCGCGACGGAGCTCGCGGCCGACGCGTTCGTCGTGGCCGACGGACCGCTGAACAAACCGCTGGCTCCCCTGTCGGTGGTGGGCTACATCAAGTCGCACCGCGTCACGTACTTGCCGCTGGAGCAGAACGCCGTGGTCGCGGAACTCGCACCGGGGCAACGCACGCCGCTGTTCACTATCGCGGCGGACCGGCCCGACGTAAGCCGCTACTCCTGGTACGTGCGCCTGGCGATGATGCCCGGCGGCCATTCGTGGACCGGCATCGTCCGGTGCGAGGCGTCCGGACGCCTGCCGAAGGACGACGTCAGGCGGATGGCTGATCGAACCGCCGCGGTCTTGCCGATCGTCGCCTCGGAACCGCACATCGACCCGCGCGCGCCGCAGAACCTGGTGCCCATCGGCGCCCTCGAGCGCCAGCTGCGCCACCGCATGGGCGATCCGGGTCTGGTCTATCGCGCCCTTCGGCTCGCCGTCAGCGAGCGCGCGGTCTCGTAGCCCGCAGCGTCGCTACGGGGCCCGCCGCGTCGCTACGGGGCCCGCCGCTTCGGGGCCTGGTGTGTTTCGAAGTGCTCGATCGTGACGTCCGAACCGGGGAAGACCATGCCGGTGTGTCCGTCCGTCGCCCAGCGAACGAGGAAGGGCGGACCTCCGTCCGAGCCATGCACTTCCAGGATCTCGCCGTCTCGCTCGTGCTCGCCGACGCGGTGACCACGAACCACGATCCGGTCTCCGACGCTCGCGTTCATGTTCGCTCCTCCCATCGACAGCTGCCGTCAGCGCATGACGTGTCGGGCGTGGGCCTCGACCAGCTCTTGGCGCAATCGCTCCTCGAGGAGGTCGATCGCCTCCGTCGCGAGCCGCCCCGCCGCATGCGCGTGGACGGGATACCCGTTCACGTCGAGCGTCACCGCGACGACGATCGGCTGTTCGATCGAGCGATGGGGTTCGTGCCGCATGGTGATCCGGCCGAACAGCACCGGCTCCGGGGCGGCCCGGGCGGCAGCACGCACCTTGCGCTTCGCGTACGTCACCATCGCGTCATCGATCCACGCTCCGGTGCGAACCACCTCGAGATCGAAGTCCGACACGTGCCGACGGTCATCCGCTCCGACACTCATCGCGTCTCCTTCCCCGCGATCCAAGCGTGTCACCGGCCGGAGCCGGCTCCAAGGTCGGACGTGCCCGTAGGACGCGGGCCGATGGGCCCTCGCCGAGAACGTCGGGCGGCGAGGCTACGATACGCGCCATGGGGAGGGTGGCCGACGTGTCAGACGGGGGCGGGGAGACGTCGTGACGGGCGACGGCGTCGGACGCGTCCTCGGCTCCGAGCACTCGACGACGAGCGGATTCCGCGTCGTGCTCGACGACGACGAGTACCTCCAGCTCGACGACCTCATCGTCGTCCGGACCCAGGTGCCCAAGGCCGGCGAGGTCGCGACCTACGGCGTCGTGACCGAGGCCGAGTCGGTCTACGAGGGCGCGACGTACGAGTCCGACACGCATCGCGTCGCCGAGCTCGGCATCATGCCGGCCGCGAAGGTCCGATCGGCCCGCGTGGCTGTCACACGCGTCGATCCCGAGATCTGGGTCTCGCCCGATCCCGGCGAGATCGTGCAGCGCGCCACCGGAGACGAGCGGGCGAAGGCGCTCTACCTGGACGAGATGGGCCGGCCGCTCCCGATCGGGATCGGCCGTGACGGGGAGCCCGTCTCCGTCGACCTCGACTTCTTCGACGGCCGCAAGGGTGGCCACATGTCGATCAGCGGTATCAGCGGCGTCGCCACCAAGACGTCCTTCGCGCTGTTCTTCCTCCGGATGCTCACCGGGCATCCCGGGGTGGTCGGCGAGGGCGCGTCCAACCTCCGGGTGCTGGTGTTCAATGTGAAGGGCGAGGACCTGCTCTGGTTGGATAAGCCGAACCGGTTCTTCGACGACGAGGCCGCGGCCGGGTGGGCTGCGCTCGGCGTCGAGCCAGGGCCGTTCCCGTCGGTCCGCTTCTGGGCACCGGCGCGCCGTCGTTCCGGCGACGTGGTGGTCCCCGACACCGGCGGACGCCACGCGGGTGTCGACGTCTTCAGCTGGACGCCGCGCGAGTTCGTCGACGAGGACTGCCTGCAGTTCCTGTTCACCGACGCGAACGACTCGAAGAACCAGATCCCGTTCATCCGCGAACGCGTGCAGTCGCAGTTGAAACGGTTCGCCGTCGACGTCGTGGGCATGCCGGGTGCGATCGTGCTGCGCGATCCGCGCGACGCCCCCGACGGGAACTGGCGCGGTCAGCAGGTCCAAGCGCAGGCGGGCGAACGGGTCGTCGGCGATCTGCTCACGCTCGTCGACGCGCTCGGCGAGTTCCTGGAGCCCGAGGACGGCTCAGAGCCCGACTGGGCGTGGAGCGGCCGGGTGATGGGTGGCACGGTCTCTGCGTTCATGCGCCGGCTGCACGCCGGCGCCGCGCGGATGGGGCAGCTGGTGAAGGCCGGCGAGAGCCGGCGCATCGATCGTTCGAAGGCGAGCGTCACGGTCGTGGCCATCCAGTCGCTGCACGATCAGGCGCAACGGTTCGTGGTGGGGGCCCTGCTCAACGAGGCGTTCCGCGAGAAGGACGAGTCGGGGCAGCGCCTGCCTTTGTCGGTCGTCGTGCTCGACGAGCTCAACAAGTACGCGCCGCGCGAGGGGACGAGCCCGCTGAAGGACATGCTGGTCGACATCGCGCAACGCGGTCGATCGCTCGGCATCCTGCTCGTCGGCGCGCAGCAGACCGCGTCGCGCGTGGCGTCGGAGGTCCTGGAGAACGCCGCGATCCGCGTGAGCGGCCGCCTGGATGCGGCCGAGGCCGAGCGCGCCGAATACGGCTGGATGCTCCCCTCCACCCGGGCTCGCGCGCGGTTGTTGAAGCCCGGGACCATGGTCGATCTCGCAGCCGGCGATCCCCGTACCGCTCGTCGTCACGTTCCCGTTCCCGCCGTGGGCCACCAGGAAGGAGGAGGTGGCGACGGACGCCGACGGCGATCCGTTCGCGGGCCTGTGACGCGACCCGCCACGCCCTCCCCCCGGACATGAAGATCCTCCACACGTCGGACTGGCACATCGGCAAGCGGCTGGGGCGGCACGACCGCATGGACGAGTTCGTCGAGGTGCTCGCCGAGGTCGAGCGCATCGCCGACCAGCACGCGGCCGACCTGGTGCTGGTTTCCGGGGACCTGTGGGATCGCCCGATCCCGCCGATGGACGCGCTCACGCTCGGGCTCCAGACGCTCTTGCGGCTGGCCGAGCGCCGGCCGGTCGTCGCGCTCGCCGGCAACCACGACTCCCCCGAGCTGTTCGAAGCGCTCGCCCCGCTGCTGGCGCCTCGCAACGTGTTCCTCACGGGCACCGTGAAGCGGCCCGACGAAGGCGGCCTGCTCGGGCCCGACGAGCTGGGCGTGCCGGCGGTGGTCGCGTCGTTCCCGTTCCTGCGTGAGGGACGCGTCGTCGACTTCATGAAGGAGGCGGGCGAGTGGTACGGCGAGTACGCCGGACGGGTCGCCGGAATCACGTCCGTCTACAACGAGGCGTTGGTCGCGCGCGCGGGAACCGACCTGGTGCCGATCCTCATGGCGCACTTCTTGGTCAGCGGCGTGCGGGTCGATCGCAACGCCCCGCGCGGTGAGCGCGAGCTCCACATGGGCGACGCCTACGCGGCCACGTCGCAGGCCATCCCGGCCGGGCCGCAGTACGTCGCGATGGGGCACATCCACGCGCCGCAGAAGGTGCCGGGCGCGCCGGTTCCCGCCGAGTACGCCGGCTCGCTGCTGGCGCTCGACTTCGGCGAGGCCGGTGAGCAGAAGCGCGTCGTGATCGTCGACGCCGAACCGGGCCGGCTCGCGGTGGCCGAGACGGTCGCGCTGCAAGGCGGACGTCGCCTGGTGCGCGTCACCGACACGTGGGACGCGATCGAGGCCCGGCACGACGAGCTCGCCGATGCCTTCCTCGACCTCACCGTGAAGACGAGCGGGACGGACACGTCGCTCGCGGAACGCGCGCGGGAGGAGTTCCCGTACCTGGCGAAGGTTCGGGCCTACCGAGCGGGATCCGGCGAACGCGAGCGCGTGGCCAAGGCCGCCCGGTCCTGGCCCGAGCTGTACGGCGCCTACTACCGGCAGGAGCACCCGGGCGAGGAGCCGCCCGCCGCGCTGCTCGCGCTCTTCCGTGACGTGCTGGAGGAGGTGGGGGATGCGACCGCATGAGCTCACCATCGAGGGGTTCCGCTCGTACCGGCAGAAGACGACGTTCGATTGGCGAGGGCGCCGGCTGGTCGGCATCGTCGGGCCGATCGGTTCGGGGAAGTCGTCGATCATCGACGCCATCTCGTTCGCGCTGTTCGGCAAGACGCCCGCCGTGGAACGCGACACGAAGTCGTTGATCCACCAGCTGTGCGACCAGTGTCACGTGGAGCTCGTCTTCGAAGTGGAGGGTCAGGTGTGGCGGGTGCAGCGCGCCCTGCGGAGCAACGGCCAAGCCGGGAGCAAGCTCCAACTCGTGACGCAGGACGGCGTCGAGCCGAACGTCCCCGAGATCGTCACGGGCGTCCGCACGATCAACGAACGTATCGAACAGCTGCTCGGGATGGACTTCGACGCGTTCCGTCGGTCGGTCCTGTTGGCGCAGAACCGGTTCAGTGAGTTCCTGAAGGCGACCGCCGGGGACCGGGACAAGGTGCTCAAGGGCGTGTTCGGCTACGAGGTGTTGGACGACGCGCAGCGGGTGGCCAGATCGCGGCTGGACCGCGCCGAGACGGACCTGGAAGCCCTCGGTGACGAACGTCGCCGCATCCACGAGGCGCGCGCGCGGCTCGAGGACGCGCGCGCGAACGCCGCCTCCGCCGAACGACGCCTGCGCGACCTCGAGGCGGCAGCACCCGAGGTGGAACGGCTGACCAAGGAGCGGGACGCCGCCACGGCCGATGACGCCGCCTGCGCCGAGCAGATCGCCGGGCTCGTCGAGGTGACCGGGTCCCTGCCGAACCCGGACGACGTCGACGCCGCGGTGAACATGGCGAGCGCCGCGGATGAACGGGTGGCGACGGCCGAGGCGGCGTTCGAGGCGTCGGAGCGACTGTTGGCCCAACGACAGGTCGAGCTCGGCGACGTCGCGAGCCGGCTCGGCGACCGTGAGCGCTTCCGGTCGTTCGACCGGCTGGTGCAGCAACAGGAGCAGGAGTCGAAGTCGCTCGACGCGGCCAGAGACGACGCGGAGCAGACCGAGCGAGCAGCCGTCACGGCGGTCGCGCTCGTCGAGAGCCGTGGTGTGGAGCTTGAGACCGCCGTCGACGCACTGGCCGGAGCGACCGACGCGGAGGCCGCGGGAGCGCGGTCGGTCGATGAGGCACGTGCCGCCCTCGCCGTCGCGCAACACGCCGAGATGGCACACGAGCTCCGCGGATCGCTCGTAGCGGGCGCGCCGTGCCCGGTCTGCGAGCAGCCGGTCGGTTCGATCCCGAAGGGACGCGCGGCGCCGAAGGTCGCGTCCGCGGTCCGAGCGGTGGAGAAAGCGGAGGCATCACTCGGGAAAGCTCGTGATGTCAAAGAGCGCGCTTCCCAGGCTCGAGCGTCCGCCGCAACCGCGGTCGAGGAAGCCGCCGCGCGTGCCCAGGAGTCCTCCTCGATCCACGAACGGACCACCGAACGACTCCGTGCGACGGAAGCGGCCATCGCGACGACGAACGGACAACTCGTGGAATGGCTGGGCGAGGGCGACGCGCGAACGTTGCTCGAAGCTCGTCAAGCCGAGCTGGACGCGGCCGAACACGCCGTGGAGGATGCACGGGCCGCGGTCGATGCGAGCCGCAAGGACCTCGAGCAGACCCGGGGGTCGGCCGCTCAGGCGAGCAAGCAGCTCACGTCGTTCGCGAACAAGCTCTCCGGAGCGTGGGGGCGTCTGGGTGAGGACCACGACGTGGCGGCCGACCCCGGATCGCTCCGCGACGCGTTCGTGTCGCTGGGCGAGGCCGTGCTGGCGCGGCACGCGGACGCCGAAGCGCGACGGACGGAAGCGAGCGCGCGTATCGAGCGGGCGACCGCCTCGTCGGCGGACCTGCTTTCCTCGGTCGGCCTGGAACCCGGCGACGACTTCCGGACCGAGCTGACCGAGGCCGGCGTTCGCCACGGCGCGGCCGCCACGGAGGTCGCGACGCTCGAGGCCGAGATCGGCCGGGCTAACGAGCTGGAAGGACGGATCGTCGAGGCGGAGGCCCGCCGGGACGTGGCGCGCCGGTTGTCCGACGACCTCAAGCCCTCCCGGTTCCTGGCGTTCCTCTTAGAGGAGGAGCGCGCCGAGCTGGCCGACCTGGGCAGCGAGCACTTCGAACAGCTGACCGACGGCGCGTACCGGTTCGCCGACGACGGGAGCTTCGCCGTGCAGGATCTCAACGCGGCGGGACAGGTCCGCAAGGCCGACTCGCTCTCCGGCGGCGAGACGTTCCTGGCGTCGTTGGCGCTCGCGCTCGCGCTGGCGGAGATGGTCGCGCGGCGCGGCGGGCGCCTCGACTCCTTCTTCCTCGATGAGGGATTCGGCAGCCTCGACCCCGAGCATCTGGACCTGGCTATGGACGGGATCGGGCGATTGGTCTCGGAGAACGATCGACGCCTGGTCGTCCTCGTCAGCCATGTGGCCGAGATGCGCGACGCGATAGAGGACCTCATCGTCCTGGACAAACATGTCGTGACCGGCGACACGATCGTCCGGTCCGGCGCCGGACCCGCTGCGTAGAGGGGCCGGCGGGCGTTTGCGCGCTCACGCTCTCGAACTACCCGGGACGGGGTACGACCAAAGACCTACCCGATTCCGACCATATCCCTCCCGTGGCCGACTACGGCTTGCCCAGAGGTGCGCCGATAGAAACCTAAGGGTCCATCCGCATAAGGGGAACGATGGCCGGCCAGAGGAACATCTTTCGAATCGCCCGTACGCTGCTGCTCGCCTTGGCGGCGCTCTTGGCCGTCGGCGCCGTGGGCTCGATGTTCCTGGGCTCCCGAGCCGTCAGTCAGGCGAAGGCCTCCGCGGTGGATCAAGCGCAAACCATCGTCGAGAACTCCTTGCCGCTCGCATTGTCACCCAGCGACGTCAGCGCTCCCGCCACCGACGCGAAGGCCGATCTGATCACCGCCAAGATCACGCCGGTCCTCTTGGACCCAACGGCGTGGGACGACGTCGCGATCTGGTCGCTCGACGGTCAGATCGTCTACTCGACCGATCGCTCGCTGATCGGGCAGCGACCCGAAGAAGCTCGTACCAAGGTCCGTGACACGACAGAGAGTGGGACGGTCTCCTCCGAACAGAGCGGCGGCATGTTCTCGGTCCTCGTCCCCCTCCGCTTCCGCAGCGATGGCCCGATCAACGCTGCGATCCAGCTCGCACGACCCGACGACGTGATCGTCGCGGCCGGGCGCCCGTGGCGATACAACGCGATCCTCATGACGCTCGGCCTGATCATCACGTTGTTCGTGCTCTACCGGGTCATGCGGCTCAGCGCGACGTCCACGGCGAACGCGAGCTTCTCGCACTTCACGAGGGAGCGGGTCGCGCCGACACCGGTCGGTTCCTCGCAACGTTCGCTCGAGCTGCCGTCGCCGGGTCTCCGCGAGGAGGCCGACGCTCGCAAGAAGGCCGAAGAGCGCGCGACCGCCGCCGAAGAGCGGCTCAACGTCATCCAGGATCAATACCGCAAGACGTTGGAAGAGCTCCATGTCACCCAGCGCATGCTCCAGGAGCGTCCGGCCGCGAGCGGCCCCGACCCGGAGATGGAGACTCGGCTGCTGAAGGCCGAGGGCCAAGCCCGTTCGATCGAGGGCCAGTTGAAGGCTATGAGCATCGAGCGCGACAAGCTCGCTCGCCACATCGCGGAGCAAGCGAAGGCGAAGGGAGACAAGAGCGACAAGGTCGACCCCGAGATCGAGCGCAGGGCTCGCCAGGTCGAGCAAGAAGCGATCGGGCTCCGCGCGGAGCTGGAAGGCGCGCAGACCGAGCTCTCCGTGACCCGCCGCGAGCTGGACGCGCTGAAGGCGCAGGCCGCCCGCACCCAGGAGATCCAGGAAGACCTGGACAACGCGCACGTCGAGGCGCTCCACGCTCGGGAGGCCGCGGAGTCCGCGCAGAGCGAGCTCGCCCGTGCCACGTCCGAGCTCGACGACGTCCGCAACGAGCTCCGGGCGCTGCGAACGGAGGAGCAGAAGGCCAGCGTCTTCGGCGAGGAGCTTCGAGCCGCGCGCGCCGAGCTGGACAGCCTCAAGGCGTCGCACCGCGCCGAGCTGGTGGAGCGTGAAGCCGACCTGGAGATCCGTGTCCGCACGGCCCGCGAAGAGTTCCAAGCCCTCCTCGACGAGACGGAGAGCAAGGCGAAGCATCTGCTCGAGGAGCGCGAGGAGGCGTTGACGACCGAAGCCACCTCGGCCGTAGCGGACCTGCGGCGTGAGACCGCCGAGCGTGAAACGGAGCTGCAACGAGCTGCCGCCGAGCGCGAGGCGGAGCTGCAGGCCAAGCTCGCCGAGCGGGAGGCGGAACTCCAGCATCGTCTCGCCGAGCGCGAAGCGGAGCTGCAGGAACAGATCTCGGAGCAGGCCGAGCTGCTCGAGCAGCGGCTCAGCCAGCGCGAGTCGGAGCTCACGACCCGGGTCGCCGAGGTCGAGGCCGCGGCGAGCTCCACGAAGAGCGATCTCGATGCCGCGAACACGGAGCTCGAGAAGATGCGGACGCAGCTACAGGCCGCTCGTGACGAGATCGAGGCGGCGAGCCACGACGGATCGTCGCGCAACGAGCAGGTCGCCAAGGCGAACGAGGAGCTCGTGCGCTCACGCACCGAGATCGAAACGCTCCAGCACGAGCTCGCGGAGATCCAACGCGCTCGCGAGGGAGCCGAGAACGAGCTGCAGGAGGCGGCGCGCGAGCGCGAAGCGCTCGCGCGCGAACTGGCGGCGGCCAGCGCCGAGGTCCAAGCGGAGCTCACGCGCGGCGTGGAGCTCTCCGCGAAGGCCGACGCCGCCGAGCAGGAGCTGCGGGCGGCTCGCGAGGCCGCGTCCGCCACCGAACAGGAGCTGGAGCGGATCCGCGCCGAGCAGGAAGCCCTGGTCTCGGCGTTCGAGGACGACAAGGCTCGTCACGCGACCGAGATCGCCGCCGCCACGGCCGCCGCCGCCGAGAAGCCGGACCTCGAAGAGGTCCTCCGCGCGAGCCAGGAGCGGCTGGCCAGCCAGACCGAGAAGCTCATCGAGGTGGAGGAGCGCGCGCACTCCGCCGAGCGACAGTTCGCCGATTCCGTGGTGCGGCTCGAAGAGGTGGAGGCCGAGCTCCGTCATCTCCAGATGGAGAAAGCGTTGCACGACCTGCAATCGGAGCGTCCTGCCGAGGAGGTCACCATGGTCGACGCGACCATCCCGAACGTTCCCCTCGAGGATCGCCGCTCGTCGACCCCGTTCACCAAGGAGCTCGCGCTCGACGCGAAGAAGTCGCTCTCACACATCTTGGGGCTCACGCAGATCATGAAGTACAAGAAGGATTCGAAGGACCAGGCGCAGCTGATCAAGCAGCTGACCGCCGCGGCCCGCCGGTTGGATCACACGGTCGCCGACCTGGCGGAGGCCGACGC
The DNA here is from genome assembly GCA_963727185.1 of uncultured Actinomycetes bacterium. Lineage (GTDB taxonomy): Bacteria > Actinomycetota > UBA4738 > UBA4738 > HRBIN12 > JBBQVZ01. The sequence continues at coordinate 797,987 of CAVSFP010000008.1, read as the reverse complement.
GCTCGCGCACGGCGTCGTGGACCTCACGATCAAGCGCACGGACCTCGAGGCGCTCCTGAAGCGCGTCGTAGACGAGTCGGGCATCGGTTCCGACCACGACGTCCGCATCGATAGCCAGCCGCTGGTCGTGGGCGTCGATTCGCTCCGCGTCGAGCAGGTCGTGGCCGGCCTGCTCCGCTTCTGCGGCGACCGCACCGCCACGGGGAAGGCCATCACCGTCCGCCTCGGGCCCATGAAGGGCGGCGCGCTGATCTCGGTGGAGGACCCCGAGCCCTCGTCCGACGGATCGCTCAGCCCGGTCATCACCCGCTTCGTCGAGATGCAGGGTGGGTGGACCAAGATCGAGAACCGGGACGGCGGCGGGTCGGCGTTCCGCGTGTTCCTGCCCGACGGTGGACCGTCCGGCGAGCAGACCGCGGCGCTCGCCGACGACGACGACGCCACCGACGAGGAAGGTTCGTCCGCACCGGGCACGCTCCAGATCGTCGTGGCCGAGCCTGCGGAGCAGGAAAGCACGGACTCGTGGGCCGGGTCCGAGGAGCAGCTGTTCGTGCAGGAGCTTCACCGGCTCCACGCGGAAGACTGATCCACCGCGTCGTGCGCGGCTAGTCCAGCAGCTTCAGCAGTTCCCGTGAGATCACCAGCCGCTGGATCTGGTTCGTCCCCTCGTAGATCTGGGTGATCTTCGCATCGCGCATGAATCGTTCGGCCGGATACTCGCGCACGTAGCCGTACCCGCCGAGGATCTGGACGGCGTCCGTCGTCACGGCCATCGCCGCATCCGAGGCGAAGCACTTCGCGACGCTCGAATGGAACGGCATGCGTGGGTCGTCGGCATCGCACGCGGTCAGCGCCCGGTACGTGAGCACCCGCGCCGCCTCCACCTTCATCGCCATGTCGGCGAGCATGAACCTGATCCCCTCGAAGTCCACGATCCGCTCGCCGAACTGCCGTCGCTCGCTCCCGTAGGAGAGCGCCAGGTCCAGCGCCCCTTGCGCGATGCCGACGGCCTGGGCCGCGATCACCGGTCGCGAATGATCGAGCGTCCGCATCGCGATCGAGAAGCCCTCGCCTTCCTCGCCGACCATCCGGTTCGCGGGGATACGGCACCCATCCAGGATCACCTCGCGTGTCGGCGAACCCTTGATGCCCATCTTCTTCTCCGGCTTGCCGAACGACACGCCGGGGTCGTCGCGCATCACCAGGAACGCCGAGACGCCTTTGGCGCGGAGCGCCGGATCCCGGGTCGCGAAAACCAGATACGCGTGCGATACTCCGGCCCCCGTGATGAAACGCTTGGTTCCGTTCAGCACGAACTCACCGCGGTCGCGCTCGTACCGCGTGGTCATCGCGGCCGCGTCGGAGCCCGCCCCGGCCTCGGTGAGGGCGTACGACATCAGGATGTCGCCGCGACAGATGCCCTGCGTCATCGATCGTCGTTGCTCGTCGGTGCCGGCCAGCATGAGGGGGATGACGCCGAGCTTCGAGACGATCGGTGTGAGCGACACGCCGGCGGAGACCCGGGACAGCTCCTCGACGAAGACACCGAACGCGAGCGCACCGCCGCCCGAGCCGCCGTCGGCCTCCGGGTAGCCGACGCTCATCAGCTCGTTCTCGACGAGCACCTGGTAGACATCCTCGGGCCACTCGTCGGTCTCGTCGATCTCGGCGGCGCGAGGCGAGATCTTCTCCTCGGCGATCCGTCGGACGAGGGTACGGAACTCCTCCAGCTCCTCAGGCAGCTCGTACCGTCGATCGTCCATGACTAGTCTGTTTCAGACTACATCCGGCGGACGATCAGCGCGTCGCCCTGTCCCCCGCCACCGCAGAGCGCCGCCGCGCCGACGTCGACCCCGCGACGACGCATCTCCATGGCAAGGGTCAACACCAAGCGCGCACCGCTCGCCCCGATCGGGTGACCGAGCGCGATCGCTCCCCCGTTCACGTTCACGATGTCGTCGCCGATCCCGAGCATCCGCGACGCGTGGATCGCCACCGCGGCGAACGCCTCGTTGATCTCGACGAGGCCGAGGTCGCCGACGTCCAGCCCGGCGCGCTTCAACGCGGCCTCGATCGCGAGCGCGGGCACCGTCTGCAGGGACGAGTATGCCCCGGCCGCCATGCCGTAGGCCTCGATCGACGCGATCGGCTGAAGCTCAAGTCGCGCAGCCGCCTCTTCGCTGGCGACGACGACGGCCGCGGCGCCGTCGGAGATCTGCGACGCGTTGCCTGCGGTGACCGTCCCGTCGGCCGTGAACGCGGGCGTGAGCGCCGCCAACGACTCCAGGCTGGTGCCGGGCCTGATCCCTTCGTCCCGATCGAAGACCACGGGATCGCCCTTGCGCTGCGGCACCTCGACCGGCACGACCTCCTCGGCCAGCCGCCCGGCGTCCCACGCCTCGATCGCCCGCCGATGGGAGCGTTCCGACCACACGTCCTGGTCCGCGCGATCGAGGCCCAGCTCCCGACTGACGATGTCGGTCCCCTCACCCATGTGGTGATCGTGGAAGCTCGACCACAGCCCGTCGTGGATCATCGAGTCGACGAGCGCGGCATCGCCCATCCGCGATCCGTCGCGTGCCTTCGGTACCAGGTACGGCGCGTTGGTCATGGACTCCATCCCGCCCGCCACGGCGATCTCGAGCTCGCCCGCGCGGATCATCTGGTCGGCCATCGCGATCGCGGAGAGTCCCGACAGGCAGACCTTGTTCACGGTGATCGCGGGGACCTCCTTGGGGATGCCCGCACCCACCGCCGCCTGGCGAGCCGTGATCTGGCCGGTTCCGGCCTGGATCACGTGCCCCATGATCACGTACTCGACCTCTTGCGCCGATACACGCGAGCGCTCCAATGCGGCGCGGATGGCGATCGCTCCCAGGTCTACGGCATCGAACCCCGCCAGCGAACCGCGGAACTTCCCGATCGGCGTGCGAGCGCCGGCGACGATGACCGACCGCGTCATAGGTCGAGTCTACCGTCGCGGCTAGTTGCGATCGGCGAGCGCCTTCTCGATGACGGTGCCGATCTCATCGCGGACCAGCTCGTCGCGTTCGATCAACGCGTCGCGGAGCGCGGCGTGGACGTCGCGGTTCTCCTCGAGCACCTCGCGCACGCGCGCACGCTGTGCCTCGAGGATGTCCTCCACCCGTTGCTTCCCGTCGCCGTCGCCCAGGACCTTCGCGACCAGGTTCGTCTGGCTGATGGCGCCCTGCGAGATCGCCTCGTAGCTGATCAGCGAGCCGGCCATGCCGAACGAGCCGACCATCTGCGCGGCCAGCCCCGTCGCGTAAGCCAGGTCCGATGCCGGGCCGGTCCCGCTCTCGCCGAGGCAGAGCTCCTCGGCCACGAGACCACCCAACGCGATCGCGATGCCGGATTCCACCTCGGTGCGCGTCCGCGTGAAGTGCTCCTCCTCGTCCCCGTGCGCGAGCAGGCCGAGCGAGTCGCGGCGCTTGATGATCGACAGCACCTCCAACCGGCGACCCTTGCCCAGGAAGTAGGCCACGGTCGCGTGGCCCGCCTCGTGGGTCGCAACGGCGGCCCGGTCGATGTCGGTGTAGACGACCGGCTGCTTGATGCCGATCTCATCGGTCAGCTTGGCCTCGTAGACGTCGTCGAGCGTCATCGACTTGCGGCCGTCACGGAGCGCGATCAGCAACGACTCGTCGAAGAGGTGCTCGAGCATGACCGGCGTGTAGCCGAACGTGTCGTGCGACAGCCGCGCGCGCACGGAGGGGTCGTCCATCTCGGGCTCGTGCGCCTTGCGCTCCATGAAGAACTCGATCAGGTCGAGCCGGCCCTGCTTCGTGGGCACGTCGAAGTAGAGGCGCCGGTCGAACCGCCCGGGCCGCAGCAGTGCGGGGTCGAGGGTGTCCGCCCGGTTGGTAGCGGCGATCAGCAAGATGTTGTTGTACGCGGGCTTGCCCGCCTTGAGCCTGCGCTCCGGCGGCAGGTACGTGTTGATCCACGCGACCATCCGGCTGCGCATGCGCTCGAGCCGGGGTGGCTGGTCGAACGACTGCATCTGGACCAGGAGCTCGTTCACCATGCCCCCGGTGCCGCTCGAGATCGCGTTCGAGACCGTGCGCGAGAGGCCGTCCATCAGGTTGCCGGGGGCGGGCGACATGCCGAGGCTGTCACGCGCCCCACCGATCGCATCGATCTCCTCGATGAAGCCGATCGCGCCCCCTTCCTTGCGCGCCGCCTTCCGCAGAGCCTTGAAGAAGGAACGGATCCGTGACGCGGTTCCGCCGAACCACATCGACTGCGTCGCAGACGCCGACATGAACAGGAACGGCACGCCGGCTTGCTTGGCCATCGCCTTCGCGAGATAGGTCTTGCCGGTGCCCGGCGGTCCCTCGAAGAGGATCCCGCGTCGAGGCGTGCCGCCCAGCTCCTCCCGGAACGTCGCGTACCCCAGGAACACGTCGAGCGTGCGCAGGACCTCGTCGACCTGCGTGTCGAGACCGCTGATCTCGGTCAGTCCCACCTCGACCTGCTCTGGGTGGATCATCAGGTGCGGCGAACGACCCGAGAGCATCGGCATCAGGGTCGCGACGCCGAGCAGGATCACCAGCAGGAACAACGGGAGGTAGACGCCCCAGTCGCTCGGCAAGCTCGGGAGCTGGATCGGGTTGTTCGTGGCGAGCCGATAGAAGAGGTAGGTATCGATCACGGCGACGATGGCCAGCAGTCGGACGACCTTGCGCCGCCTGGTCCGTTCGCGCTGGCGGAAGACGTCGGCGCGTCCTCGCTTGAGGAGCAGCGAGCCCTCCAGGTGCGCAGCTACCGAGGCCTTCTGCGTCTCGTTCACGTGTCCCCAACTCCTCGCCCTCGCGTCGGCCGGATGCGAGGTAGGTCGCCAAAGTTACACCCAAGGACATCACCCGGAATCGGCCCTTCGGCCCGCAACGGGGGACCGAAGGACCAGCGGCATATGGACCCTAGGGACCGGTGTGCACGGTACCGAGCCCGATCGGGAGCCGCTAGGGTGTCCGGACCAGCGACGGAGGGGTCGAAGGCACGTGGCTCGCACGAAGCGATCGCCAGTCAGCGTCCAGGACCGCAAGGTCATCGGAGGCCTGCTCCGAGACATCCGGCGCTCGGCGGGCTACCGGTCGGTCGAGTCCGCTTCGGCCACGAAAGGGTGCCCCGCGTCCCGCCAGACGATCTATGCGTATGAACGTGGAGGGCTCGTCCCCTCGCTCCCCCAGTTCCTGGAGTTGGTGGAGTTCTTCGTCTTGGATGCCCCGATGCCCGATGCCCCGGGGGCCAAGTCCCGGGCGGACCTCCGGGCGCACGGGGTGTCCGCGGTCACGCGAGCGCTGACGCTCCCCGCGTACCACGTGAGCGAGGCGATGGACCTGGTCGCTCGGATGCAGCCCGATCGGGGAGGCAAGGCGTGAGCTCGCTCACGGCGATCGACCACGTGGGCATCGCCGTCGAGGACCTGGAGGCGGCGGTCGAGCATTACCGGCGGACGCTCGGCGTCAAACCGATCCTCCGCGAACGGGTCGCCGATCAAGGGGTCGAGGAGGTGCTGTTCGCCGCGGGCAACTCCTACATCCAACTGCTGGGGGCGCTGGCGCCCGACACCCCGGTCGGCCGGTTCCTGTCGACGAACGGGCCCGGCATCCATCACGTCGCGTATCGCGTGACAGATATCGCGTCGACGCTCGATCAGCTGCGACGCGAGCAGGTCCGGCTGATCGACGAGGTCCCGCGACGCGGCTCGCGCAACACGCTCATCGCGTTCGTGCATCCGAAGTCCATGGGCGGCGTCCTCGTGGAGCTCGTCCAGGAGGGCTAGCTCCCGGGGAGATCCTTCAAACCCGAGTTCGGAGCCTGCACGAGGACGGCGACGTTGCCCTCCGGGAGCGATCCGTCACCCATCAGCTGATGGACGTACCCGACCTGGTCGTACGGGTAGGTCGCCCCGAGCGTCGTGCGGACCGTGCCGTCGATCACCATCTGGTTGAACGCCGTGGCCTGTTCGTCGTTGAACAGGTGCGAGCCCTGGTAGCGCTTCTGCATGTACCAGAGGTAGCGCACGTCGATCATCGTGTCGTAGCCGGTGGTCCCCGCGCAGATCACGATCATGCCCCCCCGGTCGCAGACGAAGTTCGAGGTGGGGATCGTGTCCTGTGCCGGATGCTCGAACACGATCTGCGGGCTCTTCCGCTCGCCGAGGACGTCCCAGATCGCTTTGCCGAACGCCTTCGCGCCGTCGAACCAGGTCTTCCATTCCGGCGAGTCCCACGCCGGCGGGACCCCCCAATGCGAGAACTGCTTGCGGTTGATGTAGCCCTCCGCGCCCAGCGACTTGCAGTACTCGCCTTTCTCGTCGCTACCGACGACGGCGACCGCGCGTCCGCCGGTGTTCACGACGAGCTGGATCGCGAGCGAGCCGAGTCCGCCGGAACCGCCCCACACCAGGACGACATCCCCCGGCTCGACGACGTTCGGCGGCCAGCCGAAGAGCATCCGGTAGGCCGTGCTGCCGGTGAGCGTCGGCGCCGCGGCCTCCTCCCACGTGAGGAATCCCGCTTTGGGCAAGCACTGGTGCGCCTGCACCTTGGTGAACTGCGCGAACGACCCCCAGCACGTGTCGTATCCCCAGACGCGGAACGAGTCCGCGAGCCCGGGATCGCGTCCGGCTTTCACCTTCGGGTCGTCCGGGTCCCATTGACCGGCGTGGACCACGACGTGGTCGCCGACCTTGACGTTGGTCACGTCGGCGCCGACCGCGTACACGACACCGCTCGCGTCGGAACCGACGATGTGGAAGTCCGTCGGCTCGCCCCACCGAGCCTGCGTCTTGGTGACGTCGACCGGCACACCCCTTGCGGCCCAGACGTTGTTGAAGTTCACACCGCCTGCCATGACCATCACGAGCGCGTCGAGCGGACCCAGCTCGGGGACGTCGATCACCTCGTCCTGGATCGCCTGCTCCGGCTCGCCGAAGCGGTCGGGACGTACGACCTGCGCGTGCATCTTCGCCGGCACCTCACCGACCGGCGGCAGCTCGCCGATCTCGTACAGCTCCTTGCCCATGCGGTATCACCCTTCGCGTCGCTCGACGGTCGGGTGAACCCTACAAGGGGCGCCCGGGGGCTACATGTCGGGCCGGTCGGGCGAGCCGTCGGGGGCGGGGGGCAACGTCGGGCTTCCGCCGAAGCCGCCGCCCGTGAAGCCGGTGGGACCCACCACGCTCCCTCCCTTGCGCGGACGGAACGAGGAGTTCATGTCGTCCAGGGTGAACGCGCCCGACGCCTCGCCGGTCGTCGCGTAGCGGTACAGCGCGGCGCTGAAGACGCCCGAGCACGCCGCCGCGATCGCCATGAGCACGCCGATCGCGACGAACAACAGCGGCACACCCACGACCGGGACGGCCACCGTGATCAGCACGCCCACGGCCACGACCGGGATCGATAGCAGGAAGAACGCCAGTCCGATCGTCGCCTGTCCGATGAACTGCTCACCCCAGCGCTGCCGGAAGATCGATGCCGACCGCTTGATCGACTCCCCCACGCCGACCGGTTCGAACAACAGCACCGGCACGACGAAGTACGTCAGCACGGTCCACGCGATCCCGACGATGCCCAGCAGGATGCGGCCGACGATCCCCGAGCGCTCCTGGATCGTCCGAAGGATCATGCCGACCGTCGCGGTGACGAGCGCCCAGACGAAGATCTTGCCGATGTGCTGGCGCGCCAGCGCGAGCCCGTCGGAGATCTTCGCGTCATCGCCCTGCAGACGCTTCATGGCGGTGCCGATCACCGCCGCGTTGAAGAAGATCGTGACGAACGCGAGCGCCACGTACATCACGAAGCCCAGGACGTAGATGCCTGGGTTAGGAGACTGACCCTGCGCAGGGAGGCCGATCCCCCACATCCCCAGGCCGAACACCGCCATCACGATCAACGAGCAGATGAAGGAGATGACCGGAAGGAGCAGGAGCTCGCGATCCTCCTTGACGACGCCCCAGCTGGCCTTCGCGAGCCGGAACCCTCGTGAAACCGAACCCATCGGATGCCTCCCGTTCGAGTTGCGTGCCAGGAGGGTATTCGACACCAGGAGGGTGGTGGGTACACCTCTATCCGGGCGAGATGTGGGCGACGTATCCGGGTGAGATCTGGGCGACCGGGCAGACCTCGGCGCGGGGACACCAGCCGCAGTACACGCCAGGGGTGAGCTCCGGCTCGCGGCCGTTCCACAGGGCGGCGGCCGCCCGGGCGGCGGCGATGACGCGATCGGCCGCGTGCTGGAGCGCGACCTCACCGACGTCCTCCGCCTGCCACTCGCCGCTCTCGAGGAACAGCGACGCCACGCGGTACGGGGGGACCCCGAACCGGAGCGTCAGCAGCAACGCGTAGTAGCGGAGGTCCTCCGGGTATTCGGGGTAGGCGTTGCCCGTCTTCAGGTCGATCGCCAACCGCGTCGCACGGGTCGGCTCCAAGCGGTCCGGCGCGCCGAGCACCAAGTCGATCCGGCCCGAGAGGATGAGGGCGCCGCCGAGCAGCTCCGCCTTCACCGGCATCTCCGAGATGGGCGTCAGCTCGCGACGCAGCTCCTTCAACGGGGGGAACGACCCCTGGAACATGGTGATCCGCCGGGTCACCTCCATCAGCACGCCGTCGCGATCGGCGGGAGCCAGGCCGCGCCAGTACTCGGCGAACCGCTCCTCGCGCTCCACCAGCCGGTCGGCCGCGATCTCGGCGATCTCGGACGCGTCCAAGCCGTCGCGCGCGCCCACCTCGACCTCCACCGCCCGATGCAACAGCACGCCGGCGGCGCTCTTGGCCGAATGCTCGAACGGCGGCGACTCCCCGGAGATCGCCGGAGGCGAACTTGCCCTCGCACCGCCCGTGGTCGGTGAGCTTCTCCTTACCGAGCCACAGCGTGCTCGGTGAGCTCGAGCCCCCGGACGGCCTCCTCGATGCGGTCGCGCAAGCGCTGCGCGAGGTCGGCGGGGAACGTGGGGCGGGGGTCGGTGCCGATCAGCTGCTCGAGGGTGCGGCGTTGCGGGTCGGTGAGCTCCACCACTGCATGCTAGAGATAAGAACCGACATGACCGAGACCCCCGACGAGATCCTCCGCGCGCTGGCCGACCCCGAGCGGCTGACGATCGCCGGCGCCCTGGCGCAGCGGTCGCGGACCGCCTCGGCCCTGGCGAAGGACCTCGAACTGGAACTCACACGGGTCCGCAAGCACCTGAACCGCCTGACGACCACCGGCGTCGTCCGGCTGGAGCCCGATCGCCGCACGTACCGGCTGGACCCCGAGACGCTCCGATGGGCCGCCGAGCAAGTGGGGCCGCCGCGCGATGCCGGCCTGGCCCTCGGCGCCGCGAACGACGACGAGGAGACCGTGCTCCGCACGTTCTTCCGCGACGGGCGCCTGACCGAGATCCCCGCGAAAGAGGCGAAGCGCCGGATCGTCCTGGAGCGGATCGCGATCGAGTTCGAGCCGGGTGTCCGCTACGACGAGCGCGAGGTGAACGCGATCGTCGGGCGCTTCTTCAACGACTACGCGTCGCTCCGCCGATACCTGGTCGACGGCGGATTCCTCTCCCGCGAGCACGGCGAGTACTGGCGCGTCGGTGGTCGGATGGACCTGTAGCCGCCAACCGAACGCCCGTTCGGTGGGGGGTCGACGGTTGGCACCACCGGTGCTAGGTTCCGAGAACCGCGACGCGGCTCCTTCCCCTTTCCCCTGCAGGTCGTGCCGCCGCGTCCCGATAACGGAAGAGATGGACATGCGACGGAACCGGAGGATCCGCGGCGTCGTCACCGCCGTCACGGGTGGCGCGCTGGCGCTATCGCTGCTCGCTGCGACCCCCGCATCGGCCAGCCTGCCTCGCACGACGACGCCCCCCGCTCCCGGACCGTGCGCCTTGGTTCGGTCGGTCGGCGAAGCCATCCAGGACTTCTCTATCCGGATCATCACGTGCGCCGCCGACAAGTGGCCGGTCGAAGGCGGCGCCGACAAGGCGATCTGCATCGCGCGTCGCGAGAGCGGGCTCATCCCGACGGCCAGCTCCGCAACCGGCATGTACGTCGGGCTCTTCCAGCACAGCGCAGCCGACTGGCCCAATCGTTACGCGCAGTGGACGCGGCCTTCCTGGCAACTCAAGGAGAACCCGTACAACGGTCGCACGAACGCGATCGTCACCATGCGCATGTCCAACGCCCAGGGCTGGGGCGCGTGGGCCGGCGTCGGCTGCTGAGCCCGGCCCTCCGCAACCGCTGAAAGCTAGACTCGGCGGATGGTGACCAAGGACAAGGGCGGCCCCCCCGGGACCGACGGCACTGAGATCGAGCACGTCCCGACGGTCGAGGAGCGCATCGACGAGCTCCGCCGGAAGAAGAAGGCGGCGCTCACACCCGGCGGACCCGGATCGACCAAGAAACAGCACGACGGTGGCAAGCTGACCGCGCGCGAACGTTTGGACACGCTGATGGACAAGGGCTCGTTCGTCGAGACCGATCCCTTCGCGATCCATCGCGCGCACGACTTCGGGATGGACAAGAAGCGGCCGCCCGGCGATGGCGTGATCACCGGGTTCGGCACGATCGACGGACGCAAGGTGTTCGTCGCCTCGCAGGACTTCGGCGTCTTCGGCGGATCCATGGGCGAGGTCATGGCGCAGAAGGTGTGCAAGGTGATGGACCTCGCCGTGCAGACCGGCGCCCCGTTCATCCAGATCAACGACTCGGGCGGCGCGCGTATCCAGGAGGGCGCCGCCTCGCTCGCCGGCTACGGGTTCATCTTCGAACGGAACGTCCGAGCGAGCGGCGTCATCCCGCAGATCAGCGTGATCATGGGACCGTGCGCCGGCGGCGCCGTCTACTCGCCGGCCATCACGGACTTCACGTTCATGGTCAAGGAAACCTCGCACATGTTCATCACCGGCCCCGACGTGATCAAGACCGTCACCGGCGAGGAGGTGACGTTCGAGGAGCTGGGCGGCGCGATGACGCACGCGAGCATCTCGGGCGTGGCGTCCTTCATCGGCGAGGACGATGAGGACGTGCTGCTGCGGGTCCGCTACCTCCTGTCGTTCCTGCCGTCGAACAACCTGGAGGATCCACCGGCCTACGCCAACACCGACGACCCCGATCGACTGGACGATGGGCTCACGCACATCGTGCCGGACAGCGCGAAACAGCCCTACGACATGCACGAGGTCATCCGCCACGTCGTGGACGACGGCGAGTTCCTGGAGATCTTCCCGTTCTGGGCCATGAACATCGTGATCGGGCTCGCGCGCCTGGACGGGCGCTCGGTCGGCATCATCGCGAACCAGCCGAAGGTGCTGGGCGGCACGCTCGACATCGACGCCAGCGAGAAGGCGTCGCGGTTCGTGCGCTTCTGCGACGCGTTCAACATCCCCATCGTCACGTTCGTGGACGTTCCGGGCTTCCTGCCGGGCAAGGAGCAGGAGTACGGCGGGATCATCCGCCACGGTGCGAAGCTGCTGTACTCGTTCGCCGAAGCGACGGTGCCGCGCATGACGGTGATCACGCGGAAGGCCTACGGCGGCGCGTACGTCGTCATGAACTCGAAGCATCTGCGCGCCGACGTGTCGTTCGCATGGCCGACGGCCGAGATCGCCGTCATGGGAGCGGAGGGCGCGGTGAGCATCGTGTTCCGCAGGGAGATCGAGAAGGCGGAGGACCCGGCCGCGAAGCGGGCGGAACTGATCGACGAGTACAAGCGGAAGTTCTCCACGCCGTACGCAGCGGCGGAGCGAGGGTTCATCGACGACGTGATCGAGCCGGCCGAGACGCGCAGGCGGCTCATCCAGTCGCTGCGCATGCTCTCGACCAAGCGCGAGAGCATCCCGGCCCGCAAGCACGGGAACATCCCGCTCTAGATGGACGCCGAGCGGAGGTTCGACCTGCCCGACGGGCTGACGCCCGAGGAGGAGCGCGCGATCCTCACGGCGCTCGAGCGGTACTTCCTGCAGGAGAGTCCGAAGCCGGCTCCATGGGTGCTCCAGGGACGGATCGACGCGACCGGCATGGGCGCGCTGCAGGCGCGGAAGCTCTCGAGGGAGCCGTGGGTGATCCGGGCGCCGTTCGCGCGGCGGGGCGTGGCGCCTGTGCTCGGGCGCGGCGACGTCCGGTAGATGGACGAGACCGCCTCCTCGCACTGTCCGAACTGCCTCGCCGAGTACCGCGAGGGCTTCGACACGTGCGCCGATTGCGGGATCGCCCTCGTTCCGGGGCCGGCGCCGGTCACCGAGGAGCACGCGCCCGAGCCGACGAAGGGACATCGCCACCCCACCCAGGATCGGGACGAGCGACCGGTCCTCCTGTGTCGCCTCCCCCAGCTGCAGGCGCAGCTCCTGGTCGGCAAGCTTCAGGCCGAGGGGTTGGTGGCGTCCGCCGACGAGCCGGCGCTCGGCCTCGTGTACGGGGGAGCGTTGCCCGACGCCCGGATGATCCGAGTGTGGGTGTTGGAGTCGCAGGCCGAGAAAGCCCAGAAGGTCGCCAGACGCGCGCTCTCCGGCGACGACGCGATCTGATGTCCGCGACGAAGACCCTCGGGAGCGCCACGCTCGCCGACGCGACCGATGCGTTCTCCGCGGAGGGATGTTCGTCGCCCCACACATGGGGCAACGACGCCGGCGACACGTATGGGCGTCACGACCACGGCTACCACAAGGTGCTGTTCTGCCTGGCGGGATCGATCGTGTTCCACACCGACGACGGGGATATCGAACTGCGCGCGGGCGACCGGCTGGACCTGGAGCCGGGCACGGCACACGCGGCGACCGTCGGGCCGGGCGGGTGCCGATGCGTCGAGGCCTCCAGGTGAGGGTCGCGTTCCACATCGACCAGTTGTGGTTCAAGGCGCCCGGCGGGATCGGGACGTACGTCACGCAGCTGGGTCCGGCGCTCACCAGCGAAGAGCCGGCGCTCGAGCTCGTGCCGTTCCGGTCGTCGTTCCCCGCCGATCACGGCGTCGACTCCTTCGGTTCGCACGAAGCCGTCGTCCTGCCATGGAGGATCCGCACGCTCTATCCATCGTGGGATCTCCTCGGCCGGCCGGCACTCCCAGCGTCTTTGGCCGAGGCCGACATCGTGCACGCGACGAACCCTGCCGCCGTGCCGCCGGTTCACGACGATCAACGGCTCGTGGTGACCGTCCACGACCTGGCGTTCCAACGGTTCCCGGAGCTGTTCCCGCACGATTGGCGATGGCTCTATCGGGCGGGGCTGCACGCCGCCGCGAAACGCGCCGACGCGATCGTGGTCCCGTCGCAGAGCACGGCAGACGACCTGATGGAGTCGACCTCGATCGCGGCATCGCGCGTGCACGTGACGCCGCTCGCGCCGTCGCTCGTCTCGAGCGACCGGGACCCGACGGAAGTCAACGCACGGCTCGGCGTCACTCCGCCGTACGTGCTATCGGTCGGAACGCTCGAGCCACGGAAGAACCTCGTCCGCTTGGTGCGCGCGTACCGACAGGTCGCACCGGATGTCCCGCATGCGCTGGTGCTGGCGGGCGCCCCCGGCTGGCGATCGGAGGAGTTGGAGGCCGAGCTCGCGAGGCACGGACCGGGGACGGTCGTTCGAACGGGCTCGCTGTCCGGCGGGGATCTCGACGTGCTGTATCGAGGCGCCGATGTGTTCGCGTATCCGTCGCTCTACGAGGGTTTCGGCCTTCCGGTGCTGGAAGCGATGTCGCGCGGGATCCCGACGCTCGCCTCCAACGTGTCGTCGCTCCCCCAGGTCGCCGGCGACGCCGCCCTCCTGGTGGACCCGACGGACGTCTCGGAGATCGCTGAGGGACTCGCTCGCCTGCTGACGGAGCCGGCATTCGCCGAGGATCTCCGGCAACGCGGGCTGCAGCGCGCGGCCACCTTCACGTGGGCGGCGACCGCCCGGGCTACGCTCGACGTGTACCGCCATCTGACGGGAGCGTCGTCGTGAAGGTCTCGCTGATCTCGACCGTGAAGGACGCCTCGGCGCACATCGAGGAGTTCGTCGGATCGGTTGCCGCGCAGACGCGGCAGCCGGACGAGGTGATCGTGGTCGACGGCGGCTCGATCGACGGGACGCCCGAGCTGTTGCGGCGCGTAGCGGGCGACTCGTTCACCGTGATCGAGGAGCGAGACGCCAACATCGCCCGCGGCCGGAACCTGGCGCTGGCGGCCGCGGCGCACGACGTGATCGCGGTGACCGACGCCGATTGCGTGCTCGATGCACGATGGCTCGAACGGATCCTGGAGCCGGTCGAAGCCGGCGCCGACGTGTCGATGGGCTTCTACGTTCCGATCACGGACGGGTTCTTCCAGGAGTGCCTGGCGTCGGTGAATCTCCCGCTCGACGCCTCGGAGGTCGACCCTGTGCGCTTCATGCCGAGCGCGCGCTCCCTCGCGTTCCGACGCGGCTCGATCGACGCGGCCGGCGGCTATCCGGAGTGGCTTTCGATCGGCGAGGACATGTGGGTCAACCGGCGCTGGCGAGAGCTGGGCCTGGACATGCGGTTCGCGCCCGAAGCGGTGGTCCGCTGGCGCCTCCGCCCCTCGCTCCCCGCGACGTGGGTGCAGTACTTCCGGTATGCACGAGGCGACGCACAGGCGGGGATGTTCCCCGAACGGCACGCGCTCCGGTTCGGCGTGTACGGCGGCGCAGCAGTGGCGCTCGGCTCGCACAAGCGATGGCCCAAGGTGGCGGCCGCCGCCGGCGCCGTCGCGTACGCGAACCGGCCGGTCCGCCGGGCCTGGCGCCGCTTGCCGGATCCGCGCGAACGCGCCGCCGCCGCGATCGTCGTCCCCGCGATGATGGGGTTCATCGATACCGCCAAGATGGCGGGGTACGCGGCGGGGTTGGTCGACCGCGGACGACGCGGCGTCTGACCTCCAGTCACTAGGAGTGCCTGCCCAACCGGCCGTACGGAGGGCTAGGCTCCGCGACATGCGCCGAACCACGATCCTCGTCCTCGCGCTCGCACTCGTCGCGGCCGGCATCATCGCGTCGCCGGGATCGACCGCCGCGGCCCGCGGCGGCGGCACGATCCGCCTGAAGGTCATGACGTTCAACATCCGCGAGGGCGGCGTCCACGGGCAGTTCTCCAAGGTGGTCGAGGCCATCACCGCGGCGGACGCCGACGTCGTGGGCCTCCAGGAGCCGTTCGGCCGGACGCGGAAGCTGGCCCGGGCGCTGGGTTGGTACGCGGCGCCGCGCCTGCACACGATCTCGCGCTTCCCGATCCTTCAGCCCGCGGGGAGCCAGGGCTTCTGGGGCTGGCTGCTGGTCGCCCCGGGCAAGGTCGTGACGATCGCGAACATCCACAACCCGTCGTACCCCTACACCGTCGACATGATGCGGTTGGGCACGGCCACGAAGGCCGAGATCCTGCAGATCGAGCGCCATGTCCGGGTCCGGTGGATGCAGCCGTTCCTCGATTCGCTCGCGCCTCAGCTCGCCGCCGGAGACCCCGTGTTCTTCACGGGCGACTTCAACGCCCCGTCGTGGCGCGACTGGACCCCGCGTGTGGTCAACGCGCTCGGCTGGCAGCCGACGACCCTCCGGTATCGGGCGCCTCGCTTCTCGGTCCGCTGGCCGACCTCCGTGGTGATGGAGAAGGCGGGATTCCGCGATTCGTTCCGGGAGGTGCACCCCGACGCGGTCACGAACCCGGGCTTCACGTGGACGTCGGGCCACCCGGGCATCTCACCGTGGGACGTGTTCGACCGCATCGACTTCGTCTGGGCGGCCGGTTCCTCCCAGACGCTGTCGAGCCGCGTGGTCGGCGACGACAACGCGATGTCGGACATCGTGGTCGAGCCCTGGCCGTCGGATCACCGCGCGGTCGTGAGCACGTTCGAGGTGGAGCCGGCCGATGTGCCGACGTTCGTCGCGCCGCTCGACGTGCGGGTGCCGATCGGGCAGCCCGTGCGCGGCGCGTTCCATGCCGCTCCCGATCCCACTCGAGAGGTGGGCATCTGGGCGCAGGACGCGAACCCGGCGACGGATGACCCGATCGTCTCCGCACCGGTCGGCGACGGCGCGCCCGATGGGCGGTTCGAGCTGGCGACGGACGGTCTCGCCCCGGGGACCTACACGCTCGCCCTCGTCGAGAGTGACGGGATGCTCGTCCCGCGCTGCGTTCGCGGCGGTCGACCCGAGAGCGCCCGCCACGATCTCCGTAGGCCGGCGGCGGTACGGGGTCGGTGAGCCGATCGTGGTGTCGTGGACGAACGCGCCGGGGAACCGATACGACTGGCTGGACCTGACGGCGGCCGACGCCACACCGACCACCGGCCGCATCTGGCTTTGGCGCTACATCGACGCGCGGATCTTCGGGTCGGCGCCGTTCAAGGCCGAGGCGACGGGCAACTGGCCACTCCCACCCGGCCGCTACCGCGTGTCGCTCTGCGTGGACGACGGGTTCGATTGCCTGGCGTCGACCGATGCGTTCCGCGTCGTCGGATGACGGCGCGTTAGGCGTCCTCTGCCGTCCCCGTTCCGTACATCACGACGATCACGAAGAGCGCGAACGCCAGGACGTGGATGACGGTGCACCACAGGCAGATCGCACGGATCACGAACAGCTCCGCGTACACGAGCCACAGGACGAACACCATCCCTGCCACCGCGCCCGCGAGTCGCGCGGTCCGGATCCACGGCACGGCCGAACGCCACGCCCAGGGTGAGCAGAGCGCGCTCATCGCCAGGAACCATCCGAGACCGAGCAGCGCGACCGGAACGCCGAACACCTCCGACTGAGCACTCGTCGTGACGCGCTCGCAGTTGACGACACCGGTGGACGCGCATGCGAGCAACTTCGAAGACGTGTAGTGAACGATCGTGAGGTAGACGGCCACCGCCGTTCCCGACGATCGTGATGGCGAACGTGACGGGCGCGACCCAGCGATAGCGAACCGCGCTCACGGTCCCAACACCCCGGGCATCAGCCGAGCGCAGACATCGAGATATGTTCCTGATGCTGCGCAGGTCGAGTCGTTCGTGCTCCGGGATGCTTGGGCATCATGTCTCTGTGAGGTTCCCACGGCTCGGCGCCGGCGACGAGCGACGTCAACGTTGGAACTGCTCGGGTCTGCAGAGCTGCGCCGACGGATCCGGGCGGCGAGGACGAGGCCAGCGGCGATCATCGCCAGGCAGAGATACTGGGCGCCGGTGAGCCCTTCCACCCGCTTGTCGTAGGCCCGCAGGAAGATCGGTCAGGAAGCGCTGGGTCCCGTACCAGAGCAAGAACGTGGCGGTCATGACGCCCGCCGCAGCGCGACGACGAGTCCAAGGTGAACAGCAGGGCCGCCAGCGGCGCCAGCAGGATGATCTCGTAGAGGGCGGTGTTGTGGATGACGCTGCCGACCGCGATCGGGCCCTCGCGAGTGACGCCACCGAGGTACCTCACCCCCAGGAAGAACGTGGTCGTGTGCCCGAAGTGTTCACCGACCGAGTAGCACCCGATGCGTCCGATCATCAGCCCGGGGGCCAAGCCCAGCACGATACCGTCCGTGATCGTCAGCCCGGGCACGTCCGGATGTTGGCGCAACCACCACACGATCACGACGATCGCGATCAGGAACGCACCCGAGAACTCGAGCCCTCCTTGCCAAACAGCGAAGGCGGCCAGGGGCCGATGCGAATAGTCCGACAGGTTCGTAAGCACGAACAGGAGCCGAGATCCCAGCATCCCGAAGAGAACGACGCGCCAGGCGAGGGGCAAGAGCACGTTGGGGTCCAGTCCTCGCTGACGCGCGAACCGAAGGAAGACGGTCGTACCCACGAGGATGCCTATGGCAACGAAGATCCCGAAGGTGTGCATCGACAAGGGACCGACGTGGACGACCGGGAACGTCCGGTAGGGGATCGACGCAGATCATCGAGTTCAGCCTCGTCCCGAACACGGCGGCGACCTGCGGAGGCCCCTTCCTGTGCCCCGGTTCACGGCAGCGTCGCGGCGGCGGCCGTCACGCCAGGAGCCGTGCACACGTTCGTTGGCTGGCCGCCCGTGAGGTCGCAGATCGACGGCGGTCAATCATGTTGGCGGCCCCGAGCACCTGCTTCGCGATCGGAGACGTCGGATCCGACAGAGCGGTCGAGATCTCCTGCCATGTCTTGCCCTGCAATACGTCCGGCGGGTAGCTCGAACCGATGACGACGTACCGGTTCCCGATGAGGGAGAACGGGATCACGCCGGCCTGCGACGTGTACGGCGGGGCGTCGAACGTCTGCATCAACCGTTGTTGCTGCGCCGTGAGCGTATCGAGCGGCTCATAGCTCAGCCCCGAAGCCGCCAGTTGATTCGTCTGCGTCTCCACGCCGTCGAACGCGAGCACGTCACTCGTGTAGGTGGACCCGTGGAACGTGAGCGTCGGCGTGCTCGGGAAGACGTCGGTCGATGATGACGTCGACAGGCCGAGGCCGGAGAACGTCCCGAACCGCGAGAGCGCGATCACCATCGGCCACCGCTCGGCCGCGCAGAAGGGGCAGTACTCGGCGCCGATGTAGAGGACCTGCGGCTTCCCGTCGCTCGTGACCGGTGGAGCCCCCGCGGCGACCGCCGATGGCGGGGTGATCCCCGTTCCCGCCCCCACCGCGTCGAGTGCGGTCGCCGGGACACTCGTCACGGCGGCGATGACCTTCGTGGTCCCGCTGCTGCCGGGTGTCGCGGGCGTCTTCGCGTGGTTGTAGACGCTCAGCCCCACCATCGCCATCACGACCACCACGACCGCGCCGATCGCGAACAAGGGGTATCGGCGGCTCGCTGCGGAGCGCTTCGACCGCGACGATCCTGATGAGCCACGCCCCCCCTTGGTGGGACGCGCCGGTGCCTTCTTCTTCTGTGCCGTCCTGCTCGTCATCTCTCACCTCGTTTGTCTCTCAAGTCAAACGGAGAGCGGCGGGGTCGGGCCGGGTCAATCGACCTTGCCGTATAGGGCCGATGGACCCTCTTCCATCCGAGGGATGGCGAGGCACCCCGAGCCGCCGCGCTCCGGAGAGGTCCCGGTCGAACGCGACGTCTGCGCGACGTTCTAGTGACGAAGGTGGGAGGTGCCCGCAGGGGTTCCGAGCTGCCCGGGAAGATCCGGACGGCGCGTTGACCGGCCGTCGCGCGCGATCGAAGGACCCTGCCACTGCGATGCCGCCCGGAGGACCGGCTCACGGATCGCGTCGACGACTCGCCGGACCGTGCCCGCGATGACGGTCGCGAGCCCCAACGCAAGGAGCGCGAACGGGATCTGCAACGCGAGCCCGCGGAGGAACGACGGCTGCGCCGCCAGGTGCCACGGGAACGTCCCGTCATGCATGAGCCGTTCCAGGTGCTCCTGCACGAGGAACGCGAGCGGCGGGATGAGCGCGATCGGCCAGATCAGGCCGGTTCGTCCCGTCGCCTTCCATCGGATCGCCGCTTCACGGATGAGCCCGCCGAGAGTGACAGCGACGAGCACACCGACGAGGAGCGGGACCCTCGTGAGGTAGCCGTGGCCGGTGGCGGCCAGGAGTCGCGCCCGGGTGGCACCATCCGACGCCTGCAGCGTGTAGGAGACCTGGTGCGCAAGCAGCGAACCGGCGACCGCGACCGGGATCGAGATCAGGAACGACGCGCGACGCCTCATCCGTCGAGGATACGTCCGACGGCCGGATCAGACGTCGGTGAAGCCGCCGCCGGACTTGCGGCCGAGGCGGCCCGCGGCGACCATCCGGCGGAGCAGCGGCGGCGGCGCGTACCGCTCCTCGCCGAACTCGGCGTAGAGCACCTCGCCGATGCTCAGCATGGTGTCCAAGCCGATCAGGTCCATCAGCGTGAGCGGACCCATCGGATGCGCCAGACCCAGGTGGATCGCGGTGTCGATGTCCTCGCGGGTCGCGAACCCCTCGTCGAGAAGCCTGACGGCGTCGAACAGGTACGGGACCAGGAGCCGGTTCACGATGAACCCGCGTGGTCCTTCGAGCGCACGCAGGTCTTGCCGAGCACGTCCGTGCCGTAGCTCCGGACGAACTCGAACGTCTCGTCCGACGTCGTGAGCGCGGGGGTCAGCTCGAGCAGCGCCATCACCGGCGGCGGGTTGAAGAAATGCATCCCGATCACGCGTTCGGGCCGGCCCGAAGCGACCGCGAGCTCCACGATCGGGATCGACGACGTGTTCGAGGCGAGCACGACGTCGGGCCGAGTGGCCAGACCCAACGTTCGGAAGATGGCGAGCTTGGCCTCGACATCCTCGGTCGCGGCCTCGATCACCAGGTCCGAACCGTCGAGACCTTCCAGGTCGGTCACGCCGCGGATCCGACCGAGCACCGCCTCGCGTTCGACGGCGTCCATCTTGCCGCGCTCGACGGCCCTGTCCATCGAACGTTCGATCGACGTCCGCCCGCGAGCCACCAGTTCGTCTGAGCCTTCCACGTACGTGACGTCGGCGCCGGCGCGAGACAAGACCTCGACGATCCCCGAGCCCATCAGGCCGCACCCGACGACCCCGACCTGCCGAACATCTCTCGGATCCAACGATCCTCCCCACCTCGCGCTCGTCGGCCGTCAGCCTACAATCCAACCCTATGGACGCTCGGCGAAGGGTCGCCACACTGGGCATCGCGGTCGGTGGCGTGCTCGTCGGGCACTGGCTCACCTACATGGCGGTGGCGCCGCTCGCGAGCCGGCGCGCGGCGATCCTGCACCGAACCGGTCATGCGTACCTCGGGATGGCGAACGACCTTGTGCTCGTCGTCGCTCTCGCGGCGATCGCGACCATGTTCATCGGTCAACTCACGGATCCCAGGCATCCGAAACCGCATGAAGGGCTCACCGCGCGGGTGGTCCGGTTCCAGGTGTGCGCGTTCGTCCTCATGGAGGTGCTCGAACGCGTGACGGCGGGATCCTCGCTGGCCGACCTGATCCACACCGGCATCCTGCCCATCGGCATCGCTGCCCAGGCCGCGATCGGATATCTCGCGGCGCAGGCGATCCGGTGGCTGCTGCGTGCCGCCGATCGCGTCGCCGCGGCCCTCGGTCGCCCCGCCACGACTCCGCGCCGGACCGCGACGCGGCCGCTCCTGCCGGAACTGGTCTTCGTGCCCGCCGGACGCCACCTCTCCGCGACGGGCGTCCGCGGCCCTCCTCCCACCGTCTGATCGACGCACGTTCGCGCCTCCATGCGCGACCATCAGACGACAGGAAGGAGCTGTGTCTATGCGCATCCGCGCGAAGCTCGCGGCTGCCGGCGTCCTCGCGGTCGCCGTGCTCATGCTCATCCCGGGCACCGCTTGGGCTCATGCCCAACGGAGCGTTGGCCCGTTCGATCTTGAGATCGGATTCTTCGGCGAACCGGCCTATGTCGGCATCCCGAACGCGGTGTTCCTCGATCTTTCGAAAGGGGGCAAGCCTGTCACCGACATCGGCGATGCTCTTACCGTGACGGTTGGATTCGGAGACCAGACGTCCGATCCGTTCGTCTTCCAGCCGCTCGAAACGCCAGGTCAGTATCAAGCGCCGTTCGTTCCCTCCCAGGCCGGGGCATACACGTTCACGCTGTCTGGCACGCTCGACGGCGTGAAGTTCGATCTCTCGCTGACATCCGGGCCAAAGACATTCGATGAGGTGCAAGACCTCGCGGGGGCGACGTTCCCGCATGTCGAGGCTCCGACGAGCGCGGACCTCGCAGCCCGCATACAGCAAGAGTCGGACCGCACGACGGCGGCCCTCACGGCCGCGACGACCGCGGGGACCGATGCTCAGGCAGCCGCCGATAGCGCGAAGACGGTCGGCATCGTCGCGGTCGTCGTGGGCGTGATCGCGTTGATCGTCGGTGTCGTCGCGCTCTCGGCGTCGAAGAAGAAGGCGTAACGCATTGCTGGCGCACGGGGGGACCCCGGACGAACAGGTCGCGCTGATCACGGTCGTCAGCGGCCTGTGGATCGGATGGGCGGGCGTGTCCCGCATCCGGAAGAAGGGGTTCCCCCGTCTGCCGCTCGGCGGGGCGTGGTGCCTCGCCGTCGTCGGTGGGATGGTCGTCGTCGCCGGGTTGACGCTCCCCCGGCAGTTCATGCGTCCGAACGCCGCCACCCCCACCGCCACGCCCTCGGGAGCGCGTCCCGCCTCGACCGCCACGCTCGCGATCGTCCGACCGACCGAGGGGCAGACGGTGTCGGGCAATCAGGTCGAGGTCGTGATGACGCTCAACGGCGGCACCATCGTGGACACGGCGAGCACGACGCTCACGCCCGACACCGGCCACATCCACCTGTCGCTCGATGGGAAGCTCGTCTCCATGACGTACGGGCTAGTGCAACTGGTGGACGTCAGCGGTCTTTCCCCCGGTCAGCACACGCTGGAAGCGGAGTTCGTCGCCGCCGATCACGGGCCGTTCGACCCACGTGTGGTCGCGCAGAACACGTTCACGATCGGAGGTGGAACGTGAGGCGCGTCGCACGTCTGCTGCTCGCGCTCGGGATCGCCTCGGCGGTCACGCTCGGGGTCACGGAAGTTGCCGCAGCCCACGCGAACCTCGCGAGCTCGGATCCGGCTGCCAACGCGTCGCTCGACCACGCCCCCGCCGATGTCACGATGACGTTCACCGAGCCTCCCGACCCGAAGCTCTCGGTCGTCCACGTCTTGGACGTGAACGGCACCGACGTCGAGGCCGGTCCGGTCCAGGCCGTGCCCGGCCAGGAAGACCAGCTCCGGAGCCCGCTTCCCGCCGACCTCCCCGACGGCGTCTACACCGTGAGCTGGCGCGTCGTCTCCGAGGCCGACGGTCACTTCACCGCCGGCGCGTTCAGCTTCGGCGTCAACGTCGCGCCCGGGACGGTCGTCGCCCCGAGCATCCCCGTGCCGACCACGCCTCCTCCGTCCCCCGCGAGCGTCGCGAGCAAGCTCTGCCTGTACGTGGGCCTCGCGATGCTCTTCGCAGCGAGCGTCGTCGGGCTCCTCGCGTTCGGCGGGCAACGTGCCCGCGCGGCGACCGATCCTGCTGATCGGATCGGCGGTCGCCGCCATCGGCGCCGTCGGGATGCTCCTGTCGGAGCGGGCCGCGCTCGGCGTTTCGATGGGCGATCTGCTGTCGTCCTCGACGGGCAGGGACTTCCTCTGGCTGCTCGGCGGTGTGACGTTCGCCGCCGTCGCCTCGATCGATGCGGCGCGACGGTCGGATGGGACGTCGCTCGTCGTGGTCGGGCTTGCCGCGTCGTTGGCGATGCTCATCCGCGCCATCGGGGGCCACGCCTCCGCAGCCGCGACCCCCGCGCTCGAGATCGGCTTGCAGTGGTTCCACTTCATGGCGGCGAGCGTCTGGATGGGCGGCCTCTTGTTGGCGTTCCTGGCGGTTCGCGCGAGTCGCGACGCAGAGTCTCCGGTCGGCGAGATCCGCCGCTATTCGTCCCTGGCCGGCTACGCGGTGGTCGTCGTCCTGGTCACCGGTGTGCTCCGCGCTACCCAGGAGGTCGGCGGCCTCTCCAAGCTCCTGCATCTGTTCACCACCTCGTACCTGACCACGCTCGACATCAAGGTCGCGGTCGTCCTGCTGCTGATCGGGCTCGGAGCGATCAACCGCTATCTCTCGATCCCTCGGATGGGCGCGAGCACCGGGCTCCTCCGGCGCGTCATAGCGATCGAGCTGGTGGGGGCGCTGGGGGTCTTCGGGCTGACGGGCACGCTGACAGGCCTGTCGCCGCGCCCGCCCGTCACTCCCCCGGCGCCCAAGCCCCAGCACGTCACGCTGACCGGCAGCGACTTCGCCACGACGATGAAGGTCATGCTGGTCGTCTCGCCCGGAACGGCCGGTCCGAACGCGTTCGACGCCGAGGTCACCGACTTCAACTCGGGCGCTCCTTTGAACGCCACTGACGTGTCGCTCCGGTTCGAGCCCGTCGGCCAGCCGGGCGTGGGTGCCAGCACGCTGGAGCTCGCACATCACGGCGACCATTGGATGGCGAACGGCAGCCAGGTCTCGATCGCCGGCGTGTGGACCATCACGGTCGTCGTGCAGACCGCATCGTCGGGTACCGAGATCCCGCTGACGTTCGTGACCCGGATCCCGGACCAGAGCGTCACGGTCGCGACCGCCACCGGGCAACCCGACATCTACACGATCGCGTTCCCGCACGGCGAGCAGATCCAGATGTACAACGATCCGGGGATCGCCGGCACGGACGAGCTCCACCTCACGGCCTTCGACACGGACGGCACCGAGCTGCCGCTCGCTCACGCCACGATGGTCGCGGTGTCCCCCGACGGCACGGCGTCGACCCTGCAGCCGCGACGGTTCTCCGCCGGTCATTTCGTGGGCGATCTGACGCTCACGCCGGGAGCGTGGACGTTCTTCGTCCAGGCGACCGCCCGCGATGGACGCGTCCTCGTGGCATCCTTCTCGCAGACGATCTGAATAGGAGTGCGGTTGAGGAACGGCTGGCACCGACGATCACTCCTCGTCGTGGGTGTGGTGTTCGCGCTGAGCGCGTGCGGGAGCGGTGGCAGCACGTCCCCGACCACGAGCTCGCCCACGCCCACCGTCAGTGCGAACCGGCCCGCGAGCCCCGCCAAGCTGACGATCATCTCGCCGAAGAACGGGCAGGTGGTGCACGGGACCACGGTCGAGATGAAGGTCTCGCTCAAGGACGCGAAGATCGTACCCGCCACGAGCGCGACCATCGTTCCCGACGAGGGCCACCTCCATGTCATCTTGGACGACCAGCTGATCTCGATGACGGGCGACACGACGCAGATGCTCTCGAACCTGACGCCGGGGCAGCATCTGTTGAAGGTCGAGTTCGTCGCGTCGGATCACGCGCCGTTCGATCCTCGCGTGATCGCCGCGGTCGCGTTCGAGGTGCAGCCGTGAGCGCCGTGGCGACGCGGACCAGGACGCGTCCCGACATCCCTCTCGCGCTCCCCGTCCTCGCGGGGATCGGCATGCTGCTGCTCCGGCTCCGGATCCTCCAGACGCCCGATCCGACGCGCGTGGCCTGCTCGCGGCCGTCTTCGCGACGATCCTCGTGACCTCGCTCCTGGTGCCGGTGCCGCGAGACACGGCTCGCCTTCGGCCCGCGCTCGTCACGGTCGTCGGCCTGGCGGGTGTCGGCCTGGCCGTCCTCGCCGCCGGACGACCGGTCGCGGCCCCGCTGGGCGTCGACGGCGCTCCCCCTCGCGATCCTCGCCGCGGTCGCCGAAGAGGCCCTCTTCCGCCGGGCGGCGTACGGCTGGCTCGAGCGCTCCGGACCGGCGATCGCGGTGCTCGGCTCGGCGCTGCTGTTCGCGGTCGTTCACGTGCCCCTCTACGGGGTCGCGGCCTTCCCGGTCGACCTGGGCGCCGGCCTCCTGCTCTCGTGGCAGCGGTGGGCAGCCGGGACCTGGACGGTGCCCGCGGCGACCCACACGGCGGCCAACGTGCTCGCGGTGATGCTCCGATGACCAGGAGGGTCGCGCTCCTCGCCTTCTGTCGTGACCCTCGTGGCCGTGGGCTGCACGCGCGGCGACGCTCCCGACGAGATCCGGATCGGGGCGGTCTACCCGCTCTCGGGCTCGCAGGGACCGGGCGGCATCGACGAGCATCGCGGCATCATGCTCGCCGCCGATCTCGCGAACCAGGACGGCGGCGTCGACGGCCGGACGATCCGGATCGAATCGGTGGACACGCCCGGCTCGGACGCGGCGGCGGCGGCCGTCGATCAGCTGCACGCCGCGCGGCATCCGATTGGTGCTCGGCAGCTACGGGAGCACGATCTCCGGACCGGCGTCGGCCGAGGCGGCGGCGAACGGCATGCTGTTCTGGGAGACCGGCGCGGTGGGGATGCTTCCCCCCGATTCGGACCGCGGCGGCCTCACGTTCCGCGTCCCACCGACCGGCGAGGTCCTGGGCACGGGCGGCGATCGCGTTCATCGCCGATCAGGTGGCGCCGGAGCATCACCGCGACCCCGCCACCCTGCGGTACGCGGTCTCGTTCGTCGACGACGCCTACGGCAACTCCGTGGCGGCGGGCGCCGAGGCCGAGCTGCGAGCGCGCGGACTGCACGACGTCGGGAACTTCGGATACGACTTCCGCACGGTCGACATGGCGAAGCTCGTTCGGCGGATCGCCGCCGCCAAGCCCGACGTCCTGTTCGTCTCCGCGTACCTCGACGACGCCATCGCGCTCCGCCGTCAGTTGGTGGCCCAGCACGTCCCACTCCTGGCGAACATCGGCACGTCGTCCAGCTACTGCATGCCCGCGTTCGGCTCGACGCTGGGCAAGGACGCGGTCGGCGTCTACGCGTCGGACAAGCCGTCGGCCACGTCGATCAACCCGTCGGGCTTGCGGCCCGACGCCCGATCGCTGCTGCAGCGCGCGAACGACGCGTACTACGCCAAGTGGGATCAGGACATGAGCCCGGCCGCGCTCGCCGGCTTCTCCGCCGCATGGGCGTTCTTCACCGACGTGCTTCCGAAGGCGTCCTCCCTCGCTCCCACGGACGTAGCCGCGGCCGCGCGCGCGGTCGACCTGCCGCGCGGGAGCCTGCCGAACGGGAGCGGCCTGCTGTTCGGCGCGCCCGGGCACGCCGAACGCCGGCGACAACGTCGCCGCCGCCAGCGTGATCTGGAAGTGGGTGGCGCCGGGTGAGGCGGCGGTCATCTGGCCGCCGGCGTTCGCGACCGACCCGATGGACCCGAGCGCGTCGGACGCGTGGTGAGCCGGCGGAAGGCGGTCGTCGCCGGCCTGGTGAGCGTGACCGTCTACGCCGCGCTCGCCGCGCTGTCGGGGCATCTCTCGCCGCTCGCGAAAGGGCCGCTCCTCGACGGCATCGGTCCCCCACAGCCGTACCGCTGGGTCAACCCGCCCCCCGATCTCGCCGCGACCAATCAACCACCGTCGTCGGGCCTGTTCCACGTCCCGCTCGACCCCAACGGTTCCCGGCCGGAGGTGTTCGTGACCTCCGACAACCAGATCACGATCGTGGTTCCACAGGGCGCGTTCCCCAAGAAGGCCGGCCAGATCGAGATCGTCCTCAAGGTCACGCCGCTCGATCCGGCGACGCTCGCGTCACCCGGCGCGAACCTGACGATCTTCGGCAACGCCTATCGCCTACAGGCCACGTATCAGCCCTCCGGCGATCGCGTCGACCTCAAGCTCCCGCTCGACGCGATCCTGCTCTACCCCGTCACGCCCAACCTGCACGCGTCCGTCCACAAGCTCTACACGTCGCCCGACGGGAAGACATGGACCGGGCAGGAGGGCTCGGACTCGCTCGCGCAGCAGCAGGCGGAGGGGCCGATGCCCGCGCTCGGGTACGTGATGGTGGCGGGCGAGCCCGGGGCGTCCACGGTCACTCCCACCGGAAGCTCCGGCGGTTCCGGAAGCACCGCGATCGTGCTGATCGTGCTCGCGGCGTGCGTCGGCCTGATCGGGCTCGGTCTGATCGTGCGGGGACGCGGTGGTGGTTCGTCGGCCGCGGGCTAGCCGCAGGCGTCCACCAGCAGCGGATAGGGGTTGAGCGCGCTCCCGATGACCGTGTAGCCGTAGTAGCTCACCGGCCACCCTGAGGGGAACGAGTTCGGGTGGAACTCGAAGTGGTCGTGCGGCGGACCGCCCTGCGCGTCCCCCGTGTCGCCCACGTACCCGATGACGTCGCCCGTATGCACCGTTCCGGTCGAATGGTCGGAGTAGGCGGACAGGTGCGCGTTGTACGTGTAGCCGGGCGCGCCGTGCACCTCGACCGCCAGACCGCCGAGTCCGTTCGGGTCTTCCGTCGTGTAGCCATCGAACGTCGCATAGATCGGCGTGCCCATCGGCGCCAGGATGTCGACGCCGGCGTGGAGGTGGTAGCCGCCCGCGTAGCGAGGTGCCCCGAATCCGTCGCTGTAGGCGCGCGGCTGTCCAACGGGGCAGACCTGGAGCGTGCCCGCCCACCCCGGCGGCATCGCGACGGACGCGTGCGGAGAGCCGCTGAAGGAGAAGTGCGCGTTGACCCACGCCTGCCGCTGCGCCGAGAGCTTCTTGGCCAGCTTCTCGGCCTCCGCCTTCTTCGACGCGATCTCGTTGTACTTCGACGTGGCCTGTCGTTGGAGAGCGGCGATCTCCTGCTGCTTCTGCCGGACCTTGATGACGACGGCTTGCTGCGCGGCCTGCAGCGACTCGAGGTTCTGCTCCTTCGCCGAAAGGACGTTCTTGGTGTTCTGGACCTGCGTGGCCAGATCGGCGTCGTTCGTGGCGACCACGTTCACGTACTCCAACCGGTCCGTCAGATCGGAGAACGACGAGGCCCCCAGAAGGAACTCTAGGTCGGACGCGGGTCCATCCATGAACATGGTCCGGGCGCGCTCGTTCAGTTGGGAAACGATGGCGTTGTATCGGGCGCGTGCCTGCGCCAGCGTCAGCTGGGTGTTCAGGAGCTCGGCGTTGAGCTTCTCGAGCTGACCGAGCTCACGGTCGTACTCGACGGCGACCTCGTTCGCCCGGATGTTGATGGCGTCGAGCTGCCGCTGAGCCGCGTGCGCCTCCTGGGCGAGCTGCGTGACGCGGTCCTTGGCGCTCTGTACCTGTTGCGCGCTGGGCGGATCCGCGGCAGCCGAGGTCGCGAGGCTCGCCGTCGCGATGAGCGCGAACGTAACAGCCACGAAGCGGAACGACGCGGGGAAGCGCTTCAGCCGATTCGTCATCAGGTCTCGTCGATGCTTACCGGTCCCCGAAGATACGACAACCGGCGAGCTCGTATCGAGCCTGACGCCCACGGACGCCCGATGCAACCACCGAACTCAGCCGGACGCGTCCAGCAGCTCGCCCACCAGCGACTTCACGCGTTCGTCGATCTGGTCGCGGATCTCGCGGACCTCGTCCACCGACCTGCCCGCGGGGTCGTCGAGCTCCCAGTCCAGGTAGCGCTTGCCCGGGAAGACGGGACAGGCGTCGCCGCAGCCCATGGTCACCACGACGTCGGATCCCTCGACCGCATCCGTGGTGAGGATCTTGGGGACCGCCTCGGACAGGTCGATCCCGATCTCCGCCATCACGGCCACGACGGCCGGGTTGATCTCGTCGGCCGGCGTGCTCCCCGCCGAGCGGACGACGACCCTCCCGGCCGCGTGACGTTCGAGCAAAGCCGCCGCCATCTGGCTCCGCCCCGCGTTGTGCACGCAGACGAACAACACCTCCGGCAAGAGCTCGGCGCTCACGACCAGCCTTTGTGCGCGCGAACGATCGCTCCGAACATCTGGTCGGCAAGCTCGTGCGTGGGCTCGATCGAGATCTCGGTGAAGCCTGCACGCGACAGCTCCTGCGTGTACTCCTCGAACGAGAGCGCGCCGGCGATGCAGCCGACATAGCTCCCGCGCTCGGCCCGGTCGGCCGGAGCCAGGTCATCGGCCGCGACGACGTCGCTGATGCCGAGTCGGCCGCCCGGGCGCAGTACCCGGAACATCTCGGCGACGACCTTCGGCTTGTCGATCGACAGGTTGATGACGCAGTTCGAGATGACCACGTCGACGGTCCCGTCGCGGAGCGGGATCTCCTCGATGTAGCCCTTCAGGAACTCGACGTTGGTCGCCTCGGCCTTGCGCGCGTTCTCCCGCGCGAGCTCGAGCATCTCGTCGGTCATGTCCAATCCGTATGCCTTGCCGGTGGGTCCGACGCGCTTGGCCGATAGCAGCACGTCGATCCCGCCGCCAGAGCCGAGGTCGAGCACGACCTCGCCCTCGTGCAGCTCCGCCACCGCCGTCGGGTTGCCGCATCCAAGGCTCGCGAGCACGGCCTCCTCGGGAAGGTCCCGACGCTCCGTCACGTCGTAGAGCTGCACGCCCAAGCCGTCCTTCGGCTCGCAGCAGCCTGCTTCAGCGTCCCAGTCGTTCGCGGCCATACCGTCCTTCACGGCGAGCGCGGCCGCCGCGTACCGATCACGCACCTCTTCGCGAAGCTCGCTCATCGTTCTCCTCCTTCTGCCTCGAAGCGCACCACATCGCCCAGACGGCGGACGGCGTCCTCGCGGAGCGAGTAGTACGCCCACACGCCACGTTGCTCTCGATCCAACAGTCCGGCATCGACGAGCTTCTTCATGTGGAAGCTCACCGTCGGCTGCGACAGCGCGAGCGTTCCGGTGAGGTCGCAGACGCACACCGGCTCGCCGGACACGGCCAGCAGGTTCACGATGCGGACCCGGTGCGGATCCGCGAGCGACTTGAACAGCTTCGCCGTGGTCTCGGCATCATCGGCTGACATGCCGGCTCCTGCGATCGGCACGCAGCATGCCGCGGGGGCGCTCTCACGGACCTCCAACTGACGAACCGGGCTCATCGCGATCCTGCCTCCTCGGCTATCCATCGATGTTTCTCGATGCCTGGGAGTATCCACCCACCCATCGAGATCCGTCAATGCCTTGTTCGAACACGCTGAGGAGCCATCGATTCAGCCCTGGGTGATCGGAACGGCCTCCGCGATCAGCTCGGGCTCGAGGAGGGCCTGCCCCCAGTGGTGCGCCTCCAACCGGTCCCTCGCCTCGGCGACCACGTCCGAGCCGCCGACGACGTCGTCGCCGAACAGCCTCGCGGTCCACCAGATCTGGGCTGCATGGGCGTTCCACCCCTTACGGGTGCGACCTTCGATCGCCACGGCGGCCAAGGCGCAGTCGAGGGCCGTGTCCCGGTCCTGGGTCGCGAGCGCGAGCACCGCTTGGCTCACGAGCAACGCCGTCGACGTACCGGGCTCGAGCTCCGCCAGGCGCGACGTGGGATCCTCCATCGTCTGGACGGCGTCACCGAGATCCCCGCGGAGGATCTGGATCTTCATCAACTCGGCGGCGGTCCACGTCACCAGGCCGCGCTCCTTCAGGCCGCGGCAGAGCGCGAACGCCTCGCGGAGCTGCGTCTCCGCGTCTTCGAGCCGCCCGGACAGTCGGTAAATCACCCCGCGATCCCCGATCGCGCCCGCGAGCTCCCAGCGAGCCCCGAGCTCCCGGTAGGTCTGGATCGCCGCCTCGGAGTGCTCGAGGGACTCGTCCAGGCGGAGCATATGGCGCAACGCGAGTGCGACTTTCTCCTCGGCTGTCGCGATCGCGAACTCCTGGCCCGAGGCACGACCGATCTCCAGCCCCTCTTCTGCGAGCGCGAGCGCGTCGACCTCGTCTCCCTCTTCGGACGTGACAGACGACAGGCTCACCAGTGCCCGAACCTCGGACCACCGATCCGGACGCTCGGGGTTGGAGCGCGATGCTTCCAGTGCCTCGGTGAACATCGTGCGCGCGCCCATGAGGTCGTCGCGCCAGAACGGCACCCAGCCTGCCATCAGGAGCGTGCG
The DNA here is from genome assembly GCA_963727185.1 of uncultured Actinomycetes bacterium. Taxonomy (GTDB): domain Bacteria; phylum Actinomycetota; class UBA4738; order UBA4738; family HRBIN12; genus JBBQVZ01. The sequence goes on along the minus strand of CAVSFP010000008.1, from coordinate 766,752 downwards.
AGCCAGGACCGAGGCATCGTCGAGCTTGCGGGCCGCTTCGAGCGCCCGGTCGAACATGGCCGCGGCCGCATCGGCATCTCCCCGGATCGTGAGGATGATGTCGGCGAGGAACCGCGACGCGTGCGATCGAACGTAGTCGCTGCGACCTTCGTCGACGCTCAACGCGCGTTCGAGGACCTGCTCCGCTCGCTCGTACTCACCCAGCCAGTAGAGCGACTCGCCCAACTTCGACAAGATCGTCGCTTCGCGGACGCCCCAGTGCTCTTCCGGTCCTGCCAATGCCAGCGCGTGCTCGTACTGGTCCGCGGCCGACTTCGCCTCGATGCGACGGCGCGCGAGATCTCCCGCTTTCGCGAGCGCCTCGACCGCCCGGTCCGCGATCGAGCGGTCGCGCGGGTTCAGATCCAGGCCCGCGTTCGCCGCCTGCTCCAGGTGGTACGCGATCGTGCGCGGGTACCGCTCGATGCTGGCGGGCTCGGACAACCGGTTGGCGACGCGCAGGTGCAGGCGCTGCCGTTCGCGTTTGGCCAGGCTCTCGTACGCGACGTCGCGCAGCACCTCGCTCCGGAACCGCCACGCGTCCTTGCGACCCGGCTCGGGAACCAGGAACTCCACGTCCTCCAGCTCGGCCATCACGTCCTTGCGCGGCTCGGCCACGAGCGCGAGCTCGGCGGCGTCGAACGCGCCCCGCGCGAACACCGAGGCCTTGCGGATCAGGTCGCGCGCCGCCGGCGAGAGCGAATCGATCCTCGAGGCGATCACGGCCTGGACCGTGGGCGGCAACGGGCCGGTGGCCGGCGCGGCGACGCCCGTCGGCGGCAGCACGTCCTCGTCGCGGAGCAGCATCCCGGTGATCTCGACGATGAACAGTGGGTTCCCGCCGGCATGCTCCGCGACACGGAGCGCGTCGTCCCGACCGAGATCCCCCGCCTCTATCGCGAGCTGTACCGCGTCTTCGGCGGCGAGCGGCTCGACCCAGAGCGTCACAGCGTCGGCGAGCCCGCCGGCCCAACCCTGACGCTCGTCCAGGAAGCCCCACCGCGCGACGCAGATCACCAAGAGCGGCAACCGGCGCGTATCGCGCATCAGTCGTTCGATCAGATCCAGGAGCAACGGCTCGGCCGCATGCAGATCCTCGAACACCAACACGACCGGCTGCGTCTCGGTCAGTCCCTCGATCATGGCGAGCATGCCGCGTCGGATCTCGGCGCTGTGGTACCGGTTCTCGTGGTTCGCGTCCTCGCCCAAGCCCAACGCGAGGCTGAGGCGATGCGCCACCTTGTCCGCGTCCTTCGGACCGACCCACCCTGCCGCCGCCTCCCGCAGACGGTCGAGCAGTTCCTCGGACGGCATGTCCTCGTCGCCCTCGATCGCAGTCAGGATCATCTGTCCCAACGGCCAGAACGTGACCTGCTCCTCGTACTGGCTCGGCCGGCCGCTCAGCACCGTGACGTCGTCGTCCAAGCCGTCGAGGAACTCCTCCACCACTCGGGTCTTGCCGATCCCGGGCTCGCCCAGCAGCGTCACCAGGTGCGCGCGGCTGCGCTCCCTGACCCGCTCGGACGTATCGGACAAGAGCGCGAGCTCGCGGCGGCGATCGACGAACGGGATCGTCGAGCGGGTCGAACGCGGCGCCAGGCGGGTCACCGGCCAGGCGGGGATCTCGCCGTCGAACTCCTTGGGGACGATCGTGCGCATCTCGCCGAACTCGACCGCCCCCTTCACCAACTGGTGGGTCTTGGAACCCACCAGCACCTCATCGGGGGCGGCGGCCTGCTGCAGCCGCGCGCCGATGTTCACCTCGCCGCCGATCACGATCCCCCGGTCGGCGGCGGTCCCCACAGCCACCAGCCCGGTGTTGATGCCGGCGTGTACCTGCATCGGGGTGGGGAGGCCGAGCTCACGTCCCAGCTGCGGAGCGCGGTTCACCACCGAGAGCGCCGCCCGGATCGCCCGGACCGCGTCGTCGTCGTGCGACGTCGGGACGCCGAACACCGCCAGTACCGCGTCGCCGATGAACGACTCCGCACGACCGCGGAGCCATTCGACCTCATCGGTCACCATGCCGTGGAACGCAGCGAGCACCTCGCGGAACCGTTCGGGGTCCAACTGGTTGGCCAGCTTCGTCGAACCGACCAGATCCACGAAGACGACCGTGACCAGCCGCCGCTCCGACGCGGGGGCGATGGCGACCGGCGCGCCACAGCTCGGACAGAACTTGGCACCGAGGGGCAGCGGCTCGCCGCAGCGGGAACACATCGCGTCGCTCACCAGCAAAGGATACGGAGGCTCGAACGCCCGACCTACTGCTGGCCGAGGATCTTGGCCTTCTGCGCCTGGAACTCGGCTTCGGTGAGCACGCCTTTGGCGCGGAGGTCGGCCAGCCGCTCGAGCTCGGTCACGGTGGACGGAGCCATGGGAGGCGTCGCCGGCTGCGGCGGCGGAGCGCCGGGCATGGTCCCCGCGGGGCGGAACATGCGCTGCTGGTTCATCTCGCCCTGGTGATAGATGGTCTTCTGCACTTCCTCCGGGTTGCGGATCGCCTTGAACTCCTCTCGGCCCGCCTCGCTCGCGGACTGCACGATGAGCGTTCCCGCGCCGATGATCCGCTCGAAGACGCCCTGGGAGAACCGGACGTCGTTGATCGCCTCGAGCGGGATCTCCATGGAGTGCTTCGCGATCAAGCCCTCCCGATGGATCAAGCGGTCGCTCGTCACGACGAAGTACGAGGTCAGCCACCAGGTCAGCCGGCGAACCGGGTACACGATCAGCAGGATGGCCATGATCACCAGGATCACCCAATTCACCGCCCCGTCGAACTTCGAGATCAGCCAGAAGCCGACCACAACGACCCCGAGCGTCGCCAACGTCGGGAGCAGGAGCGCGATCCAGTGGGGCCGGAGGTCGAGCACCAGTTCCTCGCCGGGCACCAACAGCCGTTTCGGGAAGGACATGGGCGGACGGTACCGCGCGCCATGTGCCGAGGCAACCGGCTCAGCGGAGGTGGATCACCTCGCCGGACGTGATCTGCACCCGTCCCGCCGGCGTGTCCACCACGAGGCTCCCCGCGTCATCCACCCCCATCGCCCGGCCCCGCACGCGACGCCCGTCGGTCGTCGTGGCCTCCACCTCGCGGCCGATCGTGGCGCTTTCCCGTGGATACGCCGCCACGACCGACGCGACGAACGTCGCCCGATTCGAGTCGTAGTGGGCCGCGAACGATCGCAGGAACGCCGTCAGCAGGGCGGACGCGTCGACGTCACCGATCCCGGCGGCCAGGTCCACGTCCGCCGGCGGGTCGAGGTTCACCCCGATGCCGACGATCACATGATCGATGCGGTCCGGCGCGATCCGCGACTCCGCGAGGATGCCTCCTGCCTTGCGATCGTCGATGAGCAGGTCGTTAGGCCACTTGCATCGCAGTTCCTTCGCCGCGACCTCGCGAGCGGCGCTCACCATGGCGAGGCCCGCCGCGAGCGTCAGCACGCCTGCTCGATCGGGCGCCAACCATGTCGGACGAAGGACGATCGAGAACAGGAGGGCTCGCCCCGGAACGTCGACCCACGTCCGGTCGAGCCGTCCGCGTCCGCCGGTTTGATGGCCCGCGGCGGCCAGGGTCCATTCGGGGGCGCCCGACATGGCCAGGCTCCAGGCCGTCCGGTTCGTGGAACCGGTAACCTCCTCGAAATGCGCCGGCGCCTCGAGTCCGGCGGCGGCGAGCGCACGTTCGAGCTCACTCGTCGACAGCATGGTTTGATTCTCCGTCGAGCATCCCAACCATCGTAGGTGGAGCCGTGGCGACGAAACAGAAGGTCCTGATCGCCAACCGGGGCGAGATCGCCGTCCGCATCATCCGAACCTGCCGGGATCTCGGGCTCCCCACCGTCGCCGTCTACTCCGACGCCGACCGCGACGCTCTGCACGTGGAGATGGCCGACCAGTCGTTCCGGATAGGTCCTCCGCTCGCCTCCGAGTCCTACCTGTCGATCGGGGCCATCCTCGAGGCGGCGCACAAGGCTCGAGCGACCCTGATCCACCCGGGCTACGGCTTCCTGGCGGAACGCGCGCATTTCGCCAAGGCCGTGGAGGAGACGGGGTTCACGTTCGTCGGCCCGTCCGCCGAAGCGATCGAGCAGATGGGCGACAAGGCGGCGGCGCGGGTGGTCGCGGATCGCGCCGGCGTCCCGATCGTGCCCGGGACCGCCGGAACCCGTCGACATCCGGCACGCGAAGAAGCAAGCGGAGCGCGTGGGGTTCCCGTTGCTCGTGAAGGCCGCGTTCGGCGGAGGCGGCAAGGGGATGCACGTGGTGCGCGACGCCGAGCATCTCGACGAAGCGCTCAGGCGCGCGGCGCGCGAGGCCCAGTCGTACTTCGGGCGACCCGAGGTCTTCCTGGAACGCTACGTCGACCGTGCCCACCACGTGGAGGCGCAGGTCATCGCCGACACCCGCGGCAACGTGTTCTTCCTGGGTGAGCGCGACTGCACGGTCCAGCGCCGCCATCAGAAGCTGATCGAGGAGACACCTTCGCCCGTGATGGACGAGCAGATGCGCACGAGGTTCGCCGAGGCGGCGATCTCGCTGACGAAGGGATCGGGCTACGTCAACGCGGGCACGGTCGAATGCATCGTCGACGAGGACGGGTCGTTCTACTTCCTGGAGATGAACACCCGCCTCCAGGTCGAGCACACCGTGACGGAGATGGTCACCGGGTACGACCTGGTCGCGCTCCAGCTCGCAGGTGGCGATGGGCGAGAAGCTCGACCTGGTCAACGCGCCCAGGGGGGCGGCGATCCAATGCCGGATCAACGCGGAGGACCCCGGTCGGAACTTCCTGCCCGGACCCGGTCGCATCACGCGGTACGAGGAGCCGGGAGGACCGTTCGTCCGCGTGGACTCGGGGGTGACGGTCGGACGCGACGTCCCCGGGGACTACGACTCGATGTTCGCGAAGCTGATCGTCTCGGGAGAGAACCGGGAGCGCGCACGATTGCGGATGCTCGGAGCCCTCTCCGAATTCAAGGTAGAGGGCGTTCCTACGACCATCCCGATCCACGAGTGGATCCTCGGTTCCAGAGAGTTCCGCACGTCGGCGCACACGACGAACTGGCTGGAGCGGGCGCTCACCGATGTGGACTTCCCCGCGCAAGCGGACAAGCAACAGCCGGCCGGCGGGCAGAGTCCCGCCCGCCCGGCCGACATCCTGGTCGAGGTCGACGGGCAGCGGGTCCCGGTCAGGATCTTCGACGAGCGACGAGCGACCGCGCCGAGGTCGCCGTCGGCGTCGGCGGCACACCACGGCGAGCACGTCCACGGTGAGATCCGGGCGCCGATGCAGGGGACGATCCTCAAGGTCCTGGTGGAGAAGGGCCAGGAGATCCGCGCCGGCGAAGTCGTCTGCATCCTGGAGGCGATGAAGATGGAGAACCACATCGCCTCGACGCGCGACGGCGAAGTCACCGAGCTGCCCATGCGCGCCGGTCAGGTCGTCGAGACGGGCCAGGTCCTCGCCGTCATCGACTGAGCGGTTCCCATGCCGATCCCCGACGACGATCCCCTGCTCGACGAACACACCGAGCGAGAGTTGGCCAAGCGTCTCTTCAACATGGTCTGGAGCCTGCTGGAACAACCGTCACGGACCGCCGAGGAGGACGAGGTGATGGTGAACGCCGCGCACGCATCCCTCTACCAATGGCTGCGCGTCGGCGAGCCCGTCAACGAGGTTCGCGGCGAATGGCAGGTCTCTCGGGTCTATTCCGTCTTGCACCGAGGAGAGCCCGCGCTTCACCACGCCCGGCGATCGCTCGCGCTCTGCGAGCAGCACGGCATCGGCGATTTCGACCTCGCGTTCGCGTACGAGGCGATGTCGCGGGCGCACATGGTGGCGGGCGACGCCGCGGACGCATCGAGGTTCGCCGCGATCGCGAAGGTTGCGGCGGATCGGATCGAGGACGCCGAGGACCGGGAGATCTTCCTCGGCGATCTGGCTGACCTTCCGCTCAAGACGATGTGAGCGCCGCGCCTCACATCGTCCGTGTCAGGAAGCTGCGCACGATCGCGTTGTAGAGATCCTGTTCCTCGACGAACGTCATGTGACCGCTCTGCTCGAAGATCCGGAGCTCGGCGTTCGGGACGCCCGCGGCGATCGCTTCGGCGGCCGCGACCGTGCACGTCCGGTCGTGGCGGCCCGTGGTCACCAGCACGTGGTTGCGGTATCTCACTCAATCGATCCTCGACCTCGATGCCGCCGTACCCGTTCGCGGAGAACAATCGGAGCACGTCCGGCGCGTACACGGTGTCCTTCGTCCGCTCCAGGTAGTCGGCGATCCTCGGATCGAGCGGGTCCCCGAAATGGAACGGGAACTGGTCGGCCATCAGCTGCGCGGACTCCTCCTCGGTCGACACGGTCGGCTCGCGCGCCCACGAGGCGATCACCTGCTCGCGGAGCTCGACCGGCTCGAACGTGTTGAGGTTCTCCTCGAGGGTCTCGAGGTACTTCATCGACGGGATGCCGCTGCTCACGATCGTCTGCGCGGCCATGCCCGGGTAGTCGACGGCGTTCTGCAGCGCGACGAACGCGCCGAACGAATGGCCGAGCACCGCGTAGCGGTCCAGACCGAGCGCCCGGGCCAGCATGATCACGTCCTGCGCCATCCGCTCCAGCGTCCACGTGGACTCCGGCGGCCGCTCCGACCGGCCGTTCGCCCGTTGATCGACCAACAGCAGCCGGAACTCATCGGTCAACGGATCCAGGTAGTCGGCGAACTCGTGATGATCCAGACCCGGGCCGCCGTGGAGCACGATCACGGGATAGCCGGTTCCTCGCTCGACCACGAACAAGCTGGTGTCGTCGATCCGGACGAGTTCGCCTTCGGGGTTCATCCGCGCGGATCGCCCCAGGCGTCGCGTCCAACGACACGGAACCCCGAGTCCTTCACCTTGTAGGTGCGGTTCACCGAGACGAGCAACGCGGTCATGGTCTCCACGATCCGCGCCATCGACAGTGCGCCCGCGTCGACCCACCGGAGGTCGGGGATGTCGTCGACGAGCGAACCCACCATGGCCTTCGCCTCGGCGTCGTCGCCGCAGACCAGCACGTCGCTCTCCAGCGCGTGCCCCAGGTCCTGGAGCGCGTCGCCCGCGATCGTATGGAACGCGGCGACCATGCGCACGCCTTGGGACAAGATCGCATCGGCCTGCTCGGCGGCCGAGCCGTGCCACGGACGGACGACCTGCCACGGACGACCTCCGACGGCCGTCGCGAGCGGACTGGTGGCGTCGAGGACGATGGCTCCGGCCGGCACCGCGGGCTTGATCGCGCGGTAGATGTCGGCCTGCCCCGCGAACGGAACGGTGACGGCGACCACCTCGGCGGACGCCGCGGCCTCCTCGTTCGTGGTGCCGTCGATCCGGGCGTCAGCGCCCACGATCTCGAGCGCATCGGTTGCCCTCGCCGCACCCTTGTCCGCCGAACGCGAGCCGATCACCACGTGATGTCCGGCCTTCGCCAGGCGAAGCGTCAGGCCGAAGCCCTCCGCACCCGTCCCGCCTATCACCGCGACGTCCATCGGACGCGAGCTTATCGGAGGGCCCTCACGTTGACGCCGTCCCTCGGGCTCGACGGTGCGGGTTCACTTCGCGCCCTCCGATCCTCGCATCGCCTCCTCGACGGCCTCGTCGAACCCCATGGGGTGCACGTGGGGGAACAGAGAGGTCGCTGCGTCGCTCTGCACGATCGTCTCGTTGCGGAGCCCATCGATGAGCGGTCGAGCGATCGCGGCCGGCACCGAGGTGACCAGACCACACCACAGGGACGAGAGCCGAGGCGTGAGGAGAGGAACCGTGATGATCGCCGGCCGCCGGCCGCGGAACACGCCGACGCGCTGCATCATCTCCCGGTAGGTCAGCACGTCGGCACCTCCGATCTCGACGATCGTGTGCTGCTCCGTCAGGTCGAGGTTCCGACCGTGCTCGAGGTACGTGACGACATCATCGATCGCGATCGGTTGGGACCTGGTCGCAACCCATCTCGGCGTCACCATGACCGGCAAGCGCTTCACCAGATCCGTGAGCATGCGGAAGGACGTGCTCCCCGCGCCGATGACCATCCCGGCGCGGAACTCGAAGACCGGCGGACCCTGATCCGCCAAGACCCGACCCGTCTCGTGACGGCTCGCGAGGTGCGGTGAGAGCTGATCGGCTTGCGATCCCAGCCCTCCGAGGTAGATCACCCGGCGAACACCGGCTCGCTTGGCGCCGATGGCGAAGTTGGACGCCGCGACGCGGTCCCGCTCTTCGAATCCCGCCTCTCCCGCCGCCATCGAGTGCACGAGGTAGTACACGGTCTCCGCCTCTCGGAGCGCGGGCTCGATCGTGTCGGGCCGGAGGACGTCCAGCTCGAGGGTGCGAGCTTGCGGCCAGCGCCGGATGAGCGCATCCCTGCGACGGCCGGCGACGGCCGCGAGCGTTCCACCGGCGATGAGGGAGTCGACGAGCCGGCCTCCGATGTACCCGCTCGCACCGACGACGACCGTCTCGCGATGCATCACGATCCATCCCGGGCTGAGCCATCATCCGCCCGCATCGGCAAGGCGCTAGGCGACGAGCCGGCCGTCGCGGATCTCGATCGTCCGGTCCGCGTACGGCGTCATCCGCGTGTCGTGCGTGACGACGACCGCCGCCGTCCCGCGACCTTTCACCTCGTTGCGGATCAGCTCCATCACCTGCTCGCCCAGCTTCGTGTCAAGGGCGCTCGTCGGCTCGTCGAACAGTACCAACTCGGGCTCGTTCATCAGCGCGCGGCCGATCGCGACGCGCTGCCGCTCCCCGCCCGACAGCTGCGATGGCGTGTTCTTCTTCCGATGGCCGAGCCCGAGTTCCTCGAGCAGCGTGTCGGCGCGGCGTTCGACGTCCCTCCCGTGACGCCCGGCCACGTCGGCCACCACGAGCAGGTTCTCCCTCGCGGTGAGGAAGGGCACGAGGTTCGCGCCCTGGAACACGAAGCCCACGGAGTCGCGGCGGAACCTCGTGAGCTCGCCCCGGTCGTAGTCCGTGATCCGATGCGGCCCCACCTGCACGACGCCGTCGCTCGGAGACAGCAGGCCGCCGGCGATCGAGAGCAGCGTGGTCTTGCCGGAGCCGGACGGCCCGACGAGCGCGACCATCTCGTCGTCGCCGATCGTGAGCGTGGCACGGTCGAGCGCGACGACCTCGTCGTCGCCCGATCGATAGACCTTGCGAACGTCCTCCATGTCGAGTGCAGCCATCATCGTTCCCTCCTATGCCCCCCCGACCGCCGAGGCCGGGTCGATCCGAACGATCCTGCGGAACGAGATCGCGCTCCCGATCAAGGCCGTCACCACGAGCCCGACGGCGGTGAACGCGAACCGTCCGGCGGAAAGCGAGAGCGGGACGGTGGCGGGGATCACCTGGGACAGCGCGGCAGCCAGGAGGCTCCCCAGAACCAACGCCCCCACAGCGATCACGACCGCTTGGAGCGTCAATCCCGCCGCGAGCGTCTTCGACGGGGCCCCGATCGCCTTCAAGATGCCGAGGAGGCCCACCCGCTCGATCGTGAGGAGCGCGAAGAACAGAGCGACGACGATCCCGGCGACCGCGAACGTGACGCCGATGATCGCGCTGAAGACGCTGTCCTGTTCGGACACGCCCGGCACGAGCGAGATCGCCTCGGAGATGGTGAGGGCGGTGACGGTCGGCACCGCCGCCTCGATCTGCGAGGCCAGTCGCTCGGGCGTCGTTCCCTCTTCGGGTGTGACGAGCACTGCTTGGAACGTGCCCGGAGCGACGGCCGCATCGGGGATGTTCGCGTTCAGCGTGCGACGCCAGGTGGTCGCGTCGACCCACAGTCCCTTCTGGAGGTTGTAGTCGGTGCCGCTCACCCACCCGACGACCCGCACCGGGATCCGCGCCGTGCCGAGCTCGATCATCTGTCCGACCGAAACCCCGTCGTCCTGGAGGGATCGATCCGCGAAGCCCTCGCCCGGCCCGGGCGGGGCGGGCACCCTCCGGTTCGGTGCCTCATAACCGAAGACGGCCACGTCTGCTGGTTCGGTGCGACCCTCCACGTGCCCGGCGACGAGCGCCAGGCCCAACCCGGTGGCCTCGTGGACGCCGGGCACCTGCGCGATCGCGTCTCGTTCCGAGCCGGTCACGCGCGAGCGGTCGAGCGAGCCCTTGCTGTCGGCGCCGTAGACGATCAACGGAGCGGACTGCGCCTTCAGCAGGCCCGTCGACGACTGCACGAGCGCGTCCAAGATGCCGCCGAGCACGAGCAACAGGAGCACGATCAGCGTGAGCGCGACCCCCACCGTCAGGAACCGCGTGGGCCTCCGGAGCAACTCCCGCCATGCGAGCCTCATGCGAGCCCCCCACCGGCCATGCGGGCCGTGGCCGCCGCGGGATCGATCTTCGTCACCCGGCGCATCGCCCCGATCGAGGCCAACATGCCGAGGACCAGGATCGAGATCGACGTGATCAGCAAGACCGACGGCTCCGTCGTGGCGGAGAAGGCGGCGCTCGACGCTGCGGACACGGCGAAGATCGTCAGGGGGATCGCGATGGCGAGCGCGGCCCCGATCACCAGGAGCACCTGGAGGAGCAGGTTCCGCAGCAGGAACCAGCTCCCCGCCCCCACCGCGCGTAGCAGCGTCAGCGACGCGGTCTTCTGCACCGTGATGATCAGGAAGAAGAAACCGGTCAGGAGGATCACCACGACGAACGCGAGGCCCAGGATGATCGCGAACGACTGCTGGATCGATGAAACACCCGGGAGCGAGGCGACGGCGGTCGCCCGATCGAGTGCCTCGACACCGTCGACCTGTCGCGTGATCGACGCCGCCAGGTCCGTGGGGTCGACCCCCGACATCGGCTCGACCCCCACCAGATTGGGGAGCACCGCGGTCGCGTCCGGGTTGGTCGAACGCACGAGGTCCTCGTAGGTCGTCCAGGACACGTACAACGTCGGCTGCACGTTGAACTGCGTGTCGTCGGCGAGTCCGACCACCGTCACCGGCATGCCACCCGGCACAACCGTGAGCCGTTGACCGATGGCGTAGCCGGCGCTCGCGTCGGCGGCACTCGCCACGGCCTCCCCGTCGGTCTGCGGCAAGCGCCCCGACGACACGGTCGTCGGGAAGCCAGGCCCGTTGAGCTCGTACCCGAACACCGTGGTGTCCTTCGTCTCGCCGGTCTCGAGCTTCACCGTGAACGAGCCCTCACCGATCGGCCCCGACGCCGCCACGCCGCCCACGTTCGAGACGGCGGCCATCTGATCGGGCGTCACGCGGCTGCCGTCCACGCTCCGGCGAGCGTCCGCGTTGTAGACCAACACGGACGCCGACTGCTGCTCGAGCCCGCCAGTGAACTGTGACAGCAGCGACCCCGAGAGGGATTGCTGGAAGAAGATCAAGAACACGAGCAGGGCGACGGCTCCCGTCAGGGCTCCGAAGCGCAGCTTCGCCCGGCGGATCTCCGCCCACGCGAGTCTCATCGTTCCCTCCTCGTCGATCCGGTCCGTTCGAGGGACCTGCCTCAAGTATCCGAGGCGCGACCGCCTCACCCGTCACCGATCCTCGACGACCGTCGGCCCCGGCGGCTTCGCCGCCGGGGCCGCGGGGAAGATCGTCGTGGAAGCGGCGGGCTACTTCTCGCCGACCTTCGTGGCGACGACGGCGACGCTGTAGCCGTCGGTCCCGTTCCCCCAGGCGTAGACCTGATACGCCAAGCCTGCCTTCAGCTTCAGCGTCGCCGGTCCGATCACCGGCGCCGTCTCACCCGGCAGCGTGACCTTCACGCGGTAGGAGCCCTTCGGCACGGCGACCGTCGCCGACTCGCCCCAGACGAAGTCGTTCCCGCCGATCAGCACCGAACCGTTCGCCCACACGTTCACGGCAGGCGCAGCCGCCGTGTGTCGCACGGTCAGCCGGGCCTTCCCCGCCTTGACCGGCGCGACCTTGTTCGTGAAGAGCTTGATGTTCGGGTCGCCGTTCGCGTTCAGGTTCGCCACGGCCGTGTAGTTCTTGCCGGCCTTCAGTGCGACGCCGTTCGCCTCCAGGATCGCCGCGTCGTCGCACGTATCGGCGGCGGCCACGATCTTGACGTCGTAGGACCCCGCCGGCAATTCGACGCCGGTCGCGACGTCACCGGGCTTGAAGTCCGGGATCGCCGCCGCCCCATTCACGCACACGTTCACGTCGACACCGGGGATGCCGTGAACGACGTTCAGGACGGCGTTGCCGCCCCGCGCGCCGGCCGTGCCGACGCCGACCAGGGTCATCGCGAGGGCTCCAGCCACCGCGACTCCGATGAGTTTGCTCCGCATCGTTTCCTCCTTCTCCTAGACCGTCGATGCGTACCGATGCATCCTGCCGAACCCATGCGCTTTCTGTCCATACTTGTCCGCGTTTTGCATAGATTCGGTGCACGCGCGGGCACCGCAGCTTCGAAGTCCATCCGATGAGTGAGGCCGGGACGACCGGTTGCGGAACGGTTCAGCGTCGTCCGGACCGAGACGCGAAGGCCGCCGTCATCCCGGCCATCGCCCGACGCCCGGTCTCGTGGAACCGCCCGCGCATCAGCGGCTCGCGATCCGAGTCACCCCCTTGAACCGGAGATCGGCCGTGTAGCGGATGCGCGTACCGCCGTCCACGGCCTCGAAGCGGATGTCGTCGACCGCGTTCACGGTGGCGCCCGGCCACGCAGCACCACGCGATCCGGCGGATCGAACTCCGTCACCTCGTAGGTCATCGGCAGCCGCCGATCGCCGAAGCGCACCGATCAGGTCGTAGCGCGTTCCCACGCCGACCGGCGACCGTCGTCGCGTTGCGCGATCGATCCACGCCGGGGTCCCACGCGGCGGCGTTCGCGAAGTCGCCCACGAACGCGAACACCTGCTCCGACGGGGTTCTCGACGACCAGTTCCTCACGCAGCACGACCATTCCTACTCGTTTCTCCTCGGGAGCCCTTCGATCCTAGATCCGCTGCTAGCGTCCGAACCGATGCACTGACTTCACCTCCCCGACCCCCGCCCCGTCATCGACGAGCTCCTCGACGCCACGGTCGCTCCTCAGCTACACCGACGTCGGGCCCGCCGTGCGGCGGCGCTTGTTCGATTGGGAGGACCTGGACACGTGCTCGCTGCGAGGCCGGATCGTGGTCGTGATCCGGAGCGACGTCGGGGCTGGGCCGGGCCGCCGCGCTGATCGCATGGCTCGGATGGGCGCCTCCCTGAGATTGCTGGTGCGCGACCGCGGCCGCGGCGCACGGGCGAAGGAGGCGATCCGTGAGGCACGCGCCCGCGCCGACGTGCGAGGTCTACGTCGCCGACCTGAGCGACCTCGCCTCGGTGCGAGCCGCGACGGTCGATGAGATCCCGATCGCGTGAACCACGGCTCGGACGTCCTCGTGAACAACGCGGGCGGCATCGTCCCGGAGCGCCGGCTCTCGCCCGACGGCTTCGAGATGACGTTCGCCACCATGGTGCTCGGCCCGTTCGCGCTGACCGAACGGTCTCGCGCACGCCTGCTGCGCGCGGACCGATCGGCGGGCGATCGCGCGCGGGTGATCAACGTCGTCGTCCGGCGGGATGTACACGCAGGGCCTGCATCTGGACGACCTGCGATGGAGCGCGAGCCCTACCGCGGGAGCGTCGCGTACGCACGGGCGAAACGCGCGATGGTGGTGCTGACCGAGGATGGGCACGGCGGTGGCGGGACCGCGACGTCGTGGTGCACGCGATGCACCCGGGTGGGCCGACACCCCCGGGATCGCGGCGGCGCTGCCCCGGTTCCGTTCGATCGATCGGCCCGCGGCTCCGGACCGCCGACGAAGGAGCGGACACCATCGTCTGGCTGGCGGCGTCCGCCGACGCCGAACGCGGCACCGGCCGCCTGTGGCTCGATCGGCGTCCGCGGCCCACCGTCCGCCTGCCGGGCACCGGGTCTCGCGCGCCGACGCCGACCGGCTCTGGGAGTGTGCGTACACCTCGCGGGCGAGGCTGACCGCCCGGGACTGCCCTCCGTACCGCGCGTAAACGCTATCGCGCTTCGGCTGTCCCCAAAACCTATGCAGGCTCTGCTCGAACCGATGCAGCGAGCGGCGCCGTAGGTTCGGTCGCATGGGACGGATCGCGATCATCGGCAGCGGGATCGCAGGCCTGGGCGCCGCGTGGGCGCTCGACGAGTGCCCACGACGTGGTCGTCTACGAGGCCGACGACCGGGCGCGGAGGCCACGCCCACACCGTCGAGGTCGCGGACGAGGCCGTGCCGTCGCCGTGGACACCGGGTTCATCGTCTACAACGAGCCGAACTACCCGAACCTGACCCGCCTGTTCGACACCCTCCAGGTCCCGACCGAGCCGAGCGACATGTCGTTCGCCGTGTCCGTGGATCACGACTTCGAGTTCCAGAGCCGGGCCGCGCGGATGTTCTTCGCGCAGCCGACGAACGCCGACGCGCCCGCAGCTGTGGCGCATGCTCGGCGACTTCCGTCGGTTCTGCCGCGAGGCGCCGGACGTGCTGGCGTCGGGGACGCGCGAATCGCTCGGCTCGTTCCTGGACGCGACGGGACTACCCCCCGCCTTCCGCGCCAACCTGCTCCTGCCGATGACGGCCGCGATCTGGTCGTGCGGCGCTGGACGATGTGCGTCGCGTTCCCGTCGTCACGACCCTGCTCGCCTTCTTCTCGAACCACGGGATGTTGCAGATCGGCGATCGGCCCGCGTGGCGCACGGTGGCGGGCGGGAGCCGCGAGTACGTGGCGCGACTGACGGCCGGCTTCCGCGATCGCATCCGAGCTCTCGACGCCGGTCGTCTCGGTCCGCAGGGATCCCGACGGGCGTGTCCGTCCGGGACGGCATCGGGCCGCACCGAGGTCTTCGACCACGTCGTGTTCGCGACGCACGCGGACACGACGCTGCGGATCCTGGGGACGACGCCACGGCGCACGAGCGCGCGACCCTGGGCGCGTTCGGCTTCCAGCCAACACGGCGGTCCTGCACCGCGACCCCTCGCTCATGCCGACGCCGGCGCGCCGCATGGTCGAGTTGGAACTACCTCGGCCGACGCGGCGCGAGCGGCACCGTCCAACGGTCGCTCACCTACTGGATGAACCGGCTCCAGAACCTGCAGCACCCGTCGTCCCGTGTTCGTCACCTTGAATCCCGCTCGCGAGCCGCGCGGCCCTTCGACCCGCTTCGCCTACGCCCATCCGCGGTTCGACCGCGCGGCCGTCGACGCCCAGGCGATGATGCCCGCGCTCCAGGCGTCCGCAGCGCTCGTGGTTCGCGGGCGCGTGGTCGCGGATACGGGTTCCACGAGGACGGCCTGCGGTCGGGCCTCGAGGTTGCCGACGGCGCTGGGCGCGCCCGCGCCGTGGGGCGTGCAGCCGAGCCCCGCCCTCGTCGGCGCTGGTGCGCGCATGACGCACAGCGCGATCTACGTCGGCACGGTCGCCGCACCGGCGGTTCTTCCCGGTCGAGCCACCGGTTCCGCTACGGCGTCTACTACCTCTGGCTCGACCTGGACGAGCTGGCGACGCTCGACCGCACGGTGCGGGGGTTCGGCTACAACCGGGCGGCCCCGTTCGCGTTCCACGACCGCGACCACGGCCCGCACGACGGCTCCGCGCTGCGGCCGTGGTTCGACGGCTACCTGCGCGGAGCACGGCATCGACCTGGAAGGTGGCCCGGTGCGCATCCTGACGATCCCGCGGATCTTCGGCTACGCGTTCAATCCCATCTCCGTGTGGTGCGGCTACGGGCCGGACGGCGACCTGCGCGCGGTGCTGTACGAGGTCACGAACACCTTCGGACAGCACCACGCCTACCTGGGTGGCGTGGAGGGCGCGCGGACGTCCGCCACGAGTTCCACAAGGAGCTGTTCGTCTCGCCGTTCATCGACATGGACGCGACGTACGAGTTCCGCCTCCGCGGGCCCGGACGCGCGCGTGTCGCTCTCCGTGCGCGAGACACTCCCCACCGGGCACGTGCTGGACGCCTCGCTGGTGGCGGCGGCGCCGCCCGTTGGACGCCCGGGGCCTCTGGCGGGTTTTCGCGATGCACCCGATGATGGGCCTCAAGGTCATCGGTGGGATCCACTGGGAGGCGTGGTCGTTGTGGAGGAAGGGCGCCCCGTTCCGACGGCACGGCGCTGCCCCGGATCACGCGCGTGACCGTCGTGACGCCCGCGCGCGAGACCGCTCCGGTCCCATGAGCGCCATCGAGCGGCGCGACGATGGACGCCGTGCTGCGCCACCTGCGATGCGGCGCCTTGACCGTGCGGCTCCCCGACGGATCCGTCCGGCGATACGAGGGCGCCGCGCCGGGCCGCACGCTCGCGTCGACGTCCGGGACCTCCGGCTGGTGCGACGGCTCGTCGACGACGGGCGCCATCGGGCTCGCGGACGGGTGGATCGACGGGGACTTCGACTCCCCCGACCTCACCGCGGTGATCGAGTTCGGCCGCGCGGCACCTGGAGCCGCCGCATCGCGTGCAGGCGCCCGCGATCGTCGAGCGCGCGGGCGGCGGCCTGGCGGACGTTGGGTCGAGCCGCCGCGCCACGAGGGCCGTTGCGCACCACCGTGCAGCACTACGACCTGGGCAACGAGTTCTTCGCATCCTGGCTCGACGACACGATGACCTACTCCTCGGCCTGGTTCGAGACGACGAGATGACGCTCGAGGAGGCGCAGCGCGAGAAGTACCGGCGGCTCGCCGACGTCAGCGGGCCTGCGCCCGGGCATGCGCGTGCTGGAGATCGGCTCGGGCTGGGGCGGGTTCGCGCTCTACGCGGCGCGGCATCGTCGGCTGCGACGTGACCACGGTGACGGTCTCGCGGAGCAAGCGACGTGGGTCGAAAAGCAGGTGGCCGAGGCGGGCCTGCACGACCGCGTCCGGTTCGCGTGGAGGACTTCGCGGTCGACCACGGGCTCCTTCGACGCGGTGATCTCGATCGAGATGATCGAGTCCATCCCGCCGCCGGCGCTGGGCCCGCGTTCTTCCGCACCGTGCACGAGCGGCTGGAGCCCGGCGGCCGGGCGGGCCTGCAGATCATCACGGTGGCCGACCGACACTGGGACGTCGTCGAACAGCGACCCCGACTTCATCCGACGCTACGTGTTCCCCGGCGAGCCAAGTGCCCTGCCCCGGTGTCCTGAGGCGCGAGAGCGGCGGCCGCTGATCTACGCTGGATCGAGGCGGCCGCTTCGGCTCGTCGTACGCGCGCACGTTCGCGGCCTGGCGAGCCCGATTCGACGCCGCGTGGCCGGAGATCGTCGAGCTCGGGTTCGACGATCGCTTCCAACGCATGTGGCAGTACTACCTCTCGTACTGCGAGGGCGGGTTCCGGAGCGGGCGGGTCGACGTCGGCCAGATCGTGCTCGAGCGCTCGGCAGCCCCAGTCTCCCCTCAGCCCGCGAGCGGGAGGATCGGGGGCGGATACCCCAGGGAGTCCATCAGCTCGGGATCGCGCCACGGGCGGAACACGAGCGGCGGGGACACATCGCGCAGCTCCTCGACCCAGCGCCGCACGTAGGTCCCTTCCGGATCGCATCGGAGCGCCTGCCGGACGGGGTTGAACGATCGCATCCGTCGCGGATCGGTGCCGGTGCCCGCGACCCACTGCCAGTTCCCGGCGTTGTTGGCGGGATCGCCGTCGATGAGCAGGCGCGAGAAGACCGCCGCCCCTTCCTGCCACGGCACACCCAGGCGACGGGTCAGGAACGAGGCAGTGATCATGCGCGTGCGGTTGTGCATCCATCCTTCCTGCCGGAGCTGACGCATGCCGGCATCGACGAGAGGCACGCCGGTCATCCCGTGCGTCCACCGCTCCAAGGCTCCCGCCACGCGAGGACCGCGATCGGCCGGAGGTGGCCGGAGGTCGACCGCGGTCAGCGCCGGATCGGTAGCCAGCAGCTGTCGGAAGAAGTCGCGCCAGGCGAGCTGACGGACGAAGGCTGATACCCCCGACAGCTCGAGCGCACGAGCCTCCACCTCGAGCGGCGACAGGCAGCCGAACCGCAGGTAGGGCGAGAGCCGCGAGCCCCCCTCGAGGTCGGGCCGGCCACGCGCTTGGCCGTAGTCCACGATCCCGGAGCGCAGGAACGCGGTCAAGCGCGTCCGTCCGACACGCTCGCCTCCAGCGACCGCCGCCGGGGACGTTGATCCCACGGACTTCGGCTCGGGGCGCGGGCCGGGTGCGATGCCCCCGGGTTGTCGGAGCCGCCGGACCGCGGGGACGACGGGCCGTCGCGGCGCGTCCGCCCACGCCCGGGCGTACGCGCCGAAGACCCGGTACCCGTCCTTGCCCGCCGGCGCGACGGCGCCGGGCTCGACGACGCCGCCCCCGGGGTGGACCTGCAGCTCGATCCCGGCCGCGGGGCACGCCGCGGCCAGCCGCCGAACCCGGCTGCCGGCGACCGCGCCGACGTCGCCGGTGAGAGCGATCGCTCCGCACCGGGCATCGCTGGCGACGCGCATCGTCTCGGCCACGACATCGCCGGTCCGAACGATCAGCGGCCCGCCCCGCCGCGACAGGCTCCGATCAAGATCCGCGAGGCACTCCAGGTAGAACCGCGCGCGGTTCGCGGAGCGCGCCAGCATCGTGGGGTCGAGGACGACCAACGGAACGACCTCCCCCACCCTGGCGGCCGACCATAAGACGGGATGATCGTGCACCCGGAGGTCCCGTGTGAACAGGACGATCGTGCGTCCCGTCGACTTCACCGCAGACCCTCCCGTCGCATCGCCCTACCAGTATCGCGGAGCGTATGCATAGCTCCTCACTTGAACGTATGCGATTGCCCGGCGAATGAACCGATGCATATATCCCGCTGTTATCTGTCCATCTGAAGAGGTATCTTCTGCGTATGACGGCGAGAGCGGATCAGGATCGACTGTCGATCTCTCAGGTGTCTGAGCGCCTCGGCATCCCCGTGCCGACGATCCGCTCGTGGGAACGCCGGTACGACTTCCCCTCTCCCGCTCGAACCGAAGGCAGGCACCGCCGGTACTCGTCCGACGAGATCGACCGCTTGCGTTCCATGCGGGACGAGATCACCCGGGGTCACCCGGCGCGGAAGGCCGTGGAACTCGTCCGCTCCGGCGGCCGCGACGTGGCTCGAAGCGAGTTCCTCGACCGGTTCACCGACGCGGCCCGGGCGCTCGACGTCGACGGCGTCCGACGAGCGCTCGATCAGGCGGTCGAGTTGGTCGGCGTCGAGCGAGCGATCGTCGAGGTGACGATGCCGGGGATGCGGGAGCTCGGCGATCAGTGGCAGAGCGGCCTGTGCGACGTCGCGACGGAACATGCGGCGACCGGCGTCGTGCGGCAGTGGTTCGCTCGCCTGAGCGCGGCAACGCCGCCGCCGTTCCGCTCGCGGCCGCTGGTCCTGGCGACCGGGCCAACCGAGCTCCACACGATCGGCCTGGAGGCTTTCGCGGTCCTGCTCGGCAGGCGCGGGTGGCCGATCCGCATGCTCGGAGCGCTCACCCCCACGGATGCGCTCGTCACCGCGCTCATGTCATCCCGAGCCGCCGGGGCGATCGTCACCGCCCAGCGCAGCGTCGGGCGACGGGGATCGATCGAAAGCATCCGGGCGGCCGATCGGATCTCGGGTCTCGGCGTCTTCTATGCAGGCAACGCGTTCTCGACGCCTCGAGCCCGCGATGGCGTGCCCGGCAGGTACCTCGGAACCGATCTCGTGGCCGCAGCCGAGCTCGTCGGTTCGGTGATCCACTGAGCGCCGTCAACACGATCATCGAGATCGCCGTCGGGATCGCGTGCCTGATCGCCTCCGCCGGCACGTGGCGACGCGAGGGCCTGCGATGGGTCGCGATCCTCTTCGGCGCAGCCGGGCTCGCGGCCGTCGGCCACGCGCTGATCTCGCTTCGCTAGAACGAGGGCCGGTACTCGCCGTACACCGCGCGCAACACGTCGGACACCTCTCCGAGCGTCGCCCGATCCCGCAGCGCCTCCTTCATCGGCGGCAACAGGTTCTCGGTGCCTCGTGCGGCGCGCTCCACGGCCTCGAGGCCGCGCGACACCGCACCGGCATCGCGATCTGCGCGGAGGCTCCGCAATCGGTCGATCTGCATCGAGACGTCTTCATCGGACACCCGCTGCAGCTCCACGGGCCGCTCCTCAGCGTCGACGAACCGATTGACGCCGACGATGACCCGCTCCCCCGACTCGATCCCCTGCTGGATACGGAACGCGGCGTCGGCGATCTGCTCTTGGTAGAAGCCGGCTTCGATCGCCGCGACGGCCCCGCCCATCCCCTCGATCCGGTCGAGGTACTCCAGCGCCAGCCGTTCGAGCTCATCGGTGAGCGATTCCACGTAGTACGAACCGCCGAGCGGGTCCGCCACGTTCGCGACACCGGTCTCGTATCCGATCACCTGTTGCGTCCGAAGCGCGATCTTCGCGGCACGCTCGGTGGGCAGCGCCAGCGCCTCGTCGAACGAGTTCGTGTGCAGGGACTGGGTGCCGCCGAGGACCGCCGCCATCGCCTCGAGCGTGGTCCGGACGATGTTGTTCTCGGGCTGCTGCGCGGTGAGCGTCGCGCCGCCGGTCTGCGTGTGGAACCGCAGCATCACGCTCCGCGGATCCTTCGCGTCGAACCGCTCCGTCATGATCCGCGCCCACATCCGCCGTGCCGCGCGGAACTTCGCGACCTCCTCGAAGAAGTGCATGTGGCACGCGAAGAAGAACGACAGCCGCGGCGCGAAGTCGTCGATCAGCAAGCCCGGCGTCCAGCGCGGCCTGCACGTACGCGATGCCGTTCGCCAGCGTGAACGCGATCTCCTGCGCCGCGGTCCCGCCGGCCTCGCGCATGTGGTAGCCGCTGATCGAGATCGTGTTCCACCGGGGGATCCGCTCGCCGCAGTACGCGAACAGGTCGGTGATGATCCGCATCGACGGCTTCGGCGGGTAGATGTACGTGCCGCGGGCCGCGTACTCCTTCAGCAGGTCGTTCTGGACGGTGCCGCCGATCTGCGACGGCGTCGACGCCCTGCTCCTCGGCGACCAGCTCGTACAGCAGCAACAGGATCGCCGCGGTCGCGTTGATCGTCATCGACGTCGTCACGCGGTCCAGCGGGATCGCCTCGAAGAGACGTCGCATGTCGTCGATGGAATCGATCGCGACGCCGGTCTTGCCCACCTCGCCCTCCGCGCGCGGATGGTCCGAGTCCAGACCCATCTGCGTCGGCAGGTCGAACGCGACCGAGAGCCCCGTCTGGCCGTGATCCAGCAGGTAGCGGAACCGCCGGTTCGTCTCCGCGGCGGTGCCCATTCCGGCGTACTGACGCATGGTCCACAGCCGCTCCCGGTACATCGTGGGATAGATGCCCCGAGTGAACGGGAGATCTCCCGGCTCGCCCAGCTGCTTCGCGGGATCGAACCCGACCAGGTCGTCCGCCGAGTACACCGGCCGCAGCTCGATCCCGGAATCGGTGCGCCGATGTTCCTTCTCGTCCATCGGCGTCCAGCCTAGCGCCCGGCGTTACGCTTCGAGCGTGGCGTATCGGCACACGCAGATCGGGTGGACCATGATCCTGATCCTGGGAGTCATCATCGCGGTCCTGGCCGGAGCCGCAACCGCGAGCGGTGGCTTCGCGTCGGTCGTCGTCCTGTCGGTCATCGTGCTTCTCGCGGTCTGTCTCGTCCTCTTCATCTCCCAGACCGTGATCGTGGACGACGAGCACATCGAGCTCCGGATGGGTCCGGGGCTCATCCACCGAAGCGTGCCGATCGCCGACGTCGAAGCGGTGGATCGAGAGCGGCTGCCGTGGTGGGCGATCGCCTACGGCATCCGGATGTCCGTCGACGGCAGGCGGCAGCTCTGGCGCGTGTCGGGCTCGGACACGGTGGATCTCCGCCTCTCGGGCGAACGGCGGCTGTTGATCACGACCGACGAACCGGATGCGCTGGCCACCGTCATCCGATCGGCGGTCGAGTCGAGCCGATAGGCTGGCCGCGATGGACATCGTGAACCCCGGGATCGAGCGCTACATGGCGGATCGCTCCGCGCGCCTCGACGAGCCGGTCCTGCTCGAGATGGAGGCCGAGGGCGCCGAGCGCAACTTCCCGATCGTCGGTCGCAACGTCGGGCATCACGTTGGAGATCCTGGCGCGGTCGGTCGGCGCTCGACGGGTGATCGAGCTGGGCTCGGGATTCGGGTACTCCGGCTATTGGCACTCGCGCGCGGTCGGCTCCGGCGGTGAGCTGCACCTGACGGACGGCGACCCCGAGAACGAACGCAAGGCGCGGGACTACCTGGGTCGCGCCGGGCTGTGGGAGCCGGTGACGTATCACGTGGGCGACGCCGTCACGTCGATGAACGCGCTCGACGGCGAGTTCGACGTGGTCTACGACGACATCGACAAGGAGGGCTACCCCGACGCCTGGCGCGCGGCCCGCGAACGGGTCCGCATCGGCGGCCTCTACGTCTGCGACAACGTGCTCTGGTCGGGACGCGTGCTGGACGACGAGCCCGACGAGCGAACGCAGGCGATCCTCGAACACAACGCCCTCATCGCCGAGGACGAGCGGTACGTCTCGACGATCGTCCCGACGAGAGACGGCGTCGATGGTCGCGATCCGCATCGCCTGACGTGGCCCTACGAGGACCCGACTGGCTCGCCGCTGTTCGAGGTGTCGGCTGAGAGCATCGCGCTGGGCTCGCCGCTCTCTCCCTGGGACAAGCCCTCATGGACTCCACGCCTCCCGGCCGGAACTGAGTAGACTCCGCGCGGCCGTTGGCCGGTTCGGCGTCAAGGATGCCGTAGTCCGCGAGATAAGCTGGGAGGGATCCCACAGTGGCGACGCGAGCGAGCAAGAAGAAGAGCGACTACGGCCCCATCTACAAGGGCCATGAAGGTCAATACTCCTGGTTGCTCCACCGCATCACGGGCGTCGCGATCATCCTGTTCCTGTTCGCCCATGTGATCGACACCGCGGTCGTGGGCTGGGGACCCAACGCCTACAACCGCGTCGTGCGGGTGTACGAGAACCCGATCGTCCGGTTGCTGGAGCTCGGGTTGGTCGCCGCGGTGCTGTACCACTCGTTCAACGGGATCAAGATCCTGCTGGTCGACTTCTTCCCGAGCCTCGCGAAGCACATCCGCGTGATGGGGATCGTCACGCTCGCCGTGTTCATCGCCGCCATGATCCCGATCACGTGGATCATGGGCGGCCAGATCGTCGATCTGATCAGGAACTGAGATGGCGACCGCGACCGAGCCTCGACGAGAAGCGCAGCCGCCGGAGCGGATGCCCCAGCGCGACTTCCGCGGCGGCCGCGAGCGTCCGGTCGGCGGCTTCGAGCTCTGGAGCTGGCTGTTCATGCGGATCTCGGGCATCCTGCTGCTGATCCTCGCCGTCGGGCACGTGCTGATCATGCATGTGCAGGACAACGGGGTCGGTCGCGTGAACTTCGGGTTCGTCGCGACCCGTTGGGCCAGCCCGCTCTGGCGCACGTGGGACTGGATGCTCCTGGTGCTCGCGTTGATCCACGGCATCAACGGCCTGCGCGTGATCACGCTCGACTACGTCCGCAAGCCCGGTCTGCGGCTGACGATCAACATGGTCTTCTATGTGCTCGGCTTCACGCTGTTCGTCCTCGGCTCGGTGATCGTCTTCACGTTCGATCCGTCCAAGTGGCCCGGATACGCGAGCTGACATGACGACCACGCACACGTACGACGCGGTGATCGTGGGTGCCGGCGGAGCCGGTCTCCGCGCTGCGATCGAGACGTCCGATCAGGTCCGCACCGCCGTGATCTCCAAGCTCTATCCCACCCGCTCGCACACCGGAGCGGCGCAGGGCGGCGTGTGCGCCGCGCTCGGCAACATGGAGGAGGACTACCCGGAGTGGCACGCGTTCGACACGGTGAAGGGCGGCGACTACCTGACGGACCAGCCCGCCGCCGAGCTCTTGACGAACGAGGCCGTCGACGCGATCTACCAGCTGGAGCACTGGGGGTTGCCGTTCAACCGCACCCCCGACGGCCGGATCGCGCAGCGTCGGTTCGGGGGCCACACCCGCAACCACGGCGAAGGGCCGGTCATGCGCGCGTGCTACGCGGCCGACCGCACCGGCCACATGATCCTGCAGACGCTGTACCAACAGTGCGTCAAACGCGATGTGCGGTTCTTCAACGAGTTCTACTGCCTGGACCTGCTCCGCGACGAGGCGGGGCGGACGGCGGGCGTCGTCGCGTACGAACTGGCCACCGGCGAGCTCCACGTCTTCCGCGCCAAGTCCGTGATGTTCGCGACCGGCGGCTACGGGCGGATGTTCCGCGTCACCTCGAACGCGCACGCGCTCACCGGTGACGGCCTTTCGGTCGCCTATCGCCGGGGCATCCCGCTCGAGGACATGGAGTTCTTCCAGTTCCATCCGACCGGCCTGTACAAGCTGGGGATCCTGCTGAGCGAGGCCGCGCGCGGCGAGGGCGCGATCGTGTTGAACAAGGACGGCGAGCGCTTCATGGAACGCTACGCGCCCACGATCAAGGACCTGGCCCCGCGCGACGTCGTCTCCCGGGCCATCTACCAGGAGATCAAGGAGGGTCGAGGCGCGGGCCCGAAAGGCGACATGGTCTACCTGGACCTGCGGCACCTCGACCCCAAGGTGATCGAGGAGAAGCTCCCGGACATCACCGAGTTCGCTCGCGTCTACCTGCGCGTCGAGCCGACGAGGGAGCCCGTCCCGATCCAGCCGACCGCGCACTACGCGATGGGCGGCATCCCCACCGATCTCGACGGGCGCGTCGTGACCGGCGCCGACGAGACGCCCGTGCCGGGCCTGTATGCGGCGGGCGAGTGCGCGTGCGTGAGCGTCCACGGTGCAAACCGGCTGGGGACGAACTCGCTCCTGGATATCGTGGTGTTCGGACGCCGGGGTGGAGCCCACATGGCGGCGTTCGCGAGGGACACCGATCTCGCCCCCGTCCCCGCGGACCCGGCGGCGCACACCCTCGACATGTTGAACGGGCTGCTCTCGCGCGACCGCAGCGTGAACCCCGTGGACATCCGCACCGAGCTGCAGGACGAGATGTTCGACAAGGCGTGCGTCGTGCGGGACGAGGACGGGCTGAAGCAGATGGAGGCCGTGCTGGCCGACCTGCACGATCGGTACGCGCAGGTCGGCGTCCAGGACAAGGGCAGCGTGTACAACACCGATCTGATGGAGGCCGTCGAGCTCGGCTTCCTGCTGGATTGCGCGGAGAGCCTGGTCGCATCCGCGCGCGCCCGGACCGAGAGCCGCGGCGCGCACTTCCGCGAGGATCACCCGCTGCGCGACGACGCCAACTGGCTCAAGCACTCCCTGGCGTACCGTCGGGACGATCGCACGATCGACCTGGAGTACAAGCCGGTGAAGATGGGTCCCTACATCCCGATGGAACGGAAGTACTGATGGCGACCGCGGCCGATGTCCTGCAGAGCTCCGACCGGCGCGAGGTCGGCACGACCGACGGACGCATGGCGCTCACGCTCAAGATCCGCCGCTACAACCCGGAGGTCTCCGACGAGCCGTGGTGGGACGAGTTCACCGTGCACATGGAGCCCACCGACCGGCTGCTGGATGCGCTCCACGAAGTGAAATGGCGGCAGGACGGCACGCTGGCGCTCCGCCGCTCGTGCGCGCACGGCATCTGCGGTTCGGACGCCATGCTCATCAACGGACGGAACGCGCTCGCCTGCAAGGTCCTCGTGCAAGACGTCGCGCCGAAGGCCACCGTGGAGCCCATCCGAGGGCTGTCGGTGTTGAAGGACCTGATCGTCGACATGGACCCGTTCTTCGAGGGGTACAAGAGCGTGCTGCCGTTCCTGGTGAACGACAGCGGCGAGCCCGACACGGAGCGTCGCCAGTCGCCCGAGGAGCGCGCACGGTTCGACGACACCACGAAGTGCATCCTCTGCGCTGCGTGCACCACGTCGTGTCCGATCTTCTGGGGTGACGACGAGTACGTGGGGCCCGCGGCGATCGTGAACGCCCACCGCTTCATCTTCGACTCTCGGGACGAGGGCGGCCGAGAACGACTGAAGATCCTGTCGGAGAAGACCGGCGTGTTCCGCTGCCGGACCACGTTCAACTGCACCGAGGCCTGTCCTCGCGGCATCCAGGTCACGAAGGCGATCCAAGAGGTCAAGCGCTCCATCCTGTTCGACCGCTTCTGACGCGCCCGCTCGGGCGTAGGGTTCCGACATGGACCTCTCCTACGATCGCGAGCAGACGGCGCGGGCGTACGACGAGTACGGCGAGCAGGAGTGGGATCGGCACGAGCGTGCGCCGTTCCACCAGGTCGCCTTCCACCTCCACCGGCACTACCTGACGAAGTTCATCCACCCTGGGGACCGCGTGCTCGAGGCCGGTGCCGCCTCGGGACGCTTCACGGTCGAGCTCGCCCGGCTGGGTGCAACGGTCGTCGTCACCGACATCTCCCCTGGTCAGTTGGAGTTGAACGTCGTCAACCTCGCTGAGGCGGGGCTTGAGTCGGCCGTCGAGGCTCGCATGCTCGCCGACATCGTGGACCTGTCGGCGTACGCCGACGACGAGTTCGATGCGGTCGTCTGCTACGGCGGACCGCTCAGCTACGTCATGGACCGCGCGGATCAGGCGCTCGGCGAACTGCTGCGCGTCACCAAGCCGGGCGGTCACGTGCTGCTCGGAGTGATGTCTCTGCACGGTTCGCTCCACGCGTTCCTCGCCGGCGCCGACGCCGAGATCGAGGAGTTCGGGATCGATGAGATGCAGGCGATCTTCGAGAGCGGCGACCTGCCATCGAACCACTCCCAGATCGGGACGCCGATGCACCTGTTCACCTGGGATGAGCTCCGCGGGCTCCTGGAGCGGCACGACTGCCACGTGGTCGTCGCCTCCGCCGCGAACTTCCTCTCGATCGGCAACGACGAGATCTGCGAGCGGTGGCTCCACGACGAGGCGATGTGGGAGCGGTTCTTGGGGTGGGAGATCTCCAGCTCCGCGCAGCCGGGAGCGATCGACGCGGGGACGCACATCATCGCCGTGATCCGAGCGTGCTGACCGCGCCGTGAAGCCTGGCGGCTAAGCTCGGCCGATGGTTCATCGCGTCACGATCATCCCCGGGGACGGCATCGGGCCGGAGGTAGCGGCTGCCACACGACTGGTCCTCGACGCCGCCCACGGTGACATCGAGTGGGTCGATGCGGTCGCCGGCGCGGCCGCCCTGGAGAGCCACGGCGCGCTGCTCCCGGAGGAGACGCTTCAAGCGGTCCGTGACTGCCGCGTGGCGATCAAGGGTCCGATCACGACCCCGGTCGGGACCGGGTTCCGAAGCGTCAACGTCGCGCTCCGCCAGGAGCTCGACCTCTTCGCCGCCGTGCGCCCCGCACGTGCCCTGCCGGGCGTCCCGATCCGCCATCCCGCCACGGACATCGTCGTCGTCCGGGAGAACACCGAAGACCTGTATCAAGGGATCGAGTTCGAACGTGGCTCGCCCGAGGCCACGGCGCTTCGGCGGAAGCTCCACGACCTGGCCGGCTTCGAGGTGCGCGAGGACGCCAGGGATCACGTTGAAGCCCATCTCGGTCGTGGGCACCCGGCGGATCGTCCGGTTCGCGTTCGAGTACGCGCGGGCGAACGGCCGACGCAAGGTCACCCTGGGCCACAAGTCCAACGTGATGCGGTACTCGGATGGGCTCTTCCTCCGGACGTTCCTCGACGTCGCCCGCGATCCGATGGTCCGCGGCGACGTGGAGGTCGAGGAGATCCAGATCGATCACCTGTCGATGCGACTCGTGTGGGAACCCGAGGCGTTCGACGTGTTGTTGCTGCCGAACCTCTACGGGGACATCCTGTCGGATCTCTGCGCGGGACTGGTCGGCGGTCTGGGCTTGATCCCCGGGGCGAACATCGGTTGGGAATACGCCGTGTTCGAGCCGGTGCACGGGAGCGCCCCTGATATCGCCGGGAAGGGATTGGCGAACCCGATCGCAATGATCTTGTCGGGTGCCCTGATGCTCCGCCACCTGAACGAGCGGGCCGCCGCCGAGCGGGTGGAGCACGCGGTGGACACCGTGCTCGGCGCCGGTGTCGTCAGGACGCCCGACCTCGGCGGAACATCGAGCACCCAGGATGTCGGTCGCGCGATCGCGGAGGCGGCACGCGGCTAGTCCTCAGGACGGATCGTCGTGATGGTGGTGCCCCTCGGGACCTCGACCGAGGTCCTCGGGCAGGCGTCAACAGCCCGGCTGGCCGTGATGGCCGCAGCACTGTTGGGTCGAGAACGTCGCCTTCAGCCGGTTGCGGAACGTCAAGCCGAGCTTCGTCAGGAACGGCGCATCGTAGACCCGCCAGTTCGTGAAGAAGTTGCGACCGTGCTCACGGGCCACCGACCAGAAACCGGGCTGCTCACCCATGTGGCCATGCTACGTCTCCCCGAACGACGACGGATGTGCTTCACCCGACTCGCGCCGAGTGACACACTCCATCGATGCTCGCGGTCGTGAAACCCAGTCCGCTTCGGCTGTGGGGATTCCTGCTGACCGTGATCGGGGGCGCCTTGGTCGCGTTCGGGTCCATCGGGAACTGGGCCGCGATCACGCTCGGCGGCGGATTCGTGAACGTCGTTCCCACGAAAGGGATCGACGTGTGGCAGGGCAAGGTCACGCTGATCCTCGGCGCACTGATCGTGATCGCGATCCTCGCACTGCGGTTCGTGCGTCCCGAACGCCGCAACGCCATGGCGATCGCGATCACCGTGGCGGGACTCGCCGCGCTCGCCCTCGGGCTCTGGGCGCTCCTCGCGCTGAAGTCGGTGGTGCAAGACACCGGCGTCGATGCGCTCGTCAAGATCCTCGTCGGGCTCGGGGTCTCGGCCACGAAGGCTCGAGAGCAGGTCCTCGCGACGATGAGCCGGGAAGGGATCGCGGTCAAAGCGCAGGCCGGGTTGTGGATGACCGTCGCCGGCGGTGTCCTCGCGACGGCCGGCGGGTTCGTCGACCTGGCGTGGGTCCGGCAGAAGAAGATGTCCGGGAACGCGATCGACCCCGACACGCTCCCGGCGAAGACCGACGCTCGCGAGCGTCGATGGAACGGGGCCCGACGCCGAGCCGGAAGTGAACCCCTAGAGCTGGTCGAGGTCCGCGCATTTCGCGCGGATGCCCTCGGCAGCGGCCCGCAACGCGGCCAACTCCTCGTCGCTCAGGTCGAGCTCGACGATCTCCTCGACCCCTCCGCGGCCGAGCTTCGCCGGCACGCCGACGTAGACATCGTCGATCCCGTACTGCCCCGTGGCCCAGGCGCAGACCGGGAGCACCTGATGCGTGTCGTTCGCGATCGCCTCCACCATCTGCGTGATCGACGCGCTCGGCGCGTAGTACGCGCTCCCCTTCTTGAGCAGCCCGACGATCTCGGCGCCACCGTCGCGCGTTCGCTGGAAGAGACGGTCGAGCGTGGGCTGATCGACGAGTTCGGGAAGCGGTCGCCCATCGACCGTCGCGTGCCTCGGCAGCGCGATCATCGCGTCGCCGTGGGATCCGAGCGTCATGGCTTCGACGACGAGCGGCGACACATCCAACTCCTCCGCGATGAAGAACCGGAGCCGCGCGGAGTCGAGGACGCCCGCCATCCCCATCACACGCTCCTTCGGGAACCCGCTCGCGTCCGCGGCAAGGAACGTCATCTCGTCCAGGGGATTCGTCACGACGATGACGATCGCGTCGGGTGAGCTCGGCGCGATCCGGCCGATCACATCCTTCATGATGCCCGCGTTCTTGCCGAGGAGATCCATCCGGCTCATCCCCGGCTGGCGCGGGAAGCCGGCGGTGATCACGACGACGTCGGAGCCTGCGGCGTCCGCGTAGTCGTTCGTGCCGACGATCTGTGGTTCGAATCGCTCGATCGCAGATGACTCCTTGAGATCGAGCGCCAAGCCCTGCGGGAGTCCTTCGACGATATCCGTCAACACGACCTCGTCGGCCAGTCCCTTCTGCAACACCCGCATGGCGGTCGTCTGACCGACGAACCCGCTGCCGACGACGGTGATCTTCATGGGCTCCACAGCTCCTCGTGAGGTCGGGCCAGGCCGACCATGCTACCGCCGTGGTCCCGAAGCACGGGCAGGGAACTTCGCGGAAGGGACTGCACTGGAGGGCCGCCGCGTGCCGATACCTGAACCATGTCCTCGCCGCCGAAGACCCAGCCCGATACGTGGGTGCCCGCCGGCACCGAGAAGCGTGAGTCCGAAACCAGCCCCGCCTCGGAGCCACAGGCCGGCCGGCGGAAGCCGCGTGTGCCGCTGCCGCCGAAGCAGGAACGGACGCACGGCCCCTGGCTGATCAGTGTGGGATCGCTCGTGAAGAGCACGATGTGGGTGGTGTTCGTCGCCGCGATCCCGTGGCTGTGGTTCCTGGTGCGAGACCTCGGCCCCGTGGCCCAGCTGGTGGCGCTGGCGCTGCCGGCGATCGTCGTCGCCGCCCTGGTCGGTTTGATCATCTCGGCGTTCGACGATCGCAAGCTCTCGTCGCTCCTCGTTGCCGTGTCGGTCCTCGCGTTCGGCTGGGTGACGATCGTGGAACCGCGTTCGGCCATGCCCGCCTCCCCGCCACTCGACCCCATCCGGATCGCATCGATCACCTTGGACGGGTCGACCCTCAACGCGAGCGCGATCGTCGGATCGCTCGCGAAGCAGCGCGCCGACATCGTCGTCGTCGTCGAGCCGTCGAAGAAGGCGCGAGGCGTGCTGCTCCGAGCAGACCGGTATCCGTACACGTTGACGAGCGGCCGGTTCGTCGTGCTGTCGACGATCCCCGTCGATCGGCTTCCGCTGACGAAGGGTCTCCCGGCCGACCTCATCCTCCGGCTGCAGGTCGATCGACCGACCGGCTCGTTCATCGTGTACGCGGTGCGCACCGGCACGTCCCCGCTCGATGCCGCGCAGAACGATCCGATCGGCATCGATCGGTTGCGCGATGCGGCCCGCGGTGAGCGCCTCCCGGTCGTCCTCGCCGGAGACTTCGGGATCAGCGATCGATCGAGCGGATACCGAACGCTCACGGATTCGTTCCGCGATGCCATGCGATCGGGTACGCGAGCCGCGAGCACGGCCGCCACGTTCCCGTGGACCTTCCTCTATCTGCGGACGGAGTTCGTGTTGACGTCGCCGGATTGGTGCGCGGCCGCCGGTACGACGTTCGACGTGCCGGACGCTCCGTCCGCAGGGCTGGTGTCTGCGGTCGGCGCCTGCGGACGGTGATCAGGCCGACAGCGCCGCGATGATCGCGCCGGCGACCTCGAGCGTCGTCGCGGGTCGTCGATCGTCGCCGGGCGGCCGCAGGTCGTCGGTGAGGTGCGATCCTTCGGCGAGCACCGCCGCCACCGCCGATTCCAGCCGGTCACCGGCATCGGTCTCACCGATGTGACGGAGCATCATGGCCGCCGACAGCGTGACGCCCACCGGGTTCGCTCGGTTCCTCCCCGCCAACCGCGGCGCCGTCCCGTGGGTGGCTTCGAACACGGCCGCCGTCTCCCCGACATGGCCACCCGGCGCGACACCCACTCCCCCGATCAACCCGGCCGCCAGGTCGGCCACGACATCTCCGTAGAAGTTCGGCAAAACGAGTACGTCGAATCGCTCCGGGGCCTGGATGAGCTGCATGCAGAGCGCATCGATGATCCGATCGTCGAACGCCACCTGCGGGTACTCCGCGGCCACGCGTCGCGCCACTTCGAGGAACAACCCGTCGGTGAACTTCATGATGTTGGCCTTGTGGCCGGCCGTGACCCTCGGCCGGGCCCGTCGAGCGCCAATCGAACGCGAACCGGACGATCCGCTCGCTGCCGTGCTCCGAGATAGTCTTGACCGAGATACCGGTGTCGGCTCGCATCTCGGTTCCGCTCGTCTCCGAGACGAACCGGATCAATTCGACGTGGCGGACGCGCCCTCCTCGAATTCGATGCCCGTGTACATGTCCTCGATGTTCTCGCGGACAACGACCAGATCGACCGTGTCGTAGACACTGGGCACGCCCTCGAAGACCCGACACGGTCGCACGTTGGCGAAAAGGTCGAGTTCCCGGCGAAGTGTCACGTTGACGCTGCGCAGCCCGCTCGTGACGGGCGTTTCGACCGGCCCCTTCAGAGCGACCCCGTTCGAACGGATCGACGCCAGCGTTGACGGCGGAAGGGGCGCGATCCGGGCGAAGATGCCCGAACCCATCTGACGCAAGTCCCATGCGATAGCCACGCCGGTCGCCTCGACGACGCGCCTGGCCGCCTCGATCACCTCGGGGCCGATCCCATCCCCCGGGATCAAGGTGACTCTATGGGTCAACGGCTCCGTCTCCGGGTTCTGGGCGGTGCCCGCTCCGACGCCTCTTTGGCCGAGTCGTTCCCGCCGTCTATCCTGGCAGAAGCGACCGAGGTCCTCGGTCCCGTGCCCGCGAACGTCAGGACTGGTCGTGACCGACAAGGGACTACGCGAGGTCGTCGCAGCGCACACGACGATCTCCGATATAGACGGCGAGCTGGGACGGCTTTGGTACGTCGGCTACGACATCCACGACTTGGCCGCCAACGCCACCTTCGAAGAAGTCATCTACCTGTTGCATCACTCGCTGCTGCCGACGCAAGGTCAGCTTGACGAACTGAACCGGTTCCTGATCGGCGAACGCGAGCTCAATCCCTTCCTGCACGAATGATGGTCGTGCTCGCGCAACAAGCCTCGCCCATGTCGATGCTTCGCACCAGCGTCTCGGCGGCATCAACCTATGACCCCGACGGCTGGGACGAATCGTCCGAGGCTCAGTACCGCAAAGCGATGCGACTTGTCGCCATGACGCCGACGCTGATCGCCACCTACCACCGGCTTCGGACGGGCCAGAAGGTCCTGGAACCCAAACCTTTCGCACGCGGCCAACTTCCTTTGGTTGCTGCTGGGACGCGAGCCCGACGCCGAAGATGCCAAGGCTTTGGACACGACGTTCGTGCTGTATGCCGATCACACGATGAACGCCTCGACCTTCACCGCAAGGATCATCGCCTCGACGCTTGCCGACATGTTCAGCGCGATCACGGGCGCGATCGCCGCGCTCAAAGGCCCGCTACATGGGGGCGCAAACGAGGAGTCGATGAAGATGCTCCAAGAAGTCGACGAGCCTGCGCAAGCGGCGGAGTATGTGAAGAACCGGCTAGAGCGACACGAGAAGATCATGGGGTTCGGCCACGCCGTCTACAAGACGATGGATCCGCGGGCGACCGTCCTCAAGAAAGCTCGCCAAGGAGACCGGCGACGCGGCCGACGACCTCCGCTGGTTCGAGATCTCCGAGGCGATCGAGGGAACGGTCCTGGAACAGAAGGGCCTGAATCCGAACGTCGACTTCTATGCCGCGAGCGTCTACCACGGGCTCGGCATCCCCACCGACCTGATGACGCCTATCTTCGCGCTGGCCCGCATGACCGGATGGACCGCGCACGTGCGTGAGCAGTACGCGAACAACAAGGTGATCCGGCCGGCCTGGGTGTACGTGGGGCCGCGCGACCAGATCTACGCGCCATCGACCAGCGCCCCCGCCACGTCACCTAGTCGGCCCGCGACACCCCGGTCGGCCGGGGGAACAGCCCGCACCCTCCACGACCCGAGCACCAGGTCGTCGTGGCCCATCCCCATCAGATGAACGCCGGCGATGCCATCGATCTGCTGGATTCCTTGCACGACGTCGATCGTGTGGCCGATCCCGACCTCCAGGCGTCGTCGCCCGCTCGCTCGAGATCATCATGATGTGCGCGGGCACGCGGACGCCGGGCAGATGTTCGTGCATGTACCGGGCGGCCTTCGCGCTCCGCAGCGGCACGACCCCGACGATCACCCTCGCCCGTTCGAAGACGCCTCGCTGGCGCAACACGTCCGCCCAGCATGGTCAGCGCTTCGAGGTCGTAGGCGATCTGGGTCATCACCACGTCGGCGCCGGCGTCGAGCTTGACCTCCAAGCGAGACGGATCGTAGGGGTCGGCAAGCGGCATGTCCGCGACCGCGATCAGGAACCGTGGCGGCTCGGCGATCTCCGCCCCGAGAGCGTCGTTCCGTCGTCGCGCATCCGTTTGGCCAGAGACACCAACTCCAACAGCGTCAGGTCGTTCACGACGGCCGCGTCGGGATGGTCGCCGATCGAGATCGGATCTCCGTTGAGACACAGGACGTTTCGAGCTCCCAACGCCCACGCACCCAGCAGGTCCGACGTGAGCGCCAGCCGATTCCGGTCTCGGCACGTGAGCTGCAACGTGGGCTCGATACCCGCCTCGGCGACGAACCGCACACCGGCCAGTGGAGACATGTGCGCGCTCGCGGTCGGGTTGTCGGTCACGTTGACGGCGTCGACGTATCCGACGAGCGCGCGAGCGTGCTCGGTCACGTCGCCGCCATCTCCCGAGCGTGGCGGAACGACCTCGCCCGTGACGCAGAACCGCCCCGACCCGAGGATGGCGGCCAGCCGGCCTCCCGCGGTCATGTCGCGAAAGCCTGAGCCTCGGCGGCGGCGACGGTGTTCACCAGCAACATCGACGTCGTCATGGGTCCCACGCCCCCGGGCACGGGCGTGATGGCGCCCGCGACCTCGAAGCGCCTCATCGAACCTAACGTCGCCGACCAAGCCGTCGGCCGTCCGATGCACCCCCACGTCGACGACGGTCGCGCCCGGCTTGATCATGTCCCCGACGATCATCTCGGGCACTCCCGCCGCGGCGACCAGGATGTCGGCACGGCGCGTGTGCGCGCCGAGGTCGTGGGTCTTCACGTGGCAACAGGTCACGGTCGCGTTCCCGCGGATCGAGTCCTGCGCAAGCATGACGGACAGCGGAGCGCCGACCAGGTCCCCGTACCCCACGACGACGACCTCGGCGCCCTCCAGCTCGATGCCCGATCGCAACAGCAGCTCGACGATCCCGTACGGCGTCGCCGGCGGGAACGCCGGCTCGCCGCGGACCATGAGGCCGACGTTCATCGGATGGAGCCCGTCCACGTCCTTCGACGGGTCGATGGTTTGCTGGACCGCGAGCTCGTGGATGTGCTGGGGCATCGGGAGCTGCACGATGATCCCGTGGATCTCCGGATCTCGGTTCAGCCGTCGAAGCGTGGCGTGCAGTTCGCCCTCGGTCACGTACACGGGCATGTCCACCTGTTCCGAACGGATCCCGACGTCGGCGCACGCCTTGTGCTTGGAACCGACGTAGATGCGAGAGGCCTGGTCGTCGCCGACCAGGACGGCTGCCAAACCAGGGGTCACGCCGCGCTCCGAGAGCGCGCGGACGCGATCGGCGACCTCCGTGCGGATCTGGCCGGCGACCGCCTTCCCGTCCAGGATGCGAGCCGTCACGGAGCGGAATCCTACCTGCGACGCAGCTTCAGTGACGGAAGTGGCGCCGACCGGTGATCACGACGGCCATGCCCCGGGCCTCCGCTGCCGCCAGGGTGTCTTCGTCGCGCATCGATCCTCCGGGGTGTGCCACGGCCGTGACGCCGGCGTCCGCCGCGACCTCGATCGCATCCGGGAACGGGAAGAAGGCGTCGCTCGCCATCGACGCTCCCTCGGCGCGCCCGTCCGCCTTCCGAACCGCGATCCAGGCCGCGTCGACGCGCGACATCTGTCCAGCGCCGACCCCCACCGTCGCGCCGTCCTTCGCGAACACGATGGCGTTCGACTTCACGCGCCACGCCACCGTCCACGCGAACGTCAGGTCGCGCCACTCTTGATCGGTCGGCTCGCGCGACGACACGACCTCCCAGTCCTTCGGCCGCTCCTCGGTCGCCTCGGCGACCTGGTCGCGGTCCTGCACGAGCGCTCCCCCCGGGATCGGACGGACGTCGAACCCGCCACCGGCCGCGAGCGGCGCTTGCACCACCCGCAGGTTCTGTCGGCCCGCGAACGCCGCCAACGCGCCGTCGGTGAACGCCGGCGCGACGACGACCTCCGTGAAGACGTCGGCCATCGCGGCTGCGGCGCCGACGTCGCACGGAGCATGGAACGCAACGATCCCGCCGAACGCGGAGACCGTGTCGCAGGCGAACGCCTTCGTATACGCCTCCGCCGGCGTGGCCCCCAGCGCCGCCCCACACGGGTTGTTGTGCTTGACGATCACCGCGGCGTTGGGAGGCAACGCCGACGCCAACGTGTAGGCGGCGTCGACGTCGAGCCAGTTGTTGAACGACATCTCCTTGCCCTGCAAGACCTTCGCTCCACCGAGGACGCCCGGCCCGCCGGCCTCGGCGTACAGCGCGCCACGCTGGTGAGGGTTCTCCCCGTAGCGGAGGTCGCCGACCTTCTCGTACGCCGCCCCGACGAACGACGGCAGCGATTCGCCGGCATCCAGTTGGGCGAACCACCCGGCCACGGCCGCGTCGTAGGCGGCCGTGTGCGCGAACGCCTCTGCGGCCGACGCGCGACGCGTCTCGAGGGTTAGGCCCCCCTCGCGCTCGATCTCGGCGACGATCTCGTCGTAGCGCGCCGGATCGACCACCACGCCGACGGACGCGAAGTTCTTCGCCGCCGCGCGCACCATGGCCGGACCTCCGATGTCGATCTTCTCGATGACCTCCTCGAGGTCGGCGCCGCTCGCGACCGTCTCGCGGAACGGATACAGGTTCGAGACCAAGAGATCGAACGGCTCGATGCCGTGCTCGGCCAGCTCTTCGACGTGTTCGGCCTTGCGTCGATCGGCCAGCAGTCCCCCGTGGATCATCGGATGCAGCGTCTTCACACGACCGCCGAGCATCTCGGGGAACGCCGTGACCTCCTCGACCGGGGTCACCGGCAGACCCGCGTCGCGGAGCGCCTGCGCGGTTCCGCCGGAGGACACGAGCGTCGCCCCCAGCTCGACCAGCCGCCTGCCCAACTCGGCGACGCCGGTCTTGTCGTAGACCGTCAGCAGCGCTCGCCGGACGGCGCGGACGTCACTCATCGGCGCCCTCTCGCACCCGTACACGCCGTCCTTCGACCTCGAACCGATCCTCGATCAACGCGCGGACCGCCAGAGGCAGCTGCCGGTGCTCGGCCGCGTGGATACGAACCTCCAGCGAGTCCCAGTCATCGTCGGGCAACACCTCGACCACCTCTTGCGCGACGATCGGCCCCGTGTCGACGCCCTCGTCCACCAGGAAGACCGTGACCCCGGTGACCTTCACCCCGTAGACCAGCGCGTCGCTCACGCCGTGCATCCCCGGGAACGACGGCAGGAGCGCCGGATGGATGTTCAGCCAGCGACCCTCGAACACATCGAGGACGGTCTTGCCCAGCAGGCGCATGTACCCCGCGCTGACCAGCGTGTCGATGCGTCGGTCCTCCAGGCACGTCAGCACCGCGCGATCGAAGTCGGAGCGGTCCGGGTAGTCGTGCGGTTCGACCACGGCGCTCTCGATGCCCGCTCCGCGCGCGCGTTCGAGCGAGCGGACGCCGTAGCGATCTGACAGGACGAGCGCGATGTGGGGTCGGATGACTGGATCGTCCAGCAGCGCCTGCAGGTTCGTCCCCGAGCCCGAAACCAGCACCGCGATGCGCGCCTCCATCGGCTCGGAAGCTATCACGCGTCCGAAGCCCCGGGGCTCGCGGCGTAAGCTTCGGCGATGCCGACGGAAGAGCGCACGACGAGGGGCTCGGAGCGCTGCGCGAACCATCCGTCGCGGCTCACGGTCGAGACGTGCGCCGTCTGCGGACGACCGCTCTGCGTCGAGTGCGCCGTTCCGGTGAGAGGCCGGGTGCTGGGTCCGGAGTGCCTGTCGGAGGTCCTGGGGAACGACATCCCCGCGTCGACACCGCCGCGAACCTGGAGACGGTTCCGATCGCCCGCGGATCGGGTCACCGGCGCGTCGCTCGCCGTCGCAGCGCTCGCCACCCTGCTCCCGTGGACGCGCTTCAGCACCGGGTCGGGGTTCGCGGGAGCCTGGGCGATCGATGTGCGCTGGTCGATGCTCGCCGCCTCTGCGGCGGTGATCGGCCTCGCTCTGTGGGTGGCGTTCGCCCGTCGACCGTCGGTGGCGCGGACGGTGGCGATCGTCGCGGGCGCGGTGGTCGTCGTCGGGTCGCTGTTCGCCGTCCTGAACCCACCGCCGTTCACGAAGCCGGCCATCGCTCCGTGGATCGCGCTGTTCGCAGGGGCGGGGGCAGCGATCGCCGGCACGTACGCGCGCACGAGGTCTGCCGCCCCACATGTTTGACTCACCCCCGACCAGGGGCTCTAATCGAACGGTTCGCGAGGCGCTCGACGCGCCCCGGATCATGTGTGCTCGAAAGGAGAAGGGATGGAGAAATCCGGCGGCTTCGACATGACGAAGATCTC
The DNA here is from genome assembly GCA_963727185.1 of uncultured Actinomycetes bacterium. Lineage (GTDB taxonomy): Bacteria > Actinomycetota > UBA4738 > UBA4738 > HRBIN12 > JBBQVZ01. The sequence continues at coordinate 728,420 of CAVSFP010000008.1, read as the reverse complement.
GACTGCCAGCAAGATCGTCATGGTTTCGGGGATCCTGTTGTTGGTGGACACTTTCCTCTCGTGGCAGAAGCTCTGCTTCGACACGGGGGTCATCGGCAGCATATGCGGGAAGGCCAATGCCTGGGGCGGAAACGGGAGCTGGGCCGGCACCCTCATGAGCATCCTCCTGATCATCTTGCTGATCTGGGAGGGCATCCAGCTCGCGAACATGCCCATGAACTTCTCTATCGGCGTCACCCCGTCGAAGGGGACCGCATACCTCGGATTCGCGGTCGTGGTCTTCGGGTTGCTGAAGTTCATCTTCGCGGTCACGAACCATGGTGCGCTGGGAGCCTGGATCGGATTGATCTTGCTCATCGCGATCGGGTACGGCTCGTGGATGAGGTTCCAGGAGCCGGATGACGCGGCCACGCCACCCATGGCGTCCGGTGGCACCGACGGCGGCTTCACCGCCTGATCCTCCTCACGTCGTGCCGGAGCCCGGTCGCCGAAGGCGACCGGGCTCCGTCGTGACCCGGCGCGACCTGGGGTAGCCTTGTGGCCACATGAAGGAGGGCTCGGCGTGAAGAAGTGTCCCTACTGCGCGGAAGAGATCCAGGACGAGGCCATCAAGTGTCGCTACTGCCACAGCGACCTGACCGTGCCGCCGCCGTCGGCTACAAGCCCGGCCCCGGATCCGCAGGCTCCGGCGCCTGAACCGGCCTCGACGCCTGAGCCCACCGCCGCCGCGGTGCCGGCGCCGAGCAGCACCGAGCCGACGACGACCACCGCAGCACCTGTTGCTGTCGCCGCGCCACTCCCCACCGCAATCCCCACCTCCGCCGCTCCGGTCGAGCCGTCCATCCGCTACACCCACTCGGGATACCGGTACGTCCTGGGATACGACCCGGACCATTTCGCCATCTGGGATCGGCAATCACCCACGGCTCCGGCCGAGCGCTTCCCTCGGACGGATGACGGCTGGCGCCAGGCGTGGACCCGGTTCGCCTCCCTGGAGCCCAACAACGTCGCCGTGCCGCAAACGGGTCCGAGCGCCGCGACCAGCGACCCCACGGACAGCGACGTCATGCAATACACGCACTCGGGGCAGCGCTACCTCTTGGGGTACGGGCGATCCTTCTTCGGGATCTGGGACCGCCAGATGCCGAACGCGCCGCTCGAACGCTTCGCGCGCGACGACGCCGGATGGGCCGCCGCGTGGCGGCGCTTCACGCAACTCGAGACGCACTACACCGAGGTCGGGCTCGGCGGGACCGGTTCGTCCGGCTCGACGGGGACGGGCGTCCCCTCCTCCTGATGGCGGGTCCACGCGCCGAGCGCACCTCCTAGCACGCCCCACGCCAGCGCCAACAGCGCGGTCGGCAGGGGTCTCGGTCCCAGCGTGAGCGCCCTCGTCCCTACCCTCCCGGCACCGTGCAGGACCAGCTCGGCACTCGCCAGCCAGCTCCCGACGCCCACCAGCACGGCGAACACCACACCCGCGCCCGCACCCCGCACGAGCGACTCGCGCGCGCCCGACCCACCGGAGCCCGCGGAACGTCCGCCGCTGAACGTGGCGACCGCTGGGACGAGGACGAACATCCAGTAGCCGGGGGGCATCGGCCGATCCGCGGTCGAGCCGCCCGTCGGCTGGGCTGCGCCGTCGACCCGCACGATGTCGTCGAGGATGTCGGGCGACCCCAGCTTCGGCAACCGGCCGGGACAGAGCAACGGGATCGAGGCCTTCGGTCCCCTCAGCTCCGTGCACCCTCCCATCGACGGCGCCAGGACGAAGAACGACTGGTTCGGTACCAACAGGGCATGGTGCCCGAGCAGCAGCGCGGCGACACGCGGCCCGTTCGACGACACGACCCGCGCGTAGTCGGCCGTTCCTTGAGGTCTGGCGGCTGCCAGCAGCAACACCCCGATGGCCGCGAGTCCGAGTGCGCCGAGCAACGCCCGCCATCCGCCCACGAGCCACGCATGTCCCCGCGAGTGCGGCGGCCGGGCCTCCAGAGCTCCCGCCGCTCCTCCGGCGCCGATCCCGAGGAGCGCGGGCAGAGCGAACGCCTGCCAGACGACGCCGTGGAACCCCACGGTCTCGGGAGCGAAGAAGCCGCCGGTGTGCAGCTGCAGCCGCACGAACGAGGTGATGACGGCGATCGGGAACGCGTACACGGGTCCGACCATCGAGCCGGCGAGCACGCGAGCGCGGAACGACGGGCCGGCACGGCGAGCCGCCGTCCGACCCGCTCGGAAGAGCACCCATATCGCGAAGCCCGTCCCCGACAGGAACGCGAAGGAGATCCGGCCGGTCGCTCCGCCAGCCCCGGTCACGTCGATCGCGACCTTGTGGAACGCGAGCTCGTAGAACCAGCCGAGCTTGAGCGCGGTCGAGAGCGCGAGCCCGCCGCCGAAGACGTCGATCGATATCGGAACGATCTGTGCCGCGATCGCGGTCGCCAGGAACGCCAGCAGCCCGCCCTTGATCGCGGACGGCCACGCGGCCCTCGACCCCGGACCGCCCTCCGCGTTATGCGCCGCCGGGGGAACCGGTGGCGCGGCGGGGATCACCCCGCGGCCGCCTGCACCAGCTCGGCGACCTCGGTCGGGGTTCGGCCGACGCGGACACCTGCCGCCTCCAGCGCCTCGGCCTTCGCGATCGCCGTGCCCATGGAGCCGGTGACGATGGCGCCCGCGTGCCCCATCCGCTTGCCGGGAGGCGCTTCGAACCCGGCGATGTAGCCGACCACGGGCTTGGTGATGCGGTCGGCGATGTAGGCGGCGGCTCGTTCCTCGTCGTCGCCACCGATCTCTCCCACCATGACCACCAGGTCGGTGTCGGCGTCGTCCTGGAACGCCGCGAGCGACTCGATGAACCCGATCCCGTGCACCGGATCACCGCCCATGCCGATGCACGTGGACTGCCCCAGCCCCAGTTGCGTGAGCTCGTGCACGATCTGATAGACGAGGGTGCCCGAGCGGCTGACCAGCCCGACCCGCCCCTTCGCGCAGATCTCGCCCGGGATGATGCCGACGTTCGCGTGGCCCGGGGAGATCACGCCGGGGCAGTTCGGTCCGACGAGCGTGGTCGCCCGTCCGCTCAGGAAGCTGTGGACGTTGGCCATGTCGCGCACGGGTATCCCTTCCGTGATGCACACGACCAACCCGACCCCCGCCTCGGCCGCTTCGAGGATCGCTTCGGCGGCGAACCGCGGCGGCACGAAGATCATCGACGTGTTCGCGCCGGTTTCCCGGACGGCGTCGACCACCGTGTCGAACACGGGGATGCCCTCGACGTCGCCGCCCGCCTTCCCCGGCGTCACGCCGGCGACGACCGGCGTCCCGTAGGCGCGGTTGCGCAGCGTATGGAACGTGCCCTCCCGCCCCGTGATCCCCTGGACGACGAGCTTCGTCTCCGTGCCGACGAAGACGCTCACGCCGCTTCCCCCGCGTTCGCGAGGTCGGCGGCCTTCCGCGCGGCCTCGAGCATGGTCGTCGCCGAGACGATCCGCGGGTGTGCCGCCTCATTCAGGATCTCGCGCCCCAGGCGGGCGTTCGTCCCGTCCAGGCGCACGATGATCGGGACGGCAGCCTCGATCCGCACGAGCGCCTCCAGGATGCCTTGCGCCACAAGGTCACACCGCGTGATGCCGCCGAAGATGTTGATGAGCACGGCCTTGACCGAGGGATCCGACAGGATGACTTCGAGCGACGTCGACATCGTCTCGACACTCGCACCTCCGCCGATGTCCAAGAAGTTGGCGGCCTTCGCACCCGCTTGCGCCACCACGTCGAGCGTCGACATCACCAGGCCTGCCCCGTTGCCGATGATCCCGACCGTCCCCTCGAGCTTCACGTATTGCAGACCCGCTTCCTTCGCGCGCGCCTCCACCGGGTCGATCGGGAACGCGGCCTTCAACTCCTCCAGCTCCGGATGGCGCCACAGGGCGTTATCGTCGATCGTGACCTTGGCGTCGAGCGCGACGATCGTCCCGTCCTCCAGCTGCACGAGTGGGTTCACCTCGACGAGCGTCGCGTCCTGTTCGCCGAGGATCGCGTAGAGCCGTCGCACGATGTCGTTGGCGCCCTCCCGTGCGTCGACCGGAAGCGTTCCCGTCAACTCGCGGACGTGATACATGCGCAACCCGAGCATCGGGTCCACGTGCGCACGCCGGATCGCCCCGGGTCGCGTCCGGGCGAGCTCCTCGATGTCCACGCCGCCCTCGGCCGTCATCATCGCCAGGTAGTCGCCCGTCGAACGGTCGAGCACGAACGACGTGTAGAACTCCTTCGCGATCGGGAGCAGCTCCTCGACCAGGACGCGGTTGACGACCATGTCCTTGAACCCGTCGCGGAGCATGCGTTCGGCTTCCTCCGCCGCTCGCTCGGGCGAATCGACCAGCACCACGCCGCCGCCCTTTCCACGTCCGCCGATCTGCACCTGGACCTTGACGACCGATCGGCCACCGAGCTCGCGCGTGGCATCCGCCGCCTGTTCGGGCGTGGCCGCGACGATCCCCCGGGGGGTCGGGATCCCCTGTGCGCGGAAGACGTCCTTGCCCTGATGCTCGTAGAGATCCACGTTCCTCCTCGGGTGGTCAGTTCGATGCGTTGCGGTCGAGTCGCTCTCGGAGCCACGCGCCGATGTCGACGGTGGAAGCGCCGGGCGTGAAGATCTTCTCGATGCCGGCGCTCTCGAGCTTCGGGATGTCTTCGACCGGGATGATCCCGCCGCCGAACACCAGGATCTCGTCCGCCCCTCGCTCACGGAGTTGCTCGACGACCCGCGGGAAGAGCGTCATGTGCGCGCCCGAATGACAGGAGAGCCCGACCGCATCGGCATCCTCCTGGACCGCGGTCTCGGCGATCTGCTCGGGCGTCTGGTGGAGCCCGGTGTAGATGACCTCGAAGCCCGCGTCGCGGAGCGCGCGAGCCACCACCTTCGCGCCGCGATCGTGCCCGTCGAGCCCGGGCTTCGCGACGATCACTCGGTACGTTTGGGCCATTGGAACGGTTAGTCTAGCGAAGCCCCAGGTTGCGGCCCGAACGCGGTGCGGCGGAAGATGCTCGCGATGGCCGAGATCCCGGAGACGAAGTACGCGAAGACCGTCGATGGCGTGAACATCGCCTACCGGGTACAAGGCGATGGACCGGTCGACCTTGTGTACATCATCGGGATGACTGGGAACTTCGAGATCGAGTTCGAGCCTCCCTGGGGCGTTCGGTTCCTCGAGCGTCTGTCCTCGTTCTCCCGGGTGATCCTCTTCGACAAGCGTGGCACCGGTCTGTCCGACCGATCCGGCGGGGCACCGGACTTCGACATGCGGGCTGATGATCTTCGCGCCGTGCTGGACGGTGCAGGATCCGATCGAGCGGTGCTCTTCGGCGATGGAGATGGGGGGAGTCTTGCCGCTCTCTTCGCCGCGATGCACCCCGATCGGGTACTCGCGCTCATCCTCTACAACTCCTGGGCCCGAGGCCCATGGGCAACCGACTACCCGATGGGTTGGTCGAAGGAAGACAGCGAGAAGTGGCGGACGAAGATCGAGCGGCACTGGGGCAGCGAGGAGATGGCGCGGGGGTTCACCGAGAACGACCCGTCGCATGCCAGCGACTCGGAGTGGATCCGGTGGGTGGCCAAGACCTTCCGTCACGGTGCCTCGCCCGCCTCGGCGCTGGCCTTCGACGATGTCGAGAACGACACCGACGTCCGGGGTGTCCTGGCGACCGTGCAAGCACCGACGCTCGTGCTCTCCCGCTCCGAGCCGGCGCATGCGAAGTCGGCCGACCTCGCAGAGCGGATCCCTGGAGCCCGACACGTGCAGCTTCCCGGGAAGGACTGGACCCCGTACGCGGGCAACATCGACGCTCTGACCGATGAGGTCGAGCGCTTCGTGCGGTCGGTGAGCGCGGAAGAGGCATCGTTCGATCGCGTGCTCGCCACTGTGCTCTTCACCGACATCGTCGGTTCGACGGAGAAGGCGGCCACGCTCGGCGATGCCGCCTGGAGGGAGTTGCTGGAACGACATCACGCGGTCGTTCGCGCGATGATCGGCCGGTACCGGGGAGCCGAGATCGACACCACAGGCGACGGGTTCCTCGCAACGTTCGATGGTCCCGCCCGAGGCGTGCGATGCGCGCAAGCCATCATCGAAGCGTTGAAGCCGTTAGGGCTCGAGGTCCGTGCGGGCTTGCACACCGGCGAGGTCGAGATGATCGACGGGAAGGTCGGCGGCATCGCGGTGCACGTCGGCGCCCGGGTCGGAGCGCTCGCCGGACCGTCGCAGGTCCTCGTATCGCAGACGGTCAGAGACCTCGTCGGCGGCTCTGGGCTCACGTTCGAGGACGCCGACGAGCACGAGCTGAAGGGCGTCCCCGACCGCTGGCGCCTCTACCGGGTGGTGTCATCGGTGTGAACGAACCCGAAACGAGATACGCGAAGACCATCGACGGCGTACATATCGCCTACCAGGTGCGGGGCGATGGACCGGTCGACCTCGTCTACATCATGGGGTTCGCATCGAACTTCGAGGTCGAGACCGAGGAGCCTCGCGCCGCACGATTCTCGGATCGCCTCTCATCGTTCTCGCGCTTGATCCTGTTCGACAAGCGTGGATCGGGCCTGTCCGATCATCATCAGACGCCCGACCTCGAGATGCGCGCCGACGATCTTCGAGCGGTGCTCGATGCCGTGGGCTCGGAGCGATCCGTCCTATACGGCGAATCGGAGGGAGGCACGCTCGCCGCGTACTTCGCTGCGACCCACCCCGATCGCGTGAGCGCACTCGTCCTCTACGGCTCGCAAGCCCGATACGCATGGGCACCGGATTACCCGATGGGCATGACGCAGGAGGTGTTCCTGGCCGACCAACGATCGATCGCGCGCGATTGGGGGACGATCGAGGCGGCGCGCACGTGGGCCGAGCGCGAAGCACCGTCCCTCGCCCACGACGAGGCGTACCTCCGATGGAGTGCCAAATGCATCCGCTACGGCGCTTCTCCCGCCGCAGCGCTGGCGTTCAACGAGATCCGATATGGAACCGACATCCGTTCGATCTTGGGAAGCGTGCAGGCACCGACGCTCGTAATGTGGAGAGCTGCCGGCGATTGGGGTGCCGGCGATCAGCAGGGTTCCCAGTTCCTCGCGGATCGGATCCCGGGCGCTAAGTACGTCGAGCTGCCGGGGAGCGAGTATTGGCCGCGCGCCGGAAACATGGACGAGTTCCTGGACATCGTCGAAGGGTTCGTCCATTCGATCCGCGCCGAGCAGGCGTCGATCGATCGGGTCCTCGCGACGGTGCTGTTCACCGACATCGTCGGCTCAACGGAGCGGGCGGCGGCGCTCGGAGACGCCGAGTGGAAGGTGCTGCTCGAGCGTCACCACGAGACGGTGCGGGCGATGATCGGACGCTACCGGGGCACGGAGATCGACACGACGGGCGACGGGTTCCTCGCGACGTTCGACGGTCCCGCGCGAGGTGTGAAGTGCGCGCAGGCGATCGTCGAGGCCGTGCAGCCGCTCGGGCTCGAGATCCGCGCCGGCCTCCACACGGGCGAGGTCGAGATCGATCGACGGGAAGGTCGGAGGTCTCGCGGTGCACATCGGGGCACGCGTGGGAGCACTCGCAGGCCCGTCCGAAGTCTTCGTCTCGCAGACCGTGAAGGACCTGGTCGTCGGCTCGGGCCTCACGTTCGAGGACGCCGGCGAGCACGAGCTGAAGGGCGTCCCCGACCGCTGGCGCCTCTACCGGGTGGTGAGCTGACATGGAGACCCCCCGCACGCGGTACGCGAAGACCGTCGACGGCGTGAACATCGCATACCAGGTGCGAGGGAGCGGGCCCGTCGACCTCATCAATGTGACGGGATACGCCGTCGAACTTCGAGGTGGAACTCGAGGAACCTCACAACGCCGCCTACTATCGCGGGACTCGCCTCCTTCGCCCGATTGATCCTGTTCGACAAGCGTGGCACCGGGCTGTCCGACCGAACCCAAACCCCCGATCTCGAGATGCGCGCCGACGACCTCCGGGCGGTGCTTGACGCCGTTGACGTCGATCGTGCGGTGCTGCTGGGCGACGTTAGCGGAGGAGCCCTTGCGATGTTCTTCGCGGCGACGTACCCCGAGCGGGTCCTGGCGCTGATCCTCTTCGGAGCGTACGCGCGAGGCGCGTGGGCTCCCGACTATCCGATCGGTCAGAAGGAGGAGGACTTCCTCGCAGGGCGCGAGGATACGGAGGCACGATGGGGTACCGTCGAGCTCGCGCAGGACTGGATCGACGCGCAGATGCCCTCGCTCGCTCACGACACCAAGTTCGTCGAATGGTTCGCGAAGGCTCTGCGGCACGGCGCGTCCCCGGCCGCCGCGGTCGCGTTCGAAGACATGCTGTACGCGATCGATGTCCGCGCGATCCTCGGCAGCGTGCAGGCGCCGACGCTCGTGCTCGCCGTCCCCGGGATGGGTGATCTGTACGAGGGCACGGGGGATGTAATCCGCGAGCGGTACCTCGCCGACCGGATCCCCGGCTCGAAATACATCGAACTCCCGGGCCGCGACTTCGGGATCATGCTCACGAACCCGCAGCTGTTGCTCGATGAGATCGAACGATTCATCCGGTCGGTGAGCGCGGAAGAAGCCGAGATCGACCGAGTGCTCGCGACCGTCCTGTTCACCGACATCGTCGGATCGACCGACAAGGCTGTCGAGCTCGGCGACAGCGCGTGGCGCGACCTGTTGCGGCGACATCACGAGGTCGTCCGGGCGATGATCGGCCGCTACCGAGGCAAGGAGGTCGACACGACGGGCGATGGGTTCCTCGCCACGTTCGACGGACCCGCTCGTGGCGTTCGCTGCGCCCAGGCGATCGTGGAGGCCATGCAGCCGCTCGAGATCGAGATCCGCGCAGGACTCCACACCGGAGAGATCGTGCTCGACGGCGATGAGGTCCAGGGGATCGCCGTCCACATCGGGGCACGTGTCGGTGCGCTCGCACAGCCATCGGAAGTCCTCGTGTCGCAAACGGTCAAGGACCTGGTCGCGGGGTCAGGTCTTTCGTTCGAGGACGCCGGCGAGCACGAGCTGAAGGGTGTGCCCGACCGATGGCGTCTCTACCGGGTGGTGGGCTGATGCGGCGGAGCGACGTGCGGTTCGCGTGGAGCGGCGACGTCACCATCGCGTACGAGGTCGTGGGCGACGGTCCGATCGACCTGGTGTATCTGCCCCCGATCGTATCGAACCTGGACTGGCACTGGGAGTTCGAACCGCACGCTCGATTCCTCGAGCGCTTGGCGGCGTTCTCCAGGTTGATCATCATCGACCGACGGGGTTGGGGCTTGTCCGACCGTGTGACACCGGGATCGTTCCCGCCGCTCGAGGTGGCTGCCGACGACATCATCACCGTCCTCGATGCGGTCGGCTCGTCGCGGTCGGCCCTGTTCGCCGGTGTCGAGGGTGCGTGGGCCGCGATGATCGCTGCGGCGGCACACCCGGATCGCTTCACCTCACTCGTCCTATTCCAAGGACGAGCGACCTCTCTTCGGACCGAGGAAACACCGTGGAACTGGACCGAGGAGGAGCTGCAGGAAGCGGTGGAGTACTGGCGACACGCCGGCACGCGTGCGTTCGAAGAGGCGTGGATCCAGGAGTGTGCCCCCTCGCTCGCAGGTGACGCCGAAGCGATCGATTGGTTCACCAAGCTGTCGCGGGGGACGATCGGCGTCGGTGGGTCACTGGCGGAGGTCGTTCAGTACCAGTCGACCGACGTGCGCGCGATCCTCCCGGCCATCCGGGTACCGACCCTCGTGCTCTACAAGCCCGACAACAAGGTCGAGGCTCCGGAAGATGGGCCTCTGCTCGCATCGAAGATTCCCGGCGCCAGGCTCGTCGCGCTCCCAGGTGCCGACTGCCTCCCATGGTCCGATGAGCCGGATGCTTTGCTCGAGGAAGTAGAGGAGTTCCTCACGGGTGTCCGTCCGGTCCCAGAGGCCGATCGGGTCCTCGCGACCGTGTTGTTCACCGACATCGTCGACTCGACCAAGCGAGCAGCCGAGATCGGCGATCAGAAGTGGAAGCGCCTCCTCGCGGCCCATCACGAGCGGATCAGGGCGGAGATCACCCGCCATCGCGGGCGCGAGGTCGACACGACCGGTGACGGGTTCTTCGCGACGTTCGACGGTCCAGCCCGCGCCGTGCGATGCGCGCAGGCGATCGAGGCATCGGTTCGGGGCTTGGGGATCGAGGTTCGAGCGGGTCTGCACACCGGCGAGGTGGAACTCGTCGGCGACGCTGTCGAGGGACTCGCCGTCCACGTCGGGGCGCGCGTCGGCGGCGCTTGCGGCTCCTTCCGAAGTGCTCGTGTCATCGACCGTGAAGGACCTCGTCGCCGGCTCCGGGCTCACGTTCGAGGACGCTGGCGAGCACGAGCTGAAGGGCGTGCCCGACCGCTGGCGCCTCTACCGGGTCGTGAGCTGACGTGAAGACCCCGCGCACCCGGTACGTGAAGACCGCCGACGACGTGTACATCGCCTACCAGGTCGTCGGCGACGGTCCGGTCGACCTCGTCTGGCAGTTCGACTACTTCGGCAACGTCGACGCCGTGTGGGAGCACCCGCTGTGGGCCCACTTCCTCGGTGGCTTCGCGGAGTTCTCGCGGCTGATCCTCCTGGATCGGCGCGGGACCGGCCAGTCGAGCCGCAACGTCGCCGCCGTCCGATCTGGAGACCCGCGCGAGTGATCTGCGCGCGGTCCTCGATGCGTTGGGATCCGACGTTGTCGTGGCCGGTGGTCACGGTCAGGGTGGGGCGGCGAGCGCCCTGTTCGCCGCGACCGAGCCAAGTCGCGTGCGCTCGTTCGTGTGGGACAACCCGCAAGCCCGGACGCTGTGGGCACCCGACTACCCATGGGGCGTGAGCAGCGAGTACCTCGAGCGCGCCCGACGGGTCACCGAGGAGTACTGGGGTACGGATGCCTTGTTCGCGATCTTGGGTGAGCTGGACGACTACGTCGTGCCGACGGAGGCGACGATCGGGTACGGCAAGCTGTGCCGATCCACCGCCACCCCCGACGTCGCGCTCGAGATCGATCGCATCTGGAACGAGACCGATATCCGCGGCGTGCTCCCCTCTGTGCGCGTGCCCGCACTCCTCACGGAACTTGACTCCGGAGACCGAGGCCAGATCGACTACATCGCGTCGCTGATGCCGAACGCACGGGTCGTTCGGATCCCTGGCGAGAACGGGTATCAACCCGAGGTCATCGATCGAACCCATGAAGCGATCCGCTCGTTCCTCGGACTGGCTGCCGCTCCATCCAGCAGTGGGCGAGTCCTGTCTACGGTGCTGTTCACCGACATCGTCGACTCGACCAAGCGAGCGGCGGAGATCGGCGACGAGAAGTGGAAGCGACTGCTCGCCGATCATCACGCGAGGACGAGGGAGGAACTGACACGCCATCGCGGCCGCGAGGTCGACACGACCGGTGATGGCTTCTTCGCCACGTTCGATGGGCCCGCTCGGGCCGTGCGATGCGCGCAAGCGATCCAGGCGTCGGTGCGCGAGATCGGCCTCGAGGTGCGGGCGGGGGTCCACACTGGAGAGGTGGAACTCGCGGGCGACGGGGTGCAAGGGCTCGCCGTCCACGTCGGAGCGCGGATCGGCGCTCTCGCCGGCCCTTCCGAGGTGCTGGTGTCCTCGACCGTGAAGGACCTCACGGCGGGGTCCGGTCTCACCTTCGAAGACGCCGGCGAGCACGAGCTGAAGGGCGTGCCCGACCGCTGGCATCTCTATCGGGTGGTGAGCGAGCCGTGACCCAGCCATCCGACCGGGCAGCGCACGTTAGAGGCACGGGGTTCGTCGCTTCGCTGCATCCGACCGAGGAGGCCGCACTCCTGAAGCTCGGACGCACGGTCCGGTTCCATCGCGATGCGACGATCTTCAGCGAAGGCGACGTGTCGGGCCGCGTCGTCGTCCTCGTGAAGGGCCGGGTGAAGGTCTCCTCCGATCGGTCCGAGGGCCACGAGGTCGTGCTCGCGATCCGCGGACCCGGCGACCTGATCGGAGAGCTCTCAGCGATCGACAACCATCCCCATTCGGCGACGTGCACGGCGATGGAACCCGTCGAGGCGCTGGTGATCTCCTCGGATGGGTTCCTCGATTTCCTGGTCGAGCATCCACACGTGGCGCTGCACCTGCTCCGGATGCTCACCGGCAGGCTCCGCGACGCCGACCGGAAACGGATCGAGTTCGGCGGTCGCGACACGATCGGCCGGGTCGCAGCGCGCCTCGTGGAGCTCGCCGATCAGTACGGTGCCGAGGGCGACGGCGGCGTCGTGATCGACCTGCCGTTCTCCCAACAGGAGCTCGCCGGCTGGGTCGGCTCCTCGCGCGAGTCCGTCGTGAAGGCGCTGACCTCGATGCGCGCCCGAGGCTGGATCGAGACCGGACGGCGGTCGATCACGGTGCGCAACATGCCCGCCCTCCGCGCCCGCGCGACCTGAACGTCGCTCTGCGTCGAACGACGCACCCGCGGTGCGTCGAACTGCCTGGACCACCTCCTGCACACGGTCAAGCCTTGTCCCCAGGTCGAGCCGCTGAGGTCGATCGGGTCCGCGGCGGCTCGTGGACGAGAGGAGCTGGGGATGGAACGGTCTTCACGCCGCATACCTCGACGAGTGATCAGCTTACTCGTGACGGCAGTGCTCGCCTTGGCGGCCTTCGGAGTCGGTATGGCGCACGCCGACACGGCCGGCAACACCTACACGGGTTGCCTCGGGTTAGGTGGGGTCGGTCTCATCACCCGGGTGGCGATCGGGACGAGCCCGTCGAGTGCTTGCGGGACCGCGACCAAGATCAGCTGGAACCAGACGGGCCCTGCCGGCGCGAACGGGTCGAACGGAGCTCCGGGTGCGCCCGGACCGCAAGGTCCGATGGGCGATGGCCTAGTGTGGAAAGGTCACTATGACCAGGCCGTCGCCTACGTCGATCAACGACGCGGTCGAGAACGGCGGTTCTGCCTACGTCGCCATCGCCCCGGTTCCCGCATCCTGCGTGCCGTCGCCGACGCGCGAGACAGCCGTGCCCCAAGATCGGGAACGGACCTCCGAACACCGACCTTCTGGTCGTTGCTCGCGAGCGCAGGCGCTCCGGGCGAGCCGGGCCTACAAGGCGTTCAAGGCCCTCCCGGCCTAGACGGCACCGATGGCAAGGACGGAGCGGGTTTCACCTGGCGCGGCAATTATCAGGATCGGGTCGTATACAACGCCGGCGACGTCGTGTTCGCGAACGGCTCCGCGTGGATCACCGCCGAAGACGTCACGAGCGGCGATATCGCACCGCCCGAGGACCCATGGCAGATGCTCGCGGCCAAGGGCACGGACGGTCAGAACGGTCAGAACGGTCAGAATGGTCAGAACGGCTCGCCTGGCCCAGTAGGTCCGGTCGGTCCCGTTGGTCCCGTCGGTGCCACAGGACCTGCGGGGCCCTCCCTAACAGCGGGCTATGGGACCGTCATCTCTCCTCCTCTTGGCGTGCCCGGCCTCCAGCATGGAGGGCTCGATATCAGATGCCCGTTCGGCAAGGTCGTGGTCGGCGGGGGCTACGAAGCCTCTCCGATGGTTGCCAATGCGAGCTATCCCGCAGGCAACGAGGTATGGCACGTCGACGTGTACAACGGGGATCTCCAGACTCGCTACCTCTACGTGTATGCGATCTGCGTGAACGCATGACGGCGGATGCATGGAAGGAGGGGCGTCCTGGCCAGGACGCCCCTTCTTCGTTCCGCGGATCGGCACCAGTCGGGAGGATCGAACCATGAGCATCGTGCTGAGGAAGGCGAGGAACATCGTCACCGAACCGTTCGAGGGGGTCGATGCGAAGCTCAGCCTCGTCGATGTGATCGGGAGACTGGAAGACGCGCCCTTCACGGCCGGCATCTGCGAGATCTGGGCATCCACGCCCGTGCCGTTCGAGCAGGACGACCACGCCGTCGTCTGCCTCATGCTCGAGGGCGAAGTGACGCTCACCGAAGCGAACGTGCAGCTCGATTTCGAGCATGGAGACATCGTGTTCGTCCCCCAGCGTAAGCGCCTCGTCATCACCTGGGACACGCCGTCTTACGGCAAGTGGCTCTACGTCACGTCTCCCCACTGGCGATAGCGAACCCGCTACTGCGTCGAACGACGCACTCGGGGTGCGTCGTTCTGCCTGGACCGCGTTCCTCCTAGGGGTCGAGCCTTGCACATGACGCACGAACGGATGAGGGGAGTCTCGATGTTCGCCAGGTTGTCTCCGCGGCACGGATCGCATCAAGACCCGAACGGCACCCCAGCATCCAGGCTCATCCCGCTCGTGGTTGGCGCGATGCTGATCGTTGGCATGCTCGCCCCGGTCGCGCAAGCTGCTGTTACTCAACTCCTGAGCGTCAGCACGGATGGCCCTGGGATCGTCCTCTCCTCGGAGACACCTGGGCCTCAAGGAACGATCATCGACTGTCGCACAGGAACGGTCGAACGGGATAAGTGCTCGGCGAGCTTCCCCTTCGGTGCTCAGATCACGCTGCGCTCGTTCCCTGACCAACAATTCACGACGTTCACCGGTTGGAACGGTGACTGTTCCGGCGCCGGCGCCTGCCACCTCACGATGGACGGTGACAAGGTGGTGCAAGCGACGTTCTCCGTGACCGGCACGACACCGCCGCCATCGTTCCTCGGAACCTTGGACATGACGGGCTCGGCGAACGGCCCCCTATCCTCTCCGCAGGGGATCGACGATGAACCCTAACGCCACGTCGAGCGCAACTTCGATCTACGTTGTCGACACCAACGATGATCGGGTCGTGAGATTCGACCGCACGGGAGGAACCTCTGAGGTCTGGGCCAGCGGGTCGGGGTCCGCGGACGGGGAGTTCTCGGCCCCGCAGGGGATCGCGCTCGATAAGCAGGGCAACGTCTACGTCGCTGACACCGGTAACGATCGCATCGAGAAGTTCGATTCTGGCGGTTCGTTCCTGTCGACTTGGGACGGCTCGGGTACACAGGCTGGCATGCTCTCGTCGCCGCAGGGGATCGCGGTCGACTATTACACGGGCGACGTGTACGTCGCCGACACTGGCAACAACCGGATCGTGAAGTTCGATTCCGGCGGATCGTTCCTGACGATGTGGGATGGCTCAACGTCGGGAGTTGGGGCGCTCTCGTCACCGCAGGGGATCACAGTGGGAACCGATCTGGCCACGGTCGTTTACGTCGCCGACACGGGCAACGACCGGGTCGTGAAGTTCGATGGCGCGGGAACGCTCCTCGCAACGATCGGTACACAAGGCTCGGGCGAGGGCGAATTCAATGCCCCCCAGGGAGTCGCGATCGACGTGGCCAACGCGAGTGCCCTCTACGTCGCCGACACTGGCAACGACCGGATCGAAGAATTCGCCAGCGCGTACGAGGAGCCAACGGTTGCGAACCAGTTCCTGACCTCCTGGGGCTCTGGGGACGGCGCCTTCTCATCCCCCCAGGGTGTCGTGGAAGGGTTCGACGTCTACGTCGCGGATTCGGGGAACGATCGGGTGGAGAGGTTCGGATCCCCGACCGCGGACCTGTCGGTGATCGAGGATGGCACTGGGAGCGGCGAAGTCTCCTCGACGCCGAGCGGGCTCCAGTGCGGTAACACGTGCGTGGCGTCTTTCAACACGGACGCGACGGTGACCCTCGTTGCGACCCCCGATACAGGATCGATCTTCGTCGGCTGGGGAGGCGACTGCTCGGGGATGGACTGCACGGTCACGATGGACACAGCCAAGTCGGTCACGGCCTCGTTCGGATCCGGATTCGCGGTCTCACCGTCGAGCCTCGATTTCGGAGCCGTGCCGCTCGGCCAGACGAAGGACCTGAAGCTGACGATCGGCAACGGTACGGCGAACCCCATCTCGCTCTCGCCACTCGTCGTGGTGAATCAGCTGCCCCCACAGCCGTTCGATGCGTTCGTTCTGTACCAAGGGAACCTCCCCTATTGCGGGGGCATCACGAGCCTGCAGCCGGGAGAGACCTGTGGCCTGACCGTGCGTTTCTGGTCGGTGTCGAACGCTGATGATGCGAGCCCGGCGACACTGCGGGTGTTCGATGGGACCGGCAACGATGTCCTCGCGACCGTCCCGTTGATCGGCGCGACCACGTCGCCGCGTCCGACGGATGCTCCGAACCAGGCGCCGCACGCGGTCGACGACACGATCTTCGCCCTTCACGACGTCACTCATAGCTTCGATGTCCTGCACAACGACTCCGACCCAGATGCCGACGCATTGTCGATACTCGACGCTTCCCAACCGCTTCACGGCACCGTGGACCTGCCCTTCGACCGCTGCTCCGGTGCGGGGGTTAGCCCGCGATCCGACTGCATCCGCTACACGCCATATGCGGGGTACACGGGTCCAGACCAGTTCACGTACACGATCTCCGATGGCCGCGGACTGACCGATACCGCAATGGTGCGGATCCTCGTCCAGCCTGCATCGCCGAGCGTGGCGGATGTGACCCCGGCCCAGGGGCCCTCGACCGGGGGTCGAGACATCACCGTGTCCGGCGACAACTTCTTCTCGGGAGGAACCTCCTTCAATCCGGTAGTCAGCCTCGTGTGCGGAGGCCAGTCCTACGCGGCGGCGACCACGTTCGTGAGCGAGCATCAATTGACGGCCATCTCGCCGTCCGTCGGAACGTTCGTCGGTCCGTGTGACGTTCAGGTTTCCAATCCCGGCGGGTCGGGCAGCGGCACGCTCCCCAACGGCTACACGTACGGATCCACGTCCGTCACCTTCGCCCTGACCGTGTCCGACGACCCGGCCAGCACCGGCGGAGGGTCGATCACGTCCAACCCTGGGTCCATCGACTGCCCCGGCACTTGCTCGGACATCTTCGACGAGGGCTCGCAGGTCACCTTGACCGCCACCCCGGCGGCCGGCTCGACGTTCACCGGTTGGGGTGGGGACTGCGCGGGCACCGGCCCATGCATCGTCACGATGAACGACACGCACTCGGTCACCGCGACGTTCTCGGCGATCGCCACTGAGCTGCCGCCGCCGTTCCTCCTCACCTGGGGTTCGAGCGGCACCGGGGATGGCCAGTTCAGCTACCCGAACGATGTCGCGGTCGACGGCTCGGGCAACGTCTACGTCGCCGACACCCAGAACGATCGGATCGAGAAGTTCGACGCCGATGGGCGGCTCGTCACGACCTGGGGGTCGTACGGCGGCGGGAACGACAACCTCGCGGCCCCATCCGGCATCACGGTCGACGGGTCGGGCAACGTCTGGGTCGCCGACACCAGCAACCACCGGATCCAAGAGTTCGACGCCAGCGGACGATTGATGTCGACCATCGGTTCGTACGGCACCGCGGACGGCCAGTTCGTCTTCCCGTCCGATGTCGCGGTCGACGGTTCGGGTCACGTCTGGGTCACCGACAACCACAACTCCCGGGTCGAGGAGTTCGGCGCAGCGACGGGGCAGTGGATACGGAGCTTCGGTTCCAACGGGTCGGCGAACGGCAAGTTCGACAATCCGAACGGCATCGCGGTCGACGGATCGGGCGTCTACGTCGCCGACACCGGCAACGGTCGGATCGAGAAGTTCGACACCAACGGGCAGTACCTGAGGTCGTTCGGCGCCTTCGGCCATGGGAACGGCCTGCTCTCGTCCCCCTACGGCGTCACGGTCGACGGGACGGGCAACGTCTACGTCGCGAACACCAGCAACTACCGGATCGAGAAGTTCAACGCAGCCGGACACTTCGTGACGAACTGGGGCTCCTACGGTTCCGGGCACGGTCAGTTCAGCTACCCCGACGGCGTCGCGGTCGACGGCTCGGGCAACGTTTACGTCGCCGATACCATCAACCATCGGATCCAGAAGTTCGGCTACACCTACAACCTCTCCGTCTCCAAGCTGGGCGGGGGCTCAGGCACCGTGATGTCGGATATCGCTGGGATCAGCTGCGGCACGACGTGCTCGGCGCCCTACGCGATCGGAGCCCAGGTCACCTTGACCGCCACCCCGGCGGCCGGCTCGACGTTCACCGGTTGGGGTGGGGACTGCGCGGGCACCGGCCCATGCATCGTCACGATGAACGACACGCACTCGGTCACCGCGACGTTCTCGGCGATCGCCACTGAGCTGCCGCCGCCGTTCCTCCTCACCTGGGGTTCGAGCGGCACCGGGGATGGCCAGTTCAGCTACCCGAACGATGTCGCGGTCGACGGCTCGGGCAACGTCTACGTCGCCGACACCCAGAACGATCGGATCGAGAAGTTCGACGCCGATGGGCGGCTCGTCACGACCTGGGGGTCGTACGGCGGCGGGAACGACAACCTCGCGGCCCCATCCGGCATCACGGTCGACGGGTCGGGCAACGTCTGGGTCGCCGACACCAGCAACCACCGGATCCAAGAGTTCGACGCCAGCGGACGATTGATGTCGACCATCGGTTCGTACGGCACCGCGGACGGCCAGTTCGTCTTCCCGTCCGATGTCGCGGTCGACGGTTCGGGTCACGTCTGGGTCACCGACAACCACAACTCCCGGGTCGAGGAGTTCGGCGCAGCGACGGGGCAGTGGATACGGAGCTTCGGTTCCAACGGGTCGGCGAACGGCAAGTTCGACAATCCGAACGGCATCGCGGTCGACGGATCGGGCGTCTACGTCGCCGACACCGGCAACGGTCGGATCGAGAAGTTCGACACCAACGGGCAGTACCTGAGGTCGTTCGGCGCCTTCGGCCATGGGAACGGCCTGCTCTCGTCCCCCTACGGCGTCACGGTCGACGGGACGGGCAACGTCTACGTCGCGAACACCAGCAACTACCGGATCGAGAAGTTCAACGCAGCCGGACACTTCGTGACGAACTGGGGCTCCTACGGTTCCGGGCACGGTCAGTTCAGCTACCCCGACGGCGTCGCGGTCGACGGCTCGGGCAACGTTTACGTCGCCGATACCATCAACCATCGGATCCAGAAGTTCGGCTACACCTACAACCTCTCCGTCTCCAAGCTGGGCGGGGGCTCAGGCACCGTGATGTCGGATATCGCTGGGATCAGCTGCGGCACGACGTGCTCGGCGCCCTACGCGATCGGAGCCCAGGTCACCTTGACCGCCACCCCGGCGGCCGGCTCGACGTTCACCGGTTGGGGTGGGGACTGCGCGGGCACCGGCCCATGCATCGTCACGATGAACGACACGCACTCGGTCACCGCGACGTTCTCGGCGATCAGACACACCCTCACCGTGAAGATGTCGGGTACAGGCACGGGTTCGGTCACATCGTACGAGTTCGTCCCGAACATCTACTGCGCCCCGACATGCTCGGCTGACTACGACGAAGGCAGCACGGTCACGCTCCTACCGGCAGCGGCTCCTGGCTCGGTTCTCGCTGGCTGGAGCTCGAACTGCACGGTCGTCGGTGACTACTGCCAGATCACCGTGATGAGCGACGTGACCGTCACGGCCACGTTCTCGAGTACCAAGATCGGTCAAACGATCACGTTTCCCGCGATCCCCAAGAAGACGATGCTCCAGTCGGGGTTCAGCATCAGCCCTTCGGCATCTTCCGGTCTGCCGGTCACGGTCACCTCCGGGACGACCTCGATATGCGATATCTCCCAAGGGACGGTCGTCCTATTCGGACCAGGGACCTGCGTCCTGCACGCGGATCAGGCTGGGAATGCCGCCTATAACCCCGCTCCGACGGTGACGAGGACCTTCTCGATCCGCAAGGTCAACCAGACGATCGGGTTCGCCGGCATCCAGAACATCACGATGCTCCAGTCCGGCGTAGGCATCAGTCCGATCGCCTCATCCGGCCTGCCGGTCACGGTTAGCTCGACGACCCCTTCGATCTGCACGGTCAACGTCAGCGCCACCAACGCCATCTCCATCCACGTTGTCGCTCCCGGGACCTGCTCCGTTGACGCCAACCAGGCTGGGAATGCCGCCTACAACCCGGCTCCGACGGTGACGAGGACCTTCTCGATCCGCAAGGTCAACCAGACGATCGCGTTCGCCGGCATCCCGAACACCACGATGTCCCAGTCCTACGTGCCAATCACTCCGAGCGCCTCATCCGGCCTGCCGGTCACGGTTAGCTCGACGACCCCTTCGATCTGCACGATCAACGTCAGCCCCACCAACGCCATCTCCATCCGCATCCTTGGTCCGGGGACCTGCTCGGTTGATGCCAACCAGGCTGGGAACGCCGCCTACAACCCGGCTCCGACGGTGACGAGGACCTTCTCG
Source organism: uncultured Actinomycetes bacterium (assembly GCA_963727185.1). Taxonomy (GTDB): domain Bacteria; phylum Actinomycetota; class UBA4738; order UBA4738; family HRBIN12; genus JBBQVZ01. The sequence continues at coordinate 708,171 of CAVSFP010000008.1, read as the reverse complement.
ATCCGCAAGGTCAACCAGACGATCGCGTTCGCCGGCATCCCGAACACCACGATGTCCCAGTCCTACGTGCCAATCACTCCGAGCGCCTCATCCGGCCTGCCGGTCACGGTTAGCTCGACGACCGCTTCGATCTGCACGATCAACGTCAGCCCCACCAACGCCATCTCCATCCGCATCCTTGGTCCGGGGACCTGCTCCGTTGATGCCAACCAGGCTGGGAACGCCATCTACAACCCGGCTCCGACGGTGACGAGGAGCTTCATCATCAAGCCGTGACGGCGGCGCGACCACGCGCGAACATGCAGAGATCGGTGACTAGCTCTGTCCGGCCACCCGGTAGAGATGCCACGTGTCGGGGACGCCCTTCAGCTCGTGCTCGCCGGCGTCTTCGAACGTGAGGCCCGACCCGACGACCAGGTCTTTCACGGTCGAGGAGACCCAGACCTCCGACGTTCCGGCTAGGGCGCCCACGCGGGCACCGATGTGCACACCGACGCCGGCGAGGTCGTGGCCTCCGTACTCGATCTCACCGGTGTGGAGACCCGCACGGATCTCGATCCCGAGCGGCTTCACCGCCTGCACGAGCGCCTCGGCGCAGCGGACCCCTCTCGCGGGACCGTCGAACGTCGCGAGCAACCCGTCGCCGGTACCGCGGACGTACGTGCCGCGGAACCGCGCGATGATCGCCTTCGCGATCCGGTCGTGCTCCTCCAGCAGCGCACGCCACTTCGCATCGCCCATCGTGGCCGCCGTCGCTGTCGAGTCCACGATGTCGGTGAACAGCACCGTCGCGAGCACCCGGTCGAACGACTCCTGCTCCACCCGGACGCTCGCCAGGAGCTTGCCGACCTCCTCGAGGATCACGCTTGCTCGTCCGTACCAATGGAACCACGCGGTGTCCCCGCTCGGAGGCTCGACGAGGCGCGCACCGGCGATCCGCTCCGCGATGAAACGGGGGTTCTGGACCATGTTGTCTTCATATCCCTCGCCGCTTCGAACGCCGACGACGAGCGTGGGCACATGGATGGACGGGAGGATCGTTCGGACGTCGGCGCGGTAGAAGGCGCGGCCCTCGGCGACGAGAGCGCCGGGTGCGACGCTTGCCCGGCTCCACGGGATGAACCAGTCGAGGAACTCCCGCTCATCGGTGAATCCCTCCATCTCCCGATCCCAACTCGGGGTCCCCCAGCTCAGGCGAACCTGCTCGTTGAGTTCCTCCCAGCGCGCCTCCGAGTACTGCCAGGGCGTCTCCTCCGACACGCAGTACGTCGCGAAGGGATCGCACAGGACCAGGCCGGCGGTCCGCTCAGGGTTCGTCGCCGCGAACAGCGTCGCCGCCAACCCCGTGTCGAACGAGCCGAAGATGACAGCGCGCTCGGAGCCCGCCGCGTCCATCACCGCGACGAGGTCGTCGACCTGGACCTCGAGCGGAGCAACGTCGCCGGGTGAGAAGCGGTCCGAGCATCCGAAGCCTCGACGATCCGTGTGGATCACACGCGCCAGCTGGCCCAGCCCTCTCAGGAATCGTGCGAGGAAGGGGCTCTCCCAGTTGAGGTCGACGTGTGAGGTAAATCCCTGCATGTAGACGAGGTCGACCGGGCCATCACCGAAGACTTGGTAGGCGAGCGCGACGTCACCGTTCCACGCGTACTTCGTATCCGGTCGTTCGTTCATGCGCTCACCACGCGGTAGAGACGCCAAGTGTCGGGGACACCCTTCAGCTCGTGCTCACCGGCGTCTTCGAAGACGAGGCCTGAGCCGGCGACGAGATCCCTCACGGTCTGAGACACGAGCACCTCGGAAGAGCCGGCGAGTGCCCCCACGCGAGCGCCGATGTGCACGGCAACGCCGACCAGATCGTCGCCGCGACGCTCGATCTCCCCGGTATGCAGGCCAGCCCGGATCTCCAGCCCGAGCGGCGACATAGCAGCCGCGATCGCCTGTGCGCATTTGACGCCTCTGGCCGGGCCGTCGAACGTCGCGAGCACGCCGTCGCCGGTGTGCTTGACGAGCGTCCCGCGATAGCGGGCCAGCATCGCGTTCACGACGTCGTCGTGGCGTGAGAGGAGCTCGCGCCACTGCGCGTCGCCCAACTCCACGGCTCGCACCGTCGAGTCGACGATGTCGGTGAACATCACCGTCGCGAGTTGGCGCGAGAGCGACGCCTCCTCATCCCGCATCTCGCCGAGGAACCGGCCGACCTCCTCGATGATCACGTCGGCGCGTCCGTACCAGTGGAAGCTCCCGGAGCCTGATGAGAGAGTCTCCACGAGCCGCGCACCGGCGATGTGGTTGGCGAGATACCGACCGTTCTCTGCCGGCCGCGAGTCGTCAGGGTCGCCGAACACGAGCGTCGGAACGTGGACAGAGCGAAGGATCGGGCGGACATCGGTGTCGAGGAATCTCCAGGTCTCGGCGATCAGCGAACCGGGAGCGACCGACGAGCGCTGGTAACGAGCGAACCAGTCGAGCTCGCGCTCATCCATGCCGCCGCCCTCGTCCCACACTTCCGCCCAGGCCCGCGAGCCCCAAGCCGTTCGAACGACGTCGCAGATCGCCTCCCATTCCGCGGTCGTATACATCCACGGGGTCTCATCGGTTTGTTGGAACGTGACCCAGGCGTCGCACAGGATCAAGCCCGCCGCTCGGTCCGGATGGGTGGCTGCGAACATCGGCGCCACCAATCCACATTCCGAGGTAGCGAGGATCACCGCGCGATCTGAGCCGACCGTGTCCATCACCGTGATGAGGTCATCGGTGAAGGCTTCGATCGGCGGAACGTCCGATGGCGAGAACCGCTCCGAACACCCCCAACCTCGCCGATCCGTCACGATCACACGGGCCTGCCGTGCGAGCCCCCTGATGAATCGTGCGAGGCGCGGACTCTCCCAATTCACATCGACGTTCGAGCAATAGCCTTGGTAATAGATGAGATCGACCGGACCGTCACCGAGCACCTGGTAGGCGAGCGCGACGTCGCTGTTCCACGCGTACTTCGTATCCGGTCGTTCGTTCATGCGCTCACCACCCGGTAGAGGTGCCAGGTGTCGGGGACACCCTTCAGCTCGTGCTCGCCGGCGTCCTCGAAGCATGAGACCTGAGCCCGCCACGAGGTCCTTCACCGTGGAGGAGACGAGCACTTCCGACGGCCCCGCGAGGGCGGCGACGCGGGCTCCGACATGCACGGCGATGCCCTCGACCTTGCCGTCCATCAGCTCGCATTCGCCTGTGTGAAGTCCAGCCCTGATCTCCAGACCGAGGTCGCGGACCGCGTCCACGATCGACGTTGCGCAGTGGATCGCTCGCGCAGGCCCGTCGAACGTGGCGAAGAACCCATCGCCCGCCGTATCGACCTCGGTTCCGCGGTATCGCCTGATCAGCGCCCGTACTACTTCGTGGTGGCGCGCCAGGAGCGCTTTCCACGCGGCGTCGCCGATGTTCGCGGCCCTCTCCGTCGAGCCCACGATGTCCGTGAAGAGCACCGTCGCAAGCACGCGGTCGAACACCGCCTGCTCGGCATGCAGGGTCGCCAAGAAGCTGCCGACCTCCCGCAGGATCGTGTCTGCCGGTGCGTACCAGAAGAAGTCTTCACCCCCCGAGTACTCGACCAGCCGGGCGACGGGTATGCGATCGGCGAGGTAGCGCGCAGTCTGCATCTCGAACGATTGACCGTGGGCGTCGCTGTCCGCGAGGACGAGGGTTGGCACGCGGATCGCGGGCAGCACATCGGCCGTACTGGTGTCGACGAAACGGCGGATCTCGGCGACGTTCGCCCCGGGCGCGACGCAACCCCGCTGCATCCGCAGGAACCAGTCCCGCTCCGCCGCGCCGCCGACGTCAGGTCCTCCCTCCCATGAGCGTCCCCACTTGTCACGGATCCGCTGGTCGAACGCCTCCCACCAGGTTCGGTCGGGCATCCAGGGCGTCTCTTCGGTGGCGCGGTAGGAAACGTACGAGTTGATCAGGATCAAACCGGCGACCCGCTCGGGATGAGCGGCTGCGAAGAACTGGGCGATCAAGCCGGTGTCGTCCGCGGTCGCGACGACCGCTCGCTCGCTGTTGGCCGCGTCCAGCACGACCCCGAGATCGTCCGCGAGAGCCTCCAAGGGCGGCACGTCACTCGGGGAGAACCGCTCCGAAAGCCCCCAGCCCCTGCGGTCCGTGACGATCAGGCGAGCCTGTTGGGAGAGCCGCTCCAGGAATCGAGCCAGATACGGACTCTCCCACTGGAGGTCGAGGTTCGAGAACCATCCCGGAACCAACAACACATCGACCGGTCCCTCACCGACGACCTGATATGCCAGTGAAACGTCGCCGTTCCACGCGTACTCGGTCGCAGGCCGTTCGTTCATGCGCTCACCACCCGGTAGAGATGCCAGGCGTCGGGGGTCTTCGCATAGTGGATCGCCGGGATGGCCACGGGCGCATCATGGCCGTTCGCGCTCCCCCACCGCAAACGAGCTTCTGCGTCGAACGACGCATCCGCAGTGAGTCATAACCACTGGACCGCTTCCATCCGTCCGACGAGCCTTGTCCCTACGACCTGGGAGGAGCCGGAGATGGAACGGTCTCGACGCCTGATCCCACTGCTGACGCTGACGCTTCTTCTCGACTCTGCCCGGCACGGCGCAAGCCGCTAGTGCTGTGGGCTGCCCAAGAGGCGGAGAGACGCAGATCCAGGTTCCCGACTCGCTCGGTCAGTTCCAGGAGACCGGGCGGCCTCGGATACCCGTCGGGGGAACCGTGAGGCACGAGATCATGCTCCAGGGCAACGTGTGCGCGGTCGATCGGCGTGCGTTCGCCACGCTCGAGGTCCAAGTGGTTGCCGTTGGCGCCTCGTTCCGCCACGCCGACATCATCAGCTCACCTCCGATCGCCAGCGGTGGTACAGCGACGGTGCATCTGCCGGTTCTCTCGTTCGGCCCGTACCGCTGGCGAGCCCGCGCGGTCGACTCCGACGAGCACGCGAGCCCCTGGCACAGCTTCGGCGCCAACCCGGAGAAGGCCGCCGACTTCTGGCTGGCCCGCTAGTCGCCCGGCTCGTCGGACAGACGTTCCTCGACGATCGCCTCAGCACGTTCGTGACTCTGCGGATGACCGGTCACGGCCTCGAGGAACGCCTCGCGATCCAGGGTGAGGAGCTTCATCGGCGTCACCGCCGTCACCGTGGCTGTCCTCGGCACATCGCGGAGGAGCGCGACCTCGCCGACGTGCTCCCCCGCCGACCGATAGGTGAGGTGCTGACCGTCGCGAGTCACGTCGGCTTTCCCTTCGACGATCATGAGGAAGCGATCGCCCACCGCGCCCTCGCGGATGAGCACCTCCCCCGCGGGCACCTCCAGCGGCGTGATACGGGCGAGGATCCGCTCGATCGCCGGCGGCGGCAACGGCGCGAAGATCGGCAGTCGACGAACGAAGGCGAGCGTCTCGGGATCGGGCGCCTTCGCCGTGCGATCGATCGACGCCAGCGGGATCCACAGGGCGAGCATCACGACCGGCGCGAAGATCCCGACCACGATCAGAGCGGTCTTCACCCCGAACGCCGCGATCAGACCCGACGCCCCGAGCGAACCGACCGCGAGGGCGAACGCGCCGAGACCTTCGAGGATCCCGAACACGCGCGCGAGCATCTCGTCGGGCGCGATCCGCTGCAGCAGGGTCTCCCCGGCCACCCACGCGACGCTCGCCCCCTGCGCCGGCGACCCCGAACAGCGCCGGGGCCGTCGCAGCCGCGGGCGCAGCCCCCATCGCGACGATCGATCCTCCGAAGACGACCGTTCCGCCACCGAGCGCGGGCACCAGCCGTCGCCGGCCGACGAGGCCGACGGCGAGGGCGGACCCGACCAGGCCGCCCAGACCCGAGGCCGAGCTCAGGAAGCCGGCCCATCCCTGGCCCTTGTCCAGCAGCGAGATCGCGACCGCGACGAACAGCACATCGAGCGCTCCCCACACCACGATCCCGCCCGACAGCACGAGCACGAGCAGGCCGGCGTGGCGGCTGCCGAACAGGAACCGGAACCCGCCGAGGGACTCCTTGACGACGTCGCCGGCGCTCATCGGCTCTCGCGATCCGGCGCCGACCGCGGAGATCCCGAGCCGGGAGACGAGCGCGGCGCTGACGAGCGTCACCACCGCGAAGACGGCGAACACCTCGGCCGGTCCCCACCAGGCGAGCAGCAGCCCGCCCATGAACGGCCCGACCACCACGCCCGACGTTCTCGGCGAAGGAGGAGACGGCGTTCGCCGCGGTGAGCTCCTCGGGGCCTTCGGAGACGCTCGGCAACAGCGCCGCCTGCGTCGGCCGCGTGAACGTGAGGCTCGCGGCCGCGACCGTAGCGACCACGAGCGTGAGCGCGAACGGCGCATCAACGAAGAGGGCGATCGCGACCAGGCGCGAGCGCGATCGCCTGGGCCAGGTAGCTGAAGAACAACACGCGGTCCCGACGGAACCGATCCCCGGCGAACGCCCCGAACGGTGCGACCAGGCCCGACGGGATCAGCTGGATCGCAGCGACGACGCCTGCCGCCGAGGCTCCGCCGCGGTCGTACGCGTAGACGAGGATCGCGACCCACGTCCCGAACTCGGCCATGTTGAACCCGAAGAACGCGAGCTCGATCCGGAGCAGTCGGGGATCGCGAGCGACCTGGCCCACGACCCGGATCCGCTCGTTCATCAGCGGAGGATGGCACCTTCTGGTTGCGCCCGCCGCAGCCGACCGGGAGGATGCGTGACGTGGATCGGACCGGCAGGCTCGACGGCAAGGTCGCCCTCATCACCGGGGCCGGCAGCGGCATGGGCCGTGAGGCCTGTGTCGTGTTCGCCGCAGAGGGTGCCAGGATCGCGGCGCTCGACGTCGACGCCGCCGGTCTCGATGCGACCGCGTCGCTCGTGCGCGAGGGCGGCAGCGACATCGCGACGTTCGTCGCCGACGTCGGCGACGAGCACCAGGTCCGCGAGGCGATCGGGACGGCGGTGGAACGGTTCGGCTCGCTCCACATCCTCTACAACAACGCGGGGGTGCTCTGGCGCGACCGGGACCTCGGCGTGCTCGAGACGGACGAAGCCGTCTGGGACCGCGTGATGGCGATCAACCTCAAAGGGATGGTGTGGATCTGCAAGTACGGCGTCCCGGAGCTGATCCGCTCCGGCGGCGGCGCGATCGTGAACGTAGGCTCGCTCTCGGCCCTGCTTGGCGACACCGTCCCGCAGGACGCCTACTCGGCCAGCAAGGGCGCGGTGATCTCGCTCACGCGCTCGCTCGCGGTGCAGTTCGCGGCACAAGGGGTGCGCGCCAACTGCATCCACCCCGGCTTCGTTGAAACGCCGATGCAGACGGTCCGGACGAGCGACCCGGCCTGGGTCGAAGGCGCCCGCGCCGCGATCCCGCTCGGCCGCCTCGGCACGCCGCGGGACGTCGTGAACGCCGCCCTGTTCCTGGCGAGCGACGAGGCCTCGTACATCACGGGCATCGAACTGATCGTCGACGGCGGCACGATGGTGGTCTGATGCCCACGATCGAGGTTCCCGAGACCCGATACGCGACGACGCCGGACGGCGTCTCGATCGCGTACCACACGGTCGGCGACGGCCCGATCGACCTGCTGTGGCTCCACGCGTTCATGGGTGGTTTAGAAGTGATCTGGGAGCACGAGGTCATGCGCTCGCTCACCAACAAGTTCGCGACCTTCTCACGCTTGATCCGGCACGACATGCGAGCGACCGGTCTCTCCAGCCGGGCGTCGACGCTACCCAACCTGGAGACGCAGGTGCAGGATGCGGTCGCCGTCCTCGACGCCGTGGGCTCGCGTTCGACGGTGATCCTCGGTGCGGGACCCGGCGCGCACACCGCGTCGCTCTTCGCGGCGACCTATCCTGGCCGGACGCGGGCGTTGGTCCTCTGGGATCTGTACGTGTGGGCCGGCGACGCGTTCCAACCGAGCGACCTGGATCTGCTGGGCCGCACGTGGGGCACGGAGGCTTCGGCTGCCGCCGCGATGGCGCGGGTGGCGCCCTCGATGATCGCCGATCGCGAGTTCCTGAAGTGGTACTCGAAGGTGCAGCGCCACTTCGTCCCGCCGGACGTCGCGGCCGACCTGCTGCAGAGCGCGATCGACACCGACATCCGTCCCGTGCTCCCCGCGATCCACGTCCCGACCTTGGTCTTGGCCAGGGGCTGGCCGGGTCACGACGACGATCGCAGGGTCGCCGAGATGATCGAGGGATCGACGTTCGTCCTGCTGGAAGGCGAGGACCGCGCGACGTTCGCCGGCCGCCAGGACGACCTGGTCGACGCGGTCCGCGACTTCGTGGGAGCTGAGCCGGCCACGGTTCCTTCCCACACGCTCCTTCGCGCGGTGCTCTTCACCGACATCGTCGGCTCGACCGAGCACCTGGCACGCGTCGGAGACTCGGCGTGGCGCGAGTTGATCGTGGCGCACGACGATCGCTCCCGACGCACGATCGAACGGTTCGGTGGTCGCCTGGTGAAGAGCACGGGAGACGGCGTGCTCGCGACCTTCGAGGGCCCGGCGCAGGCCGTTCGCTGCGCGCGAGAGACCGCGGTTGAGCTCGGAGAGCTGGGCCTCGAGATCCGCGCCGGCGTACACGTCGGTGAGATCGAGACGGTGGGTGACGATGTGACAGGAGTGACCGTGAACGTCGCGGCCCGTGTCGCGGCGATCGCCGGCGGTTCGGAGATCCTCGTCTCCGCAACGGTGAAGGACCTCACCCCGGGGTCCGGGCTGGTCTTCGAAGACGCCGGCGAGCACGACCTGAAGGGCGTGCCCGACCGCTGGCGCCTCTACCGAGTGGTGACGTCGACGTGAGGTGGCGGATCTCCGGGCTGCTCCTCGCGGGCATCACGACGCTCAGCCTGGCGCTCTCGTCCACTCCGCCGGTCTCAGCAACCACCACGCACCGGGACGACGTGGACCCCTCCGCGGGGATCATGAACCTCGATCATCTGATCTTCGTCGTGCAGGAGAACCGATCCTTCGATCACTACTTCGGGACGTTCCCCGGCGCCGACGGTCTCCCGCGAGCCAATGGGCATGTCGCGGTCTGCATCCCCGATCCCGCAGCCGGACATTGCCAGCGCCCGTACCACGACACGGACGTCTACGACGAGGGTGGCCCGCACAACGTGGCCGCCTCGAAGATGACCGTCTCCGGCGGGACGATGCAGGGATCCATCCGCGCGTTCGAGGCGATCGGGACGACCTGTCAGCACCACCCCAGGGACGCGTGCGACCGCGCGGATCGCGGACCCGCGGGACAGCCCGACGTGATGGGGTACCACACGGCGCAGGAGATCCCGAACTATTGGGCGTACGCGCGCACGTACGGCTTGCAGGATCACATGTTCGCCCCATCGGATTCGTGGACGTTGCCGTCGCACCTCTACCTGGTCTCGGCGTGGTCGGCGACGTGCCCGCGGCCGATGGATCCGATGAGCTGTCGCTCGGACCTGCAGTTCCCCGGCAACAACGTGGCCGACAACGGCCGGATCTGGAACCCGGCCGACGGGACGCCCCGGCCGTACGCGTGGGCGGACATCACCTGGCTGCTGTCGAACGCCGGGGTCAGTTGGTCGTACTACGTGGGTCGCGGAACCTGCGTCCTCCCGCCGTGCGCGCCTCGCGAGAAACCGAACAGCAATCCGATCCAGAACCCACTCCCCGGCTTCCGAACGGTGAAAGCGACGGACGGCTTCTCGAACATCCGTCAGCACGCCCGGTTCTTCGAAGCTGCCGCGCACGACAACCTGCCGTCGGTCTCGTGGATCATGCCGTCGTACGGCGACAGCGAGCACCCTCCCGACTCGATCTCCAACGGACAAGCCTGGGTGACGAGGGTGGTGAACGCGGTCATGAACGGCCCGGAGGATCAGTGGCTCCACACCGCGATCTTCGTGACGTGGGACGACTGGGGAGGCTTCTACGATCACGTCCGCCCGATCCGGATCGATCAGAACGGCTACGGCATCCGCGTGCCGGCGTTCGTCATCAGCCCGTGGGTGAAGCCCGGCCTGATCGACCACCAGACGCTGTCGTTCGACGCCTACCTGAAGTTGATCGAAGACCGGTTCCTGGGCGGACAGCGGCTCGACCCTCGCACGGACGGGTGGCCGGACCGGCGCCCGACGATCCGGGAGGACGCGGCCCGCCTCGGCGACCTCGCTCGTGAGTTCGACTTCACCCAGGAGCCCATCCCGCCCCTGATCTTGCCGATGTGGCCGGATGGGGCCGTGCGCGAGAAGAACCCAACCCCCTGGAGCGGCGGCTGAGCTCGCTTCAGCCGGTGGACGCGTACTGCACGAACGCGATGAACGGCAGGATCGAGTAATCGTCCGCCGGCTCCACCGTCGCCCACGACGCGACGCGATCCGACGTACCGCCAGTCGGTCTGATCGAACGGGCGGAACGGATTCGCGCCGTCGGGCGGGCACGGCGGCGCCGACGCGGGGCCGAAGAACCCGGTCGGGATGTAACCCGACGGGCCGTCGACGCCGCCGCCGAGCATGATGTTGCCCGTCCCGTCGAGCGAGCCGACGATGTTCGCGGGCTGGTCCTGCGGGCAGTGCGGGAACACCGAGCCGGCGCCGATCACGAACGTCGAGCCCCATGCATTCGCACCGAGCGCCCACGACAGCTGCGACGCCTGCAGGTCGGCGTAGCGCGACGTCCCGGTGACCTGGTCGTACCAGGCCGCCTCGGCCGACAGCCCGAACGCGTGCGGAGCGGGATCGCCGTGTCCGGATCCGAACGCGAACGGGTCCGCGGCGGCGGCCGCAGCGGCGTGGTCGAGCTGCGCCGCGAGCCCGGCCAGCAAGTCGTCGGATGACACGGGCAGGTCCGTCGGGTCGCCCGCGGCGTGCAACGCGCGGATCAGCTCGACGTGGGCGAGTCCCGACACGTCGTAGAGGTTGAAGGTGTCGTGCTGCTCATCAGACTGCTTCAGGTACGCGCGGGCCCAATGCGTGGCATCTGCGAGATACGTATCGGCGTCGGTGACGGGCAGTCCCGTTGGCAAAGCCGTCGCGCCTCGAAGCGCGAGGTGCAGCTCGACGGCGCCGAGCTCCATGTCGTCCCGCCACATCTGCCCTTCGGGGTAGTACCCGCTCGGGGCGGTGGTGTGGTTCGTGGTGTGGCTGGTATCCGCAAGCGCGAACGCGGCCTCGCCGGCGCGGAGGCAGCGGTCCGCGAACGCCTGATCGGTGCTCGCGAAGATCTGGGAACAGAGCCCGAACGCCGCCGCCATCCGGCCGGCGATCGACGGCGGGATGGCGGTCCCGGGGGGTCCCACACGGAAGACCGGCCGGTGCGCGAGGTACGTGTTCGCACGGCCCTTCATCGCGTCGTCGACCTCGGGGAGCCGCCACACGTCGTGGTCGGAGTTGTAGCCCAGGCCACCGTTCCCGATCCCCGACCTGGTAGTACACGACGCCTCGGTTCACGTCGATCATCTTCAGCAGCCACCGCAGGCCGAACTTCGCCTCGGCGCGGAAGTTCGGGCCGCCGTTCGTGAACAGGCTCGCGTCGTCGCGGAGCGCGAGCTGCATGGGCACTTCGACGAACGCGGCCGTATGCACGAACTTGATGTAGTCGCCGGCGTCGAACCATCCGCCCTCGACGTCGACCGTGCCGGTCGGCACCAGAGGCTGCGACAGATGCCCGTTCACGTAGACGGGGGTCTCGTACGCCGTCGCGTGCGCGTCGTTCAGATGGGAGGGCTTGCGGTCCAGCAACCCCGGGACGACGTGACGACCGTCGTGCTGCTCGTGGAAGAACGCGAGCGCGTTCGAAAGGAGGTGGTCGAAGACCGCGGACTCCGCTGCCGATCTCGAACGGCGGGGACGTGGCGCCCGCAGCCTCGAGCACGTAGACCCCCGGGTTCGCGAAGGCGTCGAAGTCGATCTGGTTCACGTGTCCGTAGCGATCGTTCCACGCGCCCCGGTCCGCGCCGATCGTTCCTGAGAACGCCACGACGCCGCCGTCTCCGACCAGGTCGAACGGCTCGCCCTCGTGATCCTGGGTGGACAGGAGGAATGCCTGCTTCGGTCCGTCCTGCACGTAGCCGACCTGGTTGACGCGGACGTACGCGCGCCCGGCAGCGCTCCCCGGCGCGGGCTGGGTCAGCGGAACCAGGACCAGGACGCTCGCGACGAGCGCAGCCTTCCGAACGATCGACGACACGCCTCTTCCCCCTTCTCCCCCGATGTCGCGAACGGTACCCGAGAACGGGGGCCGCGGCTACCGAGTCGTGGCCCGCTCCTATACTCGCTGGCGATGCCCAAACGGTTCCAGATCCGCCCACCGGGCCTCAAGCCCACGACGAAGGTCGGCACGCTCGGTCCCTACCGCGGCCGGCTTGGGCTCGCGTGGGTGATCGCACCGATCGTGGCCGGCGTGGTGATCGTCATCGCCGCCTACTTCGCGCTCCGCTGACCATGCGCTGGGACGCGTTCGTCGACGCATGTCCGGAGATCGGAACCATGGCGGAGGAGCGGTTCCGCAAGGACGAGCTTGTGATGCTCGGGACGCTCCGCGCCGACGGGTCGCCCCGCATCAGTCCGTGCGAGCTCGACATCACGCAGGGACATCTGTTCCTCGGCATGATGTGGCGGTCGAAGAAGGCCCTGGACCTGTTGCGCGATCCCCGGTGCGTCGTGCATAGCGTCACGTGCGACCGCATGGGCACCGACGGCGACCTGAAGCTCTGCGGCCGCATGATCGACGTGCACGAGCCAGACCTCCGGCGTGCGTACCAGGCGGCGATCAAGGCCCGGATCGACTGGGAGCCCGACGAACCGGAGTTCCACCTGTTCTCGCTCGACGTCGAGTCGGCCGGATTCACGATCTTCGGCGACGCGCACCGCGCGCTGGCGTGGGACGCCAGTTCCGGCCTCCGTCAGCTCCCGCTCGGGTGAGTCCTCAGCCGACCTTGGTGAGCGGCGCGTAGGCGAGGAGCACCCGCTTCTCCCCCACGTCCGGGAACATGATGCTCGCCTCGGCGTCGTCCCCCATCCCGCTCACCGTGGTCACGACCCCTTCCCCCCAGCGCTCGTGGATCACGGTGTCGCCGGCCGAGATGGCGACGGCATCGCGCTTCGGAACGCCGGCCGGTCGCGGCGGCGTCCACCCGGGCTCGACGTCCGTCTGCCCCGACGTGCCGGGAAGGCCGACGACCGAGTACCCGCGTTCGGCTTTCGTCCGCGCGGGGGGACGGCCGTCGCGGCGCGGGCGACTCCGGGACTCGTGCTCCTTCAGCTCCAGGAGATGCTCCGGGAGCTCTCCCAGGAAGCGCGACGCCGGGTTGTACTGCGTCTGGCCGAACAGCGTGCGGCTCCACGCGTGACACAGGTAGAGCCGACGCTGCGCCCGTGTGATCCCCACGTAGGCCAGACGACGCTCCTCCTCGAGCGCCGCCGCGTCGGTCATCGACCGGTAGTGCGGGAAGATCCCGTCCTCCATCCCCACCATGAACACCACCGGGAACTCCAAGCCCTTGGCGATGTGCAGCGTCATCAAGGTGATGACGGACTCTTCCTCGTCGTACTCGTCCTGCTCGCCCACGAGCGAGACCTGCTCCAGGAACCCGGCCAGATCGGTGTCGGGCTCCCGCGCCACGATCTCGGCCGCGACCCCCGCGATCTCCTGCAGGTTCTCGATGCGACCCTGCGCCTCCACCGTGCGGTCTTCTTCGAGCTCGGCCATGTAGCCGGACTCCTGCGCCGCGAACTCCACCATCCGCGGGGGGCCCGCGCCGTCGTCCAGGTGAGCCTGGAGCGCGTCCATGACCTGGACGAACCCGGCGACCGCGCCCTTCGCCCGCGCCGCGAGCGTGGCGACCTCGTCGACGCGATGCGCGGCATCGATCACGCTGATGCCTTCCTCGCGCGCGAACGATTCGACCGCCGAGACCGTCGCATCGCCGATCCCGCGCTTCGGCATGTTGACCACCCGACGGAACGAGATGACGTCCTGCGGGTTGAGCAGCAGCCGCAGGTACCCCAAGACGTCCTTGATCTCCTTGCGCTGATAGAAGCGAACGCCGCCGAACACGCGGTACGGAGCGCCGACCCGCATCAGCACGTCCTCGATCACGCGGCTCTGCGCGTTCGTGCGATAGAAGACGGCGACATCGCCGTAGCGGAACCCTTCGCTCTGGCGGAGCCGCTCGATCTCGTCCGCGACGAAGAACGCCTCGTCGTGCTCGTCCTCCGCCCGGTACAGCACCGCCAGCTCGCCGTTGCCCGCCTCGGTCCACAGGCTCTTCGGCTTGCGGTGCACGTTGTGCTCGATCAACGCGTTGGCGATACCCAGGATGTTCTGCGTGGAGCGGTAGTTCTGCTCCATCAGGAACACCGCCGCGTCGGGATAGTCGCGTTCGAAGTCGAGGATGTTCTTGATGGTCGCGCCCCGCCACGAGTAGACACCCTGGTCGGCGTCACCGACGACGCACACGTTGCGGTACCGCGAGGCCAGCAGGTTCACCAGCTCGTACTGCGCGCGGTTCGTGTCCTGGTACTCGTCGACCAGGATGTAGCGGAACCGCTCCTGGTAGTGCTCCAGGACCTCCGGATGGAGCTTGAACAGCTTGACGGTCTCGGTGATCAGGTCGTCGAAATCCAGCGCGCCGGCCGCGTGCTTGCGCCGTTCGTACTCCGAGTACACCCGCGCGACGGTCTCTTCATAGAAGTTGTCGGCACTCCGAGCGTAGCCGTCCTCGTCTACGACCTGATCCTTCGCCCGGCCGATGGCGGCGGCCATCGCCTTTGGAGGGAACCGTTTGGGATCGAGGTCGAGATCCTTCAGCACCCCGGCGATCAGACGCTCGGTGTCGCCGTCGTCGTAGATCGTGAAGCTGGATGGGATGCCCAGATGGTTGTGCTCGCGACGCAGGATCCGAGCGCACGTGGAGTGGAACGTCAGGATCCACATCCCCCTGGCGACCCGCCCTCCGACCAGGCCCTCGACCCGGTCGGCCATCTCGCGCGCGGCCTTGTTCGTGAACGTGATCGACAGGACGGCCCCGGGTGAGACGCGGAGCTCGCGGATCAGGAACGCGACGCGATGCGTCAGCGCGCGGGTCTTGCCGGAGCCGGCGCCGGCCACGATGAGGACGGGCCCCTCCGTGTGGAGGACGGCCTCGGCCTGGATGTCGTTCAGACCTTCGAGCAGGGGGGAGCGGACGCTCACGAGCCGATTGTAGGTGGCTCCGACGACCGCCCTGGTCGCGAACCGTTGAGAGAGCTACCGACCGAGGGTACGCTGGCCGCATCGTGAACGCCGAGGCCACCCTCCCCCGCGCGCACGGTGGCGCCTC
This sequence comes from uncultured Actinomycetes bacterium, assembly GCA_963727185.1. Taxonomy (GTDB): domain Bacteria; phylum Actinomycetota; class UBA4738; order UBA4738; family HRBIN12; genus JBBQVZ01. The sequence continues at coordinate 692,843 of CAVSFP010000008.1, read as the reverse complement.
GGCCCCGCCGGCCGCTCCCCGCGCTGATCCTCAAGTGGTTCGGCATCGGGTGCCTGATGATCGCGGCCGGATTGGGCGGCTACATCGGCTGGCTGCTCTGGGGCACCGGGCTCACCACCAAGGCCGCGCAGAGCGACCTGAAACAGACGTTCACGCACGTCGTCGACACGAAAGACCCCGGGCAGGCACCACCGGCTGGCGCCCCGGCGCCGCTCCGCGGCTCCGCGTATGCCGAACTGATCATCCCCCGGATCAACCTCGACCTGATCGTGGTCCAGGGCACCGACGAGGAGTCGCTCAAGAAAGGTCCCGGACACTACCCGGAGACCGCTGACCCTTGGGACCCCACGGGGCGTGTCGGCATCGCCGGCCACCGGACCACGTACCTGGCGCCGTTCTACCACCTGGACGCGATGCAGGTCGGCGACCCGATCACCCTCAGGACCGAGTACGGGACGTTCCACTACGTCGTTTCAGACGTGTTCGTCGTTCAAGAGGCAGGCTCGGGCGTCGTGCTGACGCAGACGGCGACCCCGACCCTGGTACTCACGACGTGCAATCCGCGCTACTCCTCGAGCGAGCGCCTGATCGTCACCGCCGACCGCGTCTGAGGCTCGACCGACTCACTCCCACTCGATCGTCCCGGGAGGCTTGGACGTGATGTCGTACGCGACACGGTTCACGCCCGGGACCTCGGCGACGATGCGGCTCGAGATGCGATCGAGCAGCTCGTACGGCAGCCGCGCCCAGTCGGCGGTCATTGCGTCCTCGCTGGTAACCACCCGCAGGATCACGGGGTGCTCGTAGGTCCGCCCGTCGCCCATCACGCCGACCGACTGCACGTCGGCGAGCAGCACGACGAACGCCTGCCACGTCTCACGCTCCAGCCCGGCGCGGCGGATCTCGTCACGCACGATCCCGTCCGCGCCCCGGAGCATCGAGAGTCGCTCGGAGGTCACCTCGCCGACGATGCGAACCGCGAGCCCCGGCCCCGGGAACGGTTGACGCCACACGATCTCCTCGGGCAGCCCCAGCTCCGCCCCCACGCGGCGTACCTCGTCCTTGAACAGGTCGCGGAGCGGCTCGACCAGGTCGAACGCCATGTCCTCGGGCAGGCCACCGACGTTGTGATGGCTCTTGATGTTGGCCGCCGTCGAGGATCCCGACTCGATCACGTCCGGATACAGCGTGCCCTGCACCAGGAATCGCGCGTCCGCGTGATCGCGTGCGACCTCTTCGAACACGCGGATGAACTCCTCGCCGATCGCCTTGCGTTTCTGTTCGGGATCGGTGACCCCGGCCAGCTTGCCGAGGAAGCGGTCCGTGGCCTTCACGTGGACGAGCGGGATCCGGAAATGCCGGCCGAACGTCTCCTCGACCTGGGCGGGCTCGTCCTCGCGGTTGAGCCCGTGATCCACGAACACGCATGTGAGCTGATCGCCGACCGCGCGATGGACCAGGAGCGCCGCGACCGCGGAGTCGACGCCGCCCGAGAGCGCGCAGAGAACGCGGGCGTCCCCGACCTGCTCGCGGATCGCGTGGACCGCTCGATCGATCACATTGACCGGCGTCCAATCGGGAAGCAGTCCGCAGCCGTCGTAGAGGAACCGTTTCAGGACCGCGATGCCATTCAGCGTGTGCGTGACCTCCGGGTGGAACTGCACGGCGTACAGGCCACGCTCTGGATCTTCCATGGCCGCGATAGGGATGACGTCGGTGTGCGCCCCGACCCGGAACCCGTCCGGCTCGCGCACGACGGCGTCGCCGTGACTCATCCACACCTGCTCCGTCGTCTGCATGTCGACGAGCAGCACGCCGGGTCGATCAACCGACAGCGTCGTGCGCCCGTATTCACGCTGGCCGGTCGCCGCCACCTCGCCGCCGAGCGCCTGCGCCATGAGCTGGTGCCCGTAGCAGATCCCGAGCACCGGAACGCCCAGATCGAACACCCGCGGATCCAGGCTCGGGGCACCGTCTTCGTACACGGACGCCGGCCCGCCCGACAGGATGATGCCGGCGGGGCGCATCCTGCGGAGCTCGCGGATCGACAGGTCGTGGGGGACGATCTCGGAGTACACGTTGCACTCGCGGACGCGCCGCGCGATCAGCTGCGCGTACTGCGCCCCCAGGTCAACCACCAGGACGGGGCGCGGGTCAGCTTGTGTCACAACGCTCCTCAGTGTCCCATCCCGACGCGCTGTTGGGTCTGGTAGAGCTTGCCCTCGGTCTTGATCGCGGGCGCGATCACCAGCTCCGCCTTCTGGAACTCCTTCACGTTGGCGTAGCCGGTGGTGGCCATCGACGTCGCGAGCGCGCCGAACAGGTTGAACGTGCCGTCGTTCTCGTGGGCCGGCCCGACCAGGATCTCCTCGAGCGACGCGACCTGCTGCGTCTTGACGCGCGCGCCGCGCGGCAGCGACGGGTGGAACGTCGCCATCCCCCAGTGGTAGCCGCGGCCGGGAGCCTCGTACGCGCGGGTCAACGGCGAGCCGATCATCACCGCGTCGGCGCCGCAGGCGATCGCCTTGGCGATGTCGCCGCCGGTCCGCATGCCGCCGTCGGCGATCACGTGGCAGTAACGGCCGGTCTCGTGCTGATGCTCGCGCCGGGCCGCGGCCGCATCCGCGATCGCCGTCGCCTGCGGCACGCCGACCCCGATCACGCCACGCGTCGTGCAGGCGTTGCCGGGACCGACGCCGACCAGCACGCCCACCGCGCCCGTCCGCATCAGGTGGAGCGCCGTCGAGTACGAGGCGCACCCGCCCACGATCACCGGCAGGTCGAACGTGGCGATGAACTCCTTCAGGTTGAGCGGCTCGGTCCGCGTGGACGACGTGCTCCGCGCTGACACGACCGTTCCCTGGATCACCAGGATGTCGAGCTCGGCCTCGAGCACGAGCGGGGCGTACTCGATCACGCGCTGGGGCGTGAGCGACGCGCTGGTGACGTGCCCGGCGTCCTTGATCTCGCGGATCCGCTTCACGATGAGCTCGGGCTTGACGGGCTCCTTGTAGAGCTCTTGCATCCGGCGCGTGGCCTTCTCGTCCGGCAGCGAGGCGATCTCGTCGAAGACGGGCTCGGGGTCCTCGTAGCGCGTCTGCAGCCCTTCCAGGTTCAGGCATGCGAGGCCGCCGAGCCGTCCGACCTCGATCGCTGTGGCGGGCGAGACCGCCCGCGTCCATCGCCGAGGCCATCATCGGCAGCGGGAACGTGTACGCGTCGATCTCCCAGCTGATGTCCACGTCGTCGGGGTCACGCGTCCGTCTGCGACGGGACGATCGCAACCTCGTCGAGCCCGTAGGATCGCCTGCCCGTCTTGCCGATGCCGATCTCGTACTCCATGCCCGCTACCCCCGCCTCGCTCGCCGACGCCCGGAAACGCAAGACGCCCACCCGCTCCCGGATGGGCGTCATCACTGCATGAACGAAGCCTAGCAGGCCTCGCGACTCAGGCTTCCTTGGCCACGTGCCCCGTATCGGTGACCCGGAGGTCGGTCAGGCCCGAGTGGACCCGGTCGCCCTCGATCATCGGCGTCGCGTCGTCGATGTAGCCGTGCGACTTCAGCGTGTCCAGCACATGTCCCAGCGATGCCTCTGGGTCCTCGGACTCGGTGTCGATCCGCAGCTCGGGGTTCTCCGGCGCCTCGTACGGGTCGTCGACGCCGGTGAAGCCGGTGATCTCGCCGGCGAGCGCCTTCTTGTAGAGACCCTTCGGGTCACGGTGCGCGGCGATCTCCGCCACCGTGGCGTCCACGTGGACCTCGACGAACTCGCCGATCTGCGCGCGGGCGGCGTCCCGGGTCTCCTTGTAGGGCGAGATCGGGCAGCAGATCGTCGCCACACCGTTGCGCGTCAGCAGGTCGGCCACGAACGCGATCCGCAGGATGTTGGTGTCGCGGTCCTCCTTCGAGAAGCCCAAGCCCTTCGACAGGTTCTTGCGCACCTCGTCGCCGTCCAGGATCTCGGTCTTCAGGCCGCGCGCCTGCAGCTCGTGGTAGAGCATCTCCGCGATGGTGGATTTCCCCGAGCCCGAGAGCCCGGTGAACCACACGGTGAATCCCTTGTCGCCTTGCGTCACAGGAAGCTCCTTCCGACGACGCCTTCGGGCGCCTCGATGTCGTACAGCTTGACGGATCGTCGGGCCGACGTCGACCAGGTTCATGCCCTCGACGCGACCCATCGGCTGTCCGGGCAATCCCTTCATGGCGAAGATGCCCGTGCGATCGTGGTTGGCCCCGTCGGGACCGGTGTCGTTCTCGTAGATGTAGAGGCTGGAGTTGCCGACCGAGCCCACCGAACGCCACTCGAGGTCGCCGAAGTACACGAGCAGATCGGGCGCCACCCCGCGGACCTCCGGATAGACGTCCTGCGGCTTCAACGACTTTGCGTGCCGAGCGGCTGGCCGTCCGGACCGGGTGCGGCCTCGAGCTTGGCGACCAGCTCGTCGCGCACCTCTTCGTACCGCTCGGGCTCGATCACGCCCTGCGGCTCGCGGCCCTTCACGTTCAGGAAGCAACGCCCGTAGTACCCGCCGTCGCCCCACGCGATCGTGCGGCTCCAGTCGATCGGTGCCTTGGCGATCGGCGTGGGCTCGGTGACCGTCTCCGTCATCGCGAGGTAGCCCTCCTGCATCAGCCAGTCGTTGAAGCAGAGACCGCCCATCATCGGACGGGCGCCGTGGTCGGACATCACGATGGTGATGGCGTCGTCGGGCAAGACCTCCAGCAGTGAGCCGACCTCGTGGTCGAGGAACCGGTAGTAGTCCTGGAACGCCGTCTCGAACTCGTTCCCCGGCTCGTACAGCGGATGACGCGGGTCGAAGTACTGCCAGAACACGTGATGGAGCCGGTCCGGGCCCATCTCGACCATCATGAAGTAAGTCCCACGGCTTGTTCTTCACCAGCCGGCGCGCGACCTGGAACCGCCGCTCGGTCATCTTGAACACCTGATCCAGCACGAACCGCATCCCCTGCTCGCGGAAGTTCGGGATGTCGAAGATGTAGTTGCCGGGTCCGCCGAGCTCCTCGGCGACCTCGACCTCGAGCTCCTCGGGGAACGCGAACCGCTTCGCGCTGGGCGGCGTGAGGAAGCAGCCGATCCGCCAGCCGGGGAACTCCTTGGGCGGCGGGAAGCTCGGAGGCACGCCGATCAGCAGCGAGCGCATCCCCTTCTCGCGCCAGCTTGTCCCACACGGCCGGCTCGTGGATCGAGCCGGAGGTCGCGATCGACAGCCCGTCGTACGTGTGGTCCTTGCGATTGCGGAAGCCGTAGAGGCCGAGTTGTCCGGGGGTCTTGCCGGTCATCGCGCAGGCCCACGCGGGGACGGTGATCGGTGGCGTGATGCTCGCCAGGTCGCCGTGCATGCCGCCGTCCATGAGCTTGCGGATGTTGGGGATCTCATCGATGAGGTCGCGGAACAGGAGCTGCGGCGTTCCGCAGTCGAGCCCGATCACCGCGACCCTGGGACCTTGCTGCATGCCGAACGTCCTTTGCGGTTCCGGGGTCTCGAGGCGGAGGCGGGCGTGACTGCTCACGAGGGCGCTTCCGCGGTTCGCGTATCCTACCAAGCCGCCTGAGACCCCGACCGACCTGCGGAGATGCTCCCGATGACGTTCCTGCGACGAGTGCTGACCGCGCAAGCCGCCCTCTGGGCCGTGTTCGGCTTCGTGGTGGGTGTGGCCCCCGGTTGGCTCCTGCAGACGGTGGCTGGCCAACCCGCGCTGACCGACGACGCCTGGCTCCGCGCCCTCGGCGTGATCGCCGTCGTCCTCGCCCTGCTGATGATGCTCGTCTCGCAGCGGCTCGAGGATGTGTGGTGGTGGGCGTGGGCGTTCGTGGTCCTGGAGGCGGGAACCGCGACGGTGTTCATGCTCCACGCGCTCTTCGGGCTCCCCGAAGGCGCATCGACATGGTCCTGGTGGTTGCTGGCGTTCGTGAACGGCGCGTTCGCGGCGCTGGATATGGTGGGCCTCGGGCTGGCCGCGCAGGAGAAGCCGTTCAGTTGACGCTCGGTGGGTCGCTTCGTTAGCCTTCTAACGATTAGCCATGCAACCATCTCACGAGGAACCGCTTCCCCGCGTCGTCGTGCTGACGGGCAAGGCCATCCGCGAGTACTTCGAGGAGGCGCTGACCCGGGCGGGAGCTTCCCTGGCCACCTGGGTGGTGTTGTACGGCGTGGAGCGCGGCGGTTGGGACAGCCAACGGAACCTCGCGAAGGACCTGCGGATCGAAGACGCGACGCTCACCCGGCACCTCGATCGGATGGAGCGTGACGGCCTGATCGTTCGAACGCGCGACCCCGGCGACCGGCGGCAGTTCCACGTGACGCTCACGCCCGCAGGTCGCACGCTGTATCGGCGACTCAAGGCCGCCGCGCAGAAGACCGGGCAGCGCGCGACCGACGGGCTCTCCGAGGAGGACCGGGCGAACCTGCGGCGGATCCTCGCCCGCATCCGAACGAACGTGGGAGGCGCAGATGCAGACGAACGTTCAGCCTGAGGCGCCAGCCCCGATGACCGACGGCGTGGTGATCCGGACCGAAGGGCTCACCAAGGTCTACGACACCGGGGTGAAGGCCGTCGACGCGCTGGACCTGGAGGTCCACGAGGGCGAGATCTTCGGGTTGCTCGGGCCGAACGGCGCCGGGAAGACCACCACGGTCGGCATGCTCACGACGCGCGTCATCCCCACCGAAGGGCGAGCGACGGTCGCCGGCGTGGACGTCGTCGCGCATCCATCCGTGGCGAAGGCCCTCATGGGTGTCGTCTCGCAGACCAACACGCTCGATCGCAGCCTCACCGTGTGGGAGAACCTGTACTTCCACGGGCGCTACTTCGGGATGGGCAAGCGCGAGTCCAAGCGAGTGGCCACGCAGGTGCTCGAGGTCTTCCGGCTCGCCGACCGCGCGGACGCCGACGTGTCCACGCTGTCCGGCGGCATGGCCCAGCGGCTCATGGTGGCGCGCAGCATCGTCCACCGGCCGCGCACGCTCTTCCTGGACGAGCCGACCTCCGGCCTCGACCCGCAGTCGCGGATCGCGCTCTGGGAGATCATCGGGCAGATCCACCGCGAAGGGCAGACGGTCGTGCTGACCACCCACTACATGGAGGAGGCCGACCGTCTCTGCGAGCGGGTCGCCATCATGGACCACGGCAAGCTGCTGGCGCTCGACACCCCCGACGGACTGAAGCGATCGGTCGGCGGCGACTCCGTCGTGATGATCAAGGCGGGCACCGAGCCGGATCGGCTGGCGGCGCACCTCCACGACCTCGACGGGATCACCGGGACACGACGGTGATCGGCGAGACCGTGCAACTCACCGCCAAGGGCTCCGAGGGCCTCCTCCCGCGCATCATCGCCACCGCCGAGGCGGGCGGGTTCCCCGTGCACGACGTCTCGATCGACGAGCCCACCCTCGAGACGGTCTTCATCAACCTCACCGGGAAGGACCTGAGGGAATGAGCGCGCAGACGACCGCGCCACCGATCGGGCTGCCCACGGTCGAGCCGTACCGCAGCACGCCGATGATCGCGTTCGGCGCACTGATGTTGCGCGACCTGACGGTGCTGCGGAAGAACTTCCTCGAGTTCGTCCTGCGCACCGTCATGCAGCCGCTGCTCTTCGTGTTCGTGTTCACGTACGTCTTCCCGCAGATCGGGCAAGGCGGTCGGCGGCGCGAAGGGAGAGGCGACGTTCTCGAGCATCCTCGTCCCCGGCGTGATCGCGATCGCGTGCATCTTCCAGGGCATCCAGGCGGTGGCGCTGCCGCTGGTCCAGGAGTTCGGGTACACGCGCGAGATCGAGGATCGCGTCATGGCGCCGCTGCCGGTGTGGGCCGTCGCGGGCGGGAAGCTCTTGGGCGGCGCGCGTGCAGGGATTGATCGCCGCGCGCGATCGTCTTCCCGCTCGCGCACTGGATCCCCATCACGGCCGTGCATCTGCAGATCGTGTGGTGGCGCCTCGTCACGGTGCTGCCGATCGCGTCGGTGCTCGGCGCCGCGCTGGGTCTGTCGATCGGGACCCGCGTCGACCCGCGGAAGGTTCCGTTGATCTTCGGTCTGGTCGTCATCCCGATCACGTTCCTCGGCGCGACCTACTACCCGTGGGCCGCGCTCACGCCGATCCCGTGGCTCAAGGTCGTCGTCCTGGTGAACCCGCTCGTCTACATGAGCGAGGGCATGCGCGTCTCGCTCACGCCCTACGTCCAGCACATGTCGCTCTGGGGGATCTACGGCGGGATGATCCTGTTCACCGCGCTGCTCGGCGCGTGGGGCATCTCGGGGTTCATCAAGCGCGTGCAGACCTGACGAACGTCCGCCCGCGGCTACTTCCGGCGGAACCACCAGATGAAGAGGCCCCCGATCGCCAGACCGCCCAAGGCAGCGAGGATGATGGTCGCAGCGACGACCCTGACGGCGAGGATCCCGATCATGCGAGGAACCTAGCCGAACGGCCCCGGCCACGCCAGGAGGCCCTCCGAGCGCAGCAGCTCTGCCGTGGGTGGTCACGAGGCCGCGATCCTGCCGAGCGCGATGCGGTTCGCCGCCGCCTCGGGCGTGACGCCGTCCTCGTCGGCGACCTCGAACACGTCTCGAAGCGTGTCCCCGATACCGGCCAACCGCGTCGCCATCTCGCTCCGGCGTCCAGCCCAGTCGCTCGTAGCCGGCGAGGTGGAGCACACCGCCGGCGTTCACCACGTAGTCGGGCGCGTACAGGATGCCCGCGGCGGCCAGACGATCCGCGTCGACCGGTGCCGCGAGCTGGTTGTTCGCGGCGCCGGCCACGACCCGACAGCGCAGTCGCGGGATCGTGTCGGCGTTCAGCACGGCACCCGTCGCGCACGGGTGAGAAGAGGTCGCACGTCGGTGTCGAACGCATCCTCCGGTTCGACGATGTCCGCGCCGACCCGATCGGCGACCGCCTTCGCCCGGTCGGCGACGACATCGGACACCACGAGCTTCGCGCCGGCGCCGGCCAGCAGGTCGCAGAGCGGTCCGCCGACCGCTCCGGCCCCTTCGACCACGATCGTCCTGCCCGGATGGATCGTCCGACCCGAACGCGTGCGCCAGGCCGGCGCGGATCCCGTGGAACACGCCGATCGCCGTGTCGGGAGCCGACGTGCCCGAGCCACCGGCCGCGACGCTGCGCCCCATCACGTGCGGACACCGCTCCCCCACCACGTCCATGTCCGCCTCGGTCGTGTTCATGTCGCACGCGGTGACGTAGCTGCCGCCCAGCGACGCGACGAAGTCCGCGTAGCGCCGGAGCAGGTCGGTCCGCGCGTCGCCCTGCGGGATCGCGGGGACCGCGAGCACCGACTTCCCCCCGCCGAACGGCAGGTCGGCCATGGCGTTCTTGAACGTCATGGCCGACGAGAGCCGCAGCACATCCGCGCAGGGCGTCGTCCGGCGCGGCGTACACCTTCATCCGCGTGCCGCCGAAGCCCGGGCCCGAGCGACGTGGAGTGCACGCCGACGAACATCCAGTGTCGAGGACGGTGCGTCGAAGCGTGACGCGACGAACTCGCCGTCCCAGCCTCGGATGAGGTCCTCGAACATCGGCGGCAGTCTAGGTCACGTCTGCCGGATGCGTTCCAAGCGCCGTACGCCCGCCTCCCACGCCGCATCGACGTCGGCGTCCGCCGGGAACCGGCCGTTGATCTCCAGCATGACCAGGCCGTGCGCCAACGCCCAGGCGGCCCGGGCGCCGGCGACCGAACCCATCGCCTGCGCGAGCGGCGCCGCGGCCCGGTATCTCGAGTCCCACGGGAAGCCGCTCCCGAGGGAGCGGCCGATCGGTCATCAGCCGGTAGATGTGGGGATGCGCACGCGCGTAGTCGCGGTAGGCGGCGCCCAGCGCCGCGATCTGCGACCGCGGCTTCGCGCGCCAGCGCCGCCTCGAACGCTGCGGTCGACTCCTCGAAGCCCAGCACGATCAGTTCGAGCTCGAGCGACTCCTTGTCCGGGAAGTGCTTGTAGAGCGACGGCGCCTTCATCCCCAGGTCGGCGGCGAGCCGGCGCATCGTGAGCGCCGACTCGCCGTCGCTGTTCGAGGATCTGCCGCGCCGCTATCGACGATCTCGCGCCGGCGCGGGGTCAGCCGTGTGCCGACCTCGATCGGTCGTCACGCGGCCGTCGGCCTTCGTCGCCGCGGCCCGGTCCGCGAGCGCGCGGTTCATGGCCTCGAACCCCTGCAGCGTGGCCGGCAGGACAGCCCGGCGCACGAACGGCAGCAGGATCCCCCGGAACCGCTCCGACTGCACGAACCGCGTCCGGCTGCCCGCCGTCGATCGGCTCCAGCTCGAACCGGTGGGCGCCGTCGAAGAGTGCGGGCACGCCGCCGAGCCGCCCCAGCCACCCGAACGCCGCTGCCGGGCTCGTTCACCGTCACGGTGGGCTTCATCGTGATCCCGCGCGCCCCGGGTGGCTGCAACCGGGCGTGGAGGCGTGCCCCCCGGCGCCTGATCCCCTCGATCGACGTGATGAACGGGTTCCACTCCGGGTAGGCCCCGAAGTCGGTGAGCACCTCCCACACGGTGCCGGGATCGGCGTCGATCTCGATCTCCGCCCGCAGCTCGTTCTTCGCCGTCATGACTGCGCTCCTTCCGCTCCCGCCTCGAGGTTGTCCTCGTCGGCTAACGTTGTTAGCGCACGATAAGGCGAACAGCGTTAGCCTGTCAACCGCGGATCGTGCGGCTCCCCCGGGCAGCACGAAGGGCGGGGCGCTTCGCGCCCCGCCCTCGTGAGGCGGTACCGGTCTTCGGTTCGACTCAGTGCATGTGGCCGTGGCCTGCGGCCGCTGCGGCCTCATCCTCATCCTCGGGCTTCTCCACGACGGAGGCCTCGGTGGTGAGCACCAGCGCGGCGATCGAGGCCGCGTTCTGCAGCGCCGACCGGGTGACCTTGGCCGGGTCGATGATCCCGGCCTTCACCATGTCGACCCATTCGCCGGTGGCCGCGTTGAAGCCGTTCCCGCTGTCGCCCTCGCCGCGGAGCTGCGAGACGACGACCGCTCCCTCGTAGCCGGCGTTGGCCGCGATGCGCCGGGCCGGCTCGGAGAGCGCGTCGCGGACGATGTTCGCCCCCGTGGCCTCGTCGTCCTTCAGCTTGAGCTTGAGCGAGCGCGCTCTCGGCGCGGATCGAGCGTGACGCCGCCGCCGGGGACGATGCCCTCTTCGACGGCCGCGCGGGTCGCCGAGACGGCGTCCTCGATGCGGTGCTTCTTCTCCTTCAGCTCGACCTCGGTGGCCGCGCCGACCTTGATCACCGCGACGCCGCCGGAGAGCTTCGCCAGCCGCTCCTGCAGCTTCTCGCTGTCCCAGTCCGAGTCCGTGTTCTCGATCTCGGCCTTGATCTGGTTGACGCGACCCTTGACCTCGTCCTCGGAGCCCGCGCCCTCGATGATCGTGGTGTCGTCCTTGGTGACGACCACCTTGCGAGCGCGAGCCCAGCAGGTCGAGCGTGGCGTTCTCGAGCTTGAGGCCGACCTCCTCGGAGATGACCTGGCCGCCCGTCAGGACCGCGATGTCCTGCAGCATCGCCTTGCGGCGGTCGCCGAACCCGGGGGCCTTCACGGCGACCGCGTTGAACGTGCCGCGGATCTTGTTCACCACGAGCGTGGCGAGGGCCTCGCCCTCGACGTCCTCGGCGATGATCGCGAGCGGCTTGCCCGACTGCATGACCTTCTCGAGCACCGGCAGCATGTCCTGCACGCTCGAGATCTTCTTGTTCACGATCAGGATGTACGGGTCGTCGAGAACGGCCTCCATGCGCTCCTGGTCCGTGACGAAGTACGGCGAGATGTAGCCCTTGTCGAACTGCATGCCCTCGACGAACTCGAGCTCCATGCCGAACGTGTTGGACTCCTCGACCGTGATCACGCCGTCCTTGCCGACCTTGTCGATGGCCTCGGCGATCAGGTCGCCGATGGCCGGGTCGGCGGCGGAGATGGAGGCGACCTGCGCGATCTCCTCCTTGGACTCGACGTCCTTGGCCTGCTTCTCGATCGACTTCACGACGGCGTCGACGGCCTTCTCGATGCCGCGCTTCAGGGCCATCGGGTTGGCGCCGGCGGCGACGTTCTTCATACCGCCCTTGACCATGGCGCGAGCCAGCACGGTCGCCGTGGTGGTTCCGTCACCGGCGACGTCGTTCGTCTTGGTCGCGACCTCCTTGCAGAGCTGCGCGCCCATGTTCTCCCACGGGTCCTCGAGCTCGATCTCCTTGGCGATCGTCACGCCGTCGTTCGTGATGGTGGGCGCGCCCCACTTCTTGTCGAGCACCACGTTCTGGCCCTTGGGTCCGAGCGTGATGGCGACCGCGTCGGCGAGCTTGTCGACGCCGGCCTCGAGCGAGCGACGCGCCTCCTCACCGAACCTGAGCAGCTTCGCTGCCATGGTGCCTCCTTCTGCGAGAGATGGAACGGGGCCCGGCGCTCCTCCGCGCGAGCCCCCGCTCCGAAGCCTGGGTGGTTACTTGCTGGTGGTGCCGACGACGGCGAGGACGTCGCGGGCCGACAGGATCAGGTACTCGTCGCCCTTGACCTTGACCTCGGTGCCGCCGTACTTGGAGTAGATGACCTTGTCGCCGACCGCGACGTCGAGCGGGACGCGGTTCCCGTCCTCGAACCGGCCCGGGCCCACCGCCACGACGGTGCCCTCCACGGGCTTCTCCTTCGCCGTGTCGGGGATCACGAGGCCCGAAGAGGTCATCTCTTCGCCCTCGTTCGCCTTCACGACGATCCGGTCCTCGAGGGGCTTCAGGCTGAAGTCCTTCGCCATGCTCGTTCCTCCTTGTTCCCTCGGCGTGTGCCTTAGCACTCTTGGTCGGTGAGTGCTAACAGGATACCCAGGCGAGTGCCAGAGGGTCAACGCGGATGACGTCATATCGCTCTCAGCGGTTGAGTGCCTGCTAGATCCCCTTCAGGAACGCGACCGTCTCGGCGAGGCCGTCCTCCAAGTGGGTCCACGGCTTCCACCCGATCGCGTTCGGCGCGCTCGAGATGTCGAGCGCGATCCGCCGGAGCTCCCCCGCGGGTAGCGGTCCGTGCCCGGGCTCCCCGGTGAACCCGATGATGCCCGCGAGCAGCTGGTAGATGTGGTTCACGCTCGACTCCAAGCCCGTGCCGATGTTGACGAGCTTGCCGGAGCCCTTCTCCATGGCCTGCACGAACGCGTGCACGACGTCGTCGATGAACACGTAATCGCGGGTCTGGTTCCCGTCGCCGTAGATCGACGGCGTCTCGCCGGCCAGCATCTTCGACGCGAAGATCGCGATGACCCCGGCCTCGCCGTGCGGGTCCTGACGCGGCCCGTAGACGTTCCCGAGCGCCAGCGCGGTGAAGTCCAGACCGCGGTAGCGCTGATAGAAGCCCAGGTAGTCCACGACGACCTTCTTCGAGATGCCGTACGGCGACGTCGGGTGGCTGGCCTGCGCGCTGGTCTCCTTCGCGGGCACGCGCTTGGGCTCGCCGTAGATCGTCCCGCCGCTCGCCGCGTAGATCACCTTGCGGACCCCGGCCTTCACCGCGTGCTCGAGCACATTCAGCGCGCCCATCACGTTGATGCTCGCGTCGCGCGACGGATCCTCGAGCGACGGACGGACGCCCGACTGCGCCGCCAGGTGGAACACGATCTCCGGCCGGTGCCGTTCGAACAGTTGCTGCACGCCCTCGGAGCGCACGTCCATGTTGAAGAACGTGAACTCCTTGCCGTAGTTCCGGCCCTCCGCGAGGTTCGCGATCCGTCCAGTGGTGAGGTCGTCGACGCTGATGACGCGATAGCCCTCGGCCAGCAGTCGATCGGCGAGATGCGAGCCGATGAACCCGGCGCCCCCGGTCACCAGGACGGTCGTCACGACGCTAACCCTAAGTTCGGATCGGCTCCGATGTCGAGCGACGTGCGTTCCCCGCGAGCGAGTCTGGCGGCGCCGACACACGCGATCATCGCCGCGTTGTCCGTGCACAGCTCGAGCGGGGGGAACAAGACCCGCAGGCCCGCCGCGGTCCCGTCGCTCTCCATCCGCGCGCGCAACCGCGTGTTCGCGACGACCCCGCCGCCCAGCAGCACGGTCCTCACATCGAGTTGCCGCGCCGCCTCGATCGTCTTGCCCACCTGCACGTCGACGATCGCCTCCTGGAAGCTCGCCGCCAGGTCGGGCAGATCGATGTCGTGTCCGGCCGCGCGCTCCGCCTTCACGTGCCGGAGCACCGCCGTCTTCAACCCGCTCATCGAGGAATCGAAGTCGCCCGATCGTTCCATCGAGCGCGGGAACCGGATCGCGTCGGGGTTCCCGTCGCGCGCCATGCATCGAGCGCCGGGCCGCCGGGGAAGCCGAGCCCGATCAGTCGCGCCACCTTGTCGAACGCCTCGCCGGCCGCGTCGTCGAGCGTCTGCCCCAGCACCTCGTACCGGAACAGCGCGGGCATGTGCACGATCATGGTGTGGCCGCCGCTGACCACGAGCGCGATGTACGGCGGCTCCGGCGGGCCGTGGGTGAGGAAATTCGCCCAGATGTGCCCTTCGAGGTGGTTGATCCCGATCAACTCGGCGCCCGTGGCGAGCGACACGCCCTTCGCCGCCGCCATCCCCACCAGGAGGGCTCCGACCAGGCCCGGGCCGACAGTGACCGCGACCCCGTCGATATCGCCGAAGCCGGCGAGGCCGGCCGTCTCGAGCGCCTCGGCCATGAGCGGACTGAGCGCCTCCACGTGGGCGCGCGCAGCCACCTCCGGCACCACACCTCCGAAGCGCTCGTGCAAGTGGACCTGGGCCGCGATGAGGTTGGCGCGAACGGTGAAGCCGTCCTCAACCACCGCGACGGCGGTCTCGTCGCACGAGGTCTCGATGCCGAGGGTGATCACGCGGGGCGCACGCCCTCCGGGAGCTCGGCGGCGATCTCGGCCAGACGTGCGGCGAACTCCTTGGACCGGACGTCGTCGGTCCACATGATCAGTGCGTCCTCGTTCAGCTCCTGGTAGTAGTTCCGCCTGATCCCGACCGGGTGGAACCCGTAGCGGCCGTACAGGCGCTGCGCGCCCCAGTTCGACACCCGCACCTCGAGCGAGACCGCCTGCGCGCCCATCGCGATCGAATCGCACGATCAGCTCGTACAGCAGACGCGACGCCACCTTGCGCCGGTGATGCATCGGGTCGACGGCGATGTTCGTGACATGCCCCTCCTCGCCGTAACAGATCAACCCCGCGTAGCCGACGATCTCCCGGTCGATCTTGGCCACCAGGTAGCGACGGTTGTTCGGCTCCGTCATCTCGGCCAGGAACAGGTTGGGACTCCAGGGACGCGAGTAGACCTGCCGTTCGATCGCCATCACGCCGCGCAGGTGGCGGCGGCGCATCGGGGTCACCTCAACCCTGGGCGCCTCTGGCTCGCTGATCCCAAGCGATCTCCGCATCCGACTTCCTTAGGTACATGGGAACGACATCGAACAACCGATCGTGCTCCTCGCGCAAGAACCGAGGCACAGCCAACTCGACCAGGGCGGCCGCATCGGGATGCGCCACCGCCGGCGAGGCGAACTCTACCCGGCTCCCGAGCTCTTCGATCTCTCGTCGGTACAGGATGGCACCGTTGCCCACGCACAGCACCTCCCCGGCCACCGCCTGGAGCTCGGCGACCAGGTGATCGGGCTTCAGGACCAGATGATCCGTCTCCCGCACCACCCCACCCGGCACGGCTCGATAGACGGCGGCGAAGACCTCCCCTCGGCGGGCGTCGACCACGGCGGCGATCCGGCGGGACGTGTGTCGAACCACGTAGGCGAGCGCATCGAGGCTGGTGATCCCCACGATCGGCACCCCCAGCACCTGTGCGAGCGTCTTCGCGGTCTGGACCCCGACGCGGAGACCCGTGAAGAGCCCGGGACCGATCCCGACGGCGATGCCGCCCACCCGGTGCAGGTCGACGTCCGACCACGCCAGGAGCTGCCGCAGCGCGGGCGTCACCGCCTCCTGGCGGGCCCTGCCGGCGATCGAGACGCTCGCCAGCACCTCGACGTCGGTGCCGATGGCCACGCTCGTCTGTGGCGTCGACGTGTCGATGCCGACGACGATCACGGGTCCGCCCTCCACCGCGACATCGCTTGTTCCAGGGGTTCCCAGCGCTCGACCCAGGTCCGCCCGCCCGGCGTGAACACCAGCCGGCGTGCGTCATCGTCCTCGGCGCCGGTCAGCTCGATCGTGACGTGGTCGGCGGGCAGGACCTCCTCGACGGCATCCCCCCACTCCACCAACAGGACGGCCTCTCCGTCGCCGATCTCCTCCAGGCCCAGGTCCATCACGTCCTGGATCCGCTCCAGCCGGTAGACGTCCACGTGCGCGACCTCGAGACGGCCGTGATACTCCCGAACCAGCGTGAACGTGGGCGACACGACCCGGTCGATCACGCCGAGCCCGCGCGCGATCCCCTGCACCAGGGTGGTCTTCCCGGCGCCCAGCTCCCCCGTCAGGATCACGGCGTCACGCGGGCGAAGTAGATCTGCGAACGCCTCGCCGACCGACCGCGTGTCCTCGGCCGTCTCGGCTCTGAGCTCGAACCGCATCAGAAGAGCTCCAGCTGCTCCTCATCGGCAGCCGACTCACCTCCGGCCGGGTTCGCCGTCTCCGTCGTCACGGGTGGGAGCTCGCGCAGCTCCTTGAGGGTCCGCTCGATCAGCACGAAGTCCTCGCGGAAGAGCTCGAACTGCTTGGAGCCGTCGCCCCCGCTGCGGAGGATCGCCGCCGGATGGAACGTGGGGATCACCGTCCGGCCGTGCCACGGGAACGACTGTCCCCGCAGCCGGGTGATGCCTTGCGACGTGTTCAGGACGAACTTGGTCGCGAAGTTCCCGAGCGTGCTCACCAACATCGGCTGGATGATCGAGATCTGCTCGACCAGCCACGGCGTGCACGCCTCGATCTCGTCGGGCAACGGGTCGCGGTTCGCGGGAGGCCGGCACTTCAACACGTTGGCGATGTAGACGTCCTCGCGGCGCAGCCCGATCTCACCGAGCATGCGCGTCAGCAGCTGCCCGGCGGCGCCGACGAACGGCTCGCCCTGCTTGTCCTCATGGAAGCCGGGCGCCTCTCCGATGAACATCAGGTCCGCGTCGGGAGCTCCCACGCCGAACACGACCTGGGTCCGGGTCTCGGCGAGCCGGCACCGTGGGCACGTCGCCGCATCCGTCGCAGCCTCCACCAGCGTCCGCGTCATGACGCCATCTCACCTGCCGCCGGATAGCCCGGGACGCCGGTCGCCGCGCGGACGCCGCGACGGATCGCCTCGGCGACGGCGTTCGACGCCATCTCCGGGAGCCGGACCCAATCGGGTTCGACGTCACCGGTGCCGAACGCGAACGCGACGTCCCCGTCCCAATGCGTATGCGCCGGGCGGACGGCGAGCGCGATCCCGTCGTGCGCCGCGTACGCCAACCGCAGCGCGCTTTCCCTGGTCAGACGGGCGTTCGTGCCCACGCACACGAGGGTGGTGTTCTCGATCGACCACATGGGAGCCCGGGCGTCCGGGTCGCCCAGGTTCCACGCGACCGCCGAGCCGTCGCGCTCGACGATGCGCCCGAGCGAGTTGACGGCAGCGACAGCGCCGACGACCAGCTCGTCGTGCCGCTCCGAAGCCGTGCCGAGCCCGCCCTTCATGCCGGTGCCGGGGTCCGGCAGCTTCCCGACCGTCGCGCCGGTTCCCGCCCCGACGGAGCCTTCGGGAACCGGTCCGTCGGCCGCCGCCTCGCACGCCGCGTACCCCGCGTCGGCGTCGGGACGAGCGGCCGGGTCGCCGACGACGAGGTCGAACAGCACCGCGCCGACCACGATGGGGATGCGCGCGAGCCCGGTCTCGAACCCGACACCGCGCTCCTCCAGCCAGCGCATCACGCCGTTCGCCGCGGCCAGGCCGAAGGCACTTCCACCTGTCAGCAGGATCGCGTTCGCGCCCGGGATGAGCGTCTCGGGCCGAAGGCAGTCCGTCCCGAGCGTGCCCGGCGCACCACCGCGGACGTCCGCGGCCGCCACCGAGCCGTCGGGGCACAGGATCACGGTGCACCCGGTGAGACCGACGGGGTCCGTCCAATGCCCGACCCGCACCCCCGCGACGTCGGTGATCACGTCGTAGTCCCCGGCGCCGTCTTCCGCCCCTTCTTCGAGGCGTCGCGGCCGTTCGCGCGGGGAACACCGGGGCCCGGGAGGCAGCTCCTGGCGAACACGCGGATGTCGTGGTTCACCTCGGCCGGCCGTTCCATCATGGCCATGTGCCCGGCATGCTCGACCACCACGAGCTTGGCGTCCGGCAGTGCGCCGACCAGGTCGACGGCGGTGGCGGGCGGCGTCACACGGTCGTGCTGGCCCACGATCACGATCGCGGGCACGCGGACCCGAGGCAGCGCGTAGCGAAGATCCATCTCCATGAGCTCGGTCAGTCCGTCGGTCCATACCTCGGTCCTCGCTCTTCCCGCCAGATCCACGATGTGGTCGACCAGATGCGGCTGCGCGTCCGGGCCGAACTGCGTCATCCGTGTGAAGACCCCTCCCGCGTCGCCGGGACTGGCGAGGACCGCCCGGCGGATGCGATCCGCGCGACGAGCGGCGGTCGCGAACGTGCCCAACCGGGGACGCAGGAACCCGGCGACCGATCCCATCGCCCCCCGGAAGAGATCGGAGGACGAGGCACCGATGAGCACCGCGCCGGTCACGCGCGGACCGAAGAGCTCCGGGCGCTGCTCGGCCATGGCGATGATCGCCATGGCGCCCATGCTGTGTCCCACCACCACCGCCGGTCGGTCGGGTGCCACTGCATCGAGCACCGCGGCGATGTCGCGTCCCATCGCGCGGATGGACAGGTCCCCGTGCGCCGCGCCTGCGCTCGCTCCGTGCGATCGATGATCCATCAACACGCATCGGAAATCGTCGGCCAGATCGATCCACTGCTCGTGCCAGACCGACATGTCCAGGCTGAACCCGTGGGTGAAGAGCAACAGCGGCGCGTCGGGCTCGCCGGCGACACGCACGGCGATCTGGGTTCCGTCGAAAGAGGTGACCGGATCGAGCTCCTCCGGCGGGAGGTCGCCGATCGACGACGTCCCTTCGCTCGCCCGGTGGTGTCGACCGACAACGACACGCACGACGGCCCCCGCGGCCAACGTACCGGCCGCGACGGCGGTGGCGATCGCCGCGGTGCGTTTGGTGCTCATGCCACGTGCTCCCGCGGCACTCGCGAGCCGATCCCGGTGACGATCTCGTAGCCGATCGTGTCGGCCAAGCCGCGCGAGCTCCTCGGCGGTGACCGACTGGTCCCCCTGGCGGCCGATCAGGACGACGTCGTCGCCGGGTTCGACGGCCACGTCGCCGCAATCCACGATCAGCTGATCCATCGTCACGCTCCCTGCGACCCGGCATCGATGCCCTCGGATCAGGACGTCGGCCCGGCTCGACAGCATGCGAGGGTAGCCGTCGGCATAGCCCACCGGCACCGTGGCGACGTTCGCGTCGCGCTCCAACTGGTAGCGGAGTCCGTACGACACGCGTTCCCCGGCGGTCAGCCGCTTGGTCAGAGCGACCCTCGAACGCCACGTGAGCGCCGGGCGCAACCCCAGGTCGTCGGCCACGCCGGGAGCAGGCTCCACACCGTAGATCGCGATACCGGTCCGGACGAGGTCGAGGTGGGTCTCCGGGTACTGGATGGTGGCGCCGCTGTTCGCCGTGTGGAGCAACGCCGGTGTGTACCCGGCCGACCGCACGTCCTCGACGGTCGCCTGGAAGGTCTCCAGCTGCACCAGCGTGGTCTTCTCGTCCTCGGAGGAGCTGGCGAAGTGGGTCCACAGCGCCTCCAGATGCAGCCCGGCGGATGCGACGCGGTCCACGAACGCGCGCGTCGCCTCGGGCGGATACACGCCGACCCGATGCATCCCGGTGTCGACCTTCACGTGGACGCCCACGTCGCGTCCGGCCGCGGCAGCCGTCAATCGCTCGAGCGCCGCCTCGGAGTAGAGGCTGGGCGTGAGCCCGGCGGCGATCGCGGCGCCCTCGGACCCGGGAGGGAACTCCGACAGCACCAGGATGGGCGCCTCGATCCCGGCATCGCGCAGCCGGAGGCCCTCGTCGACGAGCGCGACGCCGATCCACGACGCGCCCCCTTCGAGCGCGGCTCGCGCAACCGCGATGTCACCGTGCCCGTATGCGTCGGCCTTCACCACGGCCATGAGCTCCGCGTTCTCCGGCTTCAACGCGCGAACGTTGTGGCGGATCGCGGCCAGGTCGACCTCGACCCACGTGGGACGCAACCGCTCACGCGTCCTCCCGGATCCGGTTCACTGCGTCCGGCACGTGGCGCGCGATGTCGCCGGCGAGCGTCCCCTCGCCCGAGGACCGGCCGGCCAAGATCCCGGCGAGGCCGTGGACGTAGGCGCCGGCGAACGCCGCATCCGCAGCATCGAGGCCGCGAGCCACCAGCCCTCCGATGATCCCCGTCAGGACGTCCCCCGACCCGGCGGTGGCGAGGACCGGTCCACCCGTGGGGTTGATCCGCACCACACCGTCGGGGGTCGTCACCAGCGTGCGGCTGCCCTTCAGCAACGTCACGGCGTCCGTCAGCTCGGCCAGTGCGCGGACGTGCGCAAGGCGGTCGTCGACGAGCGCACGCGCCGACACACCCGAGAGCCGAACGAACTCGCCGACATGCGGGGTGAGGATCGCGTCGGACTTGCGGTCCGCGATCTCGGCGGCGCGCCCGGCGAACGCGTTCAGCCCGTCCGCGTCCAGGACGAACGGCACCGCACAGTCGCGGACCAACCGCCGAACCAGATCGGCCGTCTCCTCATGCGCGGAGAGGCCGGGACCGATCGCGAGCGCGTCGGCTCCTTCCAGGAGCTCGAGGAGCGGGCCCAAGGCGGACACCGCGATGGTGCCGGCCGACGTCTCCGGCAACGGCAGGAACGTCGTCTCCACCAGACCCGCCTGGACGATCGGCAGGATGCCCTCCGGGACCACGACCTGGACGAGACCCGCGCCGATCCTTCCCGCGGCGGTCGCGACCAGGCGGGCGGCGCCGGTCATGTCGCGCGAGCCGGCGAGGACCACCAGCACGCCCGTCGCCCGCTTGTGGGTGTCGATCTCGCGCTCGGGCAGGACGTCGGCCACGTCGTCGGGCTCCGTCAGGAACGCCTCGGCCACGATCAGGTCCGGGGGGAACCCGATGTCCGCGACCCGGACGGCGCCCGCCAACTCCGCTCCGGGCAAGACCACGACGCCGACCTTGGGCGCACCGAACGTCACGGTGAGGTCGGCCCGGACCGCGTCACCTTCGACGGTGCCGGTGGCGCCGTTCACCCCCGACGGGATGTCGACGGCCACGACGGGCGCCGGCGACGCGTTCACCCCCGCGATGGCGCCGGCCCAGTCGTCCTCGGGGATGCCCCGGAACCCGGTGCCGAAGAGCGCGTCTATGGCGACGTCGGCCCGTCGCAACTCACGGTCGAGCACCGCGTGATCGAACCGCACGACGCGGATCGACGGGACCTCGTCGAGGCGAGCCGCGTTCGCGGCAGCGGGCTCCCGCAGATCGTCCAACGGTTCGACGGCGACGACGCAGACCCGCACGCCCCAGCGCGCGAGATGCCGGGCCGCGACCAGCCCGTCGCCGCCGTTGTTCCCCTTCCCGCACACGACGACGGCGCGCCGGCCGTAGGACCCGCCCATCACGTCGACGGCGGAGCGGGCGACGGCGCGTCCCGCTCGTTCCATCAAGGCTTCGTCGGGGATGCCGCGCGCCTGCGACGCCCTGTCGAGCGCCGACGCCTGATCAGGGGTGAGGACGGGCTTCATCCGGCGACCGCCACCGCGAACGCGACCGCGTTCGTCTTCTCGTGCGTGAACGTCACCAACACCTTCGTGATGCCGAGCACGTCGGCGCGACGCTTCGCGTTCCCCTCCAGGACGATCGACGGTGCGCCGCTCGGATGGCGGCTGACGTGGATGTCCTGCCAGCGCTTGCCGCGGTATCCGCCGAGCGCCTTGATCGTCGCCTCGCGCGCCGCGAACCGGCCGGCGTAGGACTCCGCGGGCCTCGCCTTCCCGTCGCAGTAGGCGCGCTCCTCCGGTGTGAACACGCGCTCCCGCATGGTCGGATGACGGGCGAGCGCGCGCTCCATCCGGGCGATCTCGCAGATGTCGACGCCCAGGCCCACGATCTCCACGGGGAAAGGCTAGACCACGCGGGCGCGCGTGGAGGGTCCGGCCGGGGCTCTCGATCCCACGGGCTACTCGACCGTCACGCTCTTGGCCAGGTTCCTCGGTTGGTCGACGTCACAACCGCGGAGCTTCGCCATGTGGTACGCGAACAGCTGCAGGGGAACGGTGACGACGACGGGCGAGAGCAGCTCCGGCGTGGAGGGCACCTCCAGGACGTGGTCGGCCATCGCGCCGATCTGTTCGTCGCCCTCCGTCGCGATCGCGATCACCTCCGCGCCGCGGGCGCGCACCTCCTGGATGTTGGAAAGCATCTTCGGATAGACGTGGCATTCCGTGGCGATCGCCACGACCGGCATGCCGTCCTCGATGAGCGCGATCGGGCCGTGCTTCAACTCGGCGGCCGGGAACCCTTCCGCGTGGACGTAGCTGAGCTCCTTGAGCTTGAGCGCGCCCTCGAGCGCGGCCGGATAGCCCGTATGCCTCCCGATGAACAGGACGTCGCGCACGTCTTTGAAGCGCTCGGCCAGCGCTCGGACCGCGCCGTCCAGTTCGATCGCGCGCTGGACCTGACCCGGCAGCTCGTCCATCCGCTCCAAGATCTCGCGTGATCTCCGCCGGGAACATCGAGCCGCGCACCTGCGCCAGGTAGAGCGCCACCAGGTACTGAGACACCATCTGCGTGGCGAACGTCTTCGTGCCCGCCACCGCGATCTCTGGACCGGCGTGCGTGTACAAGACGCCGTCCGCCTCGCGCGCGAGCGACGATCCGACCGTGTTCGTCACCGCGATCAGGTGCGACCCCTGGCGTCGCGCGTGCCGGGCCGCCTCGAGCGTGTCGATCGTCTCGCCCGATTGGCTCACTGCCAGCGTCAGGGTGTCGGCGCCGAGCACCGGATCGCGGTAGCGGAACTCGCTCGCGATCTCGATCTCGACGGGCAGGCGCGTCCAGTGTTCGATCGCGTACTTCGCCACGAGCCCGGAGTGGAACGCCGTCCCGCACGCGACCACGAAGACCTTGTCGACCTCGCGCAGGACGTCGTCCGCGATCCGCAGCTCGTCCATCGTCAGGCGGCCGTTCACCACTCGCCCGACGAGCGTGTCACGGATGGCGCCCGGCTGCTCGTGGATCTCCTTCAGCATGAAGTCTTCGAACCCGCCCTTCTGGGCGCGCGCCACGTCGTGTTCCACGACGATCGGCTCGGGGTGCAGCGCGTTCCCCTCGAAGTCGGTGAAGACCACCCCCTCGCGCCGGGCCTCAACGACCTGCCCCTCCTCGACCGGGATCACGGTGGTCGTGCGATCGAGCACGGCGGGGATGTCGGACGCGAGCAGCGTCTCGCCGTCACCCAGTCCCACGATGAGCGGCGACGAGACCCGCACCCCAACGATGAGGCCGGGCTCGTTCGACGAGACCACGACGAGAGCGTAGGCGCCCTGCAGCTCGCGCACGGTCCGCGCGGACCGCATCGGCCAGCCCCGCACCGTCGCTGACGCGCTCCTCGATCAGATGGGCGACGCACTCGGTGTCGGTCTCCGACGACAGGACGTGCCCGTCCTTCTCCAGGCGGGCGCGGAGCGACTGGAAGTTCTCGATGATGCCGTTGTGGATCACCGCGATCCGCCCGTGACAGTCCCGATGCGGATGCGCGTTGCGATCGGTGGGAGCGCCGTGGGTGGCCCAGCGGGTGTGACCCATCGCTATGTGCCCGGCCAGCGGCTCGGCGCCGGCGAGCGCCGCCTCCAGCTCACCGAGCTTCCCGGCGCGTCTGACGACGGTCAGCCGGTCCGCGTCGTCGGCCAGCACGGCGACCCCCGCGGAGTCATAGCCCCGGTACTCCAGCCGCCGAAGACCTTCAAGCACGATCGGAAGCGCCTGGTCGGGGCCTACGTAGCCCACGATGCCGCACATGGGACAACCCTAGCAGCGGCTCGGATGCCGACCGGAAGGACGCGTCCTCACACGCCGCCGAGGCTGGAGCGGACCACGCCGGCGAGTTCGTCCGCGTGGCGGGTGGCATCGTCGGCTGCCTCGGCCTCCACCATCACCCGGACGAGCGGCTCGGTCCCCGAGGCCCGGACCAGCACCCGGCCGCCGTCGCCCAGCTCGTCCTCGGCGCGGCGGACCGCATCGCGCACCGCCTCCGCCCTGTCCAGGCCACCGGGGTCGGCCACCGGCACGTTCAGGAGCACCTGCGGGAACCGGTGCATGCACGACGCCAGATCCTCGACGCTCACCCCTCGGCGAGCGGCCAATGACAGGAACCGGACGGCGGTGAGCAGCCCGTCGCCGGTCGTGGCCTGCTCGCGGAAGATGACGTGGCCCGACTGTTCCCCGCCGAGCACGGCGCCGCTCCGGAGCATCTCCTCCAAGACGTAGCGGTCGCCCACCTGCGTGGCCACCACATGAACGCCCGCCTCACGCATGGCGCGATGGAACCCCAGGTTCGCCATGACGGTGGTGACGACAAGGTCGCCGACGAGCGAGCCGCGCTCGTGCATCGCGATCGCACACGACGCCAGCACCTGGTCGCCGTCGATCACGTTGCCGCGCGCATCGGCGAACAACGCCCGGTCGGCGTCGCCGTCGAGCGCCACGCCCGCGTCGGCACCCAGCCGGACGACCTCGGCTGCCACGATGTCGGGATGGAGCGCGCCGCATCCGACGTTGATGTTGTCGCCGTCGGGATGGTCGAACATCGCGTGCACGTCGGCACCGAGCCGGCGCAGCAGGCGGGGTGCGAGCTCTGACGCTGAGCCGTTCGCGCAGTCGATCACGACCGACAAACCTTCGAGCGACCCCTCGGCCGAGGCCACCAGGTGCTCCAGGTAGCGTTCGCGCCCGATCCCGTTCTCGCTCACCCCGCCGGGCTCGCGCGCCGGCCCGGAGGGTTCGGCCAGGAGCGCCTCGATCTCGTCCTCCAGCTCGTCGGACAGCTTCGTGCCGTCGCGAGAGAAGAACTTGATGCCATTGTCCTCCGGCGGATTGTGCGATGCGGAGATCACGACGCCCGACGACGCGTGGAGCTCGATCGTGAGGAACGCGATCCCCGGGGTCGGCTCCACCCCGGCCAGGATCACGTCGCCTCCCGCCGATCGGATGCCGTCCGCGAGCGCCTCCTCCAGCCAGATCCCCGAGCGACGCGTGTCGCGCCCCACCAGGAACGTCGGGCGGTCCGCGCCGTGCCGTCCCAGCACAACGACCGCGGCGCGGCCAAGGCCGAACGCAAGCTCGTGCGTCAGCTCGGTGCCCGCGACGCCGCGCACCCCATCGGTACCGAACAGTCGTCCCACGGCGGCAAGGCTACCCGAGCCCGCGGATCCGGTGACCCCCCGGAACGGGCGCGTGTGGGAGTATCGGCCCATGAGCGATAGCGAACGGCTCGTTCGCGTCTACGCCACCGGCAACGCGTTCGACGGACTGCTGACGAAGGGGCACCTGGAGGCCGAAGGCATCACGGTGCTGATGAAGGGCGAGAGCGAAGGACCGTACCGGGCCGGGCCCGTGTACCTCTGGGTGACGTCGGCCGACGAGGGGCGCGCTCGAGAGGTCATCCGCGCCATCGAGTCCGGGGCGTACGCGACCTCGGAGGACGACATGCTCGGAGTTGGCGAACCCGAAGCGCTCGCCGGCGACATCCCGAACGAGCAGCCGCAGCGCTGAGCGCCGGCTACCGCTTGGAGTACTGGGGAGCCTTGCGCGCCTTCTTGAGCCCGTACTTCCGGCGCTCCTTCTCACGAGCGTCGCGGCGGAGGTAGCCCTCGGCCTTCAACTGCGCACGGAGCTCGGGATCGAGGTCGAGCAACGCCCGGGAGATGCCCAAGCGGATGGCGCCGGCCTGACCGGCGATGCCACCGCCGCGGATGGTGACGATCACGTCGAAGTCTTTCTCCCGGCCCACCAGGCGGAGCGCCGAGACCGCGACCATGCGGTGCACACGCGTCGGGAAGTAGTCGTCGAGGGATCGACCGTTGATGTCGAAGTTCCCGGTTCCGGGCACGAGGCGGACGCGCGCGACGGCTTCCTTGCGACGTCCGGTGGTGATCTTCGCAGCGGTCGTGGGCACTTACGACTCCTCTTTGTTCTTGCCAGTGGTCTTCTGGGCGGTGGACTTGCGGGCGGTGGTCTTGCGGGCGGTGGTCTTCTTCGCCGTCGAGGCCGCCGGCTTCTTGGCGGCGGGCTTCTTGGCGGCGGACTTCTTGGCAGGCGACGTGGCGGTGCTCTTCGCCGTTGTCTTTGGCTTGGCGGCGGGCTTCTTCGCCTCCGGCTTGTCCGGGGTGGGAGCCGTCGTCGCCTTCCGGGTCGGGCGAGGCTGCTTCTCGGGGAGGCCTTCCCAGACGGGCGGCTGTCCGAGCGTGTAGGGCACCGGCTGCTGCGCCTGGTGCGGATGCTCGGCGCCGGCCACGACGTGCAGCTTCTTGATCATCGAGCGGCCGAGACTGTTCTTCGGGAGCATGCCCCGCACGGCCTTCTCGATCACGAACACCGGCTTGTCGGCGAGGAGCGTGTCGTAGCGGGTTCCCTTGATGCCGCCGGGGTAACCGGAGTGGCGATACGAGATCTTCTTGGACTCCTTACCGCCCGTGAGCTCGATCTGCGACGCGTTCACCACGATGACGTTGTCACCGACGTCCATGTGGGGCGCGAAGATCGGCTTGTGCTTGCCGCGGAGGATGGCCGCGACCTCCGAAGCCAGGCGTCCGAGAACCTGGCCGCTGGCATCGATCACGTACCAGCGGCGCACGATGTGCTCGGGCTTCGGAGAGTAGGTCTTCATACGTGGGAAATCGGCCGGGCATCCCGGCCGATGGGCAATGCTACCTGCGGGAACGCAACTCCGTCAAAGCTGGCGCGCATCACGACCGGCCGCCGGACCCCGAACGCGTCCCGTAGGACACGCGTTCGAGCGTGAGACCCCGCGCCGGCGCCGGCTGTGACAGCACGGAGCGCTTCCGGGCCTCGAGCATGGTGCGGACGTCCTGCGGCTCAAGCTTGCCCTCGCCGACCCGCACGAGCGTTCCCACGACCGTGCGGACCATCTGATGGAGGAACGCGTTGGCGCGGAACCGCAGGGTCACCAGGGAGCCCCGGCGCGCGATCGAGACCCGCTGGAGGTCGCGAACCGTCGGCTTCCCCGGGCCGGGATGGCGGCAGAAGGACGTGAAGTCGTGCTCCCCCACCAGGTGGCGAGCCGCGGCGCGCATCGACCCTACCGACAGCTCCGCCGGCCGGTGCCAGACGTACCGAGCCGTGAACGGATCGGCGACCGGGGCGGTATCGATGGTGTAGCTGTACTCGCGCGCCGTCGCCGAGAAGCGGGCGTCGAAGCCCTCGCCGGCCTCACGCGCTTCCACGACGACGATCTCCGGTGCGATGCGGCCGTTGACCGCCTTCTGGATGCGCTCCGGCGCAAGGTGGCTGGGCGTGACGAACGACGCGACCTGACCCCGGGCGTGGACGCCCGCATCGGT
This sequence comes from uncultured Actinomycetes bacterium, assembly GCA_963727185.1. GTDB lineage: Bacteria > Actinomycetota > UBA4738 > UBA4738 > HRBIN12 > JBBQVZ01. The sequence continues at coordinate 665,188 of CAVSFP010000008.1, read as the reverse complement.
CCGCCCGGCGACGGACAGGCGAACGTCGTGGCGCATCACGCCTTCCAGGACCGCGACGAGCGACCCCTCGATCGTCCGCACACCCGGGTCACGTTGCAGGGCCCAGCCGCGGAACCCCGTGCCGTCGTACGCGAGCGTCAGCCGGATCACGCGCATGGACTGCCGCCTCGCGGAACCGTGTGTTACGCGGTCTCGCGTTCGACGAGCTCGATGCGCGCCATGGCCGCGCCGTCTCCCGCCCGCGGACCCAGCTTCAGGATCCTGGTGTACCCGCCCTGCCGGTCGGCGAACCGCGGCCCGATCTCGTGGAACAATCGGGCGACGATGTCCCGGTCGGGGATATCTTTCAGCACCTCGCGCCGCGCGGCCAGGTCGCCGCGCTTCGCGAACGTGATCAGCTTCTCGGCGTACGGACGGAGCATCTTCGCCTTGGCCTCGGTCGTGTTGATCGCCTCGTTCACGAACAGCTGCTTCGCGAGCGTGGAGAGCAACAGCTTCTGATGGGCCGGGTTCGACCCCAGCCGCGCTCCCTTCTTGGGCTTGGGCACGCGTCACTCCTCCCGCAGACCGAGACCCAGCTCTTCGAGCTTGGCCTTGACCTCGTCGATCGATTTCTGACCGAAGTTCCGGATGTCCATGAGCTCGGACTCGGACTTCTGCACCAGGTCGCCGACTGTGTTGATGCCCTCGCGCTTCAGGCAGTTGTAGGAACGGACGGACAGATTGAGCTCTTCGATCGTGATCTGGTAGTCGCTCGGGAGCTGCTCGTCCTCGGCCGGCCCGACCGTGACGCTCGCGGCCTCCGCCAGCTCGGCGAACAGGTTCACGAGCTCGAGCAGCGTGCCGCCGGCGGAGGCGACGGCTTCGCGGGGCGTCACTGAGCCGTCGGTCTCGACGTCCAGGATCAGACGGTCGCGGTCGGTCATCTGCTCGACACGCGTGTTCTCGACGGCGTACGAGACCTTGCGGACGGGCGAGAAGATCGAATCGACCGGGATCACACCGATCGGGTCGCGGGCCTTCTTGTTCTTGTCGGCCATGCGGTACCCGACACCGCGCTCGACCGTCATCTCCATCTCGAGGTTGGCGCCCTTGCCGAGCGACGCGATGTGCAGGTCGGGGTTCAGCACCTCGACACCGGCGGGCGGCGCGATGTCACCGGCGGTGACCTCGGCGGGACCCTTGGCCTTCAGGTACACGGTGGTGGGCTCTTCGAGCTCCGAGCGAACCACGAGCTCCTTGAGGTTCAGGATGACGTCGGTGACGTCCTCGGTGACCTTCGGGATCGTCGAGAACTCGTGCAGCACACCGTCGATGCGGACCGACGAGATCGCGGCACCGGGGATGGACGACAGGAGCGTACGACGGAGCGAGTTCCCGACCGTGTAGCCGAAACCGGGCTCGAGCGGCTCGATCGCGAACTTCGAGCGGATCGGCGAAAGGACCTCTTCGGTGATCTGGGGTCTGGCGACGATGAACAACTGACTGCCTCCTTCGGCGGGGGATCAACCACTGCTACCCCACCCGTACGGTGCCCGGACGCCGTCGTGGCGCCGGGGTGCTGCCGCGTGTCAGACGCGGCGGCGCTTGCGCGGCCGGCAGCCGTTGTGCGGCACCGGCGTCACGTCTTGGATGCCCGAGACCTCGAGTCCCGCGGCCGCGAGGGATCTGATCGCGGTCTCGCGGCCCGAACCCGGGCCCTTCACGAACACGTCCACCTTCTGCAAGCCGTGCTCTTGGGCCTGACGAGCCGCCTTCTCGGCGGCGAGCTGCGCGGCGAACGGCGTCGACTTGCGGGAGCCCTTGAAGCCCACGTTGCCCGCGCTCGCCCAGCTGAGTGTGTTGCCCTGAAGATCGGTGATGGTGACGATGGTGTTGTTGAACGTCGACTTGATGTGTGCCTGCCCGTGGACGACGTTCTTCTTCTCGCGCTTGCGGGCTTTCTTCGCTTTGGGCTTCGCCATGTCGTGAGCTCCCTCGCTCCGTGCGTCGAACTTACTTCTTGCGGGCGGCCTTCTTCTTGCCGGCGATCGTCTTCTTCGGTCCCTTGCGCGTGCGTGCGTTGGTGTGCGTGCGCTGCCCGCGGACCGGGAGGCTGCGACGGTGGCGGATGCCCTGGTAGCACCCGATCTCGATCTTCCGCTTGATGTCCTGCGCCACCTCGCGGCGGAGGTCTCCTTCGACCTTCAGGTTCTGGTCGATGAAGGCGCGGATCTTGAGCACCTCGTCCTCCGACAGGTCGCGGACCTTGGTGGCCGCATCCACGCCGGAGCCGGCGACGATCTTGCCGGCGCTGGTGGTGCCCACGCCGTAGATGTAGGTCAGCGCGATGTCCAACCGCTTGTCGCGGGGAAGATCGACACCTGCGATACGTGCCACGCTTCTCCTCCTATGCGGGCCTAAGCTTGAGGCCCGCTAGCCCTGCCGCTGCTTGTGCCGCGGGTTCGTGCAGATCACGAGGATCCGACCGCGCCGGCGGATGACGCGACACTTGTCGCACATCCTCTTCACCGACGGCCGGACCTTCATCGCTCGCTCCTACTTGTAGCGGTACACCACACGGCCCCGTGTGAGGTCGTACGGCGAGAGCTCCACCAGGACCCGGTCCCCCGGGAGGATCCTGATGTAGTGCATCCGCATCTTCCCCGAGATGTGGGCCAAGACCTTGTGCCCGTTCTCCAATTCGACCCGGAACATGGCATTGGGCAACGGCTCGATGACCGTCCCCTCGACCTCGATCGCATCTTTCTTCGGCACGCTCCAGGTGTTCCTGTCTGCTCTTGGTCGTCGCCCCGGCCCGCGGACCAGCCTGAACTCGCCTCCGGGCGGGGCGAATGGTCAGTATACGTGCAGGTCACCACGTACGTCACGCTTGGACGTCGGTAGCCCCCAGCGAACCGCGTCAGCCGGTCCGCGACGTCAGGATCTCGTGGCCGCCGCCGGTCACGGCGATCGTGTGCTCGAAATGGGCCGCGAGCGACCCGTCGGCCGTGACCACGGTCCAACCGTCCGCCAGGACCTTCGTCTCATGGCTCCCCAGCATCACCATCGGCTCCACCGCGATGACCAGGCCCGGTTTGAGCTCGGGGCCTCGGCCCGGGGACCCGAAGTTCTGGATGAACGGATCCTCATGCATCGCTCGTCCGATGCCGTGACCGCCGTACTCCCTGACCAGGGTGAATCCTGCTCCCTCCGCGACCTGCTGGATAGCGGCCCCGATGTCGGAGAGCCTCCCCCCGGGGCGGACCGCATCGATCGCGGCATCCAGCGCGTCCTCCGTCACACGGACGAGCTTGTCCGCCTCCGGAGAGGGCGGCTGGTCGCCGACGATCACGGTGACCGCGGAATCGCCCTGGAAACCGTCCCAGATGGCCCCGCAGTCCAGCGACAGTACGTCGCCCACCTTCAACACCCGCGTCTGCGAGGGGATGCCGTGCACGATCTCGTCGTTGACCGACGCGCAGATGGTGGCCGGATACGTCCCCTTGTAGTCGAGGAACGACGGGATGCCGCCCGCATCCCGGATGGTTCCTTCCGCGATCGCGTCGAGGTCCGCCGTGGTCATGCCGGGCGCGACCTGGTCGAGCATGGCCGTCGATCGCATCCGCGGTGATCCGGCCGGCGACCCGCATCTTGGCGATCTCGTCGGGCGACTTGTAGATGATCACGTCGATCTCACTCCTCGATGTCGGACAGCACGGCGAGCGTCCGCTCCGTCACTTCGTCCTCGTGCGCCTGCGCGTTGACCTCGCGAAGCAGGCCACGTTCGCGATAGAAGCGCTCCAACGGCTCGGTCTGGCTGCGATACACCTCGATCCGCCTGCGGACGGTCAGCTCGTCGTCGTCGGATCGCCGCTCCAACTCGAAGCCGCACGCATCGCAGATCCCTTCCTTCACAGGAGGTTTGAACTCGAGGTTATAGGTCCGCTTGCAGTTCGGGCACGTCCATCGCGCCGTGAGGCGCCGGATGGCCATCTCGTCGGCGATCGCGAACTTGAGGACCGCGGACAGGGGCCGCTCAACCGCGGCGAGCGCCTCGTCGAGCGCCTCCGCCTGCGGGACGGTGCGAGGGAATCCGTCGAGGATGAACCCCTTCTCGGCGTCGGGGTCGTTCAGCCGCTGCATCACCATCTCGACCACCAGGTCGTCGGGGACGTACTCGCCGCGGTCCATGTAGGTCCGCGCCAAGACGCCGAGCCGCGTGCTGTCCTGCACGTGCTCGCGCAGGATGTCGCCGGTCGAGATCTGCGGGATGCCGAAGCGATCGGCGAGCTTGGCCGCCTGCGTTCCCTTCCCAGCGCCAGGAGGGCCGAGGAGCACGAGACGCATGGTTACTTCAGGAAGCCCTCGTAGTGGCGCATCATCAGCTGCGACTCGATCTGCTTCATCGTCTCGAGGGCGACGCCGACCGTGATCAACACGGACGTGCCTCCGAACGGGAACTGATTGAACGCCCAATAGGCGAGCACGATCGAGGGAACCAGCGCGATGGCGGCCAGGAACAACGACCCCGGAAGCGTGATGCGGACCAGCACGTAGTTGAGGTAGTTGGCGGTCGGCGGACCGGGCCGGATCCCGGGGATGAACCCGCCCTGCTTGCGGATCTGGTCCGCCGTGCGGACGGGATCGAACTGGATGGCCGTGTAGAAGTAGGCGAAGAACACGATGAGCAGCGTCAACAACGCCATGTAGACCAGGCTCTTCTGGTTGTTGACGTAGCTGCTCACGAACGTCTGGAACCACGACGCGTGGATCACGCTCGCGAGCAGCGTGGGGAAGTACAGGACCGACGTCGCGAAGATGATGGGGATGACGCCGGCCTGGTTCACCTTGAGCGGCAGGTAGGTGCTGCCTCCGGAGGTCATGCGGCGGCCCACGACCCGTTTCGCGTACTGGATGGGGATGCGCCGCTGCCCCTGATCCATGAAGACGACCGCGACGATGATGGCCAGCCCGATCAGCAGGATCACGATGAACTTCCCGGTGCCGCCGGTCAGCAGGATCTGGTGTCCCTCGGTGGGCAGCCGCGAGATGATGCTGGTGAAGATGAGGATGGACATGCCGTTGCCCACCCCTCGCTGCGTGATCAGCTCGCCGAGCCACATGACCATGGCGGTTCCGGCGGTGAACGTGAGGATCACGAGCGCGATGTTGGCCGGTGTGAACAGGGTGCCGGGGAAGACGTCGATCCCGCTCTGCGACTTGTTATGGAACAGGAAGACCAATCCGGTCGATTGCAGCAGCGCCAGGACGACCGTCAGGTAGCGCGTCCACTGGTTGATCTTCTTGGTGCCGGCCTCGCCCTGGTCCTGCCACTGCTGGAGCTTCGGGATGACCACGGTGAGGAGTTGCATGATGATCGAGCTGGTGATGTACGGCATGATGCCCAGCCCGAAGACGGCCATGCGTCCCAGCGCGCCGCCGGAGAACAGGTTGATGAGCGAGAGGAAGCCGGTCTGCCCCTGTGCGTTGAGTGCCGTCTGGAGCGCGGAGATGTCCACGACCGGCACCGGGACGTGGCACCCGAACCGGTAGATGGCGACGACGAGCAGCGTGAAGAAGAGCTTGTTCCGGAGGTCCGGAACGCGGAACGCGTTAAGGAAGGCCTTCAGCACGGTGGTCTATCGTACCCCGGCCTAGCCGAGAACCTCGGCTCGGCCCCCGGCCTGCTCGATCTTCGCCTTGGCAGCGTCCGAGAAGGCGTGGGCTTTCACGACGAGCGCGTGGTCGATCTCACCGCGCGCGAGCACCTTCACCGGGCTTCCCTTGCGGACGAGCCCGTGCTGGTACAGCGCCTCGGGCGTGACCTCTCCCTCGGCGTAGTGCTTGGCCAGGAGCTCGACGTTCACCACCGAGTACGGGTCGCGGTTCGGATTGGTGAACCCCTTGAGCTTGGGGACGCGGCGCTGCAGCGGGATCTGCCCGCCCTCGAAGCCGGCCGGGACGTTCTTGCGTGCCCCGGTCCCCTTCGTGCCGCGACCGGCCGTCTTTCCGCGTACGCCGGCGCGTCCGCGTCCGACCCGCTTGCGATCCTTCGTCGAGCCCTCGGCGGGATGCAGGTGATGGAGCTTCATCCGTCCACCTCCTCGACCTCGACCAGGTGGTGCACCTTCGCGACCATCCCCCGGACGGACGGCGTGTCTTCTTTGATGACCGAGTCGTTGATGCGGTGCAGGCCGAGGCGACGGACCGTGACCTTCTGGTCCTTCGGGCGATCGATCACGCTGCGCCGCTGCGTCACCTTCAGCTTGCTCATCGACGACCACCACGTGGCCCGGACGGGGTTCGCGGCTCGTCGCTGTAGACCTCTTCGAGCGCGGCTGTCCGCGCGGCGAGCAGCCGGGCCTCGGCGGCTGCGACCGCCTCCAGCATCGGCTTGGGCGCGATGTCGACCATCTCGCGCCCGCGGAGCTGCGCGATGTCGCGGGGCCGGCGGAGCGACTGCAGCCCCTGCACGGCGGCCTTCACGATGTTGATCTGGTTGGAGGAGCCGAGCGACTTGGACAGAACGTCCTTGATGCCGGCGCACTCGATCAGCGCGCGGACCGCGCCGCCCGCGATGACCCCGGTCCCGGGCGCGGCAGGCTTCAGGAGCACACGCCCCGCGCCCGCCTGGCCGATCACCGTGTGCGGGATCGTGGTCCCCATCATCGGCACCTCGAACATCCGGCGGCGGGCCTCCTCGACGCCCTTGGCGATCGCGGCCGGCACCTCCTTGGCCTTGCCGTAGCCGACGCCGACGCGGCCCGCGCCGTCACCCACGACCACGAGCGCGGCGAACGAGAACCGCCGGCCGCCCTTGACGACCTTCGCCACACGGTTGATCGAGATGACCCGCTCTTCGAACGGGCTCTTGTCCTGGGAAGTCGCGTCGTATCGCCTCATGTCAGATCTGGAGTCCTCCCTCTCGAGCGCCCTCGGCGAGCGCCGCGACACGGCCGTGGTACTGGCGGCCGCCGCGGTCGAACACCGCGCGTTCGATGCCGGCATCCTTCGCGCGCTGGGCGATCAGGGTTCCGACCGCCTTCGCGCGAGCCGTTTTGCCTTCGCCGGAGATCTCGCGGTCCGACGCTTGCGCGATCGTCGCCGCGGTGCGGTCGTCGATCAGTTGCGCGTAGATGTACTTGTTCGAACGGAACACGGCCAGCCGCGGCCGCGTCGCGTCGCCCGACACCTTCTTGCGCACGCGCCCGTGACGACGGATCCGTGCTGCTCGCTTGGCGTCCATCAGGCAGCCCCCGTCTTCGCGGCCTTGCCGGCCTTCTTCCGCACGTACTCGCCCTCGTACCGGATGCCCTTGCCCTTGTACGGCTCGGGCTTGCGCACCTTCCGGATGTTCGCGGCGATCTCTCCCACCTGCTGCTTGTCGTTGCCCCGCACCACGATCTGGGTCGGCGTGGGCACCTCGAACTCGATGCCGGACGGTTGAGACACGATGACGGGATGCGAGTAGCCGGCCGCGATCTCGAGGTCGCTGCCCTTCAGCGCCGCCCGGTACCCCACCCCCACGATCTGCAGGCGCTTCTCGAACCCTTTCGTGACGCCGTCGACCATGTTGGCCAGGAGCGATCGCGTCAGGCCGTGCAGGCTCCGGTGGAAACCCTCGTTGTCGGGCCGCTCCACCGTGAGGACGCCGTCGCTGACCAGGATCTTCATGTCGGGATGCATCGTCGACGTCAGGGTCCCGCGTGGACCCTTGACCGTGACCACGTTCCCGTCGGCGATATCGACCTGGACACCGCCCGGGACCTCGATCGGCTGCTTTCCGATACGACTCATGCGCTCATCACCACACGAAGGCGAGGACCTCGCCGCCGATGCCTTTCTTGGATGCGTCGCGATCCGTCATGACTCCCTGGGACGTGGACACGATGGCGATGCCCAGTCCTCCCAACACGCGCGGCAGCTTGTTGCGCTGCGCGTAGACCCTGCGGCCGGGCGTGGAGATGCGCTTGATGCCCGAGATGGTGCGCTGGCGCTGCTTGCCGTACTTCAAGCGGATGCGGAACGCCTGCTCCACGCCTTCGCCTTCGCGGTCGAACCCGTCGATGTAGCCCTCCTGCTCCAGGATCTTCAGGATGGACTCGGCCAGCTTCGAGATCGGCGCGATCAACTCGTCCTTGTAGGCGAGGTTCGCGTTCCGGATCCGCGTCAGCAGGTCCGCCACCGGGTCGGAGATGTTCGAGGAGAACTTCCGCTTGCGGCTCTTCGTGCTCTTGACGAGATCGGTGCTCATCACCATGACGCTTTGGTCACCCCCGGAAGCTCCCCGGCGTGCGCCAACTCCCGGAAACAGATCCGGCAGAGGAGCAGCTTCTTGTAGACGGCGCGCGGCCGGCCGCACCGGCGGCACCGCGTGTACGCGCGCACCCGGAACTTGGGCTGCCGCTGCTGCTTGTTGATCAACGCCTTCTTCGCCATACCGTCAGTCCTTCTCGCTCGCCTGCGCCGCCGCCGCGAGTCCCGGGAACGGGAACCCCAGCGCCATCAGCAGCGCGCGGCCTTCGTCGTCGCTCTTCGCGGTGGTCACCACCGTGATGTCCATCCCTCGCACCTGCAGCACCTTGTCGTAGTCGACCTCCGGGAAGATCAGCTGCTCGGTCACGCCGAGCGTGTAGTTCCCGCGCCCATCGAACGCGTTGGGATCCAGACCCCGGAAGTCACGGATCCTGGGGAGCGCCAGCGTCACGAGCCGGTCGAGGAACTCCCACATCCTGTCGCCCCGCAACGTCACCTTCGCCCCGATGGGCATGCCCTCGCGGAGCTTGAATCCGGCGATCGACTTGCGGGCCTTGGTCACCACCGGCTTCTGTCCGGCGATGACGGTCAGATCGGCGAGCGCGGCCTCAAGCATACGACCGTCCTTGACGGCGTCGCCCACGCCCATGTTGATCACGACCTTCTCGAACCGGGGCACCTGCATGACGTTCGTCAGATCGAGCTCCTTCATGAGCTGCGGGATCAGCTCCTCCCGGAACTTCACCTTCATCCTGGGCGCGTAGTCGGCCATCGTCCTCAGAGCTCCGACTCGCATCGGCGACAGAATCGGATCTTCACGTCGCCCTCCACCCGGTGGCCGATGCGAGAGGCCTTCCCGCACGACTTGCACACGACCTGGACGTTCGAGATGTCGATGAACATCTCGGCGTCGATGATGCCGCCCTGCTGGAGCTGCTGGCCGCCGGTCGAGCGCTTGCCGCTCGCCCGCATGTGCTTCTTGGCGAGCGCCACGCCGTCGACCATGATGCGCCCCTCGCGCGGGAGGACCCGGATCACGCGGCCTTCCTTGCCGCGGTCCTTGCCCTGCAGCACCTCTCACCATGTCGTCCTTCTTGATGTCGACGCCGGGCATCTACAGCACCTCCGGTGCCAGCGAGATGATCTTCATGAAGCGCTTCTCGCGCAGCTCTCGGGCGACGGGCCCGAAGATGCGCGTTCCGCGCGGGTTCTTCTGTTCGTTGATGATGACGACCGCGTTGTCGTCGAACCGGATGTAGGAGCCGTCGGGACGCCGGCGTTCCTTCGCGGTTCGAACGACCACGGCGCGCACGACGTCGCCCTTCTTCACGGCGCCGCCCGGCAGGGCGTCCTTCACGGTCCCGACGATCACGTCGCCGACCCCGGCGTACCGGCGGGCCGAGCCGCCGAGCACGCGGATGCACAGGACCTCTTTGGCCCCCGTGTTGTCCGCCACCTTGCAGCGCGTCTCCTGCTGGATCACCGGTCTCTACCTCAAGTCCTCTGAGCTACTGCGCCCGTTCGACGATCTCGACCACGCGCCAGCGCTTGGTCTTCGACAGCGGACGGGTCTCCATCACGCGGACGGTGTCGCCCACGTGCGCATCGTTGTTCTCGTCGTGCGCGGCGAGCTTCGACGAACGCCGCACGATCTTGCCGTACAGCGCATGCCGCATCTGCCGGTCGATGCGGACCAGGACGGTCTTGTCCATCTTGTCGGACACGACCACGCCGGTCCGGGTCTTCCGGGCGCCGCGCTCGAGCGTCGTCTGTTCCTCGCTCACTGCTCGTTCTCCTCCTCGCCCGCCAGCGCGTCGAGCTCCAGCTCGATCTCGCGCTCGCGGAGCACCGTGGCGATACGCGCCACGTCGTGACGGACCTGCGTCATCCGCGCCGGGTTGTCCAGCTGGCCCGTGGCGAGCTGGAAGCGCAGGTTGAAGAGCTCCTCCTTGCCCGCCTCCATCAATGTGACCAGCTCGTCGTCGGGAAGCTCACGGAGCTCCGCGGCCTTGCTCGTCGCCATCGCTAGTCACCCACCCGGGAGATGAACTTGGTCTTGATCGGGAGCTTGTGCTGCGCGCGGCTCATGGCCTCGCGCGCGAGCCCTTCCGGCACACCGGCCAGCTCGAACATCACGCGCCCGGGCTTGACCACGGCGACCCAACCTTCGGGGTTGCCCTTGCCGGAGCCCATGCGGGTCTCGGCCGGCTTCTTCGTCACCGGCTTGTCCGGGAAGATGTTGATCCAGACCTTGCCGCCGCGGCGGATGTGACGGGTGATGGCGACACGGGCCGACTCGATCTGGCGGTTCGTGATCCACGCTGGCTCGAGCGCCACCAGACCGAAGTCCCCGAACTGGATCTCGGTGCCGCCCTTGGCCATGCCGCGGCGGTTGCCGCGGTGCTGCTTGCGGTGTTTGACCTTCTTCGGCGCGAGCATCAGGCGTCATCCCCTTGCGAGGCGTCGGGCGTTCCGGACGCGGCATCGGGTGCCTCCGGAGCCGCCGACTCCACGACCGGCTGGACCGCCGCGTCAACGACCGGCGTATCCACGACGACGGGAGTCTCGACGACGACCGTTTCCTCGACGACGACCGTTTCCTCGACCGGCGGCTCGGCGACGGCGACGGCCGACGCCGGGACGGCCGGGGCTGCGACTGCTGCGGGCGCGGCGGCGGGTGCCGTCCGCGCGGGCGCGGTGGGACGACCGGGAGTGCCGACGCGAGCGCGCGCGAGCGCGCGCTCGGTGGCCTGCTCGCGGTCGGGGATCTGATCGCCGTGGTAGACCCACACCTTCACGCCGATCTCGCCGAACGTCGTCTTCGCCTCCGCCGTGCCGTAGTCGACCTTCGCGCGGAGCGTGTGCAACGGCACACGGCCCTCGCGGTACCACTCACGGCGGGACATCTCGGTGCCGCCCAGCCGGCCGCCGGCCTGCACCCGGACGCCCATGGCGCCGGCGCGCATCGCGGTCTGTACCGCGCGCCGCATGGCGCGGCGGAACGCGACGCGGCCCACGAGCTGCTCGGCGACACCCTGCGCCAGCAACGCGGCGTCGGTCTCCGGACGCGACTCGCTGGCCGCCTGGTTCATGTCCTCGACCTTCACGTCGACGCGCTTCTTGGTGAAGCGCTCGATGTCCTTGCGCAGTCGGTCGACCTCGGCGCCCTTGCGACCGATCACGATGCCGGGGCGGGCGGTGCGGATGAACACCCAGATCTGGTCGCCCTTGCGCTCGATGTCGATGCTCGAGATGCCGGCGCGCGAGAGCCGCCCGCGGATGTGCTTGCGGATCCACACGTCCTCGTGCAGCTGGTCGGCGTAGTCGCGACGGGCGTACCAGTTGGACTTCCAGGGGTAGATGATCCCCAGCCGGAACCCGTACGGGTTGACCTTGTGACCCACTTAGCGTTCATCTCCCATCGTCTGCACGACCAACGTCACGTGCGACGTCCGCTTCCGGATCTTCGTCGCACGGCCGTACGCGCGCGGCCGGAACCGCTTGAGCGTCGGGCCCTCGTCGACCCACGCCTTCGACACCACCAGGTTCTCGCTGATCACGCCCGGCTGCTGCTCGGCGTTCGCGATAGCGGAGTCCAGGAGCTTCTCCACGTCGCGCGTCGCGCCGAGAGGCGAGAACCGCAGGATCCGCCGCGCCTCGGCGACGTGCTGCCCGCGGATCATGTCCACGACGCGCCGCATCTTCCGCGGCGAGGTTCGGATGTGTTTGGCGGTGGCCTGTGCTTGCAACGCGTTACCTCACTCCGGTCCTGCGCTCGTCCCTGGCGTGCGAGCGGAACGTGCGCGTCAGCGCGAACTCTCCGAGCTTGTGGCCGACCATCGACTCCGAGATGAAGATCGGGACGTGCTTGCGACCGTCGTGCACGGCGATCGTGTGCCCGACCATGTCCGGCACGACCGTGGAACGGCGCGACCAGGTCTTGACGACCCGCTTGTCGCCACGCTTGTTCATGTCGTCGATCTTCACCATCAGGTGCTCGTCGACGAACGGACCCTTCTTCACCGACCTCGGCATCAGCCACGACCTTTCCCACGGCGGCGAACGATGTACTTGCTCGACGCCTTGTTCTTCTTCCGCGTGCGGCCTTCCTTCTTGCCCCACGGCGACGTCGGATGACGGCCACCGGAGGACTTGCCCTCACCGCCGCCCAGCGGGTGGTCGACGGGGTTCATCGCCACACCTCGGACGGACGGACGCTTGTTCTTCCAGCGGTTGCGGCCGGCTTTGCCGAGCGAGATCAACTCGTGCTCGGGGTTGCCCACCACACCCACGGTTCCCTTGCACGTGGCGTCGACGAGACGTGTCTCGCCGGAGGGGAGCCGAAGGGTAGCGTACTTGCCTTCCTTCGCCATCAACTGGACGCTGGTGCCCGCCGAGCGCGCCATCTTGGCGCCGCGCGCCGGGCTTCAGCTCGATCGCGTGGATCACTGTGCCGACCGGGATGTTGCGGAGCGGCAGCGAGTTGCCGGGCCGGATCTCGGCGTCGGGGCCGGACATCAGTGTGTCGCCCTGCATCGACGCCTTGCGGCGCAAGGATGTAGCGCTTCTCACCGTCGGCGTAGTGCAGCAGCGCGATCCGAGCGCTCCGGTTGGGATCGTACTCGATGTGCGCGACCTTCGCGGGCACACCGTCCTTGTTCCGGCGGAAGTCCACGATCCGGTACCGACGCTTGGTGCCGCCGCCCTGGTGGCGCGCGGTGATGCGGCCGTGCACGTTGCGCCCGGCCTTCTTGCGCCCCTTGACGACGAGCGACTTCTCGGGCGTCGAGCGAGTGATCTCGTCGAAGGACGAGACGCTCCCGCCGCGGCGACCCGGCGTCGTCGGCTTGTACTTGCGAACGGCCATCTATCCCAACCCGCCTTCGAAGATCTCGATGGCGTCGCCCTCGGCGAGGGTGACGATCGCGCGCTTCTCGTCGGCGCGCTTGCCTTTGGTGTATCCGCGGCGCTTGACCTTGCCGCGCCGGTTCAGCGTGTTCACCGAGGTGACGGTCACGTCCCAGATGACCTGCACCGCCTGCTTGATCTCGGTCTTGTTCGCGCGCGGATCGACCAGGAACGTGTACGTGTTCTGCTCGATCCCCGCGTACGACTTCTCGGAGACGATCGGCCGGATTATCACGTCGCGGGGCGACTTCACTGCGCCACCCCCGCCGAGCCTTCGAGCACGCCGATCGCGGCGTCGGTGAACAGGACGCGGTCGGCGCGCAGGATCTCGTACGTCCCAAGGCTCTTCGCGTACGTGATCCGCACGTGTCGCAAGTTGCGGAACGACTTCTCCACCACCTCCTGCGGCTCGGGCAGCACCACGAGCACCTTGCCGTCCAGCTCGAGCGCGTTGAGGAGATCCACGGCGTCGCGGGTCTTCGGCTCGTCGAACGCGATGTCGTTCACGGCGGCGAGCTTGCCGCTCTGAAGGGCATCGGTCAGCGCGGAGCGCAACGCGCCCCGGCGCATCTTCTTGTTCACGCGCATCTCGTGGGAGTGCGGGTGCGGTCCGTGCGCTACACCACCGCCGACCCACTGGGGCGAGCGGATCGAGCCCTGACGCGCGCGACCGGTCCCCTTCTGGCGCCACGGCTTCTTCCCTCCGCCCGAGACGTCCCCGCGGGTCTTGGTCGAGTGCGTGCCTGCGCGGATCCCGGCGAGCCCCGCCGTCACCACTTGATGCATCAACGGCACGCTCACCGTGGACTCGAACACGTCGGCGGGCAGATCGCGTGACCCCACCTTCTTGCCCTGCGCGTCCCGGAGCTCGATCGAGGCCATCAGGCACCCCTCCCGGCCGTCGCAGGGGCCTTGACGGCGGACCGGACCATGACGAGCCCGCCGTTCGGACCGGGGACGGCTCCCTTCACGAGGAGCAGGTTGCGTTCGGGGTCGGCCTGGACGATCTCGAGGTTCAACACCGTGATGCGCTGGTTCCCGTGCTGGCCGGCCATCCGCATCCCTTTGAACACCCGCGAGGGCGTGGCGCACGCGCCGATCGAGCCCGGCGAGCGGTGCTTCTTCTCCGTGCCATGGCTCGCGCCCAGGCCGGAGAACCCGTGACGGCGCATGACACCCGAGAACCCCTTGCCGCGCGAGACGCCGACCACGTCGGCGCGCTCACCGGCCGCGAAGACGTCGGCTCGCAGCTCCTGGCCGGGCGTGTAGCTCGAGGCGTCGTCCGTCCGGAGCTCGACGAGATGGCGGCCAGGCTGCCCGCCGTGCGCGTCGAAGTGCCCCTGCATCGGCTTGTTCGGAGCGGCCTCGGCGAACGCGAGCTGGACGGCGTCGTAGCCGTCCGCCTCCTTCGTCTTGACCTGCGCGACGAAACAGGGCCCGGCCTTGATGACCGTGACCGGAACCGCGCGGGTCTCCTCGAAGATCTGGGTCATGCCCAGCTTCTCGCCCAGGATGCCTTTGATCTGGCTCATAGCTTGATCTCGATGTCCACTCCTGCCGAGAGGTTCAGGCGCTGGAGCTCCTGCACCGTCTTCGACGTCGCATCGACGATGTCGATGATCCGTTTGTGCGTGAGCATCTGGAAGTGCTCGCGCGAGTCCTTGTACTTGTGCGGCGACCGGATGACCGTGTAGATGGCGCGCTCGGTCGGCAACGGCACCGGTCCGACGACCTTCGCCCCGGTGCGAGTGACGTGCTCGACGATGTCGCGCGCCGCCACGTCGAGCATCCGGTGGTCGTAGGCCCGGAGCTTGATCCGGATCTTCGGTCCTGCCACTGTCGCGCCTCTCTACTAGTCTGTCGCAGACTACTGTTCGCTCGGCTACTTCAGGATCTTGGTGACGCGTCCCGCGCCGACGGTGCGCCCACCCTCACGGATCGCGAACCGCAGGCCCTCTTCCATGGCGATGGGGGCGATCATCTCGACCGTCATATCCACGTTGTCGCCGGGCATGACCATCTCGACACCCTCGGGCAGGTGCGCGGTGCCGGTCACATCGGTGGTACGGAAGTAGAACTGCGGGCGGTACCCGTTGAAGAACGGGGTGTGACGTCCACCCTCGTCCTTGCTGAGGATGTACACCCTCGCCTCGAAGTCCGTGTGCGGCGTGATCGAACCGGGCTTCGCGAGCACCTGTCCCCGCTCGACGTCCTCCTTGTCGATCCCGCGGAGGAGGATCCCCACGTTGTCGCCGGCCACGACCTCGTCGAGGAGCTTGCGGAACATCTCGAGGTCGGTGGCGACGGTCTTGCGGGTGTCGTGGATCCCGACGATCTCGACTTCGCTCATCTTGGCGAGCTTGCCCTGCTCGACCCGGCCGGTGACGACCGTGCCGCGCCCGGTGATCGAGAACACGTCCTCGATCGGCATCAGGAACGGCTTGTCGGTGTCGCGGACGGGCTCGATGATGTAGGAGTCGCAGGCCTCCAGCAGCTCATCGATCTTCTTGACCCATTCCTCGTCACCCTCAAGGGCCTTGAGCGCCGAGACCTGGATGACCGGCGTGTCGTCGCCGGGGAACTCGTAGGAGGTCAGCAGCTCGCGAACCTCGAGCTCGACGAGCTCCAACAGCTCAGGGTCGTCCACGGCGTCGCACTTGTTGAGCGCCACGACGATGTAGGGGACGCCCACCTGGCGGGCAAGCAGCACGTGCTCGCGCGTCTGCGGCATGGGGCCGTCGGCGGCCGATACCACCAGGATGGCGCCGTCGATCTGGGCGGCGCCGGTGATCATGTTCTTGATGTAGTCGGCGTGACCCGGCATGTCGACGTGGGCGTAGTGACGGTTCTCCGTCTCGTACTCCACGTGCGCGATGGCGATGGTGATTCCACGCTCGCGCTCCTCAGGGGCCTTGTCGATCTGATCGAACGGCGTGAACTCCGCCATGCCTTTGTCGGCCTGGCGCTTGGTGATGGCCGCCGTGAGCGTGGTCTTGCCGTGGTCGATGTGGCCCATCGTGCCGATGTTCACGTGGGGCTTGGTGCGCTCGAACTTCTTCTTCGACATGGTCCTTCCTTCCCTCGCCTCTTCGTCGTTACTCGCCGGTCACCCGGGCGATGATCTCTTTCGCAACCTGAACCGGAACCTCGCTGTACGCGTGCAGCTGCATGGGGCTGTGCGCGGCGCGGCCCTGTGAGCGGGACCGCAGCTCGGTCGCGTAGCCGAACAGCTCCGCGAGCGGCACCAGCACCAGGATCGTCTTCATGCCGCCGCGCTCTTCGATCCGCTCGATGCGCCCGCGGCGCGCGGTGACGTCGCCCATCACGTCGCCCATGAACTCTTCCGGCGTCGTGACCTCGAACTCCATGACCGGCTCGAGCAGCGCCGGG
The DNA here is from genome assembly GCA_963727185.1 of uncultured Actinomycetes bacterium. GTDB lineage: Bacteria > Actinomycetota > UBA4738 > UBA4738 > HRBIN12 > JBBQVZ01. The sequence continues at coordinate 648,652 of CAVSFP010000008.1, read as the reverse complement.
TCTGCCTTGCGCGCGGCTTCCTTCAACGCCATGGAACCGGCGATCTTGAACGCCATCTCCGACGAGTCCACCTCGTGGTACGAACCGTCGGTGAGCGTCGCGCGGACGTCCACCATCGGGTAGCCGGCCAGGACGCCGTTGTCGAGCGCCTCCTGGATGCCCTGATCGACCGACGGGATGTACTCCCGCGGGATCGAGCCGCCGGTGACCTTGTTGACGAACTCGTAGCCGCCGCCGGGGCCCGTGGGCTCCAGGTCGATCACGACGTGCGCGAACTGCCCGCGGCCGCCGGTCTGCCGGACGAACCGCAGGACCACCTTGTGGACCTCCTTGCGGATGGTCTCGCGGTACGCGACCTGCGGCTTGCCGACGTTGGCGTCCACGTTGAACTCGCGCTTCAGCCGGTCGACCAGGATGTCCAGGTGGAGCTCGCCCATGCCCGAGATGACGGTCTGGCCCGTCTCGTCGTCGAACCGCACGACGAACGTCGGGTCTTCGTCGGAGAGCTTCGCGAGGCCGTTCCCCAGCTTGTCCTGGTCGGCCTTCGTCTTCGGCTCGACGGCGACCGAGATGACGGGGATCGGGAACGTGATCGACTCGAGCACGACCGGGTGATCAGGGTCGGAGATGGTGTCGCCGGTGGTCGAGTGCTTCAACCCGACCACGGCCACGATGTCGCCCGTGTACGCCGCGTCCTTGTCCTCACGGTGGTTCGCGTGCATCTGCAGGATGCGCCCGATCCGCTCCTTGCGGTCCTTCGTGGAGTTCAGGACATGGGAGCCGGCCCGCAACACGCCGGAGTAGACGCGCAGGTACGTCAACCGACCGACGTAGGGGTCGGACATGATCTTGAACGCGAGCGACGAGAACGGCTCGTCGTCGCTGGCCGCCCTGGTGACCTCTCCGCCCTTCAGGTCGTGCGCCACCATCGGCGGCACGTCGAGCGGCGAGGGCAGGTACCAGATGATGGCGTCCAACAGCGGCTGCACGCCCTTGTTCTTGAACGCAGAACCGCAGAGCACCGGCACGCCTTCGTTCGCGAGCGTCGCACGGCGGATCGCCCGCCGGAGCTCCTCGATCGTGGGCTCCTCCTCGTGGACGAACTTCTCCATGAGGGACTCGTCGTGATCGGCGAGGCGCTCGAACAGCGTGTGACGGGCGGCCGCGGCCGTCTCCTTGTACTCCGCGGGGATCTCCTCGTCGCGCCACTCCTCGCCCATCTCGCCTTCCCAGACGTGTGCCTTCATCTCCACGATGTCGATGACGCCTTTGAAGTCGGCCTCGGTCGCCCCACGGCAGCTGCAGGACGAGCGGGAGGGCCTGGAGACGGTCGACCATCATGTCGACGGTGCGAACGAAGTCCGCGCCGGTGCGGTCCATCTTGTTCACGAAGCAGATCCGGGGGACGTCGTAGCGGTCGGCCTGCCGCCAGACGGTCTCGGTCTGCGGCTCGACGCCGGCGACCGCGTCGAACACGGCGACGGCACCGTCGAGGACCCGGAGCGAACGCTCGACCTCGACCGTGAAGTCCACGTGGCCGGGCGTGTCGATGATGTTGATCCAGTGGCCCTTCCACGAGCACGTGGTGGCGGCGGACGTGATGGTGATGCCGCGCTCGCGCTCCTGGACCATCCAGTCCATCTGCGCGGTGCCCTCGTGGACCTCGCCGACCTTGTAGGACTTGCCGGTGTAGTACAGGATGCGCTCGGTCGTGGTCGTCTTGCCCGCGTCGATGTGCGCCATGATCCCGATGTTGCGGGTCAGGGCAAGCGGGTACTCACGGATCTCCAAGACCTTCCCGGCCTTCCCTTTGACGTCCTGGTCGGTCTGTGCCACTTCGAGCTTCTCCGGCATCTTCTCTCGCGGGGCTCGCCATCTAGACGAACCCCCTCTCATGGGAAACCGGCCCCTGGAGGCCGGCTCGACGTTCCTCTTCGCATCACCATCGGTAGTGCGCGAATGCCTTGTTTGCCTCGGCCATCTTGTGCATGTCCTCGCGGCGCTTCACGGACGTTCCCGTGCCGCTCGAGGCGTCCATGATCTCGGCCGACCAGGCGCTCGGCCATCGAGTTCTCCCGGCGCGCCCGGCTGTTGTTCACGAGCCAGCGGAGGGCGAGCGTGGTGCCGCGCTGCGGCTTGACCTCGACCGGCACCTGGTACGACGCGCCGCCGACCCGCCGCGACTTCACCTCGAGCATCGGGCGGACGTTCTCGACCGCCTTCTTGAGCGTGATGACGGGGTCGTTCGCGGTGCGCTCGGAGATGATCTCGAGCGCCTTGTAGACGGTGGACTCGGCGACCGTCTTCTTGCCGTGCAGCAGCACCTTATTGATCAGTTGTGTGACGAGCGGGTTCTGATAGACGGGATCCGGCAGAACCTCGCGGCGTACGGCAGGTCCTTTGCGGGGCATGGTTAGTCGCCGCCCTTCTTCGCGCCGTAGCGCGAACGGGCCTGCTTGCGATCCTTCACGCCGGCGGTGTCGAGGGTGCCACGCACGATCTTGTAGCGGACGCCGGGGAGGTCCTTCACCCGGCCGCCACGGACCAGCACGATGGAGTGTTCCTGCAGGTTGTGGCCCACGCCCGGGATGTAGGCCGTGACCTCGTATCCGGAGGTCAGGCGGACGCGCGCGACCTTCCGCAGTGCGGAGTTCGGCTTCTTGGGGGTGGTGGTCTATACACGCGTGCAGACGCCACGGCGCTGCGGAGACCCCTTGAGCGCAGGGCTCTTGGTCTTGGTCTTCGGGCGCTCCCGCCCATATCGGACAAGTTGGTTGATCGTAGGCATAGATCTCTCGTCTGCACTCTTTCGTTGTCAAACACCGGAACCGCGCAATCGCCCGGTCCGCGAGCCCAGATCCCCCCGCGCAGCGCGAAACCGCGTCGCATCGAGGTTCCTCCTCCGGGAGTCCGGAAGCGAGGCGCGCCCGGATGCCCGCCGTACCGGGGCGCGACCGATAAAGCTACCGGTCACACACACGAAGTGTCAACTTTCCCCCTTCCTCAGGACGCTGAGCGGGCCGTTAGTACCGATGCCGGCGGCCGAAAGCCGGATGCGGGCTCACCCGGCCCATGCCAATGTGATGAGAGCAGGACGACCATGCCGGACGACGATAGGAGGGGTAGGTGTCCGTCGGCGGTCCGCACAGGTCCGCGATCGCACTCATCGCCCTGGTCCTGGCCGCCTCCGCGGTCGCCGCGCCCGCCGGGGCCGGGCCGAGACCCTCCGCGGTCCCCCGGGCGTCCGTAGGAAGCGCCGTCACCTCGGCCACATCCCCCACCGCCCGCCTCGCCCGATCGGACCCGAGGCTGCTCCGACTGCGGGGCAGCCACCCGATCCCGGTCATGGTCCGGTTCGACGTCGATCCGATCGCGAGCTACGCGGGAGGGATCCCCGGCCTGCGAGCGACCAGCCCCAGCGTGGCTGGCAGCCTGCATATGAGGTCGAGCCGCGTGGAGTTGTACCGGCGGTTCTTGACGACCAGGATGACCTCGATCGCGGACTCGATCCGCCGAACGGTCCCTGGGGCACGGCTCCTTCGGACGTTCGACGTCGTGTACGGCGGCGCCTCGATGCTGGTTCCGGCCGGCCGCGTGCGAGATGTCCTGAGGGTCCCGGGTGTCGTGGCGGTTCAGCGTGACCGCCTGGCCCTCACGCTCGCGACCACCACGCCGCACTTCCTGGGCGCCGACCAGGTCTGGCCGACCCTGGGCGGTCCGGCTCGGGCGGGAAGGAACGTGGTCATCGGCGTGCTGGACTCGGGCATCTGGCCCGAACATCCATCCTTCAGGGACATGGGGCTCGGCCCGTTCGCCCGCGCCGCCGGATGCGAGTTCGGCGATGGCTCCGACCCCGACTTGGGGAAACCGTTCACCTGCAACCGCAAGCTGATCGGCGCCTACGCGTTCACCGACACCTACATGTCCGTGCTCAAGGCCGTGCCGGGCGAGTTCTGCGACAACCGCACCGGCGAGTGCTCGGCACGCAACGCGGACGGCCACGGGACGCACACGGCATCGACCGCGGCCGGCGCTCCGACGACGGCTTCGGTCTTCGGCCTGCCCCGCGGGCGCGTCAGCGGGATGGCCCCCGGGGCGCGTGTCATCGCCTATCGCGTCTGCCTCGATCGGGGCTGCTACAGCTCGGACTCCGTGAGCGCCATCCAACAGGCGGTCATCGACGGTGTCGACGTCATCAACTTCTCGATCAGCGGAGGGGCCGATCCGTTCACCGACCCCGTCGAGCTGGCCTTCCTCGACGCGTACGCCGCGGGCATCGACGTGAACGCCTCGGCAGGCAACTCGGGTCCCGCGCCGGGAACCGCCGAGCACGCCGGACCGTGGGTGACGACCGTCGGCGCGTCGTACGGCCCGAGCGCCTTCATGACGAGCCTTCAGCTCCGCGCCTCCGACGGGACGACGCTCAGCCTGCCCGGATCGACGATCACCCGCGGCGTCGCCGGGCGGACCGTCGTGTCGGCGGCCGACGTATCCGGATATGGCGACCCGCTCTGCAGCACGCCGATGGACCCAGGGTCCGCGACGAACCTCGTCGTGGTCTGTGAGCGTGGGACCGTCACGCGCATCGAGAAGTCCCTCGATGTTCGGCAGGGCGGGGCGGCCGGGATGATCCTGTACAACCCGTCGCACCAGGATCTGTTCACCGACAACTTCTGGATCCCGACCGTGATGCTCGAGGGTCCGGAGCCGGCGAACACCCTGCTTTCGTTCCTCGACGCGCACGAGCAGGTTCGGGCCACATGGGAGACAGGCGCACCGGCCCCGATCCACGCCGACCAGATGACGACCTTCTCGTCCCGCGGGCCTGCCGGGGGATCCATCAAGCCGGACGTCACGGCGCCGGGACTCCAGGTGCTCGCCGGGGACACGCCCGATCCCGTCGACGACGCGTTCGGGCCGCCGGGACAGTTGTTCCAGTCGATCGCCGGTACCTCCATGTCCAGCCCGTACGCCGCCGGCGTGGCCGCGCTCATCCTGGCGGTTCACCCGAGCTGGACGCCCGGCCAGGTGAAGTCGGCCCTCATGACGTCTGCGCTGCAGACCGCGACGAAGGAGGACGGCGTCACGCCCGCCGATCCCTTCGACGACGGCGCCGGATCGATCCGCGCGGATCGCGCCGTGCAGCCCACCCTGACGTTCGATGTCCCCGCGAGTGATTTCGTCGCCGCGGATCGCGACCCGCGCGGCTGGCTCGACCTCAACCTCCCGAGCATCGACGCGGTGCAGATGCGGGGAACGATCTCCACGACCCGCTACGGCGTGAACGTGAGCAGGTCGCCACAAACGTTCACGGCGACCACCGTCGCACCCGCGGGAGCCACCATCACCGTCACGTCGCCCGACTGGAGCGTCGCGCCCGGCGCTGCGTTGGAGATCGACATCGAGATCGTCGGTCAGGCGCTGGCCGACGGCCAGTACTTCGGCAGCATCACGCTCCACCCGTCGTCCGGGGCCAACGAGATCACCATCCCGGTGGCTTTCATGAAGACGTCGGGCTGATCGACGCGCGCTGGCCGGCTGTGATCGTCAACGCTCCTGCGCTTGGTAGCGTCGCGGGATGACGCCGAACGAGCTCCTGACCGTCGCTTCCGAGGCGGCCCGCATCGGCGGTGCGACGATCCTGGCCGCGGGCCGGACGCGCGAGGCAGAAGAGAAGAGCGCCGGTGACTACGTGACGGCCGTCGACGGGGCGAGCGAACGGGCGATCGCGAGCTTCCTGGCCGAAGCCACCTCAGACATCCCGCTCGTCGGGGAGGAGCGGGGCGGGGTGACGTCCGACCGGTACTGGCTGGTCGATCCCCTCGACGGCACCACCAACTTCCTCCACGGGTTCCCGATCGTCGCCGTCTCGGTCGCACTGGTGGAAGAAGGAAGGCCGACGGTCGGGGTCGTCCACGCGCCGTTCCTGCGCGAGACGTATGCGGCCGCGGCAGGCTCAGGAGCCACCGTCGAACGTGCGGACGGCTCCATCGAACGCCTCCACGTGGCCAGTCGCACCGTCGATCGAGCCGTCGTCGGCACCGGCTTCCCGTTCCGCCACAAGGAGGTCCTGCCCCGCTACTACCGGGCGTTGTACGCGGCGCTCGAGCGCTTCGAGGACCTTCGCCGGCCCGGCGCCGCCGCGCTCGATCTGGCGTGGGTGGCGGCCGGCGTGTTCGACGGGTTCTTCGAGCTGGCCCTGGGTCCCTGGGACGTGGCCGCCGGGGTCGTCCTGATCCGAGAAGCGGGCGGCACCGTCACCGACTGGGCCGGCGCCGACGACGTCCTGTCCGGCGACATCCTCGCCGGTCCGCCCGCCGTCCACGCCGAGCTCCTGCGGATCGTCACCGAGGCATGACCCGCGCGGCGAAGCTCCGAACCTGGGCCGAAGGCCTCTACGAGCAACACGCCGCCGACATCGCCGCTCTGATCGGGGCCGAGGAGATCCCGAACGTCACCATCCACGTCGAGCACCAGGGACCCGGAGCGGCGTGGACGAACGGCACCCGGGTCTTCCTCTCTTGGCAGTGGTTCACCCAACATCCCGACGACGTCGGCGGCGTCCTGCACGAGTTCACCCACGCGATCATGCGAGCCCCGACGTACGACGAGACCACGATCTGGCTCATCGAAGGCCTCGCCGACTACGTCCGCGACCAGCTCGGGTACGACGCCGCGTGGACCCAAGCGCACTTCGAACCCGGCAAGGCCACGGCCGGCTACCAAACGACGGCGCACTTCCTCCAGTACCTCGAACGCACCTACCCGGGAACGGTGAAACGACTCGCGCAAGCCCTGATGCACGACACCTACGCGTCTGACGTCTTCCGCCGGTGCACCGGCAACCCGCTCGACATGTGCGTCACCGAGTACGAGGCCGACGCGACGACCGCCTGACGGCAAAGAGGGCCGGGGGTCGCCGCGAGGGGCTTCGCTCTCCCCTCGCGGCGCGCCCCCGGCCCTCCACGCTCACGCGCAGCCCAGCGGTTCTGACCAGCCTCTATTCCTCCGACCCGGAAGCCGGCCCCCCGAGCATGGCCTCTGCCTGCTCGCGGGTGAGCCCCACGAGCGCCGGCTCCCCGGTCCCGCTCTCGACAGCTTCGAGGATCTCGCGCTGACGAGCGAGCCAGTACTCCGGGATGGCCTCGGGCTTGACCCGGACCTGCACGTTGCGGTACCGCGGCATGCCGGTCCCGGCGGGGATCAGCTTGCCGATGATCACGTTCTCCTTCAGGCCCAGCAGCGGGTCCGAACGAGCGCCGATCGCCGCGTCGGTGAGCACGCGCGTTGTCTCCTGGAAGGACGCCGCCGACAGCCACGAATCCGTCGCGAGCGACGCCTTCGTGATGCCGAGCAGGACGGGGCGGGCCGAGGCGGGCATGCCGCCGTTCTCGACCACTTCCGCGTTCGTCTCCTCGAAGTACCGGCGCGCCACCATGTCGCCGGGCAGGAACGTGGTGTCCCCCGGCTCGATGATGTGCACCTTGCGGAGCATCTGGCGAACGATCAGCTCGATGTGCTTGTCGTGGATCGTGACGCCCTGGCTGCGGTAGACCTGCTGGACCTCTTCGACCATGTGCATCTGGAGGGCCTGCACGCCTTCGACCCGCAGCTTCTCGTGCGGGTTCACCGATCCCTCGGTCAGTCGCTGCCCGACCTCGACGGTCTCGCCGTCGGACACGGTGAGCCGCGCGCGGAACGACACCGGGTACTCGACCATGTCGCCCGTCTCGTCCGTCACGCGGATGCGACGCACGTGTTTCTCGTCGTCGTCCTCGATCGAGACCGTGCCGGACAGCTCGGTGATCTGCGCCTCACCCTTGGGCTTGCGCGCCTCGAACAGCTCGACGACACGAGGCAGACCGTGCGTGATGTCCTCGCCCGCGACGCCACCGGTGTGGAACGTCCGCATGGTGAGCTGCGTGCCCGGCTCGCCGATCGACTGGGCCGCGATGATGCCGACCGCCTCGCCGATCTCGACGACCCGGCCGGAGGCCAGGTTCCGTCCGTAGCAGAGGCGGCAGACGCCGACCTCGGCCTCACACGTGATGACCGACCGGACACGGACGGACTCGACACCGGACGCCACGACGACCGCGCACAGCTCGTCGGTGAGCTCCTCGCCTGCGAGCGCCACCTTCTTGCTGCCGACCTTGACGTCCTCGGCCAAGACACGGCCGAAGATGCTGGTCTCGATGTGCGCCGCCTTCACGGCGGAGCCGTCGGGCCGCAGGACGTTCACCTGGACGGGGATGCTGCGGTCGGAGCCGCAATCGTCCTCGCGGATGATCAGCTCCTGCGCCACGTCGACCAGGCGCCGCGTGAGGTACCCCGAGTCGGCGGTACGGAGCGCGGTGTCGGCCAGGCCCTTGCGGGCGCCGTGCGTGGAGATGAAGTACTCCAGCACCGACAGGCCCTCGCGGAAGTTCGACTTGATCGGCCGCGGGATGATCTCGCCCTTCGGGTTGGCCACCAGGCCACGCATGCCGGCCAGCTGGCGGATCTGCATGATGTTCCCTCGGGCTCCCGAGTTCGCCATCATGAAGATCGGGTTCGTGGCGGTGAACCCTTCCTCCATGGCGTTCTTAACGGCGTCGGTCGCCTGGGTCCAGATCTCGATGAGCTCCTGACGACGCTCGTCGTCGGTGATGATGCCCTTGCGGTACTGGCCCTCGACCTTCTGCGCCATCTTCTCGTGCTCGTCCAGGATCTTCTGCTTGGACGGCGGCACCGTGACGTCCTCGACGCCGATCGTGACGCCGGCACGGGTCGCGTAGTGGAACCCCAGGTTCTTCAGGTTGTCGAGCGTCTCCTCGACCATCGCCCGGTCGTAGTCGTGGACCGTCTGGTCCACGAACCGCGCGATGTCGTTCTTCAGGACCGGCTGGTTGCGGAACTCGAAGTCGTCCGGGAACGCGTTGTTGAACAACACCCGGCCGATCGTCGTGCGAACCGTCGGAGCCCGGCCGGTCTTCGGATCCCAGCCCTCCGGCAGCATGTCGTCCGGAAGCTTCTTGCCCTCCAGCCGGATCCGGATCGGACGCTGCAGCGAGTAGCCGCGGTCGAGCGCCAAGGACCGCCTCGTTGAGCGAGGAGAACGCCGGCGTGTCCTCGTCCTTCGCGTCTTCTTCGATCGCGATGGTCAGGTAGTAGAGCCCCAGCACCATGTCCTGGGTGGGCGTGGCGATCGGACGACCGTGCGCGGGCGAAAGGATGTTGTTGGTCGAGAGCATCAGGATCCGCGCCTCGGCCTGCGCCTCGGCCGACAGCGGCACGTGCACCGCCATCTGGTCCCCGTCGAAGTCGGCGTTGAACGCCGCACAGACGAGCGGGTGGATCTTGATGGCCTTGCCTTCCACGAGCACCGGCTCGAACGCCTGGATCCCCAAACGGTGCAGGGTCGGTGCGCGGTTCAGCATGACCGGGTGCTCCCGGATGACCTCTTCGAGCACGTCCCACACCTGCGGACGGGCGCGCTCGACCATGCGCTTGGCGCTCTTGATGTTCTGCGCCAAGGCCTGGTCGACCAGCCGCTTCATCACGAACGGCTTGAAGAGCTCGAGCGCCATCTGCTTGGGCAGACCGCACTGGTGCAGGCGGAGCTCCGGACCGACCACGATGACCGAGCGGCCGGAGTAGTCCACGCGCTTGCCCAGCAGGTTCTGCCGGAACCGGCCCTGCTTGCCCTTCAGCATGTCGCTGAGGGACTTCAGCGGACGGTTGCCGGGACCCGTGACGGGACGGCCGCGGCGGCCGTTGTCGAACAACGCGTCGACGGCCTCCTGCAGCATCCGCTTCTCGTTGTTGACGATGATCTCCGGCGCCTGCAGGTCGAGCAGTCGCTTCAGCCGGTTGTTCCGGTTGATCACGCGGCGGTAGAGGTCGTTCAGGTCGGACGTGGCGAACCGACCACCGTCGAGCTGCACCATCGGGCGCAGGTCCGGCGGGATGACCGGGATCGCGTCGAGCACCATCCCCATCGGGTTGGAACGACCGTCCACGAAGTTGGAGACGACCTTCAGGCGCTTGATCGCCTTGAGGCGACGCGTGCCCTTGCCGTTCTCGATCTGGTCGCGGAGCGCCGCGGCTTCGGTCTCGACGTCGTAGTCCGAGAGCAGGCGCTTGATGGCCTCCGCGCCCATGCCGCCCTCGAAGTAGTCGCCGAACCGCTCGCGGAGCGAACGGTAGACGGCGTCGTCGGCCACCAGCTGCTTCACGTTCAGGCCCTTGAAGGCGGACACGACCTCGTCGAGGTGATCGGTCTCGCGCTTGGCCTGCTCGGTCAGCCGCTCGATGTCGCGCTGCGCCTCGCGCTTGGCAGCGGAGAGCTGCGCGCCCTTGGCGCCTTCACCCTCGAGCTCCTTCAGCCTGTCCTCGAGCTCGTTCAGCCGCTTCTTGACGTCGTCGTCGCGGAGCGTCTCGATCTCGCGCTTCTCTTCTTCGAGACCCGACTCGATCTCCGGCAGGTCCTTGTGCCGCCGGTCGACGTCGATGCGCGTGATGACGTACGCCGCGAAGTAGATGATCCGCTCGAGGTCCTTGGGCGCCAGGTCCAACAGGTAGCCCAGTCGGGACGGAACACCCTTGAAGTACCAGATGTGGGTGACGGGAGCGGCGAGCTCGATGTGGCCCATGCGATCACGACGGACCTTGGACCGCGTGATCTCCACGCCGCAGCGCTCGCAGATGATGCCCTTGAACCGGACGCGCTTGTACTTTCCGCAGTGGCACTCCCAGTCCCGCGTGGGACCGAAGATGCGCTCGCAGAACAGGCCGTCCTTCTCGGGCTTGAGGGTTCGGTAGTTGATGGTCTCCGGCTTCTTCACCTCGCCGTTGGACCAGGCGCGGATCTGATCGGCCTGCGCCAGGCCGATGCGGAGTTCATCGAAGTAATTGACGTCCAGCACTTAAGCGCTCGCCTCCCTTTCGCCTTGTGGGCGTGGCTCGCTCTTCACTTGTTTCAACGCTCGCGTGTTCCCGGTCAGTCGAAATCAGCTCCCGCCGGCTCGCGCCGGGACAGGTCGATGCCGAGCTCCTCGGCCGCACGGAACACGTCCTCGTCGGTCTCGCGGAGCTCGATCTCCTCACCGGACGACGAGCGAACCTCGACGTTCAGACAGAGGGACTGCATCTCCTTGATGAGGACCTTGAAGGACTCGGGGATCCCCGGCTCGGGGATGTTCTCGCCCTTCACGATGGCCTCGTAGACCTTGACGCGACCGAGCACGTCGTCCGACTTGATCGTGAGCAGCTCCTGCAGGGCGTAGGCGGCACCGTAGGCCTCCAACGCCCAGACCTCCATCTCGCCGAACCGCTGGCCGCCGAACTGGGCCTTCCCGCCCAGGGGCTGCTGCGTGATCATCGAGTAGGGGCCGGTCGAACGGGCGTGGATCTTGTCGTCGACCAAGTGGAGCAGCTTCAGGATGTAGGCGACGCCCACCGTCACGGGCTCCTCGAACGGCTCGCCGGAGCGGCCGTCGAACAACCGCGCCTTGCCCACGTCGTCGATCAGCCGGACGCCGTCGGCGTTCGCGTGCGAGCTGCGGATGGCGTCCAGGATCTCGAACTCGCTGGCGCCGTCGAAGACCGGCGTGGCGACGTGGACCGGGCCCTGGTGGTCGACCCCGTCCTTCTTGAACCCGACCATGGCGGCGTAGCCCAGGTGCGCCTCGAGGACCTGCCCCAGGTTCATCCGGGACGGGACGCCGAGCGGGTTCAGGATGATGTCGACCGGTGTGCCGTCTTCGAGGAACGGCATGTCCTCCTCTGGAAGGATCGTCGAGATGACGCCCTTGTTCCCGTGTCGGCCGGCCAGCTTGTCGCCGTCGGAGATCTTCCGCTTCTGGGCCACGTACACACGGACCAGCTGGTTCACACCGGGGGGCAGCTCGTCGCCGTCGTCCCGGCTGAACACGCGAACGCCGATGACCTTGCCCGACTCACCGTGTGGCACCTTCAGCGACGTGTCGCGCACCTCGCGCGCCTTCTCACCGAAGATCGCGCGCAGCAGGCGCTCTTCCGGCGTGAGCTCGGTCTCACCCTTGGGCGTGACCTTGCCCACCAGGTAGTCACCGGTGGTGACCTCCGCGCCGATGCGGACGATCCCGCGCTCATCGAGATCCTTGAGGATCTCCTCGGAGACGTTCGGGATGTCGCGCGTGATCTCCTCGGCGCCGAGCTTGGTGTCGCGGGCGTCGACCTCGTGCTCCTCGATGTGGATCGAGGTGAGGACGTCCTGCTTCACCAGACGCTCGGACAGGATGATCGCGTCCTCGTAGTTGTGGCCCTCCCACGGCATGTACGCCACGATCAGGTTCTTGCCGAGCGCGATCTCGCCGGCCTCGGTCGAGGGGCCGTCGGCGATGACCTGACCCTTCACGACCTTGTCGCCGGCCTCGACGATCGGCTTCTGGTTCTGGCACGTGCCCTGGTTCGAACGCCGGTACTTGAGCAGCTTGTACGTGTGCAGTGTGCCTGTGCGCTCCTTGACGATGATCTCGTCGGCCGAGACGTCCTCGACCGTACCGCCGTCCAGCGCGATGACCACGTCGCCGGCGTCGACCGCCGCGCGGAACTCCACGCCGGTCCCGACGAGCGGGGCGTCGGAGCGGAGCAGGGGCACGGCCTGCTTCTGCATGTTGGCGCCCATCAGGGCGCGGTTCGCGTCGTCGTGCTCCAGGAACGGGATCAAGGCCGCCGCCACCGACACGAGCTGCTTCGGCGAGACGTCCATGTAGTCGACCTCATTCGGCGGCACCGAATCGACCTCGCCGCCCTTCTTGCGGACGAGGACGAGGGACTCCGTGAACTTGCCGTTCTTGTCCACGGCGGCGTTCGCCTGGGCGATGACGTGCTTGTCCTCCTCGTCGGCCGACAGGTAGTCGATCTTGTCGGTCACGCTGCCGCCCGTGGCCCGGCGGTACGGGGTCTCGATGAACCCGAACTCGTTGATGCGTCCGTAGGACGAGAGCGACCCGATCAGGCCGATGTTCGGCCCCTCGGGCGTCTCGATCGGACACATGCGCCCGTAGTGCGACGGGTGGACGTCGCGGACCTCGAACCCCGCGCGCTCCCGCGAGAGGCCACCTGGCCCGAGCGCGGAGAGACGGCGCTTGTGCGTGAGCCCGGAGAGCATGTTCGTCTGGTCCATGAACTGCGACAGCTGGGACGTCCCGAAGAACTCCTTGATCGAGGCGACGACCGGACGGATGTTGATCAGGGTCTGCGGCGTGATCGCCTCGACGTCCTGCGTCGTCATCCGCTCCTTGACGACGCGCTCCATGCGCGACAGGCCGATCCGGATCTGGTTCTGGATCAGCTCGCCGACGCTGCGAAGGCGGCGGTTACCGAAGTGGTCGATGTCGTCGGGGTCGTAGCCGTCCTGGCCGGCGTGCAACCGCACCAGATAGCGGACCGTCTTCAGGATGTCTTCGTACGTGAGGACGGCCTTGTACTTCGGCGCTCCCGCTCCGGCTTCGTCCTTCTGCAGCTCGGAGAAGACGCGGTAGCGGACCTGCTCCCAGGCCTTCTTGTCCGGGTTGTCGAGCTCGCCGAGCGCCTTGGAGTGCTGGCGCAGTTGCTTCAGCAGGTCCCCCTCGGGGCCACTCAGCTTCTTGTCCACCTTGTGGCGGCCGACACGGGCGAGGTCGTAGCGCTTCGGGTTGAAGAACAGGTTCTCGAGCAGCGTGCGCGCGGACTCCGCCGTGGGCGGCTCGCCGGGACGGAGCTTGCGATAGATGTCCTCGAGCGCCTCCTCCTGCGTCTCGACGTGGTCCTTCTCCAGCGTGAGCTGGATGGAGGGCGCGTTGTCGAAGAGCGTCAGGATCTCGTCGGCCGTCCAGCCCAGCGCTTTGAGGAGCACGGTGACGTTCTGCCGCCGCTTGCGGTCGATGCGCACGCCGACCGTGTCCTTCTTGTCGACGTCGAACTCGAGCCACGCGCCGCGGCCGGGGATGATCTTGGCGACGTAGACGTCCTTGTCGGAGGTCTTGTCGAGATCCTTGGAGAAGTAGGCGCCCGGGGAGCGCACGAGCTGCGACACGACGACGCGCTCGGTGCCGTTGATGATGAAGGTCCCCCGACCGGTCATGATCGGGAAGTCCCCCATGAATACTTCCTGCTCCTTGATCTCGCCGGTCACCTTGTTGACGAACGTGGCCTCGACGAACAGGGGCTGGCTGTACGTGATGTCCTTGTCGCGGCACTCCTCTTCAGAGGCCTTGACGTCCTTGAACTGGTGACGGCCGAAATACAGCTGGAACTGTTCGGTGAAATCTTCGATGGGCGAAACTTCTTCGAGGACTTCTTTCAGACCCTCGGACAGGAGCCAATCGAACGACTCCCTCTGGATGCCCACGAGGTCGGGGAGTGGAAGAACCTCGTCGAGCTTGGCGAAAGTGACACGTTCACGGACAGGGACAAGCTGATCAGGCAAAAGGAATCCCTCCCGGGGAAGCTAGCTGGCGCACGGCAGAGCGCGGTGGACGGCGTGGACGGCACGGCAATCGGGTAGTGTACGCACGAAAGCAGGCACAGTCAACCCGCGCCTGCGCGATCCCTGGCAGGGACGGGCGGAAGGGTACGCCCTCCCGCCGACGAGGTCAACCCACGGGAGGGGCGTACGGAACCGGGTCCCGCAGCGCCTCCGAGAGGCTCGGGTTGCTCCGGTCCCGGTCGGACAGGATGGGATCGTCGGCGGGCCATTCGATCCCGAGCTCCGGATCGTTCCAGGCGATCCCCCATTCGTCCGTTCCGTCGAAGTACCGATCGACCAGATATCCGAGAACGAGATCGGTCTCGGCGAGGAACCCGTGGGCGACCCCGGGCGGGATGAACAGCCCCTTGGGCGTCTCTGCCGACAATCGAAGCGTCGAGGTGGCCCGCTCGGTGGGCGATCCCATTCGGAGATCGGCGAGCGCGACGAACATCGTGCCGGCCACGACGAACCAGTAGTCCCACTGTCGCCGGTGGAAGTGCATCGCGCGCAGGGAGCCGGAGGTCGAACGAGAGATGTTGCCCTGCAACGCAGAGTGGTCCGAGGGGACCCAGGACTGGCGGTAGAACTCGACGAAGGATCCTCGGACGTCGGCGTAGACCTCGAGATCGACGACCTCGACGCCGTCGATGGTCATGCTCATGCGCGGGGGCGGCGCGCGGTCCGGTTACACGGGCTCGTCAGGAGATGTCGGCGCCGGCCGGCACCCCGGCATCGACCCAAGACGTGAGCGGGTCGGATTCCTGGTCGGTGGCCGATCCGTGAGCGAGTTCGCCGTCGGCGCCGAACGACTGCATGCCGCCGAGGGCCAGGACCATGTCTGCGACAGCGTTGGCCAGTCGGGCGCCCTGTTCCACGGAGGTGATGTGAACACCCCGGGTCGACAGGACGTTGAAGAATCCCTCGAGGATCGCGCGCTGATCGCCCAAGAGGGACGCCTCGGACACGTTGAGGGCGCGAGCTAGGCGGGCGAGTGTCTGGATCGAGGGTTCGACGTGTCCGTTCTCGTATCGCGAGAGCCGGGCCTTGGGGATGCCGGACAATTCCTCGAGCTCGGACTGGCTGAATCCGGCCTGTACGCGGGCTTCGCGAAGCCGGTTCCCGAAATGCCTGCCATCCATCGTTGTCATATGAAGCACCTCCTCAGCCAGCGGGCGGGTGGAGGGGACGGGTCCACGCGCCGGACCTTAGCACAGGCACGCTCGCTGGTGGAACGTTTCCTTCATTTCGGCCGCGAAGTGCCAACCATCGGTCAGGATCGGCATAGGGCATTGCCTCCCGAGGCATCCCCCAAGCGCCCGGTGAGGAGTGGGGCATACGCCTTGGGGAGGAATCGTATCGCTCCACCGAAACTGGGCATCTGCCAACGGCTTCGCGTGGGAACGATCACCGGCCCGCGGGGCGGAACGCCCCGCGGGCCGGTGGAGCGCTACTTGACCTCGACCGAAGCCCCTGCTGCCTCGAGGGTTTCCTTGGCCTTGTCGGCGGCTTCCTTGGTGACCTTCTCCAGGACGGTCTGAGGCGCCCCATCGACCAGGTCCTTGGCCTCCTTGAGGCCCAGGCTGGTGAGGGCACGCACCTCCTTGATGACCTGGATCTTCTTGTCGCCCGCGCCGGTGAGCACCACGTCGAACTCCGACTGCTCCTCCTCGGCCTCGGCCCCGCCGGCGCCACCGCCGCCGGGCGCCGCCATCATCACGGGACCCGCTGCGGCCGCCTTCACGTCGAAGGTTTCCTCGAACTCCTTGATGAACGCCGACAGCTCGAGGAGCGTCATCTCCTTGAACTGATCGAGCAACTCGTCCGTGCTCATCTTCGCCATCGGTTACTCCTCTCCTGCTTCGTCGTTCGTCGCTGCTGCATCGTCTGCAACCTCCGCCTCGGCGGCGGGGGCTTCGTTGGTTCCTTCGGCGTCGGGCACTCCGCCCGCCTCTTCGACGACGGGAGCCTCTTCCGCATCCTCGACGGGGGCGCCTTCCTCGGGCTCCGTGGTCGGGGCCGGCTCCGCGACAGCCTCGACGGCTTCAGGGGTCTCCACGACCTCGGGGGCCTCGGGGACCGAGTCGTCGGGCACCTTCTCCCTGTACGCCTCGAGCAGCGACAGGAACTTCGACTGCGCGGAGACGAACATGGAGGCGGCGCGAGACATCTCGCCCTTCAGCAAGCCCGCGATCTTCGAGAGCATGACCTCGCGAGAGTCGAGGTCCGCGAGCCCCTTGGCCTCATCGGCCGACAGGACCTGGCCGTCCATGTACCCGCCCTTGAGGATCAGGGCCGGGAACTTCTTCGCCGCCTCGACGACCTTCTTGGCCGCCGCGACAGGATCGCCAGCGATGAACGCGACCGCGGTCGGCCCTTGCAGCATGGGCTCCAAGTCGTCGATCGATGCATCGGCCGCCGCCCGTTGCATGAGCGTGTTCTTCACCACGGCGAACGTCGTGCCGCCCTCGGCGAGGGATCGACGAAGCTCGGTGATGTCGGACACCGTGAGACCGCGGTACTCGGTGAGCAGCAAGGCGTCGGATCCATCGATCCCCGCTTTGAGCTCGGCGACCCGTTCGATCTTCTCGGTCTTGGGCATCGCGCCTCCTGACGGAACATGAAATAACGCGCCTCCGCAGACGGCGGAGACGCGCGGGACGCGACATCTTCGATCGCCTCGGCGGGTACCCGGTCGGGATTACGCGCTCTCGCGCCCCTGCTGTCTGCGGCGGAGGAAGGGTAGCAGGCGGTTCAGCCGGTGCCCGGCTCGGGCGTGTCATCCGCTTCCGACGCCGAGCGTCCGAGGAACCGTCGCTCGACGAGCACGAGGGCGACCATCACGGCCGCGCCGAACGCGAACAGCAACCAGTAGAAGGGATAGGCGTGGTACACGAAGAGCACCCGGTGATGCCCGGGCGTGACGCGCACCCCGACGAATCCTGGCGCGATCATCTCCGTCGGCGAATCGACACCGTCAACCGTAGCGGTCCATCGCGGGTCGAACGACGCCTTCAACTGCACCACCGCGGCCCTGTCTGCCTGCACCTCACCGCCGAACCGCCCGTCGGCGGGTTGCGCGAACGCCGTCAGCACGCTCCCCGGCGGCGTCGAGGGGTCCTCGCCCGGACCGAGCGTCGGATCTGCCCCAGTCGCGCCGGCCCACGCCAGCGTCGGGTACCGCCCCTTGAGGGGGAGGTTCGAGCTGAGGAACGCCGCCATGCGCAGGCCCAGATCCGTTCGATCCACGGCGACCGGCGCCACCGTGTCGACCACCGAGAGGTAGCCGATGTCGCCCGTCGACCACAGCACCCAGTCGCCGGCGACCGCCGCCTGCAGCGAACCGGCGGGCGGCGTGTCGCCTCGCGGCAGGATCGCCCAGCGCACGCCGAACATGTCGACCTGCGCGGGGACGTGCGCGGCGAATCGGTTCTCGACGTTGGACATCAACGACCAGGTCGGGCGCGTGAAGCCGACGGCGTCGGCGTCCAGGTTCAGCAGGGCGGCGAATCCCGGGACGAAGTCGATCTTCGGCGCCGACCGGTTCGCCCGCATGCCGCTGTAGATCCGGCCGGGCGCGGTCGCCTTGGCCGTCGCCACGAGCGAGGCGAAGTCGGCCCCCTCCGTCGACTGGGCGGCTCGCTGATCCGCGATCCACGCGGCGCCCACACGTTCGTACGAGTAACGCTCCACCGCGGCCGGCGCCACGAACGCGGCCAACACGATCGCCAGCGCGGCTACGACGTACGCCGGACGCAGCCAGGTCGCGCGCGTCCGGACCAGGTGCATCGCCTGCGCTCCGGCCCAGGCGCCGCCGATCCCCGCGAGGTAGATGCCCGCCAGGTGCACGCCGGTGACGTATCGCCGCAGGAACAGATCGGTGCCGCCGGGGAGCAGGTCGATCACGGCCCCAAGCGTCGGCCGGCCGAAGAACAGCAGCAAGCTCAGCATGCCGACCCCGAGGACAGCGCGCGCCGTCTCGCTCCGGCGGAACCGCCAGACGCAGACCGCGAACCCCACGAGGGCGAGCACGCTCACGGTGGGGAAGCGGCCGTTGTCGAAGATCCGACCGGTCACCAACCACCCGAGGACGCGCCGGGCCCCGAACGAGTCGTAGTAGAACGTGCCGCGCGAGAACTCGTCTTGCGTCATCCACTTCGCGTCGGTGATCAGCGGCACGAGCATCCAGGCGGCGGTCGCCAACGCCCCGATGCCCACGAGCGCCGCGCGCCCGACCCGGCGCCAGAAGTCCTTGGGCGACAACAACACCCATACGCCCAAGCTCAACAGCGCGAGATAGCCCATGAGGAGGTGGAGGCAGACGGTGATGCCGAGCACCAGGGCCGCGAGCGCGATCGTTCGGCCCTTCGAGACGGCTCGCCACGAGAGCCCCCACGCGAACGGCAGCGCCCACATCCCCCAGAGCTGGGCCCAGGTCCCCGATCCCCGCCACACGTAGCTCGACCATTCGAACCCCAGCGCCGGCGCGCTCACGATGAGCGGCGAGACGAGAGCCGCCACGCCGGCCGCCCACGGCTCGAGATCGAGCAATCTGCCGCCGCAGTACACGGCGATCGGCCACGTGCAGAGCAGGAGGTACAGGGACCACCTGAACGTGCTCTGACCGGCGATCGTCGAGATCGCGCCCGTCAGTATGTGCGGCAGGCTCTGGTAGTGGTGGAACCGCGACGCGCCGAGCGACAGGTAGGGGTACCAGCCATCGAAGGGCAGATGTCCCTCGCGCATCCGCATGGCTGCCCAGCGGACCATCGACTGATGGATCCCGGCGTCGTTCAGGTACCAGACGTTCAGGAGCTCGGCGCGCAGCGTCCAGAGGTTGAACGCGATAGCGACGCCGACCAGGATCCACGGCAGGCGCCGCGCACGCGTCGACGGCTCGGCCATACGGCGGCCGGTCGCTTCCGCGCTAGGCGGAGACGCTCAGGTCGACGCCCTTCGGATGAGCGGTGTCGATCCTGACGCTGGGACCCATGGTCGTCGAAACCGCGAGGCTCTTGATGTACCGGCCCTTGGCCGTCGTCGGCTTCGCGCGAAGCAGCTCGTCGACGACCGCCAGGTAGTTCTCGACCAAGCGAGCTCGTCGAACGACTTCTTGCCGATGATCACGTGAACGTTGCCGGTACGATCCGAGTCCGGTACTCGACCTTGCCGCCCTTGATGTCGGAGACGGCCTTCGCGATGTCCATCGTCACGGTGCCGGTCTTGGGGTTCGGCATCAGCCCGCGCGGGCCCAGCACGCGACCCGCCTTTCCGACCGCTGCCATCAGGTCGGGCGTGGCGACGGTCGCGTCGAAGTCGATGTTTCCCTTGATGACCTCCTCGACCAACTCCTCGCCCCCGACCACGTCGGCGCCGGCCTCGGTGGCCTCACGGGCCTTGTCGCCCGTGGCGAACACGGCGACGCGGACCGAACGACCGGTTCCGTTGGGCAGACTACACGGTTCCGCGGATCATCTGCTCGGCCTTGCGAGGATCGATGCCCAGCTCGGAACGCGACCTCGACCGTCTCGTCGAACTTGGCGTCGGGGCAGCGACTTCAGCATCGAGAACGCCTCGTCGGGCTGCGTACTCCCTCTCGCGTCGACCTTAGTCTCTGCCTCCGGTAGCGCTTGCCGTGCTCATGCGTCCACCTCGACGCCCATGCTGCGCGCGGTGCCGGCGATGATGCGCATAGCCATGCTCGACGTCATTCGCGTTCAGGTCCTCCATCTTCTGCTCGGCGATCGTCCGCACCTGGCTGCCTGTGAGAGCCGTCCGACCTTGTCGCGGTTCGGGACGTCGGACCCCTTCTCGATGCCGGCGGCCTGCCTTGATGAGCTCGGCCGCCGGGGGCTGCTTGGTCACGAACGAGAACGAGCGGTCCTCGTAGATGGTCAGCTCGACCGGGATGACTCTGTCCCGCGAACTGCTGCGTGGCGTCGTTGTACTGCCTGCAGAAGTCCATGATGTTGACCCCGTGCTGCCCCAGTGCCGTTCCGACCGGCGGCGCCGGTGTGGCTGCGCCGGCCTTGATCTGGAGCTTCACGAGGGCCGTGAGCGTCTTCTTCTTCGGTGCCATTTGCTTACACCTCCTGCGGTGTCTAGCGGCCGCGTCGACGCGGCCTCCCGCACTCTCGGTTTGTGGTTAGACCTTCGACTCCTGGTCGAATCCCAGCTCGACCGGTGTCTCGCGGTCGAAGATGTTGACCAGGACCTTCAGCTTGCTCTGGTCCACGTTGATCTCGCTGATCGTGCCGTTGAAGTCGGCGAACGGCCCCGAGATGATGCGGACCACGTCGCCCTCCTCGAAGCCCAGACGGAACTGCGGCTTCACCTCTTCCTTCTTCACCACGAGGATCTTCTCGACCTCGCGCTGCGACAGCGGCGTCGGCTTGCTGCCCGTTCCCGCTGACACGAAGCCCGTGACGCCCGGGCGTGTTCCGCACGACGTACCACGAGTCGTTGTCGTAGATCATCTTCACCAGCAGGTAGCCCGGGAAGACCTTCTTCTGCACGACCTGCTTCTTGCCGTTCTTGATCTCCATGACGTCTTCCATGGGGATGTGAACGCGGAAGATCTTGCCTTCCATCTGCATGGTGTGGATCCGCGACTCGAGGTTGGTCTTCACCTTGTTCTCGTAGCCCGCGTACGTGTGCACGACGTACCAATCGCCGGGACCGCGCGTACGGATCGTGCGCGGCCGGCTCGGCGGGCTCCTCCGCCGCCACGACCTCGGCGGGCGCCGGATCGTCGATCTCCACTTCCGCCTCATCGAGCACCTCGGCCATCTCGACGAGCTCAGCGACCTCTTCGAAGGCCTCCACCGTCTCGACGACCTCGAGCACCTCGGCGGCCTCTTCGAGCTCTTCGGCGATCTCCACCAGATCCTCCGCCGCTTCGAGCGCCTCGGCGGCCTCTTCGACCTCACCGGCAGCGGCGAGCTCCTCGGCGGCCTCCTCGAACTCTTCCGCGACCTCGAGGACCTCCGCCGCTTCCTCGACCAAGGACTCGACCGACACGTCGGCAAGGACCTCGTCGTCCGAGACCGGCGTAGCCGACTCCTCGGGGGCTGCTGATGCCTCGGACGCGGGGCTCTCGGCCGCCTCGTCCTCGATGATCCCTGTCGTCTCGGTCACGTCGTCCTCGGTTCCTGCCTGGGTGTCGGTGTCGGTCGGTGGAGCGATCGTCGTCTCGGGTTCGGTCGCGTCATCGTCGCGCGAGTCCTCGGGGCTGGGATCGTGGGTCACGAAGGTCCTCAGTCAGGAGATCAGTTGTTGGTGAGCACGTTGAAGATCAGCTTGGAGAAGACGAAGTCCAGACCGAAGACGAAGGTCGTCATCACGATGACCGTCACCAGCACGACGATGGTGTAGGAGATGAGCTCACGACGCGAGGGCCAGTCGACCTTGCGGAGCTCTTGACGAACCTCCTTGAGGAACTGACGCGCACCGGTGCGCTTCTTCTTCCCCTCGGTGGGAGCGGCAGAACGGCGCGCAGAAGTGGTGGCGGCTTCGCGGCGCTCGGCGACCGAGGCGCTTCGCGCGCCGCTCTGGCGCTCCTGCATCCGTTTCATCTGCCTGTTCATGGATCTCCCTTGCAGGGGCGGAGGGACTTGAACCCCCAACCTTCGGTTTTGGAGACCGGTGCTCTACCAAATTGAGCTACGCGCCTCGGCCCGGTCCGCCCAGGTACGTTGGGGACTTCGGAGTCCTCAGTATAGGGACGGTCCGCACGCCTCGGCAAAGGAGGCGCAGGTCGAATCGCCTCACGTTCATCTTTCGGGCCAGGTGCGTGTTTGGGCCTCTATACCTGACCTATGCTTCGCTGCGGACGCATCGCGCCGGCCCCGGATCGCGAGGCTTCGTCATGCGATACCGATACCACGTACACGCCGGAAGGTCCCGGTGGCCCCCGGCGTGGACTTGTTCACCCGACGCCCCGACGCTCCCGAGACCCGTCCGGCCTCGGCTCGGACGACCGCCCTCGATCTCGCGATCGCGGAGCGGATCGATGAGGGTCTTCGGGCCATCGAGGAGCACGCCACCGCGCTGATGCGCGAGATCGCCACGGAGATGTGGCGTGCCTCCGGCGCGGACACCACGTCCGAGCAGGAACGCATCCTGTCCTTCATCTCACGGGACCAGGCGATCGGGAGCCTGATCGCGGCGAGCGACGACCGATTCCAAACGCTGGCCCTTCGCACGGCACGGCTCGAGGATTCGCTCGCGGAACTGGCCGAGAACGGCCGCCTGGTCCGTGAGGCGATCCAGCTGTCGGCGAGCTCGGTCCACGAGATCGCGAATTCCCCGACGCTCCAGGGCGTCGAGCTCATCCGCACGCAGCTCGAGCAGGTCGAGGCCCACATCTCCTCGACGTTCGCGCACCTGGACGAACGGGACAAGAACCTCACCGACGCCATCCAGCAGCGGATCGTCGAGCACGGCGACCTGATCGCGAGGGAGACCGCGCGGATCGTCGAGGCGATGGAGAGCTACGTGCAGGGCGGCGCCGAGGCCATGGGAAGGCTGGCCTCGCGGATCGAACAGCACGCGACCGCCTTCGCCGCGCACGACGAGACGCTCGCCGACAAGATCCGCGCCACGGTCGCGGACGAGACCCGTGAGGCGGCCGAGCAGGTCCAGATGCTGGGCGAGCGGATCGGGATCCAGTCGCGCACGACCCAGGAACATCAGATGGCCATGGAACGCTTGATCGAGACACGGATCATGGGCCTGGCACAGCTGACGCGCTCGGATTCCCAGGCGCTCCGAGAGCTGATGGAGCGCAACGCCGCCGAGCAGGTGGATCACCTGCGAGAGGCGATCGATGAGCGGATGTCCGTGCTCACGTTGGCGGTGAGCGAAGCGGTCGAGCGGAACATGGCATCGCTCACCGACCGGGTCGACGCGCAACTGGGCGCCGTCGCGGAGACCGTCGCGCAACGGGCAGCCGAGGCTGCCGACATCGCCGTCGCGTCGACGTTCGAGCAGACGCTCGAGCGGCTGAACGCAACGGCAGACTCGATCGATTCGATGGGCATCACCCTGGTCGAGACGCTCGTCACGTCGCGCGCCCAAACCGAGGAGCGGATGTCCGAGCACATGGACGACCGGCTCGCGGCGCGTCGCGAAGATGATCCGATCGGACAACCGACGTCATCGCCGAGCGGCTGTCGGCCTCGCCCATGCCCTCGTCGTCGGCCGGGAGCGACGGCGACGTCGCGAAGCAGACGCTTCGCGCGGTCAAGGAGCTCCAGGCCGGGATGGGTACGCGACGTGGTGGGCGCGGTGGACCGCAAGTTCCAGTCGATGTCGGACCAGCTCCACAAGGAGACGCAGTCCACCGCCGAGGCCATGGTCAAGGTCGCAGAGGTCCTGGGCGAGAAGATGGACCGGCTGTCGGTCCGGGTCGACGAGGGCTACGGCGGGGACCTGCAGATCGTGATCGATCGGATGAGCGACGCGATCCAGGCGATGTCGGGCCAGCACCGCCGCGACTAGGCGCGTCAGTCGGGCGAAGCGGACCTCCGCCTCGCCCTTGCGGATCGCGAACTCCGTCGTTCCCGTCGCGTTCCACGCGTCACCCAGAGCTCCGGCGGTCACCGTGCGGGTCTCCAGATCGAGCGATCGCACGCGACCTCCGGCGACGATCTCCTCGCCCATGAAGACGGGAGCCCGGAACTGCGCCGACACGCGGACCACGCTTGCCGGATCCCCGCCCAGTCGACACGCAGGCGCCCAGATGCCCCATGGTGAACATGCCGTGGGCGATGATGCCGTCGAAGCCGGCCATGCGGGCGAAGTCGTCGTCCTGATGCAACGGGTTCTGATCGCCCCCAGCGTCGGCGTAGGCGCGAACGTCCTCACGGGTCACCGTTCTCGCGAGGGCCGGAAGGTCGTCGCCGACGCGAAGGTCCTCGAACCGGATCGTCATGCCGACACGGCCCGTTCGATCATGGTCGAGCGGGTGACGGCGACCGTCCCGCCGGTGACGTCGGTCAGCCGCATCTCGATGACGAGGAACCCGTTGCCGCCTTTCTGTCGGATCGAGGCGATCCGCGCGGTCACCGTCAAGGTCTCACCGAGCAGCAACGGGCGATGGATCTCGTATTCCTGCGATCCGTGCACGACCGTGCGGAAGTCGAGCGCGAGCTCCGGATCGCCGATCACGAGCGGGAACACCGAGAACTCCGCGGCGGTGACGAAGGTCGGCGGGAATACCCGATGGCCCTCCGAACAGATCGTGGAACGCGCGCACACGGGCTTCATCGACATCGAAGGGAACCGGTTCGTAGGTCTTTCCCTCGGCCTCGACGTTCACGCGGCGCACGCTACCGGCGAGGCACGCACCCGGCAACCGCAGAGGGTCCGTGCGCCGGTCCGTTCCGCGGCCTAGGATTCATGGAGATGGATGCTGACGAAGCCCGCATCTCCGTCCTCATCGTCGACGACCACCGATCGTTCGGCGAAGCGCTGGGGGTGGCGTTGGGCAAGGAAGCCGACCTCGACATCGTCGACGTCGATCGCCGACGGAGAGAGCGCGGTGCAGCGGCCGAGGCTCGGCAGCCCAACGTCGCGTCTGATCGACCTCCAGATGCCCGGCATGGACGGCTTGGAGACGAGTCGCCGTATCCACGGGGTCTCGAAGGAGACCGTCGTCGTCGTCCTCACCGGCGCGGACGACGAGTTGGCGCTCGGCCGCGCGATCAACGCCGGGGCGCACGGGTTCCTCCGCAAGACCGCCGCCGTGCAGGACCTGGCCGATGCCGTCCGCGCCGCGTATCGGGGCGACCCGCTGCAACGCGCATGACGAGATCGAGTTCGCGCTGCGTCGCCTCCGGCGGCTGCGCGCGCGCGACGACGACATCGCGCAGCGGTTCGACCGGCTGACGCCTCGCGAGCTGGAGGTCCTTCAGCTGCTCGCCGACGGGTGCGCACCCGACGACATCGCGACCCGGCTCGACGTCAGCAGGAACACGCTTCGGACGCACATCCAGAACGTCTTGATGAAGCTCGGCGTGCACTCGAAGCTGGATGCGATCGTGGCTGCCATCCGTCACGGGCGAGTGACCACCGTGGACGTCACGGACCCGGTGGAGATACACCCGAGGTCGACGCCCGGGATCCGACAGCGGCGAAGAAGCGGGCTCAACGCGTCTCGCGGTGGAGCGTGTGCTTGCGCTCCCACCGGCAATACTTCTTCAGCTCGAGCCGTTCGCGGTCGTTCACGCGGTTCTTGACCGTGTTGTAGTTGCGCCGCTTGCACTCAGTGCATGCGAGCGTGATCTTCGGGCGGTTGTCACCCTTCGCCATCAGTCGTTCTCCCTCATCGCCGCCCGAACCCCATCAACGAAGGCGGGCTCGTCGCGTCGTTCCTTCACGACCGCCCAGACCTCGGGACAGTCGGCGTTCGGCATCCCAAGGTACACGCGAACGGCGCCATCCAGCGCGCGCCGGTCGGCGGAGGTGGAGCTCGGGGGAAGGAGCTCGTCAAGGTGCCTTGTGTAGCAGCTCATCTGACGATCTTCACCACGCGACCCGCGCCGACGGTTCGGCCGCCCTCGCGGATGGCGAACCGAAGCCCCTCCTCCATGGCGATCGGGGCGATCATCTCGACCGTCATCTCCACGTTGTCGCCGGGCATGACCATCTCGACGCCCTCGGGCAGATGGGCCGTGCCGGTGACGTCCGTCGTTCGGAAGTAGAACTGGGGGCGGTAGCCGTTGAAGAAGGGTGTGTGGCGGCCCCCTTCGTCCTTGCTCAAGATGTAGACCTGCGCCTCGAAGTCCGTGTGGGGAGTGATGCTCCCGGGCTTGGCCAGCACCTGGCCGCGCTCGACGTCCTCCTTGTCGATCCCGCGCAGCAGCACGCCGACGTTGTCGCCGGCCTGGATCTCGTCGAGGAGCTTGCGGAACATCTCGAGGTCGGTGGCGGTGGTCTTGCGGGTGTCGTGGATGCCGACGATCTCGACCTCGGACATCTTGGCGAGCGTGCCCCGTTCGACGCGACCGGTGACCACGGTGCCACGGCCGGTGATCGAGAACACGTCTTCGATCGGCATCAGGAACGGCTTGTCGACGTCTCGTTCCGGCTCGGGGATGTAGGAGTCGCACGCGTCCAACAGCTCATCGATCTTCGCGACCGCATCGGGATCGCCCTCGAGCGCCTTCAGCGCGGAACCGATCACGACGGGCACGTCGTCGCCCGGGAACTCGTAGGAGCTCAGCAGCTCACGCACCTCGAGCTCGACGAGGTCGAGCAACTCAGGGTCGTCGACCATGTCGGCCTTGTTCAGGAAGACCACGATGAACGGCACGCCCACCTGACGCGCCAGCAGCACGTGCTCGCGGGTCTGTGGCATGGGGCCGTCGGCGGCCGATACCACCAGGATCGCGCCGTCCATCTGCGCGGCACCGGTGATCATGTTCTTCACGTAGTCCGCGTGACCGGGACAATCCACGTGCGCGTAATGGCGGCTCGCCGTCTCGTACTCCACGTGCGCGATCGCGATCGTGATGCCGCGCTCACGCTCCTCGGGAGCCTTGTCGATCTGGTCGAAGGGCGTGAAGTCCGCGAGTCCCTTGTCGGCCTGGCACTTGGTGATCGCCGCGGTGAGCGTGGTCTTGCCGTGGTCGATGTGCCCGATCGTGCCGATGTTGACATGCGGCTTCGTCCGCTCGAACTTCTTCTTCGACATCAGCCTTCCTCCGAGGTTCCTCCGACGGGACGATCGGTAGCGGCGGGTGGAATCGAACCACCGACACAGCGATTATGAGCCGCTTGCTCTGCCTCTGAGCTACGCCGCCGTGTTCGGCATGGGAGTCTACCTGCGGCGATACCGCAACGGCAGCATCACCGAAGAACCGGGACCGAGCCGGAGCGGGGAATCGAACCCCGGACCTCCTCCTTACCATGGAGGCGCTCTGCCGACTGAGCTACTCCGGCGGCTGGAGGATGATAACAACGTGGCCCACGCGAACACGGGCCAGCATGGCACGATGAACGCATGCGCCGAGCCCTCATCGCCGCAGCTGTGGCGCTGTCCGTCGTCTCGTGCACGAGGGCCACCCCCCCGGTCGGAGCGTTCGGGACGGCGTCCGTGATCCTTCACGGGAGCCAGGGACCGGTGCACGTCGAGGTCCAGGAGGCCGACTCCCCCGCCACGCGCGAACGAGGATTGATGGGCCGGACCTCGCTGGACGCGAACCAAGGGATCGATCTTCTTGTTCGACGACGTGTCCGACGGGCCGGTCACGTCCGAGTTCTGGATGAAGGACACGTTGATCCCGCTCTCGATCGCGTTCTGGGATCAACAGGGACGTATCGTCGGGATCCGGGACATGGTTCCGTGCACGAAGGATCCGTGTCCCACGTATGCCTCGCCGGAGCCCTACACAGGGGCGCTCGAGGTGAACTTGGGGTTCTTCAACGAACACGGGGTGACCACCGGTGACCGGATCGAACTCATCGGATGACGTTTGCCTGCTCTGCACGGCCGAGCAGGTGACCGAATGGCATCACCAGGACGACGACTGTTGGGTC
Source organism: uncultured Actinomycetes bacterium (assembly GCA_963727185.1). Classification (GTDB taxonomy): domain Bacteria; phylum Actinomycetota; class UBA4738; order UBA4738; family HRBIN12; genus JBBQVZ01. The sequence continues at coordinate 620,637 of CAVSFP010000008.1, read as the reverse complement.
GCGGACTGCCTGGTGTGCCGGACGCCCATGGTCGTGTGGCGCGTCCACGGACTCCCAGATCCTGAGTTGGAGGCGCGGCTGTTGGGCCATCTGGAGCGCATCGCCGCGGCCCGCTACGGCGACGAAGGATATTTCGTCGATCCCGAGCGCCGACGGATCCCCGATCACTGGCACGCACATGCGCGTCCGGCCGGGGGGTTCTTCGATCCGACGAGCGATCTGTACGGGAAGTTCTAGGTCGCGCGGCCATGTTGTGAACGTATGACGTTCGTAGGTGTGGACCTTCGGCCACGGCCGGATGCCCTTGACACCTTCAGGCTCCGCCGGTATTCCTGTACGCGTCGCGATCGACCGGAGCACCCGGAGATCCGCGCCACGAACGAACGGCTCGGGAGAAACCGTTCGCGTCCTCCCGACGCCGAACAGGATCGTCTTTTCGGTTGACCGGACCACCGGAGGCCGGACCACACGCCTCCGGCACATGCCGGTCGATCGAAAGGAGCTCCATGTCTTCGCGTTTCCAACGGCTATCCGGTCTCGCTCTGGCCGCCGTCCTCGTCGCGCTCGCAGCGTGCAGTTCGAACAGCGGCGGCGACAGCGCATCCGCGAGCGGCACCAGCGGTGCATGCACGCCGGCGGACAGCCCGGTCATCACCCTCGCCGCCTACAGCAACGTCTACGACGTGTACGGCAAGCTCATCTCGACGTTCCAAGGAGACTGGGCCGACAAGCACGACGGCCAGCAGGTCATCTTCTCGACCTCGTTCGGCGGGAGCACCACGCAAGCGCAGAACGTCGTGAACGGGTTCCCGGCCGACGTCGTGGCGCTTTCGCTCGACCCCGACGTGCAATCGATCCAGGACGCCGGACTCATCACGCACGACTGGAAGGCGGATGCGGAGAAGGGCATCGTCGCGACGTCCGTGGTCGTGTTCGACGTACGGCCCGGCAACCCCAAGCACATCACGAACTGGAACGACCTCACACAGTCCGGTCTGCAGATCCTCACGCCGGACCCGGCGCAGAGCGGCGGGGCCAAGTGGAACATCGTCGGCGCGTACGGCGCATCGATGCGAGGCAACGTCCCCGGCTACGCGAAGGGCAGCCAGGCCGACGCGCAGAAGCTCCTCACCGGCATCTTCAGCAACGTCACGGTGATGGATAAGAGCGCGAACGACTCCATCAAGAACTTCCAGGCCGGCAACGGCGACGTCGCGATCACGTACGAGTACGCGGTCCTCGCGGCGCAGGCCGCCGGTCTGCCGGATCAGATGGTGATCCCGCCGTCGACGGTCGCGATCCAGACCCCCGTTGCCGTCGTCGACAAGAACGCCGAGGCTCACTGCGTCGAGGACGTCGCGAACGCGTTCGTGGAGTTCCTCCACACGCCCGACGCCGCGGCGATCTACGACTCGGTCGGCTACGAACGGCCCGTCGACCTCACGAAAGCGCAGGCCGGCAAGGGCTCGGGGAGCACGTTCGAGCCCATCACCGATCTCTTCACGACCGACGACATCGGTGGCTGGGACACGCTGTTGAACGACACCGTGTTCGGTTCGAACGGCGCGTTCACCCTGGCACAGCAGGACGCGCAGGGATAAGGCATTGGGCACCGAGACACTCGAGCGGAAGACGGACCCGCGCCCGGAAGGATCGGGCGCGGGTCCGTCGACCTCGCGCGCCATCAAGGCGGCGAGCGGGCGCTGGGGTCTGCGTGGCATCGCCCTGCTCTACCTGGGGTTGATTATCGGCCTGCCCACGATCGCCGTGGTCCAGCGGGGATTCGCCGGAGGGCTCGGTTCGTTGCGCGACGCGTTCGCACAACCCGGCGCACGCAACGCGATGATCTTGACCTTCACACTCGCCGCGATCACCGCCGTCGTGAACGCGGTGCTCGGAACCACGGTGGCCTACGTGCTCGTCCGGTACCGGTTCCCCGGCAGGAGCGTGTTGTCGACGCTGGTCGACATCCCGTTCGCCATCCCCACGTTGGTCACCGGCGTGATGCTCGTCGCGCTGTACGGGCCGAACTCGCCGATCGGCGGGTTCCTGGCCGACCACGGCATCAACGTGATCTACGAACGAGCGGGCATCTTGCTCGCGCTCCTGTTCATCACTTTGCCGTTGGTCGTACGCACGGTCCAGCCCATCTTGCTGGAGCTGGATCTGGCGGAGGAAGAGGCGGCGCGCGTCCTCGGGGCATCCCGCTGGACGACGTTCCGCAAGGTGGTCCTGCCCGCCATCCTGCCCGGCATCACCGGCGGCGGACTCCTGGTGTTCGCACGTGCGCTCGGCGAGTTCGGCTCGGTCGTAGTGGTGTCCGGGAACATCCTGAACAAGACCCTGACGGCGCCGGTCTTCATCAGCCAGCTGATCGGCGGGTTCAAGACGAACGACGCCGCCGCCATCGCGACCCTCCTCTTCACGGTCTCGTTCGCCGTCGTGCTGATCACCGAGCGCCTCACGCACCGAGCGGTAGGTCGACGATGAGCGCGGGCGAGCTCCGGACACCTGTCCTCTCCTCGCCGCTGCGGCGCAAGCTGGTCCACGGCGGCTTGATCGCGATCGCGGTCCTCTACGTCGGGGCGCTGGTTCTGGCGCCGTTGATCGGGATCGCTTGGGCGGCCATCAACGCCGGGTGGGACGCGTGGAAAGCGACGCTCACCGACCCCGACGCGATCCACGCGTATTACCTGACCGCCGGGCATCACCGTCGTCACGGTCATCGTGACCGGCGTCTTCGGCGTGATCGTGGCCATGGTCCTCGCGCGCGACCACTTCCGGGGAAAGAGCATCATGAGCGCGGTCGTGAACCTGCCGTTCGCGGTGTCGCCGATCATCGTCGGGCTGATGGCCGTGCTGCTCTTCGGCCGCGGGGGATGGTTCGAGCCGTGGTTCTCCGCGCACGGTATCCAGATCCTCTTCGCCGTGCCGTCGATGGTGATCGTGACGATCTTCATCTGCATCCCGTTCGTGATCCGCGAGGTCGCGCCGGTCCTGCAGGAGCTCGGCACGGCGGAAGAGGAGGCCTCGAAGACGCTCGGCGGCTCGGCGTGGACGACGTTCCGCCGGATCACGCTGCCGAACATCCGTTGGGGGCTGCTCTACGGGATCGCGCTGTCCGCAGCACGGTCGATCGGCGAGGTGGGTGCGGTCCTGGTGGTGAGCGGGTCGATCACCGGAAAGACCGAGACCGCTCCCCTCTTCATCCTCCGCGAGTTCGACCAGAGCCATGACTCGGCCGCCTACATCGTGGCCCTGACGCTCGCTATCGCATCGATCGTGTTGCTGTCCGGCATCGAGATCATGAAAGCCAGGTACGAGAGGAAGCGTGCGACATGACGAACAACGGGATCAGTGTCCAGGACCTGAACAAGCGGTTCGGCTCGTTCCACGCCGTGCAGGACGTCTCCTTCGAGGCGATGGACGGGAAGATCACGGCGATCCTCGGGCCGAGCGGCTCGGGCAAGAGCACCGTCCTGCGGATGATCGCCGGTCTGGAGATCCCCGACAGCGGCCGGATCACACTGGCCGGCGAGGAGCAGACGTTCGCGACGGTCCAGGAACGGCGGGTCGGGTTCGTGTTCCAGCACTACGCCCTGTTCCGCCACATGACGGTGCGCGACAACGTCGCGTTCGGGCTCTCGATCCGCAAGGAGCCCAAGGCCGACACGAGGCGCCGGGTCGACGACCTGCTGGAGCTGGTTCAGCTGGCGCCGCTCGCGGATCGGTACCCGGATCAACTCTCGGGTGGGCAACGGCAGCGGGTCGCGCTCGCGCGAGCGCTCGCGCCGCGACCGAAGGTCCTGTTGCTCGACGAGCCGTTCGGCGCGCTCGACGCCCGCGTCCGTCAAGAGCTCCGCCGCTGGCTCGACGATCTGCATCGCGAGCTCAACGTGACCAGCCTCCTGGTGACGCACGATCAGGAAGAAGCGCTCGAGCTCGCCAATGAGATCGTCGTGATGCATCGGGGACGGGTCGAGCAGATCGGTACTCCCGCGGAGGTCTACAACAACCCCGCCTCGCCGTTCGTCGCCGGGTTCATCGGCGCAGCCAACGTGATCGCGGGTTCCGTGAAGGATGGCCACCTCGTCTTCGGCGACCACCGTCTCCCGGGGGCCCGCCACCTCGAGGAAGGGGTCCCCGCGCACGCGTACATCCGTCCGTTGGACATCCGCATCGTGGAACCGGCCGTCGCGAACGGACACTCGTACGCCGCGATCGTCGAACGAGTGAACGACCTCGGGCCCGCGTCGAAGATCCGCGTGCGCCTGACGGACGGGCAACCGCTCGTCGCGGAGGTACCCAACGACGATCTACCCGTGCTCTCGGCGGGCGATCACGTCCTCTTGGATCTGCGCAACGTCAAGGTGTTCGAAGGAGAGGCGGACCTCGTCCAAGGCGGGATGCCCGGCGCCGACGTCGATGACGAGGTGAAGGAGAGAGAAGTCGTCGGCGAGTGACGACCGGCTCACGTGAACAGAGCCGGCCCGACGTGAGAACGTCGCGGGTCTGAGACGAACACTCGCCCTAGGTCGGACGATCCGGTGAGGCCGTGGCGAACAGCCGTTCCCTGAGGCCCTCCCGCCGAGTACGCTTCCGGGGTACGCGGCCGCAGTCGGCCCTGGACGTTCGGGAGAAACTCCTTGCACATCGATTGGGCCATCGCGCTCGCCTCCGTCATCGTTGGCTTCACCGTCGGATTGACCGGCATGGGCGGCGGCGCCTTGATGACGCCCATCCTGCTGATCTTCTTCGGTATCAGTCCGACGGCCGCGGTCTCCTCCGATCTCGTCGCCGCGATGGTGATGAAGCCGGTCGGCGGTGGGGTGCACGTCCGGCGGCGCACCGTCCGGTGGGAGCTCGTTCGATGGCTGTGCATCGGCTCGATCCCGGCGGCGTTCGCGGGAGTCTTGCTCCTCCATTCGTCAGGTGACAGCGCCTCCATCGAGAACACCACCAAGATCTTCCTCGGGGTCACCCTTACCCTGGCCGCCGTCGCCATGGTCTTCAAGGCGTGGCTCCAGGGACGCCGGAGCGCTGAGGCGAGGGCGGGGCGCCGTGACACGCTCGGGACCGACGACACGATCCACGTCCGCATCCCGTTGACGATCCTGATCGGTGCGGTCGGCGGCCTGCTGGTGGGGCTGACGTCCGTCGGGTCGGGCTCGATCATCATCGTCTGCCTGATGCTCACCTACCCCCAGCTCCGCGGGGCGCAGTTGGTCGGGACGGACCTGGTGCAGGCGGTGCCGCTGGTGACGTCGGCGGCGATCGCGCACATGCTGGTCGGCGATTTCGAGCTCGGCCTCACCACGTCGATCCTGATCGGGGCACTCCCGGCCGTGTACGTCGGCGCGCGACTCTCGTCGAAAGCGCCGGACGGCATCATCCGCCCGATCCTCGTCTTCGTGCTCCTGGCCTCGGCCCTCAAGCTGCTCGACGTGCCGACCGGCGTGCTCGGCGTGACCCTGCTCGCCGTCATCCTGATGGGCATCCCCGTCTGGGGCGCGGTCGACGCGGCCGCACACCCCCAGTACCTGTGGGACGCGGCGGGGCTCCCCCGGCGCACATGGATCAGGTGGATGGCCTACGGGGCTCCGTTCGTCGTCGGGTTCCCGGTCGGGGTGGCGTACTTCGCGAACGCCCGGCCGAAGCTGGTCGCCGCCACGCGCGCGTCGCTGGACGATCCGAGCCTCGCAGAGGAGCCCGCGCCCGAGCGAACCGAAGAGCAGGTGTAGCGGTGTTCGAGCGGATCCTCCTGGCGGTCGACGGATCGCCCAAGAGCGAGAAGACGATCCTCATCGCCATCGACATGGCAGAGCGCTACAGCTCGGCGGTCACGGTCGTTCACGTTCGCGAGTACGAGCGGTACGAGGGATCCGACGTGGACATGGGTCCACCCATCCCCGCCGAGGAGCTCGTGAACGACGTGCTGACGAGGTTCCGAGAGAAGGGCATCGAGGCGCGGGGAGAGATCCGTCGTGTGAGCTCGGGAGACACGCCGGAGAAGATCGTGGAGGTGGCCGAGGCCGTCACCGCCGACCTCATCGTGTTGGGCTCCCGAGGCATGAGCGAATGGAAGAGCCTGGTGCTCGGCGGGGTCGCCAACAAGGTCGTGCAACACGCCACGTGCCCGGTGCTCCTGGTGCGTTGACAAGCCGTCCGCTCAGCGGAGATGCACCACGTTCGCGGTGATCAAGGCCGCCTGGTCCGAGACGAGGAACGCGATCACGTTCGCGACCTCTTCGGGAGAGGCGATCCGGAGCAGGCGGGGACTCTCTTCGACGAACCGCTCCACATCCGGGGTGACCCAACCCGTGTCGGTGACCGGTGGATGGATGATGTTCGCCGTGATCCCGCTGTCGGCGAGCTCGAACGCCGCCGACATCGTGAAGTTCTCCTGGGCAGCCTTCGCGGCACCGTACGACACCTCTTCGGGGAAGCCGAGCGGACCTCCCGAGGTCAGGCCGACGATCCTCCCCCACGTCGCGTTCCGAGCGATGTGGCGCTGAGCGAACTCGGCGATCAGCAAGGCCGGCGCTCGCGCATCGACCGCGAACACCTGGTCGACCGTCGAGCGTGAAACGCACTCGAGGACGCGGCCCAGACGATCGCGCGGTTCCGGCGAGAACGAGTCGGCGCGCCATCCGCTGGCGTTGTTCACCAGGATGTCGACCGGTCCGAACCGGTCCTCCGCGACATCGAACAGAGACCCGTGGCTCCCGTCCTCGGCCAGGTCCACCTCGACCGAGGCGGCTCGCCCACCGTTCTCGACGATGCGACGGACCACATCGTCGGCGTGCGACGAGCGACCCTCGGCGTCGGTGTCCGGCACGCTCGCGTTCCGTTCGGCGTCGAGCCTGAGGTACGACAATAGGACAGAGGCGCCGGCCGCAGCGAGCACCCGCGCCGTGGCCGCGCCGATCCCGTGGTTCGCGCCGGTGACCAGCGCGACGTGGCCGCGCAGATCGAACGGGACGAGCGTGGATCGATCCACCTCGGCGATCGTGCGGCCCGTGGCGCTCAGCCTCCCCTGGTGGTGGTCTCAGACACCTTCGATCGCTTCCAATCTGCCGGACTTCACCGCGTCGGCGAAGGCCTGATAGTCCCGGTCGTTCTGATCCGCGTACCGCTCGGAGAAGTCCACGATCGACCGGTCGAACGCATCGCTCTTGCCGAGATAGCCGGCGATCGCGATCGGGTCTCCTGATCGGGCATGTGCACGGGCCAACGTCCATCCACATTGGCGAGCCAAGAACGTGAGGCCGAACGCTTTCAGTGACTCCACGTCGACCGAGCCCTTCATGTCGCGCAGCTGACGCCAGTAGAGCCAGCGGTTCGCCTCGACGCCCTTGGTCCAGCCGAGGTAGATGTCGCTCGCGGCCTGCATCATCCGCTGCCCCTGCACCACGCGCTCGCCGTGTTGCTTGTAGCGGCTCTTCGGCAGGTGGTCCTCGAGCACCGAGGCCGTGGCCTCCTTGATCTGGAGGAAGAGCGGGTCCTGCTCGATCGCGTCCCTGGAGCAGGACGATGAACGCCCGCGTGCCGACGCTGCCGACACCCACGACCTTGCGGGCGAAGTCGATCACCTCGAATCGCTCGAGCAGGTGTCGTCGGTCGTCCTGCAGCGTGGCTCGATAGGCGCGGAACTGCTCATGGATCGCGTGCTGGAGCTCGTCGACGGAGATGCCGGCGGGCAGGGTCAGGTCCCGCACTGGGATGACGATCGGCGGCTGAGACACGATCCGGTAGTTGCCGTCGACGTGCTCGGCGAGCTTGGACAGCGCCTGCAGGCTGTCGCGTGTGCGGGCCTTCAGAACGTTCTTCTTGGCCGCCTTCTCGCCCTTCTCCGCCTCCTTCTTCTGCACTTTGTCCTTCTGGGTGCCCACTGCGGCATTGAGCGCCGCCATCACCTCTTGTTCGGAAAGGTGCGCGTACCAGATGTCCATGGTGCGCATCTGCGCGAACCCGGCCATCGCCTCTCGGTACGCCGTCACGGATGCGAGTGTCACGGCCTGCGCCTCGGCCTGGGTGAGCTCGTTGTTACGCGCCGCGATCGTGAAGCTCGCGGCCATGCGCTTGACGTCGTACTCGAACGGACCGGGCAGCGTCTCGTCGAAGTCGTTCAGGTCGAACAGCAACGCTCGCTCGGGCGACGCGAAGATGCCGAAGTTCGACAGGTGCGCGTCGCCGCAGAGCTGGACCGTCAGACTGGCCTTCGGCGTGTCCTTCAGGTCGGCGGCCATGATCTTGGCCGCGCCTCGGTAGAACGTGAATGGCGACACCAGCATCCGCCCGTGGCGAACAGGCACGAGGTCAGGCTCACGGGTAGCGTTTTGTTCCTCGAGCAACGCGACAGGATCCGGGCGATCGGCCGCCGGGGTCCACCCGGCATGGCTGGACACAGGAGTCTGCTCGCGCGACTTCTTGCCGAGAGCCTTGCGCTCCTCGGCACTGGGGTGATCGACCTTGCGTGACAGCCATCTTGCGCGCCTCTCTCTCTGCGGTGAACGGACCAGCCGTGGCGGCCGGCTCTACACCTCTTCAGAACACGTCTGCGAAATCTGACCCCATGCTCGCGACGGTCCAGCCATCTTTCGCTGCTTGGGAGAGCGCTCGCTCGGCGCCGGCCATCGACTACTCGCGCGACATCATTGCCTGGGCCTCACGCTCGAGGTCGAGGTATGGCTCGCCGCTCACATCGACCGCCACTCGGTTGATCGTCCCGCCGGTGAACCGGTAGGGAGCTTCACCCGGGTAGTCATCCGTCACGGCCGCACCGCTGTCCCTTCCTACACAGAGACCCTCACCCGCGAGCTCGAAACCCCCGGGCTGCGTCTTGATCCGGCCCTCACCGACCTTCTTGTCGTTGTAGTACAGGGACAGGATGCCGGTGGATACGTGGGGCGGGTCCTCGCCGTCCTTGTCGAACGACGCCGACAGGATGAGGTTCTCTCCGGTCGGAACATCTTCCGTGGCGACGACCTTCTGTTCGAACATCCCGACGAAGTTGTTGACGTAGTGGAGCCGGTTGTCCTTCACGTATAGCGTGTGGCCCCCGAAGAGCGCCCCGTGCGCGAACAAGACGCCCTGGGCGCCCGGTGCCGGGATGTCCACGAGCGCGCCGATGCTGAAGGATCGGTTGCGAACGCTCACCGACTGCGACTCGGGCACGTCCGCAACGTCGGGGTAGTAGACGTATCGGTCCCGCGGCGCAGACAGCTGGGGCCGCGGCGTCATCAGGATCTCCAACGGTGATCGGTCGTCCAGCGGGAATGCATCGTTCGCCCCTGCCTCTGCGAACCACAGGTTCACCATCTCGCGGAGCTTCTCCGGCTCCTCGGTAGCGAGGTTGTGGAGCTCGGACCGGTCGACGTCGGTGTGGTACAGCTCCCATTCGTCGGCGTTGAAGTTCCCCCAGCCCGCGATCGTCGGATGGTTCGTGACGGCCTTCCAGCCGTCGTGCCAGATCCCTCGCGAGCCGAGCATCGAGAAGAACTGGGTCCTGCGAGCGGAAGCCGCCGGCGCGTCGTCGAAGCTGTAGCGCATGCTCACACCGTCCACACGGCTCTGTACATGGCCCTTGATCGTCCGCGGAACCTCCAACCCGAGGCAGTCGAGGATCGTCGGCACGATGTCGATCGCATGGTGGTACTGCGTCCTGAGCTCGCCGCGGGCCTTCATCCCCGCGGGCCACGAGATCGATGCAGGCGTCGCTCGTCCCACCGTTGAACTCGTAGCGCTTCCACATCTTGAACGGCGTGTTGAAGGCCATCGCCCAACCGTTCGCGTAGTGGTTGTACGTCTTCGTGCCCCCGAGCTCGTCGATCATCGCCAGGTTGGTCTTTATGTCATCGGGGATGCCGTTGAAGAGCAGGTTCTCGTTGACGGAGCCGTTCGGCCCGCCCTCGCCACTCGCGCCGTTGTCCGAGACCAGGACCACGATCGTGTTCTCGCGCTGACCCGTCTCCTCCAGGTAGTCGAGCAGCCGACCGATGTGATGATCGGCGTGCGCCAAGAACCCGGCGTAGACCTCGGCCATCCGGGCGAACAGTCGTCTCTCGTCGTCGTTCAGGGAGTCCCATGGTCGCGTGACGTCGAGCGGTGGGAAGGGTTGCCCGTCGGGGCCGGTCCGGGATTCGGATGTGCCGATCGGGTTGACCGGCGGGAGCTCGGTCTCGGCGGGGATGACCCCCAGCTCCTTCTGACGTGCGAGCGTCTGCTCACGTATCGCCTCGTACCCCATGTCGAATCGGCCTTTGAATCGATCGCTCCATTCCGGCGCGACGTGGTGGGGCGCGTGGGCGGCGCCCGGCGCGTAGTAGAGGAAGAACGGCTTGTCCGGCGCGAGCACCTTGGCGTCCTTGATGAACTCGAGCGCCTTGTCGGTGATGTCGTCGGTGAAGTGGTAACCCTCCTCCGGGCTCTTCGGCTGGTCGACGGGATGGTTGTCGTACACGAGCTCCGGATACCACTGGTTCGTCTCGGCCCCAAGGAACCCGTAGAAGCGCTCGAACCCGCGGCCCGTGGGCCAGTTCCGGCGTGTCGACGCCACGTTCATCTCGACGGTCGGGCACAGGTGCCACTTGCCGACGATGTACGTGTTCCACCCGAGCTCGCCGAGGACCTCGGACAGCATCCCGTTCTCCGGCGGGATCGTGCCGCTCGCGTTCGGGAACCCGCTCGCACCTTCGGTGATGCACGCCATCGAGTTCCGCGTGTGATTGCGCCCTGTCAAGAGGCACGACCGCGTCGGTGAGCAGAGCGCCGTCGTGTGCCATTGCGTGTAACGCACTCCGTCGGCCGCGATCCGGTCGATGTTCGGCGTCTCGATCGGCCCGCCGTATGAGCTCATAGCCGAGAAGCCGACATCGTCGAGCACGATGTAGAGGACGTTCGGGGCGCCATCTGGAGCCTTCGGTGGTTCGAACGGACCCCAGTCGGGCTCCGAGTCCCGGATGTCGATGTTGACCGTGCCTTTGAACGGGGCCGTCATGCTGACTCTCTCCTTGTCCTGGGTCGGAGAATATCCCGACCTCTCTTGCGACGCTCCTTCGATGTCGTTCTTGGGTTCAGGACATCCGCGGACCTTCGCGAGTGCCCCCGCCGTCGTTCGCCCCGGCGTAGTACTCGCCGCCTCCGACCGCGACCGAGGGTCGCATGGCGATGTAGATCAGCGCGCCGAAGAACGGCACGATGAAGATCAACAGGAGCCACCCCACCTTCGCTCCCCCGCCGATGTCACGCCTGCGGAAGATGTCGGCGAAGACCGTGATGAAGATCCAGATCGCCATGAACCAGAAGAAGAAGACGAGCATCGACCACAACAGATCTCCCTGCCCGAACGTTGCCAGCATCGGTCAGCCCTCCGCGACGATGTCGCGCCCGTGTGCCGTGAGCGCCCAGATGACGGTGACGTCGATGACGATGATCGTGATCCCCCAGATCGGGTACCAGGGCAGCCACGCGAACGAGGCGAACGCGCTGATCAACGCGATGATCACGCCGACGGTCCTGGCCCACACGGCCCCGGTCAGGAGACCGAACCCTGCGAACAGCACGATGATGCCCCCGATCAGATGGATCCATCCCCACGTCGTCGCGTCGAACTGCAACACGTACTTCGGCGTGACCGCGTAGAACGTGTCGTTGATGAGACCGACGAGCCCCGCGAAGATGTGGAAGCCGCCGATGAGGACCAGCATGAACGCGGCGAACATCGTCCAGCCGACTGCACCTGCACTTGGCTTGTTAGACATCAAAACCTCCCCTCCCAGCCGCGCGGAACGCCCGCGCGGAGTCGTCCTTAACGCTGTCTCAGCTGTCCAGCTCCTCGGATGCCATCAGGCCGACAGCAACGAGGTCGAGCGGGTGGATCCACACGTCCGAGAGGGGGAATCCCCCGGCGCGCCCGATCGCCTCCTTGAGCGGGATGGCCCATCGGTGCTCGATCAACGCGATCGCGGCGGCGGTCCCGTTGGGGATGGAATCCGCGATGTCGAACATCTCGTCCTCGCCGATGACGTGACCGTCTTCTCCGGCCGCGGCTCCGGCGACGGCGCCCAGCTCAGCTCCCTCTTCGCCGGCGAGCCCGACGCCGATCAGCGCACCCACGGTGGCCCCGAACTCCTCGGCCTCCGCGACCGAAAGGTCACTCGCCTGGATCGCCTCGACCTCGCCGTTCGCGTCCTTCCAGACCGCGAGGACGTCGATCAGGCGGATGACGTCGCTATCGCGCAACTTGGCCAGCTCCTCAGCGATCTCGCCTGTGAACTTGGGATCGTCGAAACCGACGACCAGCATCTGCACCGGCCCTAGTGTCATCTCGTGTGCCTCCTCCGATACCTCGTGTCTTACATCCCGCCCAGGATCTTCTGCTTCTGGGCGTCGAACTCCGCCTGCGTGAGGATCCCCTGGTCGAGCAGCTCTTTCGCCTGCTTCAACTCGGCGTAGGGATCCACCGCGGCGGCGGCCGGTGCTGGAGCGGGCGCCGCCTGGGGTGAGGCCTGTTGCGCGCTGGCCGCTTGCGCCTTCGCAGCCCCGGCCTTGCTCGCCATGTGTGCCGTGGTACCCAACACCGCGGCACGTCTCAACATCCTTGGCATCGGTGACCTCCTTCGTCGTCGTGCAGCCAGATCCCGTTACTCGTCAGGTTACGCACGTGCCGAACACCCTGAGCGGAGCCATATCGAGGGTCTCCGCGTGTCCGACGCCGCTCCCCAACCTGACCTTTCGATCCAACATGTCATGCCCACGCGAACACGAGGTGAACGCCCTCGGACCGGGGGCTCGGGTCTCCATGCGGCGGCCGTGGGTTACGGGCCTCCGCGTTGCGCACACTAGCATCTTCGCTCGAGAGCCGCGCCTGGGTCGATCCGGCCGAACCCGCTGCGCGACAACGGACCGCACGCTCGTGCGCATGTCGGCCGATGAGCCTGATCGCCCTGTGAAGTAAGGTCTTTCGGCCATGAATCGCCCTCTCCCTCCACACTTACCGTGCGAGTGATCGAAGGGCGGAGGCGGGTGTTGCATGTTGGCGACGCCCGGTGGAAGCGTAGCCCGGTGATCTGACGACTGAACGGAGGGACCAGCGATGAGCAAGGCCAACAAGAAGTCGGGCGGTAAGAAGCATCACCACGAAGCGGCTGCCGCTCCCGATCCCGCGGCCGCGCAGAAAGAGGCGCGTCCTTCCAAGAAGATGAAGCGGAAGGAGTACGAGCGGGAGATGCGGATCCTCCAAGGTGAGCTCGTGGCGATGCAGGAATGGGTCAAGGCCAGCGGCGCTCGAGTCTGCATCGTGTTCGAGGGCGTGGACAGTGCAGGGAAGGGGGGCACGATCCGGCGGATCACCGAACGAACGAGCCCTCGGGTGTTCAAGCACATCGCCCTGCCCGCACCCGACGCGCGGGTCAAGTCTCAGATGTACATCCAGCGCTACGTGGCCCACTTCCCGTCGGCCGGCGAAGTCGTGATCTTCGACCGCAGCTGGTACAACCGGGCCGGGGTCGAGCCCGTCATGGGCTACTGCACGCCGGCGGAGACCAAGCGGTTCCTCGATATGGTCCCGATGGTCGAGAAGGCGATGGTCGACGACGGGATCATCCTGATCAAGTACTTCCTCAACGTCAGCCGCGACGAGCAGACCCGGAGGCTCGAGAATCGGATCGACGACCCGCGGAAGGTGTGGAAGCTCTCGCCCACGGACCTCAAGTCCTACAGCCGTCGGTATGCCTACCTCCAGGCCCGCGACACCATGATCGTTGAGACCAGTTCGGGGTGGGCGCCCTGGCACATCGTGGACAACGATGACAAGAAGCGCGGTCGGCTGAACATCATCACCCACCTGCTCGGTCAGATCCCATACGAACCCCCTGGACCGATGGACGTGAAGATGCCCAAGCCGCCGAGCCACAGCGGTTACGGCGAGCCGGAATCGTCGCGGCCCAACATACCGACACCCTTCTGACTCCCATACGCAAGGAGCAAGACACACGGCACTCCATCGGAGGGAGAGGAGAGGACCCAACCATGACCGAGAACGTCGAAGTGAGTCAGAGCGCTGCGCCCATGACGGCCTGGTACGCGGCGACACCGGAGGAAGTGGCGAAGCGACTCGACGTGGATCCTGCGCAGGGCTTGAGTGCGGCGAAGGCCGCGGAGTTGTTACAGAAGAACGGACCCAACGCGCTGCCGGCCGAGGCCACGGTGCCCGGCTGGAAGCAATTCCTGGCCCAGTACCGAAGCTACATGCAGATCATCCTCGTCGTGGCGGCCGTCGCTTCGATCCTGATCGGAGAGGTCGCCACGGGCATCGCCGTCTTGGCGATCACGGGCCTCAACGCATTGGGGGGGATGCGCCAGCAGGGCAAGGCAGAAAGCGCGATGAATGCGCTGCAGTCGATGCTCAAGGCGTCTGCCCGAGTCCGCCGTGACGGGGCGGAGGTCGAGATCGGCGCCGACCAAGTGGTGGTCGGCGACATCGTGTTGCTCGAGGCCGGGCGACGAGCGTGTGCGCGGACGGTCGCATCGTCCAGGCCGCGTCCCTGCAGATCGACGAGTCAGGGCTGACAGGAGAAAGCGTCCCTGCGTCCAAGAGCGCCGAGTTGATCACCGATGACAAGCCGGGCGTCGGGGATCAAGCGAACATGGCGTTCATGAACTCCCCGGTGACGCATGGGAGTGGTCTGATGATCGTCACCGGGACGGGAGCTGACACCGAGGTCGGCCACATCTCCGGGATGTTGAAGTCGACACCCACCCTGAAGACCCCGCTGACGGCCCAGCTGGACACGTTGACCCTGTGGATCGCCGGTGCTGCCGGCCTGACGATCGTGATCATGTTCGCCCTCGGGATCTCCCGTGACCAGCCCACCCAGACCATCTTCACGACTGCCATCGCGCTGGCCCTCGCCGCTGTGCCGATGGCCATGCCTACGGTCCTGCAGGTGATCCTTTCGAAGGGATCAACCACCCTCGCTCGAGCTCAGGGCGCCGTCGTGAAGAACCTTGCCTCGGTCGAGACCCTCGGTTCGACCTCGGCGATCAACTCGGACAAGACCGGGACCCTCACGTTGAATCAGGTGACGGTCGTCGAGGTGATCGATCCTACGGACCGCTACACCATCACCGGGATGGGCTATGGTCTTGACGGCGAGGTCGAGCACGCCGCCGGCAACACGAACACGATCGAGGATGCGATCCTGCCCTTCCTGATCGCCAACGACGCCAAGCTCGTCGACGGCACGGTCGTGGGCGACCCCACCGAGGGAGCGCTACTCGTCCTCGGGCACAAGGCCAAGCTGGACGTCGAGGCCACGCAGGCCACGTACCCCCGGCTCGCGACGCTGCCGTTCGACCCCACGTACAAGCTGATGGCCGTCTTCGCCGATGCCATGGACGCGGCCGGGAAGGCCGTGGTTCGGATGTTCGTCAAGGGAGCCGGCCCGGCGGTGATCGGACGTGCCGCATCCGCCCTGGCGAACGGCACGACGGTTCCCTGGGGCGACGAGCAGAACGAGCGATCCAACGAGGAGATGGAACGCCTCGGCGGCAAGGGCCTGCGGATCATGGTCGCGGCTACGCGTGACGTCGACCCTGCGGACTTCGATTCCAACGGCGACCTCTTGTCGATGGTGAAGGACCTCCAGATGACGGCGATGGTCGGGATGATCGACCCGCCAAGGGCCGAGTCGAAGGACGCGGTCCGCAACGCCCAGGCCGCCAACATCCGTGTGCGGATGGTGACCGGCGATGACGTTGTGACAGGCGCAGCGATCGCCAAGCAGCTCGGCATCCCCGGTGAGGCCATCCTCAGGTGCGGAGTTCGCCGCCTTGTCGGAGGAAGAGAGGCTGGCACGCATCGACGGCATCGGCGTCGTCGGCCGGGTGGCGCCGGAGCACAAGGTGTTGATGGTGGACACCCTGCAGAAGCAGAACGCGGTCGTCGCCATGACCGGCGACGGCGTCAACGACGCACCGGCGATCAAGGCAGCCGACATCGGCATCGCGATGGGCACGGGCACCGAGGTCGCGAAGAACGCCGGCAAGATGATCCTCACTGACGACAACTTCGCCACGATCGTGCTGGCCGTTTCCGAGGGACGCAAGCTCTACGACAACATGCTCAAGTACATCCGCTTCATGCTCGTGGCACTCGTCACATACATCGTGACGTTCCTCGTCGCGAGCCTGTTGAACATCGCCGCGGGGCAGCCCTTTACTGCCGTCCAGATCCTTTGGATCAACTTCCTGATCACGGCTCCTGTCGGCATCGCTCTCGGCCTGGATAAGGAAACTCCCGGGCTCATGAAGCGCAAGCCGCGGCCCCGAACGGCCTCCATCATGTCCCGTTCCGTCATCACGACCGTCGGGCTAGCCGGCCTGTTCATGTCTGCCGCGATCGACCTGATCATCGTGTTCGGGCGGGACCACTACGGCAAGGTGGCGATCGGGAGCACGATGGGGCTGGTGGCGTTCTCGCTGATGCTCGTGATCGCGGCTCTGGAATCACGCGAGCAGACGGGATCGATCCTTCGCATGGAGACGTTCAACAACAATGTGGTGAACGTCACCATCCTCATCGAGGTCGTCCTCGCGATCTTGATATCTCGGGGCGGCTTCCTGACCTCGCTGCTCGGCAACGTGAACCTGACGGGCCGGCAATGGCTGATCGGGGCCATCCCCGCCCTCGTGTTGTTCATCCTCTGGGAGGTCGGCAAGCTGATCGCCCGTCGCGCAGCTTCGGGGAAGCGGGCGGCACCACCGGCCGAGGCCACGCCCGCCGAGGCTGTGAGCTGATCGAGGACGTGCGGCAAGCTGATGAGTCGAGGACGCTCGAGGTGCGCTGGATCCACCTCGGGCGAGTCCCGGAGGCGATGATCGAATGGCTCGGTCCGTTCGCGGACCAGATCGAACGACGGGAGGATCGGTACCTCGTCGATCCTTCATCGATCGATCTGGGTGTGAAGATCAAGGGCGCGGTGCAGCTCGATCTGAAAGCGTTCCGGGGAAGCCCAGGCGAGCTGGCGGTTCCCGGGGGCGGCCGGGGTCGCCTCGAGACCTGGGAGAAGTGGACCTTCCCGCTCGACCCACATGCGCATCCGCCCGCCGACGCACCGGCGTGGATCACGCTTCGGAAGCTTCGGCGCCGGCGCTCGTTCCGCCTGGTGGAGGGGCGAGCGGTCGAACGACCCGTGAGCGAAGCAGCTTCCCGGATGCACGGTCGAGCTCACCGAGGTTGCGGTCGGCGAGGAGACGTGGTGGTCGGTCGGCATCGAGGCAGGCGGACGTTCCGAGATGCTCGGAGCAGCCCTCCACGCAACCGTCGGATCGCTGTTCCAGGGTCCATCGCCCAGCGGCATCCAGCTCGATCTACGGGACTCCATGTCGTACGCGCGATGGCTCGGCACTCGACACGAGGATCGATCCCGACGCACCGGGAGTTAGAGGCGGTGTGACGCCACTTCAGGGCGACTCGGTCTCGTCAGCGCTCCAGCGAGACAGCGATCTGTGACCGTCGCCTTCGCGCGTCGCCGTGTCCCGCCCATTTCGCCCTCGACCAGGACGCCACCCGCCGACCGACCGCTAGGCCGTCATGTCGAGGTGCGGCGGAAGATCGTGGCCGTTGCGGAGGATCCGCAGCCGTTCCTCGGCGAGGGATCATGCCCTCCCGAGGTCGCCCGCGGTCCAGCAATTGCCGCTGCATGCGCCCGTCGTTCAGCGCGTCAGCTGCGATCGCTCGGTCGCGGCAGGCCCGCTCTCGCTCGATGTCATCAGCCGCATCTTGGCTGCGCGAGAGCGCTTCATCGGCGCGCTCCGCCGCTTCTCGACCGTCCCTGACGGCATCGAGGTACGGCGCCAGCAGGACCAACTCTTCGGTCGACAACCATTCGGACGGATCGGGGTCGGCGAGGATGTTCCAGCCGAAAGCATCCTCGAGCTCAGGTTCATACGGCTTCCATTCCTCCAGTCGCACACGAACGACCTCGCCACACGGCCTTCGCGAAACGACACCGATCGTTCCTCTCCGCTCGTGAACTGTTGGTGAACAGACCATGTCACGGTCATCGACGCGGAGGCCGAACGACAGTCCTCGGTGTCGGTTCCCCTCCTGGTCAGCTTCCCGACGCACATTGGCCACCGAGGGCTGGAAGGGTGGCTGAGCCACAGAACGAGAGGTGAACGCCCATGGATGAGCCGCTTCGCATGACACCCGCCGACGACGACGATCTGGATCCCCGATCCGGTGAGCCGCGGCCTTCGGCCCTTGAAGACGGATCGTCCGAGGAAGCCGACCCCGAGTTGGTGGATGGAGACGATCCGCTTCAGCTCTGGTTCGTTCAGATCCGATCGTTGAACCATCCGATGGTGCGGCGGAGCCCTTCATCGATATCGATCGCCGGCTCGTACCCGAGCAACGTGCGGGCGAGCGTGATGTCGGCCTCGCTACGCCGGATATCGCCCGCTCGCGGAAGTTCATGGATCGGGTCCGGGGTCGTACCGGTGACACGCGCCACGACCGCGAGCAGCTCGTTCACGGATGTCGGCGAGCGGCCACCGGCGATGTTCATCGGGCGCCCCCTCGCTCGTCGGGCATCCGAGCCGCCAGCAGGTTCGCCTCCACCACATCCGAGAGGAACGTGAAGTCACGGGCCTGTTCGCCGTCGCCGTAGATCACCGGCCGGGTGCCGGTTAGACACGCCGAGACGAACCGCGGAACGACCGCCGCGTACTCGCTCTGCGGGTCCTGTCCCGGCCCGTAGACATTCAGGTACCGGAGCGAGATCGCGGGCACGCCGTAGCTCTCCCAGAACGCTCGACAGTAGCCTTCCGATGCGAGCTTGCTCGCCGCGTACGGTGAGCGTGGCCGTGGGTCCATGTCCTCGGTGAGCGGGAACCGATCCTGGTCGCCGTAGACCGAGGCCGAGGATGCCGAGACCACGGCGGCGCCGGCGTCGCGCGCCGCGAGCAACACGTGCAGCGTGCCGGCGACATTCACCGCCGTGAATCCTTCCGGATCCTCGATCGATCGCGGCACCGACTTCATCGCCGCCTGGTGGAAAACCAGGTCACAACCGTCGGCGGCCCGCCGGACCGCCGATGCGTCGCGGAGATCGCCTTCTTCGAAACGCACGTCCGGCACGTCGTGCAAGTTCTCAAACCGCCCCGCGGACAGATCGTCGAACCCAACGACCTCGTGACCTTCGGCGACGAGCCGCCTGCACAAGTGGGAGCCGATGAATCCGGCCGCGCCTGTCACGAGTGCCCTCATGCCGGGCAGCGTACGCGACCCCGCTCCGCGCTGATGACCGGCAGGATCGGGCCGTGAGACTCCAAGAGCGCCGGCGGGCAGCGCGGAAGCGTTCGCGCTTCTTCGAGGACTTGGCGGCGCGCGGCATGCACCTGGGGACCGGTCTGTCGATGAGCCCCTCGAGCGGGATCGTGGGGTAGGGGACATCGTGATCGACGGTACTGCGCGTTCGGATCGGACACCGGCTCGTCTCGACGACGCGCGCCGCGCGAGGAGCGCCACCCACCCCGGGTAAGTCTGGGTGAAGGACGATGCGTGAGCCCGATCGGAGGGTGAGGTAGGGTCCCCTCGCATGAGGGGAGAGGTCGCGGCACCTCGGCGGCATCGAACGCGTCTGGTTCCCATCCTCGGTTGGATCCGAACCTACGATCGTCGCTGGCTCCGCGGAGATCTGATCGCCGGGGTCGCGGTCGCCGCCCTTATCGTTCCCAAGAACCTGGGCTACGCCGGCATCGCGGGGATCCCGTTGCAGAACGGGCTCTACGCCGCGGCCGCGGGCGCCATCC
This sequence comes from uncultured Actinomycetes bacterium, assembly GCA_963727185.1. Taxonomy (GTDB): domain Bacteria; phylum Actinomycetota; class UBA4738; order UBA4738; family HRBIN12; genus JBBQVZ01. The sequence goes on along the minus strand of CAVSFP010000008.1, from coordinate 600,819 downwards.
TGTACGCCGTCTTCGGCACCAGCCGACAGATCTCGACCGGACCGAGCTCGGGCTTGGCGGCGGTTGCCGCCAGCGCCGTGCTGGCGGCGAAGATCACCGGCGAGCAGGACGCCGCGTCGTTCGTTGCCGGGATCACCCTGGCCTCGGGCGTCCTGTTCGTCCTCCTCGCCGTGTTCAAGATGGGCTGGATCGCGCAATTCCTCTCGCGAGCCGTGGTCACGGGCTTCCTCTTCGGTGCCGCGATCGACGTCGTGATCGGCGAGCTCCCCAAACTCACGGGGACAGAGACGTCCGGATCGAACCCGTTCCAGGAGCTGTGGTCGTGGGTGAGAACGATCGGCGACGCGCATCGCTGACGGTGCTCGTCGGCGGCGTCTCGCTCGTGGTGGTCTTCGGACTGAGGCGGATCGCGCCCCGGATCCCCGGAGCGCTCGTCCTGGTCGTCGGAGGACTCGTGGCCTCTCGACTGTTCGATCTCGGAGCTCACGGTGTTGCATTGGTGGGCACCGTGCCGAGAGGGCTGCCGTCGTTCGAGATCCCGGACGCGCAGTTGCTCTGGGCCACACGCCGGGACGATCGCGCTCGCTGCCGTGGCGCTCGTCATGATCGGGTTCTCTCAGACCGCGGGTGACGCCAGGGCGTTCGCCGGCGAAGCACGGCTATCGCATCGACATCGACCAGGAATCGCTGGCTCAGGGCATCGCCAACGTCGGCGCCGGGGTGTTCCAGGGGATGCCGGTCTCGACGAGCCTGTCCGCCAGCTCGCTGAACGACCACTCGGGCGCCCGTACGGGCCTCGCCTCCCTCACGTCGGGCGTGATCGTCCTGCTCACGTTGCTCGTTCCTCGCGCCGCTCTTCTCGGATCTGCCCAAGCCCGTGCTCGCCGCCCTGATCATCGAGGCCGTCGTCATGGGCATGATGGATCGTGCCCGAGATGCGGAGGCTCGCTCGCGTGAAGCGGTTCGACTTCTGGATCGCGATCGCGGCGATCATCGGCACCCTCGTGTTCGGCGTGCTCGCGGGAGTGATGATCGGGATCGCGCTGTCGCTCGTGTGGCTCATCTCCGTGACGACGCGCCCCCCGATGCCGTTGTTGGGCCGGGAACCCGGAACAGAGGTCTTCCGTGAGCTCGACGAACACCCCGACGACGAACGCATCCCCGGCGTCGTCGTTCTTCGGCTGGACGGCGGCCTCTTCTTCGCAACGTCGGACGCGCTGGAGGACCGCATCCGCGACGTCGTCCTGTCGAACGAAGGCGTGGCCGCAGTGGTACTCGACTGTGGGGGGATCGACTTCATCGACTCGCAAGGGGCGGCGAAGCTGAGCGAGATCGTGGAGCTCGCGGAGCACGTGGGGATCGATCTGCGGCTCGCCCGCGTGAAGCCGGAGGTGAGCGAGGTATTACGGCGAGACGGCGCCCTCGACCGCCTCGGCACCGCGAAGATCCACGGCAGCGTCTCCCACGCGGTGCGGGCACACACCGACCCCGCATGATCGGCTCGGGCGAAGTTGCGGCATGTAGCATCGGCAGATGACCCGGGTTTCCGAGCGCGAGCCGATGGACACGCTGCGGACGCTCCCCCATGTGACGACACCGATCGGAGTTGAGGACATGGCCAAGAAGAAGAAGACCAAGAAGCACGACTCCGCGACCGTGGTGCAAGGACAGGCTCAGGCCGGTCCGCCCCCGAAGATGAAGCGCAAGGAGTACGAGCGCGAGATGCGGCTCCTGCACGGCGAGCTCGTCGCGATGCAGGAGTGGGTCAAGTCCTCGGGCGCCAAGATCTGCGTCGTCTTCGAGGGGCGCGACACGGCCGGTAAGGGAGGCACGATCAAGCGGATCACCGAGCGGGTGAGTCCGCGGGTGTTCCGTATCGTCGCCCTGCCCGCTCCGACCGCACGCGAGCAGTCGCAGATGTACATCCAGCGCTACATCCAGCACTTCCCCGCCGCCGGCGAGGTCGTGATCTTCGACCGCAGCTGGTACAACCGCGCGGGCGTCGAGCGCGTGATGGGCTTCTGTACGCCCGAGCAGACCGAGCGGTTCCTCGAACAGGTGCCCGCGGTCGAGAAGGCGATGGTCGACTCCGGGATCGTGCTGTTGAAGTACTGGCTGGAGGTCGGTCCCGACGAGCAGACGCGGCGCCTGGAGAGCCGCATGGACGATCCACGCAAGATCTGGAAGCTCTCGGACATGGATCTGAAGTCCTACAGCCGCTGGTACGACTACTCCCGCGCCAGGGACGCCATGTTCGCCGCGAGCGACACGGCGTGGGGCGCCGTGGTACGTCGCGCGTACCGACGACAAGAAGCGCGGCCGGCTGAACATCATCAGCCACCTGCTGAGCCAGATCCCGTACGAGAAGCCCGCGCGACCGGACGTGTCGCTGCCCAAGCGACGCGGGCCCGGCGGCTACGTCGAGCCGGACCTGCCGTTGCGCTACATCCCGACACCGTTCTGATCGCGGCGATGAGACACAACAACGCCGACAGGAGCGAACGAAGGGGCCGTTCGGTGGTATGCGCTCGAGCCGGACGAGGTCGCGAGCCGCCTCGAGGTCGATCCGCTCAAGGGTCTGACCGCGGCCGAGGCGCAGCAGCGGCTCGCAGCAGTACGGCCCCAACGCCCTGGCCGAGGCGAAGGCCGCAGCCGGTCTGGAAGCAGTTCCTGAAGCACTACACGGACTACATGCAGATCGTGCTCGTGGTCGCGGCGGTCGTCAGCCTGCTGATCGGCGAGTACGGCACCTGCGTGGGACTGGCCGTGCTGACCCTGTTCAACGCGTGGCTGGGCTACCACCAGGAAGGCAAGGCCGAGGCTGCCGCGGCGGCCCTCGGCGAGATGATGAAGGCGGTCGCCAAGGTTCGGCGCGACGGCGAGATGACCGAGGTCCCCGCCGACCAGATCGTGCCCGGCGACATCGTCGCTGGTCGATGCCGGCGATCGCGTGCCGGCCGACGGTCGGGTGATCGTCGCGGCGACGCTGCAGATCGAGGAAGGCGCCCTGACCGGCGAGAGCGTCGCGGTCGAGAAGAGCACCGACGCCATCACGAAGCCGGACGTGCCGCTGGGCGACCGCATCGACATGGCGTTCATGAACACCAACGTCACGCGCGGCCACGGCGAGATCCTCGTCACCACGACGGGCATGGGCTCGGAGGTCGGGCACATCGCCGACATGCTGGCGGCGCAGAAGGTGGAGAAGACGCCGCTGACCAAGCAGGTCGACCGGCTCACGATCTTCATCATCATCATGGCCCTGGTCGCCTTCGTCGCCATCGTGGTGATGGGTCTGGCGCAGGGTCAGTCGTTCACCGAGCTCTTCGCCATCGGCGTCGCCCTGGCCGTCGGTTCGATCCCCGACGCGCTGCCCGCCGTGGTGACCACGATCCTCTCGGTGGGTTCGGTCGCCATGGCGAAGAAGCACGCCATCATGAAGGTGCTGCCGGCGGTCGAGACGCTGGGCTCCACGTCGGCGATCAACTCCGACAAGACCGGCACGCTGACCATGAACCAGATGACGGTGCGCGAGATCACGACCGTCGGCCCACCACTACACCGTCAGCGGCGAGGGCTACAGCTTCGACGGCCAGGTGCAGCGCACGACGGGCGACGCCGAGACCAACCTGGACTACGTGATGTTCCCGTGCGCCCTGTGCAACGACTCCGACATCCAGGACGGCGCAGTGGTCGGCGATCCGACCGAGGGTGCGCTCTACGTGCTGGCGCAGAAGGGCGGCGTCGACGTCAAGGCGTTCCGTGAGAACCACCCGCGGATCGCGTCGGTGCCGTTCGACTCCGACTACAAGTTCATGGCCACGTTCCACACGATGCCGGGCGCGCGACGGCGCGCCGGTCGTGCGCGCCTACGTGAAGGGCGCACCCGACGTGATCCTCGGACGGTCGACGTACGCGCGCATGCCCGGCGGGCAGACCCAGGCCCTCACCGACGACATGCGCGCGAAGGTGATGGCCGAGAACGACCGCATCGCCAGCCAGGGCATGCGCGTGCTCGCCTTCGCCCAACGCGAGTTCGATCCCGCCGACCTTCGACCCCGGCGGCCGACCTGATGGCGCTGATGCAGGACCTCGAGATGGCGCGCGCTGGTCGGCGAGGTCGATCCGCCGCGGGCCGAGGCCAAGAAGGCCATCGCCACGGCCAAGCGGGCCGGCATCCGCGTCCGGATGATCACCGGCGACCACGCCATCACCGCCGGGGCGATCGCCCACGAGCTGGGCATCGAGGGGCGCGCCGTGACCGGCGCCGAGTTCGCCGCGCTGAGCGACGAGGAAGCGGCGACGCAGGTGGACGACATCGGCGTGATCGGCCGCGTGGCGCCCGAGCACAAGGTCAGGCTGGTCGAGGTGCTGAAGCGCAAGCACAACGTCGTGGCGATGACCGGCGACGGGGTCAACGACGCGCCGGCCATCGGCGCGGCCGACATCGGCATCGCCATGGGCATCACCGGCACCGACGTCGCCAAGGGCGCGGCCAAGATGATCCTGGCCGACGACAACTTCGCCACCATCGTGGCCGCGGTCGAAGAAGGCCGCGTGGTCTACGACAACCTGCAGAAGTTCCTGCGCATCCAGATCGCCAACCTCTTCATGTTCATCCTCGCGTTCCTGGGCTCGACGGCGTTCGCGATCGCCGGGACGGCGCTGCTCATCCCGTCGCAGGTGCTGTGGATCCACATGGCCGTCGTCGCGCCCATCGGCGCCGTGATGGGCCTGGACGCCGCCACGCCGGGCATCATGGAGCGCAAGCCACGGCCCTTCAACCAAGCGATCATCGTCACGTCGATGATGGTGCGACTGTTCATCGTCCGGCCTGTTCATGGCGGCCGCCGCGCTCGATCCTGGTCCAGATCGGCAAGACGACCTACGACTCGCTCCAGGTGGGCCAGACCATGGCGCTGGTGGGCCTCTCGCTGATGAACATCTTCCTCGCGCTCAACCTGCGCTTCCCCGAGGAGAGCGCCTTCGGCCGTTCGACCTTTCCAACCCGAAGCTGCTCTGGGCGTTCGCGTGGGCCGCGATCGGCACGATGCTCATCACGGAGACGCGCATCCTGAAAGGCGTCTTCCACACGGTGTCCCTGACGACCAACCAGTGGCTCATCTGTCTGGTGCCCGGGGTCGTCTTGTTGATCCTCGGCGAGATCTTCAAGGTCGTCCTGCGGTCGCGCCGGCAGCATCGCGAGCCGGCTGCCTAGGCGTCACGGCGGATCGGCTCGTGTCAGTTGCTCCACCGGACACCGATCTGCCCTTCGATACCGGGCAGCGGCAGGGACGTCGGCTTCCGCCTCGACCGCATCGCGTGCCGCGCGCGAGAGACGGCGCCAGGGTCTGGACCGTCACCGTCGCCTCGGCGCGCCGCCATGTCCCGACGACTCTCGCCCTCGACCAGGACGGCACCCGGCCAGACGCGAGAGGTCCAGAGCGCGCGTCGACGGTCGGCGTCGGGGACCAGGAGCTCGCGATCGGCTCCCCGGAGGAGGAAGTAGGCGTCGCCGCTCGGGAGGAGCCGTGGCGGACGCTGCGGACCCAGGAGCGGCGCGGAACGTCGGCTCGTCGCGGTGAGGATCCACGCGTCGCCGATCGGTGTTCGCACCGGGGTCAGCGACCTGCGGAGCGCGTCGAACGCGCGACGCCTCGACGCGAGGGGATCCCCGCCCACTGGGCGAACGCCTCAGGCGTGGTCGGGACCGAAGATGTGCAGGTACCGGCGCGCGAGCTCGAGGCGCGCGTCGCGCGGGTCGACCTCGGGTGGCGGCACGGTCCAGATCGTCGGCTGTCGCGCGCCGTCCCACCGGATCACGACCGTGCCCGGTGGGTGCGGCGTACCGGAGCCGGTTGGGGTGTTCGCCGAGCGCGCTCCCGGCCTCGCCGTAGGTCATCCTCGCGCCGTCGAGGAGAGCGTGTAGGCGAGCGGCCAGGTCCTCCGCGATCCGCCGCGCGCCGGCCTCGTCGGGCAGCCTCCCGAGCGAGAAGACCGCGAGGTCGCGCTGCCGCGACGACGTACGCGCTGATGCGCGGCCCCCAGAGCTGGACGAGCGATGGGTCCTCCCAGGTGGACGGTTCGGTTCCCTCGACGCGCGCGTGGATCGAGAGCAGCGCGGCTCGGGGCATGCTGTCCTGCAGGCCCGCCCACGCCGCGCGCCGGAGCGAGCGTCGTCCGCGTGGGAGCCGCTCGTCGAGCGCGCCGACGTGCCGTCGGAACGCCAGGATCTGTCGCCGCGTGAGGTCGAGCCGAGACGTCGTCACGTCACCTCCTGATCGCCTCCTGTGCCCGTCCTCTGAGCCCGAGCAGACTTGGCCACCCCCACGATGAGCTTCACGATGATGCCGATCACCACGAGGTCGCAGATCATCTGCACGGAGACCGCCAGCCTCGCCGGGTCCGTGGCCGGGGTGATATCGCCGAACCCGACCGTCGACAGGACCGTGATCGTGAAGTAGAGCGCCCCGGACTTGGTCAGCGGCTCGGAGAACGTACCCTGATCGCTCATCGACATCGCCCAATACGTCCACGCGAACAGCACGATGAACAGCGGGACGACCCTGGCCATCGCGATGGCAGCTCGAGCGACCGGTTGTTGGTCCCTGAGGACCGCACGGAGTTCGAACCCGACGACCCCGAGGAACACGACCGCGCTGACCACAGACGCGACGACGATCGACCCGGGGATAGGCACCACGTAGTAGAGAGCAAGGACCACTGCGGTGCCGAAGAGCGCTCCTGTCGCCACCGCCAATACCTGGCGTCGCCGGGACCGTCGATCTACCGCCGAACTCATGCGCGAATCCTATCGAGCGCTTTGCTGGGTGTCGGGGTACGCAGTCGGCCTCACCGAGCTCCGCCTCCGGACGACACACCGGCGCGGGCGAACTCCAGTCCGTCGAACGCGGTCTTCACCTGATCGACCGAGGGTTTCAGCACTCCGATCGTGTGGGGGCCACGCCGACCATTCACGCTCTCGCCCCCGCGGCTGCATCATCACCTCGATCTGCTTGAAGACAACGGACGGGCATCGCTCCATGATGTCTGCTGATCGAGGGAGTCCGTCTGCACCACTGCTGGGCACAGAGAGAGGGTCGATGAGCGGGATCGTGATCCTCACGATCGTGTTCGTGCTGTACGCGCTCGTCGCGTCGCGCCTTGACCGCCTGTCCATCACCGCGCCGATGGTCTTCGTCCTCGCTGGCATGGTGCTCGGGCGAAGCGTCACCGATCGGCTCGACATCTCGCTGACAAGCGAACCCGTCCTGCTGGGCGTCGAGCTGACGCTCGCGGTGCTGTTGTTCGCCGACGCGTCCACCGTCCGGCTCCAGGAGGTCGAGGGCGATGCCCATCTCCCCGGTCGGCTGCTCTTGATCGGCCTCCCACTCACGATCGCGTTGGGAACGGTATCCGCCGCGGTGCTGTTCCCCGGCGCAGGCTGGGCGGCGGCCGCGTTGATCGCCTCGATCCTGGCACCGACGGATGCGGCACTCGGACTGGCGATCTTCACGAACCGAGCCGTCCCGGTCCGGATCCGTCGCGCGCTGAACGTGGAGAGCGGTCTGAACGATGGCATCGTCACGCCGTTCGTCACGTTGTTCCTGACGCTGCTGGTTTCGGAAGAGACCGGAGCGAGCGGCCACTGGGTGATCGAGGCCGGCAAAGAGATCGGACTGGCGCTCGTCGCCGCCGTAGTGGTGGGCGTCGTCGGTGGGGTGTTGTTGCGCGCTGCTCATGAACGCAGATTCACATCCGACGTATCGGAGCAACTGGCGATCCTGGCACTCGCGTTGCTCGCCTACCTCGGCTCCATCGCGATCGGGGGGAACGGCTTCATCGCGGCGTTCGTGGGCGGGCTCTTGTTCGGCGCTGCGACGCGCGGATCGCTGCATAGACCCACCGAGTTCACCGAGACGATCGGGCTGTTCGCCTCGTTCTTCGTGTGGACGGTGTTCGGTGCGCTCTTCGTGGGCCCGATCCTCACCACGGGGATCGATGCGACCGCCGTCGCGTATGCCGTGCTCAGCCTCACCGTTATCCGCATGGTGCCCGTCGCGATCTCGCTCCTAAGGCTCGGCCTTCGACACGACACCGTCGCGCTCATGGGGTGGTTCGGCCCCCGCGGGTTGGCGTCGGTCGTGTTCACGCTCGTCGCGGTCGAGGCGCTGGATCGCTCGGGTGCCGCGTTCGACGCCGTCGTCGAGGTCGCTACGTGGACGATCCTGCTTTCGGTCATGGCACACGGGCTTTCGGCCGGGCCGCTCGCGCGTGCCTACGGACGCCGGATGCAGGAGGTCGGTGACGTGCCAGAGTTGTCAGACGTCCCCGAGCCTCGGGTCCGCCGCCGACATCTCGGCGCAGCGCGGCGGCGTGCGAGCTGAGACTCGCCCCAGCCGTGCATACGCGCTGACCTGTGCCGATGGTCGCCGTCGAGGTGAGGATTCCCTCGCTGGCCTCGATGACCGCCGGTGAACGTTCGAACAACAATGCTCCCAGATCACAGCGGATCCCCTGTTACGCCACGCTTGGATGGAATGCTTCAGCTCATCAACCGTTCGAGATCCTGCGCCGGACCGCCGGGACCTTGGGCAACACGCTCTCCAGGGCGAGGATCAGCATGAGTGCGCCCGCCCCCACCGCCAAGGCTGCGACGACGGTGTCACCATTCACCCGCATCCACCGGAGGTGAGGGATGGGAAAGAAGAAGAAGAAGAAGAAGGGGCAACGCGACCCGAGAACTCGCCGCCGCCGATGACACAGCAGCAGGCCAAGACAGGCACACGCTGACGATGAAGTGCCGTCGCTGGTGCAACGCTGCCGGGGTCGATCGGGTGATGCGCTTCTGAGCCGGATCCCGACGAGCCGCCGGTCCGTCGCGACGTTACGCTGCCCAAGCGGCGAGGGGCCGGCGGCTACACCGAGCCGGATGTGCCGTTGCGCCATATCCCGACGCCGGTCTGACCAACCTCACGCACCCGACGACACGGAGCTGTCCCTGGCGCGTCGGCGGGATCGCGCCCGCCAGGCGAACGATGTCGCCTCGCCGATCGTGGCGCCGATGAGTGATCCGACGACGACGTCTCCCGGATAGTGCACGCCGGTATGCACGCGCGAGTACGCGACGATGGCGGCGAGCGCACGGAGGGGTACCCCGATCCCGGGCATGGATCCGGCCACGGCTCCGGCGAACGCGAATCCGGAAGCCGAATGCCCCGAAGGGAACGAGGTCGAGTCCGGCATCGGGACCCGTCGCTCCATCGGCACCCCCGCTGTCTCGCGGTCCGGACGCGCGCGGCGGCTCGCGAACTTCATCGGGAGGTTCACCAGTGCGGAGTTGACCCCCACCGCCACGAGACCTGCCGCGGCCGCTCGCCGGCCGGTCCGCCCGCCGAGGACAGAGAGCGCCCCGGCAACCCCGATCCACAGCTTCGAGTTGTTGGCGAGGACCGTGAGCCGACGGAGCGGCTCGTCAAGCGTGGGGGTCGGCGTGCTCGCGATGGCCCGATAGATAGCGCGGTCGACCTCCGCGAGTTCGTGCAGCATCGTTGCGGCCGCCGCGCGGCGCGGCGTCGCCCGCGCGTCCAGGCGTTGGGCGACGCGTTCCTCCGGCGGCTCCGGAGAGATCGGTCCAGGTGTACTCACGCTGATGGTATCGACCGAGGTGGGCTAGACGTCGTCGCGAATGATGCGCACCACGACCTCGGCAGCAGGGGGCGCATCCGGACGCTTCGAGCGGCGCTTCCGCAAGACGAGCGCAGCGAACGCGCCACTACCGAGGAGGAGCCCGGCCATGGCCTTGGACGACCGGAGCGGGGCGGGCAGACGCGCCTCCAGCTCGCGGAGGTCCGTTTCCAGCTGACGCCGGCTCTCAATGATCTCCGTCACCTTTTGATCTGCTGCTTCGCCCATGCCATGTTCTCCTTCAACGTCTCTTGGGTCCGCTCGCCCGGAGCGGGAGCGGACTTGATCGTGCGACGTCCGAACGTGACGAGCACCCACGCGATCAGGAACATCAGCACCGCCACGATCAGGATGGCCGCCCATACCGGCACCACCAGGGCGAGCGCCGCCGCGCCCGCAGCGAACAGGAAGCCGACGGCGTACATCGCGACGACCGCTGCGCCCGCCATCATCCCCGCGCCCTTGCCGCGGACCGACACGGCCTCCGCCGCTTCGATCTTGGCCAACTCGACGTGCTTGCGGGCGAGGGCCCCGAACCCTCCGACGACCGATGCCACGATCTGGCCGATCGGTCGACGTTCCGCACTGACGCCGGTCGCGCTTCCGTTACCATCCTGGACGCTCACGTGCGACCTCCCTTCCGTCGAAACGAGGTTGCCACCCTATGCCGTGATCCATACACAAAGCGAGCGCGACACCGGTTGACGCGCTCCCTCGCTCGCTCGGGGTCGATCGGATCAGGGGAGATCCGTTCTCGCATCGAGCGAGCCGAGGGGTGCGCGTGAGCGGGATGCTAATCAGAGTCTGCGCTCCGTCCATCCCTAAGACGGAGGTGTTCGGGCAACCCCCGCCCAGCCTTCACCGGATGGTCACGTTCGCGACACCTCCGCGTTCAGCCGGATGACCGATCTTCGCCATCGCCTATCTCGTGGTCCGTCTCCCCGCCGCCATCCTCGTGCCGATCGCCTTGATCGCCGCACGAACCATGCACGGTCCGACCCAGCTCGCATTATTGATGGTGGCATTGGTGATCTTCTATGTCGGACCTGATCGGCATATGCGCGGCCTCCGCGTGTGCCAGAGCACGTCGTCGAACGCTTCGGGCTGATCATCATCATCGCGCTCGGATCGAAGACCCGCTCGCAGATGTGGAGGAGGAGCTCGGATCCGTCGCGATCGCGATGCGTTCACCAGGAACGGAGATCCAGCATCAAAGGTCACATCGATCAAGCCCCACCGTTCAAAGGGGGAGGAACGTGCCCAGGGCGGCATCCAGCGCGGCGAGGGCGTCCACGGCGTCGCGTACGAGCCGATAAGTCGCCTCGCCGACCAGAACCTCGCCGGGACCGGCCGCCTGCTCAAGCCTGGCGGCGACGTTCACAGCATCACCCGTTACGATCCGGTCCCCCGTGGTGGCATCACCCGCCACGACCTCTCCGGTGTTGATCCCGATCCGGTTCGAGATCGTTACGCCGAGGTCGCGCTCGAGCTCCTTGTCGAGCTCCTCCAGGGTCTCGCGCATGTCGGCGGCCGCTCGCACCGCTCGAAGGGCATCGTCTTCGTGCACCACCGGTACGCCGAACACGGCCATCACGGCGTCGCCGATGAACTTCTCGACCGTGCCGCCGTGGCGTTCGATCGCGACGCGCATCTCATCGAAGTAGCGGGTCATCACCTTGCGGAGCGCTTCGGGGTCGAGGCGTTCGCCCATCTCAGTCGATCCCACCACGTCGCAGAACTCGATCGTGACGGTCTTTCGGATCTCGCGAGGTTCTGCCTCGTCGCTAGAGAGCGGCGACGCGCACGACATGCAGAAGCGGGCGTCATCCGGATTCTCGCGACCGCAGCTCGTGCAGACGTGCACGGCCGAAGCGTAGGCCTTCCGTTTCGCGGCTGCTGGCAGACTACGCGATCAGCAGCGACTGTTCGGCGCTGGCAGCCCGCCTTGTTGCCACGGTTGCTCCTCAGGGACTAGGTGCGCTGTCCCCATCGCTCGCGCCGCGGCGCCGGAACAGGAGGCTCGCGCCGATCACGATCATCTGATCACGATCACGATCAGATCACGATCACGATCACGATCACGATCACGATCGCGATCCACACACCGGCCGAGAACCCCCTCGTGGCCGCGGCCGTGCCGGCGGTCGCCCGCTGGCGCGGGACCTGGAAGAACCTCCTCGGCCCCCTCCCGCTGTACTCGAGCCCAGACCCCCCTCCGAAGTAGATGACGGCTCCTCTAGCAGCACACCACGCCTCTACGAGGGCGTCACCGGCATGTTCCGGTGACGCTCTTTTCGGTGTTTCGGGGATCTGTACCGCGGGAATCAGTAACGGAGACCACCGGCAACCGATCTCGATCAGCAATCGGGCCTTGAAGGCTCCGATGAGCCGGGTTCTGAGATGTCAGGGGCCCCGATATTGAGAACACCCCGTGGTGGCGGTGGTGGTGGGAGGAGGAGGATTCGAACCTCCGTAGGCTACGCCGGCGATTTTACAGACCGCTCCCTTTGGCCACTCGGGCATCCTCCCGGGACGAGACATGGTAGCGAACGGCGCACGCGGACGGTGGCCGAGGGCGCAGAACGGTATCCTCACGCGCATGGCGAAAGACCAGTTCTCCTTCGACATCGTCTCCGAGGTGGACCTCCAGGAGGTCCGCAACGCCGTCGACCAGGCCCAGCGCGAGATCTCGCAGCGGTTCGACTTCAAGGACACCGAGACCAGCATCTCGCAAGACCACACGACGATCGAGCTGCGGTCATCGACCGAGGACCGATTGAAGGCCGCGATGCAGGTCCTCAAGGAGAAGGCCATCAAACGGAACGTGCCGCTGAAGTCGCTCTCCGAGGGTGAGGTCCACCCGGCCGCCAAGGGTCACGTGCGGCAAGCTGTCACCGTGATCACCGGGATCGCCGAGGAGAAGACCAAGGAGATCACCAAGTTCGTGAAGTCGAGCGGCGCCAAGGTCCAGACCCAGATCCAGGGCGACCAGGTCCGCGTGCTCGGCAAGAGCAAGGACGACCTCCAGAAGGCGATCGCGGCCGTGAAGGGTCACGACTTCGGGGTCGCCCTGCAGTTCACGAATTACCGGCCATAGGCCGATCCACCGGAGCTCCCGGATTGCTTCCGGCGCAGCCGCCCGGGTACGCTGGCCGTCCTCAGGAGGTGGTAAAGCATGGCTGACCTGGACCGACTCAAGGCTCGCGCGGCCGAGATCGCCGAACGCGAGACGAAGATCCTGCTCGACCGCACGCCGGGGTCCAAGGCGCTGCACGAGCGCGCGCTGAAGAGCCTTCCGGCCGGCGTCGCCTCGAACTTCCAGGCCGGAGACCCCTACCCCGTGTACCTCAAGCGAGGATCGGGCTCGAACGTCTGGGACGTCGACGGGACTAAGTACACGGACTTCCACGGCGGGTTCGGCGTGAACGTCGTCGGCCACGCCCACCCGAAGATCGTCGAGGCGATCCGTAAGGTCGCCGACCAGGGCATCCACTTCGCGGTCACGACCGAGACGACCGTCGCGTTGGCGGAAGAGATCTGCTCGCGGTTCCAGCTCGAGCAGATGCGCTTCGTGAACTCGGGCACCGAGGCGACCATGGACGCCCTGCGGGTCGCCCGCGCCGCGACCGGCCGGGACAAGATCATCAAGATGGAGGGCTCCTACCACGGGCACCACGACTCGGTGCTGTTCTCGGTGGTCCCCGAGGCCGAAGTGCTGGGGCTGCGCCACGGCGTCGGGCACGACCGGGCCTGGTACACGACCGAACCCACGTCCAAGGGCATCCCGAAGGCGCTCTGGGACACGGTCATCGTCGTCCAGTTCAACGACGCCGAAGCGGTGGAGCAGGCGTTCCAGGACAATCCCGGCGAGATCGCCGCGGTGATCCTGGAGCCCGTGATGATGAACATCGGGCTCGTCGTGCCGAAGGCCGGCTACCTGCAGGCGCTCCGCGACGCGTGCGAGAAGCACGGCGCGGTCCTCATCTACGACGAGGTCAAGTGCGGCGGCACGATCGCCTACGGCGGCACCACCGAGCGCTTCGGCGTCCGGCCCCATCTGGCTGCCTACGCGAAGGCGGTCGGCGGCGGCGCCACGATCGGCGCGTTCGGCGGCGAGGCGCGCTACATGGAGTGGGTCACGAAGGGCGCGGCCCAGCAGGGCACGTTCAACGGGAATCCGCTGTCGGCGGCCGCCGGGCTCGCGGCGCTCACGGAAGTGCTGACGAAGGACGCGTACGACCACCTGGGCAAGCTCGGCACGCTCCTGGCGGAAGGATGCAAGCGGGCGATGGACGACAACGACATCCCGGGCCACACGATGGACCTCGGGGCGAAGGGGTGCGTCTCGTATCGCAAGGAGCCGCTGACGAACTACCGCGACTTCCTGGAGACCGAGCCCGCGTTCTTCTACGCGTCGTTCTCGTGGATGATCAACCGCGGGCTCTTCATGACCCCGGGCGACGAGGAGCAGTGGACCATCTCGGTGCAGCACACCGAGGACGACGTCCAGAAGTACATCGACGCGTTCGACGGCTTCTGCGCGGAGCTCGCCGGCTGACGCACGAACGTCTCGGGAGCTTCCGGGCCGGCCCTTCGGGCCGGCCCGCGGCGCTTCCGTATCCCTGAAAGGCTCCCCGATGCAGGAGATGCACCGGTACACGCAAGAGACCGAGGACCTCGCCCGCGCGCTGGAGGACTACGCCCGCGCGCGGATCGCGGACATCCCGCCGCTCGATCGTCCGGCGTCACCCGAGGAGCTGTCGGCGCGCGCGGGCGAGACGATCACCGCCGAGGGCATCGGAGGCGAGCAGGCGTTGCGGATCTGGGCCGACGTCCTGGCTCCGGCGACGATCTCCACGGATCACCCGGCGTACCTCGCGTTCGTCCCGGGCGCTCCGACCAGGGCGAGCATCCTGTTCGACCTGGTGCTGAGCGCCTCGTCGACGTACGGAGGCAGCTGGATGGAGGGCGCCGGCGCCGTCTGGGCGGAGAACCAGACGCTCCGGTGGATCGCCGACCTCGTCGGGCTTCCCTCGGACGCGGGTGGATGCTTCGTGTCGGGCGGGACGGCCGGGAACCTGTCGGCGCTCGTGGCCGCCCGCCACCACGCGGCGTCCCTGCGCGAGGATCGCCCGGCGCGCTGGAAGATCGCGTCCGCGGACACCGCACACTCCTCGATCGCCTCGGCGGCCGCCGTGATGGACGTGGACGTGATCCAGATCCTCACGACGAGCGCGGGCGCCTGACGGGCGAGCGGCTGGCCGGAACGCTCGAGGGCACCGACGTCGACGGCCTCTTCGCCGTGGTGGCGAGCGCCGGATCGACGAACGCGGGGATCGTCGACGACCTCGCCGCGGTCGCAGATGTGTGCGAGCAGCGCGAGGTCTGGTTGCACGTCGACGGGGCGTACGGTGGCGCCGGGCTCCTGGCTCCGTCCGTCCGGGACCGCTTCCGAGGCATCGAGCGGGCGGACTCGTTCATCGTGGATCCCCACAAGTGGCTCTTCGCACCGTTCGACGCGTGTGCCCTGCTCTACCGAGATCCCACGATCGCCCGGGCCGCGCATAGGCAGGATGCCTCGTACCTGGACTCGTTGAACGTCGGGTCGGATTGGAACCCGAGCGACTACGCGCACCACCTGACCCGCCGTGCGCGCGGGCTCCCGCTGTGGTTCTCACTCGCGACGTACGGCACCGACGCCTACCGGGAAGCGGTGGAGCGCGTGCTCACGATCACGCGGGACGCGGCCGCCGAGATCGGAGAACGCGCCGAGCTCGAGCTGCTGCTGGAGCCCGAGCTCTCCGTGGTGCTCTACCGGCGGATCGGCTGGGGACCCGGCGATTACGAAACCTGGTGGCGACGGACCCTCGACGCCCAGATCGGCTTCGTCCAGCCCACGACGTGGATGGGCGAGAAGGTCGCACGCCTCTGCTTCGTGAACCCGAGGACCACGACGGAGCACGTCCGGGCCGTGCTGGACGCGATGCGCTGAGCGTCAGGCGATCTGGGTCCCCAGGTCCCGGGCGATCGCCTGGAGCCGCTCGATGCGTTGCTCGGTCGGCGGGTGCGTCGAGAACAGGTTCCCGAAGCCCGAACCGCGCCGGCCCGCCAGCGGGTTCATGATGAACAGGTGCGCCTCGGCCGGACTCACCGAGGCCGGCGCGGGAACCTGCTTGGTCGCCACCTCGAGCTTGCGGAGCGCGCTCGCCAGGGCTGCCGGATCGTGCGAGAGGTAGGCCCCCGACTCGTCGGCCTGGTACTCGCGCGAGCGTGAGACTGCCATCTGGATGACGGCCGCGGCGATCGGTGCCAGGAGCCATCCGAACAGCATCCCGATCCCGCCTCCCCGGTTGTCGTCACCGCCGCCGAAGAAGAACGCGAAGCGCGACAGCAGAACGATGCTCATGCCGATCGCGGCCGCCACGGAGCCGATCAGGATGTCGCGGTTCCGTACGTGCGAGAGCTCGTGGGCGAGTACGCCGCGGAGCTCCCGCTCGTCGACGATCTGCAAGATGCCCTTCGTCACGGCGACCGAGGCGTGCTGTGGACCCCGGCCGGTCGCGAACGCGTTGGGTTGCATCATGTCCGAGACGTAGATCTTCGGCATGGGCATCTGGTCGAGCTGCGCGAGCTCGCGAACGATCCGGTAGAGCTGCGGGTACTCGTCCTCGGTCACGGGCTTGGAATGGGTGGTCGTGATGGCGATCTTGTCGGAGAACCAGTACATGGAGAAGTTGAAGACCAGCGCGATAGCGAGCGCGACCACGGCCCCGCTCGTTCCGCCGAGCCACGCCCCGATCAGGACGAACAGGCCGCCGAGGGCGGCGATCAGGACCCAGGTCTTCATGCGGTTGAACCCTGCGTGCATCGTGCATCCCTCCTATGAGAGTCATGCTCTCATGGGGCGTTCGATATGGAGGACGACGGGGTTCTCCGAGGCCGAACCCACAGCAGGTTCTCAGGGGCCGATCGGGGACATGGTTGCGGGACGTCAGCCGATCAGGGTCGAGATCTGGGCCGCATGCGCGATCGGGTTGGGGAACACGAAGACCGCGACGATCGCCACGAGCGCGAGGAAGACCACCGCGTTCACAAGGGCGGGAGACCGCATGCGTGAATCGTCGACCGCCGGCTCGAAGATCATCTGCTTGGGCACGGCGAAGTAGTAGGCCACGCTGATGACGGAGTTCACCAACATGATGACGGCGAGCCACGAACCGATCCCGCCGCGCTCGATCGCCGCCTGGAAGATCAAGATCTTGGCCCAGAACCCGCCGGTGGGCGGGATGCCGGCCAGCGAGATCATGAACGCCGTCATCCCGACGGCGAGGAGCGGCGCCCGTCGAACCAGGCCCGCGAAGTCCGTGATCAGGAGCGCGGGCTCGCGGCGGCTGACCGCGATCGACACGGAGAACGCCCCGATGTTCATGATCGCGTAGATCAGGATGTACGCGACGCACGCGGTGAACGCCGACCGGTTGACGGCGCGGTCGCCCGACACCAACGCGAACGGCAGCAGGATGTAGCCGGCCTGGGCGATCCCCGAATACGCCAGCAGCCGCACCACCTGGGTCTGCTTGAGCGCGACCAGGTTCCCGAGCGTCATGGTGGCGATCGAGATCGCCGCGAAGATCGGGACCCAGAACGCGTACTGGTGGATGAACGCGACGAACATCAGCTGCAGCAGCCCGGCGAACCCGGCGGCGCTGGAGGCGACCGCGAGGAACGCGGCGACCGGCACCGGCGCGCCTTCGTAGGTGTCGGGCGCCCAGAACTGGAACGGCACCGCGGACACCTTGAACGCGAACCCGATGACCACGAACAGGATCGCGCAGAACGCGAGCGTCTCCTTCGCCGGGTCGATGTTCGACAGCGCCCGGGCGATCGCGTCCAGCCGCGTGGTGCCCGTGAGCCCGTAGATCAGGCTCATGCCGTAGAGCATGACCGCGGTCGACAGCACCCCGATCAGGAAGAACTTCAGGCCTGCCTCGTTGGACTTGGGGTCGCTCTTGCGGAACGCCGCCATCAAGAAGCCGGGTGCCGAGACCAGCTCGAGCGCGATGAAGAGGAGCAGCAGGTCGCGCGAGGACGGCATCATGAGGCAGCCGAGGAACGACGTGAGCAACAGGAAGTAGTACTCCCCTTGATAGAAGCCGCCTTCGCGGAAGTACCGGTACGAGATGCCCAGCACCAGGATCGCGACCGACAGGAAGAAGATCTTGAACAGGATCGCGAAGTTGTCGACGACGTAGGCGCCGCCGAACGTCGTGCGCCCGTCGCCGATAAGCGTGAACGTGGCGATGAGCGCGGCGATCGTGCCGATGAGCCCCACGATCATCGACCACGACTTCCGTTTGGCGGGAAGGAAGACGTCGACCACCAGGACGAGCAGGATCGTGCCGGCAAGGATCAGCTCCGGCAGGATCGCGTGGTAGTCGATGACCTGGTTCATCGCCGGCCGATCAACCCCCGCCGAGCACCGACATCAACCCGTGGACGGCTTCGTCGGTCACGCCGAAGATGATCCGTGGGTAGAGCCCCAGGACCACGATCCCGATGAGCAGAGGGATCCACGCGACCCACTCCACCGTGAGCACGTCGCCGAGGGCATGCTCCTTCCATCGCTCCGGCATGCCGCCGAGATTCACCCGTTGCAGCATCCACAGGAAGTAGCCGGCGGTGAGGATCGTCCCGATGCCGCCGGCGATCATGAAGCCCCGGAACAACGAGGTCGACAAGCCCAGAGCGGTGTTCGGACTGAACGACGAGAGCAACGCCATGACCTCGCCCCAGAACCCGGCAAGCCCGGGCAGCCCGAGCGACGCGATGGCGACCAAGGCGAAGATCCCCGCGAGCTTCGGCATCTGCTCGGACATGCCGCCCCCGATCTCCGCGATCTGGCGCGTGTGGTAGCGGTCGTAGATCGAGCCGACGCAGAAGAACAGCATGCCGGTGATGATGCCGTGCGCCACCATGCCGAAGATCGCCGCTTGGATCCCGATCGTGGTGAGCGTGGCGATGCCGAGCATGACGAACCCCATGTGCCCCACGGACGAGAACGCGATCAGTCGTTTCAGGTCCTTCTGTGCAAGGCACGCCAGCGCGGCGTACACGATCCCGATCACGGCGAGGAGCCCGATCCAGGGGGCGTACTTCTGCGCGCCGTACGGCAGCATGGGCAGCGCGATCCGGATGAAGCCGTACGTACCCATCTTCAGCATGACGCCCGCCAACAGCACGGAGCCGATCGTCGGGGCCTCCGTATGCGCGTCGGGCAGCCAGGTGTGGAACGGCCACATCGGCACCTTGACCGCGAACCCCAGCGCGACGGCCCCGAAGACCACCAGCTGGAAGTCGTGCGTGAACCCGCCCCTGGCCGCGAAGTCCTGCATGCGCACCATGTCGAACGTGTGCGGGAAGGGTCCCTTGAAGTACATGGCCAGGAAGCCCAGCAGCATGAACACCGATCCGAACAGCGTGTACAGGAAGAACTTGATCGAGGCGTACTGGCGGTTGGCGGAGCCCCAGATCCCGATGAGGAAGTACATCGGAACGAGCACCATCTCCCAGAAGACGAAGAACAGGATCAGGTCGAACGCGATGAACGTGCCGGCCATGCCGGTCTCGAGCAGCAGCATCAAGGCGAGGAACGCCTTGGTCCGTCCCGGCTCGGGGACGAATCGCCACGTGTAGATCGCGCACAGGAAGGACAACACGAACGTGAGCACGTACAGAGGCATGCTGATCCCATCGATCCCGACGTGGTACCGAGCCCCGATCGACGGGATCCAGCTGACGTCCAGCACGTACTGCAGGCCAGGCTTGCCGTAGTCGAAGCCGATCGCGATCGCCACCGACAGGACGAGCGCCGCGCCGGTGAACAGGATCCCGAGGGCCCGGACCAACCGGTCCTTCTCCTTGGGGACCATGATGATCACGAGCGCGCCTGCCACCGGCAGCAGCGTCGTGATCGTGATGGCCGATCTATCCCACCCGCTCATCGAACCCTCACTCTCCTTGTCAGACCAGCTTCGCGAAAACGACCGCCAACACCAGCACGCCCACGAACAGGAACGCGATGTACCGCTGGACGTTGCCAGACTGGATGTACCGCAAGAGACCACCCGTGGCGCCGGCCGTGCCGGCCACGCCGTTCACCGCACGATCGATCACGCCCCGGTCGAAGAGGTTCACCGCCTGCGCCGCGCCGCGGGTCACCGAAGCCGCGCCGTTCACGACGGCGTCGAGGATGTGTTGGTTGAACCAGTACACGGCCGCGGACAGCTTGTCGCGAACGGGATACACGATGAATGCCATGTAGAAGTCGTCGATGTAGAACTTCCGATCGAGCAGACCCCACACCGGACCGAGCGCGTGCAGCGGGTCGCGCTCCTTCCGCGGCGCGTACAGCCACCACGCGAGCAGGATGCCGCCGACGGCCGCGATCGTCCCGACCAGGGCGATCCACGCCTGGAAGTGGAGCGCCTCCGGCTCCCCGTAGAAGACCCACTTGAAGAACGGGGCGTGCAGCTGGGGCGCGCCCAGGAACCCGACGACGATCGTGCCGGCCGCCAGGAAGACGAGGGGCCCGGCCATGCTGGGCGGCGACTCGTGCGGATGGCCGTGACCTTCGTACGTGCCGAAGAACGTCCGCACCACCATCCGAGTGGTGTAGAACGCGGTCAACGCCGCCGTGACGAGCATGACGGCGAACAACAGCCCGTGCCCGTCCGACGCCGTGACGAGCAGTTCGTCCTTCGACCAGAACCCGGCGAACGGCGCGATACCGGCGAGCGCGGCCGATCCGATCATGAACGTCCAGAACGTGACCGGCATGGGTTTCCGCAAACCGCCCATGTCGCTCATGTCGTTGGAGTGCACTGCGTGGATCACGGAACCTGCGCCCAGGAAGAGCAGCGCCTTGAAGAACGCGTGGGTGAACAGGTGGAAGAACGCGGCGTTGCGGCCGGCCGGTCCGAGCGACATGGCCGCGACCATGTAGGCGAGCTGGGACACCGTGGAATACGCCAGCACCCGTTTGATGTCCTCCTGGACGAGCGCCATGAGCGCGGCACCGAGCATGGTGATCGCGCCGACCATGCCCACGACCTGCAGCACCCACGGGTCCGCGTTGATGAAGACCGTGTACATCCGGCCGACCAGGTAGACGCCGGCGGCCACCATCGTGGCCGCGTGGATCAGCGCCGAGACGGGCGTCGGGCCGGCCATGGCGTCGGGCAGCCACACGTGGAGCGGGAACTGGGCGGACTTGCCGATGGTGCCGCCGAACAGCAGCAGAGCCGCAGCGGCGACCAGTCCGCTCGACACCTGGTGGCTCGCCACCAGGCCGCTGATCGCGGTGATGTTGGACGTGGTGAACCCCGTCGCGAAGATCAAGGCGAAGATGCCGAACAACATCGGCACGTCGCCGATCCGCGTGGTGATGAACGCCTTGATCGCGGCGTTCGAATTCTCCTTGACCTCGTACCAGTGCCCGATCAACAGGTACGAGCAGACGCCCATGATCTCCCAGCCGACGAGGAGCTGGATCAGGTTCGGCGCGATGACGACGTTCAGCATCGCGGCGGTGAACAGCGACAGGACGACGTAGAACCAGGTGAACCGAACGTCGCCGTCCATGTAGCCCAGCGAGTAGACGTGCACACTGAGCGAGACCGCCGTGACGACGACCAGCATGACCGCCGCGAGCCCGTCGATGTACTGACCCACCTCGACGTGCAACGAACCGATGGTGAACCAGCTCACACCGCTCGCGTACGTCCCCCCGCCCTGCACGAAGTGCCAGAGGATCAGGAGCGACATCAGGAACGCGGCACCCGTCGCCACGATCCCGTAGACCGCTCCCTTGCCCGGGGTCCGTTTGCCGAAGAACAACGTGAGGAGCGCCGAGACGACGGGGAGCAGCACGACGATCCAGGACGACCGGATGATGCCCGAGGCGGCGACGGTGGCTTCGGCTACCACTTGAGGAGGTTCACCTCGTCGACGTTGATCGACTCGCGGTTGCGGTAAAGCAGGATCACGATCGCGAGTCCGATCCCGACCTCGGCAGCCGCCACGGCGATCACGAACAGAGCGAAGATCTGGCCGGTCATGTCGTGCAGCTCCGATCCGAACGCGACCAGGTTCACGTTGACCGCGTTGAGCATCAGTTCGATGGCCATCAGGACCATGACGGCGTTCCGCCGCGCCAGCACGCCGTAGACCCCGGCCGAGAACAACAGCGCCGCGAAGAACAGGACGAACGGCAGCCGGATCACTTCGGGACCTCGTCCTTGCGCGCCAGCACCACCGCGCCGATCAACGCGGCGAGCAGGAGGAACGACACCGCCTCGAACGGCAGCACGTAGTCACGGAAGAGCGAGACGCCGACGTCGGCGGTCGTGGTCCGGAACGTCGTCTGGGCCACCGAGTCCTGCACCTTGAACGCATCCTGGATCAGGAACACCAGGCCGAGGAACACCCCCGCCCCGACGATGCCACCGATCCACCGGTTCTGGTTGTCGAGCAGGTCCCGTCCGATCGGCGCCTTGGTGAGCATGAGTCCGAAGAGGAAGAGGATCACGATGGCGCCGACGTAGATCAAGATCTGCACCCAGGCGACGAACTCGGCGCCGAGCAGCAGGTAGACCCCGCCGACGGAAAGCAGCGTGACCACCAGATACAGCGCGGCGTGCACGACGTTGCGCGCCAAGACGACCGAGATCGCGCTGACGCCGCCCACCACCGCGATTACGACGAAGGCGTATTCCTGTGCCGACATCTACGACGCGTCCTCCATCGGCTCCGGCAATGGCTCAGCGCCCACCTCGAGGGGAGGCGGCGGCAGGACCTTGTAGGTCCACTCTTCGAGGCGCTCCTTCTCATGGGTCATGAGATCGAGGTCGTACTCGGCGTACTCGAACTCCGGGCTCCAGAACAAGGCGTCGAACGGGCAGACCTCGACGCAGATGCCGCAGTACATGCAGAGCGCGTAGTCGATCGCGAACCGGTCGAGGATCTTGGCCGAACGGGCCCGCCCACCGCCGGCCGGATCGTGCTGCTCCTTGTGCGCGTCGATGTAGATGCACCAGTCGGGACACTCGCGGGAGCACTTGTAGCAGACCGTGCAGTTCTCCTGCTTGAGGGCGATCACGCCGCGCGTGCGCGCCGGCAGATCGGGCTTGACGTGGGGGTACGGCTGCGTGATAGCCGGCTTCAGCATCGTCTTGAGGGTGACGCCCAGCCCCTTGAGCAGGCCGAGGCCCATGCCGGATTCCGGTTGGTCCTTCTTCCCCTCGAGCTCCGACGCCATGGTCCCTCTCCCCTACTTCGTGGCGACCTTGACGACCGCCACGACCATGATCATCACCAGCGACAGCGGGATCAGCGCCAACCACGAGAACCGCTGCAACTGATCCTCGCGCAGCCTCGGATAGGTCGCGCGCAGCCAGATGACGACGAACGATAGCGCAATGATCTTGCCGAGCATCCATACCGGGGGCGGCAGCGGGATCCCAGGGAGCCCGAGGTACCCGCCGAGGTACAGCGTGGCGGCGATGCCGGCAAGAGCCACGATGCCGCCGTACTCCGCCAACAGGAAGAACGCGAACTTCAGACCTGTGTACTCCGTGTAGGCGCCGAAGATGATCTCCGAGTCGGCGACCGGCATATCGAACGGAGGCCGCGTCAGCTCGGCCAAGGACGCGACCACGAAGACCAGGAACCCGACCAGCTGCCAGGGCCGAACGATGTTCCACATGCTGCGCTGCGCTTCCACGATGCCGACGAGCGAGAGCGTCCCAGCCTGCATCACGATGGCGGCGGCGGCCAGCACGAGCGGCAGCTCGTACGCGATCAGCTGAGCGGCGGCCCGAAGGGCACCGATCAGCGAGAACTTGTTCGCGGATGACCAGCCGGCCATGAGCACGCCGATCACCGACACGGACGACATCGCCATCACGAAGAAGATCCCGATGTCCAGGTTGAGCGCGAACAACGTGGGGCTGAACGGCAGCACGACCAGGATGATGATGTAGGGGATCATCGCGACCGCCGGCGCCAGCGAGAACACGCCGCGATCCGCGGCCTCGGGGATCACGTCCTCCTTCTGCACGAACTTCACGCCGTCCGCGACCAGCTGCGCCCAGCCGTGGAACATCCCGGCCTCCATCGGTCCGTACCGCGCCTGCATGTGCGCGAGGACCTTGTGCTCGATGTAGCCGACGACCAGCGGGACGACCAGGAAGAAGAGCATGACGACGATCGTCTTCGCGATGAGCGCCAACCAGAAGTTGGAGAACCACGAGTCGAACAGCGAGTTGCCCGTCGTGGCAGCCCCGAGCAGGAAGCTCACTCCTCTTCCTCCTCCTCGCCCTCGACGGCGCCCGGCCAGGGCTTCGCCTCACGGCTCATCAAGGGGAAGTCCTTGCGGAGCGGGTGACCTTCGAACGGCTCGGACAGGAGCAGCTTCACGGGCTGCGGGTGTCCCTCGAACGCGATGCCGAACATCTCGATCGTCTCGCGCTCGTGCCAGTTCGCCGTCGGGAAGAGGTCGCAGATGGTCGGGCACACGGGGTCCTGGTGCGGGAGCCTCACCTTGACCCGCACGTTGTGGTGATGCGTGGTCGAGAACAGATGGGTAACGACCTCGAAACCCTGGTCGGGACCGAAGTCCACCGCGCTCGTGAAGTCGCAGTAGTCGCATGCGAAGTCCGGCTCGTCGCGGAGGAACCGGCAGACGTCGTGATACCGATCGATCGTGACCGTGGCCACCGCGTGGCCGTGCTGCTCCACGGCGTCGACGATGTCCTCCCCGAAATGGGCTCGGAGCCGGGAGGCCGTCTCGTCAGGGGAGAGCGGGTGCGGAGTCCCGGCCACTGAACTTCTCCTCGATGTTCTCGTCCTTGATCTTCTCCTGCAGCCGGATGATGCCGTGCAGGAGCGCCTCGGGCCGCGGGGGGCAGCCCGGGACGTAGACGTCGACGGGGAGGATCTGGTCGACCCCCTTCGTCACGGAGTAGGAGTCCCAGTAAGGTCCGCCGCAGTTGGAGCACGACCCGAACGAGATCACGTACTTGGGATCGGGGATCTGGTCGTACACGCGCTGCAAGGCCGGGGCCATCTTGTCGGTCAGGGTGCCCGCCACGATGAGCAGGTCGGCCTGGCGCGGGCCGTGCGCGAACGGGATCACACCGAGCCGGATGAAGTCGTGTTTCGAGGTGGACGTGGCGATCAGCTCGATCGCGCAGCAGGCCAGGCCGAAGTTCATGACCCAGAGCGAGTACCTGCGTCCCCAGTTGAGGATGAACTTGACCGGCTGGATCTTCGGGATGGGGGTTCGCTCGGTGATCAGACCCACTTCAGCACCCCCTTGCGCCAGGCGTAGAGCAGGCCCACGGCCAAGATCCCGATGAACACGCCCATCTCGCCCACGGCCGTGTACCCGAGGCCCTTGAAGACGCGGGCCCACGGGAAGAGGAACACGCTCTCCACGTCGAAGATCACGAACAGGAAGCCGTAGATGTAGTAGCGGACCTCGCTCTGCGCCCAGCCCTTGCCCACCGGATCGATGCCGCACTCATACGTGGTGAGCTTCGACGGGAGCGGGCGATGGGGAGCGATGAGCCGAGCGGTCCCGAACGCGACGACGACGAGGGCGACGCCCGCCACGGCGACCGCGAGTACTACCGCGTACGACTCATAGTAGTTAGGCACGTTTGTGAACGATTTCCCGAGCGCGGATCCTAGCAGGATCACTCACGGTGTTTGCTCCGCTCCGCAGCGGGCTGCGAGGAACCGCGCGAGCTGCTCCAGCGCGTGCTGCGCGGGACCCGGCGGCAGCCTCCTTGCAAGCCCGATCGCCCTCCCTACCTCGTCCGTGACGGCTGCGCGGGCGTGGTCGATCGACCCGCCGGCGCGCACGATCTCGAGCGCTCGATCCAGGAGTTCGCCGTCCGGAGCCCCGTGTCCCAGGATCCGCGCCAGCTCCTCGCGATGCTCGTCGTGGGCCAGTGCGTGCAGGATCGGGGCGGTATAGACGCCGAGGCGGAGGTCCGAGCCCGGCTCTTTCCCCAGCTCGAGCTGGGTGGCCGTGATGTCCATGATGTCGTCGGAGAGCTGGAAGGCCATCCCCAACGCGTCGCCGAACTCCTCAAGGATGTCCGTGTGCTCGGGGGTGGCGTCGGAGAGCATGCCGCCAAGCCGGCACGACGTGGCGATCAGCGAGGCGGTCTTGCGTCGGATGATCTCCAGGTAGTTGCTCTCGGGCTGTTCCACCTTGGCCGAGCTGTCCACCTCTCGGATCTGTCCGTCGCAGAGGATGGCGATGGTGCGAGCTAGGAGCCGGCACACGTCGGCGCCGAGCTCCGTCGATATCTCCGAGGCCCGGGCGAACAGGAAGTCCCCGGACAGGATGGCGACGGTGTTGTCCCAGCGCATGTTGGCCGACGGCGCCCCGCGGCGGGAATCGGCCTCGTCGATCACGTCGTCGTGGTAGAGCGTCGCCAGGTGTACCAGCTCGATCGACACGGAGCCGCCGATCAGCCGCGGGTCGGTCGGGTCGCCGAAGTAACCCGCCAGGAGCACCAGCATCGCCCGGAAGCGCTTGCCGCCGGCGGCGATCAGGTACGACGACGTCTCGGAGAGCAGTCCCGACGACTCCACGCGCACGGACTTCTCCAACGCCTGCTCGACCTGATCGAGACGTCCACGGATGTCCGCCTCCAGCGTCGCGTCCGGCGGCTCCAGTCCCGGGATCACCCTTCGGCTCATATCACCACCTGAGGATCGAGGCCCTCTCGAGGATCCCCACGATGAGGCCGGGGAAGATGCCGAGGACCAGCGTGAGGATAGCCGGGATCGCGATCGCGACCCTCGGCATGATGGATCGATCCTCGTCCATGCTCCCCTGCGGCTCCTGCATGTACATCAGGACGATCACCCGCAGGTAGAAGAACGCCGCGGCGACGCTCGCGACCACGCCGATCAGGGCGAGGGACGTGTGTCCCGCCCGGATCGCCGCGCTGAAGACACCCACCTTGGCCACGAACCCGACCGTAGGCGGGATGCCCGCGAGCGAGAGGAGGAACAGCGTCATCAGCCCGGCAAGCAGGGGGCTGCGCTTGGACAGGCCCGCGTACGACGTGAGGGACGTCTGTTCCTCGCCTCTGGCCGAGACCAGCATCACCACGCCGAACGCCCCCAGCGTCATCAGGGCATACGCGATGAGGTAGAACATCGCCGCGCGGATCCCGATCTGGTTCGGAGACGTCAGGCCCGTGAGGATGAACCCGGCGTGCGCGATGCTCGAGTATGCGAGCATCCTCTTGATGTCCGACTGGGCGATCGCGAGCACGCTCCCGACGATCACGGACGCGGCCGCCAGCACCCAGATCACCGGGACCCAGTCCCACGAGAGCGGCTGGAGGGCCACGTCCAGGACGCGGACCAGGGCAAGGAACGCCGCCACCTTGGTCGCCGCCGACATGAACGCGGTCACCGGCGTGGGCGCGCCCTGGTAGACGTCGGGGGTCCATTGGTGGAACGGCACCGCCGACACCTTGAACCCGAACCCGATCGTGAGGAACACGAACGCGAGCAAGGCGAGACCCTGGTTGCCGGTCTGCCCAGCGAGCGCGTTCGCGATGGCCGCGATGTTCGTCGTGCCGGTGGCCCCGTACGCCCACGCCACCCCGAACAGGAAGAACGCCGACGAGAACGCCCCCAGCAGGAAGTACTTCATGGCGGCCTCGTTCGAATTGCGGCGCCCGGTGATGCCGGTCAAGACGTAGAGGGACAGCGACAGGATCTCGAGCGACAGGAACACGAGGATGAGGTCGGCTGCGGCCGTGATCAACGTCATGCCTGCCGTCGCGAACAGGACGAGCGGATAGAACTCCCCGCGGAACGCGTCGCCGGACCGTGCGAAGTAGTGCGTGCCCAGCAGCAGCCCCATGGCCGCGATCCCGAGCAGGATCAGGCGGGAGACGACGGAGAATCGGTCCACCGAGACCATCTGTCCCATGACCGTGCGATCCCCCGTCCAGTGCCAGAGCGGGAACGTCGCGAGAGCGGCGGCGATCAGGCCGGACATGGCGAGCGCCAGATGCCACCGCCGGTCGGTCTTCGGGGCCATCGCCTCGTACAGCAGCCCTGCGATCGCGACGCCGCAGAGGAAGAGCTCGGGCAGGATCGGCGCGAATTCGAGCTTGGGCGTCGGCATCAGGAACCGGCTCCGTTCGCCTGCACGAGGGCCGGCGCGCCGACATCGGTGAGGTGATCGGGGGCGACGTGCGTGACCACGGCCTTCGCCGTCGGGTCGATCCGATCGGTCAAGAGCTTCGGGAAGACGCCGAACACGAGCAGGAGCGTCAGGACCGGTGCCAGGACCAGCACCTCGCGGAGGTTCACGTCGGGCAGCAGCGAATGCTCCTCGTGGATGGGTCCGTACGCCATCCGCTGGTAGGACCAGAGCAGGTAGATGGCCGCCAGGATCACCGCGACCGCCGCCAGCGCGCCGAACCACTGGTTCACGGCGAACGACCCGAGGATCACCAGGAACTCGCCGACGAAGTTGTTCAACCCCGGCAAGCCCACCGAGGAGACGACCGCGAACAGGAAGGCGCCGGTGAGCCACGGCATGACGAGGGCGAGGCCCCCCATCTTGCCGAGATCACGCGTATGCGTTCGCTCATAGACCATCCCGACCAGCAAGAACAGCGCGCCCGTCGACAGTCCGTGGTTCACCATCTGCAGGACGCCGCCCGTCACCCCCTGGTCGGTGAACGCGAAGATCCCGAGGACGACGAACCCCAGGTGCGAGACGGAGGAGTACGCGACCAGGCGTTTGATGTCCGTCTGGATCAGCGCGACCACCGCGCCGTAGATGATGCCGATCACCGCCAGGATGGAGACGGCCGACGCGAAGTACTTCGCGGCGTCGGGGAAGAGCTGCAGGTTGAAACGGATCAGGCCGTACGCGCCGACCTTCAGGAGCACGCCCGCCAGCAGGACGGAGCCCGCGGTCGGCGCTTCGGTGTGCGCATCGGGGAGCCACGTGTGGAGCGGGAACAGCGGGACCTTGACCGCGAACGCCACGAAGAACGCGAGGAACAGCCAGCGCCCGGTGCTGGCCGGCAGGGAGCCCGCCACCGAGGTCAGCTGCTGGATGTCGAACGTCCCGTGACCCACCGGCCCGGCGGACCGGGAGTACAGGAACAGGATGCCCACCAAGAGGAACGCGGAGCCCGCCATGGTGTACAGGAAGAACTTGATGGCCGCGTAGATGCGTCGTTCGCCGCCCCATCCCCCGATGATCAGGTACATCGGAACGAGCATCGCCTCGAAGAACACGAAGAAGAGCAACAGATCGAGCGCCACGAACGAACCGAGCACGGCGGTCTCGAGCACGAGCATCGACACCATGTACAGCCGGACGTTCTTCTCCACCCTCCACGACGCCAGCACCGACAAGGGGAACAGGAACGTGGTCAGGAGAACCATCCAGAGGCTGACGCCGTCGATGCCGACCAGGTACTGCAGCCCGATGCTCTTCACCCATGTGGCGCGCTCCACCATCTGGAACCCGGCGTCGGCGCGGTCGAACCGGCCGAGGATGGCGAGGGAGACGATGAACGTGACGACCGTGGTGAGGATCGTGGCCCATCGGGCCGAGTCGTCGCTGGCGCCCTGCCACATCAGCAGGACCACGGCTCCCAGGAGCGGGAGGAACGTCACGATCGACAGGATGTGATCGCTCACAGCCGGACCCCCACGTAGACCAAGAGGCAGATCGCTCCCGCGAGGAACGCCAGCGCGTACGTGCGGACGAGCCCGGTCTGCAGCCGCCGCCCGTTGCGAGCCAGCGCCCGGACGGACGCCCCGATACCGTTCACGGCGCCATCGATGACTCGAGTGTCGAAGACGTACGCGAGCCAGGCGGCGACGGCCTTCCCCGGCGTGACCAGGAGCGCCGAGTAGTAGTTGTCCACGTACCAGCCGTGTTCGAGCACGCGCTGGGCGGGCTGCATCCGGACGCGGAGCGCCAGCCAGTCGATGTTCCCCGAGCCGTAGACGAACCACGTCGTCAGCACACCGATCACGACCATGGACGACGAGATCGCGACGATGGCCGCGTACGCGATGCCGGCCGATCCCTCGGGCACGGCTCCGA
The DNA here is from genome assembly GCA_963727185.1 of uncultured Actinomycetes bacterium. Taxonomy (GTDB): domain Bacteria; phylum Actinomycetota; class UBA4738; order UBA4738; family HRBIN12; genus JBBQVZ01. The sequence goes on along the minus strand of CAVSFP010000008.1, from coordinate 570,959 downwards.
GCACCGGCTCGACGAACGTCGAGAGGACCCCGTGCACCGTCAGGTCGAGCAGGCTCGCCAGCGCCGCCCCGATCGCGAGCACGACGAGCGGGATCGTCATCACGGGCGAGGACTCATGCGCGTGCTCCGCCTCCTCCGATCGCGGCCGGCCGAAGAACGTCAGGAAGACCAGCCGCCCGATGTAGAGCGAGGAGATGAGCGCCCCGACGATGCCGAGGATGAACAGCCACGTGTGCCCGGTGTTGTTCGCGACCTCGAGGATCTCGTCCTTCGCGAAGAACCCCGAGAGCGGGTAGACGCCGGCCAGCGCCAGCGCGCCGACCACGAACGTGACGCCGGTGACGGGCATGCGCCGCAGCAGCCCGCCCATCTGCTTCATGTCCGTGTGGTCGTGCATCCCGTGCATGACCGACCCGGCGCCGAGGAACATCAGCGCCTTGTAGAACGCGTGGGCAACCAGCATGAACAGCGCGATCGAGTACGCCCGGAGCCCCGCGGCGATGAACATGAACCCGAGCTGGCTGATCGTGGAATATGCGAGGACGCGCTTGATGTCGTCCTGGCCGAACGCGCACGTCCCGGCGAAGAGCATCGTCACGACGCCGACCACCGCGACCACGGTCAGCGCCACGCCCGAGATCTCGAAGATCACGTGCATCCGCAGGACCAGGTAGACACCGGCCGTCACCATCGTGGCCGCGTGGATGAGCGCCGAGACGGGCGTCGGACCCGCCATGGCGTCGGGGAGCCAGACGTGCAGCGGGACCTGAGCGGACTTCCCGATCGCGCCCGCGAACAGGAGCAGCGCGATCGCGGTCGCGGCAGACTTCGTCAGCGTGTTCCCCGCCGTCCCGAAGATGACCGTGTAGTCGAGCGTCCCGAACTTCACCGCGATCAGAGCGAGACCGATGAGCATCGCCGTGTCACCGATCCTGGTCGTGATGAACGCCTTCTTCGCTGCGTTCGCGTTCTCGGTCTTCTCGAACCAGAAGCCGATCAACAGGTACGAGCAGAGCCCGACGCCCTCCCAGCCCAGGTAGAGGACCAGCAGGTTCTGGCCTAGGACCAGGATCAGCATGAAGAACACGAACAGGTTCATGTAGGCGAAGAATCGCCCGTAGCGGGGGTCGTCGCGCATGTAGCCGACGGCGTAGATATGGATCAGCAAGCCGATCCCCGTGACCACCAGGATCATCGTCGCCGAGAGCGGATCCAGGCGAAGCGTCGCGCCGACCGAGAACGAGCCGACGTGGATCCATTCGAACAGCTGCTGCGTCTGCACCCGTTCTTGGGCGCCCAGTCCCAGGAGGCTCCCGACGACGGCGATCGACACGGCGAAGGACGAGGCCACCAGGACTGAGGCCACGATGCCCGCCCACCTGCCGAGACGCTTGCCGACGAACAGGTTGAGCGCCGCGCCCAACAGAGGGAGCGCGGGGATCAACCAGAGCGACCCGTTCGCGCTCATCCGCGCAGCGCCTCGGCATCGTCCACGTTGATCGATCTGATGCGCCGGTAGACGGACACGATGATCGCGAGTCCGACGACGACCTCGGCGGCGGCCACGACCATGGAGAAGAACGCGATGACCTGGCCGTCCAGGCTGTTGTGCATCCGGGAGAACGCGACGAGCGTCAGGTTGACGGCGTTCAACTGGAGCTCGACGGACATGAAGATGACGAGCGCGTTCTTACGGACCAACACGCCGACGGTCCCGATCGCGAACAGGATCGAGGAGAGCACCAGGAAATATGAGATCGGAGTACTCACGCGACCGGCCTCGGCGTGCCCGCCGGCTCGAGCGCGGCGTTGTGGGCTTCCATCTCGGCCTGCGTGACGGCGCGCGACTTCCGCTGGGCCAGGACCATCACCGCGATCGCCGCGATGATCAACAGGATCGAGGTCACCTCGAACGGGAAGAAGTACTTGTGGAACAGCACGCGCGCGAGCGCCCGGGTGTTTCCACCCTCGTTCACCTTGTCGAAACCGGCGGGCGCGTAGCGCGAGAAGCCGATCGAGGCGCGGATCGCGAAGAACACCTCCAAGACGAACGCGACGCCCAACGCGATGGCGAGCGGGCGCTGCGCGATCAGCCGGCGTTCGCGGAGGTCCTCGCGGCCGTCCACGCCGAGCAGCATGATCACGAAGAGGAACAGGACCATGATCGCGCCCGCGTACACGATGATCTGGACGGCGAACAGGAACGGCGCGCCGAGGATCAGGTAGAAGATCGCCAGGCAGAAGAAGTTCACGATGAGGAACAGGGCCGCGTGCACGGCGTTCCGCATCAGGAGCATCGCGATGCCGCTCGCGATCGAGAGCGGCGCGAACACCCAGAACAGGATGAGGTCCGCGTGCACTACCGGCCCTCCCGGTCGACCGGATCGGTGCCGAGCTCCGGCGGCGGCTCGAGCAGTTGCTCCTTCGTCCAGATGGCTTCCTCGCGCGTCGTGAACGCGAGGTCGTAGTAGTTCGTGAGCGTCAGGGCGCGGGTGGGACACGCCTCGACGCACAGGCCGCACATGATGCAGCGCAGGTAGTTGATCTGATAGTCCTTGGCGAATCGCTCACCGGGCGAGGTCGGGTCCTCCGGGTCGTTGTCGGCGCCCTCGACCCAGATGGCATCCGCGGGGCACGCGAACGCGCAGAGCTCGCATCCGATGCACTTCTCCAGGCCGTTCTCGTGCTTGTTGAGCTGATGGCGTCCGATGTGCGACCGCTCCGGCGAGGGCACGATCTGGATCGGATACTGCTCGGTGTTGTCCCGGCGGAACGTCTGCTTCCAGACCGTGCCCATGCCCTTGGCGATGGCGATGGCGCCGTCGATGATCCCGCCCGGCTGGCCCTGCGGGTCCCTCCCGGAATCCTCCGCGGTCACGACGTCACCTCCTGCTCCTGCTCTTGGTCCTGCTTCGGCTTCGGCGCGAACAACGGAGCGATCAGCATGCCGAGCACGAGGACACCGAACACGACCGCGGCCCCTGTGAAGAGCTGCTTGCGAGTGAGATGCTCGGGCGCCGCGACGACGAACCCCGTGACCAACACCCACACCAGACCGAACGGGATCAGCCGCTTCCAGCCGAAGTTCATCAGACGGTCGTAACGCATCCGCGGCAGCGTGCCGCGGACCAGGATGTAGACGTAGATCACGGCCGTGACCTTGAACAGGAACCACAAGAGCGGCCAGAGCCACAGGAGGAAGTCCGGGTGCGGGCCGCGCCAGCCGCCGAGGAACAACGTGACGGCGATGGCCGACACCGTCACGGTGTTCACGTACTCGCCCAGGTAGAACAGCGCGAACTTGAACCCCGAGTACTCCGTGTGGAACCCGGCGACGAGCTCGGTTTCGGCCTCCGCGAGGTCGAACGGCGGGCGGTTCGTCTCGGCCAGGCCGCAGATCAGGTAGACGACGAACGCCGGGAACTGGGGGATCGCGTTCCAGACCTTGTCCTGCTGCGCGACGATCGCGTTCAGGTTCAGATGGCCGGAGTACAGGATGACGGCGACGAGCGCGAGACCCATGGCCACCTCGTAGGAGACCATCTGCGCCGTCGAGCGGATCGAGCCCAATAGCGGATAGTTCGAGCCGCTGGACCAGCCGGCGAAGACCACCGCGTAGACGCCGATCGACGTCATGGCGAGTATCCAGAGGATGCCGATGTCCAGGTTCGCGACCTGGAACGGGACGGTGCGGCCGAAGAGCGTGACGGGTATGCCGAACGGGATGATCGCGAACGCCAGGAACGCCGGGACGATCGCGAGGACCGGGGCGATCGCGAACACTGGCCGGTCGGCGTTGGTGGGCGTGATGCCTTCCTTGAAGAAGAGCTTCATGCCGTCGGCGAGCGTGATCAGGATCCCGCGCGGCCCGGCGCGCATCGGCCCCTTGCGGGTCTGGAAGTCGGCGATCACCTTGCGCTCCATCCACACGTACAGGAGCACGGAGGTCAGCAGCGCGACGAACACCACGACGACCCGCGCGATCAACAGGAGCCAGTCGAGCCAGTCCATCAGCTCTCCCCTCCCGCCGCGGCTTCTGCCGTCTCGAGCTCGCCGGCAGGGGGGTCGACCGGCTCGACGACGGCGGCGATCGAGAACGATCCGTTCAGGATGGTGTTGGCAGCGAACCCCGGCTGGTTGAACGGCACGAAGACCGACCCCTCGGCAACGTGATCGGTCACGCGGACCGGCAGCTCCGCCTGGCCGGCGGCGGTTCGCACCGTCGCACGGCCTCCATCGGTCACGGCCCGCGCGGCGGCATCGCTCGGATGGATCTCCAGGAACGCCTCGTCCTCCAGCGCGGCCTTCAGCTCGTCGGAACGCTCGGAGAGGCGGCCCTCGTCGACCAGGAGGGGGTAGGTGAAGAGGAGCAGTTGGCCTTCGCCGGTGATCCGTTGCGCGGCGCCGGTCGCCGACACGGCGCTCGTCGTCGCCTCACGATGAGCGAGGAGCCGTCCCATCTCGTCGTGCAGCTCGTCGAGCGTCTCGAAGCCGAGATCGCCGCCGGAGGCGAGCGCCAGGCTGGCGAAGATCTCCCAATCGGGCAGGGAGATCCCCGCGGCGCCCCGGATCGGTGAGATCCGCTGGCTGCGGCCCTCCCACGTCGTGACGTGCCCGACCTTCTCGAGGAACGCGGCCGCCGGAAGGAACGCGTCGGCGTAGGACTTGAGCGAGCCGAGCTCGAGCGACTGCACGACCGCGCGCTCGACGTTCTGCAGCGCCTGCGTGGCCAGCGCCGCATCGGGATAGTCGCGGAGCGGGTCGACACCGATCAGGAACAGCACGTCGATGTCTCGCGCCACGCACGCCTGCAGGATGCCCCACCAGTTCCGTCCCTCGTCGCCGACGATCATCGGACCCCAGAGCGCCTCGACCTCGGTGCGCTCATCGGCGAGGGAGAATCGACGCCCGCCGGGGAGCAGCTGGGGGTGCACGCCCGCCAGGAGCGCGCCCCGGTCGTTGGCTCGCCGGGTCACGTAGGCGAACCGCGCACCCGTCTCGGCGGCGAGCACGCCGGCGCCCGACACGCCGAGCGCGTCGTCGGCCAGTCGCGGACCGGCGATCACGAGGCCGGCCTCGCCGGCCTCGCGAAGCGCATCGACCGCCGCCTGGATCTCCGGCCGATGACGGCCCTCTTCCGTCTCCAACAGCCACGCCTCGTCGCCGGGCCGGCACAGGATGTGCTCCGCGACGTCGTGCAGCCGCGTCCGCCGCGGGTGCAGGACGAATATCTTCGCGCCGCGCCGCGCGGCCTTGCGCAGCCGCAGGTGCAGGATCGGGACCTCTTGCTCGGCGTCCAGCCCCGCGACCAGGATGACCCTGGCGCGCTCCACGTCGTCGTACGTGACCGCATCGGCGGCAGGGCCGTCGAACCCCCCGATGCCCGTTCCCTCGTCGCGGCGGTGATCCAGGTCGTTCGTACCGAAGACGGTGCGCGCGAGCTTGGAGAGCGCGTAGTAGTCCTCGTCCATCAGGCGCCCGCCGGTGAGGAACGCGACGCGCTTGCCCGCGCACCATCCCGCGATCGTCGTCAGGACCTCGCCGAAGGACGCCGGCTCCAGACCATGCTCGCGGATCAACGGCGTGGTGACTCGGTCGGGCGCGTCTGGGAACCGGAACGCGAACCGGCCCTTGTCGCAGAGCCACGCGTCGTTCACCTCGAGGTTGTCGCGCGCGAGCTGACGCACGACCTCACCGCGACGCATGTCGAGCTTGATGTTGCAGCCCGCGCTGCAGTGAGGGCAGATCGTGTCGACGGACGAGAGATCGAACGGTCGAGCCACGAAGCGGTACGGCGTGGCGGTGAGCGCGCCGACCGGGCAGATCTGAACCGTGTTCCCGCTGAACGGGGAGCGGAAGTCCTCGCCCGGCGCGATCGACACCTGCTCACCCGCGCCGCGATCGAACAGCTCGATGAAGCGGTCACCGGAGATCTGATCGCAGAACCGCGTGCACCGGGCGCACAGGACGCACCGCTCACGATCCAGACCGACGAGTGGTGAGAGCGCCAGCGGCTTGGGGTACGTCCGCTTGGCCTCGATGTAACGGCTCTCCCCCGGCCCGAACGCGAGCGCTTGATCCTGCAACGGGCACTCGCCCCCGCGGTCGCAGATCGGGCAGTCGAGCGGGTGGTTGAGCAGCAGGAACTCCAGGTTCGCCACCTGGGCGTCCTGGACCTGCGGGCTGGTGTTCTGCGTCATCACGACCATCGCCGGGGCGACGGTGGTCGTGCACGAGGTGAAGAGCTTGCGTTGTCCTTCGATCTCCACGTAGCACTGGCGGCATGCGCCGACCGGCTCGAGCAGCGGGTGGTCGCAGAAACGCGGGATCTCGATCCCGAGCTGCTCGGCCGCGCGGATGATCAGCGTGCCCGAGGGGACGGTTACCTCCTTCCCGTCGATCGTGAGCGTCACCATGCGTGCGCTCACGACGCGGCCACCCCGACGTCGACCGGCTCCGGGCTCAACGGGCACCTGCCCAGCTCGACGTGCGCCTCGTACTCGTCCATGAAGTACTGCAGCGTCGAGGAGATCGGGGACACGGCCCCGTCGGCCAGCGCGCAGAAGGCCCGGAACAAGATGTTGCCCCCGACCTCGGACAGCAGCGGCATGTCCTCCGCGCGTCCGTAGCCTTCCTCGATCCGTCCGAGCACGCGCTCGGCCCACCACGTGCCCTCACGGCAGGGCGTGCACTTCCCGCAGGACTCGTGCGCGTAGAACTCCACCAGGCGCCGGGCGGCCTCGACGATGCAGTCGCTCTGATCCATGACCATGCACGCGCCGGTGCCGAGCAGCGACCCGACCGCCGCGATCGACTCGAAGTCCAGTCCAACGTCGAGGTGCTCGGCGGTGAGCATCGGGGTCGACGACCCGCCGGGGGTCCACGCCTTCAGCGTGCCGCCTCCGAGCATGCCTCCGGCGTACTCCTCGAGCAACACGCGGAACGGCGTGCCGAGCGGCAGCTCGTAGTTGCCGGGTCGCTCGACCTTGCCGGAGATGGTGAACATCTTCGTGCCGGGCGCCTTCTCGGTGCCCTGGCTCTTGAACCAGTCGGCACCCCGCTTCACGATGTGCGGGACGTTGCAGAGCGTCTCGACGTTGTTGATCACCGTCGGCGACTCGTAGAGGCCCTCGACGGCTGGGAAGGGCGGGCGCAGCCGAGGCTGACCACGGAATCCCTCGAGGGAAGACAGCAGCGCCGTCTCCTCTCCACAGATGTACGCGCCGGCGCCGCGGTGCAAGACGATGTCCACGTCGTAGTCGCTGCCCAGGATGCCCTTGCCCGCATAGCCTTTGGCGTACAGCTCCGCGATAGCGCGCTGTACGACCGTACCGGGCCACAGGAATTCCCCGCGGCAGTAGACGAACACGGTGTGACACCGGATCGCGTAGGCCGCGATCATCGCGCCCTCGAGCATCTGGTGCGGCTCGCGCTCCATCAGCTCGCGGTTGTTGCACGTGCCCGGCTCCGATTCGTCGAAGTTCACGGTGACGTACGTGGGTTTGCCCGTGTCCTGCGGCACGAACGACCATTTCATCCCTGTCGGGAAGCCGGCGCCGCCGCGGCCGCGGAGACCGGAGTCCTTCACCACCGCGATCACGTCGTCCGGCGCCATCTCGAGCGCGGCACGCAGCCCCGCGTAGCCGCCCTTCGCCTCGTAGCCGGCGAGCGATCGGACGCTGTCGTCGCCCCAGTTCGCGGTGATGACACGCTCGAACTCCAGGCTCAAGCGTCCACCTCCTGGCGTGGTGGCAGGCCGGCCAGCAGGCGGGATGCGGCGCGGAAGTCTTCCATCGGTTCGCCGCGCGACGGAGCGGGCACCTCGCCCGCCTGGAGGCCGGCGACCAGCTCGCGCATGCGCTCCGGGGTCACGTCGTCGTGATAGACGAAGTCGATCGACACGACGGGGGCCTTCTCGCACGCGCCCAAACACTCTTCCTCGTGCAGCGTGATGAGCTCATCCTGGGACAGCTCCTCGCCGTGCGGTATCCCGGCGGCCTCGCGCGCCGTGTCGAAGACCTCGTTCGCACCGCGCAGGGCGCACGACAGGTTCGTACACACGGACACGACGTGCCGGCCCGTCGGACGCAGTCGCAGCATCGTGTAGAAGCTGGCGACCGCTTCGACCTCCGCCGTGGTCACGTCCAGCAGCGCCGCCACCTCGCGCAACCCATCCCGCGTCACGCGACCCTCGACCGACTGCGCCAGGTAGAGCAGCGGCATCACGGCGGAGCGCTCTCGACCGACGGGGTACCGAGCGATGATCGCCCGGGCTTCGTCGAGCGTGGTGCCGTCGAGGATCGCCATCAGCGGTCGACGCCCCCCAGCACGGGATCGATGCTCGCGATCGACGCGATCGCGTCCGCGATCAGGTGCCCCTCGACCATGATCGGCGTGGCCTGCAGGTTCACGAACGACGGATCGCGGATCTTCACCCGGTACGGCCGGTGCTCCCCGTCGGACACGACGTAGAACCCGAGCTCGCCACGAGGCGACTCCACCGCTTGGTACACCTCGCCGGGCGGAACCTCCACGCCCTGCGTCACCATCTTGAAATGGTGGATCAGGGCCTCCATCGACTCCTCCATGATGTGATGGACGTAGGCGTTGGAGTTGCCGATGCCGTCGGGACCGACCTCGAGCTGGGCGGGCCAGCGGACCTTCGGGTCCTCGACCATCACCGGACCCGGCTCCTCGAGCCGCTCGAGGCACTGCTCGACGATGCGCATCGATTCACGCATCTCGTCTAGCCGGATGATGTAGCGCGCGTAGCAGTCGGCCTCGTTGCGGATCGACACGTCGAAGTCGTAGGTCTCGTACCCGCTGTAGGGCATGTCCTTGCGCAGGTCCGCGGCCACGCCGGCGGCCCGGAGCATCGGTCCCGTGACCCCGAACGACAGCGCATCGGCCGCGGACAGCAGCCCGACGCCGCGATTGCGCTCCACCCAGATCGGGTTCTCCGATAGCAGCGACTCGGTCTCGTCGATCCGCCCCGGCATCACGCGGAGGAACTCGCGGATCTTGCCCATGCCCTCCTCGTGGATGTCCATGATCACGCCGCCGATCCGGATGTAGGCGTGGTTCATGCGCAGACCAGTCACCGACTCGAAGATGTCCATCAGGACCTCGCGCTCGCGGAAGCCGTACAGCATCACGCTCACCGCACCAAGCTCGAGCCCGCCCGTCGCGAGCCACACCAGGTGCGAGGAGATCCGGTTCAGCTCGCAGAAGAGGACGCGGATCACCTGCGCCCGCGGCGGCGCCTCGATCCCGAGCAGACGCTCGACCGCCAAGCAGTAGCCGAGCTCGTTGAAGAAGGGCGACAGGTAGTCGGCGCGGGTCACGTACGTGACGCCCTGCATCCACGTCCGGTACTCGGTGTTCTTCTCGATCCCCGTGTGCAGGTAGCCGATGATCGGCTTGCAGGTGATCACCGTCTCGCCGTCCAGCTCCAGCAGCAGCCGCAACACCCCGTGCGTCGACGGGTGTTGCGGACCCATGTTGATGATCATGGTTTCCTGCCGGATCTCTCCGGAGGTGTCGCGGAGCGGGGCGTCGGTCGGCGTTCCCGGCATCGGTCTAGATCGTCGTGCGCCGGTCGACGGGAGGGATGAACGCGCCCCGGTAGCGCGTGTTCACGCCTCCGAGCTCTTCGTCCTTGCGGAGCGGGAAGCCCTCCCAATCGTCTGGCAGGAGGATCCTCGTGAGGTCGGGGTGCCCATCGAACACGATCCCGTAGAAGTCGAAGACCTCGCGCTCGTGCCAGTTCGCGGTCGGGAACAGATCGGTGACCGACGGGATGTGCGGATCGGCCTCGGGGACACCGACCTTCAACCGCAGGCGATGCTTCGCCGCCATCGAGCGGAGCTCGTACGCGACCCAGAAGCGTGGGTCCTGGCTCGGCCAGTCCGCGGCCGTGACGCTCGAGAGGAAGTCGAACGACAGGTCGGGGTCGTCGCGGAGGGTGACCAGCGCGTCGTGAAGAGCGTCCCGCCCGACGATCGCGGTGACCTCCTCGCGCGCGACGAGCACGTCGGCGAAATGACCGCGCACGCGGTCCGCGAGCTCGGTGGTCATCACCGGAACGTCTCCGACGTCCGCACCTTCTCCTGGAGCTTCAGGATCCCGTGCATCAACATCTCGGGCTTCGGAGGGCAGCCGGGCACGTAGACGTCCACCGGAACGATCGTGTCCACGCCCTGGACGATCGCGTAGTTCGTGAACATGCCGCCCGCGGAGGCGCACACGCCCATGGAGATGACCCAACGCGGCTCGGGCATCTGGTCGTAGATCCGACGGAGCACCGGCGCCATCTTCTGGGACACGCGGCCGGCCACGATCATCAGGTCGGCCTGACGGGGTGATCCTCGGAACAGCTCCATCCCCCACCGCGAGAGGTCGTACTGGCCGGCGCCGGTCGACATCATCTCGATCGCGCAGCACGCGAGGCCGAACGTGGCCGGCCACATGGACTGCTTGCGAGCCCATCCCACCGCGCGGTCCAGGGAGGTGAGCAGGATGCCGCGCTCGACCTCCTCCTCGACCTCCTCGGGGGTGGTGCCGAGGTGGATGCCCTCGAAGCGCTCAACGGGCACCGACGACCTCCAGCGGTGGTTCCGCCTCGACGCCGATGCCCAACTCCTCTTCGACGGGAGTCACGACCGACCAGTCCAACCCGCCCTTGCGCCAGATATAGACGTAGGCGACGAACACGAGCGCGATGAACACCGTCATCTCTCCCAGGCCGAACAACCCGAGTTCGCGGAACGCGACCGCCCACGGGAAGAGGAAGATCGTTTCGATGTCGAAGATGATGAACAGCATCGCGACGACGTAGAACTTGACCGAGAACCGCTCGCCGCCGGGCAGCCGGATGGCATCGTTGCCGCACTCGTACGCCGAGAGCTTCACGAGGTTCGGACGGTTCGGCCGAAGCGTCGATGAGGCCGTCAGCGAGCCGACCGCGAACACCACTGCCAGGATCGCGAGGAGCAGGATGGGGAGGTACGCGATCAGCACGGGCGGCATCCTACTTCCACGGTCATGAACGCGCTCTCGCGACCTGTTCCAGCACGTAGAAGAGCCGGTCCTGAGCATCGCCGTCGCGCCCGTCGCTCAGGTTCCCCATGACGCGAAGGGCGAAGCTCATCACCAGCGGGCGCGGGAGCATGAACCGGGTCGCCAACCCCATGATCGTCGGCTTGCCCACCGCGCGCGCGAATCCGCGCCCGATCCTGAAGTACCGGCCATAGCGTTCGCGCAGGGCGGTCGGATACATCATGGTCAGGCCCGGCCGATGCCGGACCAGCGCCTCGTGCACGAGGTCCGCCGCCATCTCGCCGGTCTCCATCGCGTACGCGATGCCCTCGCCGTTGAACGGGTTCACCGCGCCGGCGGCGTCGCCGACCAGCAACATGCCCGGCACCGCCTGCGGCGAACGGTTGAAGCTCATGGGGAGCGGTCCGGAAAGCAGCCGCCCCTCGGCGGTGTCCTCCGAGATGCCGAACGACGGAGGCAGCATCGAGGCGAACGCGTTGAACAGGCGCTGGGCCGAGACGTCCTTGAAGTTCTTGAACGTGTTCAGGAGACCGGCACCCAGGTTGATCGTGCCGCCTGCCACGGGGAACAGCCAGCCGTAGCCCGGCAGGAGCAGATCGCCTTCCCAGAGGTCGAGCCACGATTCGAGCCAGGGTCCGGGGTGATAGTCCGTCCGGTAGTAGCGGCGCGCGGCGATCCCGAGCGGCCTGCTCTCGTCGCGCACGATCCCCGCCGGTTTGGCGAAGCGCGACGCGGCGCCGTCGGACGCGATGACGAACCGCGCCCGAACCTCCGTGGGCTGGGCGTCCTTGTCCCCGACGGCCCGGATCGTGGCGCCCCGGACCCATCCGTCGCTGATGATCGGGGCGATCGCCTCCGTCTGCTCCATCAGTCGGGCGCCGGCCTTCTGTGCTCGCTGCACGAGGAGCGCGTCGAAGTCGTGGCGCGTCCGCACCAGGCCATAATCGGGGAACGTGCGCAGCTGCGGGAACGGCAGCTCGATCAACGCGTCGCGGGAATGGACCCTGAGACCCTTCACCCGCTCGAATCCCGGCTCGTTCGGATCGACGCCCATCTTGAGGAGCGCCGCCACTCCCCGTGGGGTCAGCCCGTCGCCGCAGACCTTCTCGCGCGGGAACGCCGAGCGCTCGACGATGGTGACATCCACGCCGTGGCGAGCGAGGTGATACGCGGTCGCGGACCCACCGGGCCCCGCTCCGACGACCAGGACGTCCGTCTCCAATCGGCTCACGCGATCCCCCTCGGCGAGCTTGTGAAAGGCTTCACAAGCTCAGGCTACCGGCATGTGAAGAGCTTCACAAAGCAGCCTACGCCGGTCCTCGCGGAAGGCCAAACCGGCGTTTCCACCTCATCCCGCACGGTGGTCCCAGGCGTCGGCGGCCGCCACCTTCACGCGGAGGAACCCGAGTGCCGGCACCTGGCGCGTCAGCCGCTCGAACCCGTCGCCGGCGAACATCGACCGGTACTTCTCATGCCAGGCCGACATCACGCCGCGGATGTCCGGATGCTCGGCGGCGATCGCCTCGGCCGCACCGTCCACACGGACCCCCGTCAGCTCCGTCCAGTCGCGCCCGCGGTCGACGACCACGGAGACGCGTGGGTCATGGAGCACGTTCTCCCAGCTGGCGTCTCCGCGGCGGGTCGAGATGAACAAGCCGTCCTCGAGCCAGACGAACCACCGGGGCGCGACGTGGGGCGCGCCGGACTGGTCGAGGGTCGAGAGATGGCAGTTCGGGACGTCGCGGAAGGCGCGCCGCAGGAACTCGAGATCCCCGCTCATCCCACCGCGACCAGGTCGGCCATCGCGCGCAACGCTCCGACGGCCTCGGGGTCGAGACCGGGAGCGTCCAGCCCGGCCCGGGCCTGCACGATCAGACCGGCCACGCGGCCCGGTTCGAGCACCGCCTCGCCGTCGCGCTCGTCATCGAGGAGCTGGAACGCGAGACCGAGCGGTGCCCCGAATGCCGCGAGCGCCGCCGCGCCGCCGGGGTCGCCCTCCGCGAGCGCGGCACCGACGAGCAGCGGGCCCTCCACGGTGTAGGAGCCGCCCTTGAGACTCGCGACCAACGCCTGATCGGTGTCTCCGCCAGCGAGGTCGAGGGCTTGGCCGAGGGCCATATCCGTTCGCATCCGGTGGTACCGGTCCAGCGCACCGACCAGGGCCCGAGGCTCGAACCCGGAGGTCAGGAGGAGTCGATCGGCGAGGACGTTCGCGAGGTCGCCGGCGAGCAACGCCAGCGACGAGCCCGCGCGCTCGGGGTCCGACGATCCACGCACGCGAGCTCGATCCGCCAGTTGGAACGCGCTGGCGGGTGCGCCTCGCCGCTCCGGGCTGCGATCCATGAGGTCGTCGTGGATCAACGCCATCGTGTGCAGCAGCTCGAGCGCGGAGGCGGCTCGTTCGATCCGCTCGTCGTCGACGCCGCCTGCCGCGCGGTAGCCCCAGAAGCAGAACATCGGACGGAGCCTCTTGCCCTCCGCCATGGTCAGCCGGATCACCTCGTCCATCGGGAGCAGCGCGTCCGGCGCCACGCCCGCCATCTCGTCGCGGACGCCGGTCAGGAAGCGGTCGAGCGTCTGGTCGATGCGGCCGCGGACCGCCAGGAGTTCCGGCGGCGCCTGCACGGTTCGGTCGGCCGACATGGCATCAGTATCGCAAGCGCCGCTCCGTTCCTCTGTCGCTATCATGAGCCGGGCTCGGCCCGACTCCATGAATCGCTTCCAGAAGCTCGCGCTCGCCACCGCCGCTGCGACCATAGTGCTGTTCGCCGTCGGCGGGCTCGTCCGGGGTACGGGCTCGGGCCTCGGCTGCTCCACCTGGCCCGAATGCACGCCCGGGCGGCTCTTCCCCGCCGGCACGGTGCATTCGTTGATCGAGTTCTCGCACCGGTTCCTGGTGTTCGTCGTCTCCGTGCTGGTCGTCGCGACGGCCGTCGTGGCGTGGCGGCAGTACCGCGACGTTCCGTCACTGGTGTGGCCCGCCACGGCCGCGATCCCGTTGGTCTTCGGCCAGGCCGTGCTGGGAGGCATCGTCGTCCACACGGAATTGAACCCGTGGTGGGTCACCGCCCACTTCGCCGTGGCGCTCGCGTTCGTCGCGGACGTTATCTACGTGGCCACCGAGTCGTTCTGCGTCGTGAAGGTCCCGGAGCGGAGCGATCAGCCGACCGGGGGCGACGGTGCGTTCGCCACGCTCACCTTGATCACCACCGGCGCCGCCGGCGCCCTGCTCCTGGTCGGCACGTACGTTCGCGCGCGGTCGGCCGGGCTGACGTTCACGGATTGGCCGTTGATGAACGGCCGCTTGGTCCCAGCCCTCGGCGGCGCGGCGACGGCGATGTTCGTGCATCGGGTCCTCGCGGCAGGGGTGTTCCTGCTGGTGTTGTGGGTCGCGATCCGCGCGCGCACCATGGCGGCCCGCTCGAAGGATCTGGTCGTCCTCTCGACGCTCGCGCTCTGCCTGTTCGTGGGCCAGATCATCTCCGGTGCGATGAACGTCTGGTCGCGCCTACGGCCGTGGGCCGTCGTGCTCCACGTGGCGCTGTCCGTGCTGATCTGGGCGACGCTCGTCGCGCTGGCCACCGTGTCGAGGCGGTTGGCGGTACCTACAGGCCCACCCGGGGAGTCTTCCGATCCGAACGACGACCCGACACCAGCCGGCGACGGCTCCCTCCGCGACACGATCATCGCGTACGTTCGCCTCACGAAGCCGCGGATCATCGTGCTCCTCCTCATCACGACGGTACCCGCGATGATCCTTGCCGCACAGGGGATACCGTCGCCAAGCCTCCTGCTCGCGACGTTGCTGGGCGGCACGGTCGCCGCGGGATCCGCCAACGCGATCAACATGTACCTCGACCGCGACATCGACGAGATCATGCGGCGGACGCGAGGCAGACCACTGCCGGCCCACACCGTCACGCCCGATCGCGCCCTGCGGTTCGGCTTCGTGCTGGGCGCCGCGTCCTACTTCTTCCTCTCGATCATTGTGAACGTGCTGGCGGCGACGCTCGCGCTCTCGGCGATCGCCTTCTACGTCTTCGTCTACACCATGTGGCTGAAGCGCACCACGACGCAGAACATCGTCATCGGAGGCGCAGCCGGTGCGGTTCCCGCGCTCGTCGGATGGGCGGCGGTCACCGGCACGCTCTCGGCTCCGGCCTTGATCTTGTTCGCGATCATCTTCGTGTGGACCCCGCCGCATTTCTGGGCGCTCTCGATCCGGTTCCAAGGGGACTACGCGGCGGCCGGCGTCCCGATGCTGCCCGTCGTGAAGGGCGAGGACGAAACCCGCCGGCAGATCTTCCTGTACTCCCTCGTGTTGTTCGGCACGACGTTGCTCCTATACCCCATCGCGAACATGGGACCCGTCTACCTGTCCACGGCGATCGTGCTGGGCGGCGTCTTCGTGTACCGGGCGCTGCGTCTGTGGCGCGAACCCGACCCCAACCGGGCGTGGGGCGTGTTCAAGTACTCGATCGTCTACCTGGCCGCGCTCTTCGGCGCCGTCGCCTTGGACGCGCTGTCGCCGTTGGGCCACTAGCGCGGTCAGGCGGGCTGCGCCAGCACCTCGTCGATGAGCGGGCGCAGCTGCGACGGCGTCGGTCTGTCCGAACACCGACCATCGGATGGTGCCGGCTCGATCGATCACGTACGTGTCCGGCAGCCCGAAGAACGCGAAGTCGTCCGCCCAGGCGCCCGGCTCGTCGACGATGCTCGGATACGGCACGCCGAACTCCTTCACCCAGGCCTTCGCCTTGGCGGTGTCGTCGCGCTCGAGCACGCCCAGGAACTCGACGCCCTTGTGGCGGTAGTCGTCCGAGAGTCGAACGAGCTCCGGTTGCTCGGCGCGACACGGGGTGCACCACGTCGCCCAGAAGTTGACGACCACGACCTTGCCCCGAAGGTCGGCGAGCGCGGCGGTTCCGCCTCCCACCGTGTCGCCGGCGAGCGCCGGCGCCGGCTCGTTCATCGCCTTCGCCCCGAATGGATCGTTCGAGCCGGATGCGCCGTCCTGTCCGCTGCAGGCGGCGGCCACCAGCACGAGGGCCACGACAGCCGGGACGAGGGCATGTCGGCGGGCCATGGGGTCCACGCTAACAGGGGTCGGAGGAACGCTCAGCCGGAGGGCGACGCACCGGTGGCGCCGGTTGCGGAAGCGCCTCCGGGGCCCGATCCTCCGCCGGGCGGGCCGACGACCACGGTGCCGTTCATCGTCGCGTGGACGTCGCAATGGAAGTAGTACGTCCCCGGATCGAGCGCCGGGACCTGATACTCCTGGGTTGCCACGCCCGGGAACTGCTCGCCCTGGAACAGGGCCGTCGACAGCGTGCGTCGGTGTAGATGGCGATGTTGTGCGGGATGCCCGCGTCCTCGTTGTGGAACGTGATCGTCGTCGGCTGCCCGGCCGGAAGGTCGATCTCCTTGGTATCGAACGACAGCCCCTTGGCGGTGACGACCAGGCCCGCGGGTGCCGCCGCCGCCCCCACCGACGGCGGACTCGATCGTCCCCACCATGGTCGTCGGGTGCACCTCGCAGTGGAAGTAGAGCGTGCCGGCCGGAAGTGCCGGCACGGCGTACTTGGCCCTGTTCACGCCCGTGACCAGATCGCCGGTGAAGACCGGGGTCGCGTTGGGGTTCTTGGCCGGGTCCTCGCGGAAGATCACGACGTTGTGCTGGATACCGGGATCCTGGTTGGTGAAGTCGAGCTCGATCGGCTTGTCCGCCGCGACGGAGAGTGTGGTCGGTTGGAAGCCCGTCACCGCGGCGCCCTTCGGAGCCATAAGTGCGACGACCTGCGGCCCGCCGCCTCCTCCGGTCTTCTCACCCGTGCCGATCGTGACGATCGCGATGCCGCCGGCGAGCATCGCCACCCCGGCGACGACCCCGATCATGGAGAAGAGCGTTCCGTTGGACAGCCGCTCGCGAGACGCGACGATCGTCGCCACACCGAGGATCGTGGCGGCCACGACGAGGGCGATCACGGTCGCGGCCGCGGGTGACACCGAGAGCAAGACGCGCGAGAAGCCGAAGAGCACGATCCCGATGCCGAGGAAGATGCCGAGGGGGATCACGATGGGAAGCAGCAACCCCTGCCGTGTCTCGGGGTGCGTGTCCGGCGCGGGGGCCGGCTTCTCGTCCGTCAGCTGATCGGTCATCGCTGCAACTCCACGTGGACGTCGTGTTCGACGTCACGGTACCGGGACGCGTCCCACCCTTCGTCGTGGCGCTCCTGTCGGTACCAGCGGAAGAAGATCGCCGTGATGTACACCCACAGGATCGCCCCACCGATGAGCTTCATGATCAACCCCGCGATGAGCTGATCGGTCAGGGGACTTATCCCCCAGATCCGCGGGAACGTCCCGTACACCGGGTACAACAGGTGGTTGCCGAACGTCAGGAACGAGGCCGGGATGGTCGGGGCGAGCGACTGCAGGAACAGGTACAGCATCTGCCCGGGGGCCGGCAGCGCCGGATACTCCGGCAGCGGCGACATCACCGGCCACCACATCAGGAGCGCGGTCGAGACCAGCATCACGTGCAGTCCGAAGTGGAACCATCCGGATCGGACCGAGAGCTCGACCACTGCGGGCCAGTGCACGAACAACAGCGCGGAGTTGAAGATGATCAACGCCACGAGCGGTTTCGTCAGGAATCCGAACGCGGTCGCGACCGGCCGGGGCCGGAGGTACCTGCGGAGGAGCCATGCCGGCATCCCTGCGATCAACAACGGCGGGGCGATCAACGTGAACAGCAGATGCTGCGACATGTGGACGAGATACAGGTATCGCTCGGCGAGATCGTGGATCGGCCAATCCGCTCCGATCCAGAGCACCGCGACCCCGGCGACGAAGAACCGGGTCCGGCGTTTCGCGACCGGCTCGCCGGTCTCGCGCGCGTGACGCCGAACGGCGATGAGGTAGGCGGCGATGATCGAGCCGAAGAGGAGCCAGACCTCGGGGTGCGCGTGCCAGGGAGACAGGTTCATCGCGCTAGTCCAGGAACGTCTTGAGCGTGAGGAGGACGACCAGGTAGAGCGTGGTCGCTCCGGCCAATCCCATGACGAAGAACCGTGCGAACCGGCGATCGTCGAACTTGAGGTGCATGTACCACAGGACCACGATCGTGAACTTCGAGATCATGAGCCCGAACAGGATCGGGAGGAACCATCCACCGATGGTGTCGCGCACGAAGTAGATGGCAACCTCGAGGGCGGTGATCGCGACCAGGATGAAGAAGATGCGCACGTACTCCCGGGCCCCCGGGTGATGCACGTGCGGCGCCGCGTGCTCCTCCACCGCGGCGCCCGGCTCGTCGACGTGGATGTCCGACATCGCTCCTACTTCCCGGCCGGAGCCGTTGGGATCAGGTACACCACCGTGAAGATGACGATCCACACGATGTCGACGAAGTGCCAGTACAGACCCACCATCTCCACGGGGAACGCCGGATCCTCGGGGAGCCGATCCGCGAACGACATCCCCGTGAGCGACAGCAGCATCAAGATACCGACCGTGACGTGGACGCCGTGGAAGCCGGTCAGGACGAAGAACGTCGTCCCGAAGAGGTTCGTGGTGATGGCCAAGCCCTCTCGGTAGAAATGCGTGAACTCATACACCTGACCGCCCACGAAGGTCAGCCCGAGCATCGCCGTCGTGACGAGCCACAGGCGCATCCTCATGAAGTCCCGCTTCTGCGCGGCGGCGAGCGCGAGCACCATGGTCAGCGAACTGGCAAGCAGGACGAACGACGACACCGACGTGTAGCCGATGTCGAAGACGTCGGATGGGTACGGACCCTTGATGCTCGCGTTCCGGTACAGCACGTACGTGGTGATCAGCGCGCCGAACAGCAGGCACTCGGAGGAGAGGAAGAGCCACATCGCGAGCTTGGTGTGCGGGAGGCCCGTCGTGGTCTCGTGTTCGCTGTGACCCTTCTTGATCGCGACGTCGGCCATGGCTACTCCGCCACCGAGGGCTCGAGGGCCCATCCGTAGACCCCGACGAGCGTGACCGCCACGCCGAGGCCCACCAGCCACCAGGAGTAGATGACGCCGTAAGCCATGAGGGGGAGGCCGAGCGCCGCCACGAGCGGCCAGTACGACGGACTCGGGAGGTGGATCGCGTGCGCCGTCCCGTGCGACGGGTCGGGCTCCGCCTGATCCGCGGCCCCCGCCTGGACGGGAACGAGCCTCCCGCTCTTGTCCTCGGCGTACTTGCGGTGCCAGAACTCGTCGAGTGAATGGACCGTCGGGATCTCGTCGAAGTTGTAGACGGGAGGCGGCGACGCGGTCATCCACTCGAGCGTGCGCGCGTCCCACGGATCGTTCGACTCGAGCGGACGGTGGCGCATGGTCGTCCTGACCGCGTTGACGATGAACACCAGGATCGACAACGCGATGATGAACGCGCCCAGCGTCGAGATCTCGTTCCAGAACGTGAGACCGAGCGACGCCGGGTACGTGTACTCCCGGCGGATCATGCCCTGCAGGCCCAGGATGTGCATGGGCCCGAACGTCAGGTTGAACCCGATGATCATGAGCCAGAAGTGCAGCTTGCCCAATCCTTCTGAGAGCAGGTGACCGAACACCTTCGGCCACCAGTAGTACGCCGCCGAGAACAGGCCGAAGATCGCGCCCCCGAAGAGCACGTAGTGGAAGTGCGCCACGATGTAGTACGTGTCCGTCTGCTGGTAGTCGGCCGGGACGATCGCGTGCGTCACGCCGGAGAGCCCACCGATGACGAACATCGCCACGCCGCCGACGGAGAACATCATCGGGGTGGCGAACCGCAGGTCGCCTTTGTACATCGTCGCCATCCAGTTGAAGATCTTCACGCCCGTCGGGATGGCGATGATCGCCGTCGAGATGCCGAACGCCGTGTTCGCGACCGGACCCAGGCCCACGGCGAACATGTGGTGGGCCCAGACGCCGAACCCGATGAACCCGATCGCGATGCCTGAGAACACCACGAACTGATACCCGAACAGCGGTTTGCGACTGAAGACCGGTAGCACCTCCGAGAAGATGCCGAACGCCGGGAGGATCAGGATGTAGACCTCCGGGTGGCCGAACAGCCAGAACAGGTGCTGCCACAGGACCGGGTCGGCGCCCTGGGTCGGGTCGAAGAAATGGGTGCCCCAACGACGGTCGAAGAGCAACTCGAACAACCCGACCGTGATGATCGGCAACGAGAACACCAGGAGCAACTGCGTCACGAGCCCCATCCAGACGAAGACGGGAAGCCGGAAGAACGACATCCCCGGTGCGCGCATGTTGATGATCGTGACGCCGAGGTTGACAGCACCCGCCGTCGATGCGATCCCGGTGAGCAGCAGTCCCAACGCGTAGAACGTCATGCCGATGGTGGGGTCCGTGGTGGAGTTGGGCGCGTATCCGAACCACCCGCCGTTGGGCGCGCCTCCCAGGAACCAGCTGGAGTAGAGGAACAACCCACCGAACAGGAACAGCCAGTAGCTGAACGCGTTGATGCGCGGGAACGCCACGTCCCGGGCGCCGATCATCAGCGGGATCAGATAGTTGAAGAACGCCGCCGACATCGGCATCACGAACAGGAAGATCATCGTGAGCCCGTGCATCGTGAAGATCTCGTTGTACTGAGCGGCATTCACGATCGTCTGATCGGGACGCGCGAGCTGGGAGCGGATCAACAGCGCCTCCAGCCCGCCGATGATGAAGAACGCGAACGCGGTCACCCCGTACATCAGGCCGATCTTCTTGTGGTCGACGGTCGTGAGCCAGCTCGAGAAGCCGGTCAACGCCGAAGGACGACGGATACCCCGAGCCCGTTCCGCCGGCATAGAGATGCTCGCCATCTACCGAGGTCCCTTCATGTCAGGCTCTCGAGGTAGGCCACCAGCGAGTCGATCTCTTCTTGGGTCAGATGGTAGTTGGGCATCTTCGCCCCGAGTTTCACGGCGTTCGGGTCGTGCAGCCATGCGGCGAGCGCCTCCCTGTCGACCGTCTCCCAATCGCACCCGGCGAAGCACTGATGGTTCGGATCGGCGAAGTGCGTCAGGTTCGGGGCGGCGTTCACGCCGGTCACGATGCCTCCGAGGGAGTGGCACGCCATGCAACTGCCCCGGTCACCCGAGAGCGGGTTGGAGAACAGATCCATCCCTTTCGCGGCGAGCGGATCCGACGGCGTGACGCTCGGCTGCTTCTGGTTGGCGACCCACGCCTCCCAGTCGCTCTGGGAAAGCGCCACGACCCGCGCCCGCATCTTGCCGTGCTCCAGCCCACAGAACTCAGCGCATTGACCGAAGTAGGTCCCGGGTTGGTCGGCCTGCATCAGGATGTGGTTCGTCCGATCGGGAACCACGTCCTGCTTGCCGGCGAGCTGCGGGATCCAGAACGAGTGGATCACGGCGTAGTCAGCCTGCGCTTTCGTGCCTCCGATCAGTCCTCCCACCGACTCGAGATCCAGGTACACCGGCCGTCCGGCGGGGATCACCATGACGTCGGCGACGGTGATGGGCCCATTGGTGTCGTACGTGGTCTTCATGTCGGCGTCCGTGTAGACGAACCCCCACCACCACTGGTGACCCTGGACGGTGATGTGGAGGGCGTCCGCGGGCGGCTTGCGCGCCAGGTCCCAGATGGTCGCCACCGTCGGGACCATGACGACCGCAAGGATGACGGCGGGCACGATCGTCCAGCCGATCTCCAATCGCGTGTTGCCGTGGATCTGCGGGGGCATCCGCTCTTGCCCCTTGCGATGTCGATACTTGACCACGATCAAGACGATCCCGCCCTCGACGATCACGAAGACGAGGACCGCGATCCAGAACACCGGGACGAAGAGGTTCTTGATCTCCTGCGCGTACGGACCGGCCGGCTGCAACGAATCCTGGCTGGCATGCGGAGCGCAGGACGCCAGCATCAGGCCGAGGGCAGCGAGGCCCAGGACCCAGAGCAGCCGCTTCCGCAAGTCTCCCTTGCCTCCCCGGTACAGGCGCTCCGACGCCGGTGCGGGCGCCGGGCCGCGCGCACTGTACCACCGTCCCCTCCGCCGCTCGAACGACTGCGGCGGTGTTGTCAGAACCCCTTGTACGAGTGCAGCCCGACGATCCAAAGGTTCACCGCGTAATACGTGATCAGCAGCGAGACGAAGCCGACCAACGCGATGACGGCGGCCGGCCGCCCCTTCCATCCCGACGTCGAACGGGCGTGGAGATACCCCGCGTAGATCACCCATGTGACGAAGGACCACGTCTCCTTCGGGTCCCAGCCCCAGTACCGTCCCCACGCGCTCTGCGCCCAGATCGCGCCGGCGATCACCGCGAACGTCCAGATGGGGAACGCGAAGGCGATCACCCGGTACGCCATGCGATCGAGCGTCGCGGCCGGGGGCAGCACGCCGCGCCGTTCAACGGCGCCGCTCGCGGGCTCGTCGGCGTCCGGCGAGAAGTCCGGCGGCGCGTCGACGCCGACCGATCCACCCATGATCGGCGGCGGCTCCTGCGCGCGGAGCGCGGCCACCTGTCGACGTTCCTTGCGGTCTTGGATCAGGTACAGGATCGTGAGCACACCGCCGCCCAGCGCGAACAACGACGAACCCGTGATCGCCGCGACCACGTGGATCTTGATCCAGTACGAGTTGAGTGCCGGGACGAGCGGCCCGGGACCGACGTAGAGGAACGACACGGCGATCGCCATGGTGAACACCGAGAACATCAACGCGAACCCGCCGAGGGTTCGGATCTTGTAGTAGCCCTCGACGATCAGCAGGTACCCCGCGACGACCAGGAGTGCCAGCAGGACCGAGTACTCGTACATGTTGCCCCACGGCACGCGGTGGGCGGCGAGCCCCCGTGTCACCACGCAGACGATGTTGGCGATCAACCCGACGGTGGCGATCGTCCGGGCGGCGGCCCAGAGCGAGGTTCGCCGGAAGGCGAGATACGCGAAGTACCCCACCATCGCGACGATGTACGCGAAGAGCGCCACGGTGAACGCGTCGTTGGACAGCCGTCCCCATTGCAGGTCGGTCATCGCGACCTCACCCGCTCCTTCTCCTCGACGGCCGGTGCGTCGCCCGCGGCGCGGGCCATGGCGTCCACGAGCTTCGAGAACTCCTCATCGAACTGCGGCTTGCGTTGCAGCGCGAATCCCCCGACCTTGAGCACGGTCCCGGTTCCGTTCGGCTCAGCTCGCACCCAGACCTTGCGTCGCGATGTGTACAGCGCGGGCAGGAGCCCGAGCAGCACGAGGATAGCGGCAAGCAACACCAAGGGCACCCCACGGTCGCGACTCACCTGGAAGACGCTGTACTGGCGCAGCTCGGGGAACGAGATCGTGAGACCGGAGTCCGATGCGCCGTCGGCGACCACCTTCCCGGTCCGCAGGTCGACGGTCTGCGCGGCGCCCACGACGCCCTGCCCGGCCTTCCGCATCACGCTCGCGTCCAGCGATTGAGCGGAGGTGTCCGTCAAGTCGCCTCTATACACCTTGTAGAACATGATCGGTTCGAACGACTGGGTCATCGCGACCGGCTGGCCCGTCGTCCGCAGCTGGAGCCACGCGCGGCTGTCAGGCCATAGCTCGAGGGTCATGCCGACCTGCGGGTGCAGCGACGGCAGCTTCAGGATCCCGTTCCACGGCATCGCGAGTTGCGGGACGCCCTCGGGTGCCGTGTCCTGGACGAATGTGATGGGCTCGGACGCGATGAGCTCGCCGTGATCACGAACCTCCACGACCGGCGCCCACCCGAAGCCGTACTGGAAGAACTCCACCCCGTCGATCGAGGCCGGGTGGTTCACGCGGATGTCGGCCTGCTCGGCGACGTTGCCCTGAGGGTCCAACAGATCCACGTGCGAGACGAAGTCCATCGGCTGGCCGCTCGTGCGATACGTGTCCTCGAATCCTCGGAGATGGAGCCCCACTCCGGTGAAGTCGTCGTTGAAGAACCGGCCCGTGCGCAGGTCGCCGTCGTAGTTCGCCTGCGCGTCGATCCACGTCTTGCCTTCCACCACCACGGCTCTGCCGGTGAAGCCGGTGCCCTTGCCGTAGATGACGCCGATCACGATCAACAGGAACGCCCAATGGAAGAGCAGGCTCCCGACCTCGCGGAGCGCGCCCTTCTCGGCGGCGAGCGCCGGCCGGCCGTCGCCGTCGCGCGCCACGCGGAACAGGCGGCGGCGCAGCACGCGGCGCGACCCGTCGATGGCACTGGCGGGATCGGCCGACACCACGCGCTCCTGGTACAGCCGGAACGCGTCGATCTCGCGCGCCTGGACCGGACGCTGGCGGAGCGTGCGCACGAGCGCCCGGGTGCGCGGGAACAGGCACGCGACGAGTGAGACGAACAGCAACGTCGTGATCAGTACGAACCACCACGACCCGTACACGTCGAAGAGCCCGGCACGCCCGTAGAACGCGCCGACCAGCGGGTGGTCCAGCTGGTACCGGATCACGCGCTCCGGCGAGTTCGGCCATTGCGGCACCAGGGACCCCGCCACCGACGCCAGCGCCAGCATCAGCAACAGGATCAGCGCGGTACGCATCGAACGCAGGGTGCGCCACACCAGGGCCGTGGACCGTCGCAAGGTGATCCGGCTGGAGGAGGGCATGGGGCTTCTCGAGGATTCTACGGTCGGACGCGGAACCAGGTGCGGGTGCGATCAGGCGCGCCGCGCCGGCAGCTCACAATCCGGGAGCGAAGCGGGAGAGCGGCGCGACGATCCGAGTGAACTCCCCCGTCACCAACAGCACGCCCACCGCGACCAGCAGAGCCCCCGAGACTCCGGCGATCCACGCGTAGTGGCGACGGACCCAGCCGAACGCGCCCATGAACCGCTGGACACCGAGCCCCACCAAGAAGAAGGGAACGCCCAATCCGAGGGAATACGCAAGGAGCAACACGATGCCGCGCAGCGTGCTCTCCGTGACCGCGATCGCCAGGATCCCCGTCAGCACGGGGCCCAGGCATGGTGTCCATCCCGCGGCGAACGCCATGCCGAGCGGCAACGCCCCCACCGCGCCCGGCCGGACCTTCTCGAGGAAGGGGCGCCGCTCCATGTAGAGCGTGACGGAGCCGCGCCGGAGCGCGTATCCGATCATGAACAGGCCGATCGCGATCACCACGGCGCCGCCGACCCATTGGCCCACCTCTCCCTTGAAGATCGGGACGAACCGCCTGGCGAAGGCACCGAGCAGCGTGAACACGATCGTGAACCCGGCGATGAAGAGCAGGATCGGGAGCAGCGGACGCTGCGTCTCGCCATCGACGGCTCGTTCCCCCGAGACGAAGGACACGTAGCCGGGGACGAGCGGAAACACGCACGGCGAGGCGAACGAGACCAGGCCCGCCACGAAGGCGAGGGCGGGTGCCCACCATGAGGTGAGGCCGGTCTGGACGATGTCGGCGATCATCGCTGCCTCAGGGTCAGGGAGCGGGCCCAGTGTATGGGCCGCCGAGCGCGAGCCGGTGACCGGTCATTTGGGTTGCGACGCGCGCTCGCGGGCGGCATAGTGCTGGTTCGTGAAGCGATTCACAAGCCTCCCGCGTCCGTTCCGGGCAAACGGCACATGGCTATAATCGCCCCGCCCATGGAGACGATGCCGGCATGAGCCAGATCGAGGTTGTAGACGCGCCTCGGTTCGCCAAGACGAAGGCACGCCTCGCCCACCGCAAACAGCAGGCCGAAGGCTTCCTCAAGGCGTTCGAATGGAACTGGACGAAAGCGGTCGTCTTCTCCCTGGTGCTCACGTTCTTCATCGTTATCTTCACCTCGGTGATCCCGTCGTTCTGGTTGTACTTCGCCGATCAGAAGCTGAAGTGGAGCGGCGCCGGCCCGCACGGCTTCTGGTTGAAGGAGCTCCGCGACGCCGTCGCGATGGGCCTGGTGACGGTGCCGATCATCGGCATCCTGGTGGTCGCGGCGATCATGCAGAACTGGCGCCGGAAGCTCCGCGGGCAGGCGGGCGACGTGCGCCCCACGGGCGGGTATCGGTAGAGCCGCGATGGTATTCACGAAGACCGAGGTGGACATCCACGAGGACTACGTCGTGGAGGCGGTGGACCCGGCCTGGCTCGCAGAGGGGGTCAAGTCACCGAAGCATCTGATGCTCGACCCCGACAACTGCATCCTCTGCCGCGCCTGCGAGGACGTGTGTCCCTGGAACTGCATCTACATGTTGTCGACGGACATCGTCGAGGGCGCCGACGAGCAGGCGGTCGGAGCCGAAGTGAACGTCGCCTCCGCGATCTTCGTGGTCGACGACAACGCGTGCACCCGGTGTTCCGTGTGCGTCGACCGATGCCCCACCGACACGCTGTACTATGCGCGCCTGCCGGAGGGTTCGACCGGCGGAACGCGCCCGATGGCCGAGGTCCCTCTGTCGCAGGCCGCGGCGGAGTGAGGCCGGCGCGACCGCGATCGAGCTGAGAAGGGGAGGGAACGCCTGGTGAAGCTCAAGCCGCCGTCGCCGAGCGAGGTCGGCGACCGCCTGCGCGACACCGAGGTCTGGAAGTCGATCTTCCGGCCGGGCTCCATCTTCCGCAAGGGCTACAAGGACACCTCGCGCGATCGCGCGCTCGCCACCATGAACAACGTGCTGTACCACCTGCATCCGGTGAAGGTGAAGCGGCACGGCTTGAAGCTCACCTACACCTTCTGCCTGGGCGGCCTCTCGTTCTTCCTGTTCATCCTGCTCACGGTCACCGGGATCTTCCTGATGTTCTTCTACCGGCCCATGGCCGACATCGGTGGCGCCGTTGCCTACGCCGACATGCAGAGCATCCGGACGACGGTGTTCTTCGGGGACCTGGTCCGCAACCTCCATCGGTGGGGCGCGCACCTGATGGTGTTCTCGGTGACGCTCCACATGGCCCGCGTCTTCTACACCGGCGCGTACAAGCCTCCGCGCGAGTTCAACTGGGTCGTCGGCGTCATCCTGCTGTTCCTCACGCTCGGCCTCTCGTTCACCGGCTACCTGCTGCCGTGGGACCAGCTGGCGATCTGGGCCGTCACGGTCGGCACCTCGCTCGCGGGCTACTCCCCGTTCATCGCCAAGCAGGCCAACTTCCTGCTGCTGGGCGGCGTCGTCGTGGGACCGAACACCTTGTTGCGGTGGTACGTGCTCCACGTGTTGGCGCTGCCGTTCGTGTTGGTGATCTTCCTCGCGGTCCACTTCTGGCGGATCCGCAAGGACGGCGGCATCTCGGGACCGCTGTAGGGGGCGACTGAGCGATGGCGAGAGAAGACACCCCGCTCGATCAGGCAGTCTTCGACGCGACGCTCGCGGCCGAGCTCGCGAAGGGGTCGGACCGTCGCGTCGCGGAGGGCCGCGCCCGCTCGGCCGCGGTCCGGGCGTACAAGGCCGCTCACCCCGAGGAGGAAGCCGCTGCTCCGGCCGCAGCCGGAGCCGCCGCCGCGGCGGCTGCTCCGGCGGCAAGCGCACCGGCCGCCGCGCCCGCTGCCGCTGCGGCCGTGGCGGCTCCGGCGGCGGCGGTCGCCGTCGCGACGCCGGTCACCACGCCGGTGCGCACGGCGCCCGCTGCCCACCGGCAACATCCCGACGCCGAAGAAAGGCGCGAACGACAAGCACCGCCTCCTCGCGCTGGTCCCGCCGGAGGGCATCCAGCGCGTCGAGCGCGAGCAGGGCGATCGCGTCAACGTCTGGCCCCACCTCCTGATCGAGGAGTTCGTGGCCATGCTGATCCTCACGGCAGGGCTGCTGGTCTTCTCGACGTTCGTGATGGCACCGCTCCGCCAGCTGGCCAACCCGAACCTCACCCCCAACCCGTCGAAGGCCCCCTGGTACTTCCTCGGCCTGCAGGAGCTGCTCCGGTACTTCCACCCGATGATCGCCGGTATCACGATCCCGACGTTCATCCTGGTCGGCTTGGCTGCGGTGCCGTACGTCGACCGAAACCCGAGCGTCCGGCCGGGCGATCGCAAGATCGCGATCTCGATGTTCACCATCCTCTTCGCCTTCGGCGCGACGCTCACGATCATCGGCTGCTTCTTCCGCGGTCCCGGCTACAACTGGATCTGGCCGTGGGCGCAAGGGGTGTTCTTCGACCTATGACGCTCGCGATCTCCACCCGCGTCGTCGCGGCCATCGTCGTCTTCGTGATCATCGACGTCTTCGCGATCGTGTTCGGGTTGTCGTTCCTGCGGGCCGCCAAGGAGCAGCGGGATGTCGCCGACGGCATTCCGGCCCCGTCGCGGAAGGCCCCCGCGATGTCTCGACGCGACTTCTTCCGCAAGTCCCTGCTGACCTCACTGCTGGTATTCGGGGCGCAGTTCGGCGGAGCGACGATCGCGTTCCTCTGGCCCAGCCTCAAGGGTGGGTTCGGATCGGTCATCAACGCGGGCCCCGTGAGCGATATCCGGAACCAGATCGCGACCACCGACCAGCCGTACTACAACGGCGCCGGACGCTTCTATGTCTGGGACTACGGCCCCGACTACAAGGGGATCGATGTGGCCAGCGGGACAAACTACGCGGCCGACGGTTACGTCGCCGAGGGGTTGATGGCGATCTATCAGCGATGCGCCCACCTGGGCTGTCGTGTGCCGTTCTGCCAGTCGTCGAAGTGGTTCGAGTGCCCCTGCCACGGCTCGAAATACAACGTCGCGGGTGAGTACCAGCTTGGGCCCGCCCCCAGTGGGCTGCAGCGGTTCCCCGTATCGATCAAGTCAGGGAGTCTGTACGTGGATACCTCGACGCTGACCCCCGGACCACCGCGCGGCACCGACACGATCGATGAACCGCCACAGGGCCCGTTCTGCGTGGCCCCGGGATAGCGAGAGGACCGGAACGACGACATGCTGGCGTTGAGCGACACCGCGGGGGTGATCCTCCTCGTCTTGGGGGGCATCTTCGTCGTGGCTGCGTCGGCGGCCCTCATCCTGCGCAGCCGCGTCACGCACGAGCCGGCGCCGGACATCCCGCCGGCGATGGAGCCCGGTCCGTCGGACCCCGCGCTCGAAACGCCGCTCCTGCAGAAGCTCCAGGGCTGGGGCGTGCTCTTGGTCGCGTTCTTCGTCGTCTGGCTCCCCTTCACGTGGCTGATCGAGCCCTCCACGAACCTCCAGCAGGAGAAGGCGCTGAAGACGGACGCCATCGCGCGAGGTCACCTCGCAACGCTGTTGTTCAGCGAGGAGAACCAGCTCGGGGTCGGATGCGTCAGGTGCCACGGTCCGGAGCTCCGCGGGGGTGTGATCGCCTCGGGCACCGGGTACGCCTATCCCCCGAACCTGACGACGGTCTGCGGAGGACCGAAGTACGGCCACCCGCTCATCAAGTCGATCGACGACATCTACACGACCATCGAGCAGGGCCGCAACGTGATGCCGTCGTGGAGCATCCGCTACCAGGGGGCGCTCGACGACCAGCAGATCAACGACATCGTGAACTACCTGGTCTACATGAGCTCCAAGAACATCCCGTACAAGGACAACATCTGCGTCAACCCCGACGCGGTCAAGGCGGTCAACTCACCCTCTGCCTCGCCGGCGGCCGCGACCGGCGCGACCGGCGCTTCGGGGGCGAGCGGCGCTTCGGGGGCGACCGGGGCAACGGGTGCGACCGGGGCGGGCGCCTGATGCTCGCGCAGCAGGTTCACACGTGCATCGGGTTCCATATCGAGTGCGGCACGATGTTCAAGGGGATCGGCGTTGTCTTGACGGCGTTCACCCTCTTCGTGGGGAGCATCTACCTGATGCTTTCGCTGGTCTTCGGTAAGTGGATGGGATACCTCGTGCTGGTGGTGTGTTTCTCAGGATGGCTGATCATCCAGTCGTCGATCTGGTTATTCGGGTTCTGGGCGGGTGGACCCACGACGCTCACCAACCTCGGGCCACGCGGTCACGAGCCCGCGTGGGTCGTGGTGGATGCCGGTCTTTCGGTATCGAGCGATCGGTTCGTGACGTTCGCCGACTATCCAGCCGATGGATGGGAATCGCCGAATGACGGGCAGGCCTCTTCCGTTCAGTCCGTTGGCAGCGCCGCCACGACGTTCCTTGCCTTGCAGGCGAACCAAGCGCTGGGGAAGGATCCGCTCGCGGTGGATGCCATCGTTGGCACACAGTTCACGATCGACAGCGTGAAGTTCGCGACGGCCGAAGACGGCAAGACGCCGCTGGCCGTCGTGGAGGCGCATTTCTCTGGCGGCGGTCCGCTCGTCACCGTGGCCCTGTATCACGATTCGGGGGCCGTTCCTCGTTACTCATACATGTTCATGGCAGCAGCACTCTTGATATTCCTGGCACACCTTCCGCTACTCGATCGCGCGGAGAAGAAGCGGAAGGCGTTCCTGATCGGTGGGAGTGCACCCGCATGGTACGGCCCGGCGTAGACACCAAGCGATCTGAAGGAGGGAAACGACGATGATCGGTGCGGACGCGGTCCCCCTCCTCGAACAGGGGAGCATCCAGTTCATCCTGTTCGGTGTGATGGTGCTGGTGATCCTCTTCCTGATGTGGGTGACGATCGCGAAGTAGTCAGCGCTCGACGTCCGCCACCGCACGTCCGCGACGGCGCACGTCCGCGAGCGTGGCCTTCCGCTGCTCGTAGAACGCCAGGATCTGTAGTTCCACGGCCAGGTCCACCTTGCGGACCGACACCCCCTTCGGGACGACGATCACGGCCGGCGCGAAATTCAGGATCGAGCGGATCCCGGCCTCGACCATCAGATCCGCGACCTCCTGGACGACCGCCGCGGGTGTGGCGATCACGCCGATCGCGATGTCCAGCGAGCGAACCAGGTCCGGCAAGTCGTCCACATGATGCACGGCCACTCGCCCGACGCGCTGGCCCACCTTCGACGGATCGACGTCGACCAGCGCGGCGACGCTGAATCCGCGTTCCGGGAACCCGCGGTAGTTCGCGAGCGCATGCCCCAGGTTCCCGATGCCCGCGATCACGATCGGCCAATCCTGCGTCAGGCCGAGCTCGCGGCGGATCTGGTGGATCAGGTAGGCGACGTCGTAGCCGACGCCTCGCGTCCCGTAGGAACCGAGGTGGGACAGGTCCTTCCGCACCTTCGCCGAGTTCACGCCCGCCGCCTCGGCCAGAGCCTCCGAAGAAACCGTGGATGCCCCGGATTCTGCGATGTCGACCAGGGCCTGGAGGTAGATGGGCAGCCGCCCCACGGTCGCCTCGGGGATGGGTCGGCCCTTCGTCATGTCCGCACCGGACGGGCCGCCATGGGCGCAGGGTAGCCCACCAGGCTTCGCGTTCTCAAGTTCACAAGCGCGCTGTCCGAGGACGTATCAGGCGCCCCGGACGATGGAGGCCAGCTCGGCCGCGTCGACCTCGTACTCGAACCGCTCCTCCCCGTCGATCTCCACCACGGGGATACGGATCCCGTACTCGCGCTCGAGCTGGTCGTCGCCGGCGACGTCGACCTCCACCAGGTCGAACGGGGTCGTGGCTCGCTCTGCCAGCAACGCCTCCCTGGCCACTTCGCACAGGTGGCACCCGGCTCTCGAGTAGAGGACGACGCGCACCGAGCGATGCTACCCGCGAGTGGACCGTTCCTCGCCGATGTGGCCGAGGGCGGGTGATACAACTTGAACGGTATGAGGAACGGTGATGTCGACGACCTGGAGCTGCACCGCAGGCTCGCCTCCGGCGACCGCGGCGCGTTCGACGAGCTCTACCGGAGGTATGCCCCGACGGCGTATGGGCTGGCATACCGGCTCACGGGGCAGCAGATGCTCGCGCAAGACGTCGTCCACGACGCGTTCATGGCGCTCTGGCGAGCCCCCGAGGCGTTCGACCCGGCGCGGGGCGCATTCCGGACGTTCTTCCTGTCCTTGGTGCACCATCGAGCGGTCGATACCGTCCGTCGCGAGGAACGGCTCCGCAAACGAACCGAGCGCGCGGCGAACCTCGAGCCGCTGACCGTCGAAGACCCTGGGGAGGATGTCGTGGATGAAGCGTTCCTCGGGGTCCGCCGACGGGAGGTCCGCCAAGCCCTCGCGACGCTCCCGGACCCACAACGACAGGTGCTCGAGATGGCGTACTTCCAGGCGTATACCCAAGCCCAGATCGCCGAGGAGCTCGGCATCCCGATCGGGACCGTGAAGACGAGGACCCTGGCGGCGATGCGGAAGCTCCGTCGAGGGCTCTACCGGGAGGATTAGGTTGACGGAGAGCCACGAAGCGATCGAGGAGCTGCTGGCGGGTTACGTGCTGCGGAGCCTCTCCGGAGAGGACGCAGCCCGGGCCGACCACCTGCTCTCCGATCACGTTCCCCAATGCCCCGCGTGCCGTGATTCGCTCGCCGTGTTCCAGGCCGTGACGGCGGACCTGGCGCTGGAAGCGGCTCCCGTCAGGCCGCCCGACACGTTGTTGCCTCGATTGCACCGGGAGCTCGGCGCGCAGGATCGACGCAGGCGTCCGGTGGCGGTCTTCGCGGTCGCCGCGAGCGTCGTGGCCGTGGTGGGCTTCGCGGGGCTCGCCGTGACGCAGAACATGCGTATGAACGACACTCGGTCGCAGATCAACGACGTCCGCTCCGCCCTCGATTTCGCCCGGCAGCCCGGAGCCTCGATGGTGCAGGTGAACAGCACGGACTCAAGCACCGAGCCCATCACGGAGATCTCCCAGCCGGGCGTCGAGCACTTCTACCTGGTCGGCAGCGACGTGCCGGCTCCCCCGGATGGATCGGTCTACCGCGTGTGGCTGCTCTCGGGCTCCCAGGCGACCTGGGCCACCGACTTCACGCCCGACCCCGGACTGACGGTCGTGCCGCTGGAGTTCGATCCCAGCCTGTACGACCGGGTCCTGATCTCGGTCGAGCCGGCGGGGTCCACGCCGGAGACCCCCCGGGTCGCCGTCTGGCAGACGGCCAGCTGACGAACCGGGTCTCGCGCGGGTTCGCTTCTAGATCTGGATCGCGCCCCGGACCGCGAGGAACATCCCGACCCCCACGATCGCCGAGGCCGAGAGCACGGGCACCAGCCTCCCCCAGAACGACGAGAGGCGGTTCGCCATGGCCTCGCGCGCGCGGAGCGCGCCCAGGCTCACGACGATCAGCGCCAGGGCCAGACCGACGCTGAACGCCAGGATCAGCCCGATCCCGTAACCGACGCGGTGCGCTTGGATCGCACCCAGCATCACGATCAACGCGCTCGGTGATGGCAAGATCCCTCCCGCGAGCGCCAACGCGAGCAGTCCCCGCTTCGAGGTTAGGGAGACGCCCTCGGGGAGGCCGTGCGAGTGACCGTGCGCGTGGTCATGGTCGTGGTCGTGGTCATGCCCCGATGCGTGCTCACCGACGTGCGCTTGATCGCGCCGGGCATCCGACCACGCGGCGAGCCGGCCGATCATCAGGTATGCGCCCAGACCGATGGCGACGACCCCGGACAGCATGCCGAGCCACGGGTACAGCGCCTCGGGACGGAACGTCTGCTCCAGCGTGATCACGAGCAGACCGAGCCCCATGACGGACGCCGTGTGCATCACGGCGACGGCCGAACCCACGGCCACGGCCTGGCGCACCTTCGTCTCGGAACCGACCATGTAGGCCGCCATCAGCGTCTTCCCGTGTCCAGGGAGCAAGGCGTGCCAGGCGCCGAACGCTACGGCGAGCGCGAACCCCAGCAGGACGAGCGCGATCCCGTGGTTGTCGACGAGGGACGCGAACGGGCTGGTGTCGACGCCGGGCCGTGCCGGATCGGTCGCGCCCGAGGGCTGATCCATCGAGCCGATGGATGCGCCCGGGGTGAAGGACGCTCGCATCGACGTGACGTGCAATGGACTCGAGAGGAGATCCTGCGGGTAGGAGA
The DNA here is from genome assembly GCA_963727185.1 of uncultured Actinomycetes bacterium. Lineage (GTDB taxonomy): Bacteria > Actinomycetota > UBA4738 > UBA4738 > HRBIN12 > JBBQVZ01. The sequence goes on along the minus strand of CAVSFP010000008.1, from coordinate 537,133 downwards.
GCAACGCGTCGCTCACGCTCTGGGCCGGCACGTCGGAGCCCCTGATCGCCTCGCCGTCCTCGCCGACGGCGGTGATCTCGCGCCACCCGATCTTGTCGGCGTCGTTGTGGTCGCTGTACGCGATGTGCCCCGTCCGAGCGACGGGGGCAGCGAACACCCCCTCGAACCGCAGGATCGGCAGCCCTCCTTGCCCGTCGCGCAGGCGCGCGGCGGTCGAGCGAACCTCGAGCGACAGCTGCCGCCCGTCCACCGAGAGGACGAGGTTCTCGGCAAGGGCCGGACCCTCCCCCCTCGCCCAGGACGCGAGCTCGGCCGCCGACATCGTCCCATCGCCGTCCGTGTCGATGGAGGGCTTCTCCTGGAACGTCGGGATCTCCGCCACGTCGACCACGTAGTCGATCCGGATCTCGCCGGGCACCACGTGGATGCCGCTATAGAGGTTGACGGTGAAGTTGCCCAAGGGATGCGCGGACGCAGCCGCTGCGGGCCACAGGACCGCGAACGAGAGCAACGTCAGGAGCGCCAGGCACCGGCGGACGGTCCGGCTCATGCGGCCCCTCCCAGCTTCCGGAGCGTCGCGCGCGCGACGGGCGCGTACTGGATCGAGAAGTGTGGGTCGATGTCGAGCGCCTGGGTGAGCAGACGTCGCGCCAGCGTTCGGTTCCCCAGCTTCGCCTGGATCATCCCGGCGTGGAACGCGAACAAGGCGTTGCGGTACCCCAGCGCCATGGCCTTCCGGGCGAAGACGGCCGCTCGGGCGTATCTCCCATCCGCATAGAGCGCCCAGGCGTACGCGTCAGCCACGTGCACGCTGTGTCGTTTGGCCCACTCGTCGCGAGCGGCCGTCAACGCGCCTGTTGGATCGCCGTGCGCCGCATCGAACAGGGCCAGCTCGAGATCGATGTTCACGCCGTTCGCCCGGAAGAGCTGTTCTTCGACGTGAACGAGCGCGTATCGCTGGGCGGCTTGATCGGTCTGACCGGCCGACGTGTAGAGGTCGCCGAGCGCGATCACGTACTCGGGCGAGGGGTACCGCGAGACGACATCGGTGTAGCCGGCGATGGCCTTCCGCAGATGTCCACGCGCCCACGCCACCTTCGCGAGCCCCGCGAACGGCGGGACGTAGTCCGCATCGGTCGCGACGCCGCGAGCGTAGGAAGCGTGCGCGTCGTCGAGGTTCCCTTGATTGAAGTACAGCTCGCCCAGCTGATAGTCCGCCCAGGCGGAGTCCGCCGGGGTCCCCGCGATATCGCGCGCCGCCTCCATCGCCTTGATAGCTCCGGGCACGTCGCCCATCAGTTCGCGCGCGTACGAGACACGGGCGTACGACGCTACCCCCGGCAGCGTGTCCACCATCTTCTGGAACGTCGCGAACGCGTCCTGGTACCGGCCGAGCTCCACCTGCGCGTCGCCGATCACGCCGTAGACGTTGCCGTTGTACGGGTTGATCGCTTTGGCCTGCTCACCCCACCGCAGCGCGCCGGCGAAGTCGTGCCGTGCCGCGGCGAGCGCGGCCATGCCCACCATGGCCGCGAAGTTGTCGTTCCGCTCCAGCCCGAGCGAGCGCTCCAGCACGCCCTGAGCCTTCGGGTAGTAGCTGGGGTCGGCCGTGACGCGCGCCTGCTGGACGTAGGCAAGGCCCAGGGATGCGAACGCCTGCCAGTCGGTCGGCAACACCCGCAGCCGGGACTGGAGGTTCTCGATGATCTGCTCGAGCGACCCGCTGATCGCGGGCGCGAGCAAGGTGTCCGCCGAGGTCGATGAAGCCCCCTGTGCGCGCGCACCATCCCCGCCGGAACGGAAGAGGCCGATCCCGCCTGCGACGAAGAGGGCGGTCGCGAGCACCACCGCCCCGCCGATCCGAGCCGCTCGCTTCATCTCTGGTCGCTCCTCGTTGCGTCGTGGGGGCGGGGTCCGGCCCGAAGGGCCGGACCCCGTGTCCCGTTCCACGTCGATCAGTCGTTCGATCAGCTGTGCGGTGTCGGGTTCGACCCCGAGGCCGGGTAGGCCACGTACGGGAACGCGCCCAGGAACGGCACGTCGTTCGCGTCGACGCCGTCACCGATCGTGTCCGCCAGGGCTTGGTGGTCCGGCAGGAGGACGCCGAGCACCGCCCGCAACGAGATGTCGATGACGTCGTCGGACAGACGACGGCCGTTCGGGAACCCCGCGGTGTCGCCACCGATGACGCCCAGCCGCGAGCAGGCGGTCGTGCACGGCGCGATGGCCGTGTTGAGCCGCAGCATCTCGCTGGGCTTGACGTTCGCCGGCTGGTTCAGCGTCGGGACACCCGTCAGGAAGACCTGGATCAGGTCCGCCCGCTGGATCCCCGGTGTGTTCGGATCCGAATCCGGCACCTCGGTCCCGTACACCGCGTTGAGCAGGTGCGGGAGCTCGGGGTCCTGGACGAGCGGCAAGGCCGCACCGTCGGCGCTCGGCTTGGAGGAGTTGAAGTAGTCCTTCAAGCCCACCGGGATGACGACCTCGTTCACGAGCGGGTTGCCCAGACGCGAGACCTGGACGTTCTTGCCCTTGAACGTCTGGCTGCCGTCACCGTTGTCGACGCGCATGCTCGGACGCGATGCCGTGCTCCAGATACCGATCGTCGACTCGCTGCCCTTGGTCACGTCCTTGATAGGGACCTGCAACGCGAACGTGTTCACGTTGAACCCGGACAGGGTGTCGTGGCCCGCCTCGGAGAGGTTCGCCCCGTAGAGGAGGTCGAACACCCGCAGGTCGAGGAAGAACGGGTCGTCGGACTGGCCGACCCAGCTGTACGACGCGTTCGATCCGCCGAACCGAGTCGTTGCAGCATCGAACAGATCGCTGTTGTAGCTCGGCATGGAGGCCGCGCCGACGTTGCTCGGCGCCACCTTCGCGTCGTGCAGGATGCGGGTCTTGTGCCCGTTCGAGATCTTCCAGAGGTCGTACGTCTGGTAGATGTTCAGATCGGGGTCGTTCAGCGACGTGACCGGACCCGTGTTGTACAGGAACGTGTTCGGGTTGCGGTAGTGGGTCGTGAACTGCCAGCGGTACGTGATGTCGGCGTTCGTTCCGCCGTCGTTGCTGATGTTGATGTCGTAGTTCGTATGCTCGGCCCACAGGTAGAAGTTCGGGCCACCCGCCGGCTCCTCGAAGGGGATCCAGGAACTGACGAGCGTCACGGTGTCGGGGCGATCGGGGCTCACGAACGCGTAGACGTCCGTGTTGTCGATCTGCGGGTCCGCAGCCGTGAGCGGCGCCTCGCGGTGGCTCGACGCGCGACTGGCGAGCGGGGCGAGGCCGACGAACAGGCCCCCTCCGACCACCAGCGCCGTCGCCGCCGCAAGCACCTTGTTGCGGATGCGTTGCACTGACAAGGGTGACTCCTTTCGATCGCACGGTTCGACGTGCGTACGGATGTCGTGGTCCGCCCGCGCCTCCTCGACGGTCTTCCCGCCGAAGGATCCGCCGCATCCCTCCTTCCTCGAGCGGGGCGGTACGCGCGTGCTTCGCGCCCACGGGGCGCCCGGATCAGTCGAGGAATGAGATGCGGCGCGTTGCGATAGGGGGACGAGCCGAGGAGCGGGCGGGCGCGATCAGTTCGCGGATGGTGTCGGTGCCGCCGACGGAACCGCCGTCGGCCTCGAGGCTCGCAGGAAGCCCCAGAACATCACGACGATGCCCGCGAGGAGCGACACGGAGAACAGCGGGAGCTTGCCCAATGCGGCGAACGTCGAGCCGAAGCCGGCGATGATGGTCGCGCCGATCGCGATGAGCAGCGTGCCGACGAACCGGTCCTTCAGCTCGGGACGGCCGCGCATCCGCCACGCCGACCATAGCGTGCCGCCGACGAGCACCAGGTAGGACGGGATGGAGATGAGCTGCGGGAGACGATGGGCGGGGGTACCGTCGCCGAACACGTGCTTGCCTGACGGGAGCTGTTGGGCGAGCGCATGCGCATCGTAGGCGGCTCCGCGCACCACCGAGATCGCGTACGCGACCAGGAACACCAGCACGATGTCGAGCACCAGGGCGAAGGTCCGATCGCGGACGAGCAGCTGGAGCTCGCCCGCCGCCAGGAACGGCACGTTCAGGACGGCACCGAACAGCCAGTAGACCTCGAAGGCGAGCCGGCTCCAGCCGTTCAGAGCGCCGATCGCCACGGCGACGGACGCCGCCGCGTACATCAGCAGCGCGATGGCCCAGAGCAGTTGGTAGGACCGGCGGCGCTCGACGTACTGCTTCGCCAGGAGCACGGCGAACACGAGCGCGACCGCCGCAGCCACCAGAGGGAACACCCACATGGCGGGCAGGATATCGGTCGCTCTGGCCCCGCGCTTGCCCGCCACCTACAATGGATGCGATGCCTTCCCCCAGGATCATCTTGTTCTCGTCGGCCGCGTTCTTCGCCCGGCCGCTGTCGCAGACGTTCAGTCTGCTGGCCGACACCGGGTACGAGGGCGCGGAAGTGATGGTCACCAAGGACCCGGCGAGTCAGGATCCGGTCCGGATCCGCGAGCTCGCCGCCGAGCATGGTCTGACGGTCGGCGCGATCCACGCACCGTGCCTGCTCCTCACGCGAAGGGTGTGGGGAACCGACCCGATCGCCAAGGTCGAGCGGACGATCGAGGTCGCCGCCGAGGCCGAGATCCCGATCGTGGTCGTCCACCCGCCGTACCGCTGGCAGCGATCGTTCCGCCGCTGGCTCGAGGATCGGCTCCCCGACCTCATGGCGACGACCGGCGTGACGGTCGCGGTCGAGAACATGTTCCCCGTGCGCGTCGGGGGCCGCGAGATGACGTTCCACGCGAACCAAGACCTGGAGGAGCTCGAGGGTCTTCCCGACATCGTGCTGGACACGAGCCATGCCGCGGTCGCCGAACACGACCTGGTGGACGTCCGGCGGCGGTTCGACGGCCGGATCCGCCACGTGCACCTGTCGGACAACGCCGGCAAGGGCTGGGACTCGCACCTTCCTCCCGGCGAAGGCGTGCTCCCGCTGGACGCGTTCCTGGATGACCTGGCGTCGAGCGACTACGAGGGAGCGATCTCGCTCGAGGTCGACCTGCGCCGTTACCTGACCGACGCCGATCGTCTCCAAGCGATCATGATCTCGATGCGCGAAGGCGTGGAGCGTCGGCTGGCTCAGCCGGTCACCCGGCTCGAGGCCGGCTAGCCCCGCGTCCCTGGCGACCATGCGGCGTCCCACGTTCATCATCTTGATCGTCCTCTTCGCGCTCCTGGTCGGAGCCGGGGTCGCGCAATTCGTGATCGCGTCGGGCAACGGCACGTCGCTCGAAGGTCCGACCAGTCCGGGACAGCTCCCGAGCCCATCGCTCAGCGCCTCGTCCTGACCGGGCCCGGGCGGCTACTCGAGGACGACGGTCTTGCCGACCGACAGACCGAGCGTGTCGGCGGCGCTCCCCTGGTTGACGACCAGCGCCAGCTGTTGCTGTGAGTCGATGATCGCCCCCATCGTTCCCCGAGGGACGTCGGCGAAGACCCCCACGCGAGGAACCGTTCGGCCGCGGACCGTCAGCACCGGTCCGATGCCCGCGGCCTCGAGGTCGTCTGGCCCGACGTTCAGCTGCACGTTGCCGAATCCGTCGACGCCGGTCACCCGGGCGCCGATCGCTCCCACCGCCACCATGGGGCCGGGTAGCTCCAGCACGTGGAGCCGGTCCACGTTGATGGCCGAGCCGAGGGCGGCGAGCGGCATCCCTATGGCGAGATGCGCGGCCGCCGGAGCGAACACGTCCCGCCCGTGGAACGTCCGCGAGACCGGCTGAAGCACGACGTCGTCGGACGTGATCTCGACCGCATCCACTGCTCCATCGAGCGCCTCCCACGCGAGGGAGAGCAACCCGTTGTCGGGCCCGACCAGCAGCGCTCCCGACCGGGCTCGAACGGCGATCGATCCCCGTCCGGACCCCACGCCGGGATCGACCACCCCGACGTAGACGGCGTCTTCAGGCAGGTACGACGTCGCGCGTCCCAGCGTGAGCGCGCCATGCAACACGTCCTGGCGGGGGATCGAATGGGTGAGATCGATCACCCGCACGTCGGGAGCGATCCGCAGCATCACGCCGTGGCACACGCCGACGAACTCGTCGGCCATGCCGTAGTCGGTCAGGAAGACGATGGGCCGGCTCATGTCACTGGCACGTGCTGGCCCAGCCAGCCCACGATGAGGTTCTGGGCGATCTCGGCTTGATTGCCTTCCAGGATGTCGGTTCCGTGGTCGGCCGTCGTCAGGATCTGGACGCGTTTCGGGTTGCGCGCTCTCGTTGTAGAACGCAGTCGCAGTCGCGGCCGCGTTCCCGTCGCCGTTCCCGGCCAGGAACAGCTTCGCCGAGCTCACGCTCTGCAGGACATCCGGGCCCGCCGTGAGCCCCTCGATGGCGTCCGGCGCCGAAAGGGTCACCACCGCGTCGATATCCACGCCGCTCTTCGAGGCGTACACGAGCGACGCGGTGCCGCCCATGCTCGCCCCGACCAGCCCGATCCGCCGCACGCCCTCCGTCCGAAGGAACCCGACCGCGCCGCCGACGTCCTGCCAGATCGCGGAGATGTCCTTGCTCCCACCGGAACAACCCGCGTCACCGCCGGGACAGTATCCGCGGAAGTCGAAGGTCAGGGCTCGGTAGCCGAGGGTGCCCAACTGATCGGCGAAGTCGAACCACGAGCGCTGGTCCGCAGGCTGCATATGCAGCAACACGATCCCCGCGGGGGCTCCTTCGGGCCCGAACATCCGCCCGGAAAGCTGCACGCCGTCGATCGACTCGAACGACACGGCCCGGGAGTCGGCCATCGCCTGCGCACGGATCGCCTCGGCCTGATGGCATGCAGGCAGCGCGACGACCAAGGTGCCAAGGATCGAGCCGATCAGCAGACCGAACCTCGAGCGAGCCGGTTGGCGCACGGGTCAGGGACCTCGGGAGCGGCTACTTGCCCAGCTTCATCCGCTGGTGGCGCGTCCGCTTCAGAAGCTTCTTGTGCTTCTTCTTCCGCATCTTCTTGCGGCGCTTCTTGATCAGCGACGGCAAGCGTTCCTCACTCTCGGTCGACTCACTCGGTTCCGAACAGGTTCCGGAGGTCGACGCGCTTGGCGCGGTAGCTCTCCTCCAGACGGACGGACCCCAGTCTAAGGGCCTTGGGCGGATCTGCCACAGGCGATATCAGCCGGAGCGCTCCGTCCTCGGGCACGAACTCGAGGTAACCCACGCCCGTGTACGCACCTTTGCCGTCGGAGAGCCCGACGAGCAGCCGATCCAGCTGCGCCAGGTCGAAGAGCGGAGGGAGGCTGGGCATGAACACCGTCGGCCGGATCCGGAACCGGTTGAGATCGCCTCGGAAGTATCGCGCCATCGCTCGCTGGCGATGCTCCGCTCGCTGCTCGACGCTCGTCGGCTCGACGGCGGGATGCACGCCGAGCGAGACCACGTCGACGCTGAAGAACCGTTCGATGACGCCCAGGACCGGGGCGAGCTCCTCGCCTCGCTGCAGACCGACGACGAGGTCGGGCTGGAGCAGCTCGACCTTGTGGTACTTGACCAGCTGGCCGTAGATGCCCGACACCATGCCGCTCGTGTCGACCACCACGAGGTCGGTCCCTTCGGCGAGCGCTTCATCGTGCAGCCTCGCCATCCCCGTCACGAGCGGCAGCAGATGGCCCTGGGGCGACAGCGACCCGACGAACGACAACCCGTCGGCATCGGCGAGACGATCGAACGTGAGATCGTCGGTCGAACCGATGCGCTTCATGGCCACGGTTCCGGGCGGGCCGACGGTCTTCTGGCCCAGGTCCCCGTCGATGTAGGCGACGGAGCGGCCAAGCGTCAGGGCGTACGCAGAGACGGCTCGTGCCAGCGTGCTCTTGCCCGCGTCGATGCCTCCCACGAACAGGACCGTGTGGGCGTCGCGCGCGGCTCGATCCACGAGCCGGTCGTGCTCGTTCACGGACCCCCCTCCGTCTCATCAACGGAGGCTCGGTGCGCGTGTACGCGAGAGCGCTCTGCCAGATACCTTTGGCGGTTATCCGGCCTCGGTGTAGCGCTCGGTCAGGTAGCTATCGATGTCTTCTTCGCGGAGCCGATAGCCCCTTCCCACCCTGAAGGCGGACATCTCCCCTGTCTTGATCAGCCGGTAGACGGTCATCCTGGATACGCGCAAGAGGTCAGCGACCTCGTTCACGGTCAGCAGTCGAGCCTCGGTGAATGGTTCCTTCTTCACGATGGGCGGATTGTAGGGGAAGGGTGCCCCCGCCGGATAGCCCTCCCTTGTGCCTAGCGGTTGACCTGGGAGAACGGGGCCGCGGCCGCCTGGAAGCAGGGCCAGTAGGCGTCCGCCGCCACGTGATCGTCCATCACGACGACGACCTCCGTGCGGCCCTGGGCCTTCGCGACCAGGAGGGCGGGGTCGTTCACATCGGCCACCGAAACCGTCTCGACCCCGGCTTCGATGGCGGCGCCTGCGAACCCGTGGTCGGCGAGGACCAGATCCGGACGCTCCGCCGCCAGCATGCGACGCATCGCGTCCGGCCAGTGCGTGTGGCGGGGCACACGGCCGTCGGTCTGCATCCCAACGCTCGAAAGGTAGCCGATCGACCAGTCGTGCTCCAGATCGGGCTCGCGCCACGAATGGCCGTCGGCCGGCTTGATCACGCGCCCACCATGCGCCGCGAGCAGCCGCTCCAGTTCGCGGTAGAGCAGATCGAGGCCACCGGGATGACCCGTGGCGATCAGCACGCGCTCGCCGCCTTCGGCGGCGAGCGCGAACCGCCGCCCGAGTGCCTCGCAGGCATCCAGGATCGGCTCGGGCGCGATCAGCACGTCGCCGAGTTCCTTCGTGGGGTCGATCGTCACTCCCGCGCCGGCGGACACCAGCTCGAGCACATCCGGCAACCCCAGACCGTCCTGCAACCCCGTCAGGCCGAACTGCTTGTCGGGATCGCCCTCCAGCAGCAGACGGGCGTTCCGCCGGACGTTGTCGAGCGGATGCGTGGCCACGCCTGCCACACGCCCCACCACGAGCGCGCGCGCGAGCTCGTCGCGCGGGTAGCTTCGTGGGGTGAAGCGTTCGTCCACGATCGGCAGACGCCGGGCATGCGCTTCGATAACGTCCATCCATCCCAGCGTAGAGGAGCAGGCGTGCAACTGAAGGGCTCGGTCGCGGTGGTGACCGGCGCGTCGTCCGGTATCGGCGAGGCGGTCGCCGTGGCGCTCGCGCAGCGAGGGGCGAAGGTCGTCCTGGCCGCGCGCCGCAAGGAACGGCTCGACGTCCTTGCCGATCGGATCGAACGCGCCGGAGGCACGGCGCTCGCCGTCCGCTGCGACGTGACGGACCGAGAGCAGCTCACATCGCTGCCCGTGGTCGTGAAGGAAGCGTTCGGTCCGTGCGACATCCTGGTGAACAACGCCGGGGTGCCCGGCGGCGGGACGTTCGCCGACCTCACGTATCAGCAGATCGACGCCATCATCCAGGTGAACGTCCTGGGCGTGATGTACGGGACCCGGGCGTTCCTCCCTGGGATGCTGAAGCGCGGACACGGCCACATCGTGAACGTCGCGTCGCTCGCCGGACGCTTCGCCACGCCGGGCGCGGCCGTGTACGGCGCCTCGAAGCATGCCGTGGTCGCGTTCTCGGAATCGCTGTTCTACGAGGTGGAGGACCAGGGTGTCCTCGTCACCGCGGTGAACCCGGGGTTCGTCAGGACCGAGGGGTTCCCGCTGGTGGGCATGGACCCTCGCATGATCCTCACGTTGGACCGTGTGGCCGGCGCAGTCGTCCGCGTGCTCCGCGAGGACATCGCGCCGGAGCTGTCCGTCCCGCGATACATCAGCCCGCTCCAGGCGTTCCGCGTGCTCACGCCCCCGCTGTACCGTTGGGGGGTGCGAAAGGGCCGCGACATGGGCCTCAAGGGGACGAAGGCGGCGGACGGATGACCGAGATCGCGTTCGACGGCAAGGTGCTCGCGGCTCGCGGCGGTGGGCACGCGATCGCGGTGGACGAGGCGCGCGTGACCTCGGTTGGCGTCACTCACATGTCGCGCGTGACCGGCACGCTGAACGGTCACCCGTTCCGGAGCAACGTGGTGAAGATGGGTCGGCTCGTTCTTCCTCGGCGTGCACAAGGCGAACGTCGACGCGCTCGGACTGTCGCTCGGCGACACCGTCGCGGTCGTCATGTCGCTCGACACCGAGCCCCGCGGCGACGACACGCCGCCGGAGATCCTCGCGGAGGCGTTGCGGGCGGACCCGGTCGCGGCGGTGACGTGGAGGAACCTGGCTCCGTCGCACCGGCGAGAGTACGTCGGCTACATCAAGGAGGCGAAGAGGGACGAGACCCGTTCCCGTCGCGTGAAACGCACGATCGACGAGTTAGCCGGCCGCAACCCGAAGACATGAACATCTCCGTCGAGACGATCACGGCTCCCACCAGGATCGACCGCCCCGCGAGCGACGACGTCCCGGAGCCGGACCCCCCGTGGGTGGTCATCGTGTGGAACGACCCCGTGAACCTCATGTCGTACGTGACCTGGGTGCTGCAGAAGCTGTTCGGATACCCGCGGACCAAGGCCGAGAAGCTGATGATGGACGTCCACACGAAAGGCAAGGCGGTCGTGTCGAACGGCACCCGCGAGAAGGCCGAGTTCGATGTCGCGCGGCTGCACGCCCACGGCCTGTGGGCAACGATGCAGAAAGACGCATGAGGCGTGGCGCGCGGTGGGCCGGTCAAGCGCACCCGTCGCGGCGGCTTCGAGCTCCGACTGACCCCCGATGAGCGCACGATCCTCCGAGGGTTGCCGGATCAACTGCGGAACCTGATCGAGAACGAGGACCCGACGAGCGATCCCGCCATGGCGCGGCTCTACCCGCCCGCGTACGAAGACGATCCGATCCGCAACCTGGAGTTCGAGCGGATGGCGGGCGACGATCTGACGTCGCAGCGCCTGTCGTCGATCAACACCATGGAAGGGTCGATCGACGCGGACATCCTCAACGAAGAACAGCTCCTGTCGTGGTTGGGCGTGCTGAACGACCTGCGGTTGGTGCTCGGGACGCGATTGGAGATCACCGAGGAGACGACCGAGGAAGATTTCGCCGCCGGTGACCCCCGCGCGTCCACGTTCGCGCTGTACGGGTACCTCACCTGGCTGGTCGACGCGATCGTGCGCGCGCTGGACCCCGGCTAGTCCGGATCGGACTACGTGTCCGACGGGCGGCGACGGAACAACCGGGAGAAGAAGCCGGTGCGCCGTGCGTGGTTCGCGTGCATCGCCTCATCCTCCACGCGCCGTCGTCCCGCCTCCTCGAGTTCCTGCTCCTCGATACGGCTGGAGCCCTCGCCCTCGGGGCGGCCGGGCAACGCATTGCCTCCGAGCCCTGGTCCACTCCACATGCGCTCTCCTCCGTCGGTCCTTGTGTCCCGGTCCCGCATCGCCGGTCAGCGGACGGGCGATCCGACCCGATGGATCTTCAGCATGTTCGTGGTGGTCTTCCCGGCGGGAGATGCCGCCGCCATGACGACGGCGTCTCCGGGCTTGGCGAGCCCGAACGCCTGCAGTCCCTCGTCCATCAACGCGATCATCTCGTCGGTGTCGGCCGGCTTGCGCGACGGCAGCGGGATCACCCCCCACTGTATGGCGTTCGCCCGCCGGACGTTCTCGTCCGGGATGAACGCGTACACCGGGCAACTCGGACGCTCGGCGGACAGCAGGCGCGCCGTCCGGCCCGTTTCCGTGTAGCACGTGATGGCGACCACGTCGCGGTCCTCGGTCGCGACGGCCGCGGCCGCGTGCGCGACCGCCGGCCCCTCGCCGGTGTGACGGCACGCCGGTTGCGCCGCCCGGTACTCCGCTCCGCGCGATTCGACGGCCTCGGCGATCCGCGCGGCGGCGGCGGCGGCCTCGAACGGGAACCGGCCGATCGCCGTCTCGCCCGAAAGCATGATGCCGTCCGCGCCGTCCAGGACCGCGTTCGCGACATCGGTGGCCTCCGCGCGCGTTGGCCTCGGCGCCCGGATCATCGACTCCAGCATCTGGGTGGCGACGATCGCCGGACGCGAGGCCCCCCGGGCCGCGCGCAGGAGATCCTTCTGGAGCAGCGGGACCTCTTCCATCGGCAGCTCCACACCCAGGTCGCCGCGCGCGACCATCACCGCGTCGGTGACGCGCAGGATCTTCTCGATGTGCTCCACGGCGGGCTTCGTCTCGATCTTCGCCACGATCGGAACGGCGCGCTCGCCCATCAGCGAGCGCAGCTCTTTCACGTCGCCGGGGTCGCGCACGAAGGACTGCGCCACCAGGTCGACGCCCAGATCGAGCGCGCGGACCAGGCCCTCGCGGTCGCGCTCCGTGACGGCCGGCAGGCTGAGGCGCTCGGCGGGAACGTTCACCCCCTGGCCGGAGCGAACCGTGCCGCCGCGCACGCAATCCGTTCGCACGGTCGATCCGTCGATATCCGACACGGTGAGCTCGACCGCTCCGTCCGCCAACAGGATCCGGTCCCCCACCCGCAGGTCGCTCGCCAGCCCCGGATAGGTCGTCGACGAGCCGTCCCGATCTCCCTCTCCGTCCGGCCGCAACGTGAACGCCTGCCCGGGCGTGAGCTTCAACGCGTCGGGGCGGACGACGCCCAGACGCACCTTCGGTCCCGGGAGATCGGCCATCACGGCCAAGGCCCGGTCGAGCTTCGCCTCGGTGGCACGCACGAGCTCGACCGCCCGTGCGTGGTCGGCCGGCGTGCCGTGGGAGAAGTTGATGCGGAAGATCGTCGCCCCCGCCGTGACCAGCCCACGGATGAACTTCGGCGTGTTGGTCGCCGGACCCAGCGTGCAGACGAGCTTGGTCCGCGTCGTCACGCGGACCCCTCGAGGCCGACCACGGCGCGCACCTGCGCCGCCACCGCGCGTGCTCCGTCGTCGCCGTCGCCCGCACCCATCGACGGTTCGGCGAACGTCGTCGGAACCGCGCTGCGGATCTCGAACTCCGCCTGCTCGATCCATCCCTCGGGGAGCTGGTCGGGCAGCTCCGCGTCCGCCATCTCGGCGAACGCGATCGTCCAGGCCCGCGGGACCACGCGCGCCCATTGGTACCCGCCGCCGCCGGTGGCTACCCATCGCCCCCCCGCCACCTCGTGCGCGAGGCCGTGCAGCTCCTTCGCGGTCTCTCGATATGCACGCGTCGTGAGCTGCATCTGTGCGAGCGGGTCGGTCGCATGCGTGTCGCATCCGAGTTGCGTGACCAACACGTCCGGCGCGAACCGCCTGACCAATGGTGGGACGACCGATCGGAAGGCTTCGAGCCATGCATCGTCGCCGGTGAACGGCGGGAGCGGGATGTTGACCGCGCTCCCCACCGCCGCGGGGCCGCCCCGCTCGGTGATGGCGCCCGTGCCGGGGAAGAACCACGGCGCGTACTCGTGGATCGAGATCGTCAGCACGCGCGGGTCATCGTAGAAGATGAACTGCACGCCGTCGCCGTGATGCACGTCGACGTCGACGTACGCGATCCGCTCGGCCCCGGCTTCGAGCAACCAGGCGATAGCGACCGCGGGATCGTCGTAGACGCAGAAGCCCGACGCGCGGTCCGGCATCGCGTGGTGCAGGCCCCCGGCGGCGTTGAACGCGTGCTCCACGTCACCGGACCACACGGCGTGCGCCGCCGTCACGCTGGCTCCCACCACGAGCGCACCGGCTTCGTGCATCCGGTCGAAGATCGGGTTGTCACCCGGCCCGAAGCCGAAGCGGGACCAGTCGCCCGATCCGCCGTGGCCCGCGCGACGCGTCGCGTCGACGTACGCGGGCGTGTGCACGAGCTCGATCGTGGCGTCGTCCGCCGGTTCGGTGCTCCGGAGCCGTTCGACGTTGGGCAGCTCGTCCAGCTCGAGCGCACGGATCAGATCCCAGGTGAGCAGGACGCGCTGGGGTCGCAGCGGATGTTGCGGGCCGTGGTCGTAGATCCTGGCCTCGGGACAGAGCACGAGACCTACGCGCTCGCTCACCGCACCGAGCGGATCGCGGCGGCGGTCAGCTCAACCAACAGGGTGGCGTCGTCGTCGGTCAGGACGAACGGTGGCCCGACCATCACCAGGTCGCCGTTCGTGCCGTCAACGTGACCCGTGCTCGAATAGAGCAGGAGTCCGGCATCCCTCGCGGCACCGACCACCCGCTCGCTCACGCGTTCCGTGCGCGGGAACGGATCCTTCGTCTCCCGGTCGCGAACGAGCTCGACGCCGACCAACATGCCGATCCCGCGCACGTCCCCCACGGATGGATCGCCGTCGAGCGCAACGGTCAGGTCCTTGCGGATCCGTTCCCCAAGGTCCGCGCTCCGATCGATCAAACCTCCCTCGACGAGCCGGCGGATCACCGCGCGGCCGACCGCCGCGCCGAGCGCGTGGTGCGACCACGTGAACCCATGGACGAACCCGGTGGTCGCGATCGTGTCGAAGACCTGGCCGCTCGCTGCGGCGAACCCGAACGGCACGTAGCCGCTCGTCGTCCCCTTCCCGGCCGTGAGGATGTCGGGTCGAACGTTCCAGTGGTCCACGCCGAACCACCGACCGAGCCGCCCGAACCCCGTCATGACCTCGTCCGCGATCACCAGTACGCCGTGCCTGCGGCAGACCTCGACGACCGCCGGCCAGTAGTCGTCGGTGGGAACGGCGCCCGCGAGCGTCGCTCCACCGACCGGCTCGGCGATGAACGCGGCGACCGTGTCCGCGCCGGCGAGCGAGATCATCCGTTCGAGCTCGGAGGCGTGCCAGGCGCCGCACCCCTCGGGATGCTGCGGGTTGCCGCATCGGTACTCGTACGCGGCCGGCGCGTGGAGGAACCGCCCGAGCCACGCCGTGTAAGGCTTGCGGATCGGTTCCTTCCCGCTCGCATCGAGCGCCCCGAGCGTATTGCCGTGGTACGAGCTCCGCCGAGCGATGATCGTCGTCCGGACGTCGTCGCCGCGAGCCAGGTGGTACGCGCGCGCCATCTTGATCGCGGTCTCGACCGCCTCGCTTCCGCCCGACACCGGATAGATGCGTGGGTCGTCCATGGGGAGGTAGGGCGCGAGCTCGTCCGCGTATCGCTCGACCGCCTCGGTCGTGAACATCGTGCCGTGCACGTACTGGGTCGCGTTGAGCTGTTCGGTGGCGGCATCGATCAGCGTGCGATCGCCGTGACCGACGCCGACCACGATCGCGCCCCCCGCGCCGTCCAGGTAGCGCCTGCCGTCGGCGTCGACGATCCATGCGCCCTCGGCCGACACCGCCGTGGGCAGCGTCCGGTCGAGCACCCGCTGGAACACGTGACTCATCCGGCGTCACCCGGCGGCGGCGTGGGCTTCGCCGGAGGCGGCGGCTTCCTCGGAAGCTGCCCGTCGAAACCGTCGAAGACCTTGCGCAGCCGCTCGGCTCGGGCCTTGCGGCGGGCGCGTATCTCCTTGGCCCAATCCGGCTCGGGCTCTTTCATCTCGGCGGGATCGGCCCACGGGGAGGCCTCACGTCCAGGATCGCGTTCCGGCATGGCCGCTACGGTACCGCCCGGAGGCGGTGCTCCACGAGCGGCTACTTGGTGTAGACGCCGCCCGGGTCCAGCTCTTCGCGGATCAGTCGGAGCTCCTCCGCGGTCGGCGGGGGCGTTTCGCCCAGCTCGGCCGCGACCTTCGGCTGCCAGCCCATGCTCTCGCCCACCTGCTCCAGCGTGACGCCCGGGTGCAGGGTCGCCAGGGTCATCTCGCCGGTTGCCTCGTCGAACGTGTACGTGCCCAGATCGGTGACGACGCTCGTGGGGCCGCTCCCCCACCATCCGCGCGCGGCGTCGTGCGCCGGGTCCCCGGAATGTCCGGGCGAGGTCCGGAAGTCGATCGTGTCGACGAACGACCGCTTCCCCTGCCGCATGATGACCATGACCTGCCTCGCGTTGATCGCGATCTCGCACGCCCCCCCGGAGCCGGGCAGACGGACCTTCGGGCTGGCGTAGTCGCCGATCACGGTGGTGTTGATGTTGCCGAACCGGTCGATCTGCGCGGCGCCCAGGAACGCGACGTCGATCAGGCCCGCCTGCAGGTAGTACGCGAACAGCTCGAACATCGAGGTCACGGCGGTGGCGCCGGTGACGAGCGTCGGGTCGCCGATCGACAACGGCAGGCGCTCGGGCCGCGCGCCGAACACGCCGGACTCGTACACCAACTGCAGGTCCGGCGAGACGGTCCGCTGCGCCAGGTTGCAGACGATGTTCGGCAGACCCACGCCGACGAAGCAATTGCGGACCGCGTCGAGCTGGCGCGCGCTCGCCGCGATCATGATCTCGGACTTGGAGTAGCCGAGGTCGGCGGCGGCCGTCGCCGCGTCGTCGCTCACGCGTACCGCCCGTAGTCGACCTCGCCCGACAGGGCCGGTTCCGGCCGCAACGAGTCCCACAGCTGCGCGCCCATCTTCTCGACGTACTCGGCGTGGTTCGCCAAGCCGTAGACCCATTCGTCCAGCCAGGCCTCGAGCGAGGAGGCCTCGCGCGCGATCTCGTCCCACGCCAGGTAGAACGCGTTGTCGCGGTCGTAGTAGCCCTGTGTGAACGAGGGATGGCACGCGAACGGCTCCTCGACGACGGCGTCCACGATCACCCCGGGGATCACCGTGCGGTTGGGGTCCGCGCGGATCACCGACTCCTCGACCATCTCCTCGCACACCACGATCACGCGGTCCGCGGCGAACGCCGCCTCCTTCTGACAACCGAGCAGCCCCCAGATCTGCGCGTCGCCGCTCGCGTCGGCGCGTTGCGCGTGCACGATCGCGACGTCGGGCTTCAGCGGCGGCACCACGTGGATCTCGGTCGCGTCCTCGTACGGCGACACCATCGCCTTGATGTTGGGGTTCACCTTCGGGATGTCGGACTCGTAGTAGCTGCGGATGGGGAAGAACGGGAGGTTCGACGCGCCGGCGACGTATCGGCACACCATGCCGAAGTGCGAATACTCCTCGATCTCGAGCGGCGCGGGGTCGGCATGCTCGATCCGCCGCCGGATCGCGTGCAACGAGCCGACCCCTGGATTGCCCAACCACGAGAACACGAGCTTGGACGCGACGCCGGCCCCGATCATCTGGTCGTAGATCACGTCGGGGGTCAGGCGGCAGAGCGTCAGGTCGCGGCGGCCCTGACGGATGATCTCGTGCCCGGCCGCGAAACAGATGAGGTGCGTGAATCCCTCGATCGCCACCGTGTCGCCGTCCTGCACCAACGCCTCGACGGCGTCGTGCATGGTCGCGACCTTGTCAGAGCTCACCCGACCATCCGTCCTCGGGGCCGCGCAATACGCAGAACTCGTTTCCCTCGGGATCGCCCATCACGGTCCAGAAGTTGCCGCCCTCGTCCACGCGGATGATCGCGGTGGCGCCGATCTGCTCCAGCCGCGCGACCTCGGCAGCCATGGACCCGCTCGAACGGACGTCCAGATGGAGGCGGTTCTTCACGCGCTTCTCGTCGGGGACGGTCTGGAAGAGCATCGTCCACCCCGGCCCGGCGTCCGGCGTGACGACGGCGCCCTCCGCGTCGATCTCGTCCAGCCGATAGCCAAGCGCCGCGCACCAGAAGTCGGCGAGCAGCTTCGGGTCGTGACAATCGATCGTCAGCGCGTCGACGGACAGCGTCATGCCGGATCACCGGGTCCCTTGTCAGAGCTCACCCGACCACCCGTCCTCGGGGCCGCGCAAGACGCAGAACTCGTTGCCCTCGGGGTCGAGCATGATCGTCCAGAAACTGTTCGCCACTTCCACCAGCCCGTCCTCGGTGGCGCCGAGCTCCTTCAGCCTCGCGACCTCGGCGGCCATCGAGCCGCTCGGGCGGACGTCCAGATGGATCCGATCCTTCACGGCCTTCGGCTCGGGGACTTTCTGGAAGAACAATCCCTTGCTCTTCCCTGCCGGATCCACGACGAACGCGCCCTCGTCGTCCTCATCGTCCACGACCATCCCGAGCGCCGCGGCCCAGAACGCGGCGAGCGCCTTGGGGTCCGCGCAGTCGAACGTGATGGTGTCCAGGCTCAGGGTCACGACGGCTCCTACCCGGCTTCCCCGGCGCCCTCGGCGTCGCCCAGCGCATCCTCGAAGATATCCAGCGCGGTCCGCGCCTGGTCCTCGCGGAACACGAGCGGCGGGGACATCCGGATCGTGCTCTCACCGCATCCGAGCGCGAGCAGCCCTCGCCGGAACGCGGCTTGCTCCACCGCGATCATCGCGTGATGGTCGGGAAGCTCGACGCCGATCATCAGTGCGAGCCCACGGACCTCACGGATGCGGTCGTTCCGCTCCTGGAGGTCGCGGAGACCGTTGAGCAGGACGTCGCCGACCTTCGACGCGTTCTCCATCAGGTGCTCGTCGCGGATCACGTCGATCGTGGCCAGAGCGGCCGCGCAGGAGACGGCGTTCCCGCCGTACGTGGAGCCGTGCGTGCCGATCGTCCACGTCATCTTCTCGTCCTTGGCGATCATGGCGCCGAGCGGCATGCCGCTCGCGATGCCCTTGCCGGCGAGGAGGATGTCGGGCTCGACCCCCGTGTGCTCCACCGCCCACATCTTGCCAGTGCGACCCATGCCGCACTGCACCTCGTCGCAGACCAGGAAGATCCCGTGGCGGTCGCAGAGCTCGCGGAGCGCCATCAGCCACCCGTCGGGCGGGACGATGTAGCCGCCCTCACCCAGGATCGGTTCGACCACGATCGCCGCCACCTCGAGCGGCGAGACCATCTTGCGGAACAGGAAGTGCTCGATGTAGTCGATCGTGGGGAAGCCGTCCTCGGCGGAACCCGGCGCCATGTCCATGTCGCGACCGTCGCCGTAGTAGGCGTGGATCACGCCCGGCAGCAGCGGCCCGAACCCCGCTCGATACGCGGCCTTCGACGCGGTGAGGGACACGCTCCCGTAGGACCGGCCGTGGAACGAGTTGTAGAACGCCAGGATGTATTGCCGGCCCGTCGCCCACCGGGCGAGCTTCATCCCCGCCTCGACCGCCTCGGTTCCGGAGTTCGTGAGGAACGAGCGGACCGGGCCCGACATCGGCGCGATCTCGTCCAGGCGCTCCGCGACCTCGGAGTAGATCGGCAGGAAGAAGTCGCTCGCCGAGTAGTGGATCAGCTCGGCCGCCTGCTCCTGGATCGCCTCCACCACCCTGGGGTGACAATGCCCCGTCGACGTCACGGCGATCCCTGCGTTCAGGTCGAGGAAGCGATTGCCGTCGACGTCTTCGACCACGGACCCGGAACCCCGCTTGGGAACGAACTCGTACACGCGCGGGAGCGACGGGCTCGTCACGCGTGCGTCGCGGTCCAGGACCTCCTGCGCCGCCGGTCCCGGGAGATCCGTGATCAGGTGCGGCGCCTCGGCGTTCGCGAGGGCTTCGAGCTCCACGTCCTCCAGGCTCACTCCGAGATCACCGTCCGCGACTGCTCCCGCAGGTACAGCGAGACGTAGTACGGACCGCCGCCGGCCTTGCCGGTCGTTCCCGAGCCCTTCCAGCCCCCGAACGGCTGCACACCCGGCCACGCCCCGGTCGTCGCACCGGCGCGCCGGTTCACGTAGACCACGCCCGCCTGGATCCGGTCGAGCCATTCGTCGACCTCGGCCTGATCCGTGCTGAAGAACCCGGCCGTGAGGCCGTACTCGGTGGCGTTCGCCTTCTCGATCGCGTCGTCCAGCTCGTCGAACGGCGCGACCATGACGAACGGCACGAACAGCTCCTTCCTCCACAGCCAGCTGTCGTCGGGCGCCTCGGCGATCGTCGGCTGCACGAAGAGCCCCCGGCCAAGGTCGCCTTCGGTGATCCGCGCACCGCCGGTGACGAGCGTGCCGTTCTTCCCCGCCTCGGCTGCCGCCTCCTCGTAGGTATCGAGCGCGGCTTCGTTGATGATCGGCCCGAGGTAGACGTCGCGCCGGATCGGGTCGCCGACCTTGAGCTTCTCGGTCTTCTCCTTGAGCATCCCGAGGAAGTCGTCGTACACCTCACGTTCGACGAAGACCCGCGAGCACGCCGAGCACTTCTGCCCGCCGAACCCGAAGGCCGAGCGAAGCACACCGTCGGTCGCGACGTCGAGGTCCGCGTTCTTCGTGACGATGGCCGGGTTCTTCCCGCCCATCTCGCAGATCACGGGCTTCGGCACGTCGGTCGCGAACTCCCGGTAGATGCTCATGCCCACCTGGTACGAGCCGGTGAACGTGACGCCGGCGACGTCGGGGTGCTTCCAGAGCGCCTCGCCGGCCACCGCGCCGCGGCCGACCACCAGATGGAACGCCCCGGCCGGGACACCGCCGTCGCGGTAGCACTCGTAGAGCTTGTAGCCGAGCAGCGCGCCCTGGTTCGACGGCTTCAGCACCACGCAGTTCCCGGCCACGAGCGCGCCGGACGACGGCCCGCCCGACAGGGCCATCGGGAAGTTGAACGGGCTGATCACGGCCCACACGCCGTACGGGCGCATCACGTCGTAGTAGTCGCCGGCGGCGCCGAGACCGCTCATCGGCGTGCGGAACCCGTCGTGCTGCTCCATCGCGTCGCAGTTCCAACGGATCAGCTCGGCGGTCTCCTGCACGTCGCCCAGCGCCTCCAGGCGGCTCTTCCCGACCTCGTAGGCCATCAGCGCGGCCAGGTCGAACAGCCGGTCCTCCATGATGTTGGCCACGTTGCGGAGGATGCGGACGCGCTCCTTCCAGCCCATCCGGTCCCATTCGAGCGAGAACGCCTTGGCCGCGGCGACCGCGTCCTCGACGTCCTCGGGGGTCGCCTGCGAGAACCGCCCGATCACGACGTCGTGGTCGATCGGCGACGGCTCGATGTACTTGTCCTCGCGCCAGCGCTCCTCGCCGTTCACGATGACCGGGTAGTCCTTGCCGAGCTCGCCCTTCATCCGCTCGGCGGCCTCGTCATAGGCCACCTGGAGCTCCTCGTTGTCGGCCGACATGGTCGCGTAGGTGATGCGGAACTTCGTCGACATGGGGCGTCATCCCCTTCCCTCGGATGCGTTCGGAAACCGCAGGTGATGCTGCCCGTAGCTTAGCCAACGCCCCCGATGAGCGCCTAACCGCGTGTGACCGGCAGTTCGTCGGCCCAAAGCCGGAAATCGCAGGTGGGCGGGCGTATGCTTCGGCTCCCTGATGAGGCTCGTGACCTATGACCGGAGGGGGCACCGGCGACTGGGAGCGATCCTCGGGGGTGAGGTAGTCGATCTGCCCGACGTGGTTGGGCACCCCGCCTTCCCCACCACCTTGGAAGCTCTGGTGGCGAGCAGCCGCGGCTCCGTGATGGATGCCGCCCGTGCCGCCCTCGAACGAGACGAGACGGCGAACCACGTCGTCAAACAGGCACGGATCCTGCCGCCCCTCTTCCCCTCGTCGTTGCTCACGCCGGACGCCTACGCGGTGGAGCGCCACATCGTCGGACCGGAGCAGGACGTCCCCTGGCCGCCCGACGCGGCTTGGATCGACTACGAGCCGAAGGTCGCCGCCGTCCTCGGGCTCGAGACCACCGCAGCCGAACCCGACGAGGTGCGCGCGAACATCTTCGGGTACACGTTGGTGAACGACTGGTCGGCGCACGGGGCGAGCGGCGATCCGCTGACGACGTCGGACGGTCTGCCGCTGGCGATCGGTCCCTGCGTCGTGACCGCCGACGAGATCGATCCCCAGACGATGATCGTGCAGGTCACGATCGACGGCGAGGAGCTCGCCAAGGGCAACCTGAACGGAGCGGCCGCGAACCTGTACGCGCTCATCAGCGACGCGTCCCGGATCGCGACCCTGGAACGCGGCGACGCGTTCGCGCTCGGCCCCTTCGGCAACGCCGACCTCGACCCGTCCCGGCGCCTGTGGCCCGGGGCGCGCATCGAGCTCGCGGCGGAAAGCATCGGTACGCTCCGCAACCGGCTCTCACCGCGCTGAAACCCCGCTGAGAAGAGGAGGCCCCGTGCACCTGATCGCCAGTTCGTTCGACGAGATCCTCCGCTCACAGATCCCGATATGGGACAAGGTGCTCCGCACCGTAGCCGTCTACGCGCTCATCTACATCTTGATGCGCTTGGCGAAGCGCGATGCCGCCCAGCTGACGGCGTCGGACTTCGTCGTGGTGCTCCTGCTCTCGAACGTCGTGCAGAACGCGATCATCGGACCCGACAACTCGTTCGTCGGCGGCGCCGTAGGAGCGGTGACATTGATCGTGGCGAACGAGCTCGTGGCGCGATGGGAGTGGGCCCGGAAGATGGCGCGAGCTGACCGGAGCCAACAGGAAGAGAAGGAGCGGAAGCCCTCGCCCGAGCCGACGGGGATGATGAGCAGCCTATTCGCCACGCGGACGGATCCCGTGCTCCTCATCGACGATGGGGAGCTCCAAGAATGGGCGCTCAGGGGGCTCGGCATCTCGCAGCTGGATCTCTTCGCCGAGCTGCGTCGACAGGGTGTCGGAGACCCCAGTGAGGACGTCCAGTGGGCCGAGCTCCGCACGGGCGGGGCCATCGACTACAGACTCAAGCCGGAGGCGGAGCCGGCAACCAAGTCGAACATCGATGACCTGCATCGTGAGCTCCGCGAGCTCCGGGACGCGGTGGGCAGGCTCTCGACGTCCGGTTAGCATCCTCGCCCATGGACACCGATCGGCGCCGCGCGCTCATCGAGCAGTACCGAGGTGGCGTGGCCGCCGTGGAGCTCGCGCTCGCCGGCATCACGGACGACGAGCTGGACCGGGCGCCGGCCGGCGAGTGGTCGCCGCGGATGGTGGTGCATCACCTGGCCGACTCCGAGACCAACTCGTACCTGCGCCTGCGGAAGCTGCTCGCCGAAACCGACCCGGTGCTCCAGGGCTACGACGAAGCCGAGTGGGCGCGCCTCCTGCACTACGATCGGCCGATCGAGCATCCGTTCGCGGTCTTCAGCGCGGTGCGCGCCTCGTCAGGCGAGTTGCTCGACCGACTGAGCGACGACGATTGGACCAGGGCGGGCACGCACAGCGAGTCGGGCGTCTACTCCGTCGATCGATGGTTGGAGATCTACGCGGACCACGGCGCAGCCCATGCGGATCAGATCGCGCGGGCACGCATCGGCGCCGCCTAGGCCCGGAGGCCGCTACTTCTTCTTCGCTGCCTTGCGCGCCTTGCCGCGCTCGGCTGCCTGACGCTTGTCGCGTTCCTTCTTCTCACGCTGCCGGTCCTTCGAGTCACGGACCTTGGCGAGGTCTCCTTTGCCCATCAACTACTCCTTAGTCTTCGTCGTCGTCGCCGCCCTGGGCGAGCTCCATGCCCCGCTTGCAGGCGGCGTCGATCGCGTTCAGGAACGCGGCGCGCACGCCGGCTTCCTCCAAGATGCGGATGGCCGCGATCGTCGTGCCACCCGGCGACGTCACCATCTCGCGGAGCTCCACGGGATGCTTGCCGGTGTCGCGAAGCATCTTCGCCGAACCGAGCATCGTCTGGATGATCAGCTCGGTCGCGACGTCGCGCGACAACCCCAGCAGGATACAGGCCTCGATCATGGCCTCGGCGAGCAGGAAGAAGTAGGCGGGGCCGCTGCCGCTCGTCGCGGTGACGGCGTCCATGTGGACCTCTTTCTGCCGCAGGACCTTCCCGACGTAGCCCAGGAGCTCCTCGGTGATCACCATGTGCTCGTCGGTCGCGCGCGATCCCGCCGCGATCACGGACATCGCCTCGTCGACCATCACCGGAACGTTCGACATGACGCGGACCACGGGCACGTCGTCGGCCAGATGCTTCTGCACGAACGACGTGCGGATGCCGGCGGCGAAGCTCACGACCAGATCCTCCGGAGACACGGCGCCCCGGATCTGCGTCAGGAGGACCTCCATGTCCTGCGGCTTGGCCATCAGGACCAGGACGTGCGCCCAGTGGGCGGCCTCGGCGTTGTCGAGCGTGGCCGTGACGCCGTACTTGCCGGCGAGCTCCAGCGCGCGCTCCTCACGGCGGCACGTGACCATGATCTCGTCCGCCGTCCGTCCGCCCGAGCGGATCAGTCCGGAGATGAGCGCCTCGGCCATCTTGCCGCCGCCGAGGAACGCCACCCGCCTCTCTGTCTCATCGGTCGTCATCGTGCGCTCCGTATCAGGTTGGACGCGAAGAACCACATATTCGCGGGTCGCTCCGCCAGCCGACGCGTCAGATAGGGATACCACTCGGTGCCGTACGGGACGTAGACCCGAACCGGGTAACCGCGCCGCGCGAGGTCGGCCTGCAGATCCCGGCGGACACCGTACAGCATCTGGAACTCGACCCGTAACCAGCCGGACTCGGTGGCATCGACGATCCTGCGGACGCCCTCGAGCAGCCGCGGATCGTGCGTGGCCACGTCGATCGCGTGGCCGCGCTCGAAGAGTGTCGCGAACGATCGCCGGAAGCTCTGGTCCACCTCGTGCTTGTCGGCGTACACGACGTCGGGAGGCTCGAGGTAGGAGCCCTTCACCAGCCGCACCCGGATACCTGTGGGCAGTTCGAAGACATCGGTCGCGGACCGGCGCAGGTACGACTGGAGCGCCACGCCGACGCGCGGATGCCCGGCGTGCACCTCATGGACGACCTCGAGCGTTCGATCGACGTAGGCGTGGGCCTCCATGTCGATCATCACCAGCGTGCCGGCGTCGTCCGCCGCCGCGAGGATGGGCTCGACGTTCGCCACACAGTCCTCGACGGAGCGGTCCAGACCGAGCTGTGTGAGCTTGAGCGAGACGGCGATGTCGATCGAGGGGTTGAGCCGGATCGCCCCGATCGCCGTGAGGTACGCGTCCCGCGCGTCGACGGCCTGCGCGGCCGTCTCCACGTTCTCCCCCAGGTGATCGAGCATGGCGGCGACGCGGTTCCGGTCGAGGTCCCGCGCAACGGCCATGGCCTGATCCAGCGTCTCGCCGGCGACGAACCGCGACGCGACGGCGCGCCCAGGGCGGGTCGTCGTCGCGACCCGCCGGAACCACGGATACCCCGCGAGACGCAGGATCGACGGGCGGATCATCGATGTCGACAGCGTCATCGTTCACTCATCGTGACGGTCCTCGATGCCTCCGCGGAGCACCTCGACGAACTCGCGGATCCGCATGGAGCGGCGTTCGGGCGTCCGGTGGATCAGCCCGGGGTCGAGGTCCTCCGACACCAGGGCATCCTGGAAGCGCTCGGCCAGCCAGTCCATCATCGACGCGAGCATCTCGACGTCGACGTCGCTGCGGACCTCGCCGCGTCGCACGCCGAACTCCACGAACTCGAGCGTGCCGTAGGGATCCTCGCTCCGCATGAAGCGGTCGATCGGGCGGCGCAGTCCCAGACCCGTGTCGTAGCGGCCGATCAGCGCCACCCGGTTCGCCACCCAATCCTCGCGGCCGAACTCCTCGGTCCGCTCGAGCCACCAGTCGAGCGTGGCCCAGAAGCCGCCGTCCACGACCTCGCCGGGCGCGTCCAGCCATGCGGGAAGGCTCGAGACCGCTCGTTGGTACGCGGCCAGGAACAGCCCTTCCTTGTTGGAGAAGTCGAGGAAGACCGTGCCCTTGGCGACGGCGACCTCGGTGGCGATGTCCTCGACGCGCGCCCCGCGGTAGCCGTGCTCGGCGAAGTGGCGCATCGCGACCTCGACGATCCGCTCGCGACGCGCTTCGGCGTCGGCGGCGCGCTGACTGCGGGAGGACCCCATGGCGCCGCGACAGTAGCGGAAATAGAAGAACCCGAGGGACCTCCGGCTCGCCGAGAACCGAAGCTCTCAGCCACCGTCAGCCCCTCGGGCTCTGTTGCTCCAAGCAACCTCCGCTTCCGTCGCGCGGATCTCCGGACCCCGCAGGATCGCCTTGCGGCTCTCCCGACGGTCCGCCGCCGTAGACTCCGCCTTGCGGCTTCGTCCGGCGGCGGGGCCCCTGTCCGACTCCCCCTTGCGGGTTCGTCCGCGACCTGGGCCGCCGTTCCGGCCTTGCGGCCTTCCCGACCGACTCGCTGTGGCCTTGCGGCCTTTCCCGAGTCTGGGACCCCGGTTCCGCCTTGCGGCTTCCCCGTTGCCCCGTCCGGTTCCTTCGCGTCGGTTGCTTCGACTGCTTGGAGCGAGGCGAAATGTATCGGCCGCCCCGACCGCGGTCAACCTGACGTTTCCGCTGGTCAGACGGTATAACCGCAGGTCAGAGGGTCGAACGAAAGAGTGACAAATAGGCGAACGAACGGCGCGCGTCAGCGTTCGTGCTGCTCACGTGCCGTGCGCGCGGCGTCGAAGCTCTCGCGGGTGACCGACATGAGGACCCGATCGACCCAGCGTCCGTCCTTCCATGAACGTTCCGCGAGCCGCGCTTCCTCGCGGAAACCGGAGTGCGCGTAGGCCCGGAGAGCGCGCTCGTTGTCCGCCAACGACCAGAGCTCGACCTGATGGAGGTCGAACCGCGAGAACGCATACCCCAGCAACGTGTCGACCGCGTCCGTCCCGAGCCCCTGGCCCCACGCCGACCGCTCCCCGATGAAGACGTAGAGCGCGCAGATCCGGTCCCGGCGGCGGACGTTATTGATCCCGATCCGGCCGATCGGGCGCCCCTCGGCCTCGATGATGAACGGGAACCCCTCCTCGGTGGCGCGCTTCTCGCTCTCGGCGATGTCTGCCAGGGAGAACGGCGACTCGTAGTCCATGAGCCACCACACCTCGGGGTCGTTCTGCCAGGCGTGGATGAGCGGGTAGTCGCGCTCCTCGACCGGACGGAGCGTGACGTGATCGCCCCGGATCATCGCCCCGCCGTCAGCAGCTCTCGATAGATGCCGGCGAGCTCGGCCGCGGTGGCGTCCCACGTGAACCGCAGGGCCTCGCGGGCTGCCGAGTCGCCCAACCGTTCGGCGAGCGCCGGATCCCGCAGGATCTGGAGCATCCGCTCGGCGTGGTCCGCGGGGTCGTGCCCCTCGACCAGGAATCCGGTCCGGTCATCCTGGACCACGAACCTCAGGCCCCCGACGGCGGCGGCGACCACCGGCGTCCCGCACGCTTGCGCCTCCAGCGCCACCAGGCCGAAGGACTCCGACCGGGAGGGCACGAGCACCACGTCCGCGGCGGCGTACACGTCGGCAAGACGCGCCTGCGGCAGCGGCGGGAAGAGCATCACCCGCTCGCTCACGCCGAGCGCCGCGGCAAGCTCCATCAGGCGGGCGACCTCGCCGCCCTGCGCGGTCCCGCTCGGACCCCCGACGATCGCGAGCATCAGGTCCTGGGTGAGCTCCGGGTCTTGCGCGACCGCCTCCGCGAGCGTCCGCACCGCGATGTCGGGCCCCTTGTGCGCTTGGAGGCGCCCGACGAACAACGCCAGCCGAAGACCCGTGAGATGGAGCCGGTCGCGCGCGGCCGCGCGCTCGCGCGGGAAGAAGATCGAGTGGTCCACGCCGGGTGGCACGATCCGGATGTGGTCGGGATCGGCACGGTAGAGCCCCACGAGCTGCGCCGCCTCCGCCGGCGTCGGAGCCAGGATCCGGTCGGCTCCGGCGATCACCCGCTCCTCGCCGACCAGGCGCGACGGCGGCTCGGGCGCCTCGCCCCGAGCGAGCGAGTAGTTCTTGACCTTGCCGAGCGTGTGGAACGAGGCCACGAGGGGCAGGCCGAGGATGTCCTTCGCCGAGTTGCCGACCCATCCCGAGAGCCAGTAGTGGCTGTGCAGGATGTCGTAGCCCTGCCCGTCGATCCGTGCCCGGCGGAGCACGCCGCCCAGGAACTCCGGCAGGAACCGCGGCAGATCGGTCTTGGGGACCGGAGCGCACGGGCCGGCCTTGAGGGTCACGAGCCGCACCCCGGCGCCGATCTCGAGGATCTCGGGACCGTCGGCGCCGCGGCAGCGGGTGAAAAGGTCGACCTCGACGTCATGATCCGCCAGTCGCTCGGCCACCGCGCGGATGTACACGTTCATGCCGCCGGAGTCACCGGAGCCGGGCTGATCCATCGGCGACGTGTGCACGGAGAGCACGGCGACCCGGGGCTTGCGCATGAAAGGGATGTTACGCGCCAAGACGCATAGGGGGTTACGGCCGCTTGCCGCTCCGCGGACGCCGGAACCGCAGGTCGAAGACCGCTTCGAGCGCTCCGACGGGCTTGCCACCACCCAGGACCGAGGGCGAGACGTGCGGCGCCAACGCGCGGAGGTGGTCCGCCGAGAGGGCGTCGATCTGCTCCAGCACCCTGAGGAGCGCCGGAGCGGACGCCCGGCTCCCCCCGTCCTCGATCTTCACCGCGACGCCCAGACCGGACGGCAGCACGGCCGCGCATTCGAGCGCCTCTGCGCCGGACTTCGCCACGACGTCCGGCGACGTCCGCATGAGATCCGTATCCACGCGGTAGCGGCCGCCGACCAGGTAGGGCTCGGAGCGCATCGCCTCGGTCACACGGTCGGCGGCCGGCGCCAGGTCCCCGAGACGTTCGGTCGCGGTCAGGCGCGCGAACAACGTGGCCATGGACCGCAGCGGCATGCCGTGGACCGGCACGCCGCACCCGTCGACGCTCATCGTGAGGTCCTCCAGACCGGTCGCACGCCGCACCGCCCGCGTCACGCGCCGCTGGAGGGGATGGCTCGCTCGGAGGTAGGTATCGGGGTCCCACCCCGCCCGGACGCACGCCAGCAGCATCCCCGCATGCTTGCCCGAGCAGTTGTGCAACAGCTTGTGCTTGTGCTGGGACGCGGCCATGGTTTCGGCGTCGAGCGGCCACCCGGGCGGGTTCCGCAACGCGTCGGCGTCGAGTCCGGCGCGCTCCAGCACCGCCCGGACCGTCCCGACGTGGACCGGCTCGCCGTTGTGGGAGGCGGCGATCACCGCCGCCTCGCGATCGGGCAAGGGCTCGTCGATCGCGGTCAGCGAGACGGCGGCCTGCAACGGCTTCATACACGAGCGCGCGAAGATCATGCGATCTGGATCCCCGGCCGATGCGATCACGGTTCCGTCGGCGTCGCAGACCGCGACGTGCCCGGCGTGGATCGACTCGATGAGACGGCCGCGGACCACCCGGACGAGCGGGACGGCGCCCACGGGCTCAGCTCAGGACGAGCGTGGGGTCCTCGCGGTACCGGCGCTTCAGCTCGTCCTGCAGCATGTCCAGCACGCGGATCACGTCGCCCCGAGCCGAGGAGACCTCGCGCTCCTCGGAGGCGAGCAGATCGACGGCGCTCGCGAGGTTCGCGTCGTCCAGCGCGCTCGGGTCGGAGATACCCGCATCCGATACCAGCCGCTCGATGCGGCGGCGTGCGATCAGCAGTTCCTCCTCGGGAAGACCGACCTTGACGGCCTCGCCGCGCGCCGGGGACTGTCGTTCGTCTCCCGACAGGATCTCGGCCAACCGATCGACGAGAGGACCCCTGTCCTCGCCGGAGCCACGGGCGTCGACCTCCGCGCGCAGGATCTCGGCGCGGCCCTGCACCAACCGGCGGAGCAGCGAAAGGTACTCACGCTCCGCCAGGCACTCATCGCGCCGGCCGCGGAGATCGTCGAGCGCGAGCGCGTCGATGTGCTCCACGTACGCCGGATCGCGGATCCGGTCGATGCGGCGATGGCCGGTCTTCTGCTCGTTCACGTCGCCCATCCTACGCCCGGACCGGCTCAGCAGACCGCGAGCAGCGTCTGGTACGGGTCGACCGCGCCCCCGCCGCCCGGGTGGTACTCGAAATGGAGGTGGTTCACGTTGGTGTCGCCGGTCGAGCCGACGTACCCGATCACCTGCCCCGCCGCGACGTGGCCCGTCGCGCCGTACGAGCTCATGTGCGCGTAGTAGGTGAAGTCGCTCCCCCCGTCGTGGTAGACGATCACCGCGTTCCCCCCGAGGCTGTTGGGCGTCTGCACGGCGTTCCCGCTGTGCACGGCCACGATCGGCGTCCCGTACGGCGAGATCATGTCGATGCCTTCGTGGATGCGCCCGCCGGGTCGCGGCCAGCCGAACGAGTCGACGAACGACACGGGCCCCGCGACCGGGCACGTCGAGATGGCGCCGGAACCGGTCACAGGGAACGAACCGCCCCCGCCCTGGGGAGGCAGTCCCACCTGTTGCTGCGCCTGCTCGGTCTGGAACTTCTGATACAGGTCGTTCACGGTGGATTGCAGGTCGGCGAGACGAGCGTCCATCGACGTCCGCTGCGACTGCAACAGGGCGGCTGCCTTCGCCTGGGCGTCGGCCTCCTGGGTCAGCCGCGCGCGCTCGCGGCTCAGCAGCTCGGACTGGACCGCCACCGACGTCGCCAGGTCCTCGTCGCCCTGCACGATGTTCTGGGCGAACCGCAGCCGGTCGGCGAAGTCCGAGAACGACTGGGAGCCGAGCAGCGCCCCGATGGCTTCGTTGCCGCCGGAGATGTAGACGGCCCGCACCTGTGCATCGAACCGCCCCTGGAGCTTGGTGAGCTGCGCCTGGAGAGCGCCGATCTGCTGCTGGGCCTCACGCGCCGCATCCTGCGCCCGGGCGTACGCGGTCTCCGTCTGTTGCCACTGCAAGGTGAGGGCGTCGAGCTCCGCCTGCTTCGAGGCGAGCTCCTGACGAGCCGCATCCAGGTCGCTCTTGGTGTCGGCGTGTGCGGGGACGGTGATGAGCACGCCCGCGAGGGCCGAGACGGCGACGATGACGCGCAAGGACACGCGGGGGATGACCAGCCTCAGGACGTCTGCCTCCTGGTCCGGCGCCCGGAACGGTACGCGGACGGCTCTGCGGAGGCTACCAGTCCCCCCCTTGTGAGCGGCTCAACCCGGCCGGAGTGAGGTCGGTATGCTCCCGAACCGTGGAAGAGCACGCCCCCGCCCTGCAGGGAACGCTGGTCCGGCTGCGAACGCACGAGCCGGCCGACATCCCGACGCTGAACGACCTGATCGGCGATCCGGAGGTCGGCGAGAGCCTCGGACTGGTCATGCCGCAGCCGGTCTCGGGCTATCAGGCGTTCATCGACATGATCCAGAAGGACCCGGGGAAGTCGAGCTTCGTCATCGAGCGGATCGACGGCCGCGTGCCGATCGGGGGCTGTTCGTTCTTCGATGTCGAGACGGCGGCGCGCACAGCCCTCATGGGCATCTGGCTGGGCAAGCCGTACTGGGACGAAGGCTTGGGCACCGACGCCGTTCGCACGCTCTGTCGGTTCGGTTTCGACCATATGAACCTCCAACGGATCGAGCTCGACGTCTTCGAGACGAACCCGCGCGCCAGACGCGCCTACGAGAAGGTGGGGTTCGCCATGGAGGGCACGCGCCGGCGATCGCAGTTCGTGGGCGGCCGCCACGTCGACTCGTACGTGATGGGGTTGCTGGCGGAAGAGCTGGTCCGCTAGCCGCCCTGCGCGCTCATCGCTTCGATCAGGATGTCCGCGACCTCGGGACGGCTGAACTCCTGCGGCGGACGCTCACCGGCGCGCAGCATGTCGCGCACCTTCGTCCCGGAGAGCGAGACGCGGTCGTCCTCGCCGTGGGGGCACGTCTTGGGTGACGCCATGCCTTCACAGCGGTTGCACCAGAACGAGTGCTCGAAGTTCAGCGTCTGGATCCCCAGCTCGCCTGGCGCGAACTCGTTGAAGATGTCCTGCGCGTCGTACGTGCCGTAGTAGCTGCCGACCCCCGCGTGGTCGCGGCCCACGATGAAGTGCGTGCAGCCGTAGTTCTTGCGGCAGATCGCGTGCCAGATGGCCTCGCGCGGGCCGGCGTAGCGCATGGCCGCCGGGAAGACGCTCACCATCGCGCGGTCCTTCGGGTAGTAGTCCTCGAACAGCGCCTCGTAGCACCGCATGCGCACGTCGGCCGGGATGTCGTCGCCCTTCGTCGCGCCGACGAGCGGATGCACGAGCAGCCCGTCGACGATCTCGAGCGCGCACTTCTGGATGTACTCGTGCGCGCGGTGGATCGGGTTGCGCGTCTGGAACCCGACGACGGTCCTCCAACCCCGCTCCGCGAACACCGCGCGCGTCTGCGCGGGCGTCAACCGGTACTGGAGGAAATCGTCGTGCGGCGGGAGCGCGATCACCTGGAGCTCGCCGGCGACGCACTTGTCTCCCGCGGCGTTGACGGCGGCGACGCCGGGGTGCTCCGGGTCGTCGGTCCGATAGACCGAGGTCGCTTCCTTGGCCTTGTCCCGGGAGTAGATCTCGCTGACGCGCAGGATGGCGAGCGGCTCGCCGCCCTCGCCGGCGGTGAGGGCTACGGCAGCGGCGCCACCGAGGCGGTGCGCGCCGTCATCGTCGACCGAGAGCGTGACGGGGATCGACCACGGGAGGCCGTCCGTCAGGTGCATCGAGTCGAGGATCGAGTGGTAGTCGGCCTCGCCCTGGAACCCGGTGAGGGGCGAGAGCGCACCGACGGCCAGCATCTCCAGGTCGGCCAGCTCGCGGTCGGAGACCGCGAGCTTGGGGAGGTTGGCGGCTTCGGCGCGGAGGCTTTCGGCCTCCGCGCCGGTCACTAGCAGGTTGACGAGGGTTCCGCCGTGCGGGGGGATCTGGTCGATGTCGGACAAGGTGGGATGCCGGCCTTTCCATAGGGGTTAGTGGTCCTCAGCATACGAAACGGGTCTGGAGTAGACTCCCGGCCGCCGCACACCCCTACGCAACCACAAGGACGGCCCCGTTTGCAGACCCTCCTCCCCGCCGACGAACTCGTCGCGCTCAACGACCGATTCGAAGACGCGGACCCACGCGAGATCGTGTCGTGGGCGATCGAGCGTTCCGGCCTCGAGCGCATCGCGATCGCGTCGGCGTTCCAGGCCGAGGGGACCATCGTGATGCACATGGCGACCCAGATGCGCCCGGACATCCCGATCCTGTTCCTGGAGACCGGTTACCAGTTCGCGGAGACGCTCGCGTTCAAGGAACAGCTGGCCGAGCGTCTCGGGCTGCAACGTGATCGACCTGGTCGGTACCTACACCGTCGAGCGACAGGCCGAGGTGATGGGACCGCGCCTGTTCGAACGCGACCCAGAGACGTGCTGCGACCTGAACAAGGTGCAACCGATGTTCGAGGCGCTCCGCGGCTTGGACGCGTGGATCACCGCGTTCCGGCGGGAATCATCGCCGACGCGCGCCACCGCACCGTTCGTGCAGCAGTACGAGCTGGAGCCCGACCGATGGATCGTCAAGGTGAACCCGATGGCCGCATGGTCGGGCCGCGACGTCTGGGCGTACCTGAAGGAGCACGACCTCCCTCATAACCCGCTCTACGACCTGGGGTACAGCTCGATCGGATGCGCGCCCTGCACGCGGATGCGCCTGCCGGACGAGCCGGAGCGCGCGGGACGGTGGGCGGGTCTGTCCAAGTGGGAGTGCGGGATCCAGGTGACGCCGGCGCCGACCGTAGATCTGGTGGAGCCGGCTCAGGCCACGACCCAGAGGGCCTCGGGCGCGAGCTGAACCTCCAGGCGCTGGTGGTCGCCGAGCGAATCGCCGTCCACCTGAACCGGGAACGGACCGTCCGAGGTCACGAGCACGTGCTCCGCGTCGTGGACGTACTGGATGTCGCGACCACTGACGTGACGCGCCGAGCCGAACACCTGCCATGCGATGCGCGGAACGCTCCGGCGCGCGAGCTTGCGGACGGAGAGCACGTCGAGCCCCGAGTCGAGTGAGGCCTCCGGTGTCATCCGCAGGCCGCGGTCCTTGTAGTAGCTGTATGGATCGGTCCGACCGACCATCACCGAGAGGGACGGCGTCGGCTCGGCGCCGTCGATGCTCACCTCCAGGTCGGGCGAGCGCCCCGCGTAACCGACCATCAGCTCCCACGCCACGGCGCGGAACGCTGCCCGGTCGAACTTCGCCTTCGTGTCGGGGAACTTGGCGTCCAGGCGTCGCATCGCGGCGGCGTCGATCCCCGCACCGCAGTTGACCGCGAAGTATCGGCCGTCCGCGCGTCCGAGGTTGAGCCGGAACGCTTCGTCGTCGAGCGCCTTCGGGATGAGGACGCCCGTCGCATCGACGGGGTCGGTCGGGATGTCGAGCGCGCGGGCCAGGATGTTCGTCGCGCCGCCCGGGATGATGCCCAGGGCCGTTTCGGTGCCGGCGAGCGCGTTGCACCGCCTCGTTGATCGTGCCGTCACCGGAGAAGACGACGACGAGGTCGATGCCCTCCTCGACCGCCTGGGCGGCGAGCTCGTTCGCGTGTCCGCGCTCTTTGGTCTCGGCGACCTCCAACCGGAAGTCGGCGGACAGCGCCTTCTCGATGACCGCGAGGGTGGGCTTGGACACCGTCCGCGCGACGGGGTTCACGATGAGGAGGACGCGATGGAAGCGCATGACGGGTTGCGCCCGAGTATGGCAGGGGCCCGGGATGCCTGCTGTCGGTTGTTCGGGGCGATCGCGTCCGACGTTGGACCTGGGCGGGTTTGCCGATGCCCCGTGCCCGCCGGAAACTACCGGCGTGATCCCCGAGACCCGGTACGCGAAGACGGCCGACGGGTACCACATCGCGTACCAGACGCTCGGTAGCGGGCCGACGGACATCGTCCCCGTGGCAACGTACTTCTCCAACATCGAGCAGGACTGGGAGGAACCGGGCATCGCGCACCGCCGCCGGTCCTTCGCGGAGATGGGACGTCTGATCGTCTTCGATGCGCGCGGCAATGGACTCTCGGACCGGGTCTCGGGGGACCAGCTCCCGACCTTGGAGGAGCGTATCGACGATCTCCGCGCCGTGATGGACGCCGTCGACTCCGAGCGGGTCGTCCTGATCGCGTTCGCCGACGGCGGACCGCCCTGCTGCTTGTTCGCCGCCACCTACCCCGGTCGGACCAAGGCCCTGGTCCTCAACAACACCGGCTCACGGACGGCGTGGGCCCCCGATTACCCCTGGGGCATGACCGACGAGGCGTTCGCCCGCGACCTCGAAGCGACCGAGACGCCGGTGGGGCTCGCGTGAGTACGCGGCCGAGATCGTTCGCGGCAACGACCCCGGCGGGGCCGACGACGAGGCGCTGATCGACTGGTGGGCGCGTTCGATGCGCTCGTCGGCGAGTCCGTCGGCGGCGGCCGCGCTCCTGCGGATGTATCACGACATGGACGTGCGTGACGTCCTGCCGGCGATCCACGTCCCGACGCTCGTGCTGGCAAGCGATCCCGCCGCCGAGGAATCGGAGGCGATGGCGCGACTGATCCCCGGGGCGCTGTTCACGCGCATCCACAGCCCGGCGCCGGTGGTGATGGCCGATCCCGAGCCCTTCATGGCCGAGATGAACCGATTCGTCTCGCGGCTCACCGAGGAGGAGTCCGACCTGGATCGCGTGCTCGAGACGGTCTTGTTCACCGACATCGTCGGATCCACCGAGCTGGTGGCCGATCGCGGCGATCGCGCCTGGAAGGAGCTGATCGAACGCCACATGCGTTCGTCCGCGGGGTGATCGCCCGTTGGCGCGGCCGCGAGATGGACACGGCGGGCGACGGGTTCTTCGCCGCGTTCGACGGGCCCGCACGAGCGATCCGTTGTGCGCAGACGATCGTCGACGGGGTCCGTTCGATGGGGATCGAGATCCGGGCCGGCCTGCACACGGGCGAGTGCGACATCACCGACGGGAAGGTCGCGGGGATCACGGTGGTGATCGGCTCTCGGATCGCATCGTTGGCCGCCCCGTCAGAGGTGCTGGTGTCGCGAACCGTGCGGGACCTGGTCGCCGGCTCCGGCCTCGCCTTCGAGGACCGAGGCGAGCACGATCTGAAGGGCGTTCCCGGCGAGTGGCGCCTCTACGCCGTGGCGGCGAGCTGAGCGCGGACGGTCGGTTAGGGAGACATACTCGTCTCGTGGCAGAACATCCCGCAGGTGGTCCGACCACGGACGACGCCCAGAGTCAGGACCTTCCTGATCGCGGACGTCCGCGGCTACACCATCTTCACCAACCAACGCGGCGACGAGGCCGCGGCCAAGCTGGCGGCCAAGTTCGCCGACCTGGCCACGGAGACGATCGCCGGACGCGGCGGTGCGGTGATCGAGCTGCGTGGGGACGAGGCGCTCGCGGTCTTCTCCTCCGCACGGCAGGCGATCAGGGCGGCGCTCGACCTCCAGGCGCGGTTCGTGGAGGAGACACTGGCCGACCCCTCACTGCCGCTGCCGGTGGGGATCGGCCTCGATGCGGGCGAGGCGGTGCCGGTCGCGGGCGGCTACCGCGGCGGCGCCCTGAACCTGGCCGCTCGCCTCTGCGGTCAAGCCGGGCCCGGCGAGGTCCTCGCGAGTGCGGAAGCCGTGCATCTGGCGCGGAAGATCGATGGCGTGATCTACGTCGATCGCGGCACGGTCCAGTTGAAGGGGCTGGAGGAACCCGTCCGGGTGATCAAGGTGATCCCAGAGGGCGACGACCCAGCGGATCTCCTGAAGCCGGTGACGCAAGCGAGATCCAGCACGTCGCAACCGCGTGCGCGCGGCGGACGCCGCACGGCGTTGATCGCCGCCATCGCGATCGCGCTCGTTGCCGGGATCGCGATCCCCGTGCTCCGTCATCACGAGGTCGTCGAGCCGCTCGCAGGCAACGGGGTGCAGCTGCTGGACACGACCTCCCACGCGATCGCCGGCACCCTGTCGATCCATGGATCGCCTGGGGGGATCGCGTCCGGCGCTGGATCGATCTGGCTCACGGATACCCAAGCCGGGTCCCTCCTGAAGGTTGACCTCAACACGCACGCCGTGGTCGACACGATCCCGATCGGCGGAGGCGCGAGCGGCGTGGCGTTCGGCGCCGGCAGCGTCTGGGTGGTGGCGAGCGATGCCGGCGAGGTCGACCGCGTCGACCCGACGACGGACGAAGTCGTCGCACGCATCGGGGTCGGGAACGGGCCGAGCGCGGTCGCGGCCTCAGACGACGCCGTGTGGGTGGCGAACTTCAGCGACGACTCCGTCACCCGCATCGATCCCTCGACCTCGACCGTCGTCGGGGGGCCGATCGCCGTCGGTGACGGACCCACGGCGATCGCGGCCGACGCGAGCGGCGCATGGGTGACGTCGATCAACGATGGTTTCCTGACGCACGTTGAGCGGGCAGTGGCTCGACCAGCTCCATCCGAGTGGGGAACAGCCCCGAGGGCGTCGCGATCACGACGTCCGGCGTGTGGGTAACGAACAGCCTCGACGGCACGCTTTCCGAGATCGACCCGGGGAGGATGACGATCACGACGACGATGCCCGTCGGCGACGGGCCAACGGGGATCACGTACGGGAACGGATCGCTCTGGGTAGCGAACCGGTACGGAGGCTCGATCGCGAAGGTGAACCCAGGCACCGCGCGCGGCATCGCCATCGCCGTCGCGGGCGAACCCCTCGCCTCGGCCGTCGCGGCAACATCCTTGGGTCGCGACGGTCGCGTCGGCGACCGCCCATCTGGGCGGAACCCTCAAGATGGCGAGCGTGTACGGGGCCCGACACGATCGATCCGGCGACCTCCTACGCCCGGTGTCGTGGTCGATCCTTTCGATGACGAACGACGGTCTGGTGGCGTTCCAGCGCGTGGGAGGTCCGCAGGGGGCCGCGATCGTCCCCGATCTCGCCACCTCGATCCCGCGCCCGAGCGACGGCGGCAAGACCTACACGTTCCAGCTCCGGCCGGGCATCCGCTACTCGGACGGCACGCCGGTCCGGGCCGACGACTTCCGTCTCGCCCTCGAGCGGATGTTCGCGCAGAACGGTGGTCTCGCCCAGTACTTCGCCGGATCGTCGGCGCGGGCGCGTGCGCGAAGCAGCCCGCGACCTGCGACCTCTCCGTCGGAGTCTTGGCGAACGACGCGGCGCGAACGGTCACCTTCCATCTCACGGAGCCCGATCCCGAACTGCTCTACGCGCTCGCGTTGCCTGCGGCGCTCGCCGTTCCCGAGGGCACGCCGATGTCGCCGATCACGACTACGCCGATCCCGGCGACCGGGCCCTACCGCATCGCGTCATACGAGCTGGGCAAGCACGGTTCGATCCGGCTCGAGCGCAACCCGCGATTCCACGAGTGGTCCCGCGCCGCGAAACCTGACGGGTATGTCGACTCGATCGATTGGCGATTCGGGATCTCACCGGACGCGCAGATCGCCGCGATCGAAGAGGGTCACCTGGACTACGCGATGGACACGCCTCTTTCACGTGTCCACGAGATCCGCGCGCAGTACCCGAGCCAGATCTTCGAGGAGCCTGCCACGGCTACCTTAGGGTTCGCGTTCGACGTCAATCGGCCTCCATTCGATGACATCCGGGTCCGGCGGGCCGTCCAATTCGCCGTGGATCGAGCCCGGATGGTCGCCGGAGCCGTCATCCGTCCTCTCGCCGTCACGTGTCAGGTCCTGCCGACGGATTTCCCCTCCCACCGACCGTACTGTCCGTACACGAGTCACCCGGATGCGAAGGGAACGTGGTCGGGGCCGGACCTCGGTGAGCGCTCCGACTCGTCGCCGCTTCCGGCACGCGAGGAGCTTCTATCACCGTCTGGGCGCCGGAGAACGCGACGGACGCCGCTCGAGAGGTGAGCCGAGAGCTCTCGTCCCTTGGCTACCGATCGTCGATCCATATCATCGCGAACCTCGACGCGTACTTCAACGCGCTCTACGACCCATCGACCCGGATCCAGATCGGATTCTCGGCTGGGTAGCCGACTTCCCGGCGCCCTCCGGCTTCATCACGCCTCTCTTCTCCTGCGGGAACGTACCGCCGCACGGGTCGAGGACGAACGCATCGTACTTCTGCGATCCGGTCGTTGAGCGAGCGATGCATCGAGCGCTGGTCCTCCAGGCAAGCGATCCGGCCGCGGCCAACGCCGCATGGGCGGACGTCGACCGGATGATCACGGATCGCTCGCCGTTCCTCGCCTACGCCAATCCGAGAGACCTCTACTTCGTGTCGGACCGGGTCGGGAACGTTCAGATCAATCCCCAGTGGCAGCTGCTGGTCGATCAGCTCTGGGTCAACTGATCGATCCGCCCGACACCGGCGGCAGCAACGCCACCTCGTCCCCTTCGGCGATCGGCGTCGAACGGGCGGCGCGCTCGCCGTTGACCACGAACGACGACACCGCCGCCACGGCGGCGAACCGCTCGCCGAACCGGGCGGACAGCGCATCCACCACGTCTCCGACCGTTCTTCCCCGCCACCTCTGCCTCCGACGTGTCGGCGGCCTCGCGCAACGCTGCGAACAACCTCACTCGGACCACGGCAGCTCCAGCATCTCGAAGACGATGCGCGCGAGCCTTCGTTCGAACGCCGGGGTCAGGCCGTCCTCGGCATGACCGAACCGGTCGCCCAGCAGGAGGCGCTTGGGTTCGCCGGCGGCCTCGTACAACCGGCGGGCGTGATCGGGTGCGAACAGGTGGTCGTCGTTCCCGTGGATGATCGCCACGGGGATCGGCGCGATCTTGCCGACGACCTCCTCGGGGGATTCGGGCTCGTCCCACTGCTCGGGGAGCCGGACGCCCCATGCGCGGAGCGCCGCGCGGCCCGAGCGAGAGCCGATGCGCGCGTCGAGCTGCCGGCGCGCGAGCGGATCCGCTCCTCCGCGCCAATCCCAGTACGCGAGCGACGAGATGCCGACCACCGCGTCGACGCCGCCGAGGATACCGGCGTGCCTGAGCACGGCGATCCCACCTTGCGACGTGCCGATGGTGACGACCTTGTAGTGGCCTTCGCGACGGGCGAGCGCGACGACCGCGTCGATGTCGTGGATCTCGGCGCCGCCGTAGTCCGAGACGCCTCCCGACCCGCCGTGACCACGCATGTCGAAGGCGTAGACCGTGAACCACTTCGTCAGGTGTTCGGCGAAGACCGCGAACTTCGGTTTGGCGTGCCAGCCCATGAGTCCGTGCACGAAGACGACGGCGGGCCGCTCAGCCTCGTTGCTCCCCAGGCGTGTCCCCACGATCTGGACGTCGATCGGAGGTCAGGACCGCGAACACGTGCGCGGGGACCCGCCATCGGTGTGAGAGCGCGAGCTGCACGGTCGTCATCGCAGGTCAAGCGTACCGGCGACGATGCCGACCGGCTAAGGTGAAGGTGCCGATGGCTCTGTTGGTCCTGCTCTCCGATCGCGCTTCCGAGGCCGCCCTGCCGGCCCTCGCGGACCTGCGCTTCGACGTCAAGGTGGACGCACTCGCGACGAGCGCGCTCGATCACGTCCGTGAGCTGGAGCCGGCCGTGTTGCTGGTCGACGCCGACGAGAACCCCGCTCAGGCGTGGTCGCTCCTGCATGAGATCCAGGCGGCGGACCTGCAGATCCCGATCCTGGCCGTTCTCGATCCCGACGGGGTCGAGCGATACCCGTGGCACGAGGTCGTGGACGAGTTCGTGTATCCCGGCGCGCCGCCGGCGGAGATCGGGCTGCGCGTGGCGTTGCTCCGGCGGCGCGCCGGGGTGAGCGACGAGGCCACGATCCGTCTGGGGGCCCTGTCGATCGACACCGAGAGCTACCGCGTGACGGCCCAGGGCCGGCCGCTCGACCTCACGTTCAAGGAGTTCGAGCTGCTGCGGTTCCTGGCGTCCCGCGCCGGCCGCGTGTTCACGCGGCCGGCGCTCCTGCGCGAGGTCTGGGGCTATGACTTCTACGGGGGGACGCGGACCGTCGACGTGCACGTCCGGCGTCTCCGGGCGAAGCTCGGGCCCGAGCACGAGCACCTGATCCAGACCGTGCGGAGCGTCGGGTACCGGGCGGCTGAGGCAGAGGACTGAGCCCTCGGCAGCGGCCTGAGGCTAGAGGTCGTACTCGAAGCCGGGTACGTGACCAGCGGGAAACCATCCCAACTGAGTCTGCGCTGGAACGCACTTCGTGGACGATGATTGCGACATGAACAACGTGCTCAGGACCGCGAACTTCATCCTCTGGATGATGACACCCCTCCCCCTCGGTCTCGCGGCCCTGAGCTCGGTCCTCCGGCTCCGACCGGCGCTCGTCCCGATCCGTACCAACGGCGGGCGAGCGTCCGGCGGGGACTGGTAGACCAACCTCGGCGGAGAGGGTCCCCGTGTCACCTCCCCCCTACGGGGGCCCTCCCCCCGCCGATGTGAAGAGCGCGGTACACGCACCACGAAGACAACAGGCGAGAACCCAGGACCCCGGCGCCGAAGGTGCCGGGGTCCCTTCGTTACGCAGAGTTAACGACGAAGAAACACGGACGTGCCGGCTCGCTCCTACGCTTCAAGCACGTCGTCGAGCGATGAGGGGGAAGGATCCGTGGCTACACCGAAGGACGTCCTGGCCATGTTGAAGGAGAGCGACGCGGAGATCGTCGATTTCCGCTTCTGCGACCTCCCGGGCCTGATGCAGCACTTCTCGGTCCCCGCGGCCGAGCTCACCGAAGGGCTCTTCGAAGACGGGATCGGGTTCGACGGTTCGTCGATCCGTGGGTTCCAGGAGATCCAGGAGTCGGACATGCTCCTCGTCCCCGACCCCGACACCGCGTACATGGACCCGTTCACGCAGCACCGCACGCTGAACATCAACTGCTACGTGAAGGACCCCGTGACCGGCGAGATGTACAGCCGCGACCCGCGCTACATCGCGAAGAAGGCCGAGCTGTACCTGAAGCAGACCGGCATCGCGGACATCAGCTACTGGGGACCGGAGGCCGAGTTCTACATCTTCGACTCGATCCGGTTCGACCAGAACCAGCACGAGGGCTACTACCACATCGATGCCGACGAGGGTGTCTGGAACTCGGGCGCAGAGCTGGGCGGCAAGAACCTCGGCTACCGGCCGCGCCACAAGGAGGGCTACTTCCCCCTGCCCCCCATGGACCAGTACCAGGACCTGCGGAGCGAGATGGTCCTGAACCTCGAGAAGGTCGGCATCAAGATCGAGGTGCACCACCACGAGGTCGGCACGGCTGGGCAGTCCGAGATCGACATGCGGTTCGACACGCTGCTGAAGACCGCGGACAACGTGCTGAAGTACAAGTACGTGGTCAAGAACACCGCGTGGAAGGCCGGCAAGACGGTGACGTTCATGCCGAAGCCGCTCTTCCAGGACAACGGCTCGGGCATGCACACGCACCAGAGCCTGTGGACCGACGACGAGAACCTGTTCTGGGACGAGGTCGGCTACGCGGGGATCAGCGACATGGCCCGCTACTACATCGGCGGCCTGCTCGCGCACGCGCCGTCACTGCTCGCGTTCACCAACCCGACGACGAACTCATACCGCCGGCTGGTGCCGGGCTACGAGGCGCCGATCAACCTGGTGTACAGCCAGCGGAACCGCAGCGCCTGCATCCGGATCCCGGTGTTCTCGAAGA
The DNA here is from genome assembly GCA_963727185.1 of uncultured Actinomycetes bacterium. Classification (GTDB taxonomy): domain Bacteria; phylum Actinomycetota; class UBA4738; order UBA4738; family HRBIN12; genus JBBQVZ01. The sequence goes on along the minus strand of CAVSFP010000008.1, from coordinate 495,020 downwards.
CGCCCGCGTCCAAGCGGCTCGAGTTCCGCACCCCGGACCCGATGTGCAACCCGTACCTCGCGTTCAGCGCGATGCTGATGGCGGGCCTGGACGGGATCAAGAACAAGATCGAGCCGCCGGAGCCGATGGACAAGGACCTGTACGACCTGCCGCCCGAGGAGAAGGCGATGGTCAAGCAGGTGCCGGGCTCGCTCGAGGAGGTGCTCGACAACCTGGAGCGCGACCACCAGTGGCTGCTCGAGGGCGGCGTGTTCACGCAGGACGTCATCGACACGTGGATCGAGTACAAGCGGACCCACGAGCTCGACGCGGTGCGCCTGCGCCCGCACCCGTACGAGTTCCATCTCTACTACGACCTGTGAGCGGCTGAGCTAGTCCGTTACCGACTAGGCATCGGTACACCGAGAGGCCGGCCCTTCGGGCCGGCCTCTCGTCTTGTCGCGATGGAAAGGTCGCTTGACACCTCGTTGATGTAAAGGTACCTTGACTCGCATGCGGAACCGGGTTCGGGAGCTGCGATCGGAGGCGGGCATGACCCAGTCCGATCTCGGCGACGCGCTCGGCGTCTCGCGGCAGACCATCAACTCGATCGAGGGCGGGCGGTACCTGCCATCGCTGCCGTTGGCGTTCCGCATCGCTCGATTGTTCGACGTCGGGCTTGACGAGATCTTCGAGATGGAGGAGGCGGACGGATGATGCAGCAGCATTCGAGGAGTGGACACCGGGGAGCGTCGGCGGCCGTGCTCCTGGTGGGCGGAGGCGCGGTCGCGGTCGGCGCGTGGATCGGCGGGCATCCGGGCGTGGCCGCGGCGATGATCGCCGCCTACGTGGTCCTCGCGGTGATCGCGTTCATCTGGTCGGGAGGACGCGGCGACGTCGCTGCGATCATGCGCGGCGGCGGGGACGAGCGTCAGCGCTCGATCGACCTGCGAGCCACGGCGGCCGCGGGGATCGTGACGTCGATCGTGACGGTCGCCGGCGCCGTCGTGAACATCGCGCGGACCGGCGGCGACCCCGGCCCGTACGGCGTCGTCTGCATGGTGTTCGGCATCAGCTACGGCGTGGCGCTCGCCGTCCTCCGCTGGCGCAGCTAACGGGCGGGACGGGCGCTGAGTCGGTCACCCAGCGCCCGTCCCGTCCCCGTGGGGAAGTGCTCCAACGGCTACTTCCAGCCGTCGGTCTCCATGGAGTGGTCGGGTCGTGACGCTGATCACAGACGGCGGGCACGTTCTGGTGGAATCTCTCTTGGGATATGCTGGCATACCATGAAGAGGACGACCGTGAAGCTGCCCGAGGACCTGGACGCCAAGCTCCGCGCAGAGGCAGCGCGCCGGGGCATCACGATCTCCGAGCTGACACGCGAAGCGATCGAGACCCACCTGAACGGAGGCGCGCGGCGAGTGCTGCGAAGCGCAGGCGCCTTCCGAAGCGCGACGGGCGACCTGTCCACACGGGTCGACGAGATCTTCGGCGAGATCTTGGACGAGAAGCGCCGCAAGGGGGAGCTGTAGGCCTCGTCATCGACAGCGGGCCACTCGTCGCCGCCGCCGATTCCGGGGATCCGCGGCACGACGAGTGCCGTCGACTCTTGGAGAATCACCGCGGCCCACTGCTGGTTCCGATGCTCGTCATCGCAGAGGTGACCTACCTGCTCCAACGCGAAGCTGGACCGCGCGTCGAGCTTCGGTTCATCGCCGAGCTCGTGGAAGGCACCTACGAGTCCATGGTCGTGGAGCAGGTCGATTGGGTCCGGATCGCCGAGCTCGGCTGGCGCTACCGGGACATGCCGCTCGGCACCGTCGACGCGTCCGTCGTCGCCCTGGCCGAGCGGCTCAAGGTCAAACAGATCGCCACCCTCGACCGGAAGCACTTCTCGGCCGTGCGGCCGGCGCACGTCGAGTCGTTCGAGCTCCTGCCCTGATGCGTGGCCCGTCGCCGACGGGTCCTCTGGCCCTCCACTCCCCCGTCCGCGCGCACGAAGCTGGCTCCAGCGGAGGTGATCGCGATGACCACGAAGATGGATGTTCGACCGCACACGGGATTCGACGGCAGGTATCTGGGACTGACGACGTTCAAGCGCGACGGCACGGGTGTGACAACCCCGGTGTGGTTCGTGCGCGAGGTGGGGCGGCTCCTCGTCGAGACCGACCCGGAGTCCTACAAGGTGAAGCGGATCTTGCGCGAGCCCACGGTGAGCGTGACGCTCTGCACGGCACGGGGGCGCCTGCTGGAGATCCCCGTCCCGGCACATGCGGAGATCCTGGCCGACGACGAGGTCCCGCGGGTCGAGGCGTTGATGGCGCGGAAGTACCGGTGGGACATGTTGATCTTCAAGCCGCTCCGAGCGATCCAGCGGGTCCTGCACATCGGCCGGTACCGCGGGGAAACGATCATCCTGGCCATCACGCCGACGTGACCTCGGCTTGCGCGAGGTGGCGCGCACCTCGCAGGATGTGACCCTCGCTCGTAGGGAGGGTCGACATGCGCAAGGTGCTCTCGCTCGTCGCGGTCGTGGCGCTCGTCACGACCGTCGGATACGCGGCAGGGGCGGCGTCGTCACACGGCGTCGCGCGAGCCGGAACCGACACGTCGCTGCCGGGGTTCAGCCAGGTCGTGTTCCTGAGCCACGTGAACGATCCGGCGGTGATCCCGGGGTTCCCCGGCGACCCGACGTTCTCGCTGCAGACCTCGTTCACCGTGGCGAAGGACGGCTACTACCTGCAATACGTGAAGGAAGGCGAGCACACCGGCACGCACTACAGCGCGCCGTGCCACTTCCACGTGCACGCGCTCTGTGCCGACGAGCTGGCGCCGGGCGACTTCATCCTTCCGGCGGTCGTCATCGACGTGCGGGACAAGGCGCAGGCCGACGTCGACTACCGCGTGAGCGTCGCGGACCTGGAGGCGTGGGAGGCGGCGAACGGCCCGATGCCGCAGGATGCGGCCGTCCTGCTGTGGACCGGGTGCGACGCGTTCTGGGGTCCCGATCGCGGGCCCGGCACGGTCAGCTATTACACCTGCGGCAGCGGCAAGGGCGGCTTCCACCAGCCCGGCTTCTCGCTCGCGTCGGTTAAGTGGCTGATCGACCAGGGCGTGCTCGGCGACCGCGGCCTGCTCGGCACGGACACGTTCGGCCCCGACCCCGGCACCGACTTCAAATATCGGGAGACATCGCTGACGCTCCATCACCATCGCTTCACGCTGGAGAACCTGACGAACCTGGGAGCGTTGCCGACGACCGGGTCATGGATCGTGTGGGGCGGCCCGAGGAACGCCAACGGGTCGGGCGCGCCCTCGACGGTCTTCGGGCTCATCCCGTAGGGACCCGGCATGACCGGAACGCGGGACCGCGTCGAACGGCGCATCGTCACCGTCTTGTTCGCCGATCTGGTCGGCTTCACGAGCCTGTCCGAGGGCCTCGACCCAGAGGACGTCGCGACCGTGCAGACGGCGTACTTCGACACGATCCGCGACGCGGTGTCGCGGTACGGCGGCCAACTCGAGAAGTTCATCGGCGACGCCGCGATGGCGGTGTTCGGTATCCCGATCGCGCGCGACGACGACATGGAACGCGGCGTGCGCGCGGGGCTCGCGATCGCATCCGCCGTCGGTCAGATCGGTGTCGGTCTCGGCCTGGACGAGGACGCGCTCCAGGTCCGGGTCGGCGTGAACACCGGCGAGATCGCGTACTCGCTCGGCCCCGACGGGTGGCGCGCGACCGGCGACGCGGTGAACGTGGCCGCCCGGTTGCAGACCGCGGCGCCGACCGGCGGGGTGCTCGTCGGGCCAACCACAGCGCTCGGCGTCGCTGGCGCGATCGAGCTGAAGGAGGCCGGCGCGCTCACCCTGAAAGGGAAGTCCGAGCCGCTCCCCGCATGGCACGCGACCGGGTTGCTCGCCGAGCCCTCCCGGGATCACGCGATGGGGAGCCTGCGGGCTCCGATGCTCGGCCGGGAGCGGGAGATGACCGCGCTCGGTTCGGCGCTCGAACAGATCCGCGGCGGCTCGAACACCAGGGTGACGGTGATCGCGCCTCCCGGGGTCGGGAAGACGAGGCTGGTGAGCGAGTTCGCCGCGGCGGCGGCGGAAAGCGTCGTCGCGATCCTTCGCGCCCGGCTTCGGCCCGACGTCGTGGCTCCGTACGCGGGAGTCGCGCAACTGCTCCTGGAAGCGTTCGGCGATGCTGCTCCGAGCGTGCAGGGCTCGGTCGCGACGGCGGACGTTCTCCTCACCCGGCTGCGGGAACGCGGAGCGACCGAGGAGCGATCGAGCGTCGTGACGGATGAAGCGCTGGCCGTCGTGGTAGCCGAACGACCGGCCCTGGTCGACGCCGGACCCGGGGGCGGCGAGCGACGCGACGCGCGGTTCCGCTCGTGGCTCGAGGCGTTCGACGCACTCGCCGACCGACCGCAGGTCTGGATCGTCGAGGACGTGCACTGGAGCGGCACGGACCTGCTCGCGTTCCTCGACCTCGCCGGACGTGACACGTCGGTGCACGGCCGGTTCGTCCTCTGCACCGCCCGCCCGTCGATCCGCGACACGGCCGAGCCGTGGTTGCGCGCCGAAGGCGCCAGGACGATCGACCTTCCGTCGTTGTCCACGCCGGACGCGCGCCGGCTGATCGACGAGCTCGTCGGCGACGCGGTCTCCTCCGATCTCGCCGCTGGGATCATCGAGCGCTCGGACGGGAACCCCTTGTTCATCGAGGAGCTGTTCCGCACGTGGAGCGGCACCGGCGTCCTGGTGCGGCAGGGGACAGGCTGGAGGCTCGGCGACGGAACGGCTGAGATCCGGCTCCCGCCCACGGTGCAGGCGATCTACGCGTCGCAGCTCGACGATCTCCCGAACGATGCGCGCGACGTCGCGCGGAAGGGATCGGTCGCCGGACGGCGGTTCCCGGTCGACGCGCTGGAGAGCCTTGATGCCGCGAGCTCGGCGGGCCCGGGGATCGAGGTGCTCGCGCGTCGCGCGTTGGTCTCCGGCCCCACCGACGATCCGCTCTTCGGGCGCGCATACGCCTACCGTCACGCGCTGCTGCGCGACGCCGGGTACGCCAGCCTGTCGCGTTCGGATCGTGCGCGGCTCCACGTCCGCCTCGCACGCTGGCTGGAGTCCGCCGTCCGTCCCGATCAGCCGCAGATCGCCGAGCTGATCGGCCTCCAGTACGAGCAGGCGCTCGAGAACGCCCCAGCGCTCGCCGGCGAACTCGGCGAGGGCCTGAGCCGATCCGACGTCGCGGCGCTCGCAGCCGAGTGGCTCGAAGAAGCGGCCCGGTGGGCGTCAGGGATCGCGGCGTTGGAGGCCGCCCGGTCATTGTTCGCGCGGTCGTTCTCCCTGACGCCCGAGGACCAGCCGCTCGTGCGCGCCCGGCGTCTGCTGGCCCTCGGCGAGGCGACCTCGTTCGGCGCCGATATGGACGAGGGGCTCCTGCGGGTGCGGGAGGGGATGCAGGCGTTCCGCGCGCTGATGACGACGAGCGACGCGCCGGCCGACCAGATCGATCAGGCGAGAGACGGCTACGCCCGCGCGGCGAGGCTCGTCGGCCGCGTCTACGGGCAACAGCTCCGGTTCCACGACATGGTCGAGCTCGCGGATCAGGTCCTGAGCGAGATCGGAGACCGGAACGACACGGCGACCGCGCGGATGCTGGTCACCCGCGCGCTCGGACGGGGCATGATCTCGGAGACGCATCTGGAGGACGATCGACCGGAGCTCGAGCGCGCGATCTCGATCGCGCGAGCCGCGGGTGATCACGAGCTCGAGTTGGATGCCCTCGCGATCCTGGCGACCGGCGTGGCCGACTTCGCGTTGATCGAGACGGCGGCCGTCGAGCACGGCCGCTGGGACGTCGCCATCAGGGCCGCGCGGGCACAGGGCGGCATGCTGCTCCCCGATCACCCGGCCGAGAGCCTTCGCGCAGCCGATCGCACGGCGTCGCTCGCCGAAAGCCGAGGGTTCACCGAAGAGCGGGCGTGGAACGACTACCTCCGGACGGAGTGCGGGCTGGTGTCGGGCGACTGGACGCTCGCGTGGGAGGCAGGTCTCCGCGCGATCGAACTCGGCGAACGGAACGCGTACCACCGCGCCGTCGTGCGGACGTGGGCCGCGCTCGTGCCGATCGCGGATGCGACTGGCGACGTCGACCCGCTGCGTCGCGCGCGAGCCTGGTTCGTGGAGCACGACGACGTCTTCCCCGACAGCCCGTACGCACGTCTGGTCCGGTCCTCGGCCTCCCTCGCGTTCGAGCGCGCGGGCATGGAACCGATCTCTAGCTCGACGCCCCAGTGGCTGGAAGGATCGATCGAATCGGAATGGGAGGAGCTGCCCAGCTGGTTCGGGGGCATCGAGATCGTGGTGCGCTCCTGGCTCGAGCTCGGCCAGGTCGATGCGGTGCGCGCGTGGCTCCGCCGGTATGAGTCGGTGAAGGGGCCCGACCCGTCGCTCCTGGGGCGAGCCGTCGGCGCGCTGCTCGAAGCGAGGACGCGGGTGGTCGAGGAGGCCGACGCGCCCGTCGTTGCTGAGCCCGCACGCGAAGCGCTCGCGCTCGCGCGGGAGGTGCCGGCGCCGTGGTGGATCGCGGAAGCGCTCCGAGTGCTTGAAGAGGTGGGCCAGGCATCGTCGGCGGAACTCGACGCAGCGACCGCGATCCGACGTAGCCTGGGCGTGCGGTAGCTACTGCACTATCCTGACGCGCATGGTCCGATTCCTGGTGCGCACCCTGGTGATGGTCCTCGCGAACGCCGTCGGTCTGGCCGTCGCGGCGGTCGTCCTGGAGGGCATGAAGATCGATGCGACGTCGTTCATCGAAGCGATCGTCATCTTCACCGTCGCCTTCGCGCTGATGACACCGTTCATGGCGAATCAGCTGCGGAAACGACAATCCTCGGCCCTCGGGGGGGTCGCCCTGATCGCCACGCTGATCGCGTTGATCATCACCGACTTCATCTCCGATGGCCTCACGATCAACGGCATCGGGACGTGGGTCGCGGCGACCGTGATCGTCTGGGTCGCATCGCTCCTGGCGGCGTTCATCCTCCCGTACCTCGGTCTGAAGAAGTACATGGAGGAGAAGAAGTAGGACTTGTTCACGCCTTCGAGGCGTGGAACCGGGAGGCGGCGAGCGCCTCTCTCACGCGTTCGAGCTGCTCGGCGATCGCGTCCAGACGCAGCTCGACGCCGTCGAGCGAGCCGCCCTTCGCCAGTTCCTCAAGCTGCCGCGCAACGACGGCCAGATCCGTCGCGCCGAACGTCGCCGCGTTCGACGTGAGGGTATGCAGTGCACGCCGGACCTCGCCGGCGTCTCCCGACGCGGCGCCGGCCCGGGCCGTCTCGACCAGCGCAGGGGCGTCCGAGAGGAACTGATCGATCAGTTCGGACACGACCGCTTCGTCCCCTCCCATGCTGTCGACGAGTCGCTGAACGACGCGTTCGTCGAACACTCCGGGCGAGGGCGCGTGAGGCTCCCCGCGCCGCGGCGCACGCTGGATCGCGGCCACCAGGTCCTCGATCCGGATCGGTTTGACCACGTAGTCGTTCATGCCGGCCGCCAGGAACCGTTCGCGGTCTCCCTGCATCGCCTCGGCCGTCATGGCGACGATCCACGGACGCTCGCCGGGCTCCCAGCGCTCCAGGATCTGACGCGTGGCCTCGACGCCGTCCATCTCCGGCATCTGGACGTCGCTGAGGAGCAGGTCGTACGGCTGCCGCTCGAGCGCCTCGAGCGCCTCGATGCCGTTCCCGGCGACATCGGCGCGGTAGCCGAGCTTCTCGAGCATCCGGATGGCCAACGTCTGGTTCACGGCGTTGTCCTCGGCCAGCAAGATCCGGAGCGGGTGTTTCGCGCCCAGCTCCGGATCGATCGCGCTCGCGGCGCCCTCGTCGCGATCGGCCAGTTCGGTGCCGAGCACCGACGCGAGCGCTGCCTGCAACGGCGACGCCTTGATGGGCTTCGTCACGAACGCGCCGACCCCTGCTGTGTTCCATCGGGGATCCGACTCGATCTCGCGCCGCCCGACCGACGAGGCGATCACGACGGGAACCGCGGGCGTCCGCTCATGCAGGCTGGCCGCCACGTCGAGACCGTCCGGTCCGGGCATCAGCATGTCGAGCACGGCGACGTCCACGGAGCCGTCCCCCAGCGTCGCCAGCGCCTCGTCGCCGTCAGCGGCTTCGACCACCTCCATCCCCCAGGCGCCGAGGAGCGCCGTCATGAGCCGCCGGTTCGTGGCGTTGTCGTCCACGACCAGTGCGCGGCGCCCGGAGAACGATCCGTCCCGGCGGAGCGCCGTCGGGGTCATGTCCGTGGCCCCGACCTCGAACGTCAGGTGGAACATGCTCCCCTCGCCCGGCACGCCGGTGCTCTCGACCCACACGGTGCCGTTCATCAGCTCCGCGAGCCGCCGGCTGATCGCCAGACCGAGGCCGGTCCCACCGAAGCGCCGGCTCGTCGAGACGTCCGCCTGGCTGAACGAGCGGAACAGCCGATCGATCCTGTCGAGCGGGATCCCGATCCCCGTGTCGCGGACGGTCACCTCGAACCCGAGCTTCCCGGCCGAACCGGCCGGCGCGGACGAGACCGTCACCGCGACCTCGCCCTGCTCCGTGAACTTCACCGCGTTGTTCAGCAGGTTCAGCAGGATCTGGCGCAGGCGGCTGACGTCCCCGACCGCGACCTCCGGCGTGCCGGGCTCGATCCAGTACGCGACCTCGATCCCTTTCTTCGCCGCGGATGGGCCGACCAGCTCGACGGCCGATTCGATGCAGGCCCGGACGTCGAACGGGGCCTCCTCCAGATCCATCTTGCCGGCCTCGATCTTCGAGAAATCCAGGATGTCGTTGATGATCGCCAGGAGCGCCTCGCCGCTCGACGAGACCGTCGTGGCGTACTCGCGCTGCTCGTCGTTCAGCTCCGTGCCGAGCAGCAGTCCGCTCATGCCGATGATGGCGTTCATCGGGGTGCGGATCTCGTGGCTCATCGTGGCCAGGAACGCGCTCTTCGCCTCGTTCGCTGCGTCGGCGCTCCGACGTGCTTCCTGGAGCTCGGTCACGTCGTGGTAGATCCCGTAGTACCCCTGATGCTCGCCGTCGACCACGAGCGGCACGATGTCGACCTCGACCTCGACGAACTTCCCGTCGGCTCTCATCCGTCGGGTCAGCCGGTGCGCGCGTCCTTGCTCCAACGCCTCGCGGACGATCGCTTGGCCCTCGTCCGCATACTCGGACGACTTGATCACCAGCGAGTCGATCGTGCGACCGATCGCATCCTGCGCCGAGTAGCCGAACAGGTGCTCCGCCGCCGGGTTCCAGCCGGACACCACCTCGTCCCGATCCATCGTGACGACCGCGACCGGGCTGATGTCCACGAGCGACTCGAAGTACTGCTTCTGCGTGCCGACCTCCTGGAACAGACGCGCGGTCTCGATCGCGATCGCCGCCTGTTGCGAGAGACCGACGAGGAAGTTGAGATCCTCATCCGTGAACAGCTCGGCGGGGGCCGATCGCCAGACGGCCATCATGCCGATGACGCGCCCGCGAGCCAACAGCGGGGCCGCCATCAGGCGTTCTTCGTCCTCCTCCCCCGAACCAGGGATGCGGACGGCCCGCGGATCGCTGGCGAGATCGTTCACGACCTCGGCAGCACCTCGGCTCGCCAGGTCGCCGATCACACCCTCGCCGATGAGGATCGCGTCCGCCATGATCAGCTCGGCCACTTCGCCGATGGCCACCAGCGGGAGGTACCGGTCCGCGCCCGGACCCTCCTCCAGGAATACCGCGCTCGTGTCGGCCTGTAACAGAACCTTCGCCCGTTCGCCGATCCGTCGGATCACCGCGTCGAGTTCGAGGAGACCTCCCACCTCGCGGCCCAGCTCGGCGAGCGCCGCCATCTCGGTCCCGCGACGCTGCGCCTCATCGAACAGGCGCACGTTCTCCAGCGCGACGCTCAGGCTCGAGGCGAGCGTGTTCAAGAGGCGAGCGTCGGCCTCGGTGAACGCGTGCTCACGATCGAGGTTCTGCAGTGAGATCCGGCCTGTCGCCTCACCGCCCACGACGAGCGGCACGTACAGTATCGATTTCGGCGCCTCGCCGGAGCCGACGATCTGCCCTCCCCCGTACTCCTGGATCCGCTCCTCGAAGCGATCGTTGATCAGCAACGTCTCGCGGGTCTCGATCACGTGTCGGGTCGCACTGCGCCCCGCGTGGAGATCGAGCACCTCGTCGGGATAACGCACACCGCGCTCGATCGAATACGGGAAGTGCAGGAGGCCCGTGGCCCGATCGAGGATCCCGATGTCGACGACCTGCGCGTCGAAGATCTCCTGGATCCGGTCGCCGACGAAATCGTAGGCCGCCTGCATCCCAAGGTTCTCCGCGAGCCCGCGCTGCACGTCGTTCACGAGCGCGAGCTCGGCGCTGCGCTGGCGCGACTCCTCGAACAGCCGCGCGTTCTCGAGCGCGACCGTCAGGCTCCCGGCGAGCGTGGTCAGCAGACGGACGTCGTCGTCACTGAATGCATGCTCACGGTCGAGGTTCTGGAGTGAGATCACTCCGACCCTACGATCGCCGACGAGCAGCGGCACGAAGACCGAAGACTTCGGCGGTTCACCGGCCAAGACGGCGGGCTGTCCGACCGCCGCGGAGGCGCCTTCGATGTCCTGGTTGACGACCACCGGCTCGCGGGTCTCGAGCGCCACCTTCCGGAACCCCATCACGTCGATCGGGTCGTGCGGGATCCGCGCGCCGCGCTCGATCGTGTAGGGGAACGACATCCGCCCTCCGTCCGCGTCCACGATGCCGATGTCGACCACCTGCGCGTCGAAGATCTCCTGGAAGCGGTCGCCCATCACGTCGAACATCGCCTGCATCTCGAGCCGTTCGGCCAGGCCGCGGCGGACGTCGCTGATCAACGCGAGCTCGCTGTTGCGCTGACGGATCTCCTCGAACAACCGAGCGTTCTCGAGCGCCACGCTGAGGCTCCCGGCGAGCGTGGTCAGGAGCCGCACGTCCGCGTCGCTGAACGCGTGCTCGCGGTCCAGGTTCTGTAGCGAGATCACGCCGATCCCTCGGTCACCGACGATCAAGGGAACGAACACCGACGACTTCGGCGGCTCGCCGGCCAGCACGAACGGCTGTCCGGCCGCAAGGGATGCGGCTTCGGCGTCCTCGTTGATCACGACGGGCTCGCGCGTCTCGAGCGCGATCCTCCGGAGCCCGATCACCTCGATCGGCTCATCGGGGAACCGCACGCCGCGCTCGATCGTGTACGGGAAATGGATCAGCCCGCTGGCGGGGTCCAGGAAGCCGATGTCGACGACCTGCGCGTCGAAGATCTCCTGGATGCGGTCTCCGACCAGGTCGTACATCGCCTGCATCTCGAGACGTTCGGCGAGCCCTCGCTGGACGTCGTTCACGAGTGCGAGCTCGGCGCTGCGCTGACGCGTCTCGTTGATCAGCCTGGTGCGCTCGAGCGCGACCGCGATGTGCTCCCCGACGACCGTCAGGATCTCCAGATCGGCCTGGGTCAGTCGCTTGTCCGGCGTGTACGTCTGCACGACGAAGACCCCGAGGGTACGCCCCTCCGACTTGAGTGGGACGCCGAGCCAGTCCTGGCCTAACTGGCCCACGAGTTCCAACTCGCCGGCTGCCTCGAGTTCGGCGAATGCCGAGGGACCCAAGAGGATCGGTTCTCCGACCCGGAGGAGGTACGCGGTCGTCCCTCTCGCGTTGCCGACGCCGAACGATTCCCACACGTTCGGGTCCGGGAGGTCCGAATCAACCTCGTCCACGAAGTACGGGAAGTTGATCATCTGGCGTTCGTCGTCGTAGAGGGCGATGTAGAAGTTGCTGGCGTCCATCAGCTCGCCGACGATGCCGTGCATCGCCGCGTAGAACTCTTGCATGTCCGTGACGGTGCTCGCTGCCTGCGCGATCCGGTACAGCGCAGCGTCGACTCTTGCCTGTGCCTCGAGCTCGTGGACGCGACGCTTCAGGGCCTTCTCATCGCCCGACTTCTTCTTCTTGTCGCCCATCAGCTCGCCGCCTGATCCTCGAGGCCCCAGATCTTCATCCGGGAACGCCGCCCACGGATCTCGAACTCGTCGACGAAGACGAGCCCTTCGGTCGACCGGAGCGAGGTGTACGTGCCCTCGGCGAGCAGCACGGCGTGCGGCGTCTGCTTCGTGAGCCCTTCGATCCGAGAGGCCGTGTTCACCGTGTCGCCGATCACCGCGTACTCCAAGCGTCGTTCCGAGCCGACGCTACCGGACATCACCGGACCGGAGTTGAGACCGATCCCCATCCGGAAACCGTCGCCGATCCCGGATGTGTCGAGCCACCGATTGAACTCGGTGAGTTTGTCGGTGACCATCGAGCGAGCCGCCGCGACCGCGAGGTCCGCGTGGTCGTCCGTCGGTACCGGCGCGCCGAACGCGGCCATCACGCCGTCGCCCATGTAGTCGACGAGCGTGCCGCCGTGATCGAGGACCGCATCGGTCATCAGCCCCAGGTATCGGTTGAGCACGTCGATCACCTGATCGGCCGGGCGCGCCTCCGCGAACGGGGTGAAGCCTCGGAGGTCGCCGAAGAGGACGGTTCCGGTCAGCGACTCGGCCGGGATAGTGGATCCGCCCTCGGTGCGGTCGAGCAGCGCGCCGACCACGGACTCCGGCACGAACCGGGCGAAGACGCTCCGCACGCGTTGCTGTTCCAGGTCGTGCAGCAGCTTGCGGTTCAGCCCCGCGTTCACCCGCGCGCGCAGGATCACCGGATCGAACGGCTTCGGGAGGAAGTCCTCGGCGCCCATCTCGATGCACCGGACCACGCTCTCGGCGTCGTCGACCCCGCTGATCACGATCACCGGCAGATGGCGCAGCGCGTCGTCACCCTTGATCCGCTCCAACACCTCGATACCGTCCATGCCGGGCATCACGAGGTCGAGCAACACGACGTCGGGAGGGTCCTCGGCGAGCATGGCGAGCGCGGTGGCGCCGTCACCGGCCGAAGAGGTCTGATGCCCCTGGTGTTCCAGGGTGGCGGTGAGGAGACGGCGATTCAGTGGGTCGTCGTCGATCACCAAGATGTTGCCCACGCCACCTCCTGCAGTCGGCGGAGTCTTTCACTACGAACCGGGAGCTACAACGGAAGGACGATGGCGGGGACTCGCCCCAGCTGACCTCCAAGCCAGATCTTGATCTCGCGCCGGACGCGCTCGATCATGCGAATCCACTGGCGCATCGGAGATCGCATGGAGTCGAAGTTCGGAAAGAGCCTGCTCAACAAGGGGACGGAGAACAGCGGCCTCGCCCTGCTTCTCACTGATCGACGTTTCCAGGGCGTGGATCTGCTCACGAAACGACGGATCCTCGAGCTCATCGACATTCCTGGTGCGTTTGGCACGCAAACCTTCGACGCCGTGCTCACCAATGCGCCGGTCGAGCCGCTGCATCCGGGAAACGTCGAGGGGCACTTCTCGTCCCTGCGTCTGGTCGAGATGAAGACGACGAGGAAGCCCATTCGAAACGCAGCGCTGAGTGGCTTCTTCTTCGGAGCCACGGAGCGTGAGTACGCAATGGCAGCAGCCTTGGGTGAGCGCTACCTGTTCGCGTTCGTCGTCTTGAACTCAGCTAACGACTACGAGCGACCCTTCGCCGTCTTGCTCTCGCTGGAAGAGGTCGAAGCCCGCACACGGAGCAAGCGCATTCAGTTCCAGGTCAACTTCCGGAGCGATCTTGAGCCTTCAGACGTGCCAGAAACACTGATCGTGTTCCAACCTCAAACCTGATCCTTGCTGTCCTTCGGCTTTGGTCGCCCGCCGCCAATCTGCCTGAACTCCTCCAGCTCCCATTCGGCGTCGACCAGCTGCCCCTGGTATCCCGCCAGGTTCGGGAACTCGCGATCGACGCGCTCGCTGATGCCCTCAGCTGTCAGACCTGGCTCGGCTCGAATGGTCGTGTGAATGACATGACTGAACCTTGCCGTCAGGTCGATCTCATAGTCGACCGCTTCGGGAATCTCAGGAAGAGAGTCGACGATCGCCGAGTCGAAGGACGCCGACCTTCGCTTGATACGCAAGACCAACAACCTCTCCGTCATATCGCTTCACCGTGATGGAGAGATACATCGTGTGGTCTTTCGTTCCCGGCTTGATGTTCGGGTCGGTCGGTATCGACCTAAGCCACGCCATGGCCTTGTACTTGTCGAGGAGCACGCCGGTCGCAGCCAGTTGCCCGTCGGGCCCCCAGCAGACGCCAACCCATAGTTCGGAAGCGAGTGGAATCTCGCGGACCTGCGCAGGAACAAGTCGGACGTGGGTTCGACCGACGCGCCAATGGTGCTCGTCGACGATCTGAATCTTCGATTCTTCGCCGCCGCAGAGAAACCATCCCCAGCGATAGGCCTCTCGTTCCGCACGAAACTGGGTCGGGTAGACCTCGGGCGCGAACCGGAGTCGTCGCCCTTCAATAACTAAGACAACCCACAATCGCCGCATGCCCGTCTCCTTTGATCGAGGGACACGGACATCAGGCCAGGATCTTGAACGTCTGACTGCGACGATCGTCACGATCCAGAGCAATTCGTTGAGCACCGGCGGCCAGCCGAGGGCATACTTCGCTGGTGGTTACCAACGACTTTGATGCGCGCTTGCGGGTGGCAGCGTTTGCCTATCTAGATCAACTTCGCGCGGTACACGGCGACTTCCTGTCACACGTCGATCTAAAGGCGTTTACCTTCGAAGGTAGGCGAGTGTCGTTGCTGCAACCGATGCGAGGCATTCGCGTCGTCAGCGGACTTGATAGTGCCCTCAGCATCACGACCGCCTTCAAGAGGCCCTATGAGGACGAGGTGGGCTCCGACGGGTACTTCCGCTACAAGTGGCGAGGGGAGGACGGAAACTTCTACGACAATCAGGCTCTACACGCGGCCATTCTCGACCAACGACCATTGATCTACTTTGAAGGCGTTGATTCCGGCGTGTACTCAGCGGCGTATCCAGTTTGGATAGTCGATTGGGAACCCGACGATCATCGCGTGGTTGTTGCCTTGACCGATGACCTTCGATTGGCAACGGAGACACCGGATCCGCTCGAGCACCCGGCAGATCTTGCAGCAAGACAGCGCTACGCGGAGCGTGTGGGCGAGACCGGCCGCATCAGCCACGCTTCAGTAGGCAAGTTCTCCAGGCCTACGCGTACAGCTGCACCGTCTGTCGACTCAAGCGCAGAGAGCTCCTCGAGGCAGCCCATATCAAGGAGGACTCGATAGGGTGGTCCTCCGGTTGTTACCAAGGCATGGCCATGTGCGCCATTCATCACCGCGCATTCGACACGAACGTTCTGGGAGTGTGGCCCGACTACGTCGTCGAGATTCGCTCCGACGTCATGGAGGACGAAGACGGCCGAACGTTGTCGACGCACTCCAAAGAAGCGGCATGGCGCCAGGATGGTTCTGCCGCGCCAGCGTTCATCACATCCTGACCCCAAGTTGCTGGAGGAGTGTTTCGAACGCTTCCGTATGGCGGGTTAGCCGGGCGGCGTACACTCCCCCCATGCCGCTGTACGAGTACGAGTGCTCAACTTGCGGGACGCTCTTCGAGCGGCTCCTCTCGATGGGCGACGACGCTCCCGGCTGTCCGAGCTGCGAGTCGGAGCACGTGATGCGTCGGATCTCGATGTTCGCCTCCTCCACTTCGAGCGGCGGTTCCCGGAGCTCGGCGCCGTCGGGTGGCGGCTGCGCATGCGGCGGCAGCTGCATGTGCGGCGGTCACTGACCTCGGAAGCACGGTGGATATCCGCACGGCCACGCCTGCAGACGTCGAAGTCATCGTCGACACGGCGGCTCGCTCGCTCGACGCCGAGGCCATGCTCCGCTGGTCGTTCGGTGAGGAGCGATTCGAGGAGCGGATCAGGCTGCACTTCGCGCACTACGACGGTGAGAACGCACGCCGCGGGTGGATCCGGCTGGCCGCGGACGGTGCGGGGATCGCGGTGTGGATCCCGCCCGACGCCCGCAAGGAGCACGAGGCGATCGGACCTGCCCCCGCCGGCGCCGAGGACGCCATCCTGGGCGATCACGCCGATCACCATGCCGCGTTCTGGGGATGGGTCGGGGAACACGAGCCGCAGGAGCCGTTGAGCTACCTGAGCCACGTCGGCGTGGCGCCCGAGCGACAGGGCGAGGGCATCGGGACCGCGCTCATGCACGACGGCCTGGCTCGCGCGGACCGCGACGGCGTCGCCGCGTGGTTGGAGACATCCAAGGCCACGAACGTGACGTACTACGAGCACTTCGGCTTCCGGACGGTGATCGACGAAGACGCTCCGGACGGCGGCCCGCACATCTGGTTCATGCGCCGCGATCCGACCTGACCGGTGTCGAGGGTCTGGCACCCAGCGTCCCCGCAAGGCAGGATGACTGATGCGATCCCCACGGACGCTCCTCGTCATCGGCTCTGTCTGCCTGATGGTTGCGTGCGGGAACCTCATCGTCGGTTCCACGGCCGAGCCGTGGCTGACGCTGGTCGCCGCCGTGCTCGGCTCGATCGCGTTCATCGCGGCATCCGTCACGAAACGGAGTGAGGCTGTTCGGCCGACGTTCGACCACACCGAACGCAGCGAGCGCTTCCTCCGTGTCGTCACCTACGGGTTGGCGGGCTTTGGGCTGACGGCGTTCGTGGTCGCACTCGTCGTCGCGGAAGGCGAGGCTCGGGGGCACGCGATCCTTCATCTCCTCACCGGCCTCGTCTGCTTGGGCCTGTTCGCTGCCCTGGCGTTCCTTTGGCACCCACACGCCGGTAGTGGAGCGGCGTCGTTCCGAGGGTTCGTCCTCATGCTCCTGGCGGTGGCAGGGCTGGGTGCACTCTTGGAATCACTCGGCGGCGCCGGCTACGACGCCGCGAACGCGGGCCATCGGATCGAGCTGCTCACGAGCTTGCACAACATCGTGACGCCGTTCGGCGCGCTCCTTATCGTGGCGGTTCCGCTCGCCGTCATCACCGTGGTCGTGGTGTTGATCGCGCGGGTGATGGGCCGCTCGTCGCGACGCTTCTCATAGCCAGGGGATCATCACCGTCGCGCGGTACGTATCCCAGCTGGCACCGAAGGTCCTGGAGAGTGCTTCTTCCTCCGCGGGCGCGAAGATCCTGGACCCGACGTAGAGGGCGATCCCGATGAACGCCCACAGCCAGGTGTCGAACAGGAAGCCGATCCCCGGAAGCACCAAGAGCGCCACGCTCGTGTAGAGCGGATGCTTCACCAAAGCGAAGGGGCCACTCGTGATCAGCTCTCCGCGAGGCACCTTCTTCAGGATCAAGGCGACCGACCAGATCCAGATCGTGACGCCTGGGGTCAGCAGGACGATGGCGATCGCACGGAGCGCGGTCGATGGGCCCTCGATGTGGAACAGGGTCGGATAGGCCGCATCCAGGATCAAGCCGACGATCAGGAACGGCAACGTGAAGAGCGCGATCTTCTCTCCGCTTCCGACGAGGACCTTCAGGTTGATCCTTCTTCCCTTCGAGGGGTCCGCCTGTCGGAGGCTCGATCGATGGGTCGTCATCGTGCCCTCCTCTTAGACCGGCACGTGCGCCCGGGCAACAGCCGGGTCCCGCATCTTCATCAGCGGCACGCCGATGCCGTACGTCACGAACGTGCCTTCGGGGACGATCTCGATGATCGAGGCGGAGTCGCGCCTCTCGGCCGGAACCAGGGAGCCCAGCTTGTCGAGGATCGAGCGTGGTTCGGACGAGCCCGCTGCGTGCACGGTCGCCGTCGCGTGGAAGCTGATGGTCGCCGGGGGGATGGGGAAGACGAGCGACAAGATCCCGCCACGGCGTACGAGCACCGTGACAGCGACGCGACCGGTCTCCTCGATGTGTCGCGCCTTCCAGCTATCGGGTGCGACCGCCACGTACATCCGCCGGCCGACGGTCTTGTAGACGACGCCGCTGGAGCGTGCCTCCCCCGACGGGGTCACGTGGCCGAGGACGGCGAACGATGCCTTGGCAAGTGCTTTCCATATGTGGTCGCTGGTCGGGCCGCCGCTTCCGGACTCCACGCTCGGTTCGCTGGATACCGTCTTAGTCGCCACGGCTGAACCTCCTTCCGTCTTCGGCTCATATCCACGCTCCCACCCGCGCCGATCCGACACATGAGCCGGCGGACCTGTCTCAGAAGGCCCATTCGGCCGTCCTGGAGCGGCGACCTAGGAGCTGAGCGCCTTGCGGAGCTCGGCGCGGCGCACCTTGCCGGCGGCGTTCCGCGGGATCTCCCGAACCGTGCGGATCTCGCTCGGCACCTCGTTCGGCGACAGCGTCGCACGGAGCTCTGCGAGGAGCTGCCTCGGGTCGATCGGTGCCTCCGCGACGACGGCTGCGACCACCCGGCCGTCGACGTCCACCGCGGCCGCGTCCACCAGACCCGGGGCGCCGTATAGCGCCCGCTCGATCGTGGCGGGGTAGACGACCGCTTCGCCGACCCTCATCGCGGCCGAGGCCCGATCGAGGAAGCAGAGGTATCCGTCGGCATCGATCGAACCGACGTCCCCCGTCGGGAACCAGCCGTCCGCGTCCCTCACAGGCGGGCGCCGCCAGTAGCCCTCGGTGACGTTCGGTCCGCGGATCCACCATTCGCCGGGCTCGTCGACGTCGCACGCGGAGCCGTCCGGGCGTATGGCCCGGACGTCGACGAACGGGAGCGGCTTGCCAACAGAGTCCGCATGGGTTGCGACCTCCCGCTCCCCGACCAGCGAGACGACCGGGCTCGCCTCGGTCAGGCCGTATCCGTGCCGAAGCTTCACGTCCCTGTCGAGGTACCTCCGCAGGAGCCCCTCGGGCACCAGGCCGCCGCCGACCACCCCGGTGCGGACGCTCGACAGATCGGCGCCCTCCCAGTCCGGCGCGCGCGCCATGCCGTCGAGCAGGTCGGGGTTGGCGAAGAGCACCGACACGCGGGCTCGCTCGATCGTTGAGAGGACCGCCTCACCATCCGCGGCCTGCGGCACGACGACCGTCCCTCCGGTGAACAGGGTCGGGAGGACCGTCACGCCGAGACCGCCCATCCGCGTGAACGGTGCGGCGGCGAGCGTCACGTCCGACGGGGCGAACGCGCACGCCGCCATCATCTGGACCACGCCCCACATGATGTTGGCGTGGGTGAGCATCACGCCCTTCGGCGCTCCCGTGGTTCCCGACGTGTAGGCGAGGATCGCGAGATCGTCCGGCTCCGTTTCAGCCGTCACCGGCGTCTCCGAACCGGCCCGATGAGCCTCGACCTCTTCCGCCTCGAACGCGGGGCCGCCCGCGTCCACATGCACCGCCGGCGACGCGCGGATCAGGACGCGCGGCTCCGAATCCTCCAACACCGAGCGCACCTCGTCCTCGGGCCTG
This sequence comes from uncultured Actinomycetes bacterium, assembly GCA_963727185.1. Taxonomy (GTDB): domain Bacteria; phylum Actinomycetota; class UBA4738; order UBA4738; family HRBIN12; genus JBBQVZ01. The sequence goes on along the minus strand of CAVSFP010000008.1, from coordinate 475,642 downwards.
CCGGGATGGATCGGGACCCAGACGGCGCCGATCGCCGCGGTCGCGAAGAACGAACCGAGCGCGACGGGGTGGTTCTGTCCGTGGAACGCCACCCGGTCCCCTCGACCCACGCCGTTGCGTTGCAGCAGGTCTGCGATGGCTCGCGCCTCATTCGCGAGATCCATGTACGAGAGAGCCCTGCCCTCGGCAACGAGCGCCGTATCGGAGGGCGAACGCGCCGCCCTGCGCACGATCCACGACCCGAGCCCGGGGAACCGCATGCACCGATGCTAGCCGGGTCAGGTCGGAAGTTGAACGGTGTGGTCACACCCGCCGGAGCGCGCGCGTGCCCGGAACGTTTACCCCTTTGCCCCAACCTCAAGGCGTGCGCCGGCACCATGACAATGTCGTCATCACTCTGGCTTCCGTCGGGCTGGCGGAGCTATCGCGACTTCCGGACGTGGGCGGACTCCGACGAGTGGCGCTCTCCGTTGCGAGGTGAGGGTCGTGATGGGTTCGATCGGTATCTCTGCCGCGCCGATGATCGCTGACGTCGTCAACGCCTGGGTGGTCCCCGCCATCATCTTCGTCCTCGTCATCGTCGCCTGCCTGCTCGGGCTGCGGTGGCTGCGGACCGAGCATCTCGAGGAACTGCGATCCGTGCCGCTGTTCAGTGGCTTGTCGGACCACGAGTTGCTCTGGTCCTTCGAACGGCTCGCGGGGAATCGTTCGCTCCGGGCACGACCATCATCCGCGAGGGCGACATCGGAGGCGACTTCTACATGATCACGGATAAGACCGTGAAGGTGTCGGTGGACGGGACCGACGTTGCCACGCTCGGAGCGGGGTCGTACTTCGGCGAGATCGCGCTGATCGACGGCGGCTCGCGGACGGCGACGATCACCGCCACGACCCCCGTGTCGAGCCTCGCACTCTCCCCCACGGCGTTCCTCCACAGGGTCGACCGCGAACCCATGATCGCGCGCGCCATCTTCGTGGAGCTGAGCAAACGACTCGACGCGACGGGCGACCAGATCAGCGACGTCTCGCAGGTGGACCGCGCGAGGCTCATCGAGGTCTGCAAACGGCTGCGGGCCGGTTCCCAGCATCCTGAGTGGGCGCCGGCGACGTCGCCGGCGAAGCATCGGCTCATGCTCACGAGCCTGTTCGCCCGCGGTTCATGAGGGCGGCGGCGGGAACGCGTTTCCGGTTGGCTCGATGGTTCACGCGCGCCCTAGGATGTTCGAGTGCCCAAGACCGTCGACGACCTGCTTACCGAAGCCCGCGCCACCCTCGAACGCATCACTGCCCAGCAGGCGCGCGACGAGTTCGCCGACGGAGCCTTGTTGGTCGACGTGCGAACGTCCGAGCAGCGGTTGGAACACGGCGAGATCCCCGGCGCCATCCCGATCGGGCTGAACGTCCTCGAGTGGCGGCTGGATCCCGCCGAGCGAGTGGCGCAACCCGGCGGCGACGGATCACGACGTCCGGGTGATCGTGTTCTGCCAGGAGGGGTTCAGCTCCAGCCTCGCGGCCGCGCGCCTGCAGTCGCTCGGGCTGCGTCGAGCCACCGATGTGATCGGCGGCTTCGAGGCGTGGCGCGACGCCGGCCTGCCCGTCGACGGCGCCTGAGCGTCTTTCGCCCTGGATGGAGCGACGGCGGTACGCTTCGCTCATGCCAGGGCTCCCGAAGGTCCCGCGCGACGTTCGTACGGTGCATCTCGGCGAGTTCCTGATGGGGCACGCCGACCTGATCGCCGAGCAGCTCGACGCGCACGGGATCGTGTGGTGGTCGAAGGAGCCGGGACCGCTGAGCAAGATCTGGCAGCTCGGGGTCGAGCTGTTCGTCGACCGCGATCGTCTGGAAGAGGCGCGCGAGCTGGCGAACGCCGTCCTGAGCGACACCTCAACCGCCTGAGGTCCGGCAGCCATCCTGGCCGGTCGCCGGGTCGTAGTACGAAGTGAGCTTCTCGAAGGAGGATCGATGACCGGATCTCGTGCTCGGATCGTGATCGCGTCGGTAGCGGCGGTGCTCATGGTGGCGGCGCTCTCCGGGGTGGTGAGCGCGTCAGCCGTCCGAGGGACGACCACGACGATCCGCGGCGTGGGATCCACGTACACCTCGCCCCACTGGTCCCCGACGCACGTGAGGATCGCCCACGGCACCCGGGTCAAGTGGGTGGCCGCCAGCTACGACCATGTCCTGGTGGCGTACGACGGCAACTGGACCTTCACCCATCAGCTGCCGCAAGGCTCATCGGTCACCCGGCGCTTCCCCACCGCGGGAACGTTCCTGTTCCGGTGCCGGATCCACTCGTCGCTGGTGAACGGCGTCTGCCAGGGGATGTGCGGCAAGGTCGTGGTGCACTAGAACGGTAAGGGATCCCATCCGAACGACTTAAGTCTCTTGACGGATGGAGTACGGGAGGCGCTAGGCTCTGCGCCCGTGTCCCTGCGAACGATCCCGGTGCCGTTCCCGATCGATCTGGAGAAGACCCTCTTCCCGCTCTGCCGGGGTGCGGGCGATCCGACGATGCGGATCGGCTTGGCCGATGCCTATCGGGCCTTGCGGACACCGGACGGTCCGGCCACGCTGCACGTTCGTTCGATCGGCTACGACATCTCGGCGCGGGCCTGGGGACCGGGTGCGGACTGGGCGCTCGCGTCCGTCCCCGGTCTGGTCGGCGCCTTGGACGACGCCTCCGGGTTCCAGCCGCAGCATCACCTGATCGAAGAGCTCTGGCGGCGCCATAGGGGCGTGCGCATCACGCGCACCGGCGCCGTGATGCAGTCGCTCATCCCCGCGATCCTGGAGCAGAAGGTGACCGGCATGGAGGCGCGACGTGCCTATCGCTCCATGGTCATGGCGACGAGCGAGCCGGCCCCAGGGGACGTCGGGCTATACCTCCCGCCCGACCCGGCACGACTCGCCGAGACGCCCTACTTCACGTTCCACCCGTGGGGGGTCGAGCGGAGGCGCGCCGAGACGATCCGGGCCGCATGCGAGCAGGCGACGCGCCTGGAGCAAGGAACATCACTCACGCTGGATCAGGCGAACGCCCGACTGCTGGCCATCCGAGGCGTCGGGCCGTGGACGGCGGCCGAGGTCGCGCGGACGGCGCTCGGTGACGCCGATGCGATCTCGGTGGGCGACTTCCACCTGCCGAACGTCGTGTGTTGGGCGCTCGCGCGCGAGCCGCGCGGGACCGACGAACGGATGCTGGAGCTGTTGGAGCCGTACCGGGGCCACCGCGGCCGGGTGCAGGCGCTGTTGGAGGCGGGGAACATCTCGGCTCCCGCGTTCGGTCCGCGCATGGAGGTCCGGAGCATCGAGCGGATCTAGCGCGCGCGGCCGCGATTCACCGAACGGCCGACGCGAGCGCCACCAACGCCAGGAACACGCCGAAGAACAGGAGGCCCATCGCGGCAGACGCCGGAGACATGCGCGCCCACGATCGCCGGGCGCGCCGGGTCGGATGGCTCCATGCGGCCGCCACCGCGCTCACCGCATCCTCCGGCAGCGGATCGACCGCGTACGCCGACAGCAACTCCCGCTCCAACTCCCCGGGTTCCTGCTCCGAACCCGTCGCTCCGCGCGCATGCCGGTCGCAGAGCGCGAGCAACGTGCCGCGGCTGGTCTCCGAGATACCCACCACGTCCGGTGAGAACACGCCCGCGTGCCAACACTCGCCACAGACGAGGCGCAACCGATCCGGGTACGCGAGCTCGGCCCGCAGTCCGCTCTCGTGCTCGATCAACGTCCCCCACATCGATACCGAGCCGATCACCGTGACGTCGCGACCCGTCACCGCGGGCAGCCGGTCGAGCCCGTCCACCGCGTAGAGCCCGCACGAGCAGTCGGCCTCGGGCGCGTGATGTCCGCTGCTCGCGTGCGGCGGACACTCGGCGCGCGCCACCGTTCCCGCCGGCCATCGTTCGCCGGCGTAGATGATCGGCCTGAGCTCCGGTCGTCCGTCCCGTGTCCGCGCCAGCGCCCACGCGCGCCATCCCGCCACCGGTTCGATCGAGTCGGGAACCGCGAACCCGTCGGGCGCGCTCATCCACCCAGCGTACGACCCGCCGCGTTTGGCATCCTTGAATGGATGGAGCGGTTCGTGTTCCACGTCGATCTCGATCAGTTCATCGCGGCGGTCGAGGTGCTCCGGCGGCCGGAGCTCGCCGGGAAGCCGGTCGTGGTCGGTGGCGACGGCGACCCGACGAAGCGCGGCGTGGTGTCGACGGCGTCGTACGAAGCGCGAGCGTTCGGGATCCGTTCCGGCATGCCGCTCCGCACCGCGCTGAAGAAGTGCCCCGACGCCGTCTTCCTGGCGGTCGACGCCGACCACTACTTGATCGCCTCCCGCGACGTGATGTCGACGCTCCGGTCGTTCCCGGCGGTGGTGCAGAACGCCGGCTGGGACGAGGCGTTCATGGAGGTGTTGACCGACGAACCGGAACGGCTCGCGCGCGACGTGCAGCGCGCCGTCCTTGACCGGACGCGGCTCTGGTGCTCCATCGGCGTGGGCGACAACAAGCTCCGCGCCAAGATCGCGAGCGACATGGCCAAGCCGCAGGGCGTGTTCCGGCTGACGGCCGACAACTGGCACCAGGTGATGGACGATCTGCCGCCGCGTGCGCTCTGGGGCGTCGGGCCCAAGAGCCAGAAACGGCTGGAGTCGCTCGGCATCACGACCGTGGGAAGCCTGGCGAACGCGGATGAGGGAACGATGACGAACGCGTTCGGACCGGCCAACGGGATGTGGATCCGGCGGCTGGCCTCCGGCGATGATCGTTCGCCCGTCGTCGACGAGCCGCATCGGCCGAAGTCGCGAGGGCGCGAGCGGACGTTCCAGCAGGACCTGACCGACGCGGAGGTGGTCCGTCGCGAGGTCGCGGCGCTCGCGCGCGAGGTCGCGGCGGACATGCGACGGGACGACGATCGGCGGCCCGGACAGCGCGTGGTCGTGAAGGTCCGGTTCGCGCCGTTCATCACGAACACACACGGCGCGCCGTTGCGGGAGCCCACGATGGATCCGGAAGCGATCGAGGCGGCCGCGGCGGCGGCGCTCGAGCGGTTCGAGCTGGATCGTCCGGTCAGGTTGGTCGGGGTGAAGGTGGAGCTGGTCGCGGCCGGCTGAGCGACGTTACATCACGTACGCGCAGCCCTCCCAGAACGCTTCGACGCGGCGCGTCAACAACCCTTTGACCGCCAGGTGCAGCTCCTTCGGCAGGCGCAGACCCGGTGGCAGGAAGATCAAGAACCCTTTGGTCTCGACGCGCTGCCACTCGAGCGCATCGGGCGGCGGCTCGGTGGATGTGCGGAGGAAGTTGAACGCGCCGCGCATCGGCTTGTGCGTCTTCACCCAAACGAACAGCAACCCGCCATGGTCTTCGATGTAGGAACGAACGTCGGTGTTTGCCAGGACCCTCATGCGGTTGTGTATCGGCACGAAAGCCGTGATCCTTCAGCCTGGTTCCGGTGATCCGCTGCTGCGATCGTCCCGCGATCCTGGTCGACGCCATCCGAGGCAGGAACCGACTGCCGAACGCGAACACCTTGCTGGTGGTCCCGGTGACAACGTAGGGACGGCCCTTCTTCATTGCGGCGTAACCTATACGGACGACATCTTCTGCCGGGTCGAGCGAGCGTCCCGCGATCAGCTTCGAGTCCGCCATCTCCGCGCGCACCTGGAAGCCCGTCGCGGTGGGACCCGGACACAGCGCGGTGACCGTCACGCCGGTCCCGTGCAGCTCCTCGCTCAACGCGAGCGACAGTGAGAGCACGTACGCCTTCGTCGCGGCGTACGCGGCCGTCATCGGAGCGGGGCTGAATGAGCCGACCGATCCGAGGTTCACGATCCGCCCCCAACGACGTTCGACCATGCCCGGCAGGAGCGCGAGCGTGAGGTCGGTCAACGCGACGACGTTCACGGACACCATCTTGTTGAGCACGCGGGGGTCGGCGTCGACGAACGATCCGTACTGCGCGAACCCAGCGTTGTTGACGAGCGCGTCGACCTGGATGCCGCGATCGCTCAGATCTGCGACCAGCTCGTCGCATGCATCGGCGGCCGCGAGGTCCTTCGCGATGACGGTCGCGGTGATCGCGTGCGCTGCCTGCAACTGTTCCGCGAGCTCCCGCATCGGTCGTTCGCTGCGCGCGACGAGCACCAGGTCGAAGCCGTCATCCGCGAACAGTTTGGCGAACTCGATGCCGAACCCGCTCGACGCCCCGGTGATCAACGCGGTCCGTCGCTCACTCATGCGGTCGAGCGTACTCCCCCGGCACCGAACACCTCACCATCTTGCCGTTCCGGCCGGGTGAGGCGACACTACGCGCCGTGCCATCCTCCACACCGGTGCCGTTCGAGTTCGAATCGGCGACGCTCACCGACCTGACGTCGAAGCTCGCACTCGGCGAACTCACCGCGCGCAGGCTGGCCGAGGCCTACCTGGCCCGGATCGACGCGATCGACCGAGGGGGCGCGGACCTGCGCTCGGTGATCGAGGTGAATCCTGACGCGCTCCAGATCGCGGACGAGCTGGACGAGGAGCGGTCGCAGGGCCACGTCCGCGGCCCGCTCCACGGCATCCCGGTGATGGTGAAAGACAACATCGACACCGCGGACGCGATGAAGACGACCGCCGGGTCATTGGCGCTCGTCGATTCGCGTCCCGCTCAGGACGCACCCCTGGTCACGCGGCTCCGCGACGGTGGCGCGCTGCTGCTTGGCAAGACCAACCTCTCGGAGTGGGCGAACTTCCGCTCCAGCCGCTCTTCGAGCGGCTGGAGCGCTCGTGGTGGTCAGTGCCGCAACCCGTACGCGCTCGACCGGAGCCCATGCGGCTCCAGCTCGGGCTCGGGCGTCGCGGTCTCCGCCGACCTGTGCGCCATCGCCGTCGGCACCGAGACCGACGGCTCGATCATCTGCCCATCGTCGCTGAACGGGATCGTCGGTATCAAGCCGACCGTCGGACGGGTGAGCGGTTCGAGGATCGTTCCGATCTCCCACACCCAGGACACGGCCGGGCCGATGGCGCGAACCGTGGAGGACGCGGCGACGTTGCTCGCCGCGATCGCGGAGACCCAGCTCGACGTCCGGCTTGACCCCGCGGCGTTGCGCGGCGCCAGGATCGGCGTCGCGCGGAACCTGGCCGGCTTCCACCCAAGCGTCGACGCGTTGTTCGAGGACGCGCTCGCTGCGCTCCGCGAGCAGGGAGCCGAGTTGATCGACCCGGCGGACGTCCCACACGCCACCGACCTGCAGGAGCCCGAATGGGAGCTCTTGAAGTACGAGTTCAAGACGGACCTCGAGGTCTACCTTTCCTCGGTCGTCGGCCAGGTGCCGCGCACGCTGGCGGATCTGATCGCCTTCAACACGGCGCACGCTGACGTCGAGCTCGCGTTCTTCGGCCAAGACGTCTTCGAAGAGGCCGAGCAGAAGGGCCCGCTGACCGAGCCCGCGTACACGGAGCTGCTGGCGACGTGCGGCCGTCTGTCTCGGGAGGAGGGCCTCGATGCCGTGCTGGTCGAACATCGGCTCGACGCCGTCGTCGCGCCTTCGGGCTCGCCCGCGTGGTTGATCGACCACGTGCTCGGCGACCACTTCGTGGGCGGCAACACGTCGCCCGCCGCGATCTCCGGCTACCCCAGCATCACGGTTCCGATGGGCGCGATCTCCGGGCTCCCGGTGGGGGTGTCGTTCACCGGGCCGGCGTGGTCGGAAGGCCGCCTGATCGGCGTGGCGTACGCGTTCGAACGGGCCACCCGTCACCGGGCGCCGCCCAAGTTCCTCCCGACCGCGCCCCATCCAGATCCAGCTGCGGGATGAGCGGCTAGCGGTCCGTACTACAGCGCGTCTTCGTGGAAGACGCGCTCCATGGCCCTCCGGGCACGCCGCGTGACACGCAGGTAGTCGTCGATGAACCCCTGTCGAGGGTATTCCTCGTACCCCAGACGCCTGGCGAGCGCCGTCTGCTCCTGCGGCGACGCCGGCACGGCCTCGGCGTGCAGGCGACGATCCACCTCGAGCGCGTTCTTCACACCCGACAGGAAGACGAACGCCTCACCCAGGTCGCGCGCGACGCTCTGCTCCACCAGATGGTGCTCCGCCAGACGCTCGATCGCGTCGAGCGTGCGGTTGGTCCGCAACTCGGGCTGCGCGCCGCCGAACCGCATCAGCGAGACCTCGACCGCGAACTGGACATCGGCGAGCGATCCCACCCCGAGCTTGAAATGGAACTTCGCGGCCTCGGGCGGCTTCACGCGCTCGCGCTCGATCCGCTCCCGCATCCGGCGGATCTCGGCGACACGGTCGACCGTGATGCCGTCGGGCGGATACGCGAAGTCCGCGGCGTTCAGCTCGAACCGCTTGCCGAGCTGTTCGTCGCCGGCGACGTACCGGGCGCGCAGCAACGACTGGAACTCCCAGAGCTCCGCGTATCGCTCCCAGTATTCGAGGTAGCCGGCGAGCGAGCGCGCCAGCGGACCGTTGCGACCCTCGGGACGCAGATCCGCGTCGGGCTCCCACCCCGCGTCGCGGATCGCGCGCATCACGCGCTCCGCCGCGCCGACCGCGCGCCGCATGTCGTCGGGCCCCTCGCCCTCGTAGACGAACAGCAGGTCCAGATCCGACGCCATGTTCAGCTCGCGCGCGCCGAGCTTGCCCATGCCGATGACCGCGAACGGCAGATCGGGGTCCGCGACCTCGACCGCCTCGCGAACGACGCGGTCGGCGACGCCGGCCAGAACGGAGCCCGTCTCCCGGGGTTGGAGTTCGCGCGACGCGTAGCGCGCGACCGCGGAGACGAGCGCCGCCTGCGCGTCCACCTGGAGACCGCCGTCGGCCAGTGCCGTCAACCGCTCCGGAGACGCCACCAGGAGGTCGGTGGCGAACGCGCTCGCCGCGGCCACATGCGCCAACCGAAGTGCCGCGGCGGGGTCCGCGGCGAGCGCATCTGCCGGCCCGTGCCGGTCCCCCACCGCCTCGGCGATCCGCTCCAGCCGGACCAGCGCCTGATCCGGGTTCGACGCCAGGGCGAGCGCCGGAACCATCACCGGGAACACGTGCGCCAGCACCTTCCCCATCCGGGTCGCCGGGTCGACGAGCCGACGCAGCACCTCGTACGACTGCGACGTCGACGCGAACCCCAGCCCGGACAGCAACTCCTCGGTGGCCGGACGGTCCACGCCGGGGCTCGGCGCCACCGGTCCGGCGAACGCCTCGAGCAACGGCCGGTAGAACAGCCGCTCGTGGATCCCGCGTACCAGCTCCGTCTGGCGTTCGTACTCGTCCTGCAGCGCGGGGGCGTCGGCCAGGCCGAGCGATCGCGCGAGCGTCGTCCGCGCATGCGGGTCGGCGGGGAGGTCGTGCGTCTGGAGGTCGTGGACGATCTGCAGCCGGTGCTCCAACCGCCGCAGGAAACGGTACGCGTCGGCGAGCGCGTCGGCGTCCGCCTGCGCCACGTACCCCTCGTCCGCGAGCATCGCGAGCGCGCGGAGCGTGTTGGGCTCCCGCAGCATCGGGTCGCGCCGGCCGTGCACGATCTGCAGCAACTGGACCGCGAACTCCACGTCGCGGATCCCACCGCGGCCCCGCTTGACCTCGGTGAGCTCCTTGCCGCGCCGGCGTATGTACTCCTCCAGGCGGACCTTGGTGCGCCGGACGTCGTCGATCGCACGGACGCCGAGCTCCTCCGGGTACACGAACGGCGCCACGCCCTCGACGAACGCCGACCCGATCCACGGGTCCCCGGCGACGGGCCGAGCCTTGATCATGGCCTGGCGTTCCCACGTGGCCGACTGGCGCTCGTAGTAGTCGAGCGTCGCCTCCAGGCTCCGCGACAAGACACCGCCTCGTCCCCCGGGGCGGAGCGTCGGATCGACGCGGAGCGAGATGCCCTCGGCCGTCGGTTCCGCCAGGGACCGGATCAACTCGGCGGCAGCCCGTTCCGCCTGGTCCTGCGCCTCGGGGCCGCCGTCCGCGTGCACGAAGATGAGGTCGACGTCGCTCGCGTAGTTCAGCTCGCCGCCGCCGAGCTTTCCCAGCCCGATCACCACCATACGGAGGTCGCCCACGGCCAGCCGGCACGCCGCCTCCAGGCAGGCCTCGGCGACACGCGAGATCTCTTCCACGACGTCTTCCAACGACGCGCCGTCCAGGTCACGAGCGGCCACGCGCAGCATCGCGCGACGACGGAACACACGGAGCCCGTCGTCGGCGCCGAGGCGCGCGATGTCGGCGCCAAGCTCGACGTCCAGCACCACCCGGGTCCGTGGGGCGACGTCGGCGAGCGTCGCGACCTCCTCCGGATGACGGACCAGGAAGTCCGCCGCGGCGGTGGAGAACCCCAACAGCCGGGCCGCGACAGGGAGCACCTCCGGACGGGTCGAGCTGCTCGCGCGCCGTGGGGTCGTCGCCCACCCGCGAGATGGCCACCCGGGCGAGCTCTGGATCGGGCGCCTCCGCGAGCGTTCGACCGAGCACCTCGGGAGTCAACACCCCGGCATCGTAGACGCCGGTCGCCGCCCCCTCGTGGACTTGTTACGCCGCCGTAACCGTGGCGTCGCGGCGGGCACGTACCGTGAGCGGGTGGCTCTGTCCGCCGAAGCCGACTACGTCCTGCGCACGTCGAAGAACGCGGCATCCGGTTCATCCGTCTCTGGTTCACCGACGTCCTGGGGTTCCTCAAGTCCTTCACGATCACGTCGCAGGAGCTGGAGGGCGCGTTCGCCGAAGGCATGGGGTTCGACGGCTCGTCGATCGAAGGCTTCAGCCGGATCCAGGAGTCCGACATGATCGCGATGCCGGACCCGGCGACGTTCCAGCTGATCCCCTGGCAGCCCGGAGCAGACCGTGGCCCGCATGTTCTGCGACATCTACGACCCCGACGGGACGCCGTTCGACGGCGATCCGCGCGGCGTGCTGAAGCGCCAGCTGCAACGCGCCGCCGACCTGGGCTACACGTTCTACGTCGGGCCGGAGCTCGAGTACTTCTACTTCAAGAGCGTCGACGAGCCCGACGTCGCTCGACCAGGGCGGCTACTTCGACGAGACGCCGCTCGACGTCGCGACCGACTACCGCAAGCGCACGGTGCTGTACCTGGAGGCGATGGGCATCCCGGTCGAGTACGTCCACCACGAGGTCGCGCCGAGCCAGCACGAGATCGACCTGCGCTACACCGACGCGCTGACGATGGCCGACAACGTCATGACGTATCGCCTGACGGTCAAGGAGGTCGCGCAGGAGTTCGGCATCTACGCGACGTTCATGCCGAAGCCGATCGCCGGCGTGAACGGCAGCGGGCATGCACACGCATCAGTCGCTGTTCGAGGGCGACCGCAACGCGTTCTTCGACGCGACCGACGAATACCACCTGTCCAAGACCGCGCAGGTCGTACATCGCCGGCCTGCTCGCCACGCGCCGGAGATCACGCTCGTCACGAACCAGTGGGTCAACTCGCTACAAGCGCCTGATGCCGGGGTTCGAGGCGCCCGTCTACGTCTGCTGGGCGCGGCGCAACCGCTCGGCGCTGGTGCGCGTCCCGATGTACAAGCCGGGCAAGGAAGGCGCGACGCGCATCGAGTACCGCTCGCCCGACCCGGCCTGCAACCCGTACCTGGCGTTCGCCGTGATGCTCGCCGCCGGCCTCGACGGCGTCGAGGGCGAGTACGAGCTACCGCCCGAGGCGACGAACAACATCTACGAGATGACCGACGAGGAGCGCGCCGTCGCGGGCATCCGTTCGCTGCCCGAGGACCTGCTCGAGGCGATCCGTCTGGCCGACGACTCGCACCGTGCTGCGCGACGCGCTCGGGGAACACGTCCACGAGTACCTGATCCGTAACAAGCGCGAGGAGTGGGACGGGTACAAGGCGTACGTTACCCCGTACGAAACGGACCGCTACCTCCCGATCCTCTAGGCGCGGTCACTAGGGATCCCTCGGCCTATCCGACTTTCGGCGGGTTGACGCCAGAGACACCTTCCACGAAGCTCAGCCCCACACTTCCTGGGAGGGAACAGATGACCAAGGGTTCTTCGAGGCTGCGACGCCCCGTCTTGACCGCACTCACTACCACCCTCGTGCTGACGGGGATGCTGATCGGCGCGCCGGCGGCCAACGCCGCCGTGCTGACGCAGAGCCTGGGCGTCGGCCTCACGCCGACCCAGCTCGCCGCCGCGTTGGTCGGGTCGGGCGTCACCGTCTCGAACGCGCAGTTCGCGGGGGCGAACATCGCCGGCGGAACGTTCTCCGGCGGCGGGACGGGTGGAGGCGCCACCATCGGGTTCGACACGGGCGTGATCCTGAGCTCCGGCGCCATCGCCAGCGTGGTCGGACCGAATACGCTCGACGATGCCACGACGGTGAACGGACAACCCGGCGATGCAACCCTCGACACCCTGCTCCCGACGGGTCAGTTCAGCGAGGACGCCGCCGTGTTGTCGTTCGATTTCGTGCCTGATGCATCGAGCGTCTCGTTCAAGTACGTGTTCTCGTCAGAGGAGTACAACGAGTTCGTCGGCAGCGAGTTCAACGACGTGTTCGGGTTCTTCGTCAACGGCACGAACTGCGCCACCGTGGGCGGCCAGCCGGTGTCGGTGAACACCATCAACGGCGGGAACCCCTTCGGGACCGGCGCGACTAATCCTTCTCTCTTCCGCAACAATTCCCTGAACGACCCGGGTCCGGCAACGATCAACACGGAGATGGACGGACTGACCACGGTGCTCACGTGCACCGCGCCCGTCTCCGCCAACCAGACGAACACGATGAAGCTGGCGATCGCGGACGTCGGCGACTCCAATTATGACTCGAACGTCTTCATCGAAGCCGGCAGCTTGACGACCCAGCCGTCGGACGTGCCCGGCGCTCCGACGAACGTCTCGGCGGACCCCGGCGACGGTTCGGCGAGTGTGAGCTGGACCGCGCCCGCGTCCGACGGCGGGAGCGCGATCGACGGCTACACCGCCACGTGCATCGCCACGGCGAACGCGGACGACGTTCACACAGCGACGACCAACGGTACGGCCACCTCCGCACCGGTGTCTGGTTTGACGAACGGGGTCGAGTACACCTGCAAGGTCACAGCGCATAACCCGAACGGTGACTCCTTGCCGTCCACCGCCTCCGACCCGTTCACGCCGTCGGCGTCGGGCGGAGAGTTCTCGATGACCGTCGACACATCGCAGGGCGGAATCTTGCTCATCAACCCGCAGGGTGCGGACAACCTGGGGACGACTGGGAAGATCAAGATCCCGCCGCAACCGGGTCCGGCGACCGACGTCGTCGTCACCGCGTCGCTGTTCGGCATCCCGGGTGAGACCGATGCGACCTGCGGGGGCAACGTGTGCATCGGTCAGGGGATCGAGTGGTCGGTGAGCAACCCTGACGCCATCAAGAAGATGCGGGTGAAGTTCATCGAAGCGGCCAAGCTCACCCACGGCGGTAGCGCGCAGGACGCCATCGCTTACAAGGACGGGGTGCCCGTCGAGAACTGCGCGCCCCCGATCCCGCATCAGGGGCGGGCGATGCCGTGCGTCGTGTGGAGGTACACCACTCCGAACGGCGGCTGGCAGGTCACCCTGCTCGTCGACGGCAACGATCCGAAGGGAAGGATCTGAACCACGATCGGAACTTCCGGACTAGCCCGGGCCATCGTCATCCGAACGACGGGGAACGACCCCAAGGGTCGCGTCTGAGGGTCTAGCTTCGGAGTCGCGCCGGGCCCGCGAGGGCCCGGCGTAGACTCCCTGACGTGCAGATCTGCCCGAATTGCGGCGAGGAGAACCCGGATCGCTTCCGACTGTGCGGATTCTGCGGCACGTCGCTCGCCCCGGAAGTTCCGGTCGAAGAGGTTCGCCGGACCGTTTCGATCGTCTTCTCGGACCTGAAGGGCTCAACCGCCCTCGGCGAACGCCTGGACAGCGAGCACCTCCGGGAAGTGCTCAACCTGTATTTCAACGAGATGCGGCTCGTGCTGGAACGGCACGGCGGCCGCGTGGAGAAGTACATCGGCGACGCGATCATGGCCGTGTTCGGGCTCCCGCGCCTCCACGAGGACGACGCCGTGCGAGCGGTGCGGGCGGCGTTCGAGATGAAGCAGCGGCTCGTCGACGTGAACGAGATGTTGCACGAGCGGTTCGGGGTTCGCCTGGAGAACCGGACCGGCGTGAATACCGGAGAGGTCGTGGCCGGCGATGTGTCGAGCGGACAACGACTCGTGACCGGGGACACGGTCAACACCGCGGCACGCCTGGAGCAGAACGCGCCCACGATGGAGATCCTGATCGGCGAGTCGACGTACAGGCTGGTGCGCGACGCCGTCACCATCGAGCAGGTGGAGCCGCTGCCGCTGAAGGGCAAGGCGGAATTGGTTCCCGCTTACCTGCTGCTCGGCGTGTCGGGACAGGACGACGGGTACTCGCGCCGGCTCGACCTTCCGATCGTCGGGCGGGAAACCGAGCTGGCGGTCCTCGACGAGGCGTTCCATGCGGCCGCCGAAGAGAACCGATGCCAGATCGTGACGATCTTCGGGCCGGCGGGCGTCGGGAAGTCTCGGCTCCTCAAGGAGTTCCTGGACCGCGTCGGGAGCGAGGCCACCACGCTCAAGGGCCGATGCCTCTCGTACGGAGAGGGCGTCACGTACTGGCCCATCGGGGAGGTCGTGCGGGCCGCCGCCGGCATCGGGGCCGACGACGGCCTTGAGGCGGCCCGGGTCAAGCTCGCCGCGATGCTCCCCGGCCACGAGGACGTCACGCAGCGCGTCGGCGCGGCGATCGGCCTGATCGAGGAGTCGTTCTCGGCCGAGGAGACATTCTGGGCGATCCGGCGTGCGCTGGAGATCTCGGCGTCGCGACGCCCACTGGTCGTGTTGGTCGACGACATCCACTGGGCGGAGCGGACGCTTCTCGATCTCCTGCGCTTCGTCGTGGAGGAATGTCACGCGCCGGTGCTCCTGCTGTGCTCGTCCCGCCGGGAACTGCTCGAGGAATATCCCGAGTGGGGCGGGAGCCACGGGCGATTCAGCACGCTGACCCTCGAACCGCTCGAGGCCGCCGAGAGCGCCCGGGTGATGCAGAACCTGTTGGGCGTCGCCGACCTGGACGCCACGATGGTCGAACGTGTGACCGTCGCCGCGGACGGCAACCCGCTGTATCTGGAGCAGATGCTGCAGATGCTGATCGACCAGGGCGCCATCCGGAACGAAGGCGGCCGATGGGTCTCGACCGAGGCCCTCTCCCATTTGCAGGTCCCGCCGACGATCGCCGCGCTCCTCACTGCGCGCCTCGATCGTCTCGGCGGATCGGAACGCACGGTGATCGAGCGCGGCGCGGTGATCGGACAGGTCTTCTACCGCGGAGCCGTCGAGGCGCTGGTCCCGCCGCCGGTGCAGCCCGAGGTTGGCCACGCGCTCAAGGCCCTTTCGGTGAAGGAGCTGATCGGCCCTCACGAGGAGTCGCTCATCGGGCAGGAGACGTTCAAGTTCCTCCACGCGCTGATCCGCGACGCTGCCTACGGAGGCCTGCTGAAGCGGACGCGCGCGGAGCTCCACGTTGGGTTCGTCGACTGGGTGGAATCGGCCGCAGGCGACCGCATCCTCGAGTACGAAGAGATCCGCGGGTACCACCTCGAGCAGGCGTATGAGATCCGCTCCGAGCTGGGCGTGCCCGACACCGACGTCGAGACGCTCGGGCGGCGCGCCGCGTCGTACCTGAGCGCCGCCGGACGCCGCGCCCTCGCCCGAGGCGACCTGCCGGCCGCCGACAACCTGCTCCGCCGGGCCGCGGCCACGCTTCCCCACGGTGATCCCCTCGCCGTGGAGCTGCTCGTCGAGGCGGGCGAGGCGCTCGTCGACCTTGGCGAGCTCGGTCAGGCCGACGAGGTTCTGGGATCGGCCATCGATCAAGCAACGGCTCGCGGCGACTCGCTCGCCGCGAGGGGTGCTCGCATCGTCCGCATGCGTCTGCACTATGAAACGGAGGGCGAGGACCCGGAGGGCACGCTCCTGCGCGACGTCGAGGCGGCGGTCGAGGAGTTCGAACGGGCGGAAGACCACATGGGACTGATCCGCGCGTCGCATCTCCTGCTCCTCATGCACTGGACCGCCGGACAGTACGGAGCGGCGGAGCACGCGGCCATCAAGACGATCGAGCACGCGCGGGCGGTGGGCGATCGGACACGCGAGATCAGGATCCTCCCGGCGCTCGCCACGTGTTCGACGTACGGTCCCACCCCGGTGGACGAGGCGGCTGCTCGCTGCGCGCACCTGCTTGAGGTGGTCGGCGGCGACCAGAAGGCCGACGCGCTGATCCGAGCGTCGCTCGCGCGACTGGAGGCGATGCGAGGCAATTTCGAAGAGGCGCGACAGCTCTACCGCCGGAGCCGGGCGACGTTGGAGGAGTTCGGCTGGAACCTCTTCGCCGCGCTCACCTCGATCGACTCCGGCTCGGTCGAACTGCTCGCGAGAGACCCGGTCGCCGCCGAGGGCGAGCTCCGGCGCGACTTCGAGACCCTCGATGCGATGGGCGAGCGCAACTACATCGCCACCACCGCGGCGTATCTGGCGTTCGCGCTCCTGCTGCAGGGCAAGTACGACGAGGCGGACACGTTCGTCACGTTCAGCGAGGAGACGGCGGCGCCGGACGACCTGACACCGCAGTTCCTGTGGCGGCAGTTCCGCGCGAGACTGCTGTCGATCCACGACAAGCACGACGACGCCATCGCCCTCGCGCTGCGTGCCGTCGAGCTGACCGACCAGACCGAGGAGACGGAGTCACAGGGCAACTCCCGGCTGGACCTGGCCCATGTGTACGCGCGTGCCGGCAAGATCACCGAGGCCAAGACGGCGTTCCGCGAAGCCCAGTCACGCTTCGAGCGCAAGGGGATCGTCGTGCTCGTCGACGACGTCCAGCAACGCCTCGACGCGCTCAGTTCGTGACGACGACCTTCCCGCACATCCCGGAGCACACGCCGTTCGTGAGCGTGGAATGGATCATGCACCGGAACTTGAACGTCCCCGCCTGTGTGAAGTGCCGGTCCTCGACCTGACCCATTGGCAGCTCGTGGTTGAAGTGCCAGTTCCCCCCGTAGGCGGTCACGGTGTGCGTGCCACTGACGGCCTTCCACTTGATCGTGTCCCCCGTCGAGATGCGAACGGTGGTCGGCGACCAGTGGCTCACGATCCCCTTCACGGTCTTGGTGGCCCGGGTCGGTGTCTGACGACCCTTCGCGACCGCGCCGGTCGCGGCGACGACCGTCAAGATGAGGAACGCGACCAGGACGAGCGATGTGGTCATGCGACGCAGTGACATGCGAACTCTCCCCTTCGACTCACGGATGGTGTGAAGCGATGCCGGTACTACGGGAGAGCCCGCGGAACGGATTGCGCTCACGTCAACCCAGGACTTGAACGCTCCCGCACATCCCCGAACACATGGTGCCGATCAGGGTGGAGTGGTAGGTGCACCGGAAGAAGAACGTGCCCGAGATGCGGAACCGCCGCTTCACCTGGGACCCAGCGGGTAGCGCCTTCTGGAACGACCAGTTGCTCCCATACGAGACAACGTCGTGGAACTTACTCACCCCGCGCCAACGAACGACGGAGCCTCGCGCGACCGTCACCGCCGAAGGCGACCAACGGGTCCCGATCCCCCGCACGATCACGGGCCTGGCGCGCGCCGTTCCCCCCATCGCAACGACCACGATGAGCGCGCAGAGGAACGCCGTGATCCGGGGCACACGTCGTTCGATCGTCATCCATCCTTCCGCGGCGAAGGTCCGCGCCCTTGTGCGAACGGTACCGCACACCGGGTCCGCGGTTTGCGCGTGGTCACGGAGGACTCGTAGAGTGCAGTGATGGAGCCTGAGAACAAGCTGACGCCGGCGCTCGGCGAGGCGAGGAAACGCCGCCAGACCCTGCACGACGCGATCGTGCAGTTAGAGATGGCGATCAGCTCGCCGGCGGCCGGACGCGCCCCCGAATGGGCGACGCAGGTCACGAAGGCTGTCGTCGGAGTTCGAGACGCCTTCGAGCAGCACGTGATCGTCACCGAGAAGCCGGGCGGACTCTATGAAGAGATCATGGAGCGAGCTCCTCGCTTGGCCGGCACCGTGAAACGGCTGCAAGACGAGCACCCGACGATCACGGAGTCGGTCGCTGCGCTCGTTGAACGATTGGATGCGGGAGAGGTCGAGAGCGACGCCTGGCCGCCGGACAACGCACGGAATGACCTGCAACGCCTTATCGGTGCGGTCGTGCGCCATCGGCAGAAAGGCGCCGACCTCGTGTGGGAGGCGTACAACGTCGACATCGGCGGCACCGAGTAGCGCTCCGCACCACGGGTTCTGAGCGTCGGGTCGCGTAGGCTTCCGATCGTGGTCCGTGTCGCGCTCGGCCAGTTGAACACGACCGTCGGCGATCTCGACGGCAACGTCGCGCGCATGGTCGAGTGGACGGCGCGCGCGGCCGAGCAGGATGCCGACCTCATCTGCTTCCCCGAGCTCGCGATCACCGGCTATCCACCCGAGGACCTGGTCCTTCGACCGCGCTTCGTGGAGGACAACCTGGCCGCGCTCGATGCGCTGGCCGCGGCAACCGCCGGGTCCTCATGCGCGGTGATGGTCGGGTTCGTGGATCGTTCCGAGCGAGGCTTGCACAACGCCGCCGCCCTCATCCGAGACGGTCACGTGCAGGCGCGCTACCACAAGATCCAATTGCCGAACTTCGGCGTGTTCGACGAGAAGCGATATTTCGTCCCGGGAACGGCGGCCTGTTCGATCCCCCTGGGGTCGACAGAGCTCGGTCTGTCGATCTGCGAGGACGCGTGGCACGGCGAAGCGCCGTTCGACGAGTACGCGCGCACGCGTCCGCAGATGGTCCTGAACATCAACGGATCTCCGTACCACCATGGAAAGGGCGCTGAACGCGTAGAGATATGCAGCGACCGGGCGCGGCAGACGGGCGCGTGGTTCATCTACGTCAACGCGGTCGGCGGGCAAGACGAGCTCGTATTCGATGGCGGCTCGATGGTGGTCTCGCCCGACGGCACGATCGTCACCCAAGCCGCACTGTTCCAGGAGGACCTCGCGTTCTTCGATCTTCAACAGATCGAAGGCCATGGAAGCTGGGTGACGTCCCAAGGGCCTGAACCACAGTGGCCGACCGGCCCGGCGGAGGTCTACCAGGCATTGGTGCTCGGCCTCGGGGACTACGTGCGAAAGAACGGGTTCCGCGAAGCGGTGGTCGGCATGTCGGGCGGGATCGACTCGGCGTTGGTGGCCACGCTCGCATCCGACGCGCTGGGGCCCGACGCCGTCCGTCTGCTCGCGATGCCATCGGAGTACTCGTCGCCGGAGAGCGTCGAGGACGCCCTGGACTGTGCCGAACGGCTCGGGGTGCAGATCGACGTCGTGCCGATCACCGACGTGTTCGACGTGTACCGCCGCACGCTCAGCGACCTGTTCGCCGGCACGGAGGAAGGGGTCGCCGAAGAGAACCTTCAAGCGCGCGTCCGCGGCAACCTCCTGATGGCGCTCTCCAACAAGTTCGGCTCGCTCGTGCTCGCGACCGGGAACAAGAGCGAGTACGCGGTGGGCTACGCCACGCTCTATGGCGATATGGCCGGCGGGTTCGCTCCCATCAAGGACGTCCCCAAGACGCTCGTGTACGAGATCGCTGCGTGGCGGAACGAGCACGGCCCCGGGGAGCCACCGATACCCGAGCGGATCATGACCAAGCCCCCGACCGCGGAGCTTCGGCCGAACCAGCTCGACACTGACTCGCTGCCGCCCTATGACGTGCTCGATCCGATCATCGAGGCCTACGTGGAGGACGACACGGATGTGGACTCCATCGTCGCCCGGGGGTTCGACCGGGCGACGGTGGAGCGGGTGACGCGGATGATCGATCGCGCCGAGTACAAGCGGCGGCAGGCCGCGCCCGGGGTCAAGATCACGCCGAAGGCGTTCGGGCGCGACCGCCGCCTGCCCATCACGAACCGATACGGACTGACCTAGCGGCGGTGGCCTAGGTGAGCGCCCACGTGACGGTCACCGACACCTGGGTCTCGAGGGTCGGAGGCTGGATCGGAGTGGCTGCCGCGCCGGCCGAGCTGGCGGCCATGTCGCGACCGTAGTAGATCGGCGGCGTGTAGCCCGAGCCCTCCTGGATCGACACGACCTCTCCGAGCTGTGCGTCGCCGGCTCCGGCGAGCGTCTCCGCCTTCGAGCGAGCGTTGGCGACCGCGTCGGCGAGCGCCTGGTCCACGCCCTGGTTCTGGTCGGACAGCTGGAAGGTGATGCCGTTCGACAGGTTCGCTCCGGCCTTGACGGAGTCGTCGATGATCTCGCCGACCTTGGAGATGTCGCGGACCGTGACATCGACCTGGTTCACTGCCTGATAGCCGGTGATGTCCATGCCGTTGTTGCCGTACGTGGGGTAGATGCTCACGTAGCTGGTCGCGATGTCGTCCTTTGCGATGCCCTTGTTCGTCAACGCGGCGATCAGGGCGGTCATCTTCGTCGCGTTGTCTGCCAGCGCGCTCTGGGCGGTGTTCGCTTGCGTCTGGACGCCCAAACTGATGACCGCCTCGTCGGGCTTGGCTTTGATCGTGGCCGTGCCGTTCACGGTAACGGTGCGATCCGCGGTGCTGGGAGCCGGCGAGCCGGTGTCCTGCGCGAGCGACGGTAGCGTCAACGCCACGATCGTTCCGAGCACGACACCCGCCGCGATGTAGCCGATGCGCTTCACGGTGAGCCTCCTCTTGGCCGGGTGGACGAACGTGGGACGGGCAAGGAGACGTGAGAGGTTCCCCGGCAGCCCGATCCTCTCGGGGCCACGGCTCAGCCGGACGCCAGCCACCGATCGAACGGGGAGCTCGCCCCCAGCACGGACAGGTCACCAGAGTCGAGGATCGCGGTAGCCGCGGTGGCCATCGCATCGACCGCGATCCACGCCAACCCGCCGCCGACGCTGATCCGCCGCGCGCCTGCGTCGACGATCTCCGCGAGCGAGAGCCCCGGCAACGCCAGGACGTTGACCGGCTTCGAGACGGCCTCGCACACGGCTTGGATCTCCTCGACGCTCCGCAGGCCCGGCGCGTAGAGCACATCGGCCCCGGCCTCCTCGAAGGACCGGAGACGCGCGATCGTGTCCGACAGGTCGGGATCCCCGCGGATGTGGTTCTCGGCGCGCGCCGTGAGCGTGAACGGGAACGGGAGACCACGCGCGGCCTCGGCCGCCGCGGCGATCCGGTCGGCAGCGTGGTCCCGCCCGTAGAGGAAACCGCTGGGGTCGAAGTCCTCGATCGAACCACCTACCGCACCCGCATCGGCCGCGCTGGTGATCGCGAGCGCGACGATCTCCGGCTCGGATCCGTACCCGTTCTCCAGATCGACCGAGATGGGGAGATCTGTCGACAGGTCAAGTGCGGCGGTGTGCTCGATAACCTCATCCAGCGTCACGTCCCCGTCCCGGCGTCCGAGCGTGAACGCGAACCCGGAGCTGGTGGTTGCGAGCGCCCGGAACCCGAGTGCGGCCAGGACGCGGGCAGAACCGGCGTCCCACGGGTTCGGGATGACGAACGCCGGACCGGCGTGCAGCGCGCGGAACGCGGCAGCCTTCTCGCTTTGTCGCGTCATTCCGGTACTCCATCGACCACTCGAAGGATCACCTTGCCGCGTTTGCCCGAGGCCAGGCTGCGCTCGAACGCCGCACGAGCTTCGGTCAGGGGAAACACCGAGTCGATCGCGGGGCGCAGCTCGCCGGCATCGATGATGCGTGCGAGCTCGACCAGCTGCGCTCGGTTCGGTTCGACGACGAAATACCAGGTCTCGATCTTCTCATCGGACCCGACCGTCGGTTCTTCGGCGATCGAGACGAGTCGCCCGCCGGGACGGATGAGCGCGGGCGAACGTTGGAGCACCGAACCCCCGACCGTGTCGAAGACGAGGTCGACGGGGTCAAGCGAGCCTTCGAGATCGACGTCGGACGCGACGAGGACCTCGTGGGCGCCGAAGCCACGTGCGAGGTCGGCACTGGCGGGCGACGTCGTGCCGATCACGTAGGCACCTCGCCCGCGCGCGAGCTGCGTGGCGAAGTGACCCACGCCACCTGCGGCCCCGTGGATCATCACGCGTTCGCCTTCCTTCAATCCGCCGTGATCGAACAACCCTTGCCAGGCACTGAGCGCGGAGAGGGGCACGGCCGCACTCTCTTCGTGACCCAGCGTCCCCGGCTTCGGAGCCAGGAGCGAGGCGGGGATCGCGATGTATTCGGCGGCCGCGCCATCACGACCGAAGTCGGAGAGCGCCCACACGTCGTCGCCAACCGCGAGGGTGTCCACGTCGGGCGCGATGGCGACCACCTCGCCCGAAAGCTCGTACGACGGGGTCGCGGGGAGCCGATCGGTCGGCCAATCCAACTCGTCCGGCGTGATCGCGGCGG
Organism: uncultured Actinomycetes bacterium; assembly: GCA_963727185.1. GTDB lineage: Bacteria > Actinomycetota > UBA4738 > UBA4738 > HRBIN12 > JBBQVZ01. The sequence goes on along the minus strand of CAVSFP010000008.1, from coordinate 453,216 downwards.
CATGAACCCGCACGAGCGCTTCCCTCACCGCCGGCTGTGGTGTCTCGATCCGTTCGAGCACGAGCTCGTCGGGTCCACCGGCCGCGTGCAGTCTGATCGCCCACATCGTCGGTTCGATGCCGTGAGCGTGTGCTGTCACGTCCTGCTCCTTCTGATCGGTCTCATGGTCCGAGCAGAGTTTACCTTCCTAGAAAGTATCTTGCCAAGAAGTATACTGCGGAGGGATGACGAACGCACCGGACCACATGGACCGCATCCTCGCCCAGTGGCGACAAGAACGACCTGATCTCGACGTGGAGCCCATCGGATTGTTGGGGCGGCTCTTCCGCTCCGCATACCTCGCAGACGAGAACCTGGCGGAGGGGATCGCTCCTCACGGCCTGCAGCCCGGGTGGTTCGACCTGCTCGCCGCGTTGCGTCGCTCGGGACGACCGTACGAGCTCAACCCGACCCGGCTGATGGAAACCACGATGCTGTCTTCGGGCGGCATGACGAAGCGGCTCGATCGTCTCGACGAGGCCGGATTGGTGGAACGCAGACCCGACCCCGCCGACCGCCGAGGCACCCTCGTCCGGCTGACCCGGCGTGGGAAGACGGTCATCGACAAGGCAGTCGAGACCCATGCGAGGAACGAGGAACGCCTCCTGGCCTCGCTCACCCACGCGGATCGTCGCGCCCTCGACGGTCTGTTGCGCAAGCTCCTCGCCGGACTGGAACGGCCTGAGACCCCCGCGTCCGTACAATCCCCGCGGGGCCTGTAGCTCAGCCTGGTCTAGAGCAGGGGGCTTTTAACCCTCGTGTCGCGGGTTCGAATCCTGCCAGGCCCACGAGGACCGAACGCTGTCATCAGGGACGATTACGGTCGCCGGGATGCGACGGCTCATCATCGCCGGTCCACGCGGTTCGCGTTGGCAGGCGGACGTGCCGTTCGACCGCCGGGAACGGATGCGAGGGCTCCGTGGGAGACCGCTCGACCCGAACCAGGCCCTGCTGCTCGAACACTGCCGCTCCGTGCATACGATGGGCCTGCTGTTCCCGATCACCGTGGTATTCCTAGATGCCTCGTGGCGCGTGATCCGCGTGGCGAGGACCCCGCCGGGCGCGATCGCCTTCTGCCGTCATGCGCATCACGTCCTCGAGTGTCACATCGGCGCGGATGTTCGCCCCGGGGACCGGCTCAGTCGGGCGGAAGCTCCCGGCGAACCTGCCACTCGCGATGGTCCCGGCATCGCCCGTCCGGGGCGAACGTGATCAACAGGATCCCGTCCCATTCGGCGCGCGCCGTCTGACCTTCGCTCCTCGAGTCGAGCCATCGTTCGAATCGATCCCTTCGCACGGCGCGACGCGATCAAGAGGGCAGGACCCCTCCCCCGTTATACTCTGGCGGCTGCCCCTCTCTCGGCCGTTGAGCAGCTGGGTAAGCCCCCATCGTCTAGCGGCCCAGGACACCGCCCTTTCAAGGCGGCGGCACGGGTTCGAATCCCGTTGGGGGCACGCTCCACCAATTTCATACACGCGGGTGTGGAGGAGTCCGGAGTCCTCATCGCCCTGTCAAGGCGAAGATCGCGGGATCGAAGCCCGTCACCCGCGCCAGATCCACCGGCCAGGTAGGGTACGTCGCGTCCGACGACGTCGGCTCCCGGACAGCGACGAGTGCTGTTCATCGGGCCGACTCATATCGAGATGGCTCCGATCCCATCGATATCGACGTCTTTCCCGTCGATGACGGGTCCTTGGTGCCCGGACAGACGAGCACGACGACGTGGGGCCCTGTGGACAGCGTTCGCGTGAAGGCATACGTCTTCGTACGGATGCTCGACGTGTAGAGATCGACTTCGCTGACGAACAGGCCGTCGATATACACGTCGAGTCGGCCCGACGAGGGCGCGTCGTTCGCACCAAGACCCTGACCTTGCGTCCGATGAACGAGTACGACGCCTGCGCTCCGCCGGACATGGTCGTGACACCAACGGAACTGTTCCGCGCCCTCGGTCCGCTGTAGACGATCGCGGGGGCGTTGTCGTCCAACGGCACGGCCGTGCAACGCTCGGCCGTCGTAGCACTTTCCCCGCCGTATCGAAGCTGTCACCCTGTAACAGAACGTGGTGCCCGCGATCCCCGTCTTGGCAAGGTCGATGGCGGTCGAGGATTGGATCCGACCGAACGAACGACCCAGGCGTAGGCGGCCGAAGGTCGGCTTTCCTCGACGTCGACGCCGCGGATAGACTCCGGGGGACCAACGAGTCCCCGGAGGTACCTCGTTTGCCGGAGCAACCCCAAGAAGCCACGGTCGCACTGCGACCCTATCTGCCGCGCCTGTTGATCGACTGGCTCGCGGAGGCGCCTGGCACGACGCTCCGGACGATCGACGGCACCGTCGTGTTCGCCGATATCTCGGGATTCACGAAGATGTCGGAGCGCTTGGCTCGCAAGGGGAAGGTCGGCGCTGAAGAGTTGACCGACGTCATCGGCTCGGTGTTCGCGCGGCTGCTCTCGGTCGCCTACGGGGAGGGCGGAGGCCTCATCAAGTTCGGCGGCGACGCTCTGCTCATCCTGTTCACCGGGGACGGCCACCCGACGAGGGGCGCCAGAGCGGCCGTCGGCATGCGGCAAGCGCTACGCGGGATCGGGCCCATCGAAACGACCGCCGGAAAGGTCAGGCTCCGGATCTCGATCGGGCTCCATAGCGGCACGTTCCACTTCTTCCTGGTCGGTGATCGACATCGTGAGCTGATCATCACGGGGCCTGCGGCGAGCGAAACGGTTTCGATGGAAGGGACGGCCGTCGCTGGCGAGATCCTCGCGAGTCGAGCAACCGCGGAGTTCCTCCCGCCCCAGACCCTGGGGCGGGAGAAGGGAGACGGCATCCTGCTCAGGAGCGCCCCCAAAGGTCTGCCCGGATCGCTCCCTGCGATCGAGGGTTCCCTCGAGGGCCTCGACCTCCTCTCCTGCATCCCTGTCGCGCTCCGGGAACACGTACTCGCCGGTGCGATCGATCCCGGGCACCGGCCTGTGACGGTCGCGTTCGTCCACTTCGATGGCATAGACGAGCTCCTGGACCATGCCGGACCTGACGTGGTTGCGTACGGGCTCGACGAGCTGGTCCAGGTCGTTCAGGACGCGTGCGAGAAGCACGGGGTGACCTTCCTCGAGTCCGACGTCGATCGCGACGGCGGGAAGATCTACATGGTTTCAGGCGCGCCATCGACTCTCGGCGACGATGCGGAACGCATGCTGCTGACGGTCCGTGCGATCGTCGATGCGCGTACGACGATCCCGGTCCGCATCGGCGTCAATAGCGGTCCGATCTTCGCCGGCGCCATCGGACCAAGCTTCCGCCGCAGCTACGCGGTCATGGGCGACACGGTGAACCTCGCCGCCCGGGTTATGGCGAAGGCCGAACAGCGCGAGATCCTCGTGACCGACCAGGTGCTCGCCGCCTCCGCACTTCGGTTCGGGACCGAGATGCTCGAGCCGTTCATGGTGAAGGGGAAGCGGCTGCCCGTGGTGGCACGTCGGCTGGGGCCCATCCTCGGGAGCGGCCGGACCGAGGTCCTGGCGGACCTTCGGCTGGTCGGAAGAGAGCGGGAGCTCGATCTCCTGGGGGAGGCCATCGACCGGTTGGTGGGCGGTTGCGGGGAGCTCGTGGAGTTGACCGGCGACGCCGGTGCTGGCAAGAGCCGTCTGATCCACGAGCTTCGCGTCCGGGCACCTGTCGACATCGCGTGGCACGCGGTCGCCTGCGAGCCGTACGAGACCTCGACCCCGTACTTCCCCTTCAGGCCGCTCCTCAGGGCGTTGCTAGGCATCCCTGAGGGACTCGATCACGAGGAGGCCGTGGCGACGTTCTCGGCACGCGTCGATCAGGCGTGTCCCGAGCTGATGCCATGGCTGCCGCTGCTCGCCGTGCCATTGGATCTCGAGATCCCTGATACGCCCGAGGTCGCTGCCCTGGACGAGCGGTTCCGTCGGGGGCGGATGGAGGGTGCCATCGGCGACCTGCTCGTGGAGTTCGCAGGCGGACCGGCCGTGGCGGTGATCGAGGACGCGCAATGGATCGACGAGGCCTCGGCCGAGCTCGTCCAGGCTATCGCGGCCCGGATGGATGAGCTGAAGCTGCTCGTCGTCGTGTCCCGGAGGGATGGTTCGGTCGGGGAGGACGAGCGGTCGGACAACGGCGGTCGAACGATCCGGTTGACACTCGGACCCCTCACGCACGAGGCCTCGGTGGCGCTGATCCACGACGCGACCGAGGAGCGGCCGCTGACGCCGCAGGCCGTCGAGGCGCTCACGCGGCGTTCGGGTGGAAGCCCCCGGTTCCTGAAGGCGCTGCTGTTCGAGGTGATCCGGACCGGGGGCTCGGTCGACGAGCTCCCGAGCTCGATCGAGGGCGTGGTCACGGCGCAGATCGACCGTCTGCCCCCGAAGGTCCGGGGCCGCTTGCGGAACCTGTCGGTGCTCGGCCAGAGCTTCACGGAGGAGATGGCGCAACGCGTGCTGGAGGAGGAGGACGGGGTGGAGGCGAACCTCGTTGCCTCTGGCGCCTTCGAAGGGCTCATCGAGATGGATGGGCGAGGGGGGTTCCGCTTCCGCAACGGACTCGTCCGAGACGTCGCCTACGAGAGCCTCCCGTTCCGCCGTCGCCGGGAGCTGCACGCGCGGGTGGGGGAGGCCATCCAGGCGGAGGCGGGCACGGACGTCGACGACGTCGCCGAGCTCCTCTCGCTGCACTTCTTCTACGCCCAGCGCTACGAGGAGGCATGGCGGTTCTCGCGACTGGCAGCCGAACAGGCGAGCCAGATCTACGCCAACGTCGAGGCGCGGGACTTCTTCGTTCGAGCGCTCGAAGCCGCCGGGCGGCTGCCGTCGCTCGAGCCGACCGAGGTCGCGGCCGCGAGCGAATCCTTGGGTGACGTCCGGATGCGTCTGGGCGAGTACCGGGGAGCAGAGCAGGCCTACCGGGAGGCGAGGCGCCGCGTCAGCGGCGTTCCATTGCGTCAGGCCCGGACGCTCCTCAAGGAAGCGCTGGTCTGGGACCTGGAGGGACGCTACCCCCAGGCGCTTCGAACGATCACTCGCGCCACGCGGCTGCTCGCCGACGAGACGAGCGAAGCGGCGCTCAAGGTCCGAGCGCAGCTGGCCGCGCACTACGCGGGCATCCGATGGACGCAGGGGCGCAACCGAGAGGCGATCCGGTGGTGCCGCCAAGCGCTCGACGACGGCGAGGCCGCCGATGAGCTGGACGCGACCGCGCATGCGCTCTACGTGCTGGACATCGCCGAGCAGTCACTGGGGGTGTCACCCGGCGGCCCTTACTCCGAACGGGCGCTGGAGCTGTACCGACGGCTCGGCAACCTGGCGAAACAGGGCGATGTTATGACCAACCTCGGCTACTACGCCTACTTCCAGGGGGCGTGGGACGAAGCGGTGGATTGGTACGAGCGCGCACGCGACGTCTTCCTGCAGACGGGCAACGTGGTGGATGCGGCGATCGACGACATGAACACCGGCGAAGTGCTCCTGTTCCAAGGTCGTCTCGACGAGGCTGCGAGCGTCCTGAGCGAGGCGCTGCGCATCTTCCGGGCGGCGGGCGCGCGCCAGCACGAGCTCTTGTCAGCCACGCTACTGGCCGCCACGCGTACTCGAACCGGCCGGTTCAACGAAGCGTCGGCGATGTTCGACGAGCTGGCCGCGCTCGATCGCGAGGTGGGTGACATGCACAGCAGCGACGTCGCGAGCCTGCTCGCGGAGTCGTACATCCTGCAGGGCCTTCCCGCCGACGCCCTGCCGATCATCGACGATCTGCTCGAGGCCCTCCCCGCCACCCACCGCTTCTCGCCGTGGCTGCTGCGCAACCGCGGCTACGCGCTGGCGCAGTCGGGCGAGCGAGCCGACGCCGAGGTGGCCCTCAGGGAGAGCCTCGCCTCGGCGCGCGCGCTCGGGGCCGAGCATGACATCGCCTTCGTGCTCGAGGCGTTCCTCCGTTGCGGCCTCTCGGACGGTCGCGACGAGGACGAGATCCGGCGTGAGCGTGACGGGCTGATCGAGCGACTCCACGTCGTGGGGATCCCGGAGGTCCCACTCCCGACCCGAGCGTGAGCGGTGGTTCGATCCGCCGGGCCGGACGCCCGGCGGATCGAACCCTCCGCGCTAGTGCTTGCCGGCGGGGTCGGTGCTGTCGATCCATAGGACCGAGTGCAGGATCGCGTGGTTCGGATCCGCGATGAACTCGACCTGTTCCGTCACGCACGCCACCCCGTTGGGGTTCTGATTCAGACCGTTGACCGTGCTACAGAGCGGCACGGCAGCGGCCGGCGTGGGCGGCATCTTGCAGAACGGGTACGGGCCCCCCACCGGAAGCACGATCGTGTCGGTGAACGTGATCGGCGTGGGTCCCGAGCCGGGCGGGATGATCGTTACCGTTCCGGCGATCGGGGTCTGAACGGCGGAGCATGTCAGCTGGTTCGTCTCGATGATCAGCGTCGTGCCCGCCGGGCCGCTCACCGTGGAGGTCCCGTTGTCGAACGTCGCGGTGCAGGCCGGCTGGTTCTGCCCGCCGCAGCTGTTGTTCGTGTTGGTGATCGCGAAGGCTCCGCTCTCGCCGAAGACCGCCGGATGCCCCTGCCAGATGGCGTGCACGGTGTAGCCGGAGCTCGTGGTATCGATCTTCAGATTCGAGAACGACGCGACGCTGTTGAACGTTTGTCCGGTCAGCGTTCCCGTGATCGTCCCAGAACCCGGCGGGTTGGTGCCGATGCTGACCGTCACGGATGTCCCGTCGGCCACGTCGTTGCCTTGGCTGTCCTTCACCTCGACCTGGACGGCACCGTTCGACCCGCACCCCAGGTTGTTGATGCAGTCGTTCACCAACGTGTCCGTGGGCGGCGTGACGAACGTCAGGGTGGCCGGATCGCCCGGCAGCACGCTGAACCCGGTCTGCGGGCTCGTGTTCGTCCCGTCGCTCGCCGTCATCGTGTATTGCCCCGCGACCGTGCTGACCTGCAGCCCGCTGAAGGTGGCGGTGCCGTCCGCGAGCGTGTTGACGGTTCCGGTGGTGCTCGGAGCGAGCCCTGCCGACGAGAGGTAGACCGCGTCGCCCTGCACCGGGTTGCCGTAGTGGTCCGTCACCTTCACCTTCACGTTCGTTGCCATCGATCCACCGGCGACCGTGTCGCCCGGGTTCGTGACGAAGACGATGTTCTCTGCGGAGCCGTTCGTGATGGTGAACCCCGCGGGGCTGCTGGTCTTCACCCCGTCCGACGCCGTCATCGTGTAGGGCCCCGCGGCGTTCTTGACCTTCAGGTCGTTCCCGCTGAACGTCGCCTGTCCCGAGCTGTCGGTCGCAATCGCCGAGGTCGTCCCTATTACGAGCCCCGACGACGTGAGGGCCACGGGATCGGCGTTGACGGGGTTGTTGTTCGCGTCGACGACCTTGACCGTGACGTTGTTCATCGTGCCGCCGACGCCCGTGCTGAAGGGCCCGCTCACGAAGCTGATCGCGTTGGGCGCCGCTGCGGTGATGTTGAAGAAGGCGTTGGTGGAGAGCGTCCCGTCCGATGCCGACATCGTGTAGTTGGGAGCGGCGGTCGTACCGACGGTGAGCTGCGAGGCGCCGGTGAAGGTGGCGGTCCCCGAGGCGTTCGTCACGGCCGTTGGGCTCGACACCAGACCGGTCGACGTCAACTTAACGGTCTCCCCGGCGACCGGGTTCCCGGTGCCGCCGGGTCCGTCCCACACCTTGACCGACACGTCGCTCATCACGCCGCCGGCTGGAGTGCTGGACGGGCCCGTGACGAACGTGAGGCTCGAGGCACAGGACGTCTTGATGGTAACGGTGGTGGAGAACGAGCTGAACTTCGATCCGTTCAGGTTCGTCCCCGTCCATGCTGTGCCGGTCCACGTCTTCGCGCCGGTGCTCGTCCCGATCGTGACGGGGAACGAGACCGTGATCGAGCCCCCGCCCGCGATCGGCGCCGTGGTGCTGTTGTTGGCCGTCAGGTAGAAGCCGTCGAGGTCGTTGCGGTCGCTCCCGCTCCCGTACGTCTCGAGATGCGGGGTCCAGTCGGAGCGGCCCTGGATGACGATCGCCGTCACGGGCTGGATGTTCGAGAAGGTCGGTTTGGTCGCGTCCAGGAAGATCGAGCCGATCTTGTTGCCGGTGCTCGCGTTCTTGTTCGTGATCGTCGCGGTTAGGGTCGCGTTCGCTCCCGCCTTGGCGCACGGCGACATCGACAACGACGCCGTTCCCGCCGATGTGTTTGCGTAAGCGACGCCACTCAGCAGCACCGCGATGACGAAGATGCATCCAGCGACGGCCATACCGGCGGGACGGAGCCTGCGGGTGGGGAGGCGCCTCACGAGGTTCTCCTTTCGAGCTGAGGACAGGAAGCGCTAACTGTCCCCCGAGCGCGGGTCAACCGTCAATCCAGCCGAGGCCGACTGCCCTAGGTCGAAGGTCGCTCCAGAGGATCGGGAGGTAACGCTCGAGTTCACGGGGTGTCCCGTACGCCTGGTACCCGTCCCCTCTTCGCGCTTAGTGCGGATCAGGAACTCGTGCACGTGCTCACCGAGCGCCTCGGCCCACGGCGGATCACGGGGCGCCTCCACCAGAACGAAGCCGATCGCTAGTGCAGGTTCAACCGAACCGAGAACGTTCGGCCCATCCTCCCTCGGACCCGGACTTCCGACGCCTTTACGGGCGCCGGAACGACTCCGAATCGCTCAATCGCGCTCTCGAGGACACCCCGTCCTCGGCAGGGCTCACAGCTGGGATGGCGCGTCAGCAGGTCGAGATGCTCGGCTGGGCCGTGATGGTCAACGCCCCCTCACGATGGCCCGCTATGGAGCGGCTCAGGGCCTCGAAACGGCCGCCTGACTGACTCCACTTCCGGCACCACGCAGCAACGATCGAGGCAGTCTCGGACACATCCTGCAGGCCGAGTTGCCGTTACCGAGCCCGGACCCACTTCCACTCGCTACACTTCAACGCGCTGGTGATGACCACGGTAGCGATTCCTGCCAGGTTCACTACCGGCCCGGGCCAGGTAGCTCAGATGGCAGAGCACGCGGCTGAAAACCGCGGTGTCGGCAGTTCGATTCTGCCCCTGGCCACCGACCACAGCAGACCTCGGCTATCGCATCACCTTGATGTTGAACGCGCCGGTGCCGAGCGCCCCGTAGAGCCGGAGCCAGAGCGGAAGGTACATCTCGATCCCCCGGCTGGTGCTGGATGTTCGCCGATGCAGGTGCCGCGGGCGAGATGCTCGTGTGCTGCCCCGGTTCCGACCTCGGCCACCCACTCAGCCGCGTCCGCGTTGTCCGCGGTGCGCGAGCCCATAACGACCCGATGGCCGAGCCCGACGAGCCTGGTTCCGATCGTCCTGCCGACGATACCCGTGCCGAGCACGCCGATGTCCATATGATCCCCCTCGCCCTGTCGGATGGCCGCGGCGAAGCCTGCGGCTAGTTCATGATCTCGCGGCTGCGGATCTCGGCCCAGTGCGTCAAGACGCCCTGGTAGATATCCGCCGACCGCGGGAACTCCTCACGCTCGAGCGCATCGAGCGCCTCGTGGAGATCGCGGGAGGAACGATCGTCATCGAGCTCGTCCCACGTCATGAAGTCGCAGAGCGTCGCGTAATCGAGCTCGAGCAGGGACCCCGGGTCGAACCCCGCGAGCCACTGGTGCAGGTCTAGGATGAGATCGGAGATCGGCCCGAGGTCGGTCCGGCGAAGGACCGGCACGGCGCGCTCCGCCCGTCGCATCGCGCGACGCGCGGTGGTCCGGTAGCGGAGACGGGTCCGGCCGAACTCGTCCTCGCCCAACCACCGTTCGCCGTCATCGAACAACACGAACCATCGGATCGGCACGTGCCACGGGCTCTGGTGCACGAACGCCACCGCGCTCGGATCGCGACGGCGAAGCCTGGCGAGCTCCTTGGCCGCGCGCTTCACGTCCTGCTTCGGCACGAACCGGTCGGACAGCTCGAGCGGCTTGGTCGCCGAGAACGAGAGCAGCGCGGCCAGGACGCGGAGGTGCATCCGCCAGGGACTGACGAACGTCCGCCCGTCGATCACCCGGATCTCGGCGTGCTCCCCCTCGGCCGGCGCGAGCACACCCAGCCCGGGAGTCGTCTCGTGGTCCGCGTACCGACGCCGGAGCGTCGTGGAGCGAGCGCCCTCGATGAGGTACCGCTCCCAGTGGATCTGCTCCTGCCGCTCGAACCCGTCGAGCGGCTGGAACACGCGGAGGTAGGCGCTGGGAACCACGTCGCGGAGTCTAGCGAACGGCGGCATCACCTATGCTCTCGGCGTCCCCGGCGTTGGAGCTGAAGCGTTGGCCACGAACGATCCACGGGGCGGAACCGAGCCGTTCCGCCTCATCGCCCCCGACGGCACCGCGGTCGGCGACACGGAGGTCGGCCTTGAGCCGGAGGAGCTCCGAGAGTTGTTGCGCTGGATGGTTCTGGCCCGACGCCTGGACCGGGAGTGCATGGCGCTGCAGCGCCAGGGCGAGCTGACCGTCTACCCACCTTTCGAAGGCCAGGAGGCCGCGCAGGTCGGCTCGGCCTTCGCGCTCGGGACCGACGATTTCGTCTTCCCCTCGTTCCGTGAGCTGGCGGTGGCGCTCGTTCGGGGCGTCGACGCGGTCCAGTACATCCAGTACCACCGGGGGACCTGGCACGGTGGCCCCTACGACCCCCGGGCCACCCGCTTCGCACCGATCTGCGTCCCGACGGCCACGCAGATCTCGCACGCCGTGGGGTATGCGATGGGCCTGCGGCTCGACGACCTCGTCGCGTGCGCGATCGCCTACTTCGGCGACGGCTCGGCGAGCGAGGGAGACTTCCACGAGGCAGCCAACATGGCCGCGGTGTTCCGTTCGCCGGCGATCCTGTTCTGCCAGAACAACGGCTGGGCGATCAGCGTGCCGACCACGTCGCAGACGACGGGTGAGATCTGGAAGCGCGCGGAGGGCTACGGGTTCCCGGGCGTGCGCGTGGACGGCAACGACGTGCTGGCCGTGTATCGCGTCACGAAGGACGCGGTAGCCCGGGCCCACGCGGGCGACGGGCCCACGCTGATCGAGGCGATGACGTACCGCGTCGGCCCGCATACCACCGCAGACGACGCGGGCCGTTACCGCGACGACGAGGAGGTGCAACGGTGGCGCGCGCTCGACCCGATCGAGCGGTACCGGGCGTGGCTTGTCACGAGCGGATACGCCGACGACGCGTTCGTCGCGGGATGCGACGCCGCAGCCGAGACCGAGGTGACGCGTATCCGGGCGGATGTGATCGCGACCGAACCGCCGCCGGTGGAGTGGATGTTCGACTGGACGTACGCGGATCCACCCGAGCCCTTCCTGCGAGAACGCACGGAGGCACTCGGCGATGCCTGAGGTGACCATGTCGGCGGCGCTGAACGCCGCGCTCCGCGACGCGCTCAACGACGATCCTCGCGTCCTGGTGTACGGGCAGGACGTCGGCAGACTCGGCGGCGTCTTCCGGGTGACCGAGGGGTTGCAGAAGGAGTTCGGCTCGGAGCGAGTGTTCGACACGCCGATCGCGGAGGCGGCGATGGTCGGCGCGGCGGTGGGACTGGCGCTGGCGGGATGGAAGGCCGTGGTCGAGATCCAGTTCGACGGCTTCTCGTATCCGGCGCTCGACCAGGTGGTGAGCCACGTGGCGAAGTACCGCGAGCGGACGCGAGGGCGCGTGGAGATGCCGATCACGATCCGCATCCCGTCGTTCGGCAGCATCCGCGGCAAGGAGCACCACGGCGAGAGCACCGAGACGTACTGGGTCCACACGGCCGGGCTGAAGGTCGTGGTTCCGTCGACCGCGCTCGACGCGTACCGCCTGCTCCGTCTGGCGATCGCCGACCCGGATCCCGTGATCGTGCTCGAACCGAAGGCGCGGTACTGGTCGAAAGAGGACGGCGACCTGACCGTCGACGGTCCCGGCATCGGCGTGGGGCGGATCCTGCTCGACGGCGACGCCTGCACCGTCGTGACGTACGGCGCGATGGTCCCGCGCTGCCTCGAAGCCGCGGTCATGCTCGCGGACGAGGGGGTCGGCGCGCGCGTGGTGGACCTGCGCTCGCTCTCGCCGCTCGACCTGCCGCTCCTCGAGCGCTGCGCCCGAGAGACCGGCCGCGTCGTGGTGGTGCACGAAGCGCCGCTGACGCTCGGGATGGGCGCCGAGATCGCGGCGCGAGTGATGGAGCTGGCGTTCGATCACCTGGAGGCCCCCGTCGCGCGCGTGACCGGATGGGACGTGCCGTATCCGCCCGCGTCGCTCGAGCAGCACTACCTGCCGAGCGTCGAACGGATCGCCGAGGCCGTCCGCCGAACGGTGAAGTACTGATGGCGGATCGCGTCTTCGCCATGCCGGACCTGGGCGAGGGCCTGGAGGAGGGCGAGATCGTCGCGTGGCTCGTGGGCGAAGGCGAGCAGATCGCGTTGAACCAGCCGCTCGTCGAGGTGGAGACGGCGAAGGCCACGGTCGAGATCCCGTCGCCGTTCGCGGGGACGGTGACGACGTTGCACGCGTCGGTAGGGGACGCGGTGCCGGTCGGCTCGCCGTTGGTCACGTTCGACGGCGCCGCTGACGACGGCGCCTCGCCCCGTTCGGACGTCGCGACCTCACCGGTCAAAGCGGCCGCCACCCCTGCGGTTCGCAAGCTCGCGAAAGAGCGGGGGATCGATCTCGCAACGATCGCCGGTACCGGGCCCGATGGGCGGATCACGGTCGAGGACCTGAACGCGGCGGATGGATGCGACGCTCGATGTCGCCGACGTCGATCCCATCACCCCCCTGCGTCGCGAGATCGCCCGGCGACTCACGGAGGTCGCGGCCATCCCCCAGGTGACGACGTTCCGGACCGTGGATTGCACCGAGCTGGAGGCGTTCCGTCGAGAGCGCGACGTGTCTCCGCTCCCCGTCTTCATCGCGGCGCTGGCGAGGACCAGCCCCGATCACCCGCTCCTGAATTCCTCGTGGCAACCCGACGGGATCCATGCCTCGGGATCCGTGCACGTCGGCCTCGCGATCGATACCGAGCGCGGCCTCATGGTCCCGGTGCTTCGGAACGCCCATTCGATGGGGATCGGCGGGATCGCGAGCGAGATCCGACGGCTCGCCGATGCGGCGCGCGGCGGCCACTTCACGCCGAACGACCTGAGCGGGGCCACGATCGGGGTCAGCAACACCGGGAGTCTACGGCTCCGAGGCCGGGACGCCCTGCTGAATCCCGGGAACGCGGTGACCGTGGCCATGGGGGTGATCCAGCCCCGCGCGCTGGTGGTGGGCGGCGAGGTCGTGGCCCGGCCGGCGTGCACGCTCTCGTTGACGTTCGACCACCGCGTGATGGACGGCGCGACCGCCGGACGGGCGCTCACCGACCTGGTCTCGCTCCTGCAGGACGGCGAGCGCCTGCGAGACTTGCCGGCATGAAGATCGTCTCCCTGTTGCCGTCGGCGACCGAGATCGTCTACGCGCTCGGCCTCGGGGACGACCTCGTCGGAGTGACCGACGAATGCGACTTCCCGCCCGACGCGGTCACGAAGCCGGTCGTCTCGCGGAGCGCGCTCCCCCAAGGCCGTCCGCTGACCTCACGCGAGATCGACGAGGCGGTACGGCTGCGCATGGACGCGCACGAACCCATCTACATCCTGGACAAGGAGTTCCTCCGCCGGGAACAGCCCGACGTGATCTTGACGCAGGACCTGTGCCGCGTCTGCGCGGTTCCCAGCGGGCAGGTGCAGCGCGCGTTGGACGAGCTCGGCGTGTCCGACGCGAAGGTGGTCTCGCTCGACCCGCACACGCTGGAGGAGGTCATCGGGCAGATCGAGGCCGTCGGCTCGACGCTCGGCCGCGCCGAGCGCGGCGTCGACATCGCGAACCTCCTCCGCTCCCGCGTCGCGCGCGTGAAGGAGATCGCCACGCGGCTTCCGACGATCAGGGTGTTCTGCCTGGACTGGTCGGACCCGCCGTTCGTCGCGGGTCACTGGATGCCTGAGATGGTGGAGGCCGCCGGAGGCGTCAACCTGCTCAACGCCAAGGGAGAGCCGTCCACGGTCGTCACCTGGCGGCGGATCCGGGACGAGAACCCCGAGGTCATCGTCTTCATGCCGTGCGGGTACTACCTGGAGGAGGCTGAGGAGGAGGGCGCGGCGCTCTTCGCCCAGCCGGACTTCGCCGACACCCCCGCAGCTCGCAACGGCAACGTCTTCGCGGTCGACGCCACGTCGTTCTTCTCGCGCCCGGGACCCCGGCTCGTGGACGGCCTGGAGATCATGGCCTGGGCCATCCACCCCGAGGCATATCCGGAGCCCCCGCCCGCGTCCATCACCCGTCTGAAGTGAGCGAGCCGGTCGCCGGACCGCGGAAGGACGGGGAGGTCGTCGGCCGACGCCGCAGCGTGATGACGACGACCGCCGGGACGCACGCCGGTGCGTTCACCCCGCTCGACTGGGCGATGTTCCTGTCGGTCGGGCTCATCTGGGGATCTTCGTTCCTGCTGATCGCGATCGGCCTGGATGCGTTCGAACCCGGGCTCATCACGTGGCTCCGCATCATCTTCGGAGCGGCCGTGCTCTGGCTGGTCCCGGCCGCGCGGAAGCGGATCCCCCGAGAGGACTTCCCGCGGCTCGTGGCGATCTCGGTGCTGTGGGTCGCGATCCCGTTCACGCTCTTCCCGTTCGCCGAACAGCGGATCGCCTCCGGCTTGACCGGCTTGGTGAACGGCGCGCTCCCGATCTTCGCGGTCGCCATCGGTTCCCTGATGCTGCGGCGGCCACCCGGGCGGGCGCAGGCGTGGGGGCTCGCCGTGGGATTCCTCGGCGTGGCGGCCATCGCGGCGCCCTCGATCAGCGAGGGGTCGAGCGAAGCCATCGGCTTCCTCATGGCGCTCCTCGCCACGCTCTGCTACGGCTTCGCCATCAACATCGCGACGCCGCTGACCCAGCGGTACGGCTCGCTGCCCGTGATGGCTCGGATGCTCGGGCTGGCCGCGATATGGACGCTGCCGCTGGGGCTGTTGAGCATCCCGGGATCCGACTTCGCCTGGTCCTCGTTCGTTGCCGTCGCGTGCCTGGGCGTCCTGGGCACCGGGATCGCGTTCGTCTTGATGGGGCACCTGGTCGCGCGCGTGGGCAGCTCGCGCGCCTCGTTCGCCACGTACCTGATCCCCGTCGTCGCGTTGATCCTGGGCGTGGTCTTCCGGGATGAGACGGTCCACGTGCTCTCCGTCATCGGCATCGGGTTGGTGATCGCGGGCGCCCTGCTCGCCTCGCGCCGAGAGCGAGCGGCATGAACGACCGGTCTCGAGAGCACGTCGACGCGCCCATCCTCGAGTTCGATCCGTCGCTGACCGCGGTGATCGAGCCCTCCGATCACATCGAACCGATGGATATCCCGCCGCACGCCGTCCTCTGTTTCTTCCAGGACGTGATCGAGATGGTGGCAGCGGAGCACGGCGGCACCATCGTGGACCACGTGGTCTCCGAGATCGGCCGCAACCCGATCTACGAGCTCGACATCGACGGGCGCAGGCTTGCCCTCGTTCATCCGGGCGTCGGCGCCCCTCTGGCGGGCGGGTTCCTGGAGGAATTGATCGCGCGCGGATGCCGCACGTTCGTCGCCTGCGGCGGCGCGGGCGTGCTGGTCCCCGACGTCGCGCTGGGCCACGTGATCGTCCCGACCGCCGCGATCCGGGACGAGGGCACGTCCTACCACTACCTGCCACCGGGGCGGGAGGTCGAGCCCACGGCTCGGGCGGTCGACGCGATCGTCGCGACCCTCGAACACCACCACGTCCCCTACGTGACGGGCAAGACGTGGACGACGGACGGCCTCTATCGGGAGACGCGCGGCAAGCTCGAACGCCGCGCCGCGGAGGGATGCCTGACGGTCGAGATGGAGGCGGCGGCGTTCTTCGCGGTCGCCGCGTTCCGCGGGGTGACGTTCGGTCAGCTGCTCTACGCGGGCGACGATCTCTCGGGAGACACGTGGGACAACCGGGGGTGGGACTCCCACGCCTCCGGGCGGGAGCTCCTGTTCCGCCTCGCGGCCGAGGCGTGCCTGTCGATCCCGGCCGGCTAGCGCCCGCTCGAGGTTCGGTATCCTCCGCGCATGAAGACCACGAACCTGGTGACCCCCGCCGACGTAGGCAAGCGCGTGACGTTCCAGTTCGAGCTTCCGAACGGTTTCCTGTCCGAGGTCGTGGGCGTGTTCGAGCGCTACGACGAGGGGGCCGAGACGTACTTCGTGCGGCGCAAGACGGGTGAGGTCGTCCGGGTGCCCGCGCGCGGCGTGCGCTTCGGCAAACTGGTCGAGGCCGCGCAACCCCGGGGACCCCTGACGTGAGCGACCCGGAGCTCCCCTCCGCGTACATCCGCCGTCGTCTCGGGAGCGAGGACGCTCACTACGGAGGCAACCTGGTCGCGGGCGCGAAGCAGCTGGAGATCGTCGGCGACCTGATCACCGAGCTCGCCATGCGCTACGACGGCGACGAGGGACTGTTCCGCGCGTACGAGTCGGTGGAGTTCCTGGCACCGCTGTACGCCGGCGATTGGGTCGAGGCGAAGGGACGGATCGTCCGCGTGGGGAAGTCCTCGCGCACGTGCGAGTTCGAGGTGTGGAAGATCGGCGGACCCCGCAACGACATCAGCGAGTCGGCGGCCGAGTTCTTCGACCAACCGATCCTCGTCTGTAAGGCGGTGGGCACGACGGTCGTCACGAAGGAGCATCAGCGGTTCGCACACGGATCCGACGCGCGCTAGCTCGCGGTCAGGAAGCCTGTTCCAAGCCCTGAAGCACGGCCAGCAGATCGTCCACGTTGAACGGCTTGGGCATGAACGCGTCGGCGCCCATCTCGGCCGCCTTCGCGCGATCGCGGAGGTTCGCCATGGCCGAGACCACGACCACCCGCGGACGCTCTTCGCGCGGGAGCTGCATCATCTCTTCGAGCACGCTCCATCCGTCCATCGTGGGCATCATGATGTCCAGCAGCATCAGCTGGGGATGATGTTCCGCGATCGCGGACATGGCCTGGACCCCGTCGCGCGCGGCGAACGTCGTGTAGCCCTCGGCCTCCAGGCTGAACTGGAGCACCCAGACGACCTGTGGCTCGTCGTCGACGACGAGCACGCTGGTCCGGAGAGTCGCTTCGTCCGTCATGGCCCGCAGAGCGTACGGTGACGACGACATCCGCGGAATCGGCCGCCCGGGCGGTTTCCTGCATGGTCACACGAACTACGCGAACAGGCGCGCTCGTCATCGTTCGGGGGAGCCCGGAGTAGTCACCCCGGGGCAGGCCCGCGGGACGATCAGCTGGTCGGGAAGTCGGTAACGCCGGTCAGAGCGTCAAGGTCGTCGAGATCCTCCAGGTCGTGAACGACCCCGATCAGATCTTCGACGTTGAAGGGCTTCGGGCAGAAGGCGTCGGCTCCGAGCTCCGCGGCCCGCGCGCGATCGCGCAAGCTGGAGAGCGCCGAGACGATGACCACCCGAGGACGCTTGGCGTCGGGGAGCTTGCCGATCTCCTCGAGCACGCTCCACCCGTCCAACGTCGGCATCATGATGTCGAGCAACATGAGCCTCGGATGGAACAGGTCGACCGCCTCGAGCGCCGCAGCACCGTCGCGCGCCGACAACGTCGTGTACCCCTCGGCCTCCAGGCTGTACTGGAGGACCCAGACGACCTGCGGCTCGTCATCGACGACGAGAACGCTGTGATCGAGAGTGTCGGTGATGGTTTCCATACCTGAAGGAAGGTACGGCGTCTCGGGGGTCCGCCTGTATAGGCCAGTCCACCCTTTCTCGATGCAGGCGCAGGACCTAGGCCTTCGTGGCGTTCGCCGCGGACGGGTGACAGGTACGTAGCCAGAGGTGACCAGAACGAGGTAGTCACCGCCGGTCAGGGCCCGACGAGGTCCACCCCCGCGCCCGCGCGGACTTCGCCGATGACGAACGATCGGTCTTGGCTGCGGCGCAGGATCTCCTCGACGTGCTCGGGGTCGACGATCAGCACCATCCCCACTCCCATGTTGAACGTCGAGCACATGTCGATCTCGGACGCGCCCGACACCCGACGGAGCAACTCGAAGATCGGGGGTTCCGGCCAGGAGCCGCGTTGGATCGTCGCGCCGAGTCCCGGCGGCAGCGCGCGCGGCACGTTCTCGATGAACCCGCCGCCCGTGATGTGGGCGGCCGCATGCACGAGTCCGTCCTTCGCGAACGCCAGGATCTCCGGTGCGTAGATGACGCACGGCTCCAGCAACTCGTCGGCCAGGGGGCGCCCGAGACCCGGTGGGGTCTCCTCGAGCGCGTACCGCTCCAGGAGCGCACTTCGAACGAGCGAGTACCCGTTCGCGTGCAGGCCGCTCGACGCCGAGCCGATCAACACATCGCCGTCGCTCACGCGATGGGGTCCAAGGAGCGCGCCCTCATCGGCGACACCGACGCAGAACCCCGCGAGGTCGAACTGGTCATCCGGCATGACGCCCGGGTGCTCGGCGGTCTCCCCGCCCAGGAGCGCGCAGCCGGCACGCCGACATCCTTCCGCCACCCCTTCCACGATCGCCGCCACGCGTTCGGGCACCACCCGCCCGACCGCCAGGTAGTCCAGGAAGAACAGCGGCTCAGCGCCGGTGCAGACGACGTCGTCGGCGCACATCGCGACGAGGTCGATGCCGACGGTGTCCAGCCGATCGGTCATCCGCGCGATCTCGAGCTTGGTGCCGACACCGTCGGTGGCGGCGGCGAGCACTCGCCCCTCCCCGATCCGGAACAACCCCGCGAACCCACCGACCTCATCAGCGACCTCGGGGCGTCTCGCTCGGGAGGCCAGGTCGGCGATCAGCGACACGGCCTTCGCGGCGGCCTCGGTGTCGACGCCGGCCCGCCGGTACGCGTCGCTCATGGCACGGGTCAGGCGGTCGGGAGCTGCAGCTGCTCTTCCAGCACGAACTTCCCGGCTCGCTCCGGGATCGGGACGGGGTATTCCCCGTCGAAACACGCGCGGCAGAAGTCGTCGTTCGGCGATCCCGCGGCCCGGACCAACGCGTCGAGCGAGAGGTAGCCGAGCGAGTCGGCGCCGAGGAACGCCCGGATCTCGTCGACCGTCAGATCCGAGCCCACGAGCTCCTGGCGCGTGGGCATGTCGATCCCGTAGAAGCACGGCCACTTGATGGGCGGCGACGTGATGCGGAGGTGCACCTCGGTCGCGCCCGCCTCGCGGAGCGCCAACACGATCTGACGGGTTGTCGTGCCGCGCACGATGGAATCGTCGACGACCACGAGCCGCTTCCCGCGGATGGAGTCGGGAAGCGGGTTCAGCTTCAGCTTGACGCCGCGGTCCCGGAGCGATTGCGAGGGTTGGATGAACGTGCGGCCGACGTAGTTGTTCTTGATCAGACCATCGCCGTACGGCGTGCCCGAGGCCTCGGCGTACCCCTGCGCCGCCGCGTGCGCGGTCTGGGGCACTGCGATGACCATATCGGCCTCGGCAGGGTGCTCGCCCGCCAACAGCCGTCCCATCTCGCGGCGCGCCTCGTGCACCGACGTCCCCAACAGCCGCGAGTCGGGCCGGGCCAGGTAGACGAACTCGAAGATGCAGAGGGCGGCCCGCGGCGTCTCGGCGAAGCGGGCCGAGTGCAGCCCCCGGTCGTCGATCCGCACCAGCTCCCCGGGCTCGACGTCTCGCATCAGCGTCGCGCCCACGATGTCGAGCGCGCAGGTCTCCGAGGCGAAACAGAACCCGTTGGGCAGCCGCCCGATCGACAAAGGCCGGATCCCGAGCGGATCACGCGCGGCGTAGACGCTCCGTTCGTCCATGAAGACGAAGCTGAACGCGCCAGCCAGGGTCGGAAGGAGCTGCAACGCGGCATCCTCGAGCCCGTTCGTCGCCATCTGCTCCGCGAGCATGGCCGTCACCACGTCGGTGTCGGTGGTGGCGTTCCCCCGCCGGCCCGCGAGCTCCGCGAGCTCGTGCGTGTTGACCAGGTTCCCGTTGTGCCCGAGGGCGATCGAGCGCACGCCGTCTGTCTTGAAGACCGGCTGCGCGTTATCCCATGTGCTCGACCCGGTCGTCGAGTACCGGGTGTGGCCGATCGCCAGATCACCGTGCAGGGTGGTCAGGGTGGCTTCGTTGAAGACCTGGCTGACCAGCCCGAGGTCCTTGAAGACGAGGATGTTATCTCGGTCGCTGACCGCGATGCCGGCGGATTCCTGGCCGCGGTGCTGTTGGGCGAAGAGACCGAAGTACGTGAGCCGAGCGACGTCCTCGCCGGGAGCCCATACGCCGAAGAGCCCGCATTCCTCTTTCGGTGACTCCGCTCCCACGAGGGTTTCAGCCTATCAGGCAGTTGCGAGCTGACGGAGGTCCCGACCGAGGTCGACCGTCTCCCGGAAGTCGGCCATCGCGTGATCGTCGCGACGGGCGTGGTATCCGGCGAACGCCACGTCCTCGGGTCGTCGTCCGCTGAGCCACTCGTCGATCGCCTCGGCGAGGAACGTCGCGTGCATGCCCGCGTTGTCCATGCCGTTCCCGGTCCACGGGTCCTGGTGGAGCGAGGCGTCGCCGACGAGCGCCCAGCCCGGCCCGGCGGGGATGCGCACCAGGTGGTCCTTGGGTCCGCAGCCGAGCAGCCGTCCCTCGAGCGAGCACCGAGCGAGCCGGGGTGCGAGGCCGGGGTGCGCCGCGATCCGCTCGTGGAAGACGCGCTCGGCGTCATGGTGCATCGCGGCGAAGTCACCGAGGTTCACCGACAACGCGACGCACGTGGTCCCGGCGTCGCTCGGGAACGCGTACACGAGTTCGTCCTCGACTAGGGAGAACTCGGCCCCGTCCGGCTCCGCCCCGGCGGGGTTGGTGAACCCGCGGAAGTACCGGTAGTACATGGCGCGCGCCGCGGGCTCTCGGATCTGCTCCGCGGCTCCGACATCGGCGGCCACGAACGACGTGCGACCGTCTGCCCCCACGACGATGCGCGCGGTGACCCTGTCGCCGCCCGCGATCGTGGCGCCGACGACCCGATCGCCGTCCCGGAGGAGGGCCGTGACCGCCGTCCGCTCGCGGAACACCACCATCGGCTCGACGATCGCTCGCCGGATCAGCAGGTGGTCGAGCGTCTCGCGTCGCACGGAGAGCGCGAACCCGACGTCGCCGGGATCCTGCGGAGGCGTGACGTCCGGCGTCGGGTCGTCTCCCTCGTAGTTGTAGTCGCAGATGAGCTTCGGACTCCCGAGTGCCATGACGTCCTGGAGCACACCGAGTGACTCGAGCACGGAGCACAAGCGGCCGCCGCGGAAGAAATGCGTCGAAAGGGTGGGACTGGGGAACCGCGCTCTATCCACGAGGAGGACCCGATAGCCGGCTCCGCCGAGGAGCGCGGCAGTGATCGATCCGGCGACCCGGGCACCTACGACGAGAACGTCACACTCGGTCTCCATCGCGGGAGCGTATGACGACCGGCCTTCCCTGCGCGAGGTCAGCTGGGAGCGATCACCCCTTCCAGCTCGAGGAGGCGAACCTTGCGGTCGATGCCGCCGGCGTAGCCGGTGAGCGCCCCCGACGCGCCGATCACGCGGTGACACGGGATCACGATGGGGATCGGGTTGGAACCGAGGGCCCGGCCGACAGCGCGCGCAGCCGACGGGTGTCCGATCTTCTTCGCGATCGCACCGTAGGTCGACACCTCGCCGTAGGGGATCTTCGACGTCTGCTTCAGGACGTCGCTCGCGATCCCGTGTATGAGCCGGCGGTCGACGGGTAGCTCGAACCCGGTCCGCTCGGACGCGAAGTACTCATCCAGCTCTCGGCGCCAGGTATCCGTGCTCTTCGGCGACGGCAGGATCCGCGGTGAGATCTGCCGTGCGACGCGATCGAGGAGCTCGTCGCGGTACTCGTCGCCCTCGAACGCGATCGCAGCGAGACCTCTGCCGGTCACGACGACGAACAGTTCCCCGATCGGTGAACTGACGGTCCCCACGGCGACGTCGAGCAGGCCCTCGGATGCGGCGGCATCGGGCAGCGAGTCCGCGGCTACCCGCGAACGGGACTCCGCGTCGGCACGGCCTGCCAGTCGCTTCAGATCGTTGGTGTTCATCGGATCAGCTCCCTCAGCTTCTTGATGCCCTGAGACACGTTCGCCCGGGCGGTTTCTTCGCTCGTTCCCATCAGCTCGGCGATCTCCGAGTACGGCCGATCGAGCACATGCCGATGCACGACCGCCACCCGCTGCCGGGGAGGCAGAGCCCGCACCGCCTCCCAGAGCTCATCGTCGGGCGTCGGATCGACCAGTGGTGCCGGGCGTTCGGGCGGGTCGGCCGTGGGCAGCGCATGACGCGCGCCGGCGCGGTGGTGATCGATCGCCTTCCGCGACGCGATCCGAAGGATCCACCGGTCCAGTCGCTCGCCGCGGGTCACGCGCGGGTAGGCGCGCAGTGCGGCCAGGAACGTCTCCTGGAAGCAGTCGTCCGCATCGCCCGGACCGACCGCCACCGTCAGGAACCGGTAGACCGTCGCACGGTTCGCCTCCAGGAAGTCCTGGAACGGCGGCACCGTTGAGCTCACGGGCGACGGCCCTTCGCGAGCCTCACGTACTCCGCATCCGGTTCCGCCACCCGCCACAGCCACCATCGGTCGTCTCGCATCATCGTCGCCCTCCTCCTCCGTCGTCACACGAACAACGCGTGAAGGAGCAGCTTCGTGAAAACGGTCAGGCGATATCGAGCGCGGTCGCGAGTCCGGCGTGGTCGTCCAGGACGTGTTGCGCCTCGGGCCCGGTATCGGCCGGGGCATCGACGAAGTAGGTGTAGCGCACGGCGGTCATCCCGATCGCTTGGGCGCCGGCGACGTCGGTCCGGCGGCTGTCGCCGACGTGCGCCGCCTCGGCGGGATCGGCGACCCCGAGCCCAGCGAGCGCATGCTCGAACACCGCCGGCCAGGGCTTGAAGCAACCGACCTCGTCGGAGAACGACCAGTGGTCGAAGTACCGCAGCACACCGAACATGTCGAGGCGTTCGCGGAGCGTCGGTGATGCCGTCATGCCGACGTCGCAGATGATGCCGATCCGCACGCCTGCATCCCGCAGCCGGCGGACGCAGTCCTCGACGCCGGGCGCGAGGCGGAGCGGGGCCTCGCGCCCCACTTCGTCGAACGAGCGGAGGAGCGCCGCTCGAACCTCGGGAGTGGGGTCGACGCCCAGCAGGTCGCAGATCAGCGGTGTCGCTTCGGCCGGACCGTGCTGCACGTTCGTCCACCAGCTCTCGTGGAAGACCTCCCAGTTCCGGTCGAACGCCGCGTCGATCGCATCGGATGGAACGGGTGTGCCGGCCGCCGCAAGGATCTCCGACCATCGGCGGAGCTGGCGCCTGCCCATGGTCCCGTCCTCTTCGGCGTCGATGCCCGCGCCTTCGGAGACGAGGGTCTCCCAGAAGTCGAACGTGACCGCTTGGATCACGCCCCGCCCTCGCCGAGCAGACGCGGGATGGCGCCCTCGTAGATGTCTCGGAGCTCCTGGACGGTCGTCTCGAAGTGCCCGTCGAACACGACGCGGGGGCCCCCGGTCTCCCCGACCGCAGCGAACGGAACCCCACGGGCGGCGGCGAGGTCGGTCAGCTCTTCGACGCGCTCCGGCGCGACGGCCACCACCGCCCGCGACGCGGATTCCGAGAAGAGCGACACGTGGGGAGGCAGGTCCCCCGGCACGGAAACGATGAAGCCGTGACCGCTCAGGACGGCTTGCTCGGCGAGCGCCACCGCCAGACCTCCGTCGCCGCAGTCGTGCGCAGCCGCCAGCAGGTCGTCGTTCGCCGCCTCGTGCAGCAGGTCGTGGAGCGCCCGCTCGCGTTCCAGGTCCAAGGCCGGAGGACGGCCGGAGATCACGCCCAGCACGACCTCGGCGAACTCCGACCCCCCGAGCTCCGCGAACGTCTCCCCCAGGACACAGATCGACAGACCCGCGCGGGTGAATCCGGTCGCCACGCGCAACCGGTAGTCCTTCAGGAGGCCGAGCATCCCGATCACGGGGGTCGGCCAGATCGCGGAGTCGCCCGACTCGTTGTAGAAGCTGACGTTGCCGCCGGTCACCGGCGTGTCGAACGCCAGACACGCGTCGCGCATCCCCCGGATGGCCTCGGCGAACTGCCACATGACGACCGGTCGCTCGGGGTTGCCGAAGTTCATGCAGTTGGTGATCGCGAGCGGTTTGGCTCCCGTGGCCGCGACGTTCCGCGCGGCCTCCGCGACGGCATGTGCCCCGCCCAGGTATGGATCCAGGTGACCGAACCGTCCCTTGCCGTCGCTCGACAGCGCCAAGCCCTTGAGCGAGCCGGGGACACGGACGACGGCGGCATCAGAACCGTCCGATGCGACGGTCTGTCCCTGGACCATGGAGTCGTACTGCTCGAACACCCAGCGCTTGCTGGCGATGTTGGGTGAGGAGAGCACGGCGACGAGCGCATCGTGCAGGTCGCCCTCGAATGGCATGAACGCGGGATCCTCGTGGGTCTCGGCCACGTCGTCGGGCGCCATCGACCGTTCGTACTCGGGGCCGTCGTCGGCGAGGGAGGAGGCCGGTACCTGCGCAACGACGTCTCCCCCATGACGGATCGTGAGCATGCCGCCGGGCACGAGCGTCGCGATGACGGCCGACGCGAGGCCCCACCGCTCGCATACCGCGCGGACGTCAGCCAGCCGGCCGGGCGCCACGATCGCGAGCATGCGTTCCTGCGACTCAGACGTGAGGATCTCGAACGCCTCCATGCCGCGCTCGCGCAGCGGAACCGCGTCCAGGTCGAGGTCCGCGCCCATCCCGGCGCGGGCGGCCGACTCACAGACCGCACACGTGATCCCGGCGCCGCCGAGGTCCTGGAGTCCCTCCAAGAGTCCGCGCTCGACCATCTCGAGCGACGCCTCGATAAGGAGCTTCCCCGCGAACGGATCACCGATCTGCACGGAGGGCCGCGACTCCTGCGACCCCTCCTCGATGGTGGCGCTCGCGAGCACGGACACGCCGCCGATCCCGTCGCGACCGGTCGACGCCCCGTAGAGCACCATCGCCGACCCGGCGTGAGCTTCGTGGGACGTCGACGTCATGAGACCGTCGACGGGCGCGATCCCCACGCACATCACGTTCACGCTCGGGTTCGCCGTGTGCGGCTCGGCGAAGTGGATCTCGCCGCCGACGGTCGGAACCCCGATGCAGTTGCCGTAGCCGCCGATGCCGGCCACGACACCGCCAAGCAACCAGCGGTTCCGTTCGTCGGTGAGCGGCCCGAACATCAAGGGGTCGAGCAACGCCACCGGGCGCGCGCCCATCGAGATGATGTCGCGAACGATGCCGCCGACCCCCGTGGCGGCCCCCTGATACGGCTCGATCGCGCTCGGGTGCGAGTGCGATTCCATCTTGAAGACCACCGCGACGCCGTCCCCCACGTCCACGGCGCCGGCGTCCTGGCCGGGCCCGACCAACACGGCCGAGCCTTCGGTCGGGAGCGTTCGGAGGTGGACCTTCGAGGATTTGTAGGAGCAGTGCTCGGACCACATGGCCCCGTACATCGCGAGCTCGTTGCGGTTCGGTTCGCGACCGAGCGTCTGGACGATCCGCTCGAGCTCGTCGTCGGTCAGGCCGAGGGCCCGGTGCAGCGGCTGCTCCACGACCGCCACGTTCCCCTAGACCCCGGCGAGCGCCTGCGTCAGCAACGACGCGAACAACGGCTGTCCACCAGTGGTGCCCACGTCGGGATCCACGGCGTGCTCGGGGTGCGGCATCAGACCCACGACGTTTCCGGCGGCGTTGCGGACGCCGGCGATCGCGTTCGCGCTGCCGTTGGGATTGTGCGCGTCGTCGATCGTGCCGTCCGGCGCGCAATAGCGGAACACGACCAGGCCGTCGCCCTCGAGGCGCGCCAGGGCCTCCGCGCCGGAGACGTACTGCCCCTCACCGTGCTTCACGGGGATGTCGAGCACCTCGCCGGGCGTCAGGTCCGACGTGACCGGCGTCTGCGAGGTCTCCACCCGCACGTGCACCTGGCGACAGACGAACCGGAGGGAGCGGTTGCGGATCAGCGCGCCGGGAAGCAAGCCGCTCTCGCAGAGCACCTGGAAGCCGTTGCAGATGCCGAGCACGGGACCGCCACGTTCGGCGAACCCCCGAACGCCGTCCATCACCTTCGCGAACCGGGCGATAGCGCCGGTGCGGAGGTAGTCGCCGTAGCTGAACCCGCCGGGCAGCACCACGGCGTCGACGCCGTGGAGGTCGTCGTCCGCGTGCCAGAGCGAGACCGGCTCCCCACCCATCGTCTCGACGGCGCGAAGCGCATCCCGGTCGTCGAGCGAGCCGGGGAACGTGACGACGCCGATCCGGGGGATGCCAAACGTCACGGCCTCATGCTCCTCGGTCTCCTGGCTCGGTTTCCAGCATGCGGTACTCCTCGATCACGGGGTTCGAGAGCAGACGGGTCGCCATCTCCTCGACCTGCGCTCGCGCCGCCGCCTCGTCGGCGGCCTCGACCGTCAATCGGATGTGCTTGCCGACGTGCACGTCGCGGACGTTGGTCCAGCCGAGCGTCGGCAGCGCGCCCTCGACCGCCTTGCCCTGCGGATCGGACAAGCCCGGCTTCAGCGACACCAACACCTCGAAGACGAACGTCATCCGTGCTCCCGTCGATCGGCGCCGGATGGAACGCCCATCCGTTCGCGGTACCGCTCGAACGGTTCGCCGGTAAGCCGCTCGTACGCCTCACGGTACCGGCCGGCCGTCTGCTCGACGACCGCGGGCGGCAGGGCCGGGGCCGGCGGCTCGCGGTCCCACCCGGTCGCGTCCAGCCAGTCGCGGACGTACTGCTTGTCGAACGACGGCTGAGGTCCCCCCGGTGCGTACCCGTCGACCGGCCAGAACCGGGACGAGTCCGGTGTGCAGACCTCGTCCACCAGGATCAGCTCGCCGTCGCAGAACCCGAACTCGAACTTCGTGTCCGCCAGGATGATCCCGCGCTCCAGGGCGATCGCCGCGGCGCGCTCGTAGATCGAGAGCGTCAGCTCCCTCAGCCGCTCGGCGAGCCCGACGCCGACCAGCTCGCGGGTCTCGTCGAGGGTCAACGGCAGGTCGTGGCCCGCGGCAGCCTTCGTGGTCGGCGTGAAGATCGCCTCGGGCAACCGGTCGGATTCGACGAGTCCGGCGGGGAGCGCCACACCGCAGACCGAGCGGTCGACCGTGTACTGCTTCCAACCTGAGCCGGACAGATATCCGCGCGCGACACATTCGACGGGCACGACGTCGGCGCGTCTGACGAGCATCGCGCGTCCGGCCAGGTCGTCGCCGGAACCGTCGGGCAGGTCGCGCGGGTCCGCGCTCACCAGATGGTTGCCCACCAGGTCGGCCGTCCGCTCGAACCAGAACAGGGACAGCCCGGTGAGCACCCGGCCCTTGTCGGGGATCGGCGTGGGCAGGACCGCGTCGAACGCGCTGATCCGGTCGGTCGCGACGATCAGCAGGCGGTCGGCGCCCGCCTCGGCGCCCGCCTCGTAGACGTCGCGCACCTTCCCGCGCGCGTGCAGGATCGCGTCGGGGCTCACGCCTCCTCCACCGGGAGTTTCTCCAGCCGTTCGAAGACGCCGCCCAGGTTCGCCAGGTACGGCTGCACGAGGAACAGCGCCTCGAACTCCCCCTCGGACAGGACACCGGCGTCGGCGATCTTCTCCCACATCCGCTCGTGGAACTGGAGCCCGCGCTCCCAGGTGTCGTTGGCCGCTCGCTGGACCGCCCTATACGCGTCGTCGCGGGCCATCCCGTGATCCACGAGCGCGGTCAGCACCTTCTGGCTGAAGAAGAGCCCCCCCGTCGACTCCAGGTTCGCGAGCATCCGCTCGGGATCGACGTGGAGTCCCTCCATCACCCACGCCATGTCGCTCAACATGAAATGGAGCAATCCCGTGGCGTCGGGCAGGATCACGCGTTCTGCCGACGAGTGCGAGATGTCGCGTTCGTGCCAGAGCGGCATATCCTCGAGCGCCACCTGCGCGTACCCGCGGAGCACGCGCGCGAGCCCGCTCACCCGCTCCGAGACGACGGGGTTCCGCTTGTGCGGCATCGCGCTCGAGCCTTTCTGCCCTTCGGCGAACGGCTCCTGCACCTCCCGCACCTCGGATCGCGCCAGGTGCCGGACCTCCGTCGCGATCCGGTCCAGCGTGGAGGCGGTGATGGCGAGCGCCGAGACGAACTCCGCATGTCGATCCCGCTGGATCACCTGGGTGCTGGCCTCTTCCGGACGCAGTCCTAGTCTGGCGCAGACTAGTTGTTCGACACGCGGGTCGACGGCGGCATACGTCCCGACGACGCCGCTGATCGCACCGACGCTTACCGTCTCCCGAGCGAGACGAAGGCGTTCGCGGTCGCGGTCCAGCTCGAAGGCCATGACCGCGAGCTTGTGGCCGAAGCTGGTCGGCTCCGCGTGGATCCCGTGCGACCGCCCGATCATGACCGTGTCGCGATGCCGCAGCGCGAGGCGTTTCACGACGCCGAGCAGGACCTCGAGCCGCTCGAGCAGTAGATCGGCGGCCGTCCGGAGCTGCAGCGCCAGCCCGGTGTCCAGCACATCGGACGACGTCATCCCGAAGTGGACCCAGCGCCCCTCCGGCCCGACCGAGTCGGCCACCACCTGGACGAAGGCGGCGATGTCGTGACGGGTGACCGCTTCGACCTCGAGCACCCGTTCGACGGTGAACGACGCGCGTTCGCGGATCACCTGTGCGTCCGCAGCCGGGATCTTGCCCGAGCTCCGACCACGCCTCGACCGCCAGGACCTCGATCTCCAGCCAGTTCGCGAGACGGGCCTCGTCCGACCAGACGGCGGCCATCTCGGGAAGGCTGTATCGAGGGATCAAAGCTTGAGGCCCTCCCCGAGGTCGTCCTTGAACTTCCAGAGCGTGGCCTGCACCTCCGGGTCGCTGATCGCGACGATCTCGGCGGCGAGCACCGCCGCGTTCACGGCCGCGTTCACGCCCACCGTCGCGACCGGGACGCCGGTCGGCATCTGCGCCGTGATCGCGAGCGCCTCGTTCCCCACCATCTGGGGGGACGAGGCGATGGGCACCCCGATCACCGGCAGGATGGTTCGCGCGGCGACAGCCGCCGCTAGATGGCCCGACATGCCGGTCGAGCAGATCACGACGTTGAGGCCGCGCTCGGATGCCGTGCGGGCGTACTCGTCCACCAGGTCGGGGTTCCGGGAGGAGGACATGATGCGGATCTCGTGCGGGACGCCGAACTTCTCGAGGATCAATCCCGCCTGCCGCATGATCGGCAGCTCGGACGGCGACGCTGCCAGCACCCCGACCTTCGGCGCCTCGTCGCTCACCTCGACTCCCCTTCTGCCGCTGTTCCGGCGATGTCGCGTCGGTACTGCATCCCTTCGAACGAGAGACGCCCGCAGGCCTCGTAGGCGCGAGCCCGTGCCTCCTTGAGCGTCGGTCCGAGCGCGCTCACCGCGAGCACCCGTCCTCCGGCGGTGACCACTCTACCGTCCTGCTCCGTTGTGCCGGAATGGAACACGAGACGGACTCCAGCGCAGCGGCTTCCGGCAGTCCAAGGATCTCCGCGCCGGTCGTGTAGTCCCCCGGATATCCTCCCGACGCGAGCACGACGGTGACGGCGGCGTCGTCGAGCCAATCGACCTTCGCGTCGGCGAGCCGGTCCGTCGCGCATGCGAGGAGCAGCTCCGCCAGATCGGTCCGGAGACGGGGCACCACGGCCTCGGTCTCCGGATCGCCGAACCGACAGTTGAACTCCACCACCTTGGGACCGTCGGCCGTCAGCATGAGACCGGCGTAGAGGAGCCCGCGGAAACCCGAGCCCTCGGCTCGGAGCGCCTCGAACGTCGGGGCCACGATCTCGGACCAGATGCGGGACTCCACGTCGGCGGGAACCGACGGGACCGGCGAGTACGCGCCCATGCCCCCGGTGTTCGGGCCGACATCGCCGTCGCCGATCCGCTTGAAATCCTGGCTCAGCTCGAACGGGACCACCGTGTGCGCGTCGCACAGCGCGAACGCCGACACCTCCGGGCCTTCCATGACCTCCTCGACCAGGACGGTGGTTCCGGCATCACCGAAGGCGCCACGCACCAGGGCGTCCTCCAGCGCGTCGACCGCCTGCGATCGATCCGCGGCGACCGTCACGCCCTTCCCGGCGGCCAGGCCGTCGGCCTTCACGACCGCGCGTCCCCCCAGCTCGTCGACGAACGCGACCGCCGGCCCCAGCGTGGTGAACGCGGCGGCGCGCGCGGTGGGGATGCCGTGGCGGAACATGAGCTCCTTCGCCCAGGACTTGGAGCCCTCGATGCGAGCCGAGGCCGCCGAGGGCCCGAAGACGACGTGCCCGCGCGCGACCAGATCGTCGGCGAGGCCGGCGACGAGCGGCGCCTCGGGACCGACGACGGTGAGGTCGATCCGTTCGCGTTCGACGAGCGCGGCGATGCCCGGGATGTCGTCCGCGGGCACGGCGACGCAACGCGCCACCGACGCGATCCCAGCGTTGCCGGGAGCGGCCAGGATCTCCTCGACCAGTGGGCTCTGCGCCAGCCGCGACGAGAGGGCATGCTCGCGGCCGCCCCCGCCGACGACGAGGACCCTCATCCGACCGGCAGGCTCTGTTCGCGCGCGGGGCCGATCGAGACCACCGAGACCGGCACGCCGACCAACTCCTCGAGGCGCTGCACGTACGTTCGCGCTTCCTTGGGGAGATCCTCGAACGAGGTCGCCTCGTCGATCTCCTCCATCCAACCGTCGAGCTCCTCGTAGATGGGCTCGGCCTTGTGGAACAGCGACTGGTGCGGCGGGAAGTCGTCGTACACCTGTCCGTCGGCGCGATAGCCGGTGCAGATCTGGACGGTCTCGAACCCCGACAGCACGTCGAGCTTGGTCACGAACAGCTCGGTCAGGCCGTTCAACCGAGCGGCGTACCGGCCGAGCACCGCGTCGAACCACCCGCACCGGCGCTTGCGTCCGGTAACCGTGCCGAACTCCTTGCCGCGCACCCCCAGGCGGTCGCCAATCTCACCGAGCTGCTCGGTCGGGAACGGCCCCGCGCCGACGCGCGTGACGTAGGCCTTCACGATGCCGATCACCCGGTCGACCTCCTTGGGACCGATGCCGGCCGACGCCAGCGCGTACCCGGCGACGGGGTTCGACGACGTGACGAACGGGTACGTGCCCGTGATCCAGGTCCAGGAGCGTGCCCTGCGCGCCCTCGAGCATCACGTGCTTGCCTTCGCTGCAGACCTCGATGAAGCAGCGTGCCGGTGTCGACGACGTATGGCTCGAGCCGCGTCGCCAGCTCCATGTACTCCTCGACGATCGCGTCGGCGTCGAGCGGCAGCCGGTTGTAGACCTTCGTGAGGATCAGATTCTTCTCACGCAGCACGATGTCCAGCTTCTCGCGGAAGATCTTCTGCGTCGAACAGATCCTGCACGCGGATGCCGATGCGCGCGGCCTTGTCGCCGTACGCCGGGCCGATCCCGCGCTTGGTGGTACCGAGAGCGTTCTTGCCCAGGAACCGCTCGGTGACCTTCTCGAGCTCCAGGTGGTACGGCATGATCAGGTGCGCGTTGCCGCTGAGACGACCAGTCGCGACACGTCTATCCCCGGCCGCGGAGCTCGTCCATCTCCTTGAGCAGGTGACGCGGGTCCACGACGACTCCGTCGGCGATCACCGACGTGATGTGGTCGTACAGGATGCCCGAGGGGATCAGCTGGAGCTTCAGCAGGCGACCCTCGGCGATCGACCGTGTGGCCTGCGTTGTTCCCGCCTTGATAGCGGACGACGAAGTCCATCCGATCGGCCAGGTAGTCGACCGCCTTGCCCTTGCCCTCGTCCCCCCACTGGGTTCCGAGCACGATCGAGGCCGGCATGGCGTGCCTCAGTCTAGAGGACGCGGGGGCCGGCACCGGCGACCCGACTCCGCATCCGACCACAGGTCCGGACGGGCGCTTAGTATCCGATCGTGGCCGACGAGCGCGCTCCCGATCAGAGCATCCAGCAGCGACTCGCGAACCTGACCGACGACGAACGACTGGTCCTCGCGAAGGTCGCCGACATCGTCCGCAAGATCCAGTACGGAACCGTCGTCCTCGTGATCCAGGACGGCAAGGTCGTGCAGATCGAGATGGCCGAGAAGTTCCGGTTGCGCTGATGGCGGATCGAGCGGAGGGTGCCTTGGCGTTGGTGGGCGGTCGCGAAGACCCCCGGCCCAAGCTCGCCGTCGACCACCTGGTCAAGACGCGCCGGTCAACCTCGGGGGGCACCGTCACCGCCGTGGACGACGTCACGTTCGAGGTCCATCAGGGCGAGTTCGTCTGCCTCCTGGGCCCGTCCGGTTGCGGGAAGACCACGATATTGAACATCCTGGCCGGCCTGGACGAGCCGACCTCGGGGCAGGTGCTCCTCGACGGCGAACCGATCCCCGGCCCGGGGCCGGACCGGGCGGTGCTGTTCCAGGAGCCCGCGCTCTTCCCGTGGCTCTCGGTCGTCGCGAACGTCGAGTTCGCGCTGAAGCACGTCGGGGTCGCCCCGGACGAACGGCGGACGCGCGCGATGTCGTGGCTGGAGAACGTCCACCTGACGAGCTTCGCGAACGCACAGCCGCACGAGCTGTCCGCCGGCATGCGCCAACGCGCGGCGCTGGCGCGAGCGCTGGCCTGCGACCCGGACGTCCTGCTCGGCGACGAGCCGTTCGGCGCGCTGGACGCGCAGGCGCGCGAGCTGCTCCAGAACGAGGTCCAGCGGGTGTGGGTCGAGAGTCAAGGGCGCAAGACGTTCGCGTTCGTCACGCACAACGTGCGGGAGGCCGCGCTCCTGGCCGACCGTGTGCTGGTGATGACCGCCGCGCCCGGGCGACTCCTGGAGGAGGTCCGGATCCACGCGCCCCGCCCCCGGAGCCTCGACGACGCGCTGGTGGCGCGCGTCGTCTCCGAGATCCACGAGGTCCTCATGCGCGAGGTCAACAAGGGGGAGTCGTCGTGAGGCGGCTGGCGAAGGAGCTGGGTCCCCCGCTCACCGGCGTCGCCGGGCTCCTGCTCGTCTGGGCGATCGTGGCCGCCTTCTCCTCCTCGAAGATCGTCCCGTCGCCGAGCGAGGTGTGGAGCGCGTTCACGCGCGGCATCTCCGACGGCACCATCACCGAGGCGGCCGCCAAGACGTTGGTACGGCTGGCGTTCTCGTTCGTCGTCTCGATCGTGATCGGCACCGCGCTCGGTTTCGGACTGGCGCTGAACGAGTTCGCGCGGCGGTCGATCCGCCCGCTCGTCGTCGCGCTCCAGATCACGCCGTTCATCGCGTGGCTGCCGCTCGCCGTCGTGTGGTTCGGGTTGTCGGAGCGAGCGGTCGTGTTCGTGGCGATCGTCGGGGCGTTCCCGTCCGTGACCCTCGCCACGATCTCCAGTTTCGGTCAGGTGCCCCCGCTCCTCACGCGAGCCGGACGGACCCTCGGCGCACGCGGCTGGCAGCTCTATCGCGAGGTCATCTTCCCGGCGGCGCTTCCCGGGTACGTCGCCGGTCTCGACCAAGCGTGGGGGTTCGCGTGGAAGGCGCTCATGGCGGGCGAGCTGATCACGGCGGGCTTACGGGCCGCGGGCCTCGGACAGCTCCTACAGCGCTCGCAGGACGACGTGCCCATGTTGGTCGCGACCGTCGCGGTCATCGTGGTGATCGGCGTCGCGGTCGAGTACCTGATCTTCGGAACCTCGACCGGAAGATCCGTCGCCGGCGCGGGCTGTTGCTCGACGCGTGACCCGGCTTCGCCGCCGTCCGCCTAGCGCTCGATGCGGAAACGGATGCTCACGTGCGTCTGGTACTCGGTGATCTGACCGTCGGCCACGGTCGCGCTCGTCTCGAGGATGTCCATGCTCTCGATCCCGCGGATCGTCTTCGCGGCCTCGGCCAGCGCCTGCTGCGCGGCATCGCTCCAGGACGAATCCGAGACTCCCACCAGGTCGATCGTCTTGATGACTGACATGCGTTCCTCCCTCAGCTCGCCTGCGCCTTGTACACCTGGATGAATCGCGCGTAGTTCGCGCCGATCTCGCGCGCCGCCGCATCGCGCGCCAACGTCCCGTCGACGAACGCCTTCAGCGGGTTCCACCAGATCGTGCGACCGATCGCGAACCCCTGATATCCAGGAACGCCGCTCGCGGCCCGCAACCAATCGTCGACCGCCGCCGCGTCGGCGCCCCGGCCCAGCACGACACACGCCACGTGGTCACGTCCCGCGACCCGGCACTGTTCGACGATCGCCTCGCAGTCCTCCCGACCGGTCGATCCCCTCGATCTTCCAGATGTCGGGCTCGATGCCGGACTCCTGCAGTTGGGAGATGGCGAGCCGCATCAGGTGCGGCCGCAGCTCGGTGTCGAACTTCGCGGCGTCGCCACCCACGCTCTCGAGCTGCTGCGGCTCGGCCGGAACCAGCAGCTCGAACAGGAACTTCCGCTCGTTGTGGTGCAGCCATTCGGACAGCTGCTTCAGGCGCGCCGCCTGCCGGGCGTTCAACGTGCCGTCACCCTCCGGATTGAACCGGACGAGCACCTTGCTGAACGTGGGCTCGAAGTGCTCGATGTGCTCGGCGAACGCGTCGCCGTACTCGAAGTCGAACTCGTCCTGCCCCGACTTCTCGACCGGCATGGCGAGCGTGAGATGTTCCAGCATCGCCCGCTTGGCGATCTCGCCGCCGAACTGCTCGTCCACCAAGATGCCGGCGGCGACCCGGTCGACACCGCCTTCGAGCGCGCCCTGGAAGCCCTCGTAGATCACCGCCTTGGCGTCGGCGATGCGGAGCGCGTCCTCCGGCGACGGCGTCCCCTCGATCCCGAAGAACTTCTTGACGAACGACCCACGATGGTCGAAAGCCAGGATGAAGAGGTCTCCGTCGTAGCCGAGTCCGAGCATCCAGTGGTCTCCCCTCAGTCGTCGCGGATAGATGCTAGCCGCTGTCGGAGCTCGACCAACGCTCACGGGAGGCGATCCGCCGATCCTCGTCCATGGATTCGGCCGTCCGCTTCAGGCCGGCAGAGGTCAGATCCATGACGACCACGGCGGCGCCCGCGAGCGCGCCGACGCGGACGGCCAAGCTCCCGACGAGCGCGCGGCAACTCGAAACGACCCGCAACGCGTCGTGCTCCGGACACGAGCCCGCGCCGAAGGCTCGAGCGGCGAGCCACACCCCCACCCCGACGACCATCGCCGCCGCGAGCAGCGACGCGAGGCGCAGCGAGCGATGGTCCCAACCGGTTGGCGCCGTAGCGATCACCCCAATTCGAACGGGTTCTCGGGGGTCATGATCTGGACCGTCACGGGAGACGCGAGCTCGCGGAAGCGCTCACCGTCGCCCGCCGAGCCGACGACGAAGCCGTAGTGCATCGGCACGGCGATCCGGGGTGCCATCGACTTCGCGAGCCCGGCCGCCTCGGGGACGTCCATCGTGTACGTGCCGCCGATCGGCAGGAACGCCACGTCCGTCTTCAGGTCGTCGAGCTCCGCGATGTGGTCGGTGTCGCCGGCGTGGTAATAGGTGCCGCTCGGCAGCTCCAGCACGTATCCGACCCATCGGTTCGCCTTCGGATGCATCTCCAGGCGCTCCTCTGCCGTGTTGTACGCCGGCACCGTGGTGAACTTCACGCCCGCGACCTCATGGGATTCGCCCGGCGCGACCGGCGTCACGTCGCCGGAGAGCCCCGCGGCGACATCGTGGGGGGCGACGATCTTCGCCCCCGCGGCCGAGAGGCGAGCGATCTCCTCCGGCTGCAGGTGGTCGTCATGCGCGTGCGTGATCAGGATCAGGTCGGCTGCGGGGTCGGCCGCACCCGTTCCCCATGGATCGATGTAGATCGTGCGCTCGCCGTCGGCGAACCTGAGCGCGGACTGGCGATACCACGTGATGCCCTCGAGCATGTCGGCCTCCTCGAACGTCTCGACGGTAGTCTGACAAATCGTGGCCGAAGATGGATCCCCCCAGACCCCCGAGGGCGGCGTTCGGGCGAGCTACTCACTCTTACGCCGGAACCGCGACTTCCGCAAGGTGTACGTGGCGTCGGCCATCTCGCTCGGCGGCGACTGGTTCCTGCTGGTCGCGCTCTTCGGACTGGTGCTCGACCTCACCGACTCTCCGCTGGCCGTCGCGTTCCTGCTGGCGGCGCAGGATCTGACCTACTTCGTCGTGTCGCCCTTCACGGGCGTGCTGGCGGATCGCGTCGACCGGAAACGGCTGATGGTCGTCGCCGACATCGCGCGCGCCGTCCTCTGTCTGGGATTCCTAGCCGTGCAGACCGAGGCGGTCGTCTGGGTCGTGTACCCGCTCCTCGCCGCCATGGCGTGCTTCAGCGCGGCGTTCGAGCCGGCGTCGGCGGCAGCGCTCCCCAACCTGGTCGAGGCCGAGGACTTGGCCACGGCGAACGCGCTCTCGGGCTCGCTGTGGGGCACCATGCTCGTGGTGGGTGCCGCGGTCGGCGGCGTGGTCACCGCCGTCCTCGGACGAGACACCGCCATCGTCGTCGACGCGCTCTCGTTCGCGGGATCGGCCCTGTTCATCGTGCGCATCGGCCGTTCGTTCCAGGAGGCACGCGGCGTCGAGAAGCCGGAACCGCTCGGGCAGGCGGCGAAGGAGACCCTTCGGTACGCGCGGCGGGATCATCGGGTCCTTGCGCTGCTCGCGGTCAAGTTCGGCTGGGGCCTCGCCGGCGGCGTGCTCGTCCTGGTCCCGCTGCTGGCGCGAGGGCGATATCACGCCGGCGAGCTCGGGATCGGGCTGCTCCTCGCGGCGCGGGGGTTCGGCGCGCTGATCGGCCCGTTCGTCGGGCGTGCCACGCTCGGGGACAAGGACCGCCGCCTGTTCCTCACCATCGGCGTGGCGTTGGCCGTGTTCGGCGCGGGGTACGCGCTGCTCGGCATCGTGCCCAGCCTGCTGCTCGCGCTGCCGGCGGTGGCGCTCGCGCACACGGGCGGTGGCTCCCAGTGGATGCTGTCGTCCTACGGGCTGCAGAAGATCGTTCCCGACCACATCCGCGGCCGCATCTTCGCGTTCGACGGGATGCTGGTGACGCTCACGTTCGGCACGTCCGCCGTGCTGACCGGTTGGCTCGCCGAGACGTTCGGCGCCAGCGAGACGGCCGTCATCATGGGCGGCGTCGCGGTCGTCTGGGCCCTCGTCTGGATGTGGCTCACCACCGACGTGCGGCGCGCCACGATGATGGACGGCTGCGGCGGCCCTCCGCCCGAGGCGTACGAGCTCCCGGGCGGAGCGGCGCTCGCCGACTGAGCGCTCAGCCGGCCGGGGGGGCCGGCGGTGCCGGCGGCGTCTCCGAGACCTCCGTGGCGGCCGGCGCGGGCGGTACCACGGTCCCGCCGGCCGGCGTCGAGAAGTCGACCTGCGGCGGGCCCGCCTCCCGGATCGCGTCCGGGATCTCGAAGAACTCCGCGGGCTCGAAGTGGAACATGCCGGCGATCACGGACGAGGGGAACTGTCCGATGCGCGTGTTGAACTCACGGACGTTCGCGTTGTAGAAGCGGCGCGCGGTCTGGAGACGGTCCTCGGTGTTGGAGAGCTCGGTCTGCAGCGCCAGGAAGTTCTGGTTCGCCTTCAGGTCCGGGTAGGCCTCGGCGACCGCGAACAACTTGCCGAGGGCGGCCATGAACGGTCCTTCGGCCGCGGCCTGCGCGGCGGGCGTCCCGGTGGCACCGGCAGCCATCGACCGCGTCCTCGCGACCTCCTCGAAGACCTCACGCTCGTGCGACGCGTAGCCCTTCACCGTCTCGACCAGGTTCGGGATCAGGTCGTACCGGCGGCGGAGCTCGGTGTCGATGTTCGCCCACGCGTCCTTGATCAGCTGCCGCTGCGAGACGAACCGGTTGTACGAGACGATCAGACCGATCGCCACGATCACGATCAGTCCGAGGATGATCCAGAGCGCCGCCACGGTCAGGGTCCTTTCGGAAGGTTGTTCGGCCAGCTTAGCCCGAGGGTGGAGGCGGAACCACCGTTCCGGCGGGAGGGTCGGGCGTGTAGTGGCCCGCCGTCCACTTGGCCTCGTTCGCCGCTTCGACGCCGGCCTGGGCCTCGGGAGGGACCGGGGTGGCGCGCGCGTACAACGAGTACACGACCCGCGGGACGTGATCGAGGAACGCCTTCGAGAGCCCGAGGAGTGTGACGATCTCCATCGGCGCGAGCTTGCGGCGGTAGCAGAGCAGCCGGTCGCCCATCACCTCGAACGCCGTGCCCTTGCCCGGTCTGCAGCAGGAACTGCATCATCCGCGCGTCGATGAAGTCGTTCGCGAACTTCTTGTCCGGCGACTTCACGTTGAACATCCGGTTGAAGTCCTCGGACTCGAACTGGATGTCGTGGAAGCTGAGCGCATCGGCCAGTCGCGTGAGCACGTTCTCGTTCTCGATCGTGAGCGGTGAGCACGCGGCATCGATCGGGACCACCACGCAGTCGAATCGATAGTACGTCCGGGACGTGTGCCCCTTGGAGTCCGTCGACTCCTCGTAGTACCAGTAGTCGAACGCCTTCGTGTCGATCGACTGGTACGACCCTGCGATCACGTTCTCGATCCCACGCCCGTCACCCCGGTTGAACAGCGCGAACGGCTCGGACAGCAGGCCGAACGGATCCTCGGGCCAGTACTCCATCCCGAGCTGGGTCGCGACGAGCGCGAACCCCTCGCGACGCTTCTTCTTCGCCAGGTACGAGAGGTAGAACACGCCGATCGCCGCGGCGACGAACGCGATGAAGATCAATGGGAACGCCATACCCATCAGTATCGGACCGCTCACGGCCGGGATACAGCTTCCGCTAGGTCGTCGTGCGGAAGACCAGCCCGCCGTCGCCGGCGTCGATCTCGACGGTGTCGCCGTCCTTGATATCGCCCGAGAGCAGCTTCATGGCCAGCGGATCCTGGATCTCGCGCTGGATGAGGCGCTTCAGCGGCCTGGCGCCGAACGCCGGGTCGTAGCCCTTGTTCGCCAGGTAGTCGCGCGCGCCGTCGGTCAGCGTGACCGAGAGCTTCCGATCCTCGAGGCGCCGTTGCAGCCCGTCCAGCTGGATGTCCACGATCTGCCGGATCTCGTCGCGTCCCAGCGGATCGAAGACGACGATCTCGTCGATCCGGTTGACGAACTCCGGGCGGAACGTCATGCGAACGTCTTCGAGCACGGCCGACTTCTGCTTCTCGCGGCCGATCGACGGGTCGCTGAAGACCGTCGACCCCAGGTTGGACGTCATGATGATGATCGTGTTCCGGAAGTCCACGGTCCGGCCCTGACCGTCCGTGAGGCGGCCGTCGTCGAGCAACTGCAGCAACACGTTGAACACGTCGGTGTGCGCCTTCTCGAACTCGTCGAGCAGGACGACGCTGTACGGCCTGCGCCGCACCGACTCCGTGAGCTGCCCGCCCTCCTCGTACCCGACGTAGCCGGGCGGCGCGCCGACCAGCCGCGACACGGTGTGCCGCTCCTGGTACTCGCTCATGTCGACGCGGACGATCGCGCGCTCGTCGTCGAACAGGTAGTCGGCGAGCGCCCTCGCGAGCTCGGTCTTGCCGACGCCGGTCGGTCCGAGGAACAGGAACGATCCGATCGGTCGGTTCGGATCGGACAATCCGGCCCGCGACCGGCGGATCGCGTTCGCCACCGCCTCGACGGCATCCACCTGGTCGACGACGCGCGCGTGCAGCGCCTCCTCCAGGTGGACGAGCTTCTGCATCTCGCCTTCCATCAGACGCGAGACCGGGATGCCGGTCCAGGTGCTGACGACCTCGGCGATGTCCTCCTCGGTGACCTCTTCCTTGAGCATCTTCAGCTCGGACTGGAGCTCCTCGAGCCGTCCGTTCTCCTCTGCCAGCTGTTTCTCCAGCTCGACGAACCGGCCGAACCGCAGCTCGGCCGCGCGCTCCAGGTCCCCGTCGCGCTCGGCGCGGTCGAACTCGCTCCGAACCTCTTCGATCTGCGCCTTGAGCTCGCGGATCTTCCCGATGCGCTCCTTCTCCTGCTGCCAGTGCGCCGTCATGCCCTCGGCCTGCTCGCGCAGGTCGGCCAGCTCCTTCTCCAGACGCTCCAGCCGCTGCTTCGAGGCGGGGTCGGTCTCCTTCTGGAGCGCGACCCGTTCGATCTCGAGCTGCTGGATCCGCCGCGTCGACCTCGTCGATCTCGATCGGCATCGAGTCGATCTCGATCCGCAGACGCGACGCCGACTCATCGATCAGGTCGATCGCCTTGTCGGGAAGGAAGCGTCCCGTGACGTAGCGGTCCGACAGGACGGCGGCCGCCACCAACGCCGGATCCTGGATCCGGACGCCGTGATGGACCTCGTACTTCTCCTTCAGGCCACGCAGGATCGCGATGGTGTCCTCGACGCTCGGCTCCTCGACCAGCACGGGCTGGAACCGCCGTTCGAGCGCCGGGTCCTTCTCGATGTGTTGGCGGTACTCGTCGAGCGTGGTGGCGCCGATCGCCCGCAGCTCGCCGCGCGCCAACATCGGCTTGAGCATGTTGCCGGCGTCCATGGCGCCCTCGGCGGCGCCTGCCCCGACGATCGTGTGGAGCTCGTCGATGAACGTGATGATCTCGCCTTCGGAGTCGGCGATCTCTTTCAGGACCGCCTTCAGCCGGTCCTCGAACTCGCCGCGGTACTTCGAGCCGGCGATCATCGAGCCCAGATCGAGCGCGACGACCAGCTTGTTCTTGAGCGACTCGGGGACGTCGCCGTCGACGATGCGCTGCGCGAGACCTTCGACGATCGCCGTCTTGCCCACGCCGGGCTCCCCGATCAGAACGGGGTTGTTCTTCGTCCGGCGCGACAGGACCTGGATCGTCCGCCGGATCTCCTCGTCGCGGCCGATGACCGGATCGAGCTTGCCGCGCCGGGCCTGCTCGGTCAGGTCGCGTCCGTACCGCTCCAGCGCCTGGTACTTCTCCTCGGGGTTCTGGTCGGTGACGCGCTGGCGACCCCGCACCTCGGCGAGCGCCGACAGGACGCCGTCGCGCGTGAGACCGGCCTCCTTCAGGATCCTCGACGCACCCGAGTCGACCTCGAGCAGCGCCAGCAGCAGATGCTCCGTCGAGACGTACTCGTCCGTCAGCGTCTCCGCCTCCCGGCCGGCCTGGTCGAGCACCGCGCCGGCCGCCGGCGAGATCCGCACGTCCGCAGCCTGCCCCTGCGCGTACACCTTGGGGATCCGGTCGAGCGCCTGATCGACCTGGTCGCGCACCGTCTTCGGCGTCACGCCGATCTGGTGCAGCAACGGATAGATCACGCCCTCGGGATCCGACAGGAGCGCGAACAGCACGTGCTCCGGCTCGATGGTTTGGTGGTTCCTCGCCACGGCCTGCTGGTGCGCACCCTCCAGCGCTGCCTGCGACTTGATCGTCAGCTTGTTGAGATCCATGTTTCCCTCGCCTCGTCGAAGTCATCTTTGGTCATCGCGTAGATCGCGTAGTCGCGCGGGCCGTCCGCCGACGG
Organism: uncultured Actinomycetes bacterium; assembly: GCA_963727185.1. Lineage (GTDB taxonomy): Bacteria > Actinomycetota > UBA4738 > UBA4738 > HRBIN12 > JBBQVZ01. The sequence continues at coordinate 411,703 of CAVSFP010000008.1, read as the reverse complement.
CATGAAGTTCCGCATCACGCCTTCGAACTTGAACCCGAGCCGCGTGGACACCGTTCGCATCGCCTCGTTCCCGACGTCGGTGGTGAGCTGCACCCGATGCGCACCCTCGTCCCCGAAGAGACGGGTCACCAGCTGCGTCAACGCCGCGCTGCCGACGCCATGTCCGCGGTCGGCGGCATCGAACAGGTCGATCCCGATCTCGAAGACCCCCGGCGGGAGGCCCATGCGGGGCTGACGCGCCTGCACCTCCCCCGCGAGCCGGCCGTCCACCTGGATCCCCAACAGCAACTCGGTACCGTCGAACTCGCCGGACCGCTCGATCCGTTCGCCGAGCTCGACCCGTTCGGCAGGGCCGAACGCATCCGGATAGCCCATGGCGGCGGCCTCGTCCTTGCGGACCTGTGCCATCACATCGAGGTCGCCGGGTCGGAGGCGGACCAAGCGCACCTCGGTCAACGCGACCCCCCCTCGTGCCAGGGCATCCGGATCACGGTCCGCAGAGGCACCATCTCGGAGCCGGAACGGCGACCCGGCATCGCGATCGCACGTCGATGCGCGAGCTGTTCCTGCAGCTCGTCCACGCGTCGACGAAGCTCGTCCATCTGCGCGCGCATCTCCATGATCCGCTTCACACCCGCGAGGTTGATGCCCTCGTCCTGAGTCAAAGACTGGATCGTGCGCAACAGCTCGACGTCGGCCTCCGAGTAGCGCCGAGTATTGCCCTCCGTCCGCTTGGGCCGGAGCAAGCCTTTCCGCTCGTAGATCCGCAGCGTCTGCGGATGCACGCCGGCCAGCTCCGCCGCCACGCTGATCATGTAGACGGCGCGCTCCTCACCTTCGTGTCGATCTGCCATCAGGCCACCCCCAATCGTTTCCGTGGGGAATCCTTCTGGGCCTCCTGCAGCTGCTTCAGCAACTGCTTCTCCTCGCGGGTGAGCTTGTCGGGCACGTCGACGTTGACGGTGACCAACATGTCGCCGTGGCCGCCTTTCTTCGGCGCGCCCTTGCCGCGCACCCGGAACGTCTTCCCGTTGGGCGTGCCCGCGGGCACCTTCAACGTCACCGGTCCGTTCATCGTTGGGACCTCGACGTTCGCGCCGAGCGCCGCCTCCGGGAACGAGACCGGGAGATCGACCGTCAGGTTGTCGCCCTTGCGACCGAACACGGCGTGCTGCCGAACGCGCACCCGGACGTACAGATCCCCCGGATGCCCACCGGCGGGCCCGGGCTCACCACGGCCGGCGAGCTTGATGCGCGCGCCGTCCTTCACCCCCGCGTGGATCTTCACCTGGAACTTGCGGGTCCGTCGCTCCGCACCCGACCCGTGGCAGGTCGGGCAGGGGTGCTCGATGATGCGCCCGCTCCCTCGGCACTCGGGGCAGGGCCGCTCCATCGAGAAGAACCCCTGGTTCACGCTGACGGAGCCCGACCCGACGCAGGTGGGGCAGACGATCGGATCGGTGCCCGGTTGCGCGCCGCTGCCGTTGCAGGTGTGGCACACCGCCGGACCCGAGATCCGTACGGGAACGGTGGTCCCGGTCATCGCCTCGTCGAACGAGACCTCGACCTCGGTCTCGAGGTCGGCGCCGCGCTGCGGTCGCTGTTGGCGCTGCCGTCCACGGCCACCACCGGCGAACCCACGGAGCAGGTCACCGATGTCGAAGTCGGCGGCCTCGTACCTGACCCCGCCCGGCCCCCCGGGCCACCCGGTCGGACCCGGCGCCACCCGGCCCGTACCCCGACGCGGCCATCTCGCGGACCTTGTCGTAGCTCGTGCGCTTCTCGTCGTCGCCCAGCACGTCGTAGGCGCCGGAGATCTCCTTGAAACGCTCCTCCGCGTCCTTGTTCCCGGGATTCGCATCGGGGTGGAACTGCTGCGCCAGCTTGCGGTAGGTCTTCTTGATCTCCGCGGCGCTCGCGTTCTTGGGCACGCCGAGGACCTGGTAGTAGTCCTTGTCGAACCACTCCCGACGGACCTCGTCTGCCACAGCTGCTCACTCCCTGTTCACTCGGACGCCGGCGGGACGGATCACCCGTCCACGCAGCGTGTACCCGGGCCGCAGCACGTCGGCCACGACCAGATGCTCTCCCTCGCCCGTCTGCATCAGCGCTTCGTGCTGCTCCGGATCGAACGGCTTGCCCAGCGCGTCGATCCGTTCGAGGCCTTCGGCCTTCAACGTGTCCGCGAGCTTCGCGTACACCAGCTCGACGCCGTGCAGGAACCGGTCGAAGTCCGGCTTGTCGTTCGCCGACATCAACGCGAGCTCGAAATCGTCGAGGACCTCGAGCAGCCGTTGCGTGGCAGGTACCGACGCACGTTCCACCGCGTCGGTCTGCTCCTTCAGCACCCGCTTGCGGTAGTTGTCGAACTCGGCCTGCAGCCGCCGGAGGTGGTCGAGGTACTCGGCCGCCTCGGCGCGGGCAGCGTCGATGTCGGCGGTGCCGTCGGCGGCATCGACATCGGGCGTCGGTTCGCCGGACGCCGCCCCGGCCTCGTCGGCCGGGGCGGTCGCCGCATCGTCGTCGCGGATGCGGCGCTTGTCCGTGATCTTGATCGGCGGGCGCTCCGAGTCACCGAACTCCGGGGCCACTTACGAGGCACCCCCTTCTTCGACGATCTCGCCCTCGACCACGTCGTCCTCGGACTCGGGCTGCCGCCTGGGAACCGGCGTCACCGCCGTCCGCGGGCGTTCCGGCCTCGCCGCCGCCGGACGCCTGGGCCGCCTGGTACATGGCCTGCCCGATGCGCTGGAAGACCTGCATCGTGGCCTCGTTGGCCTGGTTCAGCGTCTCCGCCTCGGCCGCCGCGTCCGCCAGCACTTCCTTGAGCGCGTCGTTCTTCTGCGCCAGCTCCGTCTTGTCGGCCTCGGGGATCTTGTCGCCGTTCTCCTCGACGAACTTGTCCACCTGGTAGGTCAACTGGTCCGCTTGGTTGCGAGCCTCCGCCACCACTCGCCGCGCGTGGTCCTCCGCCGCGAACTTCTCCGCATCCTGGACCATCCGCTCGACCGCGTCCTTCGACAGAGCCGTGCCGCCGGTGATCGTCATGGCTTGCTCCTTGCCGGTGGCGAGGTCCTTGGCGCTGACGTTCACGATGCCGTTCGCGTCGATGTCGAACGCCACCTCGATCTGGGGGACGCCGCGCGGAGCGGGCGCGATCCCCATCAGGTGGAACCGTCCGAGCGACTTCACGCCCGGCGACATCACGGTCTCGGCCTCGCCCTGCAATACGTGGATCTCGACCGTGTTCTGGTTGTCGTCGGCGGTCGTGAAGATCTCCGACTTGCGCGTCGGGATCGTGGTGTTGCGCTCGATCAGCTTGGTGAAGATGCCGCCCTTGGTCTCGACGCCGAGCGACAGAGGCGTGACGTCGAGCAACAGGATGTCCTTCACGTCGCCCTTCAGCACGCCGGCCTGCACCGCAGCGCCGACCGCGACGACCTCGTCGGGGTTCACGCCCTTGTGCGGCTCCTTGCCGCCGGTGAGCTTCTTGACCAGCTCCTGGATCATGGGCATCCGCGTGGAGCCCCCGACCAGGATCACGTTGTCGATCGCCCCGGCGTCCTTGCCCCAGTCCTTGACGGCCTGCTCGAACGGCGTCTTGCACCGCTCGACCAGATCCTCGGTCATCCGCTCGAACTCGCCGCGGGTGAGCTTCATCTCCAGGTGCAGCGGGCCGTCGGCCGTGGCCGTGACGAACGGCAGGTTGATCGTTGACTCGGCGACCTGCGAGAGCTCGATCTTGGCCTTCTCGGCGGCCTCCTTCAGCCGCTGCATGGCCATCCGGTCGCCCGACAGATCGACGCCGTGGTTGTCCTTGAACGTCTTGACCAGCCAATCCATGATCCGCTGGTCCCAGTCGTCGCCACCGAGGTGCGTGTCGCCGTGGGTGGCCTTCACCTCGAAGACGCCATCACCGATCTCGAGCAGCGAGACGTCGAACGTCCCGCCTCCCAGGTCGAACACCAAGATCGTGTGGTCCGTACCCTGCTTGTCCAGCCCGTACGCGAGCGCTGCCGCGGTCGGCTCGTTGATGATCCGAAGGACCTCGAGACCCGCGATCTGCCCGGCCTCCTGGGTCGCCTGGCGCTGAGCGTCGTCGAAGTACGCGGGCACCGTGATGACCGCCTGGCTCACGGAGTCACCCAAGTACGCCTCGGCGTCGCGCTTCAGCTTGCCGAGGATCTGGGCGCTGATCTCCTGCGCGGTCCACGCCTTGCCGTCGACGTCGACGGACCACGACTTGTCGCCCATGTGGCGCTTGACCGAACGGATCGTCCGGTCCGGGTTGGTGATGGCCTGCCGCTTGGCGACCTCACCGACCAGGATCTCGCCGTTCTTCGCGAACCCGACCACCGAGGGCGTCGTACGTGCCCCCTCAGCGTTCGGGACCACGGCGGGTTCGCCCGCCTCGAGCACGGCGACGACGGAGTTCGTGGTTCCCAAGTCGATCCCTACTGCTCGTGCCATTGCGTTTCCTCCTTCGACTGGCTCGTGCCGGCCAAGAACGGCCGATATCTAAGTGCCTCTGCAGGATAGAACCTGCGCGCAGCATTAACAACTTTGAGAGGAGGGTGGTCCTCCCCGACCGGCGAAGGGGCTCCGGGGTAGACTCCGCCGATGGTCGTTCGAGCAGTCCTCCTGGTCATCGCGTTGGCCATCACGGCCGGCCTGTTCGCCCGGAGGGCAGGGCTGCTGACGCGACTCGTCCGGTTGGGACGTCCGATCGATCGCAGCGGCGACGTCGGCCGCCGGGTGGCCCGCGAGACCGGCCAGGTGCTCGGCCAGCGGAAGCTGTTCCAGCGCGCCCTGCCCGGGCTGATGCATGCCTGCATCTTCTGGGGATTCCTGATCCTGCTGACCACGATCCTCGAGGCGCTCGGTCAGGCCATCGACCCCCACTTCGCGCTCCCGTGGGTCGGCCACGCCGGATGGCTCGGCCTGGCGCAGGATATGTTCGCCACGTTGGTGCTCGTGGGGATCGCGATCGCCCTCTGGATCCGCCTGGTGCAACGGCCCGAACGATTCGTCGGCTCCCACCGTCTGGACGCGTTCCGGATCCTCGGCCTGATCACGTGGATCATCCTGACGCTCTTCCTGCTCCGCGGAGCGCGCATCGCGCTCGGGGACAACGCGTACCCGACGGCGTGGACCCCGGTGTCGACGGCCGTCTCGCACCTGTTCACGTGGATGAGCGCCGGATGGCAGTCGTTCTTCGCGTGGTTCTTCCTCTGGGCGCACCTCTTGTTGGTCCTGGGGTTCCTGGTCTACCTGCCGTACTCGAAGCACCTGCACATCATCACGAGCGCGATCAACGTCTGGTTCTCGAGCACCCGCCCGCGAGGCGCGTTGGAGCCGCTCCGCATCGACATGGAGAAGCTGGAGTCCGGCGAGCAATCGCTCGGGGCCGAGAAGCTCAGCGACCTGACACGCAAGGAGTTGCTCGACCTCTACGCTTGCACGGAATGCGGCCGCTGCCAGAGCGCTTGCCCCGCATGGAATACCGGCAAGCCGTTGTCGCCGAAGCTCCTCATCATGGATCTGCGCGATCACCTGCTCGAGGAGGGCCCCGGCTTGCTCCAGATGCTCGCAGCGGGCGAGACGCCCGAACAGGTCTCGCTGGTGCCGGGCGTGGTCGACGACGACGTCGTGTGGTCGTGCACGACGTGCGGCGCGTGCGTCCAGGAATGCCCCGTGGACATCGAGCACATCGACACGATCGTCGACCTCCGCCGCGCCTTAGTGATGGGGGCGTCGAGCTTCCCCGCCGAAGCCGGCGCGATGCTCCGCAACCTGGAGAGCCGGTCCAACCCGTGGGGCATCGCGCAATCGCAACGGGCCGACTGGGCCGAGGGGTTAGACGTGGCGATCGTGAACGGCGCCGCCCCCGAATACCTCTACTGGGTGGGATGCGCGGGCTCGTTCGACGAACGAGCCCGCGATATCTCGCGATCGGTCGCCGAACTGCTGCAACGGGCGGGGGTGTCGTTCGCGATCCTTGGACCGCGAGAGCTCTGTACCGGCGATCCCGCCCGCCGGATGGGCAACGAGTTCCTGTTCCAGACCCTCGCCGAGCAGAACGTCGAGACGATGAACGCCGCGGGGGTCACCAAGGTCATCGCGAACTGCCCGCATTGCTTCAACACCTCCGCAACGAGTACCCGCAGTACGGCGGGAACTACGAGGTCATCCACCACACGGAGCTCCTCGGCCGGCTGATGGCCGAGGGTCGGCTCCGCCCGACGGAGCAGGTCGAGACCCTCCTCGCGTATCACGACCCCTGCTACCTCGGGCGCCACAACCAGGTGTACGACGCGCCACGCGACGTGCTCGCGAGCGTGCCGGGCGTGCGGACCGTGGAGATGCCCCGCCACAAAGAGCGCGGGATGTGTTGCGGTGCAGGTGGAGCACGGATGTGGATGGAAGAGGGCATCGGCAAACGCATCAACGTGGAGCGGATGGACGAGGCGGCGGCGACCGGCGCGGACACCGTCGGTGTCGCATGCCCGTACTGCCTCATCATGCTCGACGACGGCGCGAAGGGCCGGGGTGATACGACCGAGGTCCTCGACATCGCCCAACTGGTCCGGCGGTCGCTCGCCGACGAACCAACCACGGCCGGTTAGCCCTCCCGGATCTCGGGTATTTCTCGTCCCGCCGATGGGTCAAGGCATGGGTCCCGCCAGCCGATGAATGGACTAGAACCAACGGCCCCGACCGAAGGGATGTAACCAGGCATGAGCGCGTCAAGCGCCTCCGTGCGTTCCGCACACACGCCAGACGCCGTCGACCAGACGGTGGAGGCCCGTGTGCTCGAAGAGCGCGCCCGATGGGCGATGCGCATCCATGACGGACTGACCCAGACGGTGACCAGCGCCGTCCTCGAGCTGCAGACGCTCAGGACCCGCATCCTGGCCGATCCGGCAGGGGCGGTGGCGTCCCTGTCCGCGGTCGAAGCTGCGATCCGCGCCGACCTTCGGGAGATCCGCCAGATGTTGTTCGACCTGTACGAGGATCAGCGTCCGCCGGAGCCGCCGATGGCGACGTTCGTCGATGAGCTCCTCGAGCGGTGGGGACTGCCCGCCCGCGTCACGATCGACGGCGACGTGGACGCCGTCCCGCTGGGCGTCCTCGAGACCGCGCACGCCGTCCTCGCCGAATCGCTCGCGAACGCCGCCAAGCACGCCGGGACATCGGACGTCGCGGTGCACATCGCAGCCAATGCCGCGCAGATGCGGATCGAGGTCATCGATCGCGGCCGTGGGATCGGGGTCGCCGACGACGGCGATCCGCACTTCGGGCTCAGCATGATGCGGGTCCGCGCCGAGGATATCGGTGGAACCCTGGAGATCGGATCGACGCCCGGGGGCGGGACCCATGTGGTCGCGCTCCTACCCGTCGGAGGGCGAGGAGAGGAACGATGAGGATCTTGATCGTTGACGACCACGCGCTCGTGCGCCGTGGCATGGCCTATGTCGTGAAGGACGGGTTCCCCGATGCGGACGTCGTGGAAGCCGAAGGCGCCGCGGCGGCGCTCGACGTGATGCGGATCAAGGCCGCCGATCTGGCGCTCGTCGACGTCCGGATGCCGGACCTCGACGGACTGGAGCTGCTCCGAGCGATGAAGCTCGAGTGGCCGGACGTCCCGGTGATCATGCTGTCGACCTACGAGAACGCGCCGTACGTGAAGCGCGCGCTCTCCGACGGAGCCGCCGGCTACCTGCTGAAGGACGCGACCCCCGAGGACCTGGGACAGGCCATCAACGTGGCGATCTCCGGCGGCGGGAACGTCCTATCTCCTCGCGTGATCCAGAACCTGTTCGAGGACGTGGAGTCCTCGGGCGGCCAAACGACGAACGGCCATTCGAGGTCGCGCCGGACCGAGTACAACCTGACGCAACGCGAGCACGACATCCTGGCGCTGCTGTCCGAGGGGCGGAGCAACCGCTCGATCGCGCAGAACCTGTACCTGTCGGAGAAGACCGTGAAGGCCCACCTGGCCGCGATCTTCCGCAAGCTCGGCGTCACCAACCGCACGCAGGCCGCGATGATGGCCGTGCAGCTGGGCGTGGGTCCGGTGCCTGGCGCGGTAACGGGAACGGACTAGGACGCGGCTCAGGACTCGGGCTTCGAGCTGAACTCCTCGAAGAAGCGGCTGGCCGTCGGTCCCCGCTGTCCTTGGTACTTGCTCTTCGTCGACCTGGAGCCGTACGGGACGTCGGCCGGGGTCGTGAGACGGAAGAACGAGATCTGCCCGATCTTCATCCGGGGGTAGATCGTGATCGGCAGGTTCGCGACGTTCGAGAGCTCGAGCGTGAGGAATCCGTCCCAGCCGGGATCGACGTAGCCCGCCGTCGAATGGATCAGCAGCCCGAGACGACCCAAGGATGACTTGCCTTCCAGGCGCGCCACCAGGTCGTCGGGCAACGCGACTCGCTCCAGCGTCGAACCGAGCACGAACTCCCCCGGATGCAAGATGAACGGCTCCCCGTCGGGGACCTCCACGAGCTCGGTGAGATCCGGCTGTTCGTTCCGCACATCGATGAACGGGTACCGGTTGTTGCGGAAGACCCGGAACTGGCCGTCGACGTGCAGGTCGACCGACGACGGCTGCACGCAGGTCTCGTCGAGCGGGTCGATCACGATGCGGCCGGCGGCCAGCTCTTCACGGATCGTGCGGTCGGACAGGATCATCGGCCGGTGATGCTACCGGGTCGATGGTCGGTCATGCGTTGGAGACCGTGCGCCAGCGCTCGAGGGTCTTCCCCGCGGCTCCGGAGTCGATCGAATCGGCGGCGACCTGGATACCGTCCTGCAGGCTCGCCGCTCGACCGGCTACCTCGAGCGCGGCGCCGGCGTTCAGCAATACGACGTCGCGACGCGGGCCGACCTCACCGTCGAGCACCGAGCGAACGATCCCTGCGCCTTCTGCCGCGTCGCCACCTCGCAGGTCGTCGAGGCCGGCTCGCGCCAACCCGAGCGTGGCCGGGTCGAGATGCCCTTCTCGGACCTGGCCGTCGCGGACGTCGAACACCATGGAGATGCCGGTCGTGGTGAGCTCGTCCAACCCGTCCTCGCCACGGAAGACCTTCGCCCGCACCCCGCGTCGTGCGAGGACCTCGGCGATGAGCGGCAGCATGCGTTCGTCCGACACCCCGACGACCTGCGCGAACGGCCGAGCGGGATTCGTGAGCGGTCCGATGAAGTTGAAGACCGTGGGCACGCGGAGCTCGCGCCTCACCGGCGTGGCGTTGCCGGCCGCCGGATGGAACACCGGCGCGAACATGAAGCCGATGCCCGCATCGGCGAGGCACCGTTGCACGCCACCCGCGTCCAGGTCGATCTTGACGCCGAGCGCCTCGAGGACGTCAGCCGAACCACAGTGCGACGAGGCCGCGCGGTTGCCGTGTTTGGCCACCGGGACCCCCGCGCCGGCCACAACGATCGCCGCGACCGTGGAGATGTTGAACGTGTTGCTGCGGTCTCCACCGGTGCCGCAGGTGTCGACGACCGGCGTGCCCGCTTCGACGGGACTCGCGAAGCCGAGCGCCGTCGCGGCGAGCCCCTCCAACTCGTCGACGGTCTCGCCCTTGGTACGGAGCGCCATCAGGAAGCCGCCGATCTGCCCCGGGGACGCCTCGCCGCTCATGATCACGCGCATAGCTTCGGCCGCTTCCTCGGTGGTGAGGGCCTGGTGAGCGATGACCCGCGAGAGGGTGTGCGGCCAGAAATCGGGGTCCAGCTCAGCCATGGAGCGGAAACGTAGCAGTTCGCACTCGACGCCCGACGCTCGCTACACTTGTGATCCTTCCGGCTCGTCCGGAGGGGTCATGCGGGTGTGGTTCAATGGCAGAACGTAAGCTTCCCAAGCTTGAGACGGGGGTTCGATTCCCCTCACCCGCTCCGATCGAACCTCACAGGTCCCTCTCTTGAACGCAGCGCCGAGAGGCTACGGTGGACGAGATGACTGACGAGGTCGTCCCCCTCTTCCTCCGGCGCTCCTCGCCTCGATCACTTCTCCGCTTTCCGTCGCCATCCTGACGGTGCTCTACGCTCGCCAGCGCTCACGTGAGCCGGCGATCACCTTGCCGGTCGCACCACCGACACGCGCTCAAGGGCACGCCAGGCGCCCCAACATCCTTCAGAGGTAGCGCGGGGCGGTCGGACACAGATCGTTCAGCGGGCATTCACGGCAGCGGGGGATCGGCGCCTTGCAGATCTCACGGCCGAGCCGGATCAGCGCGACGTGCAGCTGCGTCCGCAGGCCGTCGGGCACGAGCTCGTGGAGCAACCGGCCGGCGCGCTCGGCCGACACGTTCGGCGGCACAAGGCCGAGCCGCTTCGAGACGCGGTGCACGTGCGTGTCCACCGGGATCGCATCACGCCCGAGCGCGAACGACAAGACGACCGCTGCCGTCTTCGGACCGACGCCCGGGAGTGACGTGAGGTAGGCGCGAGCCTCCTCGTCCGACATGACCCGTAGGCTCGTGAGATCGAAGCCGCCTTCCCTCTCGCGGACCTCGCGAAGGATGGCCTGGATCCGCGGCGACTTCGAATCGGCGAGACCCCCGCTTCGGATGGCGTCGGCCACGGCGATCGTCGGGGCATCCACGACGCTCTGCCACGTTGGGAACGCCGCGGTCAGCTGCTCGAACGCCCGCTCGGCGTTCAGGTCGCTCGTGTGTTGGGAAAGGACGGTCAGGATCAGCTCGTCCAGGGGATCGGCACGACGTGGAGGCTCGAGCTCACCGAACCGCTTGCGAAGTCGGTTGAGGATGGCGCGGACACGGCGCGGCGTGGCCGTTGCCGGCGGCGTGATCACTGCGGCGCGTCGCGGGCGGCGTTGCGGAACTGCGTGAGGGACGGCTCGAAGTCGAGACGGATGTTGCCGGTGGGCCCGTTGCGGTGCTTCGCGATGATCAGCTCCGTCTGGCGTTTCTTCTCGGGATCGGCGTCGTCGCGATGGATGAACATCACGACGTCGGAGTCCTGCTCGATGGCACCGGACTCGCGGAGGTCCGACAGCTGCGGCCGCTTGTCGGCTCGGGCCTCCGGGTTGCGGTTGAGCTGCGACAGCGCGATGACCGGCACGTGCAGTTCTTTGGCGAGCAGCTTGAGCGAACGGCTGATCTCCGCGACTTCCTGCTGGCGGTTGTCCGGGCGTCGCGTGAGCGGGCTCGTCATCAGCTGGAGGTAGTCGACGATGATGAGCTCCAGCCCCTGTCGGCCCGTCCGCATCCGTCGGGCCTTCGCGCGGATGTCGACGATGTTCACGTTGCCGGCGTCGACGATGTGCAGCGGCACGTCGTGCAAGACCTCGGCAGCCTGGACCACGCGGGACCAGTCGTCCGGACCGACGCGCTTGTTGCGGATGCGATCCCACGCGACGCGTGCCTCCGAGCACAGGAGGCGCATGCCGATCTCGTAGCGCGACATCTCGAGGGAGAACAGCGCCACGGGATGACGGCCGATCGCGACATTGCGAGCGATGTTCGTGGCGAGGGACGACTTGCCGACGCCCGGTCGGGCGGCGATCACGATCAGGTTGCCCGGCTGCAGCCCCGACGTGAGGTCGTCGAGATCGCGGAACCCCGACGGTAGCCCGGTGTAGGCCGTGTCGCGGTTCTGGATGTTCTCGAGGTCGACCATCGCCTGGTCGACCAGGTCGCGGAGGATGGCGACCTCATCGGCGTCCTCCCGGCGGGCGACGTCGTAGATGCGCTGCTCCGCGTCGTCGGCCACCCCTTCGGGGTCGGACGGCGCCGCGTACGCCATGTCCATGATGTCGGCCGCCGCGCCGATCAGGCGCCGAAGCAGCGCCGTCTGCGAGACGATCCGCGCGTAGTGCGAGGCAGAAGCGGGTGTCGGGACCTCGTCGACGAGGTCCCGCATGTACAGGGGACCGCCGATGTCGTCCAGGATCCCGGCGCGCTTCAACGCTTCGATCCCCGTCACGATGTCGACCGGCTCGCCCCTGGCGTAGAGCCCGCGAAGAACCTCGTAGATCCTTCCGTTGGCGGAGCGGTAGAAGTCGTCGGCCTGCAAGATCTCAACGACGTCCGCGATCGCCTCGGAGGAGAGCATCATGGCGCCGAGGACCGAGCCCTCGGCTTCGGTGTTCTGGGGAGGGACCCGCGGATCGCTCTTGGGGACGCGCCGCACGTCTTCGATCACGCGCGCCACGACCCTCACCCCTCCCCGACCATCGCCCCGCGCACCGGACCCACGTATCGGGCCCCTCGCATCGAGGCTACGCTTCGCCCTGAGAAGTTCCATTGGATAAGTGGTGTGGATTGCTGCACCGCAGGTCGCGGGGAAAGATTCCTTGTCACTCCGCCCCTGACCTGCGCTTTCCCCATGTGGACAACCATGTGGACAAGTGTGAATCACACGTCTGACATTTCCGGACGGGAACGGGGAGGCTACCTACTTACAAGGACTGTTGTATCTTCAGAACATGTCCGCGGTCAGACCCTCATCCCCCCTTCGCCTGAGCGGGGTCGAGACGATGCGCGCTCTCGCCCATCCCACGCGCCTCCGCATGCTGGAGCTCCTGCGCCGCGAGCCGCTCTCAGCCTCGGAGCTCGCCAGGCGACTCGAGATCCGGTTCGGCAGCGCACGATTCCATCTGCAGCAGTTGGTCAAGGGAGGCTTGGCCCATCCCGCGGGTGATCGACGGGTGCGCGGCGGGGTCGAGCTCCTGTTCTCGGCACCGCAGGACGTGTGGGTCGACATCGATCCCGAAGACCCGGCAACCACGGCGGCGATGCACCACGCGTTGGTCGCGGAGCTCGGCCGCCGACTCGGGTCCGCCGCGACGGAGCAGCGGCCGGGCGACTCCGCCCTCGACGTCTTCTCCCTCCGGGAAGTCCGGCTCTCACCCTCCGGCCGCATGGAGGCCCAGCGCATCGCGGAAGAGGCGCTCCGGCTGATCCGTGCGCTGGACACCGCGGCCGAAGAAGGTGACGCGGAACCCGTCACGCTCGGCCTGTTCCTCTTCCGGACGCCGCGGTCCGGATGAGCGACATCGCCCGGCGACGCAACGTGTTGCTCCGCAACCGCATGTTCCGACGGATGTGGACGGCGCGGGCGATCTCGTTCATCGGCGACGGCATCGCCATAACCGCGTTGGTGCTCCATGTGGAGTCGGCGAACGGCACAGGCACCGCCGTCGGCGCGTTGCTGCTCGCGCAGGCCATCCCGCATCTGGCCGGCCCGATGGCCGGCGTGATCGCCGACCGGACAGATCAACGCCGACTGATGATCGCGTGCAACGTCGGCAATGCCGTCGTCTTCGCCGTCGCCGCGTCGCTCCTTCCCGCGCTCCCTGGCCTCCTCCTGCTCGTGGCGACCTCGTCGATCCTAGACACGATCTTCGGGCCCGCAGGACGAAGCGCGATACCGGCACTCGTCGACGAGGACGACCTGCTCTCGGCGAACGCCTGGCTCGGGACCGCGCTCAACATGCAGGTGGCGATCGGCCCGCTGCTGGGTGGGCTCTTCGTAGCGACGCTCGGCATCCGCGGCGCACTGGTCGCGGACGCAGCCTCGTTCCTGGTGTCGGCGGCGTTGCTCCTGCGCGTGCAGCCATTGCCTGCGGATCGATCGGATCCGGAACGGTCGAGCTTCTTCGCTGATACCCGGGAGGGCTTGGCGTACGTCCGCCGTCACCCGGTCGCTCGAGCGGTCGTGGTCACGCTGTTCCTCGGCGTCGCCTTCGCGGGCATCGACAACGTCGGGCTCGTGTTCCTGTCGCGCGATGTGCTCGGGGCCGGACCTCTTGGATTCGGCGTGGTCGCGGGGGCGTTCGGCGTCGGGATGCTGGTTGCCTCAGTCGCGCTGTCGAGCGGCCGGAGCCGTTCCCCGCGAACGCTCTTCATCGGTGGCTGGCTCCTCACGTCTGTGGGCATGTTGCTCACGGGGTTAGCACCTGTCATATGGCTCGCGGCCCTCGCCCAGGCGACCGGCGGAGCGGGGAACGGCGCGGACAATGTGGCATCGGACACGCTGATCCAACGGAGCGTGCCGAGGGAGATGCTCGGTCGCGTCTTCGGTGTGACCTCGACGGCGGCATTCATCGGCGGGGGTATCGCGTATGCGGTCGGGGGGATGCTGCTCGACGCCACGTCGCCGCGCTTCGTGTTCCTGTTCGCCGGGGTCGGAGTGCTCGCGGTGGTCGGGGTGGCGCACGTGATGCTCCCACGAGAGCCCTGACACGGCGAAGGCCGGGCCGAAGGCCCGGCCTTCGTGGCCGATCGTGAGCTGTCCGAAGCGGCTACTCCTCGGCGGTGACCTCGATGGTCAGCACCGGCTCGACCTCGGGGAACAGGTGGACGCGCACGTCGTGCGTTCCGAGCGATCGGATGGGCTCGTCCAGATGCACGTCCTTGCGGTCGACCTCGATGCCGGTTTGCGCCGCGATCGCGCCGGCGACATCGGCCGCCGTCACGGATCCGAAGAGCTTGCCCTCTTCGCCCGCGCGAGCCGCGATCGTCACCTTCGATGCGATGAGCGTGGACGCGAGCGCTTCGAACTCCACCTTCTCCTTGGACTGGCGCGAGACGTGGGCACGCTTGAGGTTCTCTGCGTGCTTCAACGGCACCCTTCTCTGCCCTGACGGCCAAACCATGCGGGACCAGGTAGTTCCGCGCGTAGCCGGCAGCCACCTCGACCACGTCGCCGGGGTCGCCCAGCTTCTCGACGGGCTTCTGGAGGATGACCTTCATTTCGCCGCGTAGGGGAGGAGCGCCATCTGTCGAGCGTTCTTGACGGCGGTGGCCACGTCTCGCTGATGCTGCACGCAGTTGCCCGTCACCCGGCGCGCGCGGATCTTGCCGCGCTCGGACACGAACTTCCGCAGCGAGACCACGTCCTTGTAGTCGACGTAGTCGATCTTCTCCTTGCAGTAGACGCACGCCTTACGCTTGGTCTTCTTCCAAGGCTTGTCGTCCTTCTCGCGCTTAGGCCGCCTGGACCCTTCGCGTGGTTTCCCTTTACCCGGCATCCAGTGGTGTCTCCTCTTGACTCGAGCCGCCGACCGGTGCGGCCACCTTCTCGCCCCAGTCCCCGGAACTCGATCCGGAGGATGAACGAGGGTTCCGCTCGATGCGAGCGGTGGCCCACCGAAGGCTCGGTCCGATCTCGTCGGCCTCGATCTCGACGGCGCTTCGCTTCTCGCCGTCCTGGCTCTCCCAGGCTCGGTATTGCAGCCGGCCGGACACGACCACGCGGGTGCCGCGGGTCAGCGTCTCGGCCACGTTCTCGGCGAGGCTCCGCCAGCAGTTCACGGAGAAGTACGAGGCCTCGCCGTCCTTCCACCCACCGGCGCCGTCGGGCATCCGGCGGTTCACGGCGATCCGGAACTTGCACACCGCGGCCCCGTTCGGCGTGTAGCGCAGCTCGGGGTCGTCGGTCAGGTTGCCGATCACGGTCACCTGGTTGTCGTTCGCCATGTCAACTCACCACCTCGAAGTTGTTCCGCACCGCGACGCGTATGGCTCACGCCGGGGTGGGGGAAGGTGCCTTGTGTTTCTGCGGCTTGTCTTTCTTCTCGGGTACCACCAGCACCTTGTGCCGGACGATCTCGTCGGCCAGGTTCAGCGTCCGCTCGAGCTCGGCCGCGGTCGTCGGCTCCGCGGTGAACCGCACGACGACGTAATACCCCTCCGTCTGGTGTGCGATCTCGTACGCGAAGCGCCGGCGTCCCCACCGATCGATCTTCCCGACCTCGCCACCGGAGGTGGAAACCACCTTGGTGATCCGGTCGACCGCCGTTCCGACCAACGCTTCGTCGGCGTCGGCGGGCAGGATGAACATGATCTCGTACTCCCTCAACTCCACCTCCTCTGGTCTGGACGGCCCCCTCGGAGAGGGAGCAGGGGGTTCTTACGAGGGCGTCCAGAGTGTACGGGACACCGACGCAACGTAGCACCGGGTGCTGACACACCCCCCGACGCACGCCCCCGACAACGTCGGATCGTCTCGACACTCACGTAGACTGAGGCCGACTGCCGTGCACTCGACCCGCAAGGAGGCGCGAGCGATGCGAGTTTCGATCCACGACCTGCGTGCACTGAAGGCGGACGGCAAGCGGTTCGTGATGCTGACCGCCTACGACTTCCCCACCGCTCAGATCCTCGACCGAGCCGGCGTGCCCGTCCTGCTGGTCGGTGATTCCGTCGGCCGTAACGTCCTGGGGTACCCGAACGAGCTCCCGGTCACCATGGACGAGATGCTCCACCACGTGAAGGCGGTGGCGCGCGGCGCCCAGCACGCCATGGTCGTGGGCGACATGCCGTTCATGTCCTTCCAGGCGAGCGTGGAGGACGGCGTGCGCAACGCCGGCCGGATGATCAAGGAAGGCGGCGCACACGCGGTCAAGATCGAAGGCGCGCAGTTCGACCTCATCGGGCGTCTCGTCGACGTCGGTATCCCGGTGATGGCGCACGTGGGGCTCACGCCGCAATCCGTCTACGGGCTGGGCGGCATGAAGGTCCAGGGCCGCGGCGAGGCCGGGACGAAGGTCCTCGAGCAGGCGATGCAGCTGGAGAAGGCCGGTGCGTTCGCCGTCGTGCTCGAGGCGATGCCCGCCGAACTCGGAACGGAGATCACGCGCTCGCCTGCAGATCCCGACGATCGGCATCGGCGCGGGGCCGGGCTGCGACGCTCAGGTGCTGATCATCCACGACCTGCTCGGCATCACCGAGAAGCCTCCGAAGCTCGCCAAGGCCTACGCGAACGTCCGCGAGACGATCGACCCAGGCGGTCGACAGCGTTCGTTCGCGATGTCGATGCCGGGACGTTCCCCGACCCCGATCACACGTATTCGTAGCCAGGCGCGAGCTACACGACCGGCCGACCCCCGGCCATACACTCGGCGGATGGAGCGTTCGCGCGATACGCGCACCACCTTGCTCGTGGTCGGCGGCTTGATCGTCGGCGTGGCCGGGGTCGCCACCATCGGCGTGCACGCTCATTGGTCGCCCGACGGCCAGGCGGCGAACGACGGGGTGCTGGCGGCGCTCTGCCTGGCGACCGGCGCCGTCTGCTTCACCCGCTACCGCAGCACCGGCGACACGCACCCGTTGTTCGTGTGCGCGGGCCTGCTCGCCGTGGCGGGGCAGACCATCGTGTTCGACCGGCACACGTTCCTGTCGATCCTCTATTCCCCGTGGGAGGGACTGAGCTTCCCCGCCCTCGGGTGGTTCGCGGCATGGCTCGTCGCCGCCGCGGCCTTCGTGCTCGCACGGCCATGGTGGGATCGCCGGGGACGCAAACCCCTCCGTGCCCCGCTCGTCCTCGGCGCCACGTTCGGCCTGCTCCTCGTCATCGACCTGGTCCTGATCGTCTATCGGCACTCACTGCCGCGTGCGCGGAACGTGGACCTGCGCACCGATGTCGCGTTCTCGCTCACCTCGCCGCTGCTCTGGATCTTCGGAGGTGCCACCATCGCCCTCCTGTCGATCGCCGCGTGGCGCGAGTGGAGGGCCGGCGGCGACGTTCGCTCACCACACCCGTGGCTCGCCGCCGCGTGGGCGATCGCGGCCGCCGGACAGTTCGTCCTCCTGGCCCGACCCATCCCCTACCGTCCGCTGCTCCTGCCTGCCGACGTCTGGCTCCCGCTCTCCGTCGCGGTGGCTCTCCTGGCATTCCTTGCACCGCAACGTGCCGAGGCCTCCCGCGCCCGTCGCGCCACCGACCGCGCACAGGAGGTGATGGGCGGTCGGGCCGAGATCGCAGCGATGATCTCCCACGAGGTGCGCGGTCCCGTGAGCACGATCCGCGGACTCGCCGGGACGGCGCTCTCCCACTACGACCGGCTCACCGACGACGAGCGACGGGAGCTCTTGGATCTGATCGAGCAGGAGTCCCGCCGACTCCTCGCGACCGTGACACAGGCGTCAACCGCCCTCAAGGTCGACGCGGCCACCGTGAGCTACGACATCCGGACGCACGACTTCGGCAACACCGTCCGTGAGGGGATCGCCGCGGCCGACGTCGGCGCCCACCCGGTCGTCGTCGACCTTGCCGAGGGCCAGGTCGAGCTCGACATGCGATGGATCATCGAAGCGGTTCGCCAACTGGTCGACAACGCCGCGAAGTTCTCGCCGCCGGACACGCCCATCCAGGTGACCACCCGGATCGACGACGACGACGCGACGATCGAGGTGGTCGACCAGGGACCCGGCATCCCGCTCGAACGACGTGACGACGTGTTCGACAAGTACCCGAACTGGCGCCCCGACGGCTACGAACAGGCGGCCGGCTCGGGCCTGGGACTCTTCCTCGTCCGCGGCATCGTCGCCGGTCACGTGGGGGAAGTTGTCATCGTGGACGCGCCAGGTGGGGGTACGATGCTCCGCGTCCGGATCCCCCGGATCCCTGTGGAGGGCTAGTGGACGACGGATCCCGCCCGGTAACGCTCCTCATCTGCGATGACCACCGGGTGCTGACGGACGCGCTGGCGATCGTGGTGGGGCTCGACGACGGGCTCGAGCTGGTCGCGCCCCCTCGCAGGACCCGCAATCCGCGATCGCGCTCTGCGCCGAGTTCCTGCCCGATGTCGTGCTCATGGACGTCGACCTCAAGGCCGAGATGTCCGGGATCGACGCGACGCGCGCGATCAAGGAGAACTCTCCCGCGACGAAGGTCATCATCATGACGGCGCACGACGACGACCGACTGCTCGTCGACGCGGTCGAGGCGGGCGCCTCCGGGTTCTTGAGCAAGGACGACGCCGCCCAGGAGGTGCTCGCGGCGGTGAAGGCCGCGGCGGACGGCGAGGTCCTGATCGATCCCGCGACGCTCGCCCGGCTGCTCCCGCAGGTCGCGCGGGAGCGTGAGATGAAGCGCGACGCGCTCGCGCTGCTCAACGATCTCACCGACCGCGAGCGCGAGATCCTGTCGCTGCTCGCCCAGGGCATGCGCAACGACGACATCGCCGCACAGCTCTACATCAGCCCCCAGACCGTGCAGACGCACGTGCGCAACATCCTGGGCAAGCTTCGGGTCCACTCGAAGCTCGAGGCGGTCGCGTTCGCCGTCCGCTACGGCGCTATCTCCGTCTAGCGACCCGTCGCCGGCACCTTTTTTCCTAGGTCTTTCGGCCCGTTCGGTTGCGACTCCTGCGCAACCGGCCGTCGCGCCGTCACGCAACCTCTCGGCCGCCCTGACACACGATCTTGCGACCATCTGAGTTGCCCTGTACAGGCATCTCCGTGGCCTACAACGGTTGCTGTAGAGCGAAGCGTACGGGCCTTCCACATGCCTTGCAGCGCACTCAAGGACGGCCGTTCGGCCACCGAAATCATCCCTGGCCCAAAGCGGGCGACGGCCGAGGGCCGGAAAGGTTGAGGAGGTCAGGCATGGACAGGATCCACCGCATGAGCCGGGGGCGGAAGACGCTCCTCTCGCTGCTGTTGGTCGGCACGATCGGAGCCGTCGCCGGCATCGGCACGTTCTCCGCGTTCTCGGCGACGACCGTGAACGCCGGCAACACGTTCGACGCCGGAACCGTGTCGATCTCCGACAACGACGCGGGCACCGCGATGTACACCATCGCGAACGCGACGCCGGGAACTCCCGTCGTGAGATGCATCACGGTCACCTACACCGGCTCGCTGCCGGCGAGCGTGCACCTGTACGGCTCGGCCGTCGGCGCGATCGGGCCGTTCGTCGACCTGTCGATCGACAAGGGCACCGGAACGAGCCCGTTCTCGAGCTGCACGAACTTCACGCCCGACGCCAGTCCCGAACGTCTACACGGGGACGCTCGGCGGCTTCGCCGCCGCGAACACCAACTTCGCGACCGGCGCCCCGGCGTTCCCGGGCGTGCAGACCGCGTGGAACCAGAACGACGTCGGTCGTCTACCGGTTCACGCTGACGCTGCAGAACAACTCCGCGGCGATCGGTTTGACCTCAGGCCCCCACAGCTTCACCTGGGAGGCGCAGAACCAGTAGATCGCCTCGGCAGGAGTCGGGCGGGTCGCGCGAGCGACCCGCCCGAACCCTCTCGGCAGGACCGAGCGGGACGAACCGGAACGGGAGGGAACCATGAGCAGGATCCATCGCATGAGCCGGGGGCGGAAAGCGCTCCTGTCGCTCCTTCTGGTCGGCGTGATCGGCACGGTCGCCGGCGTCGGCACGTACTCGGCCTTCTCGGCCACGACCGTGAACCCCGGCAACACGTTCGCCGCCGGTACGGTCGTGATCTCCGACAACGACGCGAACGCCGCGATGTACAGCATCGCGAACGCGACACCGACCGTGGCCGTGACACGGTGCATCCGCGTCACCTACACGGGGACGCTCCCATCGACGGTCAAGCTCTACACGGCCACGGCGATCGGCGCGATCGGCCCCTTCGTCGACCTGGTGATCGACAAGGGCACCATGCCCGTCGGCACCGCGTTCCCGAACTGCACGAGCTTCGTGGCCGACGCCGGCGGTCCGATCTTCACGAACACGCTCGGGAACTTCGGGACCACCCGGACGAACTTCGCGAACGGCGTCCAGGCGTTCCCCGGCGTGCAGACCGCGTGGAACCAGAACGACACGCTCGTCTATCGGTTCACGTTGACGCTGCAGAACAACGCGGCGGCGGCCGGTCTGACATCCGGACTCCATGACTTCACGTGGGAGGCACAGAACCAGTAGATCGGGACCCGGGCGGGTCGCGAACGCGACCCGCCCGAACCCTCTCGGCGGGACCGAGAGGCTCAAGTGGAACGGGAGGGAACAGATGAGCAGGATCCATCGCACGAGCCGGGGGCGGAAAGCGCTCCTGTCGCTCCTAGTGGTCGGCGTGATCGGCACCGTCGCCGGGATCGGGACGTACTCGGCGTTCTCGGCCACGACCGTGAACCCCGGTAACAGCTTCGCCGCCGGGACGGTCGTGATCTCCGACAACGACGCGAACGCCGCGATGTACACCATCGCGAACGCGACACCGACCGTCGCGGTCACACGGTGCATCCGCGTGTCCTACACGGGGACGCTCCCCTCGACGGTCAAGCTCTACACGACAACGGCGATCGGCGCGATCGGCCCGTTCGTCGACGTCGTGATCGACAAAGGCACCATGCCGGTCGGGACGACGTTCCCGAACTGCGCGGGCTTCGTGGCGGACGCCGGCGGCTCCATCTTCACCGGAACGCTCGCCAACTTCGGGACGACGCGGACGAGCTTCGCGAACGGCGTCCAGGCGTTCCCCGGCGTGCAGACCGCGTGGAACCAGAACGACACGCTCGTCTATCGGTTCACGTTGACGCTGCAGAACAACGCGGCGGCGGCCGGCCTTACGTCGGGCGTCCACAGCTTCACGTGGGAGGCACAGAACCAGTAGATCGGGACCCGGGCGGGTCGCGGACGCGACCCGCCCGTTCCACCTCGGAGGGAACGTCTCGGGAGGGACGAGGAGACAGATGGAACGGCGATGCACCACCCACCGCACGTCGGCGCGGATCCGGATCGTCGGGTTCGTGCTCGGCATGGCCGTCGCGGCCACCGTGGTCGGCGCCTCGAGGATCCCCGCGGGAGCGGGCGTCCTTGGAGCCGACGTCGCGATCGTCGTGGCGCCCACGGGTGAGCTCGCCGTGAAGCATTCCGGCCGGGTGCTGGCGGGGACCACCATGACGCCCGCATCGGATCCAGCCACCGGGCAGTTCACGATCCTGGATCAGACCATGTTCCCGCTCAACGTCCGCGTGCGCGGCGTCCCCGACATGCCCGGTCTCGACGGTGCGCTCTGGGTGGAGCTGACTGGCCCCGACGACCAGCAGCTGTTCCGCGGATCGCTCGCCGACTTCCGCGATTGGACCGAGGAGCCGGTGCTCCTGGAACCCGGCGTCTGGAGCACGTTCGGCCTGCACGCGTGGATCCCCGGTGACGTGGGTCCGGGCTACGCGGGTCGGATGGTCCAGGTCGACCTGGGGTTCCGCGTGAGCAAGGCGGCGTCGCCGTGAACCGCGCGACCCGCCTCCTCGCCGCGGCTGATCGCGACCGGGCTGATCGCGGTCGTGTCGGGCCGTGCCACGTTCGCCGCGTTCACCTCGACGACGGCGAACCCCGCCAACGCCATCGCCTCGGGAACGGTGGTGATCGCCGACAACGACGCCGGGAACGTGATGTGGAACGTGACGAACCAGCTCCCGACGTCGCCCGCCATCGTGCGTTGCATCCGCGTGACGTACAGCGGCACGTTGCCGGCGACCGTGCGGCTCTACACGACGACCGCGGCCTCGGCGCTCGACTCCTATCTCAACGTCACCGTGGAGAAAGGGACGATGCCGGCGGCGACCACGTTCTCGAACTGCACGGGGTTCGTCGCGCAGGCGACGATCTCCCCCACGGGGAGCCTCCAGGCGTTCAAGGCCGCCCAGACAGGATGGGCGAACGGTCTCACCGCGTTCCCAGGCGCGCAGACCGCGTGGAACACCGCCGATTCATTGGTCTACCGATTCACCGTACAGGTGCAGAACGTGTTCGCGGCCCAGGGCCTGACGGGTCAGGTGGGATTCACGTGGGAGGCCCAGAACCAATGAAGCGCATCGTGCGACTGACGGCGCTCCTCCTCGGTTGGGTCATCCTGGGCGCGTTCGGCGGCCTCCTGCTCGCGGTGGGGCTGCCGAACCTCTTCCACGCGAAGAGCCTCACGGTGATGTCGGGCAGCATGGAGCCGACGATCAGCACCGGCGACGTGGTCGTGGCGCAGCAGATCTCGCCGATGGACGCCCGCGTGGGCGACATCGTCTCGTTCCGGGACCCCCTCGAGCACGATCGAGTGATCACCCACCGCGTTCGCGTGATCCATGTGGTCAAGGACAAGGTGGAGTTCGTCACGAAGGGCGACGCGAACACGAACACCGAGCACTGGGCTGTTCCCGAGAACGGCACGATCGGACGGGTGGCGTTCCACGTTCCCCGGCTCGGGTACTTCATGGTCTGGATCCATTCGACGTTCGGGCTCCTGCTCCTCATCGTCTTGCCCACACTCATCCTCGGAGCGACGGAGCTCTGGAACATCTGGCGGCCCCGTGGCGCGCACGAGCCGGGCGCCCATCGGAGGACGGTCCGCTCCGGACGAAGGCGCCGACCGGCGCGACGGCGGCCGACGGGTCGGACGGAGATCTCCCGATGAAGCCGTGGCGTAGGCCGTGGTTCGTCGTGCCCGTCAGCGTCGGCCTGGTGCTGGGCTTGGGCAGGGGTGCGCTCGCGGCGTTCTCCGCCACGACCACCGACGGGGTCAACCAGTTCGTTGCTGCGACGGATTGGGAGCCGCCCCACGTCACGAGGACGATCATCGCAAAGACCCCCGGGTACCTCGGAGGGAAGATCCGTCAGGGCGGCCAGTTCTTCGTGTACGCGCAGATCGACGACGGGGGGAACCCGCCCGCCGGAGTGGGCACCGTGACTGCCGACGTGTCCGCGTTCTCGACTGGTGGCGCCGCCGTGGCGATGACGGCGGGCGCGTTCTCGATCGAAGGCGTCCCCTACAACTACCGCAGCGCGGCGAGGACCGCGATCAACCCGATGGCGAACGGGACTCGGACCTATTCCTTCACGATGGCGGACGTCGCGGTCCCCGTGCACTCCCAGACGCAGACGGGCTTCACCGTGACCGTCGACAACACCGTCCCGGCCCCCGTCACCTGGACCGCGGTCAACAAGGCCGGCGGCGTGGCCGGGCGCGCGGAGCAGGGCGACATCGTCACGTACACGTGGAACGAACCGATCGATCCGGAGTCGTTGATCGCCGGATGGAACGGCGGTTCGCCCACCGTGGTGACTGCGAGGCTGTCGAGGGGTGGCGGCAACGCCCGCTTCCGGCTCCGCAACGCGGCGGGTGTGACCACGCTGCCGTTCGGCACGGTGTTCCTCCAGCGGACCTATGTGAACGCGACCACGACCTTCCCGAACTCGACGATCACCATGCTCGGCAACACCGTCACGGTGGTGCTCGGGGCGCCCTCCGCGCCCGGAAACATCGTCACGGTGACGCAGACGAGCACACCGACGTGGACCCCCGACACCGCCGCCTACGACGCCGCGGGAAACGCGATAGCGGGAGCCACGATCACCCTGCCCGGCGGACCCAAGATCTTCTTCTAGGAGGTGATGGAGAACTCAGACCTTCGGCCATTACCCGTTCGGGGGTATCAACCGGCGCGGGTCGAAACGCCGAAGCTCTCCTAGCGGACGCCTGGCAGCGGAGCCGCAGCGTGGGATCTACCTACCCCCTTGGGAGATCCCGCCACGACCGAAGGCCCGAGCCCACCCCTCCCGGGCTCGGGCCTTCGTCTTCCCGTCGTCCTGGCCTTCATCCGGGCGGCAGCGTCCCGCGCCGGATCTTGCCCGACGCGGTGCGAGGGATCTCGCTCACCAGCACGAGCTCCCTCGGAGCCTTGAACCGCGCGATCCGTTCGGCTGCGTGCGCGCGAAGCTCCTCCAGGCTCGGCGGAGCATCCACCGACGCCGGCACGACGAACGCCACGACCTGCTGTCCCCACTCCGGGTGCGACCGGCCGGCCACCGCGATGTCCATGACCTTCGCGTGGTCGCGGAGTGCCTCCTCGACCTCCTGAGGCCACACGGTCTCCGCGCCCGTGCGGATCGCCTCATCCGATCGGCCGTCGACCCGAAGCCGGCCGTCCGCACTGCAGCTCGCCCGCATCGCCGGTGCGGAGCCAGCCGTCGAGCGTGAACGCCATCGCCGTCGCCGCGGGATCGTGCCGGTATCCGTCCATGAGGGTGGGCCCTCGAAGCTCGACGCTCCCGGCGGCGTCGATCCGCACGTGCGTTCCCTCGAAGAGGCTCCCGTCGTACGCGATGCCGCCGCACGTCTCGGTGAGGCCGTAGGTCGACACGGCGCGGCCGCCGACGCGGGCCACCTGCTCCGCGAGACCCGCGTCGATCTCCGCGCCCCCGACCAACATGATCCCGAACCTCGACAGGTCGATGCCGGCTGCCACCAGCCGGCGGAGGATGGTCGGAACGAGCGCGATGTGCGCCCCCGCGGGGACGCCGTGCATCGGGTCGACGCGATCGAGACCGACGCCCTCGAGAACGGTGACCGGCGTGCCCGACACCACGTGTCGCAACAGCACGAGCATGCCGCCGATGTGCGCCGGGGAGAGACAGCACACCCAGGGCTCCGACGGCTCGAGCCCCTGACCGGCAGCATCACCCAGGGCCGCGAACGAGCCCTCCAGAGCCGCCGCGATCGCTGCGCGGGGCAGCTCCACGAGCTTCGGATCGCCGCCGGTGCCGGACGTGGCCATCACGAGCCCGACGCGACCGGGTTCGTCCGGCAACGGGGTCGGCGAACAACACCTCGTCGTCGGCGGTGACGACCGACGCCGGACCCGCCAGGTCCACGATGACCCGTCGATCACGGTCGGTCAGACGTGTGTCGAGGGGGAGGATGGCCGCGCCCTCTTCCCAGAGATCCGCGACCACGTCCAGCCAGGCGGGACCCGGAGGAACGTCGACCGCGACCAGGAAGCCAGGTGCGGCGCCCAGGTAGCGGGTCACGTCCGGTAGGCTAGCGCAAACGTTCGAGCGCACGCTCTAGGAGTGATCGGTCCCATGGACAACGCGGTCGCGTGGCAGCCATCCGGTGACTACACGGACATCCGATACGAGACCAGCGAGGGCATCGCGAAGATCACGATCGACCGGCCGGAGGTCCGCAACGCGTTCCGTCCGCTCACGGTGAAGGAGCTGATCCGGGCGTTCGACGTCGCTCGCGACGATCCGGCGATCGGCGTGATCGTGCTCACCGGCGAGGGGCCCGACGCGTTCTGCAGCGGCGGGGACCAGAAGATCCGCGGCGACGACGGCTACGTCGACGACCAGGGCATCGGCCGGCTGAACGTGCTGGATCTCCAGATCCAGATCCGGCGCATGCCGAAGCCCGTCGTCGCGATGGTGGCCGGGTACGCGATCGGCGGCGGCCATGTCCTGCACGTGTGCTGCGACCTCACGATCGCGGCCGACAACGCCCGGTTCGGCCAGAC
Source organism: uncultured Actinomycetes bacterium (assembly GCA_963727185.1). Taxonomy (GTDB): domain Bacteria; phylum Actinomycetota; class UBA4738; order UBA4738; family HRBIN12; genus JBBQVZ01. Next base: position 385,687 of record CAVSFP010000008.1, on the reverse strand, counting down.
CGGCCCGCGCGTGGGGTCCTTCGACGGCGGGTACGGGATCAGCCTGCTGGCGCGACAGATCGGCGAGAAGCGGGCGAAGGAGATCTGGTTCCTGTGCCGGCAGTACGACGCGCTCGACGGCGCTCGCGTGGGGACTGGTGAACGCGGTCGTGCCGCTCGAGGAGCTGGAGCCCACCACGATGGCGTGGTGCCGCGAGATGCTGGCGCTCTCCCCGCTCGCGCTCCGGCTGCTGAAGGCCGGTGCGAACGCGGGGACCGACGGCCTCGCGGGCGTGCAGCAGCTGGCCGGCGACGCGACGCTCCTCTATTACATGAGCGAGGAGGCGCAGGAGGGGCGCGACGCGTTCAAAGAGAAGCGCCCGCCGGACTTCTCACGGTTCCCGAAGCGTCCGTGAGCTCGTTCGAGGTGTGGTGGCGCGGTGTGCGGCCGCGGACGCTCGGGCTCGGCGTCGTGCCGGTGGTCGTGGGGGTCGCGGCCTCCGGTCACGTGATGGCGTGGCGGCTGGCGGCGGCGCTCGTGGTCGCAGCCGGCCTGCAGATCGGCGTGAACCTGGCGAACGACTACTTCGACGGCGTGCGTGGCGTCGACACGCACGAGCGGATGGGACCGCCGCGCCTGGTGGCGAGCGGAGCGGCGTCGCCCCGGGCGGTGCTCACCGCCGCGCTCATCTCGCTCGGGCTCGCGGCGGTCAGCGGCCTCGCGCTGGCGCTCGCGACGACACCGGCGCTGATCCTGATCGTGGGAGCGCTCGCCCTGGTGGCCGCGCTCCTCTATTCGGGCGGACCGCGTCCGTACGCGGGCCTCGGCCTGGGCGAGCTGATGGTGTTCCTGTTCTTCGGGCTCATGGCCACATGCGGCTCGGCGTACGTGATGGTCGAGACCGTGCCGGCCGCCGCCTGGTGGGGTGGCGCGGTGATGGGTCTGCTGGCGGTGGCGGTCCTGGTGGCGAACAACCTCCGCGACATCCCGACGGACGAGGCGAGCGGCAAGCGGACGCTGGCGGTGCGACTGGGTGACGCGCGGACGCGGACGCTGTACCGCGTCTGCATCGTCGGCGCGTTCGTAACGATCGTCGTCGGCGTCGTCGCGTTCATCGTGGATGAGTCCGTCGGCCTCACGCAGTGGGGGCTGTTCGGCCTGATCGCGTGGCCGCTCGCGATCCGTCCGCTGGAGCGGATCCGAACGGCGACCGGCCGCGAGCTGATCCCCGTGCTGACCGGGACGGCCGCGTTGCACGCCGCGTGCGGGCTGACGCTCGCGCTCGGACTGGCGCTCTCGCACACGCATTTCGTGGTGAACAGCGTCCCGGCGGTGTGATGGGCACCGGCGACGTCTCCCTCGCGTGCGCGACGGCCCTGATCGACGAGCTCGTCGAACACGGGATGCGGCATGCGTGCGTGTCGCCCGGCTCACGTTCCACGCCGCTCGCGCTCGCGTTGGAGCGACACCCCGGCGTCACCGTGCACGTCCACCTGGACGAACGCTCGAGCGCGTTCTTCGCGCTCGGACTTGGCGAAGGCGTTGCGGCGTCCCGTCGCGGTCGCGTGCACGAGCGGCACGGCGGCGGCAGAGCTGTTCCCCGCGGTGGTCGAGGCGTCACAGGCGCGCGTGCCGCTCTACCTGTTGACGGCCGACCGTCCCCCGCGGCTGCGCGGCACCGGCGCGAACCAGACGATCGACCAGGTGCGGCTGTTCGGCGCGTACGCGCGCGCATACCTGGAGCCGCCCGTGCCGTCGGCGGCGGCCGACGCGCTCGGGTGGCGAGCCGTCGGGCGCGAGGCGGTCGCAGCATGTGGCGGCCCGCAACCCGGACCCGTGCACGTCAACTGCTCGTTCGAGGAACCGCTGGTGCCGACCGGAGACCTCGTCGAGATGCCCCCTCGGGATCCGCGGGCGCCTGTCTCGGCCAGATCGCAACCCGGAACCGCTCGCGGCCGACGTCGATCGCGCCGCGCAGGAGCTGTCCGGCGTGCGCGGCGTCGTGGTCGCCGGATCGAGCTGGTGGATGCCGCCGGGCGAGGTGGCGATCCTGGCATCGCAGATCGCGTTGGCCGCTGCTGGCGGAACCGATGTCGGGGCTGCGGCAGCCCGCGTGGGCGCTGGCGGGCGGACAGGCGCTGCTCGGGTCAGACCGGTTCCTCGAACGGCATCGACCGGAGGTCGTGCTGCAGGTCGGCGCCACGCCGACGACCCGCGCGACCCAACGGTTCGTCGCGTCCGCCGAGCGGCTCGTGGTGGCCGACCTCTTCCACGTGGATCCCGACCCGGAACGCCGAGCGACGTGGCGCCTGCACGCCGATCCGGATCGCCTCGCGACGCAGCTGATCGATCGCGTGCAACCCGCGCCCGACGACTGGAAGGTCACCTGGACCGACCTCGACGAGCGAGCGCGCCGAGCGATGGACGGCGTCCTCGACGCAACCGACGAGCCCACGGAGTTGCGGCTCGCGCGCGACCTGGCCGCGGCCGTCCCCGACGGCGGCAGCCTGTTCGTGGGGAACTCGCTGCCGATCCGCGACCTGGACATCGCGATGTCGCCGCGCGACGGGCTCCAGGTGCTCGCGAACCGCGGCGCCAGCGGCATCGATGGCCTGGTCTCGACCGCGCTCGGCGTGGCGAGCGCCGGCATCGGGCCCACGTTCGCATTGATGGGCGACCTGTCGTTCCTTTACGACGTGGGGGCGCTGCTCTGGAACGGTGCGCGGCTCCCCGCCGACCTCGTCCTCGTCGTGGCGAACAACCGAGGGGGCGCCATCTTCGGCGCGCTCGACCAGCGGACGTTGCCGGAACGCGACCGGCTGTTCGTGACGCCGCAGGACGTGGACATCGAGGCGGTCTGCGCCGCCGCCAGAGTGGGACATCATCGAGTGGAGCGGATGTCCGCCTTCGACGGAACGCTGCGCGACGCGCGTGACGCCGGAGGCATCCGGGTGATCGAGGTTGCGGTGCCGGCCGGGCGAAGCCGACGACAGCGCGCCGAGGTCCTGGCGGCCGTCGACGCCGCGATCGCCGAACGTTGATCTGCCGCTACGCTGGCCGCTGAGGAGAGGAGGACGGTTGGAGCTGGAGATCAAACGGTTCGACGCACCCGATGAGACACGGACGTTCGAGCGAGGCACGTTCGAGGTCGTCGAGATCGGTGGGATGGCGATCGGCCGCGCGCGATACGAGCCGGGCTGGAAGTGGTCGGAGCACGTCGGCGCCATCACCGGAACGGCTTCGTGCGAGGTGGAGCACCTGGGCCTCGTCGTCTCGGGACGCGCGATGTGCTCGATGGCCGACGGACGCGAGATCGTGATGGAGCCGGGAGACGTGTTCGCGATCCCGCCGGGCCACGACAGCTGGGTGGTCGGCGACGAGCCGTACGTGTCGCTGCACTTCCTCGGCGCGTCCGACTACGCGGCCGCGCACGACGAGTCATGACGGAGACGCCGTCGATCCGGTCCGCGACCGTCGACGACATCCCCGAGCTGGCTCGCCTGCGCTGGCAGCTCTACACGGAGCGAGAGGCGCACGACGAGACGTTCGAGGTGTACGTCGAACGGTTCGCGGCGTTCGCACGCGACGCGATCGCCCGCGACGACTGGCGCGCGTGGTGCGCGGCGGTCGACGACCGGCTGGTCGCGGCGATGTGGCTCCACACGGTTCCGCGCGTGCCGGCCCCCGGCCACGGCGACCCGAGGCCGATGGGATACCTCACCAACATGTACGTCGAGTCCGAACAACGGTCGAGAGGCCTCGGCTCCAGGATGATCCGAGAGCTCATCACGCATTGCGAGGCAACCGGTTTCGAGCTAGTGCTGGCGTTCCCGGCCGAGAACGCGTACCGCTTCTACGAGCGGAACGGCTTCGGGCGACCGCCGGATCCGCTCGTGCATCGCTCGGGGCGCTGAGCGCCGGCCCTTGCGGATGGGCTAGCGTGCACGGGCGATGATCTTCCGGAGCGTCCTGCCCGAGATCGAGGTGCCCCCGACCGCGCTGCCTACATTCGTGCTCGAGCACGCCGCGACGTTCGGCGACAAGCCCGCGTTGATCGACGGGCCCTCCGGGCGCACGATCACCTATACGCAGCTCGCCGGGATGACGCGGGCGCTCGCCTCGGGCCTGGCCGCGCGCGGCTTCGGGCCGGGCGACGTGTTCGCGATCTTCTCTCCCAACGTGCCCGAGTACGCGGTCGCGTTCCATGGCGTGCTCATCGCCGGCGGTTCGAACACCACGATCAATTCGCTCGCGTCTGCCGACGACATCGAGAAACAGCTGCGCGCGACGCGCGCACGCTTCCTCCTCACGATCCCGCAGTTCCTGGATCGAGCGCTCCCGGCAGCGCGAACGGCGGGCGTGGAAGAGGTTTTCGTCCTGGGCGAGGCGGTGGAGGGAACCTCGGCGTTCTCGTCGCTGTTCGCGACCGGCGCGGCGCCGGTCTCGGTCGACGTCGACAGCTCGGCGTCGGTCGCGGCGATGCCGATGTCCAGCGGCACGACGGGGTTCGCCAAGGTCGTGCAGCTCACCCAACGGAACCTGGTCGCGAACGTCCTGCAATCGGACGCGGCGATCGGGATCCGCTCCGACGACGTGATGATCGGCGTGCTGCCGTTCTTCCACATCTACGGCATGACCGTCCTGGTGAACCTGGCGCTCCGCAAGGGCGCGACCGTCGTGACGATGCCGCGGTTCGACCTGGACGAGTTCCTGCGGCTGATGGAAGGACATCGCGTCGACGTTCGCGTGCCTGGTGCCGCCGATCGTGCTGGCGCTCGCGAAGCACCCCGCGGTGGACAAGCACGACCTCTCGGCGCTGGAGCGCGTGATGTCAGGCGCGGCGCCGCTCGACGCGAGCGTCTGCGAGGCGGCCGCCGCGCGTCTCGACTGCATCGTGCTCCAGGGCTACGGCCTCACTGAGACGTCGCCCGTCATGAGCGCGCCCACGCGTGACCCGTCGCAGGGGCGACCGGCCTCGAGCGGCTTCATCCTGCCGAACACCGAGATCCGCATCGCGAACCTGGAGACCGGGGAGGACTGCGCCGCCGACGAGGACGGCGAGATCTGGATCCGTGGCCCGCAGGTGATGAAGGGCTACCTGGACGACCCGGAAGCCGACGCGTACACGATGCCCGGCGACGGTTGGCTGCGCACCGGCGACATCGGTCATGCCGACGCGGACGGCTACCTCTACGTGGTGGACCGGCTGAAGGAGCTCATCAAGTACCGAGGATTCCAGGTGCCGCCCGCCGAGCTCGAGGCGTTGTTGGTGCAGCATCCGGCGGTTGCCGACGCCGCGGTGATCCCGTCACCGGACGACACGGCGGGCGAGGTGCCGAAGGCGTTCGTGGTGAAGCGCGCCGACGCCGAGGTGACCGAGGGCGAGCTGCTGTCGTGGGTCTCCGAGCGCGTGCCGTCCTACAAGAAGGTGCGTCGCGTCGAGTTCATCGACGAGATCCCGCGATCGCTGTCGGGCAAGATCCTGCGCCGCGTCCTGGTCGAGCGCGAACGCTCGAAGCCCTGATGACGGGACCAGCAGTCAAACCGATGCTCGCGAAGTCCGAGGAGGACCTCCCGCTCGGCGACGGCTGGCGGTACGAGCCGAAGTGGGACGGGTTCCGCGCGATCGTGACGCGCGACGCGGGTGGCGTCCGGATCGACTCGCGCGGCGATCGTCCGCTCGGTCGCTACTTCCCCGAGCTCGTGGAGCTGCTCGCGGGTCAGCCGCCCGCCACGTACGTGATGGACGGGGAGATCGTGATGATCGCGAACGGCGTGATGGACTTCGAGACGCTGCAGCTCCGGCTGCATCCGGCCGCGTCGCGTGTGAACAAGCTCGCCGGCGAGATCCCCGCGACGCTGGTCGCGTTCGACCTGTTGGAGCTCGACGGCCGCGATGTACGACCGCTGGCCACCGACGAACGGCGCGTGGAGCTCGAGGGTCTGATCGCACGCCTGGGCGCCGAGCTCGCTCCGGACTCCCCCGGCGGACTCCATCCGGGCCCGGCACTGATCCTCACGCCACGGACCGCGGACGTGGCGACGGCGGAGCGGTGGTTCGCCGACGTGGACGGCGTCGGGCAGGACGGAATCGTCGCGAAGCGCGCCGAGCAACGTTACGTCGAGGGCGAGCGCGTCATGGTGAAGGTGAAGCACCACCGCACCGCCGACTGCGTGGTCGGCGGATATCGGCTGGAGCGCAACGGCGATGGGGTGGGCAGTCTCCTCCTCGGGTTGTACGACGACGAGGGCACGTTGCAGTACGTCGGTCACACGTCGGCGTTCAAGGCGAAGGAACGGCGCGAGCTCCGCGCGACGCTCGAGCCGCTCGTCGGCGGGTCGAGCTTCGGCGAGGGCCGCAGCCCGGGCGGACCCAGCCGATGGAGCGGTGGCCGCGACACGGAGTGGGTCACGCTCGAGCCGAAACTCGTGTGCGAGGTTCGCTACGAGCGTCTGCAGGGCGGCCGGTTCCGTCACTCGGCCTCGATCGTGCGCTGGCGCACCGACCGCGACCCGAAGAGCTGCACGTTCGAGCAGCTCGAGCCCGGCGCCTAACGCGTCAGCCGACGAGCGGCTGCATGAACATCCAGCGATGGCCCTCCGGGTCGGCCGCGTTGTACAGCCGTCCGTACGGCTCGTCCTTCGGCTCACGGAGGATCACGGCGCCCTCCGCCCGGGCTCGCTCACAATGGGCGTCGACGTCGTCGACGTAGATCAGGACGCCGTCCACGATGTACGGCACCGCCGACCATCGCGCCGCGTCCTCGCAGCCCTTCGCGTGTCGTGCCGGCCCCTGGTACTCGGGACCCGGCCATCCGAGCATCACCTGCGCGCCGTCCAGGTCGAGCTCGGCGTGCGTCACGCGACCGTCGGCCTCGGTGTAGCGCTCTCCGCGTTCGCGGAACCCGAACGCCCGGCTCAGCCAATCGGTCGCCCCGCCCACGTCCTCGTAGGACAACATCGGGACCGCGCGCTGTGCGATCTCCACGGTCGTCTCGCCCATGGTCCGCCTCCTTGCACCGGGTATCGGCATCCTGACACGTCCCGCTGGAACCGTCAGGTGTCGCGCCTCCGCTTCGAGGGCTTCCCCTGCCGAGAAGCCTCCCACTCGGCGACCTTCCGCGCGCGCGACGGGTTGACCCGCACAGGCTCGCTGTCGCCCTTCGGGAAGTGCGGCGGCCACGGTGCGTCGCCCAACCCGCCTGCTTCGTCCTTCGCGGCGAGCTCCAGGAGCCCATCCAGGCTCGACCGCTCGACCGGATCCGCACCGGCCCCTGGATCGCCCATCGACGCGAGACGATCCGGCACGGTCCTGATCGTGAAGACCGACGGGTCGACGTCCGGTACCTCGTCCCACGAGAGCGGCGTGGCGACTCGGGCGTCGGGCACCGGCCGCACCGAGTAGACCGACGCGACCGTCCGGTCGCGTGCGTTCTGGTTGTAGTCGACGAACACGCCCTGCCGCTCCTCCTTCCACCACGCGGCGGTGGCGACGTCGGGAGCCCGGCGCGTCACCTCGCGCGCGAGCGCGAGCGCGGCGCGGCGCACGTTGGTGAACCCGTGCTCGCGAACGATCGGCACGACGAGGTGCATCCCGCGCTTCCCGGACGTCGCCGGGAAGCCGACCGCACCGTGCTCCTCCAACACCTGGCGAACCAGCATCGTCACGTCCCGCACGTCGCCCCACGGCACGCCGGGCGTGGGATCCAGGTCCACGCGCAGCTCGTCGGGATGGTCGACGTCGTCGGATCGCACCGGCCACGGGTTCAGATCGAGGCACGCGAGGTTCGCCATCCACACCAGGTGCGCCCGGTCGGCCGGCGCGATCATCACCGCATGACGTCCGCTGGGGAACGTGATCGTCGCGGTCTGTATCCACGGCGGCCGCTGGGTCGGCATCCGCTTCTGATAGAACGGCTCGCCGTCCACGCCGTTCGGGAACCGGTGCATGATCGTCGGGCGGTCGCGGCACCCGATCAACGCCGCGTCGGCGACCGTCAGGTAGTACTCGACCAACTCCATCTTCGTGACGCCGATCTCGGGGAACAGGACCTTGTCGGGATTGGACACGCGGATCTCGAACCCGTCGACGTCGATCGTGGTCGCCGGCGTCGGCATCGCCTCACCCCCAGCGCAGCGAGTCGAGGAACGCCCAGAACTTCCGCTCGGTCTCGTCGAGCTCGGAGGCCGGATCCGAGTCGGCGACGATGCCGGCCCCCGCGAACAGGCGGGCGGTGCTGCCGTTCAGCTCCGCGCATCGGAGCGCGAGCGCCCACACGCCGTCGCCGGCGGCGTCCATCCAGCCGACCGCTCCCGCGTAGTCGTTCCGCGGGACGGGCTCGAGCTCCTGGATCGTCCGCATCGCCTCGTCGCGCGGCTCGCCACAAACGGCGGGTGTGGGATGGAGCGCGCGTGCCAGGTCGAGTGCGGTGACGCTCGGGTCCTTCAACTCCCCGCGGAACCGCGTCGACAGATGCCACACGTTGGCCGTGGCCAGGAGTTGCGGCTCCCGGTCGTACGTGAGGTCACGGCAGAGCGGGTGCAACGCTCGGAACACGTCCTCGACGACGATCGCATGTTCTTGCCGGTCCTTGGGCGATGTGCCGAGCCGCTCCGCGTTCTCGCGATCTTCCACGGGATCTCCCGCGCGCGGCGCGGAACCCGCGAGAGGATTCGCTCGGATCTCGTTGCCGAACCGCGAGACCAGCAGCTCGGGACTCGCGCCGACGAGCGTCCTGCCCTCCCCGGTATCGACGGCGAACGAGTACCCGTCCGGCTCGACCGCTCTCAGATGCTTCACCAATCCGCGGGGATCCAGCGTGCGACCGGCCTCGACGCGGATCGTCCGCGCGAGCACGACCTTGCGAAGCGTCCCGCGTTGGATCCTCTCGACTGCCTCGGCGACCGCTCGTTCGTACGCATCCGGAAGTGGCTCGGGGAACACCTGCATCTTCGAGAACGGCGCATTGGGTTCGCTTGGTCCACGGGTCGGATCCGGCATGGCGACGCCCCCCGGCTCGTCGTCGAGCCGGAGCAACCAGGTTTCCCCCTGCCGGTCACGACGCACCGTCCGCCGAGGATGCGAGAAGTGGCCGCTTCCGTCGGGGTCGAACGGGATCGACCCGAACAACAGCGGAGCGGGAGCGTCTGGTGGCAGCGCTCCGATGTCGAGCCCGCTGAAGAGCATCTCGAGCGTCGGCGGACGCAGACCCATCTGCGGGCCGGAGAGCGTCATCACCCACGGATCTCCTCCTCCGGCGCTGCCGGCGACACCGATCCCTGCCCGTTCCATGAAGCAGCCTCCGGGCGTATACGCGGCCAGCAGATCGAACGCCGGACCGAGTCGCTCGGCGCGCACGACCACGCGGGTGGCCGTCATGCGCGCGTTCCCACGATCAGCTGCGTGATGCCCCCCGACAGCTGGTGGCGCTGGGCGTCGGGGAACCCCACATCCGCGAGCATCGAGAGCATCTCGGCGGGCGGCGGTAGGTACGCCATCGATCGCGGCAGGTATGCGTACGCGTCGCCGTCGGACAACAGTCCTCCGATGAGCGGCACCACGTGACGGAAGTACACGCCGTGGCCCGCGCGCATGACACGGTTGTCGGGTTCGCTCGCATCCAGGAGCGCCACGCGCCCGCCGCCGCGGACCACACGAGCCAGCTCGGCGAAGAACGCACGCAGGTCCGTAACGTTGCGGAGCGCGAAGCCGCACGTCACGCCGTCGGCGGCGCCGTCACGGAGCGGAAGATGCAGCACGTCGGCCTCGACGAGCGGGGCCGTCGTCGTCGCGGCCGCAAGCATGCCGTGCGAGAAGTCGAAGCCGATGGCGCGATATCCATTGCGCTGCAACTCCCGGCAGAGGTCCCCCGTCCCGCACGCCAGATCGAGCACCGATGCCCCGCCGGGGAGCCGGAGCTCGTTCACCGCGCGCCGGCGCCATCCGACGTCCATCCCGAACGTCATGACGCGGTTCACCAGGTCGTAGCGACCCGAGATCGTGTCGAAGAGCGACCGGACAGCCCGGGCCTTCTCGTCACCTTCAGGCAGCCCGAGCTCGCGAGCGCCCTTCACGCGCCTCGCTCCATGCCGGCACGCGCCGCGCGAACCTCCTCGTCGTCCCCCACCCGCTCGATATGCGATTCGGCGGTCTCCAGCAGCACGCGCCGGAAATGGTGCGAGACCAGTTGCGTGACGGCCGGCAGCAGCTCCGCGAACGCGACCACCATCTGGTCGGCGGCCTCACCCTCCGAACCCGCCGTGTCGCGGATCGGCTTACGCACGTGTTCGTCGAAGAGCTCGACCGCCCGTTCGGCGAGACCGTGCAGGGCTGCGTCGGCGTCCCTCGCAAGCGTCAGAAGATCCCCGAGCGGCAACCCGAACTCCAGCAGCCGGAGCGCCGTTCGTACCAGCTCGATATCCGAGGCCGTGTATCGCTCGACGCCGTCCACCGCACGACCCAGCCGGATACCCTCGCGCTCCACCGCCTGGATCAACGACGCGGGCACGCCGCTCCGGTCGGCGAACTGCTCGAGGGTCAACAGCTGGCGATCCCCGTCGGCGCCGCGTGCGGCCGCGACCGCCGCCGCGAGGTCGGCGTCCGCCGGACCGAGATCGCCGCGGACGACCCGCTTGATCGCGGCCAGGGTCAACCCTTTCCCCTGCAGGGTGCGGACCTCGCGGATCCGATCCGCATGCTCCGGGCCGTACCAGGCGACCCGCCCCTCTCGAACGGGCGCGGGGAGCAACCCGAGCGTCTGGTAGTACCGAACGGTGTCGACGGAAACGTCGCACGCGGCCGCGAGTTGCTCCACCCTGTACCTCACGACCAACCACTCTACGAGTGTTCGCTCGCACGGTCCATGCGCCGACCTCCGGCTACGATGCGCGACGTGGAGCGTGTCGGTCGCCCCGTCAGCCTCGTGCTCATCTTGGCCTGCACGTGCGGCACGATGATCCTGGGCAGCGCGCTCAAGGGGCCGTGCGCCTCCGGGTCGTGGAGCGACGGACGCCAATACCGACTGTTGTGCTACTCCGATATCGTGCCGCTGCTCAGCACCGAGCAGCTCGCCGGGAACCGACTGCCGTTCATCCAGCCGTGCTTGGAGACGGGAGGGCAATGCGACGAGTACCCGGTCCTCACGATGTACTTCATGCGCGTGGCCGCATGGGTCGGCGGCAGCACGATGGCGGGGTTCTTCACCGCCAACGCCGTCCTCCTCTGGGTGTGTGCCGCCGCGATCGCCACGTTCCTGTACGTGTTGGGCGGCAAAGCATTGTGGTTCGCGCTCGCGCCCACGCTGCTGATCTACGGCTTCATGAACTGGGATCTGTTCGCGGTGGCGTTCGCGACCGCTGCCCTGGTCGCCTTCGCTCGTCGCCGCGACGGCCTGGCTGGCGTATTGCTGGGCCTCGGCGCGGCCGCGAAGTTCTATCCGGCGATGCTCGCGCTGCCACTGATCGCGGAACGACTGCACGACCGGGAGCCGGACTCCGCGATCAGGATCGGCTGGGCCACCACGGGAACCTGGCTGCTCGTGAACGTGCCCTTCGCCATCGCATCTCCCTCGAGTTGGTCGACGTTCTTCCGGTTCAACTCAGCTCGACCCCCGGACTGGGACAGCCTGTGGTTCATCGGATGTAAGCACCTGAACGTCGCGGCGATCTGTGGGCCGGGACATACATCCCGGGTCAACCTGGCGTCCCTCGTGGTGTTCGCCTCGACGTTCGTCCTGGTGTGGATGTGGAAACAACGTCGAGAGCCGAACTTCGCGAGATGGAGCCTCGCCTTCCCGATGATCGTGCTGTTCCTGCTGTCCAACAAGGTCTACTCGCCGCAATACGGACTGTGGCTGCTGCCGTTCTTCGCGCTCGGTGCCGTCGACCTGCCGAAGTTCGTGATCTTCGAGGCGGCCGACGTCGCGGTGTTCGTGACACGCTTCTCGTTCTTCGGTCGCTTGACAGGCATCGGCGGCCTGCCGTTCGGCGCGTTCGAAGTCGCGATCGCCGTGCGTATGCTGATCCTGATCTGGTGCGTGATCGGATGGGTGCGCCGGCCCTCCGTCGAGCTGCCCGACCTTGGAGCCTCCGTCACCGACGCGGCCGTCGTGACGGCCGAGGCTCCCGCGTGACCGATGATCGAGGCGGCCCGGTGGGCTCTCCGCGTCTGCGAGACGGGCTCCGCCCGTGCCTGATCACGTTCCTGGCGGTGTGGGTCGGCGTGATCCTCCTGGCGGCGATGGCGACGGGGCTGTTCCCGGCGCGCGATGCGGTCGGCGTCCCCGGATGGGCCGCTTCGCCGGTCGTCCACGGATGGCACGGGGTGTTCACCGCGTTCGAGCGACAAGACGCGCTCTGGTTCCTTCGGATCGCCACCACCGGGTACCGGGCGGGCGACGGCAGCGCCGCGTTCTTCCCGCTCTACCCGTTGGTCGTCCGCGCCGTGTCGTGGATCGTCGGGGGCCACCCGCTGTTCGCGGCGATGCTCGTCTCCAACCTGGCGTTCTTCGGATCGCTGGTCGTCCTCTACGACCTCACCGTCCGCGAGTTCTCCGAAGGCGTCGCGCGGAAGACGATCGTCTACCTCGCGATCTTCCCGACGGCGTTCTTCTTCTTCGCTCCGTACAGCGAATCGCTCTTCCTCTTGCTCTCGCTCATCGCGTTCCGCGAGGCGAGGCGGGACCGATGGGCCGGCGCTGCGGTGGCCGGCGCGCTCGCGGCGCTCACCCGGAGCATCGGTCTGATGCTTGCTCCGGCGCTCATCGTGATGGCGCTCGAGCGACGGAACGAACGTAGCAACCCGTTGCCGCGGGTGCTCGCCGGCGCTGCGGTGCTGCTGGGCCCCCTCATCTACTTCGGGTGGTGGGAGCTGGCACACGGAACCGGGCTGGCGCCGATCCATGCACAGGCCAACTGGCAACGCCACGCGGCCTCTCCGCTCACGACGCTCTGGAACGCGGTCAAGCTTGCGGCGGGCCACGGGGTGGTGGATCCGAACTACTGGCTGATCGACGCCCTGGTCGTCGGCGTGGTGATCGCGGCCGTCGTGGCCGGTGTGCGACGGCTCCCCCTTCCGTACCTGACGTACGCGATCGGGAGCCTGCTCATCCCGCTCTGTTACCCGTTCCCACCCCGGCCTCTGCTGTCGATGCCGCGCTTCGTGGCCGTGGTCTTCCCGGCGTTCTGGGTCCTGGCCGATGCCGCCGACCGGCGCAGGCTGCCGCACACGGCGATCGTCGCGGCGTTCGCGGGAGGCTTCAGCCTGCTTGCGGTGCTGTTCATGAACTGGTGGTACATCTTCTGAACGGGCATCCCGGACCGTCTAGGATGGTGCGGACCGCGTCCAAGGCGCGGACGGAGGACGGGGCATGATCAAGGTAGCCATCGCCGACGACCATTCGTTGGTGCGCCAAGGACTTCGCCGGTATCTCGAGATGGCGGACGGGATCGAGGTCGTCGGCGAAGCATCGGACGGCCGCGAGCTGTTGACGTTGATCGAGGAGACCGATCCGGACATCGCACTCGTGGACATCCGGATGCCCGAGATGGACGGGCTCGAGGCCGCGCGCGAGATCCGCGACCGGTTCCCCAAGGTGGGCGTGATCATGCTCACCGCCTACGACGACCGGCAGTTCGTGGTCGAGGCGGTCCGCTCGGGGGCTCGCGGATACGTGCTGAAGGCCCGCGACGCCGAGCACCTGATCCAGACCGTCCGCCTGGTCGCGGGCGGGAACATGGTGATCGACCCCCAACTGGTGGTGGCCCTCGCCGAAGAGCTCTCCACCGCGAAGGAGCGGGACCGGCGCGCGGAGACCCTCACGGCGCGGGAGATCGAAGTGCTACAACTCCTGGCCTTCGGCCACACCAACCGCGACATCGCCGAGCGGCTCTATATCTCGCCCGACACGGTCAAGACCCATCTCGAGCACATCTTCGAGAAGCTGGGAGCGTCGGACCGCACCGCGGCCGTCGCAGAAGCGTTGCGTCGGCGGCTGATCGAGTAGCCGTCCGGAGCCAGAAGCCTCATCCTCACCGCGACCGGGGTTAGTCCATCCGGTCATGCATGTCCGACGACCGGGTGATGGAGCCTGAGGGGTCGAACCGGCAAGATGGAACGCGTATGAGCGACCCCCAGGTCCGACGACGATCCCGTTCGGCTGCCGCCGTCCCGCTCCTCGCCGCCGCGGTAGCGGTGGTCGCGTACGCTGTGGCCCCCTCGGGTCACAAGCAGACGCTCGTCGGCGAAGCATCGGTCATCGTGGTGAACGTGATCGCCGCCGTCTCGATCCTGGCGCGGGACCGGACCCAGGAGGCGTGGCGCTCCAGCACCTACCTGGCGGTCCTGATGGGCATGGTCGCGCTGTTGGCTGCGACGTTGTTCGTGGTCGACCTCCAGCGCCGGACGCCGGAACCGAAGTCGCTGGACGTGCTGTTCCTGCTGTTCCTGATCCCGGTGCTGGGCGCGGCTCGCGAGGAGTATCGAGGGCACTTCCCCAGTGAGGACCGGCGCGAGATCGCGATCGATGCCACGTTGATCACCGCGTCGCTCGCCGCGATCTGCTACGCGATCATCCGGCCCGTCGCCGCGGGTCAGACCGCATCGCTGTCGGCCGGGACGTTCGCGGTCGTGTCGGCCACGCTCTTCGTGGCGTTCGGCGTCCTCACGCTTTGGATCCCGTCTCCCGCACACATCGTCCAAGGGCTCGTCTTCACGGCCGTCTCCGCCGCCATCGTCGTATTCGGCTGGGAATGGACGCGAGGTGCGTACCACGTCGGGTTCCCGGGGATCGTGATCGTCTTCTTGGTCGCCGGACCCCTGCTCGCCGCCGCCATGATCGTGCTCCCCCGTCGCGCCGATACGGAACCCGACGAACGGTGGTTAAGCCTGGCGCGCCCGATCCTGACGAGCGTGTCCGTGGTCTCCGCGTGCGCGGCGCTCGCCACCGTCGCCAGCCTGGACGAGGCGCGCGGGATCTCCGCGGTGCAGTCGACGGCGATCATCGCGGTGCTGGGGTTGGGCGTCGCGGCGCGCATCCTGGCGAACCAGATCCGCAGCACGCAGGCCCACGCCGAGGCACGGCACGCGCTGGAAGACAAGGAGCGTGCGTTGTCGGACGCCGACCTTGCGCTCGAACACGTGCGAGAGTCGAACGAAACGATCCGGCAGTCCGAGGAACACCTTCGGCTGGTCTTCGAAGCGGCCGTCGACGGGATCGTCGAGCTCGACCACCGCGACGTGATCCTGCGCACGAACGAAGCGTTCTGCAACATGGTCGGTATCGACCGTGCCTCCATCGAAGGGCTGCCCTGGACTGCCCTCGCGGCCTCGGTGAGCGGAGCCGACCCCTCATTCGCGTTGCTCCTCACGACCGGCCAGGGCACCATCCAGCGGTCGGAGGGGCAGGCGCTCTACCTGGAGTCGCGCATCTCCGACGTGCCCATGACGCCCCCGCGACGCATCCTGCTGGTGCGCGACGTCACGGCGGGACGGATCGCGGACCAGACGATCCGTTCACTGTTCAAGTTCCTGCAGGACCGGGACGAGGACCGAACGCGGCTGCTGCGGCGGACCAACAGTGCCGTCGAGACGGAGCGCAACCGGATCGCGCGCGACCTTCACGACGGGCCCGTGCAGGGCGTGTCGGCGGCGTCGCTCTCCCTCGAAGCCGCGCTCCTGATGATCAAAGGGGGCGACACCGACCGAGGGATCGAGATCCTCACCAAGATCCGCAAGGAGCTCGCCGAGGAGGCCGACGGCCTCCGCGGGTTGATGTCCGGCCTCCGCCCGCCCTTGCTAGAGGAGCGAGGGTTGATCCCGGCGATCCGCGAGACGCTCGCTCGCTTCGGCACCGAGCACGGGGTTCGGACGGAGTTCTCCGGAACGATCGGAACCGAGATCCCCGCCGACCTCGAGACGCTCGCCTACCGAGTGGTGCAGGAGTCACTCTCGAACGCCGCCAAGCACTCGCAGGCCACGCACGTGACGGTCGCCGTCGAGACCGACCAGGTGCAGCTCCGTGTCGAGATCGTGGACGACGGCGTGGGCTTCGACAACGCGCGCGCGAGAGAGTTCCTGCAGATGGGTCGCGTGGGGCTCGCATCCATGCGCGAGCGGGTGGAGCTTGCGAGCGGGACGTTCGTGGTGCGATCGACGCCCGGGCGCGGGACGACGATCGTCGCGACCCTGCCGGTCGACATCTCCCCGGCGAGCCGCGAGCTCAGCATCAACGACGCAACCTGATCGGGCCGGTCGGCCCCGTGGGTCCTCCCTGACCGCCGGTCGGTCCCGTGGGTCCCGTCCCCGTCGGTCCGGTCGGGCCCGTGGGACCGGTCGGGCCGGTGCCGGTCGGGCCGGTCGGGCCCGTGGGCTGGGGCGACGGCGACTGGCTCGGCGAGGGGGACGGGCTCGGCGTGGGCGATGGCACCGGCGTCGTCGGCCCGATCGTGTGGCCGTCGTTCGAGGGCACCGCGAAGTTCTCGACCGGCTTGCCCTGCATCGCGACCGTCATGAAGTCGTGCCAGATGGCAGCCGGGATCGTGCCGCCGAAGACCGGCGAGACGCCCTCCACGCTGTCCAGCGGGATCTCACCCTGCGGGTAGCCGACCCACACGCACGTCGCGAGCTGGGGCGTATAGCCGCAGAACCACGCATCGACGTAGTTCTGTGCGGTCCCGGTCTTCCCGGCCACCGGACGGTCGGAGAGACGAGCGGAGGTGCCGGTTCCGAAATTCACGACATCCTCCAGCGCGGACGTGACCAGGTCGGCGTCGTTGGCGTCGAGGACCTGCTTGGGCTTGGCGCTCACGTCGTCGATCACCTTGCCGTTGTGGTTCGTGAGCTGCACGAGCGGGTCCGCCCACCGACGCACGCCGTGCGCGGCGAGCGTCGCGTACGCGTTCGTCATCTCGAGCGGGTTCACGGCCTCGACGCCGAGCGTGATCGAGCAGACCGGATCCAGATGGCTGCGGATGCCCAGCAGGTGGGCCATGTCGACGACCTTCTCCGGGCCGAGCTCGGCCGCCACCTGGGCGAAGACCGTGTTGACGGAGTAGGCCGTGGCCGCCTGAAGGGTGAACGTGCCGGCCTCGGAGTCCGAGGCGTTCGACAGCGTCCACGGCGCCCCGTTCGTGTAGCAGTCGGTGTTGGGTATGGTGATCGTCCCCGGGCCTTGCCAATAGGCGTTGAGGTTGTAGCCCGCCTTCATGGCGGCGGCGAGCGTGAACGGCTTGAACGACGACCCGGCCTGGCGCCCGGTCCCACCGAACGTCTCCGTCTTGAGCCGCAGGCCCGACACCGCCAGGTTCACCTGGGACTGGCTGAAGCCGCGTCCGCCCACCATCGCGAGGATCTGGCCGGTCTGCGGATCGATCGCGACCAGCGCTCCCTCCGGGTCCGACGGGCTCGGCAGGTGCGCGTTGACCGCCGCCTCCGCCGCGCGCTGCAGCCCGAGGTCGAGCGAGGTCGTCACGCGATACCCACCGCCGAAGACGGCCGCGCCGCCGTACTTGTTGATGAGGTAGCGCTTGGCGTAGTCCACGAAGTACTCGGAGTTCGCCGGCGTGTTCACGACCTCTTTCTTCGGATGCGTCGTCACCTTCATCGCCTTCAAGCGATCGGCGGTCGCGCTGATCGAGGTAGCCGTAATGCACCATCTGGTCGAGCGCGTAGTCGCGTCTGACCTTCGAGTCCTGTGGATGATCGATGGGATCGAACAGGCTCGGCGACGAGATGAGGCCCGCGAGCGTCGCCGACTGCTTGACGTTCAGGTCGGTGGCGTCGATGCCCCAGTACGTCTGCGCGGCCGCTTGCACGCCGTACGCGCCGTGCCCCAGATAGATGGTGTTGAGGTACCGGGCCAGGATCTGATCCTTCGTGAGCGACTGCTCGAGCTTGATCGCGAGGAGCGCCTCGCGGATCTTCTCCTTGATGGTGCGGGGCGGCACCACGTATTCCTTGGTGCCGTCCGGCTGCTCGACGTAGCTGCCCGCGTACACCTGTTTGACGAGCTGCTCGGTGATGGTGGATCCGCCCTGGACGGTCTGGTGCTTCACCAGGTCGATCCAGGCGGCGCGGAGGATGCCGACAGGGTCGATGCCCGGGTGTTGGTAGAAGCCGTGGTCCTCGACGGAGATCACCGCGTCGCGGAGGGACTCGGGCATCTGATCGAACGGAATGATCGTCCGATCGACCGCGCCGTGGATCGACGCGAGGAGGGAGCCGTTGCGGTCGTACATGTACGTCGACTGGATCGGAGGCAACGCCTTGGGCAGCACGATCTGGGAGTACGCGTAGACGAGCGCCCCGCCGGTCGCCAGGACGACCAGGATGGGCACGGCGAGGAACACCCACCAGAATCGCCGGAAGAACCCCTTCTTCGGGTCTCCCTTCTTGCCGCGGGTGTGCCTCGGAGCGTAAGAACGACCCCGGGTCGTTTGAGGGCTGGTGTCGGTCGACACTGCTCACGATTCTATCCAGGGCAGGTGTGAAACATGCCTGAACCCCGTGTGCTGTTCCGGTGGTGAGGCTGCGATCAGACGGCGGCCGTGCGTCGGGCGGTGAACGCCTCTTTGAGGTGGTTCCACTGACAGCTGCGGCACACCTCGACGACGTAGCAGCACGCCCCGGGGTGCGCCGCGGTCATACGCAGACCCGTCTGGATGGACCAGACGCGGCCACTGTCGGCCTTGAGACCGTCTCCGTACACGTAGGCGAGCAGGACGAGCTTCTCCTTGGCGCAGACCGGGCAGTCGTTGTTCGTGGGCTCTCCCACGTGGCGCGCCGCCCGCATCAACTCCGGGTGCGCGTCGCAGACGTCGGTGAGGCCGAGGACGCCGATCCGCGCGTCCCGGAGCAGCGCGCGCTTGGCCAGCGTGTAGTCGATCACGCCCAATTCGGCGCGACGTCCTCCCAGCGGCATCCGCTTGCTTGCCATGGTGGCCAAGTCTACCCCCGAGCCACGACCTGGTGGACCTGCCGTCCGACGTACGCCATTGGATACTGGCGGGGTCACCCGAGGGAGGAGCGAGGGATGCCGGAGATCACCGTGCTGAGCAGCACCGATCGAACGAGCTGGGCGTCGCTCACCGATCCTCCCGGTAACCAGCCTTCCCCGGGTCGCGAGATCGACGCGTTCACGTCCGACGACGAGACGTTCACGTGCGGCCTGTGGGAGCGGGAGCCCGACACGTGGTCGTTCGAGCGGCCCTACGATGAGGTCGCTTACATCCTTGAGGGCTCGGCGGACGTCGAGACCGACGACGGCGGTGTGCTGCGCCTGAGCGCGGGAGACGTCTTCGTTACCCCGAAGGGATCCAAGGGGACCTGGCACGTCCACGAGACCGTCGCGAAGTTCTTCGCGATCTATACGGGCGGCGCGATCGGCGATACGACGATGCGCGTGATCGGCGCGACCGAGCCCGTCGAGTGGGTCACGCTCGAGAACGAACCCGGCGACGAGAATCCGCCCGGACAGGAGTGGTACGCCTGGCGGAATCCGGACGCCAGGTTCTCGACCGGCGTGTGGCGGCGCGAGCCGGAGACGGGGACATTCGACCGCGAGTATCACGAGGTCGCCTGCATGATCGAGGGCGACGTGGAGATCGAGACCGACGACGGGCGCGTGCTCCGGGCGGGAGCCGGCGACGTCATCGTCACGCCGGAAGGCTCGAGCGGGCTGTGGCGCGCGCTGACGCCGGTCAGGAAGTTCTGGGCGGTCCATCACGGATAGCCCGTACGGCTCGCTGGATCCCGAGCAGCAGCCGCGGCCGGAGCCGCTCCTGGTCGAGGCAGGCGCCTCGATCGTCCTGCTCCGTGGGTTGCGCAAACGCTGTCCCCGTTGCGGCCAGCGGCGCATCTTCGGATCGTGGTTCCACCTGATCGAACGATGTCCGAACTGCACCCTGCGGTTCGAGCGCGAGCAGGGTGGGTTCCTCGGCGCGATGACGATCAACTTCCTGGTCTCGATCGTCGTGTGGGTGGCCATGTTCGTCGTCGTGTTGTTCTTCACGGTCCCCGACGTACCGGTGGCGCCGCTGATGATCGCGAGCGTCGTGGTGTTGGTCGTGGTGCCGTTGTGGTTCTACCCGCGGTCCAAGACCATCTGGGCGGCGATCGAGTTCCTGGTGGCCCGGAGCGAACCCGAGTACCGCACGCCCGTCCGACGCGACCCTCGGACGAAGGACCTGGAGTAGCGAAGGATCACGTGATCGTCCAGGCCCGCTCGGCCGTGACCGACTGGTTGCCGGCGGCGTCGACCGCGTAGACCTGGAACGTGTGGGCGCCGCTCGGCAGATCCGCGAAGCGGACCGGCGAGGAGCACTTGGTGAACTCGACCCCGTCGAGCGAGCACCAGAGCTGCCCCTTCTCGCTCTGCGAGACGCCGAACGTGATCTCGCCGGGACCCGAGGTCGACCCTTCGGTCGGGCCGCCGACCAAAGAGACGATGGGCGGGGTCCGGTCGATCTTCCAGACGTAGGTGATGGCGGGCGACTCGTTGTAAGCGAGGTCCACCGACCAGACCTTCAACGTGTGGCGCCCTTCCTTCAGGTTGGTGAAGTTCGGCGCGCCGAAGCACGGCATCGCCGGAGCGCCGTCCAGGCTGCAGCCGAAGAAGCCCGGTCCTTCGTTGGACCACAGGTTGAACGCCGAGACCGGATCCGATGACAGCTTGTTGGGAGCGTCCAGGATCCCGACCTGCGGGCGGGTGCGGTCGACCATCCACGCGAACGAGGTCGTCCCGACGTTGCCGGCCACATCCGTCGCCTTGACAGCCAGCGTGTGATCGCCGGTCGCGACGCGCGGCAACCTCACGCGACCGTTGGCGCACCCGAGCGCTCTGCCGTCGATCGTGCACGACATCGAACCCTTGATCAGCTCTTCCGGCTCGAACCGGAAATACGCCGACTCGCTACGAGTGTTGATCGCCGGCGCGCTCGAGAACGCCACCGTGGGACCGGTAGTGTCAACCCGGAAGAACCATCCGGCGGCTGGGTCGCTGACCTCGTCGGCGGCGTCGCGCGCTCGGACGTCGAACCGGTAACCGCCGTCGGCCAGGTCAGTGAACGATGCGCCGGACGGATCGCAGGGACCCCACGGGGGGACGTCTGCGTTCATCGAGACCAGGCGGCACTGGTACCCGGCGCCCGACACCGTGCTGGTGTACGTGAACGTCGCGGTGGTGGTGGCGGCCGATGCCGGAGGGTGCGCGCCGAGGGAGACCTGGGGGCCCGTCGAGGACACGGTGAACGTCCGGGTTGCGGGTGTCGGGTCGACCTGTCCAGTCTCCGAGATCCCTGCCACCTCGAACCGGTAACGGCCGTCGGCGAGGTCATTGAACGCCACGAACCCGCTCGGGCACGAACGCCATGAGGCGGCTTTGCCCTGCGTGACCAGGCGACAACGGTACGTCGCGAAGCGCGAGGGAGAGAAGAACTGGAACTGGGCCACGCGTGACGAGGCCACACCGCTAGGACCGGTCGCGATCGTCGTCTGCAGCTTCGGCCGCATGAGCGCGTGGAGCTTGGACACCATCTGGCGCCGGAGCCCGGCGTCCCGAGGGTTCCTCGAGAGGTCGTGGAACTCGTGCGGATCCTTCTGCAGGTCGATGAGCTGACGCGAGCCGTCGTCGAACTCGACGTACTTGTAGCGCTGGGTGATCACACCTTGGAAGCCGGGAGTCGTGGCGCGCGCGCCGTTGAAGGCGTACCCCGAGCAATCCGTGATCCCACGCGAAACCCCGCGGCACTGCTCGATCAGGGCAGCCTTCCGCACCTCTTGTTTCTTGCGTTCGACGATCGGGAGGAACGACTGGCCGTCGCCGCCCCACTGGAAGCCCACGGCGTCCGCGACGGTCGAGGCGATGTCCACGTTCTGGACGAGCGCATCGCTCGTGAACGCGCGGTTGGCGGGGAGCGCGGCCGGATACCTGACGACCATCGGGACGTTGACGGACTCTTCCCATGGGTCGTTCTTGCCTGTCCGGCGGTGCTCGCCGTACAGGAAGCCGTTGTCGGAGAGGTAGATCACGAGCGTGTCCTGCGCCCGGTTGCCGAGCGAGTCGAGCAGCCGGCTGACCGCGTCGTCGAACGACCGCGTGGCATGCGCCATCGCGACGTAGTGGGCGTCCGACGTCGCGATCTCGTCGGCGGTGAGCGGGGGACGCCGCGAGTACGGCGGCGTGCCGGTCGTCATGGTGTTCGAGTTGAACTCCGGTCCCCGAGGCGGCGAGACGGGCATGTCCGCGTACCGGGTGTCGTCGGCCGGCAGGTGAGGCGTGGTCGGCGTGTACATGACGAAGAACGGCTGGTCCGCCGGCGTGTTCTGGATGAAATCGGAGGCCATGCCCTGGAGCACGTCCGGCTCGTAGCCGGTCTTGCGCTGCCAGACGCCGTTGACGTTCACCATGGGGTCGACCAGGGACAGCGATGAGATCTCTGGCGTCGCCACACAGGCCCACTGGTCGAACTCGGCCCGCGGGTCGCACGGCCAGCTATTCATGTACTTGCCGGCGAGCATGGTGCGGTACCCGGCATCGTGCAGCGCCATCGGGAACGTCGGGCGCGTCAAGAGGACCTCGTTCTGGTCGACGCCCGTGTTGTGCTCGTACAAGCCGGAGACGATCTGCGCGCGAGACGGACAGCAGAGCGACGTGTTCACGTACGCCCGCTTGAACAGGACTCCCTGGTCCACCAACTGGCTGTAGACGCTCGGCATCAGGGTGCGGTTGAAGGTCGACCACGTCTGGTCGTCGCTCACGATCAGCAGGATGTTGGGATGCGCGCTGAGGCTCGCGGCGTCGGTCGACGCGGCGCCGCTCGCGAGCGCAGGCGAACCGGCGGTCGCGAGTGGAAGGAGCGCGCAGAGCATCGCGACGCTCGCCAGCCCGATACGTCCTTTGTTTCCCCTCATCCCATAGGGTCTTCGGACGCTCCGAGCCCAACCTTCAGTCCGGATGGCAGATCCATGGCCACGGATGCCTATGTCGGGGGTGGTGCGCCGGGTACATCAACGACGGCACGGGCTCGAGCCGTGACCGTCTTCGAGCCCGTGACCAGCAGGAACCCGTCGACGACGATCGACACGGTCACCGTCGCATCGGAGGTACCGGCCGCGCAGACGCAATCGCTCAAGATCGCGTCGTTGCGCTCCGCGTACGCCGCCGCGACATCGGCCGGATCCACGCCGGACGGCAGCGCGAGCTCTTGGGCGGCGGCGAGCGCTGCCGCGTCGGCGGCCGTTCGAGCATGGCTCCGAGAGACCAGCACCCGGCCGACGTCCGTCACGCCGAGGCAGAAGACCAAAGCCATCACGACGATCGCGGCCACGACGATGGAGACAGAGCCTCGCTCGTTCCTCACGCGAACTCCTGCCGGTCCGTTGCGCTCGCGTCGAGATGGATCGACGACCCGAAGAGCCACCCGATCAGGGGCACGCGAACGACCTCGTCGTAGTTGATGGACACCGTGACCGGATCGCCTTGGGTCCCCTCACGGGCGATCACCACTGCGGCAAGCGCCGGGTCGAGGTCGGGGGCGGCGGCGAGCGCCGCCGCCCGCACCGCGCCCTCGTCGGCCTCGACCGCGGCGGTGCGCGCCCCGGCGCGCGCCGCCGCTTCGATCAACAATCGGTCGCGCACCAGCAGGCCTACCTGGACGAGTGAGAGCGCAACCACGAGCAGGAGGGGCAGCACGAGCGCGAACTCGACGACGGCGCTACCGGAGTTCGATCGATCAGGCCGCGTTGGCATTCCCCGCGACGTTGTCGATGATGTGGTCGAAGAACGCCGGAAGCTTGCCCGACGAGTGCGCCCACGCGATCAACGCGACGGCCACGGCCGCCGCCGCGAGGATGACCAGCGCATACTCGGCGGTCGTCTGGCCCTCTTCGTGAGACAGCCATCCACGCACCCGAAAGAACAATGGGTTCAGCAACAGCATCGTTCACCTCCTCTCAACTGATGGATCGAAGGGTGGTGAGCAGCACGGGCACCACCGTCAGGAGGAGGAACGCGGGGAGGACGAGGAACACCAGCGGGAACAGCATCTTCACGGGTGCGGTCCGAGCGCGCTCGGTCACGGCCATACGGCGCGCCGCGCGAACCGATGCGGCCAACTCCGCGGTGGAGTCGGCGAGGGAAGCGCCGAGCGTCTCGGTCCGAGAGAGCGCCGCGACCGTGCGCCGGAGATCGGGGAGAGACAGTCGCTCGGCGGCAGCAGTCAACTCGTCACGCCAACCCGCACCGAGATCGACGGCTTCGAGCGCACCCGTCAGCTCGGCGGCGAGCGGATCCCCGAGCACCGTCACCGTGCGCCGGAGCGCCAGCTGCGCAGACAATCCGGCGGAGGAGGCGGCGGCGAGCAGGTCGAGCATCTGGGGGATCTGGGCGTCAATCGCGGCTCGCCGACGACTCGATCTTCGATGCTCGAGGATGACCGGCACGCGTAGACCGACCACGCACAAGAGCGGTGCGAGGAACAGCCCAGGTCGTGGGAGCGCGAGCCCGATGAGCACTCCGAGCGCCCCGCAGGCACGGCCGAGTGCCGTGGGCGAGATCGGCTTCCGTAGTATCGAGCGTGATCCGTTCGTTCGTGTCTCGAGTCCGTTCAGCACGTTGCGTTGCGTCGCGAGGGTCGCACCGAACATCGCAGCGACGACAACCACGGCAGACAACGTCGGTCCGAGCAAGAGCACGGCGCTCAGGTCACCGCCAGGAGGGATCGGATCCACAGGAACGCCAGGCCTTCCAGCGTGAGACCGACGGCGATCGCACCGACACCGACGGGCGAGGCGAAGGCTCCCTCGACATCTCCTCGCGACGTCATCCACAGGAACGTGAAGAAGGCGATGGGCAGCAGGCCGAGGATGGCTCCGGAGAGCCGGGCCTGTGCGGTGAGCGCTCGGACCTCGCGGGCGGCAGAGCTCCGTTCTCGAAGCGTCACAGCTACCTGATCCAACACCCGTGGAAGGTCACCCCCGGTTCGCCGATGCAACGCCAACACGCCGACGACGAGTCCGGCGTCGGCGGTACCGACCTCCGCTGCCCAGTCATCGAGCGCGCCGGCGAGGCCACCTCCAAGGTCGACATGGTCGACCACCCGCGCGAACGTGGTGGCGAGCGGGGGCTCACCCTCTCTCGCAGCGAAGGCGATCGCTTGCGGAACCGACAACCCCGCGCGCATCCCCGCGGCGAGGGATCGAACAGCGTCCGCCAGCTGTTCATCCAAGGCGGCCTTGAGCCGGGCGTCTCCGCGACGACGGTAGACGATCGCTCCGACCCTCACGCCCACGAGACCGATGAGGGCGGCGACGGCACCACCGACGACGTATCCGCCGACGGCGCCCACGACCGGCCACCACGCCCATCCGATCCCGGGTATCGCGAACCGCACTCGCCGTCGCGGTTCTCCGACGGCGATCGGTGCGATCCGATGATGGACGTGGGCTCGCTCGACGTGACGAACAGCGGCTGCGGCTATGAAGCTCGCGACGACGAGAGCGACGGCCGGAACAACGATCATCGATCGGCTCCCGCCTCGAAGAGTTCGGATCCGACCTGTTCGCCACGGTTCGCGAGGGTGGCCAGGACCTGGGGGATCGCCCCGGTCGCCTCGAAGCTCCCTGCGGCACTTCCTTTGTGCTGGAACCGGTAGAGCGGTGTCACGACCGGTTCGCCCCGATGCGTTCCCTCGACGGCGGCGATCTCCCACACGACACGCCGTCCGCCTCGGAGACGCGCTAGATGCACGATCACGTCAACCGCGGAACATACCTGCGTGCGGATGTGGGCGCCCGGCAGGTCGACGTCGGACATCATGGCCATCGTCTCCAGCCGCCATAGGAGGTGGCGCGTGGAGTTCGCGTGCGCCGTCGAGAGCGATCCTTCATGACCCGTGTTCATGGCCTGGAGCATGTCGAGCGCCTCCCCGCCGCGAACCTCACCGACGATGATCCGGTCGGGGCGCATGCGGAGCGCGTTGCGGACCAGGTCGCGAACCGTCACTTCTCCTCTGCCCTCGACGTTCGCGGGCCGTGCCTCGAGTGAGACGACGTGCGGCTTGGCCAGGCGCAACTCGGCCGCGTCCTCGATGGTGATCAACCGCTCGTCGTCCGGGATGGACGCCGACAGGATGCCAAGCATCGTCGTCTTCCCTGTTCCCGCTCCGCCCGACACGATCACGTTGGCCCGGCCGCGCACGCAACACGCGAGGAACCGCAGCATCCTCGGGCCGATGCATCCTCCAGCCACCAGGTCATCGGCCGTGATCGGCACCGGCGAGAACTTGCGGATCGTCAGCGCGGGACCGCGGAGCGAGAGAGGCGGGATGATCGCATGGACACGGCTGCCCTCCGGAAGTCGCGCATCCGCCCAAGGCGATGATTCGTCGACCCGGAGACCCAACGGTCCCACGATCCGTTCGATCAGATGCAGGACGGCTTCCTCCCCCTCGAATAAGCCGTCCGGCGCCCTCTCGATCCGCCCCCCTCGCTCCACGTACACGTCGTCGGGACCATTGACCATGACCTCCGTGACCTCCGGATCCTTCAGGAGGAACTCGATCGGTCCGAACCCGACGACCTCGTCTGATACCTCGTTCACGATCCGGGTGAGTTCGCGCAATGGAAGGATCGCCCCGCTCGCACGCAGGACCTCGAGCGCTTCTTCGCGCACCCGGACACGCCGCTCGGTGCGCGGAGCATTGGCCAAGCCCCGCGCATCCACCCGCTGGCGCAGCTCGTCTCGGAGTTGCCTGCGCATCAACGCCAGCGGGTCCGGGCTCACCACCGAACCTCTCCCTCGACCGCCACGCTCGCTCCTCCCACGCCAACCACACGCCGAACCTTGAGAGGGAGGTGCATCCGGCTGCGATGCTGCCCGCTCGCCGGAGGGGATGCGCGAACCCTACCAAGTCACACGCGCACGGTTAATCCCCAGACCGAGCGATTCGCGATTCTTGTCGGGGGATGAAGCCGGAGCAGTCCGGGGGAGAGTCTCTTCGCTACGGGTGGACCGGGTTGAGACCGGGCGGACCGGGCGATGGCGCCGCGCTCGTGCAGGTCAAGGGGGCATCTGCCGCCACGAGATTCCATGTTTGACCGTTGGAGAAGAAGCCGATGGCCAATTCAGACCCCTGGGGTATCGCCGAAGGGGTGATCACGAGGACGACGGTGCCGTCCATCAACCGCTTGGAGGAGACGACCTCATCCAGTCCTGGTGGGTCGCCCCCTTCGCTGTCGCATCGGCTGCCGACCATGACCACGGCGGGCACACCCGCCTGCGCCAGTTGCTGCCGGAGGACGCTCGGGTCGGGGATCTGTCCTTTCGTCAGGGTCAGCGTTGCGGTGCCGTCGGGATGGCTGACCAACGTGAACGCCATCAGCTGCGCCGGACGTGCCGCGTGAGGTGAGGGCGCGGACCCTGAGCCCGTGAACGCAGATACGGCGAGCGCCAATCCGAGTCCGATCGCGACCCCAGCGCCAGCTCGTCTCGAGAACCGACGGCGACGACGTGCGCGGCCTCGGCCCCGGATCGCCTCGACCGGCGTGTGCATGTGGATCTCGGACATCCCACCCTTGACCCAATCGAGTACGTCGTTGTCGCTCATCTGGTCAACCTCCTCTGCGTTACGTGTTCGACCTCAGCAGCGTCCGGAGACGGGAGCGAGGCCCGCATCGACGCGACGGCCCTGGATAGATGCGTTCCAACCGTTCCGGCGGTGATCCCGAGAACCTGGGCCGTGGTCTCGGCGTCCAGATCGAGCAAGACCCTCAGAACCACCACTTCGCGCTCGCGCTTCGGCAAACGCCGCAGCGCGTCCAACACGCTGATGTCCACTCCTGCGACCGAGTCAGCCGGGCCGGCAACGTCGTGGTCGGCAAGCGGAAGCTCCCGGCGGCGCTTACGCCACCACGACACGCCGGTGTTCAAAGCTGTCCGCACCACCCACGCCGTCGGGGCGGGATGGCGGCTCACTTTCGGCCAGGCCGTCCACGCTTTGGCGAACGCCTCCGCGACCAGTTCCTCTGACAGATGCTGATCGCCGACGCTCGCCGTCACGGCCCTGAGGCAGGCGTCCCGGTTCCTCTGGTAGAACTCCGCGAAGTCCTGTGGCTCCGGTCTCACACCCATATACGCACCAGACCTCGGATCCATTGACAAGACTGGACCATGTCGGCATACGAAATGCCGCGGCGTAAGCTCGCCGCGTGGACGTACCCGAGGTTCACTACGCGCGGAGCGGCGGGATCGCGATCGCGTACCAGGTGATCGGCGAGGGGCCGGTCGATCTGGTGTTCCCGCGCGGGTTCGCGGGAGACGTGCTCTCGACCTGGGAGAACCCGCTCTTGGTCCGCCACGTCATTGGCCTGGCCGAGAACGGGCGGCTGCTCATGCTGGACAAGCGCGGGACGGGGCTGTCCGATCGCGTCGCCGGCGTGCCCACGCTCGAGACCCGGATGGACGACGTCCGCGCGGTCCTGGACGCGGTGGGCTCCGAGCGAGCCGTGATGTGGAGCGGCCAGGAGGGCACCCGTATGACGACGCTCTTCGCCGCGACCTACCCCGAGCGCACGTCCGGGCTCGTCGTGCTGGATCCGACCGCCAAGGGCCTCCCCACCCCGGATTACCCGTGGGCGCCGACGGAGGCGGAATGGGGCGAGACGTTGCGCGGCGTCCGCGAGCACTGGGGCGAGCGCGACTTCCTGGAAGGGATGATCCGCTCGCTCGCGCCGACCATGGCGAACGACCCGGAGTTCTGCGACTGGTTCGTCACGCACATGCGCCGGAGCCTCAGCCCTGGGGCCGCCGCCGCGTTCTTCCGCATGATGATGGACGCCGACGTCTCGGACGTGCTGCCGGCCGTCCGCGTGCCGACGCTGATCCTGTTCTCGACGCCGAAGCGCGGTCCGGCCGAGTACTTCTTCCGCCACATCCCCCACGCGGAGATGGTGGAACTGCCCAACATGCAGGGCGACTACACGTGGATCGACGACGACACGCACGAGCGCACCATGGCCGCCGTCCGGGACTTCGTCGCGGAGCTGCATCGCGTCGAGGAACCGGATCGGATCCTGGCCACTCTGCTGTTCACCGACATCGTGAAGTCAACAGCGACGCAGGCCGAGCTCGGTGACCGTGGGTGGAAGGACCTGGTGCAGCGGCACAACGCCGTCGTGCGCGACCTGCTGGCGCGACACCGCGGCTCCGAGCAAGACACCGCCGGGGACGGGTTCTACGCCCGTTTCGACGGACCCGCACGAGCGGTGCAGTGCGCCGTCGAGATCGTGCGCGCGCTCGGCGAGATCGGCGTCACGATCCGCGCGGGCATCCACACGGGCGAGTGCGAGCTGGTCGACGGGAAGTGCAGCGGCCTGTCCGTCTCCATCGGCGCTCGCGTGGCGTCGCAGGCCGGCCCGTCCGAAGTGCTCGTCTCGCAGACGGTGAAAGACCTGGTGGCCGGATCCGGCCTGACGTTCGAGGACGGCGGCGAACACGAGCTGAAGGGCGTCCCCGACCGCTGGCACCTGTACCGCGTGACGGGAACAGAGATCGTATCTACTCCTCGTTCTTGAAGAAGAAGAACGGGTTCGGCGTGTCGTGGAAGCGACCCCGCCTCGCGGAGGTTCCGGGTGAGTCCTCGTTGACACCACGCGTCGGGATCGGGCTCAGCCTCCGGGCGACCCGTTCGAGGCCCAGGGCCACGAGACCGAGCATCGCGAACAAGAACATCCACACGAAGACGCGATCGCCGGGGAACCCGGTGAACGCGGTGCTCCCGCCGGCGCCGCTCACCTTGGTCACGCTGATCGGCGCGGTGTCCGCGTCGTCTTGGGGCGTCGGGTCCACCTGGTCGAGCTGGGTCACGGCCGCCGGGTTGTGGATGGTCGTCCCGGCGGTGCCGGCGTCGACCATCGCGTCGATCTGCAACGTGACCGACTGACCGGGCGCCAGTCGGATCGTCCTCTTGGCAGCCAGCGCCCCGATGTCCCACGCACCCGTGCCCGGCTTGTAGCTTCCCCTGGCCGACCGCGACGATACGAACGTCACCCCGTTCGGCAGCATGTCGGTCACGACGACGCCGGTCGCATCGTCGGGACCCTTGTTGGTGACGTCGATCGTGTACGTGACAACATCGCCCTCGTTCGGCGTGCCGTCGTCGACCACGATCGTGAGCACCAGATCCGCCGAGGCGGAGCTCGGGATGCCGACGGTGGTCGATTGCGTCGCGGAGTCGTTCGGGAGAGTCGTGTCGCCGATCCCGGTCACGGTGGCGGTGTTGATCACGGAGCCCGACGTCGCGCCGGCCGGGACGTCGACCTGCACGGTGATCGTCCACGTGCTCCCCGCGGCGAGCGACGCCAGGCTGCACGAGACCAAGTTCGCCGTGTTCGTGCACGAACCCTGTGGGGACGACACCCCGGTGACCGTGATGGCCGGAGGGACGGGATCGGTCACGACGACGTTCGGCGCCGCATCCGGACCGGCGTTCGATACGACGATCGTGTACGAGAACGAGTCGCCGGGCGCCACCGGATCGGCGGAGTCGGTCTTTACGATGGAAAGGTCATCGACGATCGGAGAGACCGTGTCGGTGTCGTTCGCCGAGTTGTTGGCCGCGTTCGGGTCAGGGACAGGCGAGAACGAGATCGTCGCCGTATTCACGAGCGTCGCGCCGACGTACGTCGCCGGGATCGCGACCACCAACTGGTAGACGACGGACGCGCCGGACGCGAGGACGGCCGAGGTCGTGCACGTGAACGTGGCCGCGGAGATCGAACAGTCGGTCTCGTTCTCGCTGCCGGTCGTCCCGGCCGGGATCGGATCCGACACCACGACACCCGCTGGCACGCTCGACGGGCCAGCGTTCGTCACGGTGATGGTAAAGGTAGTTGACGACCCGGGCGCCACGCTCGAGACCCCGTCGGTCTTCGTGATGCTGAGATCGGCTGAGGCACCGACGGTATCGACGTCGGTCGCGGAGTCGTTCGAGTTGTTGGCGTCCGGGATCGGGAACGTCGAGATCGTAGCGGTGTTCGCCACCGTGGCGGGCGCGTATGCCGCTGGGATCGCGACCACCAGCTGGTAGACGACGGACGCGCCCGACGTGAGGACGGCCGACGTCGTGCAGGTGAACGTGCCCGCGGCGATCGCACAATCCGCCTCGCTCTCGGTCCCGGTGGTACCGGCCGGGACCGTGTCCGAGACGACGACACCGGGCGGCTCGGACGACGGGCCGTTGTTCGTGAGCGTGATCGTGTAGGTGGTCGAGGTGCCGGCCGTGACGGCGGCGGTACCGTCGGTCTTGGTGATTGCGAGGTCCGCTGCTGAAGACACGGCGTCGACGTCGGTGACGGAGTCGTTCCCCACCGTGGGATCGGGGATCGGCGACGACGTGATCGTCGCCGTGTTCGTCACCGTGGCGAAGGCGTATGCGGGCGGAAGCGCCAACGTGAGCATGTACGCCACGGATGTGCCGACCCCAAGCGGCGCGGAGGTCGTGCACGCGAACACGCCGGCGACGATGGAGCAGTCCGGCTCCATCTCGGTGGGGTTGGTGCCGGCGGGGATCGGGTCCGAGATGACCACACCGGCGGGCTCGACCGAAGGGCCGTTGTTCGTGAGTGTGATCGTGTAGACCGTCGACGTGCCCGCGGTGACCGCGGCGACCCCGTCGGTCTTCGCGATGGACAGATCGGCCGACGGGGTGATCGTCGTGTCCTGGAACGCATCGTTGTTGGCGAGCGTGGGATCGGGCGTGGCGGACGTGACCGACGCTTGGTTCGTGATCACGACGGCGACGGTCGTGCCGACCACCACCGTGATCGTCGCGACGTTACCGGATGCCAACACTCCGAGCGGACACGTCACGACGCCCGCGGCCGGCGAACAACTGCCCTGGCTCGGGACGGCGGACACGAAGTTCGTGAACCCGGGCAACGTGTCCGTCACGACGACGCCCGCGGCATCGCTCGGCCCGTTGTTGGTCACCGTGATCGTGTAAGTGACGTTGCTGCCCAGCGAGACGGGGTCGACCGCGTCGGTCTTGGTGATGGCGAGGTCGGCGCTCGTCCCGACGGCGTCGACGTCGGTCGCACCATCGTTGGCCGCGTTCGTGTCGAGCACCGGCGTCGCCGAGATCGTGGCGGTGTTCGACACCGAAGCGAGCGCGTAGGCCGACGGGATCGCCAGCGTGAGCTGATAGGAGACCGACGCACCGGATGTGATAGCCGCCGATGTGGTGCAGGTGAAGTTGACGGGGCCGATGGCACAGTCGGCCTCCGTCTCCGACCCGATCGTGCCGATGGGGATCGGGTCGGTGATCACGACGCCCGCCGGCTCGATCGACGGCCCGTTGTTCGTCACCGTGATCGTGTACGTGGTGGAGGTGCCCGCCGAGATCGAGGCGACCCCGTCGGTCTTGGTGATGGCCAGATCGGCGGCGGCCGTGACCGTCGTGCTCTGGCTGGCCGTGTTGTTGGCGGGCACGGGGTCGGGGGTCGTGGACGACGCGGTCGCGGTATCGGTGATCAGCCCGTCGATCGTGGTCGTCACGATGACCGCGACCGTGACGGCGGCGCCGCTCGCGATCGTGCCGACCGGGCACGTGACGACGCCGGCAGCCTGCGAGCAGCTCCCCTGGCTCGGCACGGCGGAGACGAACGTGACGGAGCCGGGAAGCGTGTCGGTGACCACCACGCCGGCGGCATCGGACGGCCCGAGGTTCGTGACGGTGACCGCGTACGTGACGTTGTTGCCGGCCACCACGGGATCGGCGAGATCGGTCTTGGTCACGGAGAGGTCCGCCGCCGACGTCACAGCGTCGGTGTCGGTAGCAGCGTTGTCGCTGGGATCGGTCTCCGCGACAGGCGTGACCGTGAGGGTGGCCGTGTTGACAAGCGTCGGCGATGCGTAGCTCGCCGGGACGTTGATCGTGAGCTGGTACGAAACCCAACTGCCCGGATTGATGGGCGCGGTCGTGGTGCACGTGAACGTCGCGCCGGAGATCGCGCAGTTCGGCTCGGTCTCGGTTCCGGTCGTCCCAGCAGGGATCGGGTCCGAGATGACGGCGCCCGCCAGCTCGCTTGAGGGACCTGCGTTGGTCAGCGTGATCGTGTACGTGGTGGATGTCCCTGCGGCGAT
Source organism: uncultured Actinomycetes bacterium (assembly GCA_963727185.1). Taxonomy (GTDB): domain Bacteria; phylum Actinomycetota; class UBA4738; order UBA4738; family HRBIN12; genus JBBQVZ01. The sequence continues at coordinate 352,573 of CAVSFP010000008.1, read as the reverse complement.
CGAGGCCGCTCCGTCGGTCTTCGTCACGATCATGTCGACCGCCGGCAACACGATCGTCGACTCGGAGTCGCTGTTGTTGCCCGGGGCGGGATCTGCCGTTGTCGACGCGACCTGTGCGGTATTGGTGACGAGACCGCCCGGCGTAAGCGGGTCGAGGAAGACCGTGATGGTGATCACCCACGTGCCCGTCTTGGGGAGCGACGCGAGCGAACACGTCACGGCATTGCCGACGTTCCCGCACGAACCGGAGCTCGCCACGATCCCCGTGATGGAGAGGAACGCCGGGAGTGGGATCGTGTCAGTCACCTGGAGGTTCACCGCGTCCGACGGTCCGGCGTTCGTGACGGTGATCACGTAGTCGAACGCGTCCCCGGGGTTGATCGGGTCGGCCGAGTCGGTCTTCACCAGCGAGAGATCGGCCGACGTCGTCACGGCATCGGTGTCGGTTGCCGAATCGTTGGCTGCGTTCGGATCCGCGACCGGCGCGGACGTTATCGTGGCGGTGTTCGCGAGGGTCGCGAGCGCCGAGTTCGCCGGGAGCGCGAGCGTGAGCTGGTATGAGACCGACCCTCCCGGAGCGAGCGATGTAGTCGTCGTGCACGTGAACGAGGCGCCGAGGACACAATCCGCCTCGGACTCGGTCGGGGTCGTTCCCGCCGGGATCGGATCGTCGACCACCACGCCGGCCGGTTCGGCGGACGGTCCGTTGTTGGTGAGCGTGATCGTGTACGTCGTCGAGGTGCCGGCGATGACCGATGGAGCACCGTCGGATTTCGAGATCGAAAGGTCAGCCGATCGTGTCACCGCGTCTGTGTCGGTCGCCGAATCGTTCGCCGCGACAGGGTCGGGGGTCGACGACGTGACGGACGCCGTGTTCGAGAGGGTGACCAGCGCCGAAGCCGGGGGGATGCCCAGCGTCAACGCGTACGACACGGAGGCGCCGGGCGCGAGCGGTGCGGTGGTCGTGCACGTGAACGAGGCGCCGATGACACAATCCGCTTCCGACTCGCTCGGGGTGGTACCCGCGGGGATCGGATCGTCGATCACCGCACCGGCGGGCTCGGTCGACGGCCCGTTGTTCGTAACCGTGATCGTGTAGGTCGTCGATGTGCCCGCGATCACGGACGCGACGCCGTCGGACTTCGTGATCGCGAGATCCGCCGACGTCGAAACCGTGTCGGTGTCGGTCGCACCGTTGTTCGCGGCGTTCGGGTCGGATGCCGGCGAGGACGTGACCGAAGCCGTGTTCACGAGCGTCGCCGGCGCGTACCCCGGCGACACGGCGAGCGTCAGTTGGTACGAGACGACACCTCCGACGGCGATCGGCGAGCTCGTCGTGCACGTGAACGTGCCGGCGGCGATCGCGCAATCGGGCTCCAACTCGCTCCCCACGGTGCCGGCCGGGATCGCGTCCGAGAGCACCACGCCCGCCGGGATATGCGACGGACCGGTGTTGGTGGCGGTGATCGTGTACGTCGTTGAGGTGCCCGCGACCACGGACGCGACGCCGTCCGTCTTCGTGACGGCGAGGTCACCCTGAAGGACGACGGCATCCGTGTCGGTGGCCGAGTCGTTGGAAGGGTTGGTCTCCGCCACGGGGGACGTGGTGATGGACGCGGTATTGATCAGGTTCGCCGGCGCGAAGTTCGGAGGCACGGCGAGCGTGAGCTGGTACGTGACCGATGCCCCTTGCGCAAGCAACGCCGTCGTCGTGCACGTGAAGGAGCCGGCAGCTATCACGCAGTTGGCCTCCGACTCGCTGCCGGCTGTCCCGGCGGGGATCGGGTCGTTCACGACGATCCCCGCTCCGACGTCCGACGGCCCGTTGTTGGTCAGCGTGATCGTGTAGGTCGTCGAGGTTCCGGCTGTCACCGTTGCCGCCGCGTCATCCTTCGTCAGCACCAGGTCCGCGGCGGGGAGCACGATCGTGCTCTGCGATCCGTCGTTGTTCGCAAGGTTGGGATCGAACGTCGTGGACGCCACGTGGGCCGTGTCGGTGTAGAGCCCACCCGGTGTGGACGGACCGAGGTGCACGGATACGGTGATCGTCCAGGTCGCCCCTGAGGCGAGCGAGCCCAGCGAACAATTGACGTCGTTGCCGGTGTTCCCGCATACACCCGCGCTCTGCGCGATCCCGCTGATCGAGAATGAGCCGAGCGCCGGGATCGTGTCGGTCACCTGGAGGTTGGATGCGTCCGACGGCCCGTTGTTCGTGACCACGATCGTGTAGTCGAAGTCGTCTCCCGGACTCACGGGGTCGGCCGAGTCGGTTTTGACGATCGAGAGGTCGGCGGACGGGACGATCGTCGTGTCCTGGGATGCCGAGTTGTTCCCGGCCACAGGGTCGGCTGTTGCCGCGCTCACGGTCGCGGTGTTGGTGTAGGTGCCGGGCGCGGACGCGATGTTGGCGGTCACCGACACCGTGATGAACGACGATGCCCCCGCAGCGATCGAGGGCTGCGAGCAGGAGACCACGTTGCCGAAGTGGCTGCACGTGCCCGCAGGCGCCACGTTCGTCACGGTGAACTGCGCGGGCACCGTGTCGGAGACCTGCACGTTCGCCGAATCCGACGGCCCGTTGTTGGTAACCGTGATCGAGTAGGTGAACGCCTGTCCCGGGGTGACCGGGTCGACGGAATCCGTCTTCGTGATCGAGAGGTCCGCAGACGTGGTGACGCTGTCCGTGTCGCTGGCCGAGTCGTTGGCGACGTTCGGATCGGTCGCCGGGGACGACGTGAGGGACGCCGTGTTGGTGAGGCTCGCCGAGGCGAAGCTCGCCGCGACGGCGAGCGTCAATTGGTACGACATCGAGGCGCCCGAGGCGAGCCCAGCCGATGAGGTGCATGTGAAGGTGCCTGCCGCGATGGCGCAATCGGGTTCGGACTCTGAGCCGGTGGTTCCCGCGGGGATCGGATCGGAGACGACCACGCCGGCCGGGGCGGCCGAGGGCCCGTTGTTGGTCACCGAGATCGTGTAGGTGGTCGACGTGCCGGCGACGAGGGAACCGACCCCGTCGGTCTTGGTGATCGAGAGGTCGGCCGTCTTGGTCACATTGTCGGTGTCGGTGGCGGTGTTGTTGGCGGCGTTCGGGTCGGTGCCCGGGGACGACGTGATCGACGCGGTGTTGACCACCGTAGCCGGCGCGTAGCCCGACGGGACGGCGAGGGTGAGCTGGTAAACGACCGAGTTGCCCGAGGCGAGCACGGCTGTCGTCGTGCACGTGAAGGTGCCAGCCGATATGACGCAGTCGGGCTCCGTTTCCGACCCGATCGTTCCCGCGGGGATCGGGTCCGAGATCACGACGCCGGCGTTGACGGCCGACGGCCCGTTGTTCGTCACCGTGAGCGTGTATGTCGTCGACGTGCCCGCCACGACGGATGCCACACCGTCGGTCTTCGTGATACCAAGGTCGGACGAAGCCGAGACCGTGGTGTTCTGGGTCGCGGAGTTGTTCGCCGGCGTCGGGTCGGCCGTGGCCGCGCTCACCGTGGCCGTGTTGGCGTACGTGCCGCCGGGCGCCGCAGCGCTCGTGGTGACGAAGACCGTGATGACCCAGGAGGCCCCCAGGACGAAGGTGGGTCTGGTGCACGTCACGACGTTGCCGGCGTGCCCGCATGCGCCCGCGGGCGAGGTCACGCTCGTGACGGTGAACTGGGCCGGCACGGTGTCCGAGACCGTGAGGGTGGCGGCATCCGACGGCCCGTTGTTCGTGACCGTGAGCGTGTACGTGAACGCCTGACCCGGGATCACGGGGTCGGCCGAGTCCGTCTTGGTGATCGACAGATCCGCCGACCTGATCACGTTGTCCGTGTCGGTCGCAGAGTTGTTCGTGAGGTCGGGGTCCGTGATGGGCCTGACCGTGATGTTCGCCGTGTTGACGACCGTGGCGGGTGCGTATCCCGAGGGAACGGCGAGGGTCAGCTGATACGACTTGGAGGCGCCCGACGCGATCGTCGCGGCCGTCGTGCAGGTGAACACCGCAGCCGCGATGGCACAATCTGCCTCGGACTCCGATCCGACGGTTCCGGCAGGGATCGCATCGGTGAACCTGACGCCCACCGGCTCGGTCGAAGGGCCATTGTTCGTGATCGTGATCGTGTAGGTCGTGGACGTGCCCGCGGTCACCGTTGCCGATCCGTCGGTCTTCGTGAGCATCAGATCTCCGAAGGCCGTCACCGTGTTGTTGTTGTTCACGGTGTTGTTGGCCGGCGTCGGATCATTCGTCGAACTGCTCACCGTGGCCGTGTTGACGTACGTGCCGCCGGGAGTCGTGGTCTTGACCGTCACGTTCACCGTGATGACCCACGCCGCGGCGCCCGAGTTCATGGATGCCAACGTGCAGGTCACGACGTTACCCACGTTCCCGCAGCTGCCGCTGGGCGACGTCACGGTCGTCACCGTGTACTGCGGCGGCACCGTATCCGACACGACGAGGCTGCTCGCCGTCGACGGGCCTGCGTTGTTGACGGTCAAGGTGTAGCTGAACGACTGACCGGGGTTCACCGGGTCCGTGGAATCCGTCTTCGTGATCGAGAGGTTCGCCTGCGCGACCGTATCGGTGTCGGTGGCGGCGTTGTTCCCCGCCACGATGTCGAGGATGGGGAACGTCGTGATCGTGGCGGTGTTCACGACGGTGGCGGCCGCGTAGGCGCCCGGCAACGAGAGCGTGAGCAGGTAGGACCTGGACGCGCCGACGGCGAGCGTCGCCGTCGTCGTGCACCGGAAGACGCCGGCCACGATGGTGCAGTCGGGCTCGACCTCAGATCCCACCGTCCCCGCGGGGATCGTGTCGGAGATCACGATGCCGGCCGGTTCGATGTCCGGCCCGCTGTTCGTCACGGTGATCGTGTAGGTCGTGGACGCCCCCACCGCCACGGACGCGACGCCATCGGTCTTCGTGAGCGAGAGATCCGCGCTGGGCCGCACCGTGTTGGGGTCGTTCACCGTGTTGTTCGCCGGCGTGGGGTCGTTCGGCGAACCGCTCACCGTCGCCGTGTTGACGTAGGTGCCTCCCGGCGTCGTGGTCTTGACCGTCACGTTCACGGTGATCACCCAGGCGGGAGCGCCCGAGTTCATGGTCGCCAGGTTGCAGGTGACGACGTTCCCGACGTTGCCGCAGGACCCCGTCGGCGACGTCACGCTCGTCACGGTGTACTGCGACGGCACGGTGTCGGACACGACGAGGCTCGTGGCCGTGGCCGGGCCGGCATTGTTGACGGTGAGCGTGTAGGTGACGGCTTGTCCGGGGTTCACCGGGTCGGGTGCGTCTGTCTTCGTGATCGAGAGGTTCGCTTGCCCGACCGTGTCCGTATCGGTCGCCGCGTTGTTCCCCGCCACCGTGTCCGTGATCGGGAACGTTGTGATCGTCGCCGTGTTCACCAAGGTTGGGGTCGCGAAACCGGCCGACAGCGTCAGCGTGAGCTGGTACGACCTTGAGGCGCCGACGGCGAGCGTGGTCGTCGTCGTACATCGGAAGACGCCGGCGACGATGGTGCAGTCCGGCTCGGCCTCAGTCCCCACCGTGTTCACGGGGATCGTGTCGGAGATCACGATGCCGGCGGGCTCGATGTCCGGTCCGTTGTTCGTCACCGTGATCGTGTAGGTCGTCGACCCACCGACGGATACCGACGCGACCCCGTCGGTCTTGGTCAGCCCGAGGTCGCCTGTTGCCCGCACGGTATTGGCGTCGTTGGCGATGTTGTTCGCCGGCGTCGGGTCGGCCTCAGTGGCGCTTACGGTGGCGGTGTTCGTGTACGTGCCGCCGACGGTCGTGGCCTTGACCGTCACGTTCAGCGTTATCACCCAGGCGGCCGCACCTGAAGCGAACGCCGCCAGGTTGCATGTGACGACGTTCCCCGCGTTGCCGCAGGCCCCGGTCGGTGACGTGACGCTCGTCACGGTGTACTGCGAGGGCACGGTGTCCGAAACGACCAGGTTCGTCGCGTTCGACGGCCCGGCGTTGTTCACCGTCAGCGTGTAGACGACGGCCTGTCCGGGGTTCACCGGGTCGGGCGCGTCCGTCTTCGTGATGGACAGGTTCGACGACGCCACGATGCTGTCGACGTCGGTGGCCGTGACCTGCGCGAACGGGTTCCCGAGCGCGTCCGTGTAGTTGACGTTGGCCGTGTTCGTGATGGTGCCGGTCACGCCCTGGTTGACCGTGCCGGTCACGCGGAGCACGGCGTTCGCGCCGCGGTTGATCCAGCCGGTCGTCTCGGTGAACGTGACGACTCCGGCCGCCTGCGAGCACGTCCAGGTGCCCTGCGCCGGCGTGGGGATGGAACACCCCGTGTAGGTGAATCCTGCCGGGATCGTATCGGTGACGACCACGTTGTTCGCGGCGCCGCCGGTGGCCGCCGGCGCGTTGTTCGTGGCGGTGATGTTGTACGTGAGGGCCTGACCGGGCGCGGCGGTCACAACGCCGTCGGTCTTCGTCAGGGTCATGCTCGGGGTGAGCGGCTGGGCGTAGTACATCGCCTTGCTGGTCTGTCCCTCGAGCACGTAGCCGTTGTTGCTGGTGACGCACGAGACGAGTCGCCACCAACCGGGCGTGGGACTCGCGATCGTGTCGCCGACGCGGGCGGCGAGGGTCCCGCCGTTGTTCCAGATGCCGTTGCCGGACATGGTTCCGGCGATACCGCCCGTCGTCGCCGTGGCGTCGTAGGTTGGGTCACCGGGCGCGTAGTAGCGGAGACGGGTCCCCGCGTCCATGTCGAAGTTGTGGAACGTGACCGAGGCCGAGCCCGGGTTCACGTACTCGTAGAACGTCTGACACTGGACGGCGCCCGAGTCCTGCTGGTACTGCGCGAGGACCGCGCCTAGCGTGATCTCGTCGTTCGTCCCGGCGACGCCGTCCGGGTTGTCGTAGTTCGCGGGAGGCGCGTTCGTCGGGACGTTGTCGTTGTCCGTTCCGACCCGGATCTTCCAACCGTTCTGGTCGTCGCCGGTGCCGCCGGGGTTCAACGGATCGTTCGCGAGCACCTGCGACCGAACGACGTAGTTGCCGCACGTGACCGGCGCCGCCAACGTGGCGAAGCGGACCCACGCTTCGGCGACACCCGCCGCGCCTGGTTGGTACGTGATGCGCGTGCCGGGGATGCCCGCACCTGGGGCCGGCGATGCGAAACCGGGCCCGACGGTGGCGCCCGGCCCGTATAGCTCGAACTGCGTGGAGTCGTACGCCCCGGCAGGTTCCTCACTCTTCGCCAGCGCGCCGGCGACTCGGTTCATCTCGGGGCTGAAGAGGTCGACGTAGACCGGGGACGCGGCCGGCCATCCGCACGGGACGTTGATCGTCAGGTAGTGATACCCGGCGCCGGCGCCGGCCACGGTCGGCGAGTACCAATCCCCGAGGGTGGGCGCACCGATGGGACCGGAGGTCTGGAGCTCGAACGCGCTCGGCGGCGCGGGGATCTCGACCGCCGTCGCGGGGATCGGCGCGAGAGCGACCGAGATGGCGGCCAGGAACGCGAGCGCGCCGGCCGCGATCCGGGTTAGGGCCGGTGCGCGGACGGGCGGGCGCTCGGCGACGAAGAAGAACGGTTCACTGCCGTCGACGAGGGGCGTGCGGACAGGCGGGCGTTCATGCGCGAAGAAAGCCCAGCCGTCAGGGAGCACATAGTGGTACTCGACTGAAATCCAGGCGCCCTGTAATAGGGAGGTTGCGCATCTACACAACCTCCTCCTGCCCTAGGCCTCCCGCGAGACGATCGAACGCGCGACCAGTCCGTCCGCGAGCCGATACGAGACGACCGTGGTCCTGCGCACGGGTCACGCCCCGATCGAACGGCACGACCGCAAGTGGGTCGCACCCGAACACGCGGCCGACGTCCCTCGGGGTGATCTCGGCGCGCGATGCGCGGTTCACGACGAAGCCGAGCCGCCCCTCGATCCCGAGCGGGCGGAGCGCGTCGAGCGCACGCGTGGCCGAGCGGAACGAGAGCACGTCCAACGAGAGCACCTCGACGATGCGATCGGCGGTCTCACAGCCCGCGCGGGCGTAGGCGTCGATCGCGTGCGGGAGATGCAGGACGACCACGTCCGTCGACGTCGCGGCGACGTCCACGACCCGCCGCAGGAAGGATGCTTCGATCGAAGGCGCTTCCGCAGCCGGCGGCGAGAGCAGCACCCGGAACGCCTCCGGATGGGTCCAGAACGTCTCGTCCAGATGGGCGGGGGTCAGCTCCGCTCCCAGCGGCACCAGGTCCGCGAGCGTGTGCACGTCCTCATCGGGCGCGCCTAACGCCGCGCCCACCTCGCCGTAGACCGGATCCGCATCGATCAACACGGTCGCCTCGCCTCGGCGCGCGAACGCCCGCGCGAGATGCGTCGCGACGAACGTCGCGCCCGCTCCCCCGCGCGACGCGTGCACGGCGATCACGGTGGCGCGGCGATCCAACGCCGCGGGACCGGCCCGCGTGGCCGACGCGGCGGTCGCTAGCGCCTCGCGATCGGCCGGCCACACGAAGAACCCGTCGGCTCCCGCGCGGATCGCCGCGCGCAGCGCGCCGACGGATTCGCGCGTATCGACGGCGAGGAACGGCAGCGGCCCGGAGGCGCCGTTGACGAGCGACGACTGGCCGACGACGACGTCCGGCTCGAGCTGCCGCACCGCCTCCAACAGCTGTCGATCGTCGGCCGCGGTCGCCACCACCCGAGCATGGCCGCTCCGATCGAGGAAATGCATGACCTCTTCGGCGACGTCGTGCTGCTCCATCGCGAGCACGACCCTGGCGACGTCCTCCATCTTCCCTCCTCCGATCGAGCGCATCTCGAGGAGGAGGCGCCGCGAGGAGGAGCCGACCTGGGCGAACGTTAGCGCCGGCCACCGACACGACCGACGTCGCGGGAGCGAGGCGGCAACGCGGGATCGAGGCGGACTACGGTGGGTTGGCCCGTGTGTAGTCGACCCTGAAGAACGCGTAGACGGGTCCGGAAGAGGGCCAGGACGTGATCGCGGTGGGTCGCGTTGGGTCGGCGAGGCTGAGCGACAGCGTGACGTCGTCGCGCCCGGGCTGGTTGGGGTCGTAGAGCCGGAGCGTGAGGGTCCCGCCGTTCGAGGTCGTAGCCGTACGCCAGCACCTGGTGATCCTGCTTCAGCTGACGCGGATCCGACGACTTCACCTTGATGAGGCCCAGCGGCGACGGATGCCCCGCGTCGATGTCCGCGCGAACCTTGGGCCACTCATCGTGCACCGTCGCGCCAGGCCCGCCCGTGGGGGGCCAGGCCCATCCGGCTCCAGAGCGACTCGCCGTCGGCGAGCAACGGGCTCATCAGCTCCAGGTAGCGAGCGGGACCCCAGCGGAAGGTCGAAGCTGTCGAACAACCGATCGCACAGGTAGTCGAACAGCGGCCCCTCCCCCGGCGCGATCGTGTCCTCGGGCGGCGGCCGTTCGGCCTCGAAGTAGTCGCGCGCCGCGAAGGCCATGCCGCCGCACAGCCCGTTCGACGCGTCGCCGATCGGGAGGCTGACGACGCCGGGGACGCCGATGCGGCGGACCGGGACGTGCGGGAAGTCGTTCGCGAAGCGGAAGCCCGACGTGCTGGGCAGGAACCCGGGGACCGAGCGGCTCGTGATGGTCGGCTCCCTCCGCGGCTCAGCCGGCCTCGACCGGGGTCGTCTCGTGGGCCGTGAGGTCGACCGTATCGCCACTGCGGAACGCCGCGATGTACCGATCGAAGTCCCACCCGGCGAGGAACTTCTCGGCGCCCTCGCGCCCGTTCGTGAACAGCATGTCCTGCGTGGGCTCGTCGATATCGAAGTCGGTCGCCTTCACCTGACCGGTGTCCACGAACATCGTGCGCGCGAGCACCGACGGGTCGTCGATGTGCATCTGGTCGTGGAAGTTCGTCATCGTGCCCACCATCGCACGCGGCCAGGCCGAACGTGCCCTTCACGTCGAACCGCTGGCAGGATCTTCGACGTCGGCTTGGCGGAGAGCTTGATCCCGAACGTGGGCCAGCGCGGTGGCTTCCCGTCGGTGCGGTCGAACACCTCGATCGGGAAGTTCGAGAGCATCCCGCCGTCGACCATGAACGAGTGCACCTCCTCGCCGGCGTCGTCACGGCCGGTGAATCGGAGCGGCTCGTAGAAGAACGGGATCGACATCGACGCGCGCACGGCGTCGGCGACCAGCTGGTCGTCGGCGTTCAGGCCGTAGTCGGGGTAGTCCCACGGCAGGCGCACCAGCTCGCCCCGCGTGACGTCGGACGTCATCACGACGAGCCGGTACGCCTTGCTCGGGCGGGAGGGACGTGTTCGGATCGTCGATGCGCAGGTCCCCGAACGTGCGCGCCGCCGAGCGTCGCTGAGGATGCCCGTCCAGCCACTCCACCAGGTAGTGGCCCTCGTAGATCCCCTTCTCGAAGAGGACCGAGAGCGCCCTTGCCGACCAGCCCGAGATGATCGATGAAGCCCTCGTCCTCGGAACCGGCCGTAGTCGACCGTGCGCATCACGGCCTTGAGCTGCGTCCGGCTCGATGCCGCGCCGCGATCAGCGCGCCCACGATGGCGCCGGCCGACGTCCCCGCGATCCGGTGGAACGCATAGCCGGCCTTGCTCAGCTCCGAATAGGCACCCACCAGCCCGATGCCCTTGACGCCCCCGCCTTCGAGGACCAGGTCAGCGTCCATGGCTTTCTCCTTCCAACCGGCGACGGCGCAACTGCCAGGGTCGCCTCCACGGGTCGTCGTGTCCCTAGGCACATGCCCAGCAACGGGGGGCCTCGCTAGACTCGGCGCCGTGATCGTCTGCCCCCGATGCGGCACCGAGAATCCGCAGGGGGCCCGCTTCTGCCTGAACTGCGGGTCGCCCCTCGGAAGCGTGTCCACCGGCGAGGAGCGCAAGGTCATCACGGTCCTGTTCTGCGACCTCGTCGGATTCACCGAGCGCTCGGACCAAGCGGACCCCGAAGACGTCAAGGCGATGCTCCGCGTGTACCACACGCTGCTGAAACGCACGATCGAGCACTTCGGCGGAGTGGTGGACAAGTTCATCGGCGACGCGGTCCTCGGCGTGTTCGGTGCTCCGGTGGGCCATGAAGACGACCCGGAGCGCGCGATCCGAGCGGGACTGCAGATCCTCGATGACCTCGAGGAGGCGAGCCTCGAGCAACCCGGCTTGGACCTCGCCGTCCGCATCGGCATCAACACCGGAGAGGCCGTGATCGCGTTCGGCCAGGGACCGCAGATCGGTGAGAGCGTGACGGGCGACGTGGTGAACACCGCGTCGCGGCTGCAGAACGTCGCTTCAACCGGCACGATCGTCGTCGGCGAGGCGACGCATCACGCCACGTCGGCGATCTTCGAGTTCGAGGATCTCCCGTCCGTCACGGTGAAGGGCAAAGCGGACGCGCTCGCGATCTGGCGTCCGCTGCGCGCTCGCAGCCTGATCGGCATGGATCTGCGCGAGCAGCAACGCACCACGTTCGTCGGGAGGGTCGAGGAGTCGGCGACCTTGCGAGTCGTGTTCCGGAAGATGGAGGAATACCGCGAACAGCTCGCCCGGGTCGGGTCCCCGCAACTGGTGAGTGTGATCGGCGAGCCCGGTGTCGGGAAGACGCGGCTGCTCCGCGAGTTCTCCTCGTTCATCGACGAGCTGCCCGACCTGATCCGCTGGCGGCAGGGGCGATGCCTTCCGTACGGCGACGGCGTGGGCTTCTGGGCGTTCGGCGAGATCGTCAAGGCGCAGGCCGGCATCCTGGATTCCGACGATCCCGAGCAGGCGGGGGCCAAGCTCGCGGAGGCGGTGAACGCCGTGGTCGAGGGTCCCTCGGATCGCGACTGGATCCGGCGACGGCTGGAGCCGCTGATCGGGGCCGGCGCCGACTCGACGGACGTGCCGCGCGAGGAGCTGTTCACGGCGTGGCGGCGGTTCGTCGAGGCGCTCGCCTACGAGGGGCGGCTCGTGTTGGTCTTCGAGGACCTGCACTGGGCAGACGTACCAATGCTCGAGTTCATCGAGCATCTGATCGATGCGGGCGAGCGCCCGTTCATGGTCGTGTGCGCCGCCCGCTCCGAGCTGTACGACCGGTATCCGCAGTGGGCCGAGCACCGGCACAACGCGATCGGCCTCTCGCTCCCCCCGCTCACCGACAGCGAGACCGCCGTGCTGATCTCGTCGCTGCTGGAGCGCGCCGTACTGCCGGCCGCGACGCAGTCCGTCCTGATCGAACGCTCCGGTGGCAACCCGTTGTTCGCCGAGGAGTTCATCCAGTTGCTCGTCGATCGCGGTCTGATCGACCTCGACAACCATGACCGGCCGGTCGCGGAACTGCACGACATCCCGGTGCCCGAGTCGCTCCAGCTGCTGATCGGCTCGCGCCTCGATCAGCTGCCCTACGAGGACAAGGCGCTCCTGCAGGACGCGGCGGTGGTCGGCAAGGTGTTCTGGTCGGGGGCATTGGCGGCGCTCTGCGGCTGCGACGAAGCGTCGGTCCACGACCGGCTGGCCGACGTCCTCCGCCGCGAGCTGGTCCGTCCGAACCGCACCTCGAACCTGCTGGGCCAGACCGAGTACACGTTCTGGCACGCGATGATCCGCGACGTGGCGTACGGCCAGATCCCGCGCGCCGGCCGCGAGCTGAAGCACCTTGCGGTGGCGCGCTGGCTGAGGCGGGCCGTCGCCGATCGCATCTCGGACTTCGCGGAAGAGCTCGCCTACCACTACACGGAGGCGCTCGACCTGGCGCGCGCGTCGGGGATCGCCATCTCGCCCGACGTGCGAGCCGAAGCGGCGAGCGGGTTCCTGCTCGGGGGCGAACGCGCCGCCCCACTCGACGCGGACCGAGCGACCGGCTACTTCCGACGAGCGCTCGAACTCATGGCGGCCGATCACCCGCAGCGACCGCGGGCGGCGGCGCGCGCGGCGGAGATGGCCGAAGCGCGCGGCGACTACATCGAAGGCGAGCAGCTCTACGTTGCGGCGATCACCGGATACCGGGTGCTGGGTGACACGCTCGGCCTCGGTGAGGCGCTGGGCCTCCTGGCGCGCACGCACGCTCGGCGAGGAGAGGTCGCCCGGGCGGAGCAGCTCATCGATGAGGCCATCGAGGTCCTGGAACGAGAACCGCCGAGCCAGGAGCTCGCGCGCATCTACGCGCGGAAGGCCGGCGAGCTCCTGACCGCCGACCGCAACGCCGAGTGCCTGGAGTGGGCGGAGAAGACGCTCGAGCTCGCCACTCGCTTGGATCTGCGCGACGAGATCGTCAGGGCGCTCCAGTTCCGTGGTGCGGCCCGATGCGAGCTGGGCGACGAACAGGGACTCGAGGACATGCGCGAGGCTATCCGGCTGGGCGAGGAGGGCGGCCTCGGGCAGGCGCTCGCGCTCGCCCGTGCCAACTACGCCTTCCAGCTGTGGTTCCGAGCAGGGCCACGCGCGGCGCTGGAGGTCTGGCGCGAGGCGCAGGTCGCGGCCGAGGCCCGAGGGTTCGTGGGGTCGGCGCAGATGGCGCGCACGGGGCAGCTGGAGACGCTCTTCGACCTTGGGGAGTGGGACGAGGTCCTTGCGATCTCGCGCGAGATCCAAGCATGGATCCGCCCACGCGGCGAGCGGATCGAGGTGGGCGTGTACGCCACGATCTTCGAGACGTGGGTGCGACTGCGACGCGGCGAGTCGGAAGGACTCGCCGAGCTCGCGGATGGCCTCCTCGAGCAAGCGCGTCCGTTCGGGGGGGAGTTCGGCGCGCCGGCCGCCCTGCTGGTCGCCGAGACCCATCGTGTCACCGGCGACCTCGCGCATGCTCGCGAGGGGATCGAAGCGTTCAGAGAGCTCACGGAGGCGTCGCCGAACTTCCGGGCGCTGTTCGTGCCGATCGCGGTCCGCACGTTGATCGCGCTCGGGGACGTCGACGGCGCCGAGCGGCTGATCCCCGACCACAGCGACGCGCGGACCGAACGCCACCGGGTGAGCCTGCTGACCGCGAGGGCGGTCGTGGCAGAGGCACGTGGCTTGTACCCCGAGGCGCTCGCCGGGTACAAGCTGGCGATCGCCCTGTGGCGGGCCCACGGATTCCAGCTCGAGCTCGGGCTGACGCGGATCGGCGCGGCCCGCTGCCTGATCGAGCTCAACCGATGGGACGAAGCGTCCGCGTCGCTCGCCGGGGCGCGCGACGTCCTGCAGCCGCTCGGCGCGACACCGTTCTTGACCGAGATCGACGAGCTCCTCGGCGACGACCTCGAGCGCCGGCTCGGGTCGACCGGCGCCTGACGGATAGGGGCTAGTCTCCATCGAGTTGCTCGAGTTGCAACGCTCAAGGCAGAACCGGGAGCGCTCTGGTGAGGGAAGAGCGAAGGATCGTAACGGCGATATCCGTCGACGTTGTGGGTTCGACCTCGTTGGGCGAGCAGATGGATCCCGAGGACGCACGCGACGTGATCGGTGGTGCGATCGAACTCGTGATCGTCGCGATTGAGTCGTTCGGTGGCATGGTCGCGGACATCGCGGGCGACGGCGCGATGTGCATCTTCGGGGCTCCGGTCGCGCACGAGGACGACGCGGAACGGGCGATCCTCGCCGGCCTCCGCATCGCGGATGACGTGCGCACATACGGCTTGCAACTGATGAACCAGCGAGACCTGTCGGAGTTCGCGGTTCGGATCGGCATCGAGTCGGGGCTCGCGGTCCTCGGCGCCAAGGGCACGGGCGGCAACATCGCGTACGCGGCCACCGGCGATGCGCTGAACACGGCGGCCCGACTACAGGCTCAGGCCGAGCCCGGAACCGTCCTCGTCGGTGAAGCCACCCTCAGGATGGTCGCGCCGCTCTTCGACTGGAGCGACACCGTTTCGTTGCACCTCAAGGGGAAGGCCGATCCCGTACAGGCATCGACGCCCCTTCGACATCGAGGTGGCACGACCCGTGGCCTGGCGGGACCGTCGGTTCCGATGATCGGCCGCGACCGGGAATCCTCTGTGGGCATCGACGCACTCGAGCGGCTCGAAGCGGGCCATGGTGGGGTCGTCTTCGTCACCGGGGAGCCGGGCGTCGGAAAGAGCCGACTTGTCGCCGAGTGGCGAGGCGCCGCCGGAGACATGCGGTGGCTGGAGGCGCGTTGTCTCTCCTACCGGAGCACGACACCGATGGCAGCGTTCCCCGAGCTTCTCGCGGGACTTGCTCCGAGCGGCGCGAGCGCCGAAGCGACCGCGGAAGCCCTGGACGCGCTGCTCGGGGAACAGGCCGCCGAGAGGGGTCCCTACCTCACCGCGCTCCTGGGCGTCGAGGGACCGGAAACCGTCGCGCTCCGTGGCCTCGCTCCGGTCGCGATCCAGTTCAGGACCGTCGAAGCGCTTGGGTCGTTGCTCGCGATCGTCACGGCTCAGGCACCGCTGGTGGTTGCGCTCGACGACGTGCATTGGGCCGACGACAGCTCGTTGCGTGCGGTCGAGCGGTTGCTTCCACTCGCGGAGCGCTACCCGATCCTCTTCCTGCTGGCGCTGAGGAACGATCCAGCGCTTCCGGCCTTCGGGCTCCTCGCGCGAGCCGAGCAGCTCTCGTCTCTCGATGCGGAAGTGGTGCGTGTGGGGGCCTTGGAGCGTGGTGTTGACCTGGCGCTGCTCTTCGCCCTCGTGGGTGAGGATGTCCTTCCGGGACCGCTGGTGGAGCGCATCCTCGATGCCTCAGCCGGCAATCCACTCTTCATCGAGGAGTTCATTCGCTCGCTCGAGGACGCGGGCGCCTTGGTTCGCGATGGATCCTCGTGGCACTACGCCACCCGTGACGTCCACGTCCACGTGCCGGCCACAGTGGAACGGATCATCGTCGCCCGGATCGATCGGCTCGCCGACTTGCCACGCGACGCGTTAACGGCGGCATCGATCCTGGGTCGACGGTTCTCCGCCGAACTCTTGGCACTGGTCATGGATGACGGCTCGGAGGTGCTTGCGGCACTCGACGATCTGATCCGGCTCGATCTCGTGAGGCCGGAGTTCGGTCCATCGGGAAGCGCATTCGTGTTCAAGCACTCCCTGATCCAGGAGGCGGCCTACGGAACGCTCCTATTGAAACGACGCCGCGAGCTCCACCGACGTGCCGCCAACGCCTTGGAGTCCCTTGAAGGTGGGGCCACTGACACACCGTTTGGCGAGCTGGCCATCCACCTGCAAGGCGCGGGCGAACTCGCGCGGGCCGTCGACTGTCGGCTGCGCGCAGCCCGAGCTGCGATGCGGGTCTCGGCCTTGGTAGAGGCTCGTGAGCATCTCGATATCGCCCACGCGCTGCACGCCGAGATCCCCGTGGCTCGCGACGATGCGGCGCTCATCGAGCTCTACCTGCTCCGAGGGATAGTTCGGGGCCGCCTGGGTGACTTCACGGGCGGTGTGGCGGATCTCGAACAGGCACTGAGCGCAACGATCTCCGCGGACGACGACGCGGCTCGGATGCATGTCCTGGCGGAGCTCGGATCGTTGCGGGCCGGGTCCTCGGACTACCGAGCCGCCATCCCCAACCTCGAGGGGGCGCTGGAGCTGGCCGAACGACTCCAACGATCACGGGATATCGCCGGCGCCCTCAGTCGCCTGTCGATCGTGCGCACCAACTTGCTGGACCTCCGGGGCGCCTTCATCGCCGGAGACCGAGCACTCGAAGCCGCGCGCGCGAGCGGCGAGGAGGAGGCCGTTGCAGAAGCGCTCGATGCCATCGAGGTGGCGTCGGTCATGGTCGGAGACTTCGACCGTGTGGAGACGCTCGCCGACGAGCTCTCCGCCATCCATCGTCGCCGCGGCGAGATGTGGTACCTGCAGTACGCGATCTACCAGTCATTCTGGGGACCACTCGCCCACGGGGATTGGGACACGGCGCTCCTGCGCCTCGGCGAGGCGGAGGAGATCGCCGAAGGCCTGCAGGACCGTGGGGTGCTCCCCCTGTACCTGGCGAGTCGTTCATGGTTGGAGCGCAGCCGCGGCTCCTACGGCGCGGCGCTTTCCATGGGGTGGCAGGCAGTAGGGTCCGCTGAGGAGCTCGGGCATCTGGAGTGGCAGGCCTGGGGGAATTACGTGCTCGGTCGAGCGCTCCTCGAGGTGGGAGGCGGGGTCGTTGCCATCCCCGTCTTGGAACGGGCGTTGGAGACGGCGACCGACGGCGGCGCCATCGCCATGCAGGTCCGCGCCGGCGGATTCCTAACCGTCGCGCTCCTTGACGCCGGAGACCAAGATGGAGCATCGAGGGTCGCGGGGGCCGCGGACGACCATCTCGATCAGATCACCGTCCCCGGCGGCGGCATCTTCTGGCACGGAGCCGACGCCATCCTCGCGTTCGCGAGCGCGGCCGCGCGTCTCGGTGCGTCGGATCGGGCCCAGACTCTCGTGGATGCGATCATCGAACCGGCCGAGCGTTGTCGATGGGCCGAGGTCGCCGCCGGAGCCCATCTCGTCCGGGCTCGCATGCTGACGCAAGATGGTTCCGACGACGACGCGAAGATCTCCGCGGAACGAGCGCTGGTGCTCACCTCCGGGGGCTCGGCACCGGGCGTCAAGTGGCGAGCGCACGCCCTTCTCGCTAGGCTCGGCGAGGCTGGTTCCGCGGCGGCAGCACGAGACATCGTGCGGCGTCTCGGGGAAACAGCCGTGGAGGGAGACAACCAGGAGCCGCTGGCGGATTGGTTGACAGAAGCGCTCGAGCAGGCACTCGAAGGAGGAGCGTTATGGGTGTGAATGCCCTGCACCACGTGATGATCCGCGTGCAGGACCCCGAGAGATCGCGTCGGTTCTACGAGGACGTCCTCTTCCTTCCGGTCATGGAGATCCCCGTCGGCGCCGACATCAGCTCGATCTGGCGAGGGAGGCCAGCATCCGGTGCGTTACTGGCCATGCAGGTCGGATCCACCTTCGTCATGCTCGCCCCCCCGCTCGAGGGAGCGGATCCCGATGATCGGTTCGACGAGTCTCGGATCGGAGTAGACCACCTCGCATTCGGGGTCGAGACTCGCGACGACCTCCGGGTGATGCTGGAGCGACTCGTCGGGGCCGGAGTTGCGACGGCGGGGATCGAGGACGACACCGTCCTCGGGAACCAGTTCGTCAGCTTCAGAGATCCGGACAACGTCCAATGGGAGTTCTGGGCCGCCTGAACCCCCTCGGCAGCAGGAACACGCAAGTGGCTGTCGGCTCATCCGCATAGACTGCCCGCGATGGCTGTGGTGACGTTGCGCGCACCGCTCAAGGATCGCGCCGACGGGCAGGGTCAGGTCGACCTTCCCGGCGATTCTTTGGGCGAGGTGCTTCTGGAGCTCGAGCGCCGGTATCCCCGTTTGGAGGGGTGGGTGCTCGACGAGCACGGGAACATCCGTCGCCACGTCAACGTGTTCGTCGACGGGGAACGCGGGAGCACGGACACACCGATAGCGAACACCGCTCGCATCCATGTCTTGGCGTCGATCTCAGGAGGGAGCCGATCATGACCGAACTGTTGGTGGGAACGAAGAAAGGTCTGTTCGTCCTGCGCGGCGAAGCAGGTGCCCCCTTCGAGATCGCGACGCGCGCGTTCCCCGGCGACGTGGTGGAGTTCGCCACCCGCGACCCGCGCACCGGTCGGTACTTCGCGTCGGTGACTTCGGGCTTCTACGGCCCGCGCGTCATGTACACCGACGACCCCGGCGGCGAGTGGGAGCAGTCGAAGGGCCCGGCGTTCCCCGAAGACATCCCAGACACGACGATCGATCGCGTCTGGATCGTGCAGCCCGGCGAGGCCGACGGCGTCTTGTACGCGGGCGTCGCGCCGGCGGCGCTCTTCGTCAGCACCGACTCGGGCGAGACCTGGGAGCTGAACCGCGCGCTCTGGAACGTCCCCACCCGGCCCGAGTGGAACCCTGGCGCCGGCGGGCTGGCGCTGCATTCCATCTGTCCCTGGCCGGGAGATCCTCAACGGCTCGCGGTCGGGATCTCGGCCGCCGGGGTCTGGCTCAGCGAGGACGGCGGCGAGAGCTGGCGCACCGGATACAAGGGGCTGGTTCCGCTCTACGTGCCGGAGGACCAGCAGGAAACCACCCACGCCCTCTGCGTGCACAACATGCATCGGGCTCCCGGGCGGCCGGAACGCTTGTTCCTCCAGTTCCACGGCAGCGTCTATCGATCCGACGATACGGGCGAGACGTGGAACGACATCAAGGAAGGGCTGCCGTCCGGGTTCGGGTTCCCGATGGTGATCGACCCGTCCGACCCGGACAACGCCTACGTCATCCCGCTCACCGGCGACTTCGACCGCGTCACGCCGGAGGGAAAGGTGCGGGTCTACGAGACCCGTGACGCGGGGGGTTCGTGGACGGCCCACGGCGACGGTCTTCCCTCGAACGAGTCGTACCTGACGATCCTCCGCCAGGCGTTCGCCCACGACGCCGGGTCCCCAATCGGTCTCTACTTCGGCGCGACGTCGGGCGACGTGTTCGGGTCGGCCGACGCCGGCGCCAGCTGGTTCACGGTCCACGAACGCCTCGCCCCGGTGACCTCCGTCCGCGTGGCCGGCTAGACCCTCAGAAGTCGCCCCTCTCGATGCGAGAGCCTCAGCGCTGGGTGGCCGCTGGATCAAGGCGAAGGAGGGTGCGCAGGTGGAACCGCAGCTGCAGACAGCCGTTGACCAGGTCGTCGGCGAGACCGACTTCTCGGGTGTCGTGCGTGTCGTACGCAGCCAAGAGGTCCTCTACGAACGCGCGAGCGGTCTGGCAGACCGTGCGCATGGGATACCCAACACCGCGTCGACGCGTTTCGGGATCGCCAGCGGCACGAAGGGTTTCACCGCGCTGACGATCATGTCGCTCGTCGCCGAGGGATCACTCGCGCTCGACACGCCGGTCCGGAGCGTGCTCGGGGATGCGCTCGAGCTGATCGACCCGCGTGTGACTGTCGGCCATCTCCTCGCGCACACGTCGGGCATCGGCGACTACCTCGACGAGAACAGCCTCGACGATATCGACGAGTACGAGATGCCGGGGTCCGCACGCCAGTTCGCGAGCACGCGCGACTATCTCGCGGTCCTGCGCGGTCACCCGACGAAGTTCGAAGCAGCTGCTCGATTCGAGTACTGCAACGGCGGTTACGTCGTTCTGGCGCTCATCGCGGAGATCGTGAGCGAGATGAACTTCCACGACCTCGCCGCCGAGCGGGTCTTCGCGCCGGCCGGGATGGCGGCCACGGGGTTCCCGCGGTCCGACGAGCTCCCTGGATCGGCGGCGTTCGGGTACCTCCCGACGGAGAGCGGCCTGCGTACGAACCAGCTGTATCTGCCGGTCCGCGGTTCGGGCGACGGCGGTGCGTACTCCACCGTTGGCGACTTCGCCGCGTTCTGGCCCGCGCTGTTCGCAGGGAGCATCGTCCCGCGGCCATTCGTCGACGAGATGGTGCGCCCGCACAACGACGTCCCCGCGGAGTCCCGGCGCTACGGGCTGGGGTTCTGGATCAGGCTCGACCGAGACACGCCGATGCTGGAGGGATACGACGCGGGGGTTTCGTTCCGGTCCGCCTACGATCCGCCCTCCGGGTTCACGTACACCGTGATGTCGAACACGTCGGCAGGTGCATGGCCGCTCGTGGAGCTGCTCGACGACCTGCTCCCGGATCTCGTCCGTTAGTCGACGACCTCGTTCTGAAGATCTTCGACCCTCCCTCACACGAGGTCGTTGACGGGCCACCCGACCACGCCGAGACTCGGGGGCACACGCGGTTCGGAGACTCCGAGCCGGTAGCCGGTTTGGGGGTGGCGTGAGGCGACGGGTTGCGGTGCTGATCTGCTGCGCCCTGGCGCTGTTGGCACCTCCGATCGCACCCTCCTCGGCCGGAACCCCGCCGGCCGGACCGAACGCCTCGAGATCCGCGGCTGCGGCGCCGCGTCCGAACATCCTGCTGCTGGTGAGCGACGACCAAGCGTGGTCCACGTTCTCGCGCGACCTCATGCCGAGCACGTATCGAGACCTGGTCGATCAGGGGATCCTGTTCAAGCGCGCGTACGTGAACACGTCGCTCTGCTGTCCATCCCGCTCGCAGATCCTGACGGGCCTGGTCGAGCATCACACAGGCGTCGACGCGAACGCCGTCCCGCTCGATCGCCCCACGATCGCACAGGCGCTCCACGACACCGGCTACCGGACGATGCTGGCGGGCAAGTACCTCAATAGTTGGGACACGTGTGGTCCGCGGCCCGAGTTCGATCGGTGGGACTGCGTCGGCGCGCCGCTGCCTTCCTCGTACTCCTTGCTCAACCCCTGGATCAACGAGGACGGCACGTGGGTGCAGCGTAGCGGCTATCAGACCGACATCCTCGCGGACGACGTCGTGCATTTCATCCAGTCCACCCCCGATGACCAACCGTTCTTCGCGATGTACACCCCGACGTCACCGCATCTCCCGGCGGACGATCCCCGCTACGACTCCATGAGCGTCACGCCGCCCCATGGCCCCGCGTTCGATCAGAACACCCTCACGACGGCGAGCCCGCTGTACGCGCGACGGGGCCCCCTGACGAGCAACGAGATCCACGACGCCGACGGCCGCTACGCGAAGATGTCGCACGCGGTGCGTTCGCTGGATGACGGCATCGGCCACATCCTCGACAACCTGGGCGATCGCACGCGCGACACGATCGTGATCTACCTGTCGGACAACGGGTTCCTGTTCGGCGAACATCGCCGGTTCGGCAAGACCGACGCGTACGAGGAGTCCGTTCGTGTTCCGATGATCGTGCGCTACCCGGCCCTCCTCGACCCGAGCGACGCTTCGACGTCCCGCGCGCTGGTGTCGAACATCGACATCGCGCCGTCCATCGCCCAACTGGCCGGGTTCCCGTGGAACGCGGACGGAAGATCGTTCATCCCGCTCCTGGACGGCTCCGCACGCAGCACGCGCTCGGCCCTGTTGCTCGAGCACTGCCAAGGGGTGAGCAAGGGAACGCCTCCGTGCTCCGGGCTCTCCTTCTTCGCGCACCAGACGAGAGCCGGAGGGTTCCGAGGGGTCGTGACCTCGCGGTACAAGTACGTGCAGTACGACGACGGCAGTCGTGAGCTCTTCGATCTCAAGCAGGATCCGAACGAGCTGGAGAACCTGGTGGGTTCGCCACACGCTGCCAGGACGATCGCGGGGCTCCGGGCCAAGCTCGCCTCGCTCGTGGCGCCGGCGATCGATACCACCATCGTGACGGGGCCGTGGCCGGCCCGCGACGGGCCCTCTCGGTCGGTGGCGTTCACGTTCTTCTCGCCGTCGCGGTTCTCGACGTACCGGTGTCGGCTGCTCCGGAGCGGGGTCGCGGATCCGTGGCACGCCTGTGACGGACAGTCCGACGCCATCGGCAACCTGCCGGACGGGGACTACACGTTCGAGGTCGCCGGCACCGACGAGGCTGGCCGTACGGATCCGACACCCGCGGCGCGCAGGTTCACGATCGCGTCCAGCGGGCCTCCCGTCTCGATCGGTGCCCATCCGGCGACGGCGCAGCAGAGCGGGGATGTGTCCTTCTCCTTCTCGAGCTCGACAGGAGGCGCGACGTTCGAATGCCGCCTGTCGCCCTCGTTCGGACGGCGCGCCGATTGGGAACCGTGTGCGGGATCAATGAGCTATCAAGGTCTCGATGACGGCTCCTGGAACTTCGAGGTCCGGGCTCAAGCGCCGGGAAGCCCGACGTGGACGTCGCCGCCTGCGGGGTGGCTCGTCCGCATCGATCGAGCCGGCCCGACGTTCCTGCTGGCAGAGGGACCCAGCAACGTCACATCCTCACGCGACGGCCGGTTCCTCTTCGTTCCCATGGAGAACGTCCGCGGCGCCATCACCTGCCGCCTGGACCGTCACCAGGGGAAGGATTGCAGCGATGGCACGTTCTCGGTCTCGGGGTTGCCGAAGGGGACGCATCTGCTTCACGTCGCCGCGGCGGATGCGCTCGGCAACGTCGGCGTGACGACCTTCACCTGGACGGTCGATCTCGGGGCGCCCAAGATCCGCGTCGTGAAGCACCCTGACCGGTTCACCTCCATCGCGGACGCCACGTTCCGGCTCACGTCGAACGCCGACCCCGCGTTGTACATCTGCTCGCTGGACGGGCTGCCGGAGATGCCGTGCGACGACACGATGTCGTTCGGCCCGCTCGCAGAAGGCCCGCATCGGTTGACCGTCTGGGGGCTTGACGCAGCACTGAACCGGGCCCAGCCCGTCGTCTACCGCTGGGACGTGGACACGATCCCACCCGGGCTGCTGCTGAGCGGATCGCCCGAGGACGGCGCGACCACGTCCGATCCGACCACCTCGTTCGACATATGGCAGAGCGAGCCGGGGGTCACCTATTGCTCGCTCGACGATGCGGCGTTCGCTCCGTGCACGTCTCCGGTCGTCTATCAGGGGCTCACGACCGGGAACCACTCGTTCCAGACCTACGTGCAGGACAGGGCGGGAAACGTCTCCATCACGGCATCACGGACGTGGACCGTTATCCCCGCTCTTCCCTGACCGTGTCGGACCCAAGGACTAAGGTGACGACATGGGTCAAGTGATCTCGCTCGCCGCCTACCGCGCTCGCCGCGATCCGGTCTCGGACGTCGACCGGCTCGACCTCGCGGTCAGCCGCCTGGATCCACTGGTGAGGAGCTCGCCGGGTCGCGTCCAGGCAGGTGTCGAACGCGAGCTCCGGCGGATCGCGCGGGCGGTTGCCGCAGGGCGACCGGCCGAGGCCGCCGAACGGGCCGAGCGCCTGGCCGACCAGTTGGAGCATCCCGCCGCGCACGGATAGCACGCGACCTGCCTCGCGAGAGCCGCCCTCGCCGCCTAGACTCGCCCGAGCCGAGAGGGAACCTGAGGGAGTGATCGTTGCAGCGTCGGGCGCTGATCGCCGGCTTGTCCGCGTTCGTCGCCGTGCTCGTTTCCGG
The DNA here is from genome assembly GCA_963727185.1 of uncultured Actinomycetes bacterium. Taxonomy (GTDB): domain Bacteria; phylum Actinomycetota; class UBA4738; order UBA4738; family HRBIN12; genus JBBQVZ01. The sequence continues at coordinate 328,744 of CAVSFP010000008.1, read as the reverse complement.
TTCGGTGCTCGTGTCCCTGTTGAACCACGCCGACGCGGGCGACGGGACGGCATCTCCGTCCCCCTTGGGCTCCGGCACGCCCTCTTCTCCCCAGCCCGAGCCCGGACCACACCTCGACGCGTACCTCGCATGGGTTCCTGAAGGACTGCCGCCCGGCTACGGCGCCGCGATCGCCGGTCTCCCCACCGTCGGCAAGATCGCCGTCGTCGCCTCCGACACCATCTGGATGACCAGCTCGTCCGACGCGAACGGGAACCTGGTCGATCAGCCACCCTCTCCCTACATGATCCCGATCGACGCCGCGTCGATCGATCCACGGCCGTACGCGCACTTCTTGCCGCCTGAGACGCGCGCGATCGTGGAGAACCTCGCGGACGGACAGGCCATCTTGGGGCAGACGTCGGCTCGGCTCCGGCACCTCGGGCCCGGGGGCGTGATGCGGTTCCAGGGGGGAGCGAGCGTCACCATCGTCGGCGTGCTCCCCGACGAGCTGGTGGGAGCGGCGGAGGTCGTGGTGAACCGAGCGACGGGAGCCGCGATCGGCGTCAAGCAGAACCGCTACCTGCTGTTCGAGCCGTCCCCCGGCCTGCAGCCGTCCGATCAACAACTCGAGCGGCGGTTCCGCACGGTGCTCCCGCCGGGACTGCCCTACCCGGTCGTTCAGGTCCGCGCGCCCGGTGAGACGAGATACCTCCGAGCTCGGGACGACACGCTCCCCCCGGCGCTGATCAAGCGACGATTCGGCGAGTGGGCGGGAACGCCGCAGACGGGCGACACCGGGCTCATCGAGATCGACCCGGCGTGGATCCAGGAGCACATCGTCACCGTCACCATCCCGGTGTTGGGCCGCGTCGCCTGTAACAAGAAGTTCCTCCCGCAGATCCGCGGTGCCATGAAGGACGTCGTCTCGCAGGGCCTCGAGTCCACGATCCACTCGTTCGACGGATGCTTCGTGGCTCGGTTCGATCAGTCATCGTCGTCGGCAGCCATATCGGAAAATGCCTGGGGTGCCGCCGTGGATGTGAACGCCGACTCGAACCGCTTCGGATCCCCGCCGGTGCAAGACCCCCGATTGGTCGCGCTCATGCAGCGGTGGGGTCTGGCGTGGGGGGGCGATCAACTCATACCCGACGGCATGCACTTCGGCTACTTCAGCCCGCCCCATCGGGCGTGATCGCTCGATCCGAGCCCATAGTCGAGGGGAGCAGGTATCAGGCGCATGTCTTCACGTGCTCGGGAGCCGGGCGGCTACGCGCCCCCGGGTCCTGAGCATGCCTCCCGCGGCGTGACTCGCGCGTGGGTTCTGCTCCCCTCGGGGTCCCCGAGGAGACCCGCGTCGACGCTACACCTCGATCCCGACGCTCGCAAACGCGAGACCGGATCCGAGCGCAGGACTGCGGCGCCCCGAGGTGCGCGATCGGAACACGACCCACACCAGGACCGCCGCGACCGCGACACCGCCGACCGCGGCGAGGATCGACGGTTTCGGCGTGGGCACCGCCGATGCGAAGCGTGAGCGCAGACGCACGGGCCGGCGGAAGTCGCGGATCTGCCAGTCTCGTTCCTCGGCGATCTTCCGGAGGTCCTTGTCGGGGTTCACCGCCACAGGTTCGCCGACGGACTCGAGCATCGGCACGTCGGTGATCGAGTCGCTGTACGCGTACGAGCGCGAGAGATCGATGCCGACCCGAGCCGCGATCTTCTGGATCGCTTCCGCCTTCTGTTCGCCGTACGCGTAGAACTCCAGTCCTCCCGTGTAGCGACCGTCGTCGCCGACCTCCGCGCGAGTCGCGATGACGCCGCTCACGCCGAAGTGCCGAGCGAGCGGCCGCACGATCTCCTCGGGCGACGACGAGACGATGTAGATCCGGCGTCCCTCGCTCCGATGGAGATCCATGAGGTCGAGGGCCTCCTGGTAGACGTATGGGTCGATCACGTCGAGCAGCACGTCCTGCACCAGGTGCTCGATCTGGGACCGGTCCCACCCCTTCGTGAGGGCCAGCATGCCCTCCTTGAGGCGCTCCATCTTGTCCTCGTCGGCCCCAACCAGCAGGTACACGAGTTGCGCGTAGGCACCGCGCAGGAGCTGGCCGCGCGACACCATGCCCGCGCGGTACAGCGGCCGCGACAGCGCGAGCGACGAGGAGCGGGAGATGATCGTCTTGTCGAGGTCGAAGAAGGCCGCTTCCATCCTCATCGAATCCTATCCACGCGTTGCGACACGCGGCGGAGGCGCAACCACGCGTTCACCGACCGCTCCCAGCTCATGCGCTAGCGACGGATCCGCCCGAGATCCGACCGGAACCCCTTGATCCACGCGAGCTCCGCTTTCGCGAGCGACTCCTGTCGTTGGAGCATCGCGGTGGACACCGATCGACCCGGACCCTTGTCCGCGGAGATCCGCGCTCGCTCGGTCTTGATGGCATCGAGCAGATCCCGGACCGCTGTCTCCCGCTCGTCGACCGCCTTGCGCGCGTCCGAGGCGGAAAGCAGGTGCGCGAATCCCAGCGCCAAGCCGCCGGCCGTCTCGTACGGCTCCAGCGACCCGACCCGCTCCGAGAGCCCATTCTCCAACCGATCGCGGCCCGCCCTTGTGATGCGATACACGCGCCGATCGGGTCCCTCCGGTCCATCCTGCGACCGCCCGGCGACCGACCCGTCGCGCTCCAGCCTGCGGAGCACCTGATAGACCGATGCCTTCCCGATCTCGACCCAGAACCCCATGCTCCGCGTCCGGAACCGCTCGAGCAGGTCGTATCCGTACAGCGGCTCCTCAGCCAGGAGCCCCAACACCACGACCTCCACCTTCGATGTCACCATAGGCTTCGCCTCACCTCCCGGTCCCGCAACTCTAGTCTGTTGCAGACTAGCAGGGAGCATCGAGCGCAGATCCGACGTAGCGGAGGGCTCGACGTCCGACGGTGACACGGCCCTCAAGGAGCCGATGGGACCGTCAGTCCCCGGGGACGAGATCCAGCACGACGTGGTCGAAGTTGGCCGTGAACGTCTTGGCAGCGGTGTCGCCGATCTGGATGCGCGCCACCGGCAACGTGCCGGTGTCCGCAGCCCAGTTGGTCACGATCCGCACGCCGTCGCGGTAGAGGTTCCACGTCGAGGCCGTCCCGACCGTCCCGCAGAGCTCGATGTTGTGCCAACCGGTGCCCAACGCGATCCCGGAGTTGAACGACGTCGAGGAGAAGTCCGAGCGGATCTGCAGCACGCCGGTAGACGACACGAGCACCTTGACGATCGGTCCGTTCGCGGCGCTCCGCAGACGGAACAGGTCGACGTTGTTGCCCGAGGCCAGGTTCACGTTCACGCTCAGGCAGGCGGTCGAGGTGGGGCTCGTGAGATCGCGGTAGGCGAAGGCGGACTGGGCCGTCGCCTGGGCCCTGGCGCTCGGTGCCGCCGGCGAACCGGTCGTGTTGTCGATCGTCACGCGGGTGAACGCGGTCCAGGCCGACAGGTTCCCCGAGGTGAAGTCGTCGGAGAAGATCGGCGGGGTGGCACCACCCGAGACCAGGATCGAGGCCGAGACCGGGCTCATCAGACTCGGGTTGGAGAGTGAATCCAGCGCATCGACCGTGTACGTGTGGCTCGAACCGGGCGTGAGACCAGGGTCGGTGTACGTCGTCGAGGTCGTCGAGCCGATCGAGGTCGGATTCCCGTCGCGGTAGATGCGATAGGTGATCGGCGGAGAGGCGTCCGTCGAGGCGGACCAGCTGAGCTGGATCGTGCCCGTCGTGGAACTCGTTCCGGAGGGCTGTCCCGGAGTGGTCGGGCCCTGGGTATCGGGTGGGGTCGTCTGGTCCCCGGGGACGAGATCCAGCACGACGTGGTCGAAGTTGGCCGTGAACGTCTTGGCAGCGGTGTCGCCGATCTGGATGCGCGCCACCGGCAACGTGCCGGTGTCCGCAGCCCAGTTGGTCACGATCCGCACGCCGTCGCGGTAGAGGTTCCACGTCGAGGCCGTCCCGACCGTCCCGCAGAGCTCGATGTTGTGCCAACCGGTGCCCAACGCGATCCCGGAGTTGAACGACGTCGAGGAGAAGTCCGAGCGGATCTGCAGCACGCCGGTAGACGACACGAGCACCTTGACGATCGGTCCGTTCGCGGCGCTCCGCAGACGGAACAGGTCGACGTTGTTGCCCGAGGCCAGGTTCACGTTCACGCTCAGGCAGGCGGTCGAGGTGGGGCTCGTGAGATCGCGGTAGGCGAAGGCGGACTGGGCCGTCGCCTGGGCCCTGGCGCTCGGTGCCGCCGGCGAACCGGTCGTGTTGTCGATCGTCACGCGGGTGAACGCGGTCCAGGCCGACAGGTTCCCCGAGGTGAAGTCGTCGGAGAAGATCGGCGGGGTGGCACCACCCGAGACCAGGATCGAGGCCGAGACCGGGCTCATCAGACTCGGGTTGGAGAGTGAATCCAGCGCATCGACCGTGTACGTGTGGCTCGAACCGGGCGTGAGACCAGGGTCGGTGTACGTCGTCGAGGTCGTCGAGCCGATCGAGGTCGGATTCCCGTCGCGGTAGATGCGATAGGTGATCGGCGGAGAGGCGTCCGTCGAGGCGGACCAGCTGAGCTGGATCGTGCCCGTCGTGGAACTCGTTCCGGAGGGCTGTCCCGGAGTGGTCGGGCCCTGGGTATCGGGTGGGGTCGTCTGGTCCCCGGGGACGAGATCCAGCACGACGTGGTCGAAGTTGGCCGTGAACGTCTTGGCAGCGGTGTCGCCGATCTGGATGCGCGCCACCGGCAACGTGCCGGTGTCCGCAGCCCAGTTGGTCACGATCCGCACGCCGTCGCGGTAGAGGTTCCACGTCGAGGCCGTCCCGACCGTCCCGCAGAGCTCGATGTTGTGCCAACCGGTGCCCAACGCGATCCCGGAGTTGAACGACGTCGAGGAGAAGTCCGAGCGGATCTGCAGCACGCCGGTAGACGACACGAGCACCTTGACGATCGGTCCGTTCGCGGCGCTCCGCAGACGGAACAGGTCGACGTTGTTGCCCGAGGCCAGGTTCACGTTCACGCTCAGGCAGGCGGTCGAGGTGGGGCTCGTGAGATCGCGGTAGGCGAAGGCGGACTGGGCCGTCGCCTGGGCCCTGGCGCTCGGTGCCGCCGGCGAACCGGTCGTGTTGTCGATCGTCACGCGGGTGAACGCGGTCCAGGCCGACAGGTTCCCCGAGGTGAAGTCGTCGGAGAAGATCGGCGGGGTGGCGGTTCCGCTCGCGACTGTCGCTGAATCCGTGACGGGCGTGCCGTTCGCGGTGCCGTCGTTCGGCGTCACGGTCACGACGACGACGTCGCCCGCGTCACCGTTGCCGGCGACCGACAGGTCGAACGTGTCGGTGAGCGCGTTCGTGACCGTCGTCCTCTTCGTCGTGCCGTTCACGGTCCACACATAGGTAAGGCCGACCGTGTCGCCGTCCGCATCCGACCGGGTGGCTGTCGCGGTGAGCGTGTCACCCGTCGCCGGCGCGTGGTCGTTGAGCGCCACGGAGGCGACCGGCACCGTGTTCAGGACCGCCACGGGCGCCGAGGTCACGGGCGCCGAGGTAGTCGAGGCATCGGCGACCGTGACGCGTACGCGGATGAGGTCGCCGCGGTCGCCGCTGCCGACTGCCGACAGGTTCAACGTCGCGCCGTTCGCGCCGCCGATGTCGGTGCCGTTCCTCGTCCACTGGTAGTTCGTGATGAGGGGGTCACCGTCGGCGTCGTGCGAGGTGACGGCAGCCGACAGGGTGTCGTTCGTGCGTGGCGAGCTCTGGCTGATGACGACCGAGTCCACGACGGGCGCCGTGTTGCCGATCGTGGCGGAGTCCGTGAACGGCGTGCCGTAGAGCGTTCCGTCGGTGGGTGTGACGGTGACCGTCACGGTCTGCCCGTTGTTGCCGTTCCCGACCGCGGAGAGGTCGAACGTGTCGCTCAGGCCAGTGGCCACCGTCGTCTTGCGCTCGACCCCGTCGACGCGCCACACGTAGGTGAGCGTGACGGTGTCGGAGTCCGCGTCTGAAGCGGTCGCGGTCGCGGTCAAGGTGGCATCCGTGTTCGGCGAATGGTCGTTGAGCGTCACGGTCGCGGTCGGTGCGGTGTTCAGGATCGTCACCGGCGCGGAGGTCACCGGCGGCGAGGTCGCAGCGCCGTCGGAGACGGTCACGCGCACCCGGAGCACGTCGCCCATGTTCCCGTTGCCGGCCACAGACAGGTCGAGCGTCCCGGTGGTCGCGCCGGAGATGTCGACGCCGTTCTTCGTCCACTGGTAGCTGGTCGTGAGCGCTTCCCCGTCGGGATCGTGCGAGCTGACGGTGACCGACAGCGTGTCGTTCGTTCGGGGCGATGCCTGACCGATCACGGCCGAATCCACGACCGGTGCCGCGTTGCCGACGCTGGCACCGTCCGCAACCGGGACGCCGTCGTCGGTCCCGTCGTTCGGGGTAACCGTCACCGTGACGGTCTGGCCGTTGTCACCGTTTCCGGCGAGGGAGAGATCGAACGTGTCGGAGAGCGCCGCCCCGGGTGTGGTCCGACGGATCGTGCCGTCGACGCGCCACACGTAGGTCAACGTGACACCGTCGCCGTCGGCGTCGTTCACGCTGGCGTTCGCCGTCAGGGTGGCGCCCGTGTTCGGAGAATGATCGTTCAGCGTCACCATCGCGGCCGGCGAGGTGTTGGCGATCATGACCGGCGATCCTTGGCCCGAACGTGGCCGTCGACCACCCCACTCTTTCCATTTCAACCTTTGGCCGCCATCGCGTAGCCCTCCCCGAATGCCCATCAATTTTGGGAGCAGGCTACCACACTCTTTCCAAAAAGGACGCTCTGTGAAGAGTTAGCACGCTCTCTCAATAGCGCCACATGCCTGCTATCGCGACACAGAACGGGCTTGGGGGTAGCGCGCAAGTGAAGGGCGGCTAGAAGCGACAGTGTGGGATGGAGCGCAGCCCTTCACAGACCAGTCATTTGCTCAAGCCTTTCAGGGTATCGAGCGCCTTCCACCCTTATCTTTGAGGAAGCGCCTTCGATCTCGCGGAGATCGTCAGGCGTAAGCTCAATGGCAACTGATCCGATATTTTCTTTTCGAGGCGGCTGGTTTGGTCGTTCCGGGGATCGGAACGATCCACGGCTTCTGCGCAAGCAGCCAAGCGAGCGCTATCTGAGCAGGGGTCGAGATGTTCTCGTCGAACAGGGCCAGGGTGCCCTGTATGTCGCCCTTATTGAACAGCTCGTAGCCCCTGCGCATGATGTCGATGTTGTCGGCCATTGCCAGACCTCCTCAGGAGGTTCGTCCCCAGCGATGCCGGCCCGGGCGGGCCTTGGCCAGAAGGTTTCCCCTACGGAAGCAGTAGCAACCCGTTGCTCCGGGAGGCGATGGCCGCGCGGAACCGCCCAGCATCCGTCACGCAGAGGTCGATGGGCGCGCCGCGAAGCGGACGCGCGGCCGGGTCGGGCCTTCGAAGGTCAGTGGACGACGAGCCTGGCGGAGGCCGGCCGCACCTGGCGGTTGCCGGCCATGTCGGTCGCCGAGACCGAGTACCGGTAGGCCCCGGGCGCCAGCCTGCAGACGAAGGGCACCGAGACCCTCGTGTTGGCGGCCTTGAGACCGGGGGTGAGGGTGAGTCGCACGGCGCCCTTGAGCGTCCTGATGACGATGACGACCCGGGCCCTGGGCGTGACGTCGGCGACCGAGTAGCGCAGCGTAGCGCTGCGTCCTCGCAGCGCCGTGATGTCGAACGCGGTGGACACCGGCGGCGTCGTGTCCACGAGCACCGTGCAGCTGCGCGCCGGCTTCTCCACGTTGCCGGCGTTGTCCCACGAGCGGTAGTACACGGCATGGACGCCAGTCGTGTCGATCGCGAGTGTCGAGTCGGTGAGCGTCGTCCATGCCCCCGAGTCGACACGCGTCTCCGTGCGCGCGACGCCGGATCCGGTGTCGGAGGCTGAGAAGGTGAGGTACACCGGCGTCGCATGCCAGTGGCCGTCGACGCCCGACACGATGGTCACCGGCGGCGTCGTGTCGGTGGGCGTCGGGGTGGGCGAGGGCGACGGCGATCCGCCGAGGCGGAGAGCCGTGAACCCGTAGACGCCCCACGCGTAGCTGGCGGACTCGGTCCGGTACCTCGCCCAGTGGACCGTGGCCGCGGTCCACGTGTCCCAGAAGCCGTACTCGGGAAAGCCGTTGCCTTCGCGATAGCCGATGGCCGCGACGGCGTGGTCGATGACCCCGTCGCCGTCGCTGTCCACGTACATGACCACGGGCCGGCCGGCGTCGATCTCGGCCTTGTACGCGGACCAGACAGCGTCGAGGCCAGAGTAGTCGACGTAGCGGTCGGTGAAGGCCGGCGCATAGGAGGCCTGACGGTAGTCGACGTAGGCCACGAACGCCGGCCCGACGTCGTCCAGCCAGCTGCCGCCGTAGTTGAGGCCCACGGCGCTCCACGAGGTGTGCATGAAGTCAGCGATGCTGTCGCTGGCGTGCTCGTCGCCGGCCGGCAACTCGCTCTTGTCCAGCTTGATCGGACCGCTCTCGTCCATCGGCAGGGAGTAGTCCTCGTAGTGCCCGACGATGCCGCCGCCCGGCCCGCCGGAGGCGATCGATTGCGGTACGGCGGGATTGCTGTACTGCGCCGAGGCGTCTCCGGGGATCAGGTCGTCGTAGCCGCGGCCGTCGTAGAACCCCACCACCATGCCCAGCGACGTGGGCGCGCAGCCGTGCCGCCACACGTAGGCGGGGACGCCGGCGATGACGTGCTCGTCCGGCGTGGCCCGCGGCTCCGAGCGCGAATAGTACCTGAGCACGTTGGGCGGCGGCGTGGGTCCGGTGGTCGTGCGGGCCAGCTCGCGGTCGACCGGCCCGGGCGCGGCGCCGTGCAGAGCCACGGCAGCGGCCGGGAGGAGCGCCAAGGCGAGGGCCGCGAGGACGGCGCAGGCAACGAGCCACACGTTTCTCGTGACGGCTCGGTTCAAAGCGCCTCCCTCTGATGGTCTCACTGGCACTGCTGCAGACATCGGCGAGGATCGTGCGGCGATGAGCGGTCCTTCCAACAAGCGTAGACGGGGGAGGCGACGACCCGGCCTTCTTCACGACTGAAGAGACGATGGTACGCCGCTTCTCGTGGAAGGGGAACGTTGAGCGAGCCGCGGCGAGCCCGACGGGCGCCTGAGACCGGCGGCGGGGCACTGGTTTGCCGCCGCCACGACGCCGGGCATGTCACCTGCGACACACGAGCCCGGACCGAGGAGTCACACCATGGCTGAAGCCACACGCCGCGCCGACGTCGTCTGGAAGGGACCGCTCACCACGGGCACAGGCGAGGTCGCCTTCGCCAGCGGGGCTTCCGGTCCGCTGCCCGTCACCTGGGCCTCGCGCACGGCGCGCTCCGAGGGCAAGACGAGCCCCGAGGAGCTCGTCGCCGCCGCCCACGCGAGCTGCTTCTGCATGGCGTTCTCCGGCATCCTCGCCGAGGGCGGAACGCCGCCCGAGAGGCTTGAGGCGAGCGCCACCGTCACGTTCGCGCAAGTCGAGGGCGGGTGGAAGGTCGCGAGCTCGGCGCTCACCGTGATCGGCGTGGTGCCGGGCCTCGACGAGGCCGGCTTCAAGGCAGCCGCGGCCAAGGCCAAGGACGGCTGCCCCATCTCGGGCGCCCTCGCCGGCAACGTGGACATCTCCGTGGAGGCCAGGCTGGCCTGACGCGGGCGCGGCCCGGGAGGCCGGCGACTGGGCTGGGCGCAGTCCGCGCCGGGCCCGTGTATCCTAGTGCCCATGCGCGGAGCCGGGCACTCTAGGGGGCGTTCACTCACTGCGGCCGGTGTCGCACTCGCCGCCGCCCTTCTTCTCACGGCCCTCGCCGGCGCGCATCCGGCTCTCGCGAAGCGCGCCGCCGGGTCGCAGACCGCGCCGTTCGTGATCACCCCCGGCGCCGGCCTCTACCAACTCTTCGGCTACGCGCCGGACTTCACGCGCAGCATGCCCACCTTCGACGCGCAGAACCGCCCGTACCTGCGCTCCCGCTCCGCGGACCCCGACTACACCGCCTTCGTGCAGACGCTGCGCGACGGCCGCTGGCAGCGCCACGACCTGCTCGGGGCGCTCAGGGCGGCCTACCCGCGCTTCGACCACACGCTGGGCGGCGCCGGCGGGCCGGGCAACCGCGTCGTCTTCGACACCGCGGACCGCGCCTACACCATCCTCACGATCGCCCTGCAGGACGGCTCGTCACGCAACGTCCTGCTCTGGTCCACGGACCACTGCAGCACGTGGTCGGTCACCGGGCTCCCCGCCGGGGAGGTGGGCAGCGAGTTCTCGGTGGGGCACAACACCATCAGCGGGCCGCCCCTGCTGCTCATCACTCAGACCCTCAGCGACATCGACCCGGCCACCAACCAGCGGCGCCGCACCATCCTCGTCTCGCAGCCGTACTTCGACGGTCACGGCATCACGGTGCCCGCCGGGCAGCTGGTGACCACCCATACCCTGGCCTCGGCCTTTGGCAGCGGCGACGCCTCGTCGGTGGTCACCCACGGGGACATGTCCGAGATCGTCTGGACGGAGACCACGAGGACCCCGGCCCTGGGAGCGCCCACCTACGTCGCCAGCTTCGACCACGTGACCCTGACCATGGGCCCGCGCGTGCAGGTCGCGACCACCATGCCGGCCAACGACGGCCACGCCCGGGCCGGCATCTGCCTCGACTCGAAGGGTCACCTGCACGTCGTCACCGGGGCGCACGGCACGCCGTTCATGTACACGCGGTCGCTGGCCCCCGACACGCCCTATTCGGGCTGGACCACACCGGTACCGGTCGCCACCAGCGGCTACGCAGCAGCCGTCGGCGCGCCCGTGCAGTCGGGACAGCAGACCTACCTCGCCCTCACCTGCGACGCCTCCGACACCCTGCACGTGGCCTACCGACAGTGGCGCCGCAACACCGATCCCTACTTCGGCGGCGCCCTCTACGGCTCGCTCTCGTACCAGGATCTGGCTCCGGGCGGCGTGTGGTCGCCGCCGCAAGTGCTCGTGGTGCCGCCGTACCCCGGCTACGAGCTCTTCTTCCAGCAGTTGGGTACGGACCTTGACGGCAGGCTCTACCTGGCCGCCGCGGTGTTCAGCGGGCCCGAGGTCCAGCAGCGCAAGGCGCAGATGGCGCGCTGGCAGCTCAAGGGCGGGCACGGCCCGCAGCCGCCCATGTACTTGCGCCGCATGCTGCTCACCTCCGACGATCACGGGCGGACGTGGCGGCTCGCCACGACCGCGGACTTTGTCGCGGGGGTGCACCCGTGAGGCAGAGATCACGGAGTCGGCGAACCAGCAGGGCCGCCCGGCGCTGCGCGTTTGCGGCGGCCCTGGCGGCAGCGGCGGTCCTCGGCGCGTCCGCAGTGGCCTCAGCGGCGGCGCCCGACTGGGTCTGGCAGAACCCGCGACCCCAGGGCAACTCCGTCGGGGCCGTCGCGGTGACGAGTCACGGTCACGCGATCGCCTGCGGTGACGCCGGCACCATCCTCGTGACCGGCGACGGCGGCAAGACCTGGGCGCGAAGGACCACGCCGCTCACAGGTTCGCTCTTCGCCGTCGCCATGGCGAACGCCAAGAAGGGCTGGATCGTCGGGGACGGGGGAGCGGTGCTCGCCACGAACGACAGCGGCGGTCACTGGGCCGCGCAACACTCCGGCACCACGCTGGCGCTGCTCGGCGCCGCCACGGCCGGCCCCGGCGCCGCGGTGGCGGTAGGCGAGAGCGGCGTGATCGTGCGTACGGGCAATGGCGGACGCAGCTGGCGGCAGATCGCCGACCCGACGCATCGCGCGCTCTATGCCGTCGGCTTCGCCGACAAGTCGAGCGGCTGGGCCGTGGGCGACGTGGGCAGCGTCCTCCGCACGGCGGACGGCGGCAAGAGCTGGCACAAGCAGGCTGTGCGCTTCGGCGCGCCCTTCTACGCCGTGCTGGCGACCGGCGCCCACAGCGCGGTCATCGTCGGCTATCGCGGCGCAGTCTTCTCCACGACGAACGACGGCAAGACCTGGACCCGCACGAGCCCCAAGACGACGGCCGATCTCTACTGCCTGGCGCGCTCCGGCAACACGCTTGTCGCCGCCGGAGAGAACGGCCTCACCTTGCGCAGCGCCGACCTGGGCAAGCACTGGACGCTGCGCGCGAGCGGGCTCGGCGGACGTCTGCTGGGCGCCGGCTTCGCCCCGGACCGTTCCGGCTTCCTCGTCGGAAACGCGGGGCTCATGGCGGCCACCGCCGACGCGGGCAGCAGCTGGCGGCGCCTCGGCGGCGGGCCGCGCGCCTCGATCATGAGCCTCAGGTCACTCGACGGGCACACCGCCTGGGCGGTGGGAGACGACGGCGCCGTCCTCAAGACGAGCGACGGCGGGGCGAGCTGGGGCGCCGCCGCCAGCCTGGACGCCGACCTCACGGCGGTCTCCTTCGCCGACGCCGCTCGCGGCTTCGTGATCGGGCCGGGGACCGCGCGGCACACCGTCGACGGCGGCGCCACCTGGCAGTCGGTCAGCATCCCGGCCGGCGAGCAGCTCAACGACGTGATCCTGCTCCCCGACGGAAACGGCTGGGCCGCAGGCGACGCCGGCGACGTATGGCACACATCCGACGCCGGCGCCACGTGGACGGCCCAGGACGCCGGCACCGACGTCGACCTCTATGCGGTGACCGCCTACGACGACGCCCACGCCTTCATCGTCGGCGGCGACCGCGCCGGGCAGGGCCGTGCGGTGGTGCTCAGCACGTCGGACGGCGGCCTTACCTGGCAGGTCCAGGATCAGGACATCTGGGGCGATCTGCGGGCCGTGGCCTTCGCCGACCCCCTGCACGGCTGGGCCGTCGGCGGGGACTACGGACCCGACGGCGACTTTCTCAACGGCGTCATGATGCGCACCGTGGACGGCGGAGCCACGTGGCAGAAGGCGACTGTCACGCCGGGAGTGCTGGAGGCCGTGGCCGCCCAGGGCGCGCTGGCCGCCGTCGCCGCCGGCGCGGACGGCGCCGTGTTGCGGACCGCCGACGGCGGCCAGACCTGGGGCCGTCTCAACGTCGGCGTCGCCGCCGACCTGCACACGCTCGCATCGGCCGGCGGCGTGCTGTGGACCGCCGGCGACGGTGGCGCGATCCTCTGCAGCACCACGGGCGGCGGGCCGGTGACCGGCAGGGCCGCCGCGACCCTCGGCCGCGTCCGCGGCCCGGGCCGCGGCCTCACGCTCAGCGACATCAAGCACTGATCGGGAGCCCGCGGCGGGCGCGAAGGCGAGGCCGGCGGCGGCCGCTCCTCCGTCCGGCCGCCGCAGCTCAGAGACTCAGCGCCGCCGGCAGCTCCGCCAGTGACCGGATCGTCGCGACCGGTCGTCCGTTGCGCCCGCTCCGGTCGAGAAGGATGGCACCGCACCCGATGGCCAGGGCGCCGGCCACGTCGTCCTCGGAGCTGTCCCCGACCATGACCGCGTCGCGCGGAGCCACGTCGACCGCGCGCAGGGCGGTCCAGAAGACCTCCGGAGCCGGCTTCACGAGGCCCACCTGAGAGCTCGAGACCGTCGTCACCATGAACTCGTCGAGAGCGAACTGCGCGACGATCTCGAGCGATGTCGTGGCCGAGAGCGTTGGAGACGAGAGCCATGCGGACGTCCGCCGCGCGCAGGGCGTTCAGGCAGGGGAGCACGTCGTCGTAGAGGCCGAAGTTGTCCGCCCGCGACCACGCCTCCTGGACCGCCCGGGAGGCGGCCGCGACCTGCTCGGGCGGACCGCCGCCGAGGCCGCTGATCACGGCGGTGGCGATCACGGCAAGCAGGCCGTCGTCGTGCGCCGGCGCCGTCGCGCGGCGCCGCTCCGCGACGGCCCGGTAGGCGGCGCGCTCCGCCTGCGGCCAGCGCGCCGCGTCAAGCTCCAGGCCGAAGCGGCGCCCGGTGGCCACGTACCCGGGCGCCTCGAACAGCTCGCTCGGCCGCAGCAGCGTGTAGTCCAGGTCGAACATCACGAGCCGCGGGGTCGGGAGCGGCAGGACGCGCGACGGAGTCGCGCCCGCTTCGTCGCGAGCGCTCACTCGCTGGGCTCGTACCGGGCCGGCGCCGCGGACAACACCTCGCCGGCCCGGTACGACGAGCGCACGAACGGGCCGGCGATCACCAGCAGCCCGAGCTCGGAGCCGCGACGCTCGAGGTCCGCGAACTCCTCCGGGGGCACGTAGCGAGCCACCGGCAGATTCGCCCTGGTGGGCTGCAGGTACTGGCCCACGGTCACGGCGTCCACGCCCGTGTCGGCGCAGTCGCGCAGCACCTCGAGGACCTCCGCGCCGCTCTCGCCCAGGCCGACCATGAGCCCTGTCTTGACCAGCGGCCGATGCGCCTGCGGCGCGGCCGGCGGCCCCTCGCGATTGTCGCCACGGTGCGTCGCGCCGCGCGCCCATGCGGCGGCGCGCCCCAGCAGCTCGAGCGACCGCGAGTAGCCGGCCTGCGGACGCACGTCGGGGTAGAGCCGCGGCACGGTCTCGAGGTTGTGGTTGAGGACGTCAGGGGCGGCGGCGAGCACGCACTCGAGGGCCGCCGCCTCGCCGTTCAGGTCGGAGACGAGCACCTCGATGGTCGCCGTCGGCAGTGCCTCGCGCACAGCCTCGACGGTGGCCGCAAACGCGCCCGCGCCACCGTCCGGCAGGTCGTCCCTGGTCACGCCGGTGATCACCACGTGGCGCAGGTCCAGGCGATGGGCCGCCTGCGCCACGCGCCGCGGTTCGTCGGCGTCTGGGCACCCGAGCGATACGGCACGGCCGCCCGCGGCCGCCGGCGCCCGCCCCACCGCGCAGAACCCGCAGGAGCGGGTGCACGCGTCGCCGAGGATGAGAAAGGTCGCGGTGCCGGCGGCGAAGCACTCGCCCTTGTTGGGACAGCGGGCTTCGCCGCACACGGTGTGCAGACCAAGCTCCTCGACCAGGGCGCCGGTGCTGCGAAAGGTCGCCGGCGCCGGCGGCTTCACGCGCAACCACGCCGGCTTGCGGCGCCCCGCCGCCCCGGTCATCGCCGGCTCGCGGCCGTCCGTCTCCCCGCTCAACGCCGATTCACGCACGTCGCTCACAGCGTGTGGATGCCACGGCCCACGCCGCCCAGAGCCGCCTCGCCCACTGCCTCGGAGAGCGTCGGGTGCGGGTGGATCGTGTCCGCCACGTCCGCCAGCGTGAGCTTTGCGTGCACCGCCAGGGCGAGCTCTCCGACAAGCTCGGTCACGTGCGGGCCCATCAGGCTGGCGCCGAGCACGCGGCCGCCGCCGGGTTCGCAGACGATGCGCACGAAGCCGTCCGTCTCGCCCTCCACCACTGCCTTGGAGTTGCCGCCGAACCGCACTTGCACCACTTCGTGCTCCACGCCCTCCGCCTTGGCCTTGTCCTCGGTGAGGCCGCAGCTCGCCACCTCGGGCGAGGTGAACACGCAGTTGGGCACGACGCTGCGGTCGCAGTGAAGACTCGAGCCGGTGACGGCGTTCTCGCCGGCGATCATGCCCTGATGGTAGGCCCAGTGCGCGAGCAGCGGCGGGCCCGCCACGTCGCCCGCCGCGAACACGCCCTCGAGGCTCGTGCGGCAGGTCTCGTCGGTGACCACGAAGCCGCGCTGGTCCACGGCTACGCCGGCCTCCTCGTAGCCGAGGCCGCGACTCACGGGGCGCCGCCCGACGGCGACCAGCACCCGGGCGGCGACGATCTCCTTGCCACCGGCCAGGCGCAGCGTGAGGCCGTCGGCGCCGGTCACGACCTCCTCAAGCGCCGTCTTCACGTGCACATCGATGCCGGCGCGCTTGAACGCCTGCTGCAGACCGCGGCCCACGCGCTTGTCCTCCCCGGGCAGGAGCTGGTCCAGCATCTCGATGACCGTCACCGTGGAGCCGAGGCGGGCGAACACCGAGGCGAACTCGCAGCCGATCACGCCGCCGCCGACGATGGCCAGCGTCTCCGGGACCCGATCGATGATGAGCAGCTGGTCGCTGGTCATCACCCGCGGATCGGTGAAGTCGAACAGGCCCAGAGGCACGGGCTCGGAGCCGCTCGCCAGGATCACGGCGTCGCCCTCGAGCTCGCGGCCATCGTGAAGGCGCAGACGGCCCGGGCCGGCGAGGCTCGCCCGGGCGGCGATCACCTCTACCTTGCGCGACTCGAGGAGGTGCGTGACGCCGTCGCGGAGCTCCTCTACCACCGCGTCCTTGCGCCGCATGAAGGCGGCGAAGTCGAGCTCCGCCGGGCTGCTCTGCACGCCAAAGACGGCGGCCTCGCGGGCCTGGTGCAGGCGCGCCGCGCCTGCCACCATGGCCTTGGTGGGGATGCAGCCGCGGTTGAGGCAGGTGCCGCCGATCTGGCGGCTCTCCACCAGCGTGACCGACGCGCCGAGCTGCGCCGCGCGGCCGGCGGCCACATAGCCGGCGGGTCCGCCGCCGAGCACTAGGATCCTGGTCATCTGCTCACTCCCGATGGGTCGGTCACGACGCAAGGCGGCGCAGGGCCACCTCGAGACGGATGAGGACGCTGTTCCAGATGGTATCGCGTGGAAGCACGGCGCCGGCCGCGGCGAGGCCCTCGCCCTCCCAGGGCTCGCCGAGGAGCTCCTCCACCGCCCAGGTGAGCTCGTCGGGCGGGCGCTGTTCAAGCACCGAGCCGTGCACCAGCGTGCGGCCGCCGCGGCGCACCTGGGCCACGGCCACCACCTTCTCCCCACGCGTGAGGATGTCGTGGCGCAGGGCGCTGGCAAAGCACAGCGCCGAGCGCTGGTAGGGCTCGGCGCGCGTCTCGTCAAGCTTCACGCCGAGCTCCTCGAGCGCGTCGGCGAAGGCGCCGGCCACCAGCTCGTAGGGGCCGCCCACCGAGGCCAGCGCACGCGGCGAAGTCCCGAGGGCGCCCCGGGGAAAGCCCACGGCGAATGACCATTCGAACTCCTCGCCGTGCAGCACGGCGCGGCCGCCGGAGGGCCGCCGCACCACGTCGAAGGGCAGATCGGGGCGCAACCGCACGTCCTGGAACTTGCCCAGCGACAGGGCCGGCGGGCTCCACGTGTAACGCCGCGCCATCACCTCGTCGGCGTTGTCGAGCAGACCGACATCGAAAGCCATCTGCGCGCCGCCGGAGGCCCGCAGGTCCGGCAGCACCTGAACGACGCTCACCAGGGCCTCAGTCGCCGGTCCCGGCGCCTGCCTCGGACGCGTGCTCGTCGGACGTGAACCGCTGGTGAACGACCGGATGGCGCGCGGCTCCCGCCTCGTCGAGCCGCCGCACCGGCATGGTGTGCGGCGCGCCGCGCAGCATGTCGGGGTTCTGCGCGGCCTCCCTGGCGACGCTGCGCAGCGCCTCGATCAGCTTGTCGAGGTCTTCGCGCGACTCGGTCTCGGTGGGCTCGATCATGAGCGCCTCGTCCACGATCAGCGGGAAGTACGTGGTCGGCGGATGGACGCCGTAGTCGAGCAGGCGCTTGGCCACGTCGAGCGCCCGGATGCCGTAGACCTTGAGAGGCGTGGCGGAGGCCACGAACTCGTGCATGCAGCGCCGGTCGAAGGGCACGTCGTAGAGGTCGCGGATGCCCTCCATCACGTAGTTGGCGTTGAGCACCGCCATCTCGCTGACGCGGCGCAGGCCCTCGGGCCCCAGAGCGCGGATGTAGGTGTAGGCGCGCACGAGGATGCCGAAGTTGCCGTAGAAGGTGCGCACCTTGCCGATGGACTGGGGACGGTCGTAGTCGAAGACGTAGCGACCGTCCTCCGCCTTCTCCACGAGAGGCACCGGCAGGAACGGCGTGAGCATGTCGCGCACGACGATGGGCCCGGCGCCGGGACCGCCGCCGCCGTGCGGCGTGGTGAAGGTCTTGTGCATGTTGAAGTGCACGATGTCGAAGCCCATGTCGCCGGGGCGGCTCATGCCCAGCACGGCGTTGGAGTTGGCGCCGTCGTAGTAGAGCAGCCCGCCGGCCTCGTGGACCAGGCGGGCGATCTCGTGGATGTGCTCGTCGAACACCCCGAGGGTGTTGGGGTTGGTGAGCATGAGGCCGGCGAGATCGCCGCCGAGGTGCTCACGCAGCGCGGCCAGGTCCACGCCGCCGCGCGCGTCGCTGGCCACGGGCAGGGGCTCGTAGCCGGCCATGACCACGGAGGCCGGGTTGGTGCCGTGGGCCGTGTCGGGGATGACGATGCGCGTGGGCGCGCGTCCTTGGGAGGCGTGGTAGGCGCGCATCACGAGCAGACCCGTGAGCTCGCCGTGGGCGCCGGCCGCCGGCTGCAGGGTGGTGCGCGCCAGGCCGGCGATGTCGGCGAGCCACTGCTCGAGCTCGAACATGAGCTCGAGGGCGCCCTGCGCGAGCTCCTCAGGCTGGTAGGGATGAAGCCCGGCAAAGCCCTCTAGCCGGGCCGCGACCTCGTTGATCTTGGGGTTGTACTTCATCGTGCAGCTGCCCAGCGGGTAGCTGCCGCTCTCCACGCCGAAGTTGAGCTCCGAGAGCCCGGTGAAGTGGCGCAGCAGGTCGACTTCGCTCATCTCCGGCAGGCGCGCCGGCGCCTCGCGGCGCAGGCCGGCGGGGATCGCCTGCGCGTCGGTGAGCTCCGGCACGTCGGCCGGCGGCAGGCTGAACGCGCGCCGCCCGTGCCGCGACTTCTCAAAGATGGTCTCGCGGCGCTCAGCCACCGGAGGCCTCCCCGGGCGTGATCTCGAGGGCGGCGAGCGTCTCGCCCAAGGCGCCTGCGAAGGCGTCCATCTCGGCGCGCGTGCGCTTCTCGGTGACGGCCACGAGGAGCACGCCCGCGAGATCCGCCGGCGAGGCGCCGGGGAAGTCGCCGGCGAAGCGCGCCAGCGGCACGCCGGCGAGAAAGCCCCGGGGGATCAGGGCCCGGACGACGGGGGCGGCCGGGCGCGGCAGGCGCACGGCGAACTCGCGAAACACCGGGCCCTCGGTGCAGGCCGCCACGCCCGGCAGCGCCAGCAGGCGCTGCCGCAGGTAGGCGGCCTTGCGCATGCAGAGCCGCCCGAGCTCGGGCAGGCCCTCCTTGCCGAGCCACGACAGGTAGGTGTGCGCGGCGAGCGCCATGAGGGCGTGATTTGAGCAGATGTTGGACGTCGCCTTGTCGCGGCGGATGTGCTGCTCGCGGGTCTGCAGGGTGAGCACGAAGCCGCGCCGGCCCTCGAGATCGGTGGTCTCGCCCACCAGCCGGCCGGGAATGCGGCGGATGAGCTTGCCCGTGACCGCCATGAAGCCGAGGCCTGGGCCGCCGAACTGCTGGGCGATGCCCAGCGCCTGGCCCTCGCCGATCACGATGTCGGCGCCGAACTCGCCGGGCGGACGGAGCAGGCCGAGGGAGACCGGGTCGGCGACCACCACGAACAGCGCGCCGGCGTCGTGCGCGACCCGCGCCGCGGCGGCGAGGTCTTCGAGCGCGCCGAAGAAGTTGGGCTGCTGCACGACCACGGCGGCCGTGTCGCCGTCGACGGCGGCCGCCAGAGCGCTCATGTCGGTGGCCGCGCCCGCCTGCAGGCCGACGACCTGCGGCCGCGGCCCGTGCCACGCCGTCATCGTGGAGAGCACCTGCCGGTACTCGGGATGCACGCCGGCCGAGAGCACGACGGCGCCGCGGCGGGTCTGCCCGCCGGCCAGCAGCGAGGCCTCGGCCAGCGCCGTACCGCCGTCGTACATGGAGGCGTTGGAGACGTCCATGCCGGTGAGCTCGCAGATGTCCGTCTGGTACTCGAAGATCGTCTGCAGCACGCCCTGGCTACGCTCGGGCTGGTAGGGCGTGTAGGCGGTCGCGAACTCGGAGCGGCCGACGACCGCGTCGACGACGGCGGGCACGAAGTGGTCGTACACTCCCGCGCCGAGAAAGCTGATGAGCTGCGTGGCCGGCGTGCTCGCCGCCGCCAGGCGGCGCATCTCGCCGAGGACTTCGAGCTCCGAGAGACCTGCCGGCAGCGTGAGCGCCTCGCAGAAGCGCACGTCCCGCGGGATCGCCTCGAAGAGCTCCTCGATGCTCGCCGCGTGCACGGCGGCGAGCATGGCCTCGACGTCCTCGACTCCGTGAGGTACGTAGTCCACAGCTACCTTCCGAGCCCTCTAGTCCTGGTCGAGGAAGGTGCGATACGCCTCGGCGTCCATGAGCTCCGCCACCGCGTCGGGCTGGCTGAGCCGCACGCGGATGAGCCAGCCGTCCCCATACGGGTCGTCGTTGACGAGCTGGGGCTCGTCCTCGAGCACCGAGTTGACGTCTGTGACCTCGCCGCCCACCGGCGCGAACACGTCACTCACGGCCTTGACGGACTCGAGTTGACCGTAGGCCTGGCCGCCCTCGAGCGCGGCGCCCACTTCCGGCAGCTCCACGTACACGATCTCGCCGAGGGCGTCCTGCGCGAACCAGGTGATGCCGAGAACGGCCTCATCGCCGTCCACCCGCACCCAGTCGTGCTCCTTGAAGTACTTGAGTTCCTCTGGATAGCTCTCGTCCGCCATCACGCCTCCAGTCAGCCTGCCACACTAGTGTACGCAGCTTCTATCATGCGAAAACACCGCTCGCCAGCGCTGCGCCGCGCGGCCGGGCCGGTGCTCGAGTGCCCAGCTCGAGACGCCGTACGACGCACGGGCGGGAGACTCTTCGTCCCCCGCCCGTGCGTCAGGTCTGCTGGCGAGACTCGCCGGATGGGCCGTCAGGCCACGCCGGCGAGAAGTCGATCTCGGTCAGTCGTGGTGACCGCCGCCGTGGTGCTCGTGATGACGGTGGTGACGCTTGTGATGGCGCGGCTTGGGGGTCGGAGTGGGTGTGGGGGTAGGCGTCGGGGTCGGGGTGACCGTCGGCGTCACCGTCGGCGTCGGGGTGGGCGTAGGCGCAGACGAGCCGACCGTGATCGAGAAGGTCGTCATCTTGGCCTGCCCGGCACTGGGCGCACCCTTCACGCCCCAGACCGAATAGGTGTAGGTGCCGGCCGCGGAGGGCGCCTTCATGTTGGCCTTCCACGTGGTAGCGCTGCCCGGCCCGGCGGAGACGTTGAGGACGGGAGTGGCGGCGTCGTTGTTCGTGATCCAGTAGCCGGTGTTGCCCGAAGAGGAGAGGCCGATGCTTACGTTGACGGTGTAGGCCGCTCCGGCGGCGGGCGTGGTCGTGCTCGGGACTGCGCTGACGCTTCCGACGGGCGCGCCCTTGTGGCAACCGGAACACGCCGACTCGTAGCCCGGGAGGGCGGCGGCCGGCCGGCTCCCGACGACTGCCAGGACGGCGGCGACGGCGACCAGACCAAGAACGACCATGACTGCGATCAAGCGGACCTTCACAAGCGACTCCTTCTCTCGACTTCAGGTCTCCAACGTGGTCAGCTTTGTGCGCAATGGCACACGGTGATGAACCTACCGACGCCTCTACAAGCGTTCCAGACGGCAACTGCGAAGCCCGGTTGCGCATTGTGAACAGGCATGAAGTTGCACCAGAAAGGTAGTACGGTCCGGCGTGCACGTTCGCGACCTACCCCTGTGAAATACTGCCTGTGTGCCTGACGACCACGACATGACTGAGCCCGGAGCGCCGGACGAGCCGCGCCCCGAGGAGCCGCAGCCAGGCGACGAGACGCTCGACGAGAAGGTGCGGTTTCTGGCGCGCATCGACCCGTTCCACGGGTTGCCGCGCGACTACCTCCAACGCGTCGCGACGTCGCTCAGCGATCTTCTCGTGCCCGAAGGGCGGTCACTGCTCGTGGAGGGCGGACTGCCCGGCACGCAGCTCTACGTGGTGCGGGCCGGCTCGTTTGAGATCACCCACAAGGAAGTGGTCCTGGACATCCTCGCCCCCGGCGCCGTGTTCGGCCACCCGACGCTGCTCACCGGCCAGGCCCCGGAGTTCACCACGCGGGCACGCGAGGACTCTTTCCTTTACTGCATCCCGTCGGACATAGCCATCGTGATCCTCAGCCGTCCGGAGGGCGTCCGGTTCGTGGCGCGCACGCTCCGGGACCGGCTGATCCAGGCGGCCCGGACCATGCGCGCCCTGCCCGACGTGCGCACGCGCGCCGTGACGTCGCTTATCCGCGGCGCACCCGTGTTCTGCGGCCCGGAGACGTCCATACGTGAGGCGGCCGAGCTCATGGCGAGGGACAAGCTCTCGGCCGTGCTGGTGGAGGGGCGCGACGGCCTCGGCATCGTCACCGACGTGGACATCCGCGACAAGATGGTGGTCGGCGGCATCTCTCCCGAGGCGCCGGTGAGCACCATCGCCTCCTCGCCGGTCACCACGGTGCGCGCGGAGGCGCTCGCGGCGGAGGCGGCCCTGGCGATGATGGAGAGCGGCGTCAACCACCTGCCGGTGATCGAGGCGTCCGGCCGGGTCCTCGGCATCCTCTCGGCCAGCAGCCTCATGACCCTCGACGCGCTCAGCCCCTTCGCCCTGCGGCAGGTGATCCAGGCGGCGCCCGGTGAGGACGATGTGGCCGAAGCGGCGGCGGACGTGCCCAAGCTGTTCGTCGACCTCATCGACGCCGGCGTGGGGCCCATGTCGCTGATGCGCATCGTCACCGTGCTCGCCGACGCCATGACGTCGCGTCTCATCCAGCTCTCGCTCGACCGGCTCGGGCGGCCTCCGACCGCCTGGGCCTGGCTCGCGCTCGGCAGCAGCGCGCGCAGCGAGCTCACCCTCGCCTCCGACCAGGACAGCGGGATCGCCTACGAGGACGCGGACGACCCCGCCGTGGACGAGTTCTTTCGCCGCGTCGCCGAAGACGTCAACGCGGGCATGGACCGCTGCGGCTTCCCGACCGACAAGACCGGCGTGGCCGCCAGCAACCGCGAGTGGCGCATGTCCATGTCGGAGTGGGTCGGGGTCTTCACGCGGTGCCTCTCGTCGGGCTCCGACAACGACCGGCTCATGCAGGCCGCCATCGGCTTCGACTTCCGCGGCGTGGCCGGCGACCTGCCCATCGTCCCAGCCCTCATGGACATCATCCGGCAGGCGCCGCGCCACGTGTCGTTCCTCGGCGGCCTCATGGACCTCGGCACCGAGATCCCCACCCCACTGGGCTTTCGCCAGCGCCTCACGGGGCCGGTGGACATCAAGCGCAGTGGGCTTCTGCCCATCCAGAACCTGGCGCGCTACTACGCCTTCGCGCGGGGCATCACGGCGCCCACCACGATCGAACGCCTGGTGGCCGTGCAGGAGGCCGGCGCGCCCGGCAGTGACTCCTCGCCGATGCTGCAGGAGGCCTTCCGCGGCATGTCGCAGATCCGCCTGCAGCACCACGCCGACGCCCTCCGTCAGGGTCGGCGGGCGGACAACGCCATCGATACGACGCTCCTCACGCCGCTGAACAAGGTGAGCCTCCAGGAGGCGTTGCGCGTCGTCTATGCCGCGCAGCGGCGCCTTCCCCAGCGTCTGGCGCCGCTCTGACCTGGTGATCGTCGACGACGGCGGCGCAGAAGCGCCTGCGCCGGCGCCTCGAGATCATCTGACAGGCGAGAGGGGCGGGCCCCGCACACTGGCGGCCCGCCCCTCTCGTCTCCCGCCGGGCGCATGCCCGCCGGACTATCGCGTCAGTTCGTCAGATGGCGGAGCCGCTCGCAGCGCCGGCCGGGCTGCCCATCATGCCGCCGCCCAGGGGGCCGCCGTCCATCATGCCGCCGCCCAGGGGGCCGTCGAAGCCCTTGCCGGGACCGAAACCGTGACGGAAGCCGCCGCCGAAGCCGCGGCCCATCATGCCGGGGCCCATGAGGTGGCCGTTCAGCGTCACGCCGTACTTGGTGAAGAGGGCCTTCAGCGCTGTCTGCTGCTGGGTACGCAGCGTCTTCATGGCGGCCACGGCCGCGGCGCTGCGTGGATCGGAGCCATACCGCTTGAACCACGCCTGCATATCGGCGCGCATCTGCTCGCGAAGCTTGGCGAAGTCGGCGCGGAACTGGGCGTTGTTCTTCAACTTCTCGAGCTGCTGGTTATGCGCCGGCGGCGTCGGCAGCGTCACGCCGTACTTCTTGAGGAGACCGGCCATGGCGGTCTGCTGGCTCTGCCGCAGCTGGTCCATGGCCGTCTGCGCGGCGGTGCTCTGCGGGTCCGCCGCGTAGGTGTTCCACCAGGCTTGAAGGGCGTCGAGCTGAGTGCGCCTGAGCGCGAACAGCTCGTCGCGGAAGGCCTTGTTCTTCATGAGATCCTGCATCTGCGCCCGCGGATCGGTGCTCGGCGTGGCCGCGGGCGTGCTCTGCGTGGCCACGGTGCTGGCTGCGGCGGTGGCAGTGCTGGTGCCCGCCGCGCCCACGGCCGTGCCCACGGCCACTGCGGCGGCGATCGCGGCCAGCGCCGCGCCGCCGATCAGGGCCACCTTCCATCTCTTCATCCTGACTCCCTTCTCCGCTGCGGAGCTCGCTGTCGTTTGCCGGCGCCACTGGTTTGGGGGCGCCGGCGACCACGTTACTCCGTGTCTCTGAGTCCGGGCTTGGCGGCGGCTGAGATGCGGCTGAGAGCCGTACGACGCCGCCGAGCCTCCGCACGGGACTCGGCGCGCTTGGCGCCGGACACTGGGGCGGCCAGTGCCCGGCGCCTTACGGAAGACAGGCTACCCCACGCTCCTGAGAGGAAGCTGAGAGCCGGCGCCCGATCAGTCCTTGGCGGCGGCTTCGCGCTGTGTGATCTCCACGACGGCGCGATAGACCTCGCGCAGGGCTTCCGGAGTGAGCGGGCCCTTGTTGGCGCGCGAGACGTACGTGAGCATCCACTCCTCGCGCTCCGGGTTGTACACCTCGATGCCGTGCTCGGCCTTGTACTTCCACAGCTGTGCGACGAGCTTGATGCGCTTGTTCACAGCGTCGACGATCTTGAGGTCGTTGTCGGAGATCTGGTCGCGGATCTGGCGCACGACCGCGTCTTCTTGGGGAGAGGCCACGCGTCTACTCCTGTCTGGCCCGCCCCGACGCCGGCGCGTCAGTTATGACCGGGCCCCTCGATGGTGTCGTCGTCCTCGTCGTCGTCTTCATCGTCGTCGTCCTCGTCGTCGTCTTCGTCCTCCTCGTCGGCGTCTTCGTCGACGAGAAGGTCGTCCGGCATGACCTCGGCGGTGGCAAAGTCCTCCGGCGTGACGCTCTCGAGAAAGTCGCGGAAGCTCTCGACGATCTCCTCCGTGTCGTCCACCTCGCGCTCGAACTCGATGGCGTTCTCGGTGATGAGCTCGGTGGAGGCGAAGATGGGGGCGTCGGTGCGCACGGCCAGGGCAAGGGCGTCGCTGGGCCGCGAGTCGATGTCGATCTCGGCGCCGTCCTTGGTGAGCGTGAGCACGGCGTAAAACGTGCTGTCCTTGAGGTCGGTGACCGTGATGCGCGCCACGCGCGCCTCGAACTGGCCGAGCACGCTGGTGAGCAGGTCGTGCGTCATCGGCCGCGGGAGCTTGGTGCCCTGCAGCTTGATGAGGATGGCGGCAGCCTCCGGGTGACCGATCCAGATGGGCAGGAACTTGTTGCCCTCCACGGTCTTGAGGAGCACGATCGGCTGCTTGCCGATGACGTCGAAGCTGACGCCGTAGATGACCATTTCCTGGACGTCCATCGTCTTTTGAGTATACGTCAGCCCGGGCGTGCGCTCACACCGATCGCGCGGGACAAACGACGACTACGCCGGCGGGCCGCCGAGCGTGGCGAAGCCCTCGCGCTCGGCGGCCTCGAGCAGCCGCCGGTCGAAGGCCGCGAACACGACCTCGGCGCCCGGCGTCTTGGCGCGCGCCGCATCGCGAAGCGTGAGCGCGGCGCCGAGGTGCACCGCATCCATGCCGCGCAGACGGTGCTGGATGGCAAGTCGTCCCGCGGGGCGCTCAGCGACGCGCAACGATGCGATGCGTCGCCAGCGCGCCTCCAGCACAGTGAGCCAGACGTCCAGGCGTCCCTCGACAGGGGCGTTGAGGCGATCGCTCCGGCAGAGGGCCGAGCAGGTCTCCGGAAACGTGATGACACTCGACGCTGCCAGCCGGGCTCCGTCAAACCAGGCGCGCGCCTCGTCAGAGCCGGGCTCGTCGACGATCAGCTTCACGAACACGCTGGTGTCGAGGTAGACGATCACGGCTTCTCCGGCAGAGGATCGTCGGGATACGGGCCGCGCTCCTCCAACACGATGTCCGACAGAAGGGCACCGTCGTTCTTCGGGAGATCCGCGGGCACGATCATGTAGTCGCCGCTCCACTGCGCGTCTCCAGACTCGACCATGCTCCACAGCGCCCCCCTCTCGGGATCGGGCGGGCGCAGCTCGGCGACCTCCTTGCCCCGGACGGTGATGAAGAAACGCTCGCCCTCCTCGGTGCGGCGAAGGTACTCGGCCAGATGTGCTTTGAGTTCCGTGATGCTCACGGACGGCATGATGGTCCTCTCTCTGAGCGGAAACAAGTCAACACCACCAAAGTAAACCGGTCAGTTCACGCTGGCAAGACCGGTCTGCCACTGCCGGAGGCCCTCTGCGGGAGACTACGTCACCCACCGCCCTCGGTTGACGCCCCGCCCCCGCTTTCTTAGACTCCAAGGCCCCTTGTGGGCGCATAGCTCAGTCGGTTAGAGCGCTTCTCTGATAAGGAAGAGGTCCGTGGTTCGAATCCACGTGCGCCCACCAGCGATCTGCAGGGATTCCTTCCGCTAGACCCTCCGCCCGGACAATCACATCCGGTCACCGGCTTCCTTCAGCGCGAGCCGCGGACGCGAGCGATGACCCCTCCTGCTATGCTCGACACCACCGTCGGAGGTGGTCATGGCGAAGCGACAACTCACAGTGCTGATCGTCTTCATCGTCCTGGAGGTCGTGGGCTTCGCCCTCTTCAGGATGAGCCCCAGTGGCCCACGCGCCTGGATAGCGCCCGCCCTCATGACGACGGCGCTCGTCGCGTTCATGGTCTGGATCTACCGGGAGTCTCGCCGGGATCGTCCCAAGCCGTGACGCTCCCCCTAGCCTCGATCGCGTCCGCTAGCCAGAATCGGACCCTCGCATGAGACTCGTACTTGCCATCCTCGCCGCCATCGTGATGCTGCTCGCGGGATGTGGCACCAGCACCGTCGCCAAGGTCGCGAGCTCGCCGCGGCCGACGGCGACGCCCGGCTCTAGGCTCAAGGCCTTCACGAGCCGGGCCTACGGGTTCTCCATCACCTATGACGCCGACCAGCTGCAGAGAAGCGGCAGTGCGGCGAGCGGCCTGAGCGATCCCAAGCACGGATTGCTCGTCGTCGACCTGATCAAGGAGAACGTTGGCGGCATCGAGATCACTGCCGTCAGAGAGGCTGGCAAGGTCGGGCCAGACGTGCTGGGCCAAGTGCTGAGGCATGCCATGAAGGGAACCGGCGTGCCGCCGTCTGGAGGCGAGCCGGCGACCGTCGGTGGCTTGCCCGGCCTGACGGCAGAAGGCACGGGCCAGGGCAAGACGAGACTCATCTTCTTCGCCGTCGGCCACGGGCGCTACGCGTACACCATCATGATCGGGGCAGACGCTGGCAAGTGGGACACGCTACGCCCGGTGATGGAGGCTGCGGTTCGGTCGTTCACGCTCTTGAAGTAGTCGCCTTCGGTCACGCGACGAGGGCGACCGGGAGACAAGATGGGCGCTATGGTCGCTTTCGTCTCGTGCGACTGTTGCGACCGGAACACGGGCCTCGACTCACCGAAGCGCACATTAGACAGCAGCGAAGCCCGGGCATACGCTGGGCGCTGTCCACAGCCCGGGGGGGACCACATGACCCGCGCCGCCACGCTCGCTCTTGCCGTGCTTCTCGGCGCTCTCCTTCTTGCCGCCGTCGGCGCCTCATCGGCCTTGGCTTTCGCACCCTCTGGTCAGCCTCTCGGCTTGAGCTTGTCGGGAGCCGCCGGCTCGCCGCTGCCCGGCGGCACCTACAACTTCCCGCTCGCCGCCGAACCCATCAGCATCGCGCCGCTCAACACCCAGGAGTCCGAGGGCAACAACGTCGAGCATCAGTGCTTCCAGGGGCTCTACGTGCTCAAGCGGCAGCCCGACGGCACCACGGCAGCGGTGCCCGATCTGGCCGAGACGACCGCGGTCAACTCCAAGGCCACGGTCTTCACGTTCACCATCAAGCGGGGCGTCAAGTTCGGTCCTCCCGTAAACCGTACGGTCACCGCACAGGACTTCGTGAAGTCCTGGAACTACTGCGCGAGCGCCGCGAACCAGTCGGCCACCGTCTACATCCTGGCGCCGATCAAGGGCGTCGACCCCTACACGGGCTACGCCGGCAGGAACGGCCTGACCGGCGTCAAGGCCACCGGCAAGTACGCCCTGCAGGTGACGCTCAAGTACCCGTTCGCCGACTTCCCCTCGACGCTCGTGCACCCCATCACCCACGTGTTCCCGGTGGACTACGCCAAGAAGGTCGGGCGCAAGGCGTACTCCGGCATGCCCGTCGGCGGCACCGGTCCCTACCTGGTGCAGCGATGGCGGCACTACCGCAGCATCAGGCTCATCAAGAATCCGCACTACTGGAACACCGCGGGCTCGGGCAACTCAGCGGCCCCTGGCTACGTCGACGCCATCAACATGCCGATCTACGCCGACACGGGCAGCGAGTGGCTGGCCTTTCAGAGAGGCAAGCTCGATTGCTCTACGGTGCCGGCGGGCAACGCCCGCGCCGTCGAAAGCGACCCGAACGTCACGAACGGCACATGGACGGCCAGGGCATATCCCAGCAACGCCGTGTATTTCATCAGCTTCGCCATGAACCACCCCCTGCTGGGCGGCGCCAACCAGGGCGGCAACCAGCCCATCCGCGCGGCCCTCAACTACGCCGCCGACCGCGACACGGTCTGCAACGTCGTCAACGAGGGCATCTCGATCCCCACCGACGAGATCGTGCCGGCAAGCATGCCCGGCTACCAGCCAGGGCTCAACCCCTACCCCTACGACCCGTCCAAGGCCCAGCTCGAGCTCGACAAGTTCACCGCGGCGGGCGGCAAGCTGCCGAGCACCATCCCGTTCTGGTACAACTCGGGCTCGGGCCACGACAGGATCGCCCTGGCGTTGATCGCCGGCTGGCAGAAGGCGATGCCGTCGCTCACATTCAAACGCAGCGGCATCGAGGCCAACTCCTACTGGACGCAGATGGGCGGAGGCAAGGCCCCGGCGCTGTTCCGTATGGGCTGGATCGCCGACTACCCGTCGATCGACAACTTCATCTATCTGTTCACCACCGGCGGCGGCAAGTACGGCAGCTACAGCCGCTACAAGAACCCACAGGTGGACGCGCTCTTCCGGCAGGCCCGCAGCACCCTCGACGCCGCCACGCGCAACGACCTCTACAACCAGGCGCAGAAGCTCATCCTCACCGATGCTCCCTGCATCCCGGTCTACACTTACGGCGACTTCCGCGTCACCAACAACCGTATCGGCGGCTTCAACTACAACAGCTTCGGCCTCGTCGACATGTGGGGGCTCTGGGTCAAGTAGCCGGCCACCTGCGTCGCCTGACTTGTCACAAGAATCCGGCTCGCGGCATTAGCTTGCCGGAGGGAGCCTAAGCGCGTATCGGCGGGGCGTGGATGCGGGACAGCCAACACGTGTCGGAGTATGGTCCGTATGCACGTGCTCGACGGGGGCAGGAGTTCGCTTTGGAGGCCAGTTGGAGCCGACTTACACAGACTGCAAAGCCCCCCGTCTAGGCTCAGAGACCGGGTGTTACATAGACGGGGTAGCTGTGTTTGCGGTCTTAACAGACTGCCTAATCCTTGTTAGTGCGACAGCAGGCCGTCGTCTTGCGTCTGGCATCTGCCACCCTCAGTAGAATGGGGGCGGAGGAGGGACCGGGGCTGTGGAGTCAAGTCAACTGATCGCAGCGCCAAAGGCCGAGGCCCAACCGGCCTCAGGTGCCGGATCCGTCTTCGGCGGGGCATGGCGAATCCTTGTCCGCGACTGGCGGCCGCTCGTCGCGGCGCTGTCCATCCTCTGGCTCGTCTGGGTCGTGCCGCGCGTCCTCATGGGCGTCCTGGCACTCGGGCACGACTGGAACTCGGGTCCCGCCGGCAAGGTCATCGCCGCACTCTTCGTCGTGGTCTACGCCTTGCAGCTGGTCGCCGTCGTCTGGCTCGTCGCCGGGCTGATGCAACTGCACCTCATCGGCTGCCGGACGGGCGAGAGGGCGCCGCTCGGGTACGTCTTCTCCGCCGCCGGGCGCCTCGCCTGGCTCCTGCTCGAGGTGCTTGTCGTCGCCGGCTGCGTGCTCGCTCTCGTCGCCCTCTACCGGGCGGCCCTGCCCAAAGCCGCGCTCGCCACGCTGCCGGTGCTCGCCCTCCTGCTTCTCGCGGCGCTAGTCACGCAGCCACTCGCCGTGCCCCTGATCGTCGACCGGCGGCTGAACACCTTCGCCGCGATGGCCTCAAGTGCCCGGATCATGGTGCGCAAGGGCCGGCTCTCCCATCTGCTGGTCGTCGCCGCGGCCGCGGTCGGCACGCTCGCAATCGTGTTCGCTACCCTCTGGCCCGGCACAACCGCGGACGATTTCGGGTTCCACTCCGTCCTCCATTTTCTCATCAGTACCCATCTCTGGCTGACGGCCGTCATCGCCACGGGCGGTGTCGCCGGATGCCTCGTGGCCGTCCCTCTCGTCACGACGCTCTACCTCAGCCTCGCGAAGTCCTATCCGGGCCAGGCACCGGCCGCTGTGGCGGCGGTCCCTGTTCGCCTCTGGAAGCCGCTGGTCGCACTCGCCGCTGCGGCCGTCCTGGTGCTCGGACTCGCCTATGGTGCGGCCTGGACCTTCCACGACGTGACCAGCTCGCGCCTGCTGACGCCCGGCGAGCGCGTGACGCTGCACAGCGGCCTGTCTCTGGTTCCTCCCGCGGGCTCGCGCGCCAGTCTGGTCGAGCTTCGTCAGTACCCGGCCTGGCTGCCGATCGGGGAGAACGCGCCTACGCCGGACGTCTACTTCAACCGGGCAGGCATCCAGGGCAGAAAGGACACCCTCTTCTTCGACGTGAGCAGCATGGCCAATGCCAACTTCGTCGAGATGACGAGCCTCTACTCCGCGGATGCCTACCTGCTCCACAGGGCCGGGCACTCTCCGGTGCTCGCCCGCACGCCCGACGACGCCGTCGTCATACGCGCCAACCGCGGGTCGCACTTCTTCCAGATCGTGACGCACCTGCCGGGCGCGATGCCCGGGGTCATCTGGGTCGCCTTCCGTGACGGCGCCGCGACGCCGCAGCCCTGGAGCGCGCAGCGACAGAACGCGGCGCTTGCACGACTCTGGCGGGATCTGGAGATCGAAGGCGCCAAGCTGCCGGTCATCCAGCCGTGAGTGTGCGCACTAACAGGCGGATCAACCCGACTCGCCATGCTCGCGGGTTATCCGCGTTGCGTTAGCTGGACGGTGACCAGTGTGAGCAATGGGAGACCATGACCGCGATTCTGGCTTCTGAACCCGGGCGAGGACAGTCGAGGCGAGCCTTGAGGCTGGCCTGGGCGGCGCTCGCCTGCTCCGTCATCGGTCTGCCGCTCTGCCTGTGGCTGGCCGCGGCGCTGATGGCCCAGTTCAGTCCCGACCGGGTCTTCGACGCGCTCACCCAGGCGAACCACGAGCAGATGGGTCGCGTCATCGGACTGGCCCTGGCGGCAGGGCTGCTGTTCTCACTCCTCGGAGCCGGGCTCGGCGCGGCGCTCTTGCTGTGGGGCAGGCGGCATGACGCTGTTCCTCGGCATGCCGGGCTCGCCCTCTACCTCGGCAGTGCCGGCCTCCTCGCCGCCTGCACGGCAGCGGCCTTCTGCGTCGTCGTCAACGCCGTGCTCATCATCGAGGGGCCCGGCTCGGCGATCATCGCGGCGGGCATCATCGCACTCGCGCTGCTCGAGTATGCGCTGTTTCGTCTTACCCATGGTCGGAAGCGCGGGGAGCGGGATGTTGCAGCCAGCTAACAAGCTGGCTCGCCAAGGCGTCGCGGCAAAGTGGGGCCGCGGCGCTCGCAGCTTATCCGCCAAGCGTTAGCTGGACTCAGCCAGCGGCGTTGCGACGTGAACTCAAGTGCCCGCAGCCGCGTTTCCATGGGCACTGGCTCGCGGACGGGGGGTTCATGACGAGATACTCTCGCTGCCTCATCCTCGCTCTTCTTCTGGGAGCTTCGGCGCTGACGCTTGTGGCGTGCGGCACCGCCTCGCAGTCCCCGGCGCCAGCGCAGACGACTGGCGCCGCGTCGCTGTCCCCGTCACCGGCGCCATCCAGAGCGTCTGGCGTGATGGGCACTGCGATGTGGGGGGGCGGACCCCTTTTTTGGCAGGGGGCGTCTGCAGGCGAGGCTCAACGGGGACGCATGCCCGGGGTGACGATCGTGGTGCACCGGGGCGATGTGGAAGGCAAGATCGTGGCCTCGGTCAAGGCTGACTCCTCCGCTCGTTTCAAGGTCCAGCTGCCGCCCGGAACCTACACACTCCAGCAGAAGAACCCCGGTGGCGTGGCCAAAACGGTGACCGTCAAGCCTGGAAAGTACGCCAGAGCCACGGTCTGGGAGGCCGTTCCATGAGCACCTCTCGTATCTCTCTCATGGACCACCTAACAAGTGCATTACCTGATGCGCCGGAGCGCCGAGATACACTGGGACGGCGTTGCGCGCACAGGTTATGTGCCCCGCGTTCGGCGTAGCAGGTTCGCAGCGTCCTCCGTGGCCGGGGCAGGGTAGTATCCTTCTCGTGATGTCTCAGGGAGGTGAATGATGCCGGTCGTCTTTCGCATCGAGCTCGAACGCGAGGCTGACGGGCGCTGGATCGCCGAGGTTGTCGAGCTCCCGGGTGTGCTCGCCTATGGCGCGACGCAGGACGACGCCATCGCCCGTGTGCAGGCCCTCGCGCTGCGCGTCGTCGCCGACCGCCTCGAGCACGACGAGGCCGGCCGCGAGTTCCTGAGCATCTCCTTCGCCGCGGCGTGAGCGAGTGGCCCAGCGCGCGCCCGGCTCGTGCTCGCCGCCCTCCTGCGCATCGGCTGGACGGTCGAGCGCCAGACCGGCTCCCACAAGTCCTCTCGCGCCCCGGCTGGCCCAACCTCGTCTTCGCCTTCCATGACGGCGACGAGATCGGCCCGCGCATGCTCGCCCGCATCGCCAAGCACAGCGGCCTGAAGCCCGAGGACCTCTGAGGGGCACATGTGAGTTCAACTTTGAAGTGCACCAATTGGCCCTTTTGCGCCCGCGTTAGAAGGAGACGGTGGAGATGAGGCGACTGATCGTCTGTTGCGCGATACTCGTCTGTCTTCTGCTGGCGAGCTCCTGCGGCAGCACGGGGCAGCCGTCATCTGAACAGCAGCCCTCCGTGACGGTGAAGCCCCCCAGTCTGCCGGAGAGCGGCGCGGTGACGGTCTTCAAGCTTCTGCCGACGGGCGGCCCGAACGGCGTCCTCGCCCTGAAGTCCGTGCACTATGGGACGGTCAAGACGCTTGGCTCGCTGCACTTCCGCGACATGCGCAAGGTCGGGACTGTCACGATTCGAGTCTCGTCAGGCAAGCTCGACGTGACCTGGAATGTGGACGGCCAGCAGATCTCTCTGCGGAACGGGCCGGTCGCATTCCCCCCTCACACGGTCGCCAGCGGAATCGGCTGGAGCAACTGCACCGTCGGACCGGCCGACGACGAGACCGACTTCTGGGCGCTGGACCGGTACTTCCACCACCAGCCCTCGCAGTCGAGCGGTCCGAACATCGGCGGCGCCTTCAGCATTGTGGTAAGCGAGAGCAACTTGAAGCCGGGGCGCATCTTCTACTGCTTGACCATCGCAGTCACCGGCAAGACCCAGCCGTCGAAATGATGTTCCACTGGCGACGCTCGAGCTATGCGTCGCGGGGTCGTGCCTGTGGGCGACTGAAGGCGAGCCGCAGACAGCTGTCGCCCTTCGCCCTTATCGTCTTCAGTCCCCGGTCTGCGCGCGCACCTGTGGCCGGATTGGACGTCGAGGCCGTGGCGTCCGATGAGCGACCCCCGAGGTCCGGGTATAAAGCCAACAGGATGAATGACTCCTATACCCGAGGAGGCCGCGCAATGGCGGTACCACCGGTGTTGATCGTGACGTTGACGAGCTGTGGGCACTGCGCGGAGGCAGAGGCCTTCTTCAGACAGCGCGGAATCGTGCCGACGGTGATCGCGTTCGACAAGGTGGGCGTAGCGCTGAGACGCCGGATCGCCGCCGACATGCGCGCTCAGCACGTCGACGGTTTCCCCTTCGTCATGATCGGCGGCAAAGCGGTGAACGGCTATTCCCCCTCCACCTTTGAACGACTGCTCTCAATGAACTGAAGCGAACGCTGGCTGCCGCAGCGGGAGTGCCGCTGACGGGCTGGCTTCATCGTCTGCGTCGTCAGACGCTGCGAGCGAGAGAACAAAGCGACCAAGCAATTGAAGCTCAGGCCGCGCCTTCATGCGAAGAGCCTCGCCGTACCAGCTTGAAGTGCGGGCTCGTACCATGGAGCGGCGGAAACGCCGGGAGTGTCGGCTCGTCCTCTTCGTCTCATCGCTACGCCACGCGCATCACGTGCAAAGTGCCGTCCAAGGCGAAGTACGGCAAGGTCAAGATACAGATCGTGACGAGCTCCGGCGTGAGCAACGCCCTGACGTTCGTGGTCACGCGCTAGACCGATCGGACGGGTGGGCATCCGGCCAAGGCGCGACTACCACCTCTCAGCCAACGGATGCCCGTCGCTGACGTCCTCCGCGATCAGCACCTTGCCCCTCCTCAGCCGCTGTACCCTTAGGGAGCTCACCCTGCCGTGCCGAGACAGCAGGGTGTAGCGTGATGGAGCGCCCGAATGGCATCGCGGCCATGCTGGCTCGTTCCGCGGGCGTTCAGCTTCACTCAAGTTCACCACGAAGGGAGTGCGATGTCCGGCTGGGAACAGGTTGCAGGAAGCAGCGAGACGGATCCGCTCGCGCTCGCGACGAGCGGCGAGACGCAACAGTGGTCCTTCCACGGCCACGTCTTCGACTTCGAATGCCGGCTGGCGCCGCACGACTACCCCATGATCCCAAACGGCGTGGGGCTTGAGATGCGGATCGCCGAGACAGTCGTCGACGACCGAGAAGACCCCATCGCCCTGACGTCGGTCGTGCTCGCGGGCCGACAGGGAGCGGAAGTGGCAAGCGACTTCGACGAGCACGCGCGGATCGGCATCAGAGAGCAAGCCCGGGGGTTGTTCGCCTACGCGGGGCAGCGAGTCCTTGCGCAAGAGGAACTGCAGCGAATATCGACGTCCGATACACCCGGGGAAGACGCCTAGTCGGCGATCGGGAACTTCGTGGTGGTCGGACCGTGGGCCGACCGAGTCCCCACCCGATGGCGCCGGCCGGGTACAACCACCGGTGTCCCGCATCGACCAGGTTGCAGGAGGAAGCACGATGTCGATCTACCAGACCGCCCACTACCAGGTGGAACCCGATGGCGTGGCCGCGGTGACGGCGGCCATCGAGGAGTTCGTCTCCTACGTGCGAGAGAACGAGCCGGGAACCAGGTTCTATGCTGCCTGGCAGCAGAAGGATGATCCGACCCGCTTCGTGCACCTCTTCATCTTCGAGGACGAGGCGGCGCACCAAGCTCACGGACAGTCAGCCGCGGTGAGGAAGTTCGAGTCCGTGTATTCGCCGCAGCTCGCGGCCGGTCCCGTCGTGTTCACCGACTACATGCACGTGGCCACGAACCGATAAGCAAGCGTCGTGCCAAGAGCCGCTCTTCGCGGCCTCACTTCGGTTCGAGGTGAAGCGATGGCAGGAGCAGGTTCAACCCACACCATGGACCCGGGTGACGCGCGGGAGGCATGGAACAAGAAGAACATCGTCGAGCGCTTCGTCCATGAAGCCCTCGATCAGGGTCTCCTCGACGTCGTCGACGAGACCCGCGGCCAGTTCGCCGAGCAATCAAAGCGCCGGATCATCGCCTGGCGCACGGCCTTCCCGGACTTCTCCACCAGCATCGAGCAGGTCGTCGCCGAGGGCGACTGGATCGCTTTCAGACTGAGGCATAGCGGCACCCATAGAGGCGAGTACCTCGGCGTGGCGCCGACCGGGCGGCGCGTGGAGTTCACCACGATGGTGTTCAACCGGATCGAGGCCGCGTCGTGGTCGAGAACTGGGGGCTGCACGACAACGAGACGCTCCGCAAGCAGCTCGCCGACCCGTGATGCGGGCGCCACTCGTCTATTGCAGCTGAGATGGCTCCGCTTCAAGGCGGGTCGCGCGGGAGGCTGCCCTCCTCGTGCCTGCCGATTCGATCGCGGGTCGAGATCCTCTGAGCAGGCCGCCAAGAGACTGAGGCCCCCGCCGTCAGTGTGAAGGCGGGGGCCTCAGCCCGCTTGCTCGGTCTTGTCGTGATGCTTACTTCACTCTGAACGTGTGCCAGGTCGTCTTGCCGGCAAGGTGGGTGGTCGTCCTGGCGAGCGTGGCGCGCAGGCGATAGGTGCCCGTCTTGGCGGCCTTGTACTGCCAGCCATGGGCCGTCGTCGTGTTGAGGGTCACCCATGACGACTTCACCTTGATCCACCGGGCGCCGTGCTTCCGCTCAACGGTGAGCGTGGCCCTGCTGCCGGCGAGCCTGGTGGGCATGACCCAGCACCTTGCCGTCACGCGGCTGCCGTGCATCATGACGCTGAGCGTCAGCCTGGGCGTCGACGTGTCGATGAAGACCGAAGCAGACGCCTCGGGGCCGACGTTGCCGGCCTTGTCGGTGGCGCGGTAGCTGACCAGCGTCTCGCCCTCGGCGGCGACGGTCGCGGCGCTGCCCTTGGTCCAGGCGCCGTCACCGATCTTGTACTCGACGAAGTCGACGCCGGAGCCGCTGCCGTCGTCGCCGCTGAACGAGAGCGGCACGGCATGGGTCACCCAGGTGGCCGGGACGCCGTCGATGGAGGCGCTGGGGCCGGTGCTGTCGATGAAGACCGAAGCAGACGCCTCGGGGCCGACGTTGCCGGCCTTGTCGGTGGCGCGGTAGCTGACCACCGTCTCGCCCTCGGCGGCGACGGTCGCGGCGCTGCCCTTGGTCCAGGCGCCGTCACCGATCCTGTACTCGACGAAGTCGACGCCGGAGCCGCTGCCGTCGTCGGCGCTGAACGAGAGCGGCACGGGATGGTTCACCCAGCTCGCGGGGACGCCGTCGATGGAGCTGCCAGGACCCGTGTTGTCGATGAAGACCGAAGCAGACGCCTCGGGGCCGACGTTGCCGACCTTGTCGGTGGCGCGGTAGCTGACCACCGTCTCGCCTTCGGCGGCGACGGTCGCGGCGCTGCCCTTGGTCCAGGCGCCGTCACCGATCCTGTACTCGATAAAGTCGACGCCGGAGCCGCTACCGTCGTCGCCGCTGAACGAGAGCGGCACGGCATGGGTCACCCAGGTGGCCGGGACGCCGTCGATGGAGGCGCTGGGACCGGTGCTGTCGGCGTTGACCCACATCGGATTGGTGAAGGCATACCGGCCGTTGCTGGAAGCTGCGGCGATCGCGTACCACTGCTTGCCCTGGACACCATCCACCGTCAGCGTGAAGTCCTTGGACGTACTCAGGTCGGAACCGGTGTATGTCGTTCTGGACACCAGGTTCTTGCACGTGAAGGCGCCCGTGGCAGTGCCGGTGCCGGTGCTGCCGAAGACGTAGATGTCAGTGATGTTGTTGAGCGCCGAAACGTTGAACGTCGCGGTGAATGTGCCCGATGCAGCCGTCCAATAGGTGTTCCCGAAGATCTTGCCGCTCGCGGGCGTGACAAAGACACCGCTCGAGCTGTAGCTATGACCGGCTGCCTGGCTCCTGGAGAACTCCAGGCTGAAAGCATCGAAATCAGCCTGGCTCTTGGCAGCCCCATTCTCAACGTAGACATAGGATCTTCTGGAGCCGCTGCTCGTGCCGTTTCCCGAGTCATGGATGTCTGTGCTGGCATAGATGTAGTGGGGCCGCGTGACGGTGACGCCGCGATAGGTCCCGCCGGTAAGGTAGGCGTTCCAGAAACTCATCGCCTCATTGAGCGTGGTGTTGCCGAGCTGCGCTTCGATACCGTCGAAGTCGTCGGTCATGCCGCCGGGGACCGTCTTGTTGTCGTCGGCCAGGAACAGCCCGTAGGAACTGTTGGGATGGTTGGCCCCTATGGAGACGCCGGCATTGTGAGCATCATCGATGATGCCTTGCAGCGACGCATTTGTATTGACGATCGGGTTGGCTTGGGCACGATCGAGAAAGCGCGTATACGCGCTCGTCGTCAGCGGCAAAATGTCGAAATGCGCCCAGCTGGCGGTCACCTCTTCAGAGGGCATATAGCCCGTGGCATTCATCTTTCTGGACCAGTCGTACATCGGGGCATTGTCCAGGACGTATTCGTGGTCATCGAGGGTCAAGACCTCGAGCCCGGCCGTCATCTGTGCTTTGGACACGACTTCCGGGGGCGAAAAGGCGTCTGACCTCACGCCATGGTGATGGTTGTCTATGCCAAACCAGTCAGTAGGGGCGCTGAGCGTCTTGTTGATCGTCACCGTCTGGGTCGGATTGGTGGTCGTATTGCCCGAGATGTCCTGCGAGAACGTGGAGGTGCTCGAGGTGTAGGAGTAGAAGCCGAAGCCCTCGCCGTAGCATCTGGCGGTGTAGGGGCCGGGAGCGACCAACGCTGTCACGACCCCCTTGGCAACGGACCCATCGGCAACGCTGTCGGAGAAGAAGTAGGTCTTTCCCGTAAACGGAACGATGGGGGTAGTGCCCACCGAGAGTCTTCCCCAGACGGGGTTGCCGTTCTGGTCCCGAAACGTGAACGTGACGGGAACCAGAGAGCTGCCCGTCTTCAGATCGATGCCGCCGAGCGGGACAGTGTCGCTGGTGAAGTTCGCGCTGGTGGGGCCGCGTACCGTGCCGGCCTTCTCGACCCGGAGATCGTACACCTGGGTCGTGTTCTCATTGGGGAGGTCGGCAGTGTACTTGCCGGCTTTGTCACCCATGACCCAACCGTAGAGCGTAGTGCCTCTGTTGATGATGACCACCGGATACGGGACAGGGTTGCCGGCGTCGTCCGTGACGGCACCGGAGACCCTGAATGTGTCGATACCCTTGTAGTCCGCCCAGAAGTCGAAGACCTTTTGCCAGGAGCACTGATCGTCGATCATGAGATACGACTCGTAGATCCTGCTCTCTCCGACCACGTACGGCGAGATCCGCGAAGCGTAGCTCTCGGTAGCCCGTGGCGCCGGTGAAGCTGGCATAGGGATGCGTTCTGCCGTCAGATCCCATGTTCATGCCGGGGGAGATCATCGTCGTGGAAAACTGCCGCACCGGATCGCCGGCGGCATCCGCGACCCAGTTATAGGTATTCGCGGCGGTGAGTGCGGCGACGGTCTTGGTGTCAATGCCGTCGCCGCCCTTGTTCGAGAGGCTGACTTCATTGTTGGTAGAAGCTGAGAAGGCCACGCCATTGTTGGTGACGGTGTCGAACATGTAGGCGTAGTCTTTGCCCGGAGCGATGCTGTAGTACGAAACGACGTCCAGGTCCCTGGCAGTGGAAACGCCGGCGAGGTTATAGGGAACAGCGAACTTCCTGTTGACCTTGACTGCCGGTATGCCATTGACGTCGTCTATGGACTTGGTCTGGAAGTTGTAGTTCACCAGGTCAAAGTAGACGATCCCTGTGTTTGAGGGAGCCCAGGCGTCCCAGGAATTGAAGAGGAACTGCACCGTCAAAACGGTGTCTTTACCAAACGTGGCTCCCTTGAGATCCGTAGCGCCTGACGGAACAGATGTGATGCGCCCGGCATCAAGAATGGAGCCACCGGGATATCCCCAGGGATCTGGAGTGCCCACTGCGAGAACGACACCGACCTTGTCATTCATGATGAGAATGTCGTTGGGGTTCTTTCCGAATCCGCCCTGGAAGATAGACGTCTTTCCGTCGGCTCTGGCGCCCAGATACGATGCCACGGTGCCGATGTACAGATTGCTGGTCGAAACGCTGCCGGTGGCTATGTTCGCGTCGATCGAGAACTTGATGGGATTGTTCGGATCGTTTTGAACGACTCGCCCGTCTAGAGCCATGGCGTTTGCGGCGAAGCTGAAAACGACGAGCAGCGCCAAGAGAACGACAAGGCTGAACTTCTTCCTTCGCATCCTTCCCCCTCCGTACACCTGATCCATATGTCCGGGCACCATTCATACTTGCCTGGTGCCTGCGGATGATGCCTGTAGCGCGGCAGTTAAGGGCCGCCCATCGCGCAAGCGTGCGTGTGGCGGCGCGCCCTCGCGGAGCTGATCAGATCAGGAGGCAGAGGCCGCCGGGGACGGCGGCGAGCAGACACGGGGGGCGGATGCCAGTGCGGGGCGCAGGTCCGGTCAGAAGCCGGTGCGCATCGACGGCGGATAGTACGCGGGGGGCCTCTTCCGGTGAGCACGAAGGGTCATCAGCCAAGCGGATGGTGGCGGCGAAGTCGCCGTCCTGGTCAAGTGCACTGGCGAGGCCGCAGAACAGTGCCAGAGCGACGCAGAAGACGATCAGGAACCACCGCACGCGCTTTTGACGTCGCAAGCCACCCCCCAGACCCCCCCGTTAGCGCATAAAGCGTATACCTCCGCGACTCAACGCGATAGGGCGGCGCACCCGCCCGTGTCTCGACGGCTCGGCGTGGTCAAGGTCGCGGGTACGTGATGGCTGCACGGACTTCGGTCGCTTCGGTCTCTGACTCTCGCGACTGGGCCCCCCGCGCGGTCACAGAGTCCGCGTCGCTCAGCCCTGCGCGAGGCGTGCGGTCGAGGTAACGTGCCGGTCGTACGAGCGCGAAAACGGCGTCCCGCTCCGCATTGGGGGGAAGTCAAAGGTGTGACCGATGCGACGAGAGAAAGGATGTGTATGATGGCTGGTCTCGGCGACTATCCCGCTGCAGCAGTGCTGCGCGCGGAGGACATCGTTCGCGCCAAGAAGTACTACGCCGAGGTGTTGGGGCTCAAGCCGATCGACGTCCCCGGTTCCGGGAGCGAGGGCATGTTCTCGGCGGGCGATGGCACCATGGTCCTGATCTATGAACGCCCCGGCATGCCGGCGCCGCAGAACACGGCCTTGGGCTTCAACCTGCCTGCCGACAAGTTCGATGAGGTCGCCGCCGGCCTGCGAGCCAAAGGCGTGACCTTCGAGGACTACGACGTGCCCGAGATCGGACTCAAGACCACGAACGGCATCGCCGAGTTCGAGGGCACCAAGGCGGCCTGGTTCAAGGACAGCGAGGACAACATCGTCAACATCGTCGCCATGTGAGCGCGGGCGTAAGGGCGACCGAGGTCGAACGGCGGATCCGATCATCGACAAGTGCGGCATTCTGCCCGTGGCCTCGGCCCAAGTGAACCAGGGCGGGGGGTGAGTGGCCTCCGCGGAGTCAGCGGAAGCAGTACGACGGCCGTCGCCGGCGGCGACTGTCCTGGGCGTATTCGCCCTCGTCGTCGCAGGGTTCGGACTCGTCTGCTGCACCCTCCTCGCCATGAGCGTCTTCAGTGTGTACCCGCTCAGCGTCTGGCGGTTCATGGTCACCTACGGGCTGGACTTCTCGGCGATGCTCGTCGGCACTCTCGGCATCACCCCCGCCGTGGCGGGTACAGCGTTCGGCATAGCGGCGATCCTTGTTGCCAGACGCGGTGGGCAGAAGACCGCCCTCGCAAAGACGTCCGTTGTCCTCGGCCTCCTTGCTGTGGGCATGTGGGGCGTCAGCATCGGCTACCTGTTGCTCGTGCAGTAGCGGTCGTCGCGACTGCTCGGGGATAGGCCAGCCTAGGATCCCGCCGGGCTTTCCGCCGCTCTCGCGGCGCGACCGCGGCGGATCAGGATCCGGTACTCCCAGACTGTGAGGACGATCACGGCGACGTCCAGGACCGTGAGCGCCAGAAGCAGCAACGAGTGCGAGATCGAGTACTGGTACACCTGATACACGCCAAACGCGGTGAAGATGGCGATCGCCAACGGGTATGCCCACAGGTGGCGGCGCAGCAGCATGTACACCAGAAACACCTTCACGAAGCCGTGGACCAGAAGGTAGGCGATCG
The DNA here is from genome assembly GCA_963727185.1 of uncultured Actinomycetes bacterium. Taxonomy (GTDB): domain Bacteria; phylum Actinomycetota; class UBA4738; order UBA4738; family HRBIN12; genus JBBQVZ01. The sequence continues at coordinate 286,808 of CAVSFP010000008.1, read as the reverse complement.
TGAGACGGTAGCCGCTGACCGAGAGCGTGTTCGCCAGGTGCACGAGGTGGGTGGCGATGAAGTCCTTGGGATCCTCGCTCAGCTCCTTGCCCGTCACCCAGATGAGGAACCGGCTGACGTCGCCCAAAGGGACGAGCAGCAGGAACAGGCCCGCCGGCGATCTCGAGGACGCCGTCGATGCCTTTGAGGACGACCCCGATGTCGAAGACGCCGGTGACGACGGTGTCTCTGTCTCCGCGCAGCCGCGGCAGGGAAAGCTTCATGGTCTCACCCAGCGAGACTACCCTCCCCGGCGCCGGACCAAAGGTCTGCCAACGGCGGCACTGGTGCCACAAGCGGGTAGGGAGCACGGAACCGCGGGTCTATCCAAGGAGGACGACCATCATGACAGGTCCGATCGATGCGATAAGGGCCATCCACAACGCGTTCCGCAAGGACATGGAGGGCATCGACGCCGCGGCGCTCGGCGCGGCGCGCGGCGAGCCGGGGCTCGAGGCGGCGCTGGAGCGGTTCCGCTACTTCAACGAGATACTCGTGATCCACGCCCATGGGGAGGAGATCGCCGTCTTCCCCGTCCTCGAAGGGGTCGCGCCACTGGTCGCCGAGGCCTACATAGATGACCATCGCGGCCTCGACCAGGCGTTCGATGCCCTGGACGCGGCGGTGGCCGCGGGCGACGCCCTGGCGACTGCCCGAGCTTCCGCCGCCTTCAAGTTCCACCTCGACATCCATCTGTTCAAGGAGGACACGCACCTCTATCGCATCTTCGGGGAGCGCGTCTCCGTGCCCGACCAAGGCAAGGCCGTCGGCATCATGGCCGCCGAGATCCCTCCGGCAGGGCCAGCCGGACTTCATCATGTGGATGTACCCCTTGTTGGGCGACGACGACCGCGAGAACATGACCCGCATCCAGCAGATGGTGTTGCCGCCCGAAGCGTTCGCGGGAGTCAAGCAGCTCATCCAGCGGTCGATCGGCGACGACTGGGCGGAGCTGACGCGGCGCATGCCGGAACTGTCGGCGTAAGACCGAGCCTGACTTCTTGGAAGACCGGACCGTTCAGGCCGGCGGCGTCGTCATGACGTGCCGCCGGCCAGGTCGCGGAAGACCGGCCAAGCCGTCGCGAACGTCTCATCGGCGCGCCGCTCGATCTCGGCGCTGCGCCGCCGCATCTCCACGACGTCTGGCGTCTTCGTCGAGGTGCTTCGAGGTTGACGGCGACGTCGACGGATCCGCCACGGACACACGTCATCGCCGACTGCACGGCCACGGCAAGCTCACTCGCGGCGGCCGTGTTGAAGCCGGCGCCCAGGCCGCCCGCCAGTTCGATGACCTCGAGGCAGGCCTCGGCGGCGGCCAGAGGCACGCCGGCCGCGCGCCGCCTGGCGGCGGCCATGGCGGTCTCGCGCGCCGCGATCTCCTCCGCGGTGCCCTTGGGCAGACGGCAGGCGGCGGCGACCTCGAGATAAGCGTCGGTATCGGCGTCGACAGCGGCCAGGAGTCTCACCCTCAGGCCCTCGGCGGCAGCACAGATATGTCCCAGCCCCTCCTCGCCGGCCTCAGGGTGCGTGGTGCCGGCCGTCAGTCGGCACACCATGCCCACCAGCGCCGCGGCCATGGAGCCCGCGTACGCAGCCACGCTCCCGCCTCCGGCTCGCGGGAGCGGCTCGCCGACCTGGTCCGCGAAATCGCGGAGCGTGAGATCGATCAGTCTTCCCGAGGCAAGGTCTGTCGCTGGTCCCGAGACCTGATCGAGCGGGTCTGCGGCGATTTCATCGATATCCGGTCCCACTCCGCCCATGATCGACCCCATTTCTCAGTATCCGTGGTCCAGGCGTGTAGTCATCAACTGAATGCTTACCCCGATAAGAGGAATGGTGCTCCATCGCATTCCAACGGCGAACGCGACGCGCGAGCCGGGAACCATGGACCCGTCTCCAAATCGGACCAAGGGAGTGATCATGACCAGGTATCTTCTTCGCGTGTCGTACACCACCGACGGCGTGCGGGGCCTTCTCAAGGAGGGCGGAAGCAGCCGGCGAGCGACGGTCGACAGCATGATCGGGAATCTCGGCGGCACTCTCGAGACGTTCTACTACGCCTTCGGCGCTGACGATGTCTACGCCATCGCGCAGCTCCCGGACAACGTCACCGCGGCTGCCGTCAGCCTCGCCGTCACCGCCGCTGGAGCCGCTCACTCGAGCGTCGTGGTGCTGCTCACACCGGAGGAGGTCGACGCGGCGACCAAGAAGACCGTGGCCTATCGCGCCCCGGGAGCTTGACCGGGAAGCGACTCAGGCATCAGACAGGTGGTCGAGCTGCCAAGACATCGACCGGCGGCGGCGCCAACGACGGTGGCCGCCGCCGGTCGCCGAGCGAGCTGGCTCGCTGAGCGCATGTCCTCGCAGGTGGCCGCGTGCCGGCGCGGAACTGAATGACTCATGGACTACACCAGCTTCATGGACCACGTCACCCGGGGATTCGAAGTCGTCGGCGTGGCCGTGCTGCTGGTGGGTTTCGTCGCTCGGCTTCGTCCGCGCTCTGATCGCCAAGCTGCGCCGCGAACGCCCCGGCGGCGTGTACGTGATGATCCGCAGCTACTTCGGGCGCAGCATCCTGCTGGGCCTCGAGATCCTCGTAGCGGCCGACCTCATCAGGACCGTGGCGGTGGAGCCCACCCTGAACAACGTGTTGGGCCTGGGCCTCATCGTCCTCATCCGCACGTTCCTCAGCTTCTCGCTCGAGATCGAGATCGATGGCATCGTGCCGTGGCGACGCTGGCGCCTTCCTCGAGCGCGCTCGTCCTCCGCCGAAGCGGAAGACGCTCGCTAGACCCCGACGGCTGGGCTCGGTCGCGTCCACCCTCCGCAGTTAGGAAGACGTAGGCGTCAGGCAACACTCCCTCCAAGGCCCCCTGTCGCTTGGGTACCGATCGCGGCAGGGGCATCTTCGCTGAGATGACGGGAGGGAGGCATTCGATGGACAGAGACGACTTTCCGGCTCCCGCTGAGGGATTCGTGCTCACCCACTTCCTGGTGGTCTCGGACCAGGACCGATCGCGCGAGTTCTATCAGCGCATCTTCGACGCCAAGGTGGTGAACGAGCGCGACCCGGTGATCCTGAAGCTCGCCAACTCCTGGCTGATCCTCAACGTCGGCGGAGGACCGACCGATGACAAGCCGGAGGTGACCCTGGCGACGCCGCCGGATCCCAACAGCACGAGCGCCTTCCTCAACGTGCGCGTCGCCGACATCGCCAAGGCTTACCGCGAGTGGTCGGCCAGAGGCGCCGAGTTCCTCACGGAGCCCAAGGACCACGGCCGCGAGATCCGCGCCTACATCCGCGACCCCGACGGCCACCTCATCGAAGTCGGTCAAGCGACGGGTGCGCGCGGCTGACTACGCCTGCGCGCCCCGCTCGCCGGCCATCGGGACATCAGCGTCATCCGGACACCACGTCACGGCGGCGGAACGCGGCGACGCCGGCCGCCACGAGAGCTACCGAGCCGGCGACCAGAGCGACGGTCGCAAGCGTGCTGATCTCCAGCGCCGGCGGCTTCTGGTGCGTGAAGGGCGAGATGTCGAGCGCCCACTGCGGCAAACGGAGGCTGGCGCCGAACACGGGGCTGAAGAGGACGCACGCCCCGAGCAGCAGCCACGAGACCACGACGGCCCGGCGCGGCAGCAGCGCGAAGATCGCGAGCACCGCGGCCGCGATGACCAGGACGGCGGGCAGCTCGGCCAGTGCCGCGCCGGTCAGATCGCGCAGCAGGCCGGACGTGTCGCCGACGACCTGCCCGGCCGTCAGCGCCATGGCAAGGGCGAACGCGAGGAGAAGCGCGACGGCGCTGAGGCCGGCGACGAGCACCTGACTCAGCGCCCACCGCGGCCGACTGACGGCGCTCGCAAGAACGGGTTCGAGCCGGCCGCGAGTCTCCTCCTCCCGCATGCGCAGCAGCACCTGGACCGCGTAGATGGCGACCATCATGGCGGCCAGCTCCGTCATCGACGTGAACCAGGCGGCGAGCATGTCGTGCGAGCCTCCCAGGCTCTGGTACCAGTCGCGGGCGCTGCCGGTCATGGTCCGGACGCTGCCGCTGACGGACCCGAAGATCAAGCCGAACGCGACCAGGCCGATCAGCCACGAGACGAAGGCGGTGCGCTGCAGGCGCCAGGCCAGCCCAAAAGGACCGCGAAGTCGCTGTGAGGCCTGGGCCCGGCCGGTCCGCTCCGGGAGCACGCCGCGCCCCAGGTCGCGCCGCGCGGCGTACCGGCCGGCCGCGAGGAGCAGGACGGCGGCGAAGCCGGCGGACACGCCGAGCAGCCACCAATGGTCGCCGCCGAACGGGCGCAGCTGCGTAGCCCCAGCCGATCGGCGACAGCCACGTCGGCCAGGCGCTGTACGCGACCAGCCCGCTGGGGTCGGCGTGGCCGAGCATGTTGCCGACGCCGCTGAGGACGAAGGCGACCGCCAGCGCGGCCATGGCCAGCCCGTTGGCCCCGCGCGCGGTAGAGCGAAAGCTGCGACGTCAGGGCGGCGACGCCGGTGAAGGCCACGCCCACCGCGGCGATCGCCGCGCCGGCCGCAAGCGAGCCGGCGACCGGCTGGCCGTTGGCGATCATCGCGAGGCCGAGCAGCGGCGCCAGCACCAGGTTCGCGCCCAGCGCGAGGATGGCAGCCGCGGCGATGCCGGCCGAGGGCCCGACGTCGCCGGCGCGCAAGAGCTCCTCGCGGCCCGTCTCCTCGTTCTGCCGCGTGTGCCGCACGACGCAGAGCACGCTCATCACGGCGGCAAGGATCGCGACCGTCAGAAAGCTGCGGCTCATCGCGTAGGCGCCGACGCTGGCTCCGGAGGACAGGCTGAGCAGACGCATGCCTGGATTGGCGGCCATGAACTGCGTCTCCGTGACCACATCGCGCTGCGTCGGCAGGCCCACCACGGACATGTGCGTCGTCGCCGCGAGAAAGACGGTGAGCCCGAGGATCCAGGCGCCGAGCACGAACCGGTCGCGGCGCAGGGCGAGCCGCAGCAGCTTGCCGTTCCCGTGAGCGCCTTCATCGCACGGCCTCCAGTTCGGCTTCAACGCTCGTCGACGACCGGCCCCGAGTAGTGGCGCATGAAGAGCTCCTCGAGCGTGGGTGGCGAGGTCGTCAGGGAGCGCACGTCGAGCGTGACGAGGTGCTCGAGCACGCGATTCAGGTCGCAGTGATCGACGGAGAACTCGGCGCGCGTGCCGTCGACGCTCGCGTCGTGCACGCCCGGCAAGCCCGGCCAGCGTCGTCGCATCGGCTCGGTCGTCTCCACGACCACGGTCGTGCGCGTGAGGTGGCGCAGCTCCTCGAAGGTGCCCGAATCGGCGGTCCGGCCGGCGCGCACGATGGTCACTCGATCGCACAGCGCCTCGACCTCGGACAGGATGTGGCTCGACAGCAGGACGGTGCTGCCCGCGGCGTGGGCCTCGCGGACGACCTCCTGGAACACGGCTGCCATCAGCGGGTCGAGGCCGGACGTGGGCTCGTCCAGAAGGTAAAGCTCGCAGGCGGACGCGAACGCCGCCACGAGCGCGACCTTCTGACGGTTGCCCTTGGAATACGCCCGGCACTTCTTCGTCGGGTCGAGCTGAAAGCGCTCGATGAGGTCGGCGCGGCGCGACGGCTCGAGACCGCCGCGCAGCGACGCCAAGCAGATCGATCACCTCACCGCCGGTGAGGTTGGGCCAGAGGCTCACGTCGCCGGGCACGTAGGCGAGGCCGTCGATGCAGGACGGCCGCGTCGCGCCAGGGGTCCATGCCCAGCACCGTGACGTCGCCGCCATCCCTCGACAGTAGACCCAGCAGGATGCGCGAGCGTGGTCGTCTTGCCGGCTCCGTTCGGCCCCAGAAAGCCGTGGACCTCCCCGGATCCACGGTCAGATCGAGCTGGTCCAGAGCCGGCTTCGAGCCGATAGCTCTTGCTCAGGCCCCTGACAGAGATCGCCGCTGACATCGTCCTCGCCTCCGCGTTGTGTATTGTGTAGACCGAAGTGTATGATGTACATCAGTGTGTGTCAAGTACGCGAGGATATACTTCCTACAGTTGATGCGGAGGAAGACATGAACGACAGACCACCATCGGGACTGGAGCGGCTCTGGAGATCGGGCGCGGCGTCCGGCCGTGAGGCCAGGCTCGGGCTCGAGCCTCGAGCGCATCGTCCAGAGCGGCATCGAGCTGGCCGACCTCGACGGTCTCGCGGCGGTGTCGATGAAGCGCGTGGCCGAGCGCCTCGGGTTCACGACCATGTCCCTCTACCGCTACGTGGCCAGCAAGGACGAGCTCCTGCTCTTCATGCACGACACGGTCTGGCAGCCGCCGCCCGGGCTCGACGTCCCGCTGGAGGGATGGCGCGCCGGCCTGGCGCGATGGACGCGCGAGCAGCACGTGATCATGCAGCAGCATCCGTGGCTTGACGAGGTCCGGTTCATCGAGAGAGCCGGCACGCCAAGTCAGATCGCCTGGATAGACCTCGGGCTGCGCGCTCTGACCGGCACCCCGCTCACCGAGTATCAGAAGATGGCCGTCCTGCTCCTGCTCAGCGGCTACGTCTCGAGCCAGGCGCGGCTCGCGGGGACCACCGCGGACGGCGTGCGGCAGGGCCTGTTCGAGCCAGACCAGGCGACCGCGGCCTTCGGTGAGTTACTGCGCACCGTCGTCAGCGCTGAGCGGTTCCCGGCGCTGCACCGCGCCGTCGAGGGCGGGGCGTTCGCCCCGGCCGAAGGCCCGACCTACGCCCCGTTCGAGTTCGGGCTCGACCTGCTGCTCGACGGGGTCGACCGCCTGATAGGGCGACAGGACTCCGCCTAGCGGGAATGCCTCACGGCGCGCTCTTCTATAGACTGCGTCCGCCATGCCGAGATCGCGAAAGCCCAAGCGTCGCACGGTGTACATCTGGTGGATCTTCGTGAGCGCCCTCCTCACGCTGGCGTTCGCACACGGCGTGCCGCTGCCCGTGTTTCTCGCCGTGTACTTCGTCGTGTGGCTCATCGGGGTCGGCCTGCTGGCGCTCTACTACGAACGGCGCGCGGCGCGCTAGGCGCGTCGACGCGCGAGGCGCCCGCGACGGGCGCGGACGCCCACGAGGTCGCGGATGCACGCGAGCTGGATCGAGTTCGGCGAGATCGAGATCGAGGGCCGGCGCTACGCCTTCGACGTCGTGATCGAAGCGGGCCGGGTGGAGAAGCGGCGCAAGAAGCCGTCGAAGCGCTATCGCGCCAAGTTCGGCCACACGCCGCTCTCGGCGAACGAGCGGATCCCCTGGGGCGGCGGCCGGCTGATAGTCGGCACGGGTGAGTCTGGCAGTCTGCCGATCATGCCCGCCGTCTGGGCCGAGGCGGAGCGGCGCGGAGTCGAGATCGTCGCCGCGCCCACGGAGGAGGCACTGCGTCTCCTCCGTCACGTCAGTGCGAAGCACGCCTACGCCATCATCCACGTGACGTGCTAGCGGCGCCGGCGGCCCGGCTTGCCGAGCCGCCGGATTGCCCGCACAATCCAAGCCACGTCAGGCCCCCCGTGGAGGAAGGCGACACACATGCCGATCACCGAGCTGCTCGCGCGCAACGCCGACTCTACGGGGACGAGGTCTGCCTCGTCTGCGTCAACCCCGAGTTGAAAGAGAAGCGCGAGGTCACCTGGCGCGAGTACGAGCTCATGGAGACCAACGCCGCACGACGTACTCCCGGCGGGAGATCACCTGGCGCCAGTTCGACGAGAGCCGCCAACCGCTTCGCCAACCTGCTCCTGAGCCGCGGCATCGGCAGGGGCGACAAGGTCGCCATCCTGCTCATGAACTGCCTGGAGTGGCTGCCCATCTACTTCGGCATCCTCAAGACCGGGCGCGGTGGCGGTGCCGATGAACTACCGCTACACCGCCGAGGAGATCGAGTACTGCCTCAAGCTCGTCCGAGGCCCGCGCCCTGGTGTTCGGGCCGGAGTTCGTCGGGCCGGGTGGAGGCCGTGGTCGATCGCATGCCCGAGCTCGACCCGCGCTTCTTCGTGGGCGCCGACTGCCCCACGTTCGCCGAGAGCTACTCGCGAGGTGGTCGCCGAGTGCTCGCCCGAGGCGCCGCCGATCGTGGCCATCTCCGAGCAGGACGACGGCGCCATCTACTTCTCGTCGGGCACCACCGGCTTCCCCAAGGCCATCCTGCACGACCACCGCAGCCTCATGTCGGCGGCCGAGCGGAACAGAACCATCACGGCCAGGGCCGCGACGACAACTTCCTCTGCATCGCGCCGCTCTACCACACCGGCGGCAAGATGCACTGGTTCGGCAGCCTCCTGGCCGGCAGCAAGGGCGTGCTGCTGCGCGGCACCAAGCCGGAGTGGATCCTCCAGACCATCTCCGACGAGGAGGTCACCATCGTCTGGCTGCTCGTCCCGTGGGTCGCAGGACATCCTCGCAGGCCATCGACGCGCGGCGACGTGAGGCTCGACGACTACGACCTGGACCAGTGGCGGCTCATGCACATCGGCGCCCAGCCGGTGCCGCCCAGCCTCATCCATCGCTGGCTGGAGCACTTCCCCGACCACCAGTACGACACCGACTACGGGCTCACCGAATCGGTCGGCCCGGGCTGCGTGCACCTGGGGATCGAGAACGTCCACAAGGTGGGCGCCATCGGCATCGCCGGGCTACCAGTGGGAGACGAAGATCGTCGACGACTCCGGCGACGCCGGTCGCGGCCGGGGGACATCGGGCGAGCTGGCGGTCAAGGGGCCGGGCGTCATGAAGAGCTACTACAACGACCCCGAGGCGACGGCGGCGGTGCTGCAGGACGGTTGGCTGCTCACCGGCGACATGGCGCGCACCGACGAGGACGGCTTCATCCACCTGGTGGACCGCAAGAAGGACGTGATCATCACCGGCGGCGAGAACATCTACCCGGTGCAGATCGAGGACTTCCTCCACCGCCACGACGCGATCAAGGACGTGGCCGTCATCGGCCTGCCCGACGAGCGCCTGGGCGAGATCGCCGCGGCCATCGTGCAGCTGAAGCGGGGCCAGCAGCGCACCGAGGAGGAGATCCTCGAGTTCTGCTCCGCGCTGCCCCGCTACAAGCGCCCGCGGCGAGTCATCTTCGACGAGGTGCCGCGCAACGCCACCGGCAAGATCGACAAGCCCGCGCTGCGTCAGAAGTACTGCGGAGGCAGTCTCGTGCTCCTCGAGATGGACGCGGCCGACTGACGACGGGCATCGTCACAGGCGGCCGCGCGTCTTACACGGAAAGCAGCACGATCCCCGCGAACACGGTCACGAACCCGGCCCACTGCCTGACAGACAGCCGCTCGCCGAGGAGGATCTGGGCGTAGCCCGTGACGACCACCGGCGACAGCGACCCGAGGATCGAGACGATGCTGAGCAGGCCGATGCCCGCCGCCACGGTGAAGAGGAGGTTGGCGACGGTGAGCAATGCGCCGACGAGGAAGAGCACGGGTAGGTTCTGCCCCTTGAGGGGCAGGCGCCGTCCCGTGGCGAGGACGTAGAGAGCGATCACGATGGCGGACGCGGCCCTGATGTCGAACACCGCCCAGTACGGACTCCCCCGGCCGCTGACACCGAGCGCGACGAGCATGAGCCCCCAGCACACGGCGGCGAGGATGGCCAGGAGGATGGCCCGCCGGGCTATGTGATCGCGCTTGCCGCGCCGGGCCCAGGAGATGAGGACGACGCCGGCGACCGTCACCACCATGCCGGCGTAGGCTTGCAGGCTCGGCCGCTCGCCCTTGAGGAGACCGACGGAGACCGGCAGCAGCACCTCCAGGGCGACGATGGGCGCCACGATGCTCATCGTGCCGATGGCGAGCGCCCGGTAGAAGGCGAGGAGCCCGATGGCCGTGGCCACGCCCGCCAGGACCAGGACCGCCGCGTCCACGAGGCCGGGGGGCGCCTGCCGGGCGACGAGCAACGCGACTCCGGCCACCACGGCCGCCGCGATCTGGCTGAGCGCGGTGACGTGCCACACAGAGCGGCGTCGGCTCTCGATGCCGGCGAGGTAGTTGGACGACCCCCACGAGAAGCTGGCCAGCAGGGCCAGCAGCGCCGCCAGCATCGATCAGGCTGCCGGGCGCGCGCCCACAGCCGGAGCGGAGGGTGTCACGTCGGCGTCCGCGCGGGAGTCCGCGGCATCGTCGGGCAAGCCTCTCGTCCCCCTCACTTGTCGGGGGCCAGATACTCCCGGATCTTCTCGAGCCAGTCGGGGATCGCGATCTGCTGGGGGCAGAGCTCCTCGCAGTCGCCGCACTGCGTACAGGACTCGGCGCGCTGCGGCTCCGGCATCCAGCCGTAGGAGTAGCGCGCCGCCGCCGCTCCGGTGTCGTACATGATGGCGTCGTTGTAGAGCTCGAGCACCTCGGGAATGGCGACGCCGCTGGGACACGGCAGGCAGTACCGGCAGTTGGTGCAGTCGATGGGGCTACCGGCCAGATACGCGTCGCGGACCTGACGATACGTCGCGAGCTCGTCCTCGGCGAGCACGCCGGCGGCGGCTCGCTCGGCGCAGGCGAGGTTCTCCTCGAGCTGCTCCATGGTGCTCATCCCCGAGAGCAGAAACGAGACCTCCGCGTGCTGCCAGACCCACTGCAGGGCCCACTCGGCCGGCGTGCGCGGCGCCGCGCCGGCGGCCACGCGCCGCGCGTTGGCGGCGGCCCAGAGCGCGGTCACGGCCTCCGGCGGCCGCCGCGCCAGACGGCCGCCGCGCAGCGGCTCCATGACGATCACGCCGAGCCCCTTGCCTGCGGCGTACTCCAGCCCGCGCGTGCCCGCCTGGTACTCCTCGTCCATGAAGTTGTACTGGATCTGGCAGAACTCCCAGAGATCTGTAGCGTCGACCACCTCCTCGAACACCGGGTACTGGTCGTGGAACGAGAATCCCAGGTGGCCGATGCGGCCGGCGGCCAGCGCCTGCTCGGCCCATTCCAGGACACGGAGATCGCGCAGCTTGTCGATGCTTCCGGCGCGCAGGCCGTGCAGCAGGTAGAAGTCGACCGAGTCGAGCTGGAGGCGCTCGAGCTGCTCGCCGAAGTAGCGCTCGCAGTCGTCGTGCGACTGGAGCAGCCACATCGGCATCTTAGTCGCCACTTTGAGGCGGCCGCGCAGATCGGCGAGGCCGGCGTCACCCGGACCAGAGACGTCGCGAGCGACGGCGCGCAGCGCCTGGCCGAGCCAGCGCTCGCTGGCGCCGTCGTGGTACGGGTAGGCCGTGTCGACGTAGTTGACGCCGGCCTCGACGGCGCGGCGCAGCATGGCGTTGGCGGTGTCCACATCGATGGTGCCGTACGGACCTGACGCCACCTCGGCCGCATTGGCGAGCTGCGGCAGGCGCATCGCCCCAAAGCCCAGCACCGACGGCCGAAAGTCGATCGCGCCGAAGTCTCGATACTGCATCGTTCTCCTCCCGTGGTGGACCTTGCTTCGCGAACGAGAGTAGCACGACGGCGTGGCAGCGTTTCCCGCGCCCGCCGCCCGGGAACGGCCCGAAGGGAGAGGAGCACGACCGAATGGCAGGTAGACCATGTCGATCTCACCGCAACAGCCGGAGACCGCAGTCGATGTCCAGTGGATCGCCAGGCACCTCGACGACCCCAGGGTGCGGTTCGTCGAGGTGGACGTAAGCCGAGCCGCTTACGACCAGGGCCACATCCCGGGGGCGATCCTCTGGAACGCCTACGCCGACCTGCGCGACTCAAGCTATCGACCCGTGCCGCCGCGCGAGATGCAGCGGCTGCTTTCGCGCTCGGGCATCACGCCCGAGACCACCGTCGTCACCTACGGATATGCGGCCCCGCTGGGCTTCTGGCTGATGAAGGCTCACGGCCACGGAGACGTGCGCATGCTCGTCGGCCCACGCGAGCAGTGGGTCGAGGCCGGCGAGCGGTGGACCACGGACGAGCCTCGACTCGGGGAGAGTCCCCACCCGCTGCCGCGAGCAGACGTAGCCCTCCTCGCGGGCCGGGGAGCGGTCGATGCCGCGATCGACGACCCCGACCAGCAGATCGTCGATGTACGCTCGGAGCTCGAGTACACGGGCGAGCGCTTCTGGCCCTCGGGCGCCACGGCTGACGCCGGGCGCCCCGGACACGTGCCCGGCGCCGTCAGCGTCCCGATCGACACGCTCCGCGAAGCGAACGGCGCGCCGAGGAACGTCGACGAGCTGCGGCGCGCCTTCGAGAGCGCGGGCGTCACCGGAGACAAGGCCATCATCACCTACTGCACCATCGGCAACCGCGCGAGCGAAGCCTGGTTCGCTCTCAAGTTCCAGCTTGACTACCCCCGCGTTCGCGTCTACTACGACTCCTGGGCGGTGTGGGGCAAGCTCATGGACACGCCCGTCGCGGCGTGAGACCGGATCGACTGGAGCGGCGGCCGGCTCGCTGACGGCGAGGAGTGGACTGGCCAGCAGGGGTGCGCGCTGGCATAGGAGAGCGAACCCATGACTGAGCCAAGACCGGCGAAGTCCCTGTCGGGACGCACCGCTTGGGCGCGCAGCGTACAGACGCCGCTCCGCGAGTTCCTGCGCACCGAGACGGGCAGCGCGGCCGTGCTGCTCGCCGCCACGCTCGCCGCCCTCGTCTGGGTGAACGTCGACCAAACGGGCTACGAAGCGTTTTGGCGCACCACCCTCGCGATCCGGGTCGGCGGCGCGGCGCTCCATCAGGACCTGCGCCATTGGGTGAACAACGGCCTGATGACGTTCTTCTTCCTCGTCATCGGACTCGAGGCTCGCCGGGAGTTCGACATGGGCGAGCTGCGCGAACGGCTGCGAGCTGCGCTACCCCTGGTGGCCGGGATCGGCGGGATGATCGTGCCCATCCTCATCTACCTGGCGTTCAACGCTGGCCGCGGCTCCGCGGGCGGATGGGGCACGGCCATGTCCACCGACACTGCCTTCGCCCTGGGCGCCCTTGCCCTTGTCGGGACGCACAGCCCCACCCGCATGCGCGCGTTCCTGCTCACGGTGGTCGTGATCGACGACGTCGTCGCCCTCGTCGTCATCGCGACCGTCTACACCAGGCACCTGGCTGTGGTCCCGTTGCTCGCCGGGCTCGGCTTGTTCGCGCTCGTGCTGGTCGTGCGCGCCCTTCACGTCCACCGCGGCCTCGTGTACTTCGCGCTCGGCGTTGCCGTGTGGATCGCGCTGTTCGAGTCCGGCATCGAACCGCTCGTGGTCGGGCTCGCGATGGGACTGCTGACCTACGCATATCCGGCCGCGCGCTCCGACCTGGAGGAGGCGAGCGCGCGCTTTCGCTCGTTTCGGGAGCAGCCGACGCCCGAGCTGGCGAGGTCGGCGCGCGCGAGCGTGCAGTCGGCCATCTCGCCCAACGACCGCCTGCAGAACCTCTACCACCCCTGGACGAGCTACATCGTCGTCCCGCTGTTTGCGCTGGCCAACGCTGGCATCGCCGTGAGCGGCGGGTTCCTTGGCCGGGCCCTCACGTCCCCGGTCACGCTCGGGATCCTCGTCGGCTACGTACTCGGAAAACCGATCGGCATCGTCGGAGCCTCGTGGCTGCTCACCGTCGTCAGCCGTGGTCGTCTGCGACCGCCCGTCGGCTGGGCATCCGTCCTGGGCGGCGGCACCATCGCCGGCATCGGCTTCACCGTGGCGCTCCTCATCGCGTCTCTAGCGTTCACCGGCGCGCGACTTGAGGAGGCCAAACTCGGCGTGCTCGGCGGCGCCCTGATCGCTGCGCTCGCGACCTGGGTCGTCTTCCACATGACGGCCCTGCTCCCCGGCCACCGGCGCATCCGCGCGCTGCTCGGCACGTCCGACACGATCGTCGACCTCGCCGCCCCCGTGGATCCCGATCGAGACCACATCCGCGGCCCCGGTGATGCGCCCATCACGCTCGTCGAATACGGTGATTTCGAGTGCCCATACTGCGGTATGGCCGAGCCGGCCATCCGCGAGCTGCTCACCGATCGCGCCGATGTGCGGTACGTGTGGCGCCATCTGCCGCTGAACGACGTGCACCCCCACGCGCAGCAAGCCGCCGAGGCCGCCGAGGCCGCAGCCGACCAAAGCGCCTTCTGGCCGATGCATGATCTCCTGATGGAGAGGCAAGATGCTCTGGGCGCGCCCAACCTCCTGCGCTACGCGGCGGAGCTGGAGCTGGACGTGGAGCGCTTCGAGGACGATCTGCGGCGGCGCGTGGGCGCATCGCGGATCGCGCAGGACGTGGACGGCGCGGATATGAGCGGCGTCTCCGGCACGCCGTCGTTCTTCATCAACGGGCGTCGCCACCACGGCGCCTACGACATCCAGGCCTTGAAGAAGGCGGCGCTCGCGGCCCGCGCCCGGGCGGAGGTGGCCGCCGCTCGCGTCCAGCGCGCCGGGGAACGGAAAGACAGAGCCGTGTGACCGCTTCCCGGGCGGGGAACGCTTCCGGTGCGGCGGCAGGCGGCTGAACCCACCCGGACTGCCGAGTCACTCGTCAAGGAGGGTGCACATGCTGGCAATCGTCGGAGCGCTCGCGTTCTTCTGGTGGATCATCTTCGTGGTCGCGTGGGTGGTCTTCATCTTCATCACGATCACCATCGCTCGCGGCAAAGGTCGCAGCGCGCTCCTCTGGGGCATCCTCGCCTGCTTCATCCCGGTGATCGCCATCATCATCCTCGTGCTGCTGCCGGACCACTCGCGCCGGTAGCGCTGGCTCAGAACCTATCCACAGGAGGCCGATCATGGCCAAGATCGACGGAGTGTGCCGAGAAGTCATCGAAAAGTCGGAGTGGGTCGCGATCGCCACGGCCGGGCCCGACGGGCCGCATGTGGTGGGCACGTGGGGCGACTACATCCGCACCTTGGGGTACACCGACGACGGCGTCTTTCTCGTGCCGGTGGGCGGCATGGGGCGCCTGGAGAAGAACCTCGCGAGCGACGATCGGGTCGAGCTGATGTGGGGCACGCGCGCCGTCGCCGGCGCCAACGGACCGGGCAAGGGATGTCTGGTCCGCGGGACCGGCGAGATCCAGACGACAGGCGACCGCGCGGATGCGACGCGCGAAAGCTTCCCCTGGGCCCGCGGCGTGCTCGTCCTGACGGCGGACGAGGTGGACGGGCTGCTGTAGCCGGACGCCCGGTCAGCCGAC
The DNA here is from genome assembly GCA_963727185.1 of uncultured Actinomycetes bacterium. GTDB lineage: Bacteria > Actinomycetota > UBA4738 > UBA4738 > HRBIN12 > JBBQVZ01. Next base: position 271,688 of record CAVSFP010000008.1, on the reverse strand, counting down.
CGGAGCCCGGCCTGCGACCCTCAGCCTGTCAAGGCATCCGGCCGCGTCGCGTGCCTGCAGGGCGGGTCTGGTCCTCGCCCGGGGGCCTACGGCGCCGGCGTGGAGTCGGGCGAGGTGATCAGTCCCTCGATGTTGCCGAGAAGCTTCTGGCCCGCCGCGGAGAGCTGGGCTTGCGCGGCGGAGAGCTGCGTCTGAACAGACGACAGGGTCGTAGTCGCCTTGGCCCCCTTGTTGAGCAGGCCGGCGGTCTTGGAGACGCCGGACTGGACCGCCTGGATGGCCTTGACCGCGGCATCCTGCGTGGACTGCAGGGCCGCCGGCGGCGTGAGCGCCGAGAGGCTGGCGGCCTCGGCGCCGAGCTGCGCCGCCGTCGCGTCGAGCTTGCTGGCCGCGGCGGTCCAGCCGGCGCCCGGCTTGGCGCCCATGCCCTGGAGCGCGCCGGGCAGGGAGGCCACCGTGCTCGCAAGCTGATCGGTGATCGGTTTGACCTGCCCGAGATAGTCCTTGAGGGCGAGGACGCGGGCCGCGATGCTGGACTGCGACGGCGACGCGGACGGCGTCGGCGAGGCGGTGCTGCTGCCGCATCCGGCGATGACGAGCGCCAAGGCAGCGCTGAGCGTGACCGCCGCCAGCGCTCCCAGTAGACGACTTCTGCGCGTTCTCACGATCACGACGTCCTCCCTGTTCTGGCGCTCACTCGGAGTCGCCGCGCATCACGAGCCCTGCGCGCGACGGCCCGTCTGACCGGCTCGTCTCCGCACGACTACGTACCCGGGAGGCCTGACCCTCAACCGGCGCTCGGCTCAGTCCCGCTCCGCCATCTCGACCACCAGGATGTGAGAGGTCTCCTGCGCGCGGATGGTGACATCCTCGCCGACGATCTCCAGCGCGTCCCGTTCGTGCAGATCGGTCCCGTTGATCGACGAACGGCCTTCGATCTGCACGAGGTACGCCTGCCGGCCGGGACTCACGGCGAAGCCGATCTCCCGGCCCTCGTCGAGCTCGACCGCGCTCAGACTGGCGTCCTGATGGATCGTGATCGGCGCGTCGCCGCCCGGCCCCGAAGCCATCAACAGCCAGCGGTTCTTCCTCGCGTCCCAGGGGAACCGGCGGTCACCGTAGTCAGGGGTGCGTCCGGCTGCGTCCGGGAAGATCCAGATCTGCAGGAACCGGAGGACCTCTGTGCCTCTGTTGTGCTCGCTGTGGAGCACGCCGGTGCCGGCGCTCATGTACTGGACATCGCCGCGGGCGAGCGTGTGCGCGTTGCCCATGCTGTCCGCGTGCGTGAGCTCGCCGTCCACGACGTATGACACGATCTCCATGTCCCTGTGCGGATGCGTGTCGAACCCGTGGCCGGGGTCGACGAGGTCGTCGTTGACCACCCGCAGGGCTCCGAAGTTGATGTTGTCGGGGTCGTAGTAGCCGGCGAACGAGAAGTGGAAGCGGCTGCGCAGCCAGCCCAGATCGCTCGTTCCCAAAGTGTCGCTCTCGATCTTCCTCAGCATGGGAAGTGCTCCTGTGTGATTCCGGACTTACTTGCGTAGGCACGTATACCCTCAGCGCTCGGACTCCACCCAGCGTGTCCGCCTCAAGTCGGAGTTGGCGGTCGCGGCGTCGGGAGCGAGCTTCAGTCTTACGTCCGTCCGCGACCCGTCGGCGGGGCACCGATCTCAAACCGGGTCGGTGCGATCGCATCGCCGCCTGAAGATTCCGGCCTTCCGCGCCGATGTCAGTAGGACAGGCGTCCGCACGGGGAGAGGTCATGAATCGTCGCTCAGTCATCCTGCTGACTCTGGCCGTCACGGCGCTCCTCGTGGTCCCCGCGGTCGCCGCGGCCCGAGCCGCCTCGTCGACACCAGTCGAGCGTCGCTGCTTCTTCGTCGCGGCCGGCAAGGACGCCACCGCCGACGGCTCCGTTCTCATGGGCTACAGCAACGACTGGGGCTCCCGCAACTGGATGGCGATGCGGGTCGTGCGCGCCCGAGGCGCCGGCTCGCAGCGCTTCGTCAAGTTCTTCACCAAAGTCGCGAGCGCCGAGGGTGGGATCAACCAGCACCAGCTCGGTCTGCTGTTCGGCGCCGAGACGGACCTCGACAAGTCGGTGCTCGCGGCGGACCCGTATGTCGAGAGCGGCTGGGGCTACGAGCTCTGGGACCGCATCCTCGGCCGCTGCCGCACCGCCAGCCAGGCCATCGACATGCTCGGTGACATGGCACAGACGCAGGGCTTCAAGGCGGAGGCCGCGGGAAGCCTGGCCGTGGCCGACCCCAAGGAAGCGTGGGTCTTCGAACTCCTCGGCGGACACCATTGGGTGGCCGCACGGGTGCCCGACAACGCCGTCTGGATCCATCCCAACATGGTGTGCATCCGCCAGGTGGACCTGGGCGACCCAAGCCGCTTCCGCGGGTCTGCCGACCTCGAGCAGTTCGCCGTCGGCCTCGGTCGCTACGACCTGGCCAGTGGACCGTTCGACGTGGCCTGGGCATACGCCGACCGCACCGAGCTGGAGCGGTACTACAACGTGAACCGGCTGTGGGGAGCGGTGCACCTGCTGGCGCCGTCGCTGGGCCTGCCGGCCACGACGCCGTGGGCGCAGCTTCCGGTCTGCGTGGTCCCCGACGCGCAGGTCACGCGGCAGAGCATCGTCGCCATCGACCGCTACCATTACGAGGGCACGGCGTTCGACGAGACCGAGCACTACGCGGCGATGAGCCCGCACGCCATGACCACGCGGCCGATCTGCGCGCGCTACACGGACTACAGCACGGTCGTGCAGCTGCGTGGCTGGCTGCCAGACGCAGTCGGCGGCGTGGTGTGGGTGGCGCAGTCGCGACCGTGCTCGAGCACCTTCGTGCCGTTCTACGCGGGCGCGACGAGTCTGCCGGCGGAGTGGCGAGACGCGACTGCGTTCTGGGCGTTCCGCGCAGTCGCCACGAGCCTCGACAGACCGGGCAGGGTAGCCGGCAGCTCCCGCTACGGGCACTACCGGCCGCTTGTGCGGCGCGTCTACGGCGCCTTTGAGCGGAGCCTCACCGACGCGCAGGCGCGCGCAGAGGCAGCGGCTCTGCGCCTCCGCGGCGCGGCCCGGACCCGATACCTCGACCGCTACAGCGCCGCCTGTGCCGCCAAAGCGCTGCGGCTGGCTCGCTCCTTGCCGGCGCGCATGCAGTGACGCCTTCGGGCCTGGCCCCATGCCGGGGCACGAGCCTCGTCCCAGCTCCTCACAGCAAATGACTTGTCCCGCCCAGGCGGCGGTGCGACGATTGCGCAGGCTCCTGCCGAGCTGCGCCACGACATCCTGGAGGGGACATGCGCAAAGGTGCTTCGGCTGCGGTCGCCGGCGGCTTGGCCGTCGCAGGTCTGGCAGCCGCTTCGACTCTCAAGTTCGAACGTGAACGTCGCGAGGCCGACCGACTGTGGCGGGAGACGGTCCCGCCGCGGATCGAGCACCCCGGCTCCGTCGGCAGTCTGTCGGTCCTTCCGCTCATCGACTACTTCGTGGCCGACGCGACGCTGATCGGCGAGCCTGGCGTCTCCTACCTCGTGCGGGCGGACGACCTCACGCTCCTCTTCGATCTGGGCTACAACCAGAAGAAGTCGTCGCCCTCGGCCCTGCTCCAGAACATGGCGACCCTCGGCGTGTCCCGCGATGAGATCGACGGGGTGTTCGTGTCGCACCTGCACATGGACCACGTGGGGGGCCTCAAAGCGCAGAGGGCGCGCACGTTCGAGCTCACGCCCGGGGATGCGGAGCCGCTCGCCGTCGACGCCTACGTCCCCGTTGACATGACGCACCCCTCCGCGCGCATGAAGGTCATGACCGGCCCGGCGGAGATCGCCCCGGGCGTCTTCAGCATCGGTCCCATCGCCCGCGCCCTGTGGCTCATGGGGCTGACCCAGGAGCAGGCGCTCGCGGTGAACGTGGAGGGCAAAGGCATCGTCCTCATCGTCGGCTGCGGCCATCAGACCATCGAGCGCGCCGTGGAGCGGGCCGAGGCCCTGTTCGACGCTCCCCTGTACGGCGTGATCGGCGGACTGCACTTTCCCGTCACCCGCTCGCGCATGCGCTTCGGCATGCAGAAAGTCATCGGCACGGGCCGGCTGCCCTGGCAGGGCATCAAGAAGTCCGACGTGTGGGCGACCGTGGACTTCCTCGAGGAGAAGAAGCCGAGCCTCGTAGGGATCTCGGCTCACGACAGCTGCGACTGGACGATCGGCGCCTTCAAGGACGCCTTCGGCGACCGCTACCACGAGGTCGTCGTGGGGCGCGAGATCGTCGTCTAGCCCAACGGTTTGCCGACTCGACCCGGCGGGCGACACCCTCGGAGAGGCGGCAGGTGAGCCTCGGCACGGATCGGAGACAGGTCTCGCCCAAGGAGGCTCCCGTGGTCAGCAGCGACAGAGTGTCGGCGGTGTTGTGCTCCACCGACCTGGAGAGAAGCAAGGACTTCTACGAGAGCAAGGTCGGGCTCACGCTCTCGAGCGCGACCATCAAGAACCATCTGGTGTTCGAGTGTGGAGACGGGACGACTCTGCTCCTCTACGGTCGTCCCTCTCCCAACAAAGCCGACCACACGCAGGTGCGCTTCTGGTCAGCCGACATCGCCGCCGACGTCGCGGAGCTGGCGCAGCGAGGGGTCGAGTTCGACACGGTCGAGTTCGGCGATCTCAAGATGGTCGACCACGTCCTGACCAGCCCAGGCATCGGCAGATCGGCGTGGTTCAAGGATCCCGACGGCAACACCCTGGCTCTCTTCCAGCCGGAATCATCCTCCTGAGCGCTTCGAAGGGGCGGCGCGCCGGGCCGCTTCCCGGACAGCGATACGGCTGACGCGCCACACAGGCCGCGCCGACTTACGCGGCTGAGACCGCGCTCAAGGCGTCGGCGCTCAGGCCACCTCGCGCATCATGTGCTCGATCGACTCCACCTTCTGGCGGAGCTCTGCGAGCTCGGCCTGCATGCTCGTCTGCAGGTCGCGCGTCTCCTGGGCGAGGGCCTCGTAGCTGACCACCAGTTCGCGGTACTGCTCGGTGAACTTGCCCTTGGCCTTCTCGCTGGCGACGCTCGCGTTGCTCGCCACGACCGTCGAGATCAGCGCCACGACGCCGATGACGACGATCACCGCGATCACTGTGGCGGGCCATCCGATCGCCGCGATCATCCCGATAGTCATCTCTCCACCTTTCCATCCGGTCCGCTCTCATTGCTCAGGCTGCTCGCCGCCGCCGTGATGCGCTGCGGGGTGAGACGTTCGTCGAACTGTGTGACCTCGTAGTAGCGCAGCGCCTTGCCCTCGGCCGACACCTCGTGGCGTCCGACCACGAGACCCGCCTTCTGCAGCGCCTGCAGATGCATGTGCAGGAGCGGCCGGCTGATGCCGAGCTCGCGGGCCAGCTCGCTCACGTAGGCCTGACGCTCACTCAGCGCCGCCAGGATGCGCAGCCGGTGAGGGTTGGCCAGCGCCGCCAGCATCAGCAGAAGCTGGTCGCCGGTCCGGTCATCGGTCATGAGCCTCCTTCACGTGTCAGTAGTAACTTACACGTGAAGCGCATTACTGTCAACAGGTGCGAGGAATGAGCCCTGGCCGGCTGGTCCGCGAGCGGACGCCGATCGGGTGATCACGGAGCGTACGCTGGCTACTGACGCACATTGGTCTATGCTTCAAGGGCATGCGACTCCTTCTGATCAATCCGTCCAACCCGCTCGTCAGCATCGTCCAGGTCAAGAGAACCGCTGGAACCGCTACCGCGTGTGGAAGCCGCTGGGCCTGATGGTCCTCGCCGGCCTGACCCCGCCGGAGTGGGAAATCTCGATCGTGGACGAGAACCTCGGCGTCCCGGACTACGCGGCGATGCCGCGGCCGGACCTGGTGGGCATCACCGCGTTCACCTCGCAGGCGAACCGCGCCTACGAAGTGGCCGCTCACTTCCGGCGGCTGGGCGTGCCCGTCGTCATGGGCGGCATTCACGCAACCATGTGCGCTGGACGAGGCCATGGAGCACGTGGACTCGGTCGTCACGGGGGAAGCCGAGAGCGTCTGGCCGCAGGTGCTGGAGGACGCCCGGCCGCGGCCGCCTGCAGCGACCGGTACGACGGCGGGCTGCGCGGATCTCAACGATGTCCCGCCGGCCCGTCACGATCTGCTGCCGGCGGGATACGCCTTCGGGGCCATCCAGACCACGCGCGGCTGTCCCTTGAACTGCAGCTTCTGCAGCGTGACGGCGTTCAACGGCGCACGCTACCGCCAGCGGCCCATCCCGGATGTCGTGCGCGAATTCCATCGATCCGCGAGAAGACGTGTCCTGGTGGTGGACGACAACCTGATCGGCACGCGCCCCGACCACATCGCCCGCGCCAAGGACCTGTTCCGCGCCATGGCCGAGGCCGAATCTGGCAAGGAATGGATCTGCCCAGGTCACCATCAACTTCGCCGACGACGAGGAACTCCTGGCGCTGGCCGCGAAGGGCCGGCTGCCGCGGCGTCTTCATCGGCTTTGAGTCGCCCACGCCGGAAGGGCTGCGCGGAGCTCGGCAAGAAGTTCAACCTGCAGAGAGGCCGCGACTTTCGCGCCTCCGTGCGGCGCATCCAGCGGCACCACATCCTGGTCGTCGGGTCCTTCATCATCGGCCTGGACGTGGACGAGCCGGGCATCGGCCGGCGTATCGCCGAGGCGGCCAGCGCCTACGGCGTGGACATCTCAACGCGCTGTTTCTGACGCCCCTGCCGGGCACGCGGCTGTGGGACCAGATGAAAGCGGAGGACCGCATCGCTCTCGATCGTCTTCCGGAAGACTGGAAGTACTACACGCTGACCTTCCCGGTGGCCCGGTACAAGCAGCTGTCTCTGGACGAGCAGATCATCGACGAGATGGACACCTGTAACCGCGAGTTCTACTCCGTGCCGCGGATCGCGAGACGGGTGGGCGGCGACCTCCTGGGGCGCCGCCAGCCCCTGCGCAGCCTGGTGAGCAACCTCGCGTACCGCACCAACACCCGCGCCACCGGCAGGGCGCACTGCGACTTCAAGCGGGGGCGCGGCGAGGCGATCGGCCACGGACCATCCCCGGCCTGGAGGACCTCGGAGGACCGGGTGTGACGGTCGCGTCCGCCGCGGCCGCTCGAGCCGACTACGTCGTCTCGCCGCCCGCGTCCCGGGACGGCTCGTGCACCACGGTGAACATGAGGCTGCGGCCGCAGTGCGCACAGATGCCGCTCTGGCTGGCCAGGACCGCGTGCGCCGACTTCCGGCTCGGCCACAGATGGGCCGTGGGAATCCAGCGGATCCCGGCGCCGCAGACCGGGCAGTAGCCCGGGCTCCCCGGAGCGGGTGTGTCCGCGGGTGTGGGGCCGGAGCCGGGACCGGGCGCGCCCGGTCCGCTCACTCCGGCCACTCGACCCCGAGCATCTCGCCGTCGCGACCCTCGGGCTTGGGACCGCCGATGGCGATGATCTCCAGGCCCTCGGGACCCGCGGCGAAGGCGCGCACCACGTTCGGCGAGACGCGCACCACGTCCCAGTGGCTAAGAGGGTGCACCGCGCCGTCCAGCAGGACCTCGCCGGAGCCGGCGACCACGATGTAGGCCTCCTCCTGCTCGCGATGCCGGTGGCCCATGGTGGAACGGAGGCCGGGCGCGTAGCGGAAGTGGCTCACGCCCAGATCGCGAGAGTCCAGCTGCGCCCGCGCGAAGCGGCCCTCGAGGCCTTCCACGCGCCCGGCCACGGAGTCGTCGATCTCCAGCATGTTGACGATCGTGAATCGTTCCATGGGTACCTTTCGTCGGTCGGTCTGCGGATCCACCCGCGGCCCCGCGAGTATAGGCCAAGCCGCCCGCCGGGTACCCTCCCGAGGAGGAGCCGCACGGGCAAGCCTCGACAAGCAGAGGAGAAGACCATGGACGACATGATCGTGTGGGCCGACATCCCGGTCACCGATCTCGACCGCGCCATGAAGTTCTACAGCGCGGTCCTGCAGCACCCGTTCATCGCGGTCGAGGGCATGCCGGGAATCGGCCTGCCGGCCCCGCAGGAGCCCGGCTCCGGAGACGCCGACAGCCAGATGCCGGTCGCCTTCGACCTGGCCCTGGGCGAGAACCAGAAGCCCAGCACCGACGGCTGCACCGTCTACCTGAACAGCCACGACGATCCCGAAGGCATGCTCCAGCGCGCCGCCGAGGCGGGCGGCGAGATCCTCATGCCGGTGCAGGACATGGGCGAGATGGTCGGCAGCATCGGTTTCTTCAGAGACTCGGAGGGCAACCGCATCGGCGTGCACAAGCCGCCGCAGCAGCGATAAGGCGGCCCGGCCCCGCCGGAGATCAGCGGTGCGTCAGCGGCGACCAGAAGCATCCATGCCCACAAGCGTGGCGCCGGCGAGGCCGAGGGTGCCCGCGCGCTCCCCATCGTGGAGATCGGGCGCCTCCTCGTCCCCTCGCCGGCGTCATCCCCGGCGGATCAGCGGAACATCATCTTCTCGAAGATGGCCTTCCCGCGAACGGTCTCCTTGACGCCCTTGAGGTCCACGGCGAGCTCCAGATCGGCGTCGAAGTCGTAGTAGTAGGGGTTGGCGACAAGGTGGATGAGGGGCTTGGCCCAGCCCGGGAAGTCCGCCGCCAGGTCGATGTCCTCCAGTAGGCGCGGGTCGCGCAGAGCCATATCGACCGTGCCGTCCGCCGTCTCCCAGTGCCAGTCCAGGCTCGTGGGATAGGTCTGGCCGCCGGGGCCGCTCTCCTCGCCGGACGTGGTGAGACGCAGCGGCAGGCCGTCGTCGGTGAGGATCTCGTCACCCTTGGAGAGGTAGAAGACTGGCAGCTTGATGCCGCCGTGGCCGAAGATCTTCACCGTGGTCAGCTGCGTGAATATGAGGCTGAAGTCGGCCACGTGGGCTCGTCCCCAGTACCAGTGGTCGATCATGCTGCCAAGGCTGGCGTTGCCCCAGTTGTGATCGTGGTAGAGGTCGCCGCTCACGGCGCGCGCCACGCCGTCCCGGGCGATGGTCCCCATGACGGTGCCGTATGGGACCGGCACGACCCACGCGAAGAACCTGGTCTTGGCCTCGTCAAAGTAGCTCACGGCGGCGCCCGGTCGCCAGGAAGGCCCCACACGCCTGATGTCCAGGTCCACCACAGTGCCGCCCGCCTCGGCGTGCAGCTGGTAGGTGCTCAGGTCGCCCTTGGCCCAGCTCGGCCCGATGCGCACGTCGCAGCCGGCCGTGCCGGCGGAGAAGTCGGCCGGCTTGGCGGCCGCGCTCACGCTCTCGCGCTTGCCGTCCGCCGGCTTGGAGATGATGAGCACGCTGGGGCGAAGGGGACCTTTGGGATCGGTCAGCGGCTTGGACGTCATCACCACGACCGCGGTGGACCCGTCGTCGAAATGGGCGTCAAAGTACCACCACTCGAAGGCGTCGTCGCGGCCGGCGGTGCGGTAGCCGTCCTCCCACACCTCCACCACGTTCGGGTCCAGTCCCTCACGCGCCAGCGCCTCCGCCGTGTCCTTCGCGTACTGCGCCCTCAGCTCTTCCGTGACTTCCAGCTCGCCGCTCATGGATCCCTCCGCCGCCATTGTGCCTGACCGGGGGTATTTATCGGCGGGAACCGCGCTTCACGCGAGGGTCAAAGAAGGCACTGGCGTCCGTCCGTGGCGCCCGGAACGGCCCGGCGGGCGCCGAAACGTCACGCCGCGGGGACCTCGCCGGGCGACTCCACGGCGGGCTCCTCGGGCTCCGCCCGCTCCGCCCGCTCCGCCCGCCGTGCCGCCCCGTACAGCGGCACGCCGACGACCTGGGTGAGTCCGCCGACCACCCAGGCGAACGGAATCGAGAACGCCTGCGACAGGTAGCCGAGACCCACCTGGCCGACAGTCATACCGCCGTCGCCGAACAGGGCGTCCAGCGAGATGATGGTGGCGCGTTCCTCCGACGGGATGCGCGAGTTCAGCCAGCCCTGCTTCACCGGCATGGAGATCCCGAACATCGCCGTGGAGACGAGGTAGAGCGGCACCGCGATCCAGAACACGTGGACCAGCGCGGCGCCCACGATCGCCGCCGCCGAGACGCCGGTGCACACCATGAGGATGAGCCCACGGTCCGGGACCCTTCTGGTGATCCGGCCGACGAGGGCGTTGCCGATGATCTGCGTGACTCCCACGAGCGCCGCGATCACGCCAGTGACCCACACCAGGTCACGCCCCAGCAGATCGAGGAAGTACTTCTGCCACGAGTAGAAGCCGTAGATGAAGAACACGCCCTGGACCAGGGTGGCGAACATGATGAAGAGCACCACGCGGTCGCGGAGCCCGTAGGTGATGCCGGCCGTGGCGATGCGCCGCGTCTCGCGCGCGAAGCTGCCCAGCTTGAGCGGACGGCCCTTGAAGCCGACATCGCGCATGATCAGCAGCCCTAACAGAAATGCGGGGATGAGGACGGCGGCCCGCACGACGTAGGGGATCCACAGGTCGATCTGCCCGAGAAAGCCGCCGGCCGTGGTGCCGATGAGCATGAACACGCCGAAGACCATGCCGTACCGGGCGAAGATGGGCTCGAGCGGGCCCGGGTACTCCATTGACCGCAAGGCGTCGACCATCCACGCATCCACGGCGCCCGTGTAGAAGGTGTAGCCCAGCCCGAGCAGCGCCGAGGCGAGGGCGAAGGGACCCACGCCGAGATGGGCGAGTCCGAACCACACGTACAGCAGCGTCGAGACGAAGATGATGCCGACCGCCAGCAGGTAGGAGACCCGCCGCCCGAGGGTGTCGGCGACCACCCCGGTCGGCACCTCGAAGAACACCTGCGCCACGGTGTACGCCGCGTTCACCAGCATCACCTGGAAGATGTTGAGCCCGACCGACAACAGAAAGAGCGTGTTGACGCCCCAGATGAGCGATTGCGCGAGCGTGGTGCTGGCGGCGATGCCGAGGTACGTGCGGATGATCCGGCGCGCGGTCATGTCCGGGTCTTCCCCGGCGCGGCCGATGGGTATCCCGGCTCTCGTGATCCCCGTACGGCATCGGGCGTTTTCCAGTGCGGCCGCCCGGGGAGGCTCATGAGGCGACGGCTTGGCAAAGGCCATGACGTCGAGGCATCCGATCTGCTCGCCCGGGGGTGACCGTGGAACAGGTGACGATCGATCTCGAGAAGGAACGGCAGGCCTCCGCGAGGCGGCCGCGCTACAAGTACTCAGCGGTCGCGCAGATCTTCATGCGCAGCATGGACGTGTTTGCCGGAAGAGACACGACGCTCGTCAAAGCGAAGCTCGTCGAGGCGCTGGCCACGATCCCCTATCGCGCCTGGGAGAACCGCCAATACGCGCGCATGACCCGCCACTACAAGGACAAGGCGCTGGTGGCGCAGGCACGGGCGATCATGAACTGGGGACGCGAGGCTCAGGACAACGAGTACTGGCACCTGCTCCTGATCAACGAGAAGCTGCGAGAAGACTCGGTTCCCGATCCGCGCTACATGTCCCATCCCCTACCGCTGCTGATGACGGGGTCCTATGCCCTGCTGATGTGGGCGCTGGCGCGGGTGGACATCTGCAGGGCCTTCCTCCTCAACGCGGAGTTCGAGGACCACTCCGAGCACTACTACGCGCAGCTCGTCGGCGAACACCCGGAGTGGGAGGACCAGCCCGTCACCAGCGAGCTGGTGAAGGAATACGGCTCCTTCAGCTCGTGGGCGGACGTGTTCAGGCGCGTCGGGCTCGACGAGCGTAACCACATGAACGAGAGCTTCCTCCTGGCCGGCCGGCCAGAGTACGTCGTGGAGTACGAGGGCATGCCGGAGCTTCCGGGCGCCGGGCCCGCGGCGTGCTGACGCCGGCATCCCCTTGAACCGCCGCTAGGTGTGGTCGCGGTCGCCTGACTCGTCGACCTCGTCCGGCTCCTCTTCGGCCCTGGTCTTCCAGGAGCGGTCGTGGCGCGTCTTCTCGTCGTGCGCATCGCGGCCGTCCACATCGAGATGTGCGGCGTCGATGCCGACGAACGTGGCGCCGGCGCCGCCGACGATGCCGACGTGGTCCCGGTCGTGGAGCTGGGCCTTGTCCTGGTCGTCGTCCCTCATGACGTCCTCCTCCGCCCGCCGGCCGCGCGGCCGGCTGAGCCCAGCATGCGCCTGACGCAGCCTGCCCGCAACGTCGGCCGCCGCCCGGGGATCGCGCTCGCCGCGCCCGCCGTCGACGCCGCGGCTGCCGGCAGAGACAGCCTATAGCGGGCGACGGCCGCATCTGCGGGTACACTCCTTTCAGTGACGGGTAGCCAAGGAGGCCGACCGATGTCATCCGAGAACATCATCGCGAGCGTGCGCCGGCTCTTCGCCGAGGCCTTCTCGAAGGGCGAGTACGCGGTGATCGACGAACTCGTTTCGCCGGACTTCGTGGAGCATCAGAACGGAGCGCAGGGCACTGGGCCCGAGACGCTCCGGCGCGTCGCGAGCGGGCTGCGCCAGTCGTTCCCCGACCTGCGGCTGGAAATGGAGGACGTCGTCGCCACCGAGGACACCGTCTGGGCGCGGCTTCGGGGCCGCGGCACCGACACCGGTGGTGTCGCCGGGCGGCCGCCGAGCGGCCGGACCGTCGAGGTGGACGTCATCGACATCGTCCGCTTTCGCGACGGCAAGATCGTCGAGCACTGGGGCGTTGCCGACCGGCTCGGCATGCTGCAGCAGGTCGGGGTGATCCCCACTCCCGGGCGGCGCGCCGCGGACTGATGACCATGCGCGTGAGGCGCGCCGGCGAGGCTCCGGCGCTCACGGACGGGACGCGCGAGTGCAGATCGAACGCCCGTGGCCGCGCGGGCTCAGCATGAAGAGGACGCGGGGCGACGCGCCCTGAGGGACGCGCGGCCGCCCGCGAGCCATACGCGCCGATCCCGGCACGCGATGAGGTCGCCCGGGTTGACAGGCGCGGGCGACGGGCAGACTCTCAGCGGGGCTGATCGAAGAGCGTCGCGAAGGGGCAGCAGAGCATCTTGGACTGGTTCAAGTCCGACAGGGACAAGCACGTGACTCTCGCGCACGGCGTGGGTCGTGCCCGAGCCGAGCCGCTGCGTCCAGTGCGGCATCTGCTCGTTCTACTGCCCGATGGGGATCGACGTGCGGCGTCACGTGTGGCGGGGCGAGCCGGTCAAGGACAGCCACTGCCTGACCTGCGGCGAGTGCGTGAAGCGCTGCCCCCGCGGGCTGCTGCGCTTCGAACCGATCGCGGTCGCGGAGCTCGCCCGCCCGAGCCGAGGGGCCTCTGACATGGCCCGGCGCCACGTCCTGATCGGCAGCGGACCGGCCGCCATGTCGGCCGCCGAGACGATCCGCGGCCGGGACGACGACGCCGAGATCGTGATCGTCGGCGCCGAGCCCCACGGCTACTACTCGCGCCCCGGTCTCGCCTACTACCTGGCCAAGGAGGTGCCGGAGAAGCGGCTCTTTCCCGTTCACGCCCCAGGACATCGCGCGACCTGAACGTCCAGCTGCTCCTCGAGCGCGCGGTGCGCATCGACCCCGCCGCGCACCGGGTGACCCTGCGAGGGCGGCCGAGAGCTCCCCTACGATCGCCTGCTGATCGCCACCGGCTCCCGGGCGATCCCGGTCAGGGTGCCGGGCGCGCGAGCTGGACGGCGTGGTCAAGCTCGACGACATGGACGACGCCCGCGACCTGATCCGCAGGAGTCGCGCACGCCAAGGCGGCCGTGGTCGTCGGCGGCGGCATCACCGCCCTCGAGATCGTCGAGGGCCTGCGGGCCCGACGGCGTGCACGTCCACTACTTCATGCGCAAGGACCGCTACTGGAGCAACGTCCTCTCGGAGTCCGAATCGCACATCGTCGAGGCAGGGCCTGCGCGCGCGGGGCGTGCAGATCCACTACTTCACCGAGCTGGCCGGCATCCTCGGCCAGCGGCGGCCGGGTCGTGGCCGTCGAGACCGGCGACGGCACGCAGATCCCCTGCGACCTCGTCGCCGTGGCGATCGGCGTCCTGCCCCAGAAGGAACTCGCCGAGGCGGCCGGACTCGAGTGCGGGCGCGGCGTCCTGGTCGACGAGTACCTGCGCTCGAGCGACGCCGACATCTTCGCGGCCGGCGACGTCGCCGAGGTGTGCGACGCCGCTCACCGACCGGCGCACCCTCGAGGTCCTGTGGAACTCGGCCGTGGCCAAGGGCCGCATCGCCGGTCTCAACATGGCCGCGGAGCCCGTGCACGTCTACGACGAGGGCACCCCCCTCAACGTCACCAGGCTGGCCGGCTTCAAGATCACGATCATCGGCACCGTCGGCAGCGGCAAGGACTCCGACCTCGAGGGCCTCGCCCGCGGCGACAGCGAGACCTGGCGCGAGCTGGGCGAGGCGGTGATGGTGGAGTCGCAGAGCGGCGACGCCCACATCCGGCTCGCCCTGGCGGACGAGCACCATCGCGGGCGCCGTCGTCATGGGCGACCAGGCGCTCTCGTTCCCGCTGCAGGAGCTCATCGGGGCGCGCGCCGACGTCAGCGCCATCGTCGGCGAGCCTGCAGGAGCCGGCGGCTCCGGTCGCCGAGCTCGTGCAGCGACTTCTGGCAGGACTGGAAGGCGCACCGTGTTTAGGCGATACCGCGGAGCTCTGGTACGCGCTCGTCGCGATCGTCGTCGTCACGGCGATCTACCTGCTCGCGTATCGGCAGGCGGGCGCGTTCCCGGCGGCGTCGGGCCTCGTCGGCCACGGGATCGGCGTCCTCGGCTTCATCCTCATGCTGATGACCGAGACCCTGTACTCGCATCCGCAAGCAGCTGACCGACGCCCGCTGGGGCAGCATGGCGGGCTGGCTCAGATTCCACATCGTCACGGGCCTCGTCGGTCCCTACATGGTCCTGCTCCACACGGCGATGAGGTTCCAGGGGCTGGCCGGCGTGGCGATGCTGCTGACCGTCGTCGTGGTCGTCAGCGGCGTCGTCGGCCGCTACATCTACACCGCCGTGCCGCGCGCGATCGACGGACCGCGCGCGGTCCGCAGCGGACGCGCCGGATGCGGAGCGCGCCGACGCGGCGCGGCTCGGATCGCAGGAGAGGCGCGCTGGCGACCTGGCGTTCCATCCACGTGCCGCTCACGTGGGCGCTCTTCGCCGTCGCCTTCGTCCACGTGGTCGCGGCGCTCTACTACGCGACGCTGCAGCGATAGCGGGGGAGGTGCGACCGTGAGCAAGCGACCGGGTTTCGTGTCCGCCTCAGGCGATCGTGGTCGCCGCCGTCGCCGCTCGTGGGCCTGTCTGGCGTGGGTCGCTGATCGCGGCCCGGCCCTGTTCAGCCCGGGCGCGCTGAACGCGCAGGCCAAGGGCCAGACCCTCGGCGGCGTCACCAGCCACGCCCAGCTGGCGGAACTGCGACGCCTGTCACACCGCCCCCTGGAGCTCCGCAGACCATGGCCGACAGGTGCCTGGCCTGCCACACCGACGTCGCGCAGCCAGATCCAGGGCCACAGCGGGCTCCACGGCGGTCTGGTCGGGGCGCTGTCATCGCCCACCTGCGGCGGCTGCCACACGGAGCACCACGGACCCAACGGTGCGCTCACCGCCAACTTCAACCACAACAGGTTTCCGTTCAAGCTGACGGGCAAGCACGCCAGCGTGCCGTGCAAGCCAGTGCCACACGCAGCGCCGCGTCCCTCCAAGACCTGCGGAACACACCTCAGGACTGCTACTCGTGCCACGCCAAGAACGACAAGCACAACGGGTCTTTCGGCAAGCTCGTGCGGACAGTGTCACTCCACGAGCAGCTGGGCCGACGCCAAGTTCGACCACAAGATCTTCCCGGTCGACCACGGCACCGACAAGCAGGCCTCCACGTGCACGACGTGCCATCCGTCGGACTTCAACACGTACACCTGCTACGGATGCCACCAGCACACCACGGCCAGCGTCCAGGCCGACCATGAGGGACAGAACGTCGCCGCCCTGGCCGACTGCATCCGCTGCCACCCGGGAGGCCGGGCGGCGGGGAACTAGCGGACCCGCGGGGCGGGTCTCGCGGCAGACGCAGGTCGCTCTGACCCCTACGCGTCGTCGTGCAGCAGGAGGAGACGACTGTGTCGACAGTACACGCAGTGGCACTCGCGAATATGGTGCCAGCCGATGCGCGTATCAGGCTCATCGCCGCGTAGCGAGCTGCTGCGCACGTCGAAGCGGGTGCTCGAGTCCTCGTCGGCGCCGTCGGCGCTGAAGACGCTCAATATGGCGTCCAGCGACGGAGCGTACACAAGATGGTCCTCGCGCCACGCGAAGAGCCCTGCTTCCCGTACTTGGCTGAACGTGAGTGAGACCAACATCGCGGTCTCCAATGGATGGGGTGCAAGCAGCGGGCCAAAAGGTACTTGCGCCAATCAGTAGACAAGGCTTGAAGGATCTTGCGGAGAGGCGACAGGCGCGTCCTGTATCGGGCGCCATAGAAGCCTGCGAGATCCCCCGAGAGGACGCAAGCCATATCGAAGGCCTACCTCGAGTCTGCCCCCGGGTGCTATCGGCAAACAGTCGGACCTTCGGACGCCGCCTTCAGGATCGCCGCGAGACGACGACGAGCGCCACATCGTCGTTCATGGGGCCGCCATTTGCTGCCTCCACCTGAGACAGCAGCGCATCTATCGCCGGCTCGTCGATACGGCCAAGATCGCGCAGTCGCGAGACGAGGCCTTCCTCCCCGATGCGCTCGCGAGAAAGGGTCGCCCTGACGGTGGCGCGGTCGGCGTCGCTCATGACCAGCGCCTGCCAGCTGGCGCGCAGCGTGGCCCCGAGAGCCGCCGCAGCTGGGCCGTGGCCGCTGACGTCGCCGATGATGAGGGCAAGGCCCTTGCGCGGCAGGCTCATGACATCGAGAAAGTCGCCGCCCAGACGCAGGCGCTCCTCGGTCGGCCGGTAGCGCGTGATGACCTGGAGGTCCGATCTCTCGATGCGCGCCGGCGGCACCAGCTGCAGCTCGAGCGCTTCATACAGACCCGCGACCTGATCCTGGGCGCGCTGCGCGGTCCGCGCTTCGGCCAGGCGGCCGCCGCTTCGCGACGGCTCCTGGCTTGCCGGCGCAGAGCCTCGGAAAGCAGAGCGGAGATCAGTGCGGCGGAGATCCAGAGAGCAGCCGCGAACAGGGTGGGCAGGAGCGCTCCCCGGGCGCCCATGCCGGCGACCGTGAAGTAGTAGATGACGCCACCGATGAGCGCCGCCAGGCTGCCCACGACAGGCCCGCCAGTGGCGCCGGCGACGACGGCGGTGAGCGCCATGAGCGAGCCCGGAAGGCCGAGTGTGTCCCGGCTCTGCTGGACGGCGCCGAGGGCCACGAGAAACACGGCCTCCACGGTCACCGCGATGATCAGCACCGCCAGCGGGCGAGAGCTGGGACCGTGAGCCGCGGCGGCGATGACCGCCCGCACCAGTCGCGAGTCCGGCTTGGGATCTGCCGGTCCCATCTCGTGCCGCTCCATCAGGGGATCTGTCGGCGGTTCTGGGGACCTCGGACGAGCCATGCGAGGGGCCTTCTTGAGGGCCGGCGACGCAGGGGTTCGATCGCCGGGCCTGCCGCCTTGAAGTGAGGAGAGAGCCGGAACTCCCATCCGGACGACACCGCGCGCGCGGAAAGGGCGCAAGGCTCGGCCGGGCCGTGAATCGCGGCAAGAGCCCCCGCCCAGACGCTGGGCGGGGGCTTTGCGCATACGGAAGCGCGGCGGGCCGGTGGCCTAGAAGAGGTTCCCTGACGACCCGCCGGTCTGTGTCGGCGTGGCGTAGCCGGCTCTGCCGGTCGCGTCTCTCCAGGTGGTCGTGCGCCAGTCCATGTTGCGGCTGTTGGACATGTACGCCACGTTGCCGCCCGGAGACGCAGAGACGACGGCGTTGCTTCTGAACACGCCACCATAGACGCCGAGGGTGAGCACCTGCTGGGAGGAAGAGCTCTGGGGAGTGCCCTGCGCGTGATGTGAGGCGTCGAGGAGGTTACCGCTGATCACCCAGCCGGAGTCGGCGGTGACGTGCCTCTGCAGGTTGAACGCAGATCCCCGAGTCTGCCAGATCTGGTTGTTGGTCACGGTGAGGTTGCTGGGACCGTTGATCTCCAGGCCCGCGCCCCAGGCCTGAGCCGGATCGTTGCCGGCGCCCTGGATGACGTTGCCGCTGAACGTGGAGTTGCCGGCCTGGTAGCCACCGTCGTAGGAGACGGCCTCGTTGCCCTGCGGCTCGAAGGTCGAGCCGGTGATGTCGATGTGGCTGTACTGCGTCGCCGCCGTCGTCGGCCGGCTGGTGACCTCGATGCCCATGCGGCCCTGGCTCTTGAACAGCGTGTTCTTGAAGACGATGTCGTGGATGGCGCCGTTGGCGTCGTTGACGCTGACGCCGTTCCAGCCGCCGCCGGTGGCGATCGTGCAGTGATCGAAGATGAGGTCGTGGCTCGTGCCTTGGAAGGTGAGGACGGCCGCCGTCGCGCTGCCGCCCGTGAACGTCACGTTGTAGTAGTAGCGGTGGTTCAGACCATTGGTCACGAGGTTGTTGATGGTCTGGTTCTGCACGAGCGTGTAGCCGGCCGGGACGGACGGGCCGCTTGCGGTCGGTGTGGGCGTTGGGGTGGGGGTAGGCGTGGGCGTCGGCGCAAGCGTCAACGTGGCCGTCGGCGTCGGAGTCGGCGTCGGAGTGGGGGTCGGAATGGAAGTCGGCGTCGGCGCGGTCGCCGTCGAGAAGAGGTTTCCCGAGGACCCGCCGGTCTGCGTCGGCGTGCCGTAGCCGGCCCTTCCGCTGGCGTCGTTCCAGGTGGTCGTCGTCCAATCCATGCCATGGCTGCCGGAGATGTAGGCGACCGAGCCGCCTGGGGCCTGCGCGACTACAGTATTGCGCGGGTAGGTGCCGCCATAGACATTGAGCGCGAGGACGACTTGCGCGCTGCCGCTCATGGCGACGGTCTGGATGTGTACGCTGGAGTCGAGGACATTGTCCGCGATCAGCCATCCGGCGTCGGCAGTGACGTGGCGTTGCAGGCTGAGGGCAGCGCCGCGCGCCTGGTAGATGCGGTTGCCGGTGACGGTCATGTTCGATGGACCGTTGATCTCAAAGGCGTTGCCCCAGGCCTGAGCCGGGTCGTTGCCGGCGCCCTGGATGACGTTGCCGCTGAACGTGGAGTTGCCGGCCTGGTAGCCGCCGTCGTAGGAGACGGCCTCGTTGCCCTGCGGCTCGAAGGTCGAGCCGGTGATGTCGATGTGGCTGTACTGCGTCGCCGCCGTCGTCGGCCGGCTGGTGACCTCGATGCCCATGCGGCCCTGGCTCTTGAACAGCGTGTTCTTGAAGACGATGTCGTGGATGGCGCCGTTGGCGTCGTTGACGCTGACGCCGTTCCAGCCGCCGCCGGTGGCGATCGTGCAGTGATCGAAGATGAGGTCGTGGCTCGTGCCTTGGAAGGTGAGGACGGCCGCCGTCGCGCTGCCGCCCGTGAACGTCACGTTGTAGTAGTAGCGGTGGTTCAGACCATTGGTCACGAGGTTGTTGATGGTCTGGTTCTGCACGAGCGTATAGCCGGCCGGGACGGACGGGCCGCTTGCGGTCGGTGTGGGCGTTGGGGTGGGGGTCCCTGCGAGCGCGCCGCTCGCGGTGGCGCTGACCCAGCCGACCGTCGCGAGGGCTCCGGCCAGTGCGATCATGACAGCCACAGGAATGAACTTGCGGAATGCGACACGTTGCACCTGACATCTCCCCTTTCCGATGTGGGTCCGAGGGGGATCCCGGGCACGGCAAAGCCGGCACCATCGCCCGGTGAACCTCGGCGCGGGGCGCGGGAGCACCCCCGTTGTTCGGTGACCGGATGACAGAGCCAGCAGGTAGCAGGTGAGACTTCGGGCCTTATCGAGATGCTGCGGCTCACACACCCGCGGGCACCCTAATTGTCGATTTCGGCAACGGCAAGCCCCGTATGACTTCGCACCAGAGGAGTACGTGATGCGGTTCACATAGGCGGAGCGTCCACCGCAAAGGCCCAAGCCGACCTGCGGAGGCGTCTCGTCTGGCTGGCTGCGGAGCGGGCACGGCTCCTGGGGGGCGTGTCCCGATCAGCCGTCGAACACCACGCCGTCCAGGGGGCCGAGCAGGCGCCGCAGCCGCTTGGAGACGTGGGGGAGGCCGGCGAGGCGATGTGTCATGGCCTCGCCGGCCTGGCGCCGCGCGTACTGCTCGTAGGCGATCGGCTTCCAGCGCGAGTCGATGATCTGGACCGGGTCGCCCTCCAGCTCGTCCGGCGAAGCCTCAAGGTGCTCGGACCACAAGCGGATGCGCGCCGCCCGCGCCAGCGCCGCGTCGTGAGTGACCACGTTCACTTCTGTGTCGTTGAACAGTGAGTGGTCGTTGAGGTTGGCCGAGCCCAGCGTGAGCCACTCGTCGTCGACGATGCCGACCTTGGCGTGCACGTACACCGGCGCGGACGTGAGGCCGGCGCTGCGCGCGTAGAGGGTGCAGGCGAGGAAGTGCTCGCCGTGAGGGTCGGCCTGGGCGAGCACGCCCAGCTGCCCGCGCGTGTCGTCCTCGCCGCTGCTGGCCCTGGCGGGCAGCACCATGACCAGGCGAAAGTCCGGAGAGGGCGGATGCACCAGCTTGTCGCGCAGCGCCGCGACGATCTCGGGCGACCACAGGAACTGGTTCTCGAGGTAGATGAAGCGTCGCGCCGCGCGGATCGAGCGCAGGTAGGACTCGAGGATGCGAAAGCGCCCGTTCCAGGCGCCCCGGTAGTGGTGCTCGGGGATGGTGGAGACGATCTGCGCCTCAACGTCGCCGGCGGCGTCGGGCCAGCTCACGGCCAGAGTCTCTCCCGTCACCTCACGCCAGCGCAGCGCGAAGTGCGCGGCCACATCGCCCACCACGGGGCCGCGCAGCTCGCAGGCGACGTCGTGCCAGCCGTCGACCCGGCGGTACGTGTGGTCAGTGCCGTCATAGCGGTCCACCGGGTCGTCCGTGAGGTCGATGCCGCCGACGAAGGCGACCTCGCCGTCCACCAGGATCAGCTTCTCGTGATGCGTGTGCATCGGGCGCTCGTGATGGTCCAGCGCAACCTGGATCCGCGTGCCGGCCGTGAGCCTGTGGCGCACGGCCTTCACCTGGCGCCGCCACGGCCGGAAGACGGGCAGCGGCGCCCCCGCCCAGAGCAGCACGCGCACCGGCATGCGCTCCGCGAGCTCGGCGAGCACGTCGCGCAGCACGAGCGGCGAGGCCCGAGCGCGTGAGGGCGAACTCGGGGGTGACGGCCCAGCCGGCGATGCTCACGTGAGAGCCGGCTGCCATGAGCACGTCGGCCATGCGTGGCAGCGCGGTCTCGCCGTCGATCAGCAGCTCAAGCGATTGCCCTGCCGCGGCGGCGGGTCGTGCGTGCGGCCCACAGGCCCGGCCCGGGCGAAAGGGCGTGCTCCCAGCCGAGGTTGCGCAACCGGCGGCCGTGGTGCGCCGCGACCTGCGCCTCCAGCGTGTCCCCGAGAGCACGGTCCACGCGCGACACCGCGTCCTGCCAGGCATGACCAGTCATGGTTCGTGTGTCCACACGGGCAGGGTATTACCCGGTATGCATCAGGATCCCACCGGAGCTGGGGGTCAGGCGCCTCATAGTAGCGGTGCCGCGAAGGCCGTGGCGTGGCTGACGGCCGGACCGGCGAGCTTTCTCATCATCATCCTCTGGGCGGCCGCGCTGGTCATCGCCATCCTCTACCTGCCGTCGTTCTCTCCAGGGCAGGGCAGCGACCTCACGTCAGCGAGCGCGCCGGCGATCAAGACCGAGATCGCCTCGGCCAAGCTGTTCGCCCTGCCCGGGCTGAGCCGGGTCGCCGTGGTGCAGCGCAACCCGGCTGGTCTCTCGCAGAGCGTCCTGTCCGAGACCCTGGGGGCCGCGGCGAACATCGACCGCAAGCTCGTGGCCGTGCCGCCGGGCCTGCTGGGGGCGCTGCCCATCGTCAATGTCCCGCCGGCCTTCCAGGGCAGCGGCGAGCACGGCACCACGGCCATCACCTATCTGTTCTTCGACCCCGCCACGCCCTGGCTCACGCAGCAGCAGATCGCCCATCAGTACGCGGCCAAGTACCTGACCGACCCCGGCGCGTCGGTGGTCGGCGTAACGGGGTCGATACCCGCCAGGCTCGAGCAGGTCGATCGCATCGCCGCCGCCCTCCCCTGGGTCGAGATCGCCACCGTCGTCCTCGTCGCCCTCATCATCGGTCATGGCCTTTGGGTCGATCCTCGCGCCGCTGATCACGCTCGTCACCGCCGGCCTTGCCTACGAGGTCTCTCTGCGGGTCGTCGCCTGGCTCGGCACGCGCACCGGCCTGGCGCCGCCCCCCGAGCTCGAGCCCATCATCGTCGTGCTCTTGTTCGGCATCGTCACCGACTACGCGATCTTCTACCTCTCGGGGATGCGCCGGGAGCTCGCCGGCGGCGGGCGCCGCGGACCGGCGGCGCGGCGCACGACCGCGCAGTACACACCGCTGATCATCGCCGCGGGTCTCATGGTGGCGGCCGGCACGGCCGCGCTCACGGTGGCCTCCCAGCGCTTCTTCCGCGACTTTGGCCCCGGCATGGCGATCACGGTGCTGCTCGGGCTGCTCGTAGCCGTGACCCTGCTGCCGGCCCTGCTCGCTTTCTTCGGGCGAGCGCTGTTCTGGCCGCGGGGGGTACCCGCGGCCGAGCCACCGGCAGAGGCCTCGCCGAGGCGGACGATCCGGTACGGCCTTTCTCACCTCAGCACCCACCGGGCGGTCGCGCTGATCGTCATCGTAGTCTGCGTTGCCCTCCTGCTCGCTGGAGCCAGTGGCCTGCGCAAGACGCACCTCGGCCTCGACTTCCTCAGCAGCTTGCCTGGTCAGTCCGAGGTGCGGCGCGCCGCGGACGCCGCCTCGGCCGGGTTCTGGCCCGGGATACTCTCGCCGACCGAGGTGCTCGTGCAGCGAGCAGGCATCGGCGCGGCGCCGGGCGCGGCGCGACTGGAGCGGGCTCTGCGGACGCAGCCGGACGTGGCCGGCGTCCTCGGCCCGCTCGAGCAACAGGCCGTCCCCAGCGCCCACTTCGCCGTTGCGCCCGGCGGCGACGCCGTCCGCTACCTGGTCGTGTTTCGCACCGACCCGCTGGGCAGCACCGGCATCGCCAGTTACGACTCGCTGACTCGCGCAATGCCAAGGCTGCTCGCGCGCAACGGCCTCGGCGGCGCCTCGGCGCGGTACGGCGGCGACACCGCGCTGGCCGCCTTCACCGTGCAGAAGACCGTCGGCGACCTCGGCCGCATCGCCATCGTGGTCGCCCTCGTCGATCTCGTCCTGATGGCCATCATGCTGCGCTCGCTGCTCGCCCCCCTCTACCTTTTGGCGGCCAGCGTGCTGGCGCTGGCGGCCGCCCTGGGGATCACCACCTACCTTTTCCAGGTGGTGCTCGGCAACGAGGACCTCACCTACTACGTACCGTTCGCCGCCTCGGTGCTGCTCGTCTCGCTGGGCAGCGACTACAGCATCTTCCTGGTGGGGCGGATCTGGCAGGAGCGCCGCGTCCGCCCCCTGCGCAGCGCCATAGAGACGGCGGCGCCGAGCGCGCGGCGGGCGATCTCTGTCGCCGCCATCACGCTGGCGCTGAGCTTCTCGATGCTCGCGATCGTCAGCCTGGGCGCCTTCCGCGAGTTGGCCTTCCTGCTCGCCGTCGGCGTCCTCATCGACTCGTTCGTGGTGCGCTCGCTACTCGTCCCGGCGCTCGTCGCCCTCCTCGGGCGCACGCACGTGGAGACTCACGAGACAAGTGCTGCGGCTGAGGCAGGCGACCTGCGCAGGCAGCGGGCCTGAGCCTCCCGTCGCGAACCCGCGCGCCGCGATCTACTCGAGGGGCTCGAAGACCTCTTTCCCGAGGACGCATTCCGGGCAGAGCCAATCGTCAGGCAGGTCCTCAAAAGGCGTTCCGGGCGGGATCCCGTTGTCTGGGTCGCCGAGCTCCGGATCGTACACATACGGGCATGCCTTGCACTGCCACTTCTGCATGTATCACCTCATTGAGCCGGTCTGTGCCAGTCGCTGGGCGCTCCGCGGACCAGGTGGCTCCTGCCGAGACGGGCCCCGGTCCTGGCTGGATCCCGAAGCCTCGGAGTCGCGACTGCGATCCGACCAGCCCGTGCCCGGCGCCTCTCCTCCTCAGGACGGAGGGCTCCCTCTCAGGCCGCGCGGCGTGCGCGTGCGCCAGTGGAACAACGCGCCGAGCACCATGCCCAGCAGCAGGCCGAGGATGGCCGAGAAGAGCACCAGCCAGACCAGCGAGACTGAGGCCGATCCGACGACCCAACTCGCCTTGACGTGGCCGGTGTTGGCGATGACCAGTGCAGTCAGGAAGACGAACAGGGCGACGGCGACGCCGACGTACACGTACAGGCGGGTCCGGTGGGCCTTGCGCGCGAAACGAGCGCCACGCGTCTCGCCCACGACCTGTATCTTCGCTGAGGGCTGCGCCGTCTTGGCTGAGAGACCGGCCGTCTTCATTGCAGGCTCGGCAGTCTTCGCCGACGGCTCAGTCCTTGTCAACGGTTCAGTGAGATCCATGGTGTCCTTCTCCATTCGACGCACGGCAGCGCCGACGCTGGGGATACGAGGAGCCCGACTGCCGTGACGCCTGTCTGACTGAATGGACCGGGACAACCGTCATGTGGACAGCCGACGGAGTCGGGACGGGCATGAACCCGTGCTTGAATGCTTCCCGAGACGGGAGAAGCGCAACCCGCATGGGTACGCGGCGCGTTGGTCCGCGCCGCCGGCCTTACTGCCCGGCGCCGGCTCCTTCGAGGCTCAGATCCACCACCCGCTTGTAGCGTCGCTCGACGAGCCAGCGGCGGACGCGCGCCTCGATGTAGTCGCGCGCCTCACGGTAGGCGGCCAGACGCTCCTCCGGGCTGCCTTGCGCTCTCGCGGGATCGGCCAACGGCCAGTACTCGCGAGTCCCCTTGCCGGGGAACATGGGGCAGTCCTTCTCGGCGCTGTCGCACACGGTGATCAGGTAGTCGAACTGCGCCGTACCCATGTACTCCTGAAGCGCCTTCGGCCGCTGCTCGCTGATGTCTATGCCGAGCCCGGCCATCACCTCGACCGCGAGAGGGTCGAGCTCACTGGGCACGGAGCCGGCGCTGTGCGCCTCGAAGGCGTCGCCGGCCAGCACCCGCAAGAGAGCCTCCGCCATCTGGCTGCGGGCCTGGTTGGCGGTAGAGAGGAAGAGAACTTGCTTGGTCACGCGCGCCTCCTGAGAAGTGACCCATGAACAATCAGTCTACCCCTGGCGAAACGAGCCGGCAGCCGGGAAGGGCCGCGGCCGGCCCGCCGTCGTCACTTCAACGGGTCGATCGGCGTCGGCAGGTCGACGCCGCGCTGTATGGTCTCGGCGGCCTCGAGGCACAGGTCTTCGCGCCACAGATCGGCGTAGACCTGCACGCCGGTCGGCAGACCTCCGGCGATCCCGGTGGGCAGCGCCACCGACGGCAAGCCCAACACGTTGCCGGGAGTGATGAACCTCACCGTATCCAGCACGAGCCGCGGACCGGTCGCCGGCTCCAGATCGGCGTCTGCCGGCCACGGCAGCCGGGTCCAGGTGGGCCCGACCACCACCGGATAGCGCACGAAGAACTCCGACCAGAGCCGGGTGAGCCGCGAGCGCGTGGCGTGGAGCTCGCTGTTGGGCAGGCGGCCGCTCGCGCTCATGCCGCAGACCTCGGACAGGTAGTCGTACAACGCCGGCGTGATCACCCGGCGGATGCCGGGCAGGAGGGCCGCCAAGTCGACAGCCAGCAGCGCGAGCCATGTGTCGGTGACAAGGTCAAGCTCCGGCGGCTCGGCCGGCTCCACCTCCCAGCCGGCGCCGGCCAGGACCTGGCCGGCGCGCTCGATCGCGGCCACCGTCTCCGCCGGCAGGACGACGCCCGGCGCCGTCGTCACGAGCGCGGCACGGCGCGCCGCCGGAGAGGGACCCTGGAGCGGCGCATCCACAGATCGTGGATCGCGCAGGTCGCGTCCGGCGAGCAGCGAGAGGCCGAGCCGCAGATCGGTCACCGATCTGGCCATCGGCCCGTCCACCGCCATGGCCTGCAACGCCCAGCCGAAGTCCAGCGGCGGGATGGATCCCGCATGCGGGACGCGACCCGCCGTGGGCTTGAGCGCCGCGACGCCGCAGCAATAGGCAGGACTCCGCAGCGATCCGCCGAGGTCGTTGCCGAGGCCGAACGGCGTCATGCCGGTGGCCAGGGCGGCGGCGTCGCCGCCGCTGGAACCACCGGCCGTCAGGCGCGGGTCCCACGGGTTGAGAGTCGCCCCGCGCAGCGGATTGTCGGTGCACAGCCGCAGTGCGAACTCCGGCAGGTTGGTCCGCCCGAGAACGATCGCCCCAGCGGCCTTCATGCGCGCCACCACGGGCGCGTCCCTCCAGGGCATGGACCTCTCCAGCGCCGGCACGCCGTGCGTGGTGGCCGAACCCACGCAGTCGATGTTCTCCTTGACCGTGAACGGGACGCCGTGAAGCGGTCCCTTGAAGGCGCCGACATGTGCCGCGCGATCGGCCGCGTCCGCAGCCTCCAGCGCGGCCTCGCCCAGCACCACCGTGACGGCGTTGACCGACCCGTTCACTTCGTCGATGCGCGCAAGGTGCGCCTCGACCACCTCGCGGCTGGACGCCTCTCGGGACGCGATGAGCGCCGCCAGCTCGGCGGCGGAACAGCGGCAGAGTCCGTTCAACGGGTCCCTCGCGCAGTCATGAGGCCGAGTCTACAGCGGGGGCGGCCGGAGCCGAGCGAGTGCGGTCCGCCCGCGCGGGGAACCCTGCGTGACAAAGGGAGACCGATGAACGCCTCGCTCGCACCCAATCTGATCGTCGGCGATGGCCTCGCCGCCGTCGACTTCTATGCCGCCGCGTTCGGCGCGGTCGAGCTCTACCGCGTCGGCGAGGACGCCGGCGTGGCGCAGCTGGCGATCGGCCACGCCGAGTTCTGGATCGCCACCGAGAGCGCCGAGCTCGGCCGTCTTACGCCGGCCAAGCTCGGCGGGCGCTCGGTGAGCATGATCCTGACGGTGGAGGACCCGGAGGCGGTGTGGGAGCGGGCCGTGGCCGCGGGCGCCATGGCCGAGCGACCGGTCGAGGAAGCGCACGGCTGGCGCGTGGGGAGCGTGGTCGATCCGTTCGGCCACCGCTGGGAGATCGCCAGGCCGCTGGGTCCGTGGCCGCCCGAGTGAACCGCGGCTTGCTACACTCGAAGCGAACGCCGCCTGGAGGTACGGGTGTCACGCTCCGCCGCAGCCAACCTCATCTTCGCCGTCATGGTCATCGTCGGCCTGGCTATCACGTCTGTCTCGGACCTGTTCCTCCATGTGGGCGGGCCGCAGGTGGCCGTGGGATGGATCCTCGCCGCGGTGGGTGCCGCGGGGCTCATCGTGCCGGCCTGGCTGCGCGCCAGGAGACGGCGGCGCGCGGCCGAGGCCGCGGCGACGCAAGCCGCAGCCGTGGCTCCCCAGCCGGATCCCGAGCACGATGAGCTGAACCCCGAGCAGTACGAGCGCGTGCGTTGCGAGGAGTGCCGCGGCACGGGGCACCGGATGAGCGGCGCCGGCCTGCATATCGTGAAGGGCTGGCCCTCCCCGTGCGGCTACTGTGACGGCAAGGGCTGGCTTCTGGTGCGGCGCGAGGATGCCGCGCCGCGCGACGCTGCGGCGGGCGGCGAGGCGCGTGACTGGGCGCCGGATCCTCAGCCCGAAGCGGCGGCCGGCGGCCCGCCGGGGCCCGACGACATCCCGGCCGCTCCGGCGGCGCCCCGCCCGCCGGACGGACTCGGCGGAAGCTAGTCCGCGCCCAGCGGCCGCGCTGATGACCGCCATCGTGGCGTCGGGATCGTCGACCTCGATCATCGGCCTCGCCGCGCTCGTCCTGCGGCTGGATCTCGATGGCCTTCTGCGGATGATGTACGTCCCAGAACACTGACTGGCCGTCCTCGCGGAAGGTGCCGGCTGAGAGGGCGGCGTAGGATGTGGCCTAGCCGGTACTTCTGCCCCGATGCGCGCGCGCATCCAGGAAGGAGGAGTCTTGGGAGAAGCACTGCAGGCCTTGGTCCTCTCTGCCCTCGGCGCCGACCCGGACCACGGCGCGGCGACGCTGGGCGCGCTCGAGACGGCGCTCGCGAAGCGTGACTATGACGCGGAGACAGTCGACTGCCTGAGCGTCCGCGTCGCGCCCTGCACGGGCTGCTCCAGCTGCGGCCTCAAGACTCCCGGCCGCTGCGCCGTCAACGACGACATGCAGGGCATCTTCAGGAAGATCGTGGCGAGCGACGTGCTGGTCCTCGCCACGCCGGTGCGCTTCGGCTCCTACTGCGCCGAGCTTAAGAAGGTGATCGACCGCTTTCAGCCGCTGATGGTCCCGATCTATGTGATGCGCGGCGGCGAGATGCACTTTCGACGCCGCTACGACCTCCCGACGATCGTCGGGGTCGGCCTGGTGCGGCCCGCGTCGGCCGGTCATGGGCGGCTCGCCGCCGACATCCAGACAGAGGCCGAGGCCGACGCCTTCCGCTCTCTCATCGGGCGCCTCGCGATCAATCTCGCGTCGGGCCACGCCGCCGCGGCCTTCGCCGGCGGCGACGACGAGGAGCTCCGCTCCGAGCTGGCGCGCGTCCTGGACGCCGCCGCGGAGGTCGCGCGATGACCGTGCTGGTGATCGACGGCAGCCGGCGGGCCAAGTCCAACACCGGCGCGATCAGCAGAGACCTCGCGGCGCGCCTCGCGGCGGCCGGCGCGGCCGTCGAAGTGTGGCGCGTCCCCAGGTGGAGCGCCGGCGTGGACGAGCTCGACGCGGCGCTGCGGAAGCTCGCCGCCAGCGACGCGGTGGTACTGGTGGCGCCGCTCTACCTCGATCAGCTGCCGGCCGTCACGCAGCGCGTCCTCGAAGGCCTGTACGAGCGGCGCGCGGAGCTCGGCGGGCACGCGCCCCTCTTCTACGGCATCTCGCACTCGGGCTTTCCGGAACCCGTGCAGCGCCGGGCTGAGCTTGCCAGCATGCGCATCTTCGCCGAGCAGATGGGCTGGCATTGGCAGGGCGGCGTCGGGTTCGGCGGCACCTCGCCGATCGACGGACGTCCCCTCGACAAGGCCGGCATGTTCTCCAGACAGTTGCGCAAGTGCCTGCCCCTCGTGGCGGCAGACGTGGCGGCTGGGAGATCGTTCGCGGCGGCGACGGTGGCCCGCTGCGACAAGTCGCCGTTCCCCGTGCCGCTGCGACTCATGATCACGATCGTGAACTCGCGGACGCACAAGACGGCGCGCGATCAACGTCTCGATCTGTCCGCCCGCGTGTACGAGTGGGACGCGGCTCCACGCGCGTGAGGAGCGCCGTGTATCGCCCTCGGGTCAGACGGCGCAGCAGACTACCGCGCACGTCGATGCTCGGCTGGCCTCGGTCCGGCGAAGCGGAGTCGGGGCCGGCAACAGGGTTAGCGCCGTGGTTTAGCGCGACATAACCCACTATTACTACAGGCGCCGTTGCCGGAGAGGGGACGGCGCCGCCCCGATTCAACAGAGAGAGGCTACGATGTACCTCCTGGTCCAGCACACGGTCCGCGATTACGACACCTGGAAGCCCGCGTTCGACGAGCACGAGAGCAAGCGTGCCGAGTTCGGCTGCACCTGCCACACCATCTATCGCGATGCCGACTCGCCCAACAACGTGAACATCATCATGGAATACGAGTCCCGCGAGCGTGCCGAGGCTTTCATGCGCGACCCCTCCCTGCGCGAGGCCATGGAGCGCGGTGGCGTGACGTCCGAGCCGCGCGCCACCTGGCTGGAGAAGGAAGAGAGTTGCTCCTACGCCAAGAGCCGCGCGGCGTGAGCTGACGCGGCGTTGCGCGAGGAGCCGCGCGGCGTGAGCTGACGCGGCGGCGTGGCGACCGGGGTGAGTGTCCGGGCCTGAGGCCCGCGATGCTCACCCCGGTCGCCGTCTCAGTGGTACACGGTCTTGGCCAGCAGGTCCACGGCGCCCTCGGCGACGGTGACGGCGGCGGCCTCATCGATCGGCTTGACCTGATCGTCGAGCACGATGGACAGAACGAAGCTCCGCCCGTCGTTGCGGGTGAGCAGCCATGTGAGGCTGAGCACGCCGGGCTCCGAGCCACCCTTGAAGGCGACGTAGCGCCACGTCGTCGCGTCGAAGGGGATGCCGGGGTTCTTGCCGAGGATCTGGCGGATGGGCGCCTCCGCGGGGCGCCGCGAGGCCGTCTGCAGCGCGACCATGGCGCGCGCCAGGTCGGCCGGCGAGGCGAACCATTCGATGGTGCTCACGTCGCGCGGCGTCGTCCAGCCGGAGGCATCGGCGAGCGACACAGGGAGCGCATCGATCTGCAGCAGGAGCCGCGTCCTCTGCGCCGGGCCGCCGGCGATGTACGCGTCGCGCAGAGACGGCGGCGCGGACAGCTTGAGGGCGAACATCTCGCGCGTCGTCAAGAACGGCGTGTCCAGCCGCGACTCGCGCATGCCCATCGCCGGGAGCTCGGCCTCCACCGCCGTTCGGCCGAGCCGGTGGATCAGGTGGTCGGCGGCGGTGTTGTCGCTCGCGGCGATCATCTGCTGGGCGAGGTAGCGCAGCGTGTACGGGCGCCCGGCCGGCGCGTTGCGGAGGTCGCCGGACGGCAGGCTCTTCCAGGCGTTGCGAACGGCGAGCGTCTCGTCCCAGCGCGCGGTGCCGCGCGCCACGGCTGACCCGAGCGCCCCCAGCACGTAGAGCTTGAAGGCGGAGCCGATGGCGCCCGTGGAGTCCGCCTGCAAGGCGTGTACGGGCGCGTTCACAGCGACCGCCGGCGCGCCTCCCGATGGCGCCGGCGCGCTCTGGCCGACGTAGGTCGCGAGCATGGCCGCGTGTGCGGCGAGCGCGCGAAGCCCGGCGTCCACCTCACTCCAGCTTGTCGGCTTGGGCGTGGCGCTGTATGGCTGGAAGAGGAGCCCCTCGATCAGATTGGGCGCGGCCGGCCCGACCGTGATCGACGCCTTAAGCGTGGTGCCCGAGGCGCCGTCGAGGCGCCCCACGAGCGCCGTGGACGAGGACGGCCCGATAGCTCCTGCGAAGCGCAGGGGCCCCGCCGCCGCCACCTGCGTGAGGGCGGCGACCAGCTGGGCCGGCGGCACCTGCTTGAGAAAGGCCGCCGAGAAGTGCTGCGCCAGCTCGGCGGCCCCGACCGACTGCCCCGCGTTCATCCGCGCCAGCACCCAGGCGAGCTGCCTGCCGGCCGGCGTTGCGGGCAGCGACGCGACCGGCGCCGGACTGGCCGACTGCGCCACGGAAGGCGATGCGGTCGCGCCACCGGCGCTGGGTGAGCTTCTCCGCATGCCGCCGCGACGGCGGCGAGAGCCAGCGCGCAGACCAGCGCGAGAGACGCGAGAACGGCGCGCCGCCGCCGCTTTCGCGCCGTCTCCACGACACCCGCTCCGCACGTCATCAGGCCGCCTCCCGTCGCCGCCCTCGCGCCTCGACCAGGCTACTGTACACGCCTTCGGCCGCCGCGCTCCGCCGCCCGGGCGTGCCCGAGCCCGGCTGGTTCACCGATCTGGCGGCGAAGGCCCAGCCCTGATCACTCCTGCGTGCCTTGCCGGCGCTCACCGATAGAATCGCGGCAAACCGCCGGTTTGCGGGAATCAACGACTTGCCATCGTGCCCGACCGCCCCGACACCAAGGGAGTGCCCCCGATGATCCACGTCGACCGACATCAAAGTGTCTTCAGCCTCTCGGCCGGGGCGCCGCCCGTGGCTCGCATCCGGCCGGGCGACAGCCTCGTCCTCGACACCGAGGACTGCTTCAGCGACCAGATCCATGCCTCCGGCGACTCGCCCGGCGACGTCGATTGGACGCATATCAATCCTGCGACCGGCCCGGTGTTCGTCGAAGGCGCCGAACCGGGCGACGTACTGGTCGTGAGCGTCGAGAGGATCGACGTGGCTCCCGAGGGCGTGATGGCCGTGAGCGCCGGGTTCGGCGTGCTCGCCGACCGGTTCGAACGCCTCTCGTTCCAGATGGTCCCGATCGAGGACGGCGAGGCCAAGGTGGCGGGAGCGAGCCTGCCGATCAGCCCGATGATCGGCGTGATCGGCGTGGCACCGGCCGGCGAGCCGGTGCCGTGCGGCTCGCCCGGCGCGCACGGCGGCAACATGGACACTCGTCTGATCGGGGCGGGCGCAACGGTGTACCTTCCGGTCTTTGCGCCCGGCGCCCTTCTCGCCGCCGGCGACCTGCATGCCGTGATGGGCGACGGCGAGATCTGCGGGACGGGCGTGGAAGTCGCGGGCAGCATCCACCTGCGTGTGGAACTGCGACGCGACCTCGAGCTCACCGACCCGATCGTGGAGACGGCGGACGTGGTCGCCACCATCGGCTCGGCCGAGACCCTCGACGAGGCCGCCGAGCTCGCCACGCGCAACATGGCCGACCTGCTCGTCGGGCGGCTCGGCCTCTCGGCAGCCGCGGCCACGATGCTCATGAGCGCCGCCGGCCAGCTGCAGGTCTCGCAGGTGGTCGATCCGCTGAAGACGGCCCGCTACGCGATGCCCAAAGTAGTCCTCAGCGCAATACGACGGCAGTCTCGTATGACCCGTCGCGACCCCCTCTTTCCCGCGCAGCCGCGGCGTCGTAGAGTTGCTCGTCTTCTGACGTCGCCGGCGTGGGGTACGTCGCGACGCTGCAATCTCAAGGGGAGGAGTAGCAGTGAGTGAACCAGGAGCGGTCCTGCCGCTCGAACGCAATGCCGTCGGCCTGATGGACGTGCTCTTCCAGTCCATCACGTCGATGGCGCCGGGCGCGGCGATCGCCGCGTCGATCCCGCTTGGCGCGGCCTTCGCCGCCGGCGCCCTGCCGCTGTCGGTGAGCATCGCCTTCGTGGGCATGCTGTTCACCGCGTGGAGCATCGGCCAGCTGGCCAAGCACATCCCGGCCGCCGGCTCGGTGGCCACCTACAACGCCGTGGGGCTCGCCCCATGGGTCGGGTTCCTTGTCGGCTGGGCCTACGCGGCCGTCGAGGTCCTCATCGTGCCGCTCGTCATGCTGCAGCTCGGCTACACGGTGGCCGGCGAGTGGAACTCCGAGCAGTCCTCATTCCCCACCAGCACGTGGTGGATCTTCATGACGCTCGGCCTTCTGCTCATCTGCTTCCTCGTCTACCGCGGCGTGAAGACGTCGACGAGGACCGGCGTGGTGCTGGGCTTCATCGAGATCATCGTGTTCCTCGCGCTGTCCATCGTGCTCGTCATCAAGGCCGGCAACCACAACACCCTGCAGGTGTTCACCACGCACTACGCGAACGCCAAGGGCTACGCCGGCATCACCGGCGTGATCGCCGGCGCCGTGGGCGCCCTCCTCGCCTTCTCGGGCTTCGAGGCCGCGGCGCCGCTGGCCGAGGAGACGCGGGACCCGAGGAAGAACGTCCCGCGGGCCGTGATCCTCTCCGTGATCCTGATCGGCGCGCTCTACATCTTCACCACTTACGCGGCCGCGGTGGCCTACGGGCCGAGCAACTTCTCCGGGTTCGCCGCCTCCGCCAACGGTGTGCCCTGGGACGGTCTTGCCCGCACGGTGTCCATCGTTTTCTGGGCGCTCGTCCTGTTCGCCATCATCAACTCAACCCTCGCCAACGCGAACTCCGGCGCCAACGTCTTTACGCGCACGGCCTATGCGTTCGGCCGCATCGGCGTGTTCCCGCGAGCCTTCGCGGACCTGCACCCGAAGTACAAGTCGCCGCGGGTGGGCATCCTTGTGGAGCTCATCCTCGGTCTCGTGGTCGGTCTTGCGCTCGGGTTCAAGTACACCCCGCAGGTGGCCTTCGGCATCATCGGCACCGCCATCGTCGTGGTCGTGGTGCCGGTGTACATCGCCTGCAACATCGCCTGCATCGGGTACTTCGCGCGGCACCGCAGGGACGAGCAGCACTGGCTCTCCCACATCGTGGCGCCCATCATCGGCGCGATCCTGCTGATCCCGGGCTTCTTCAGCGTCGCCGGCATCACCGGCATCCCGGGACTCGGCTTCATCTCGGCGCTATCGTCACCATACAAGTACGCCCCCTACGTGATGGCGGCGTGGCTGGTGTTCGGCATCGTGCTGCTCTTCGTCCTGCGCTCGCGCCGCCCGCAGGCCATCATCGACGTCGCCCACGTCCACCTGGAAGACGAGGGCATGTAAGACGGGCTTGAACGGCCGCCACCGGGGGCCGGCACGACCGGGGGCCGGAGCCGCCGCTTCGGGCGGCCCCGGCCCCATCGTTTTGCCGGCGCGGCCGGATGCGCCCGGCCGCGCCGCGCACGCCCCGGCACCATCCGGCGGAAACAGGACTATTTCGGTCATGTTCGTGAGAACCCTCGGGAAAAGGTGCAAGAGCAGCCGTGTGCGCTCCGGCGGCACCGCGAAGAGAGGTGGATCATGGCGACTTCGGCTCGACACTCCCCCGACCCGCTCTCGCGACTGGAGGCAGGGTTCCACGGCGTCGTGGTACGCCGCGGGTCGCCCGACTACGACGAGGCGCGTTCGGTGTGGAACGGCATGATCGACAAGCGGCCGCTGCGCCGTGGCCCGATGCGCCGACGCGGAAGACGTGATCCGCGCCGTGGACTTCGCGCGGCGGCAGCGATGGCCGCTGGCGGTACGCGGTGGCGGCCACAACGTGGCCGGCCTCGCGACCTGTCGCCGACGGCCTGGTCATCGATCTGTCGGCGATGCGCCGCGTGACCGTGGACGCGGAGCGGCGCGTGGCCCGCGTCGAGGGCGGCGCCACCTGGGCCGATGTCGACGGCGCCGCCCAGCCGCACGGCCTCTCGACACCCGGGCGGTTTGATCTCGGAGACGGGCGTGGCCGGGCTCACGCTCTCGGGCGGGCTCGGATGGATGCGCGGCAAATACGGCGTCACCTGCGACAACGTCATCGCGGCCGAGCTGGTCACCGCCGACGGCCGCGTCGTGCGGGCCAGCGAGAGCGACAACCCCGAGCTGCTGTGGGCGCTCCGTGGCGGAGGGGGCAACTTCGGCGTGGTCACGGCCTTCGAGTTCCGGCTGCATCCGGTCGGACCCGAGGTGGCGTTCGCGTTCGTGGTGCACGACGGCCGGCGGCGGCGCGAGGCGCTGCGCTTCTTTCGCGAGTTCTGTGCGAGCACGCCGGACGAGCTGGCGCCCGTCGCGATCCTCGGCACGGTGCCCCAAGGCGCACCCGAGTTCCCGCCCGAGACGTATGGACGGACCTTCGCCGCGTTCGTCGGCGCCTACATCGGCCCGGTCGCAGAGGGCGAGCGGGCCGAGCGACCGCTCCTCGAGTTCGGGGAACCGCTGGCCGACCTCGGCGGCGTGAGGCCCTGGGTGGAGGTCCAGCGGACCTTCGACCCGGAGTACCCGCGCGGCCAGCGATACTACTGGAAGTCGGCGCTGCTCGACGATCTGAGCGACGAAGCGATCGAGGTGATCGCCCGCGCGGCCGACGCGCAGGCGTCCGAGTTGAGCTCGATCGACGTGTGGCATCTGGGCGGCGCCGTGCGGCGCGAGCCGCCCGGGGGCGCCGCCTTCGGCGGTCGCCACGCGGGGTTCATGGCCAACCCCGAGGCCAACTGGCTCGCCGCGGCCGACGACCAAATCAACATGGAGTGGGCGCGGAAGCTGGTGACCGACTGCGGCCGTTCTCGGGCGGCGCCAACTACCTCAACTTCCCCGGCTTGGTGGAGGAGGGCGAGGGCTTGATGCGGTCGGCCTTCGGCGACCGGTACGACCGGCTGGTGGCGGTCAAGACCGAGTGGGATCCGGACAACCTGTTCCGCCTGAACCAGAACATCGCGCCCGGGGCCAAGGCCGCATGAACGGGGCCACTCGGCGACCGTGCGACTCTACGACAGCGTGTGGTCCGACGACGATCCGGAGAGCCGTTAGACTGCCGGAGGCACAGCGTTCGACGACCCAGCGAAGGAGCAAGCGTGACTGACCAGGTGAAGTACTACCCGTTCAAGATCGGCGGCGTGGAGCAGACCTACCCGAACGTGCATCCTGGCACCCCCAAGTACGCCGCGGGCATCGTGGTGGGTAACCTCGCGTTCCTCTCGGGGATGACCCCGCAGAGCACCGAGGACGGCTCGTGTCTGACGGTGGGCGTAGAGGCGCAGGTGTTCGCCTGTCTCGACAAGGTGCGCGCAGTGCTCGAGGAGATGGGCAGCTCGATGGAGAACATCGTGAAGACCGTCATCCTGCTCAAGGACCTCGAGTACTACCAGCTGATGCGGGCGGCAGAGCTCAAGTACTACCAGCAGCACGCGCCGCGCCTGGTCAAGGAACCGCCGGCGAGCACCTACGTGCAGCCCGCCATCCTCGCCCGCCCGGAGTTCCTGGTGGAGTTCGACGTGACCGCGGTGATCGAGCGGTAGAGCCGGGCGCAACGGCGCGCCGGGGACGCCGGGGTATCCTGTCGACGCGCGGAGAGGTCCGGAAGCGGCTGTCGGGTTGCGGCGGGCGACGAGGGCCGCCGCCGTCTCCGGTGCGGCCTGCTCCGTCTTTGCCGTGGTGCTGTGGACGTGGGTCGCTTTGCAGCCGAGCACGGTCGGGATCGTCGGCGCGACGCTGACCACGTCACGCGCGGTGACCGGTCTTCTGACCCTGCGCATCGTGCCCGACGAGACGAGCCTGGCCGCGGCCGACCGCACGGCGGACGCCGTCACCCGAGCCGTCCGCGATCGGGTGGAGCGCGTGGACCGCGTGACCGTGGAACTGGTGGCGGGCTGACGGCTCTCGAGTGCGCGAGCCGGCGGGTCAGAAGATGTAAGCGTGATCGTCCCAGTAGGCCTTGACTCGCTTACGCCGCCACTCGAGCTCGAGGACCAGCTCTTCAGGCCGACCGAACCCCCCGGGGTCGAAGTAGAGCTCGAAGTCGCCGGCGTCGAGGCGCTCAAAGTGCCGCATAGGCCCGTCGGGGCAGTCGGTCTCCGTCTCCAGCAACACGATCGTGATCCGGGGGTGCCGGTGTGCGACCGTCCACACGCAGAGCCGTCCGCCGTGCTCGCGAACAAAGGTGTGCACGTCCTCTGACGCCACGATCCGTATCGGCTTCGGACTGCCACCGTCCGGGACGATCCCGGCGGCGGCGTCCCATTCGGTGTTCATCGAGGGTCTCTTTCAGTCGCCCGCCCTTACGGTGTTGTGTTCCCGGCAAGTCGAGTCGGGCATCCTGGTCGCGGTGATCGAGGCCCGCCCGCGGCGTGACTCGCGTATGCTCTGCCGGACGGGCCGACCGGTCCGCCGCAACGCACCGTCGTTCGGGAGGGGCAAGGTGCTCGCATCTGTCGCCGGCGTCTTCCTCGTGCTTCACGGCCTCGTCCATCTGTTGTACGTCGCCCTCAGCCGCCGGCTCTTCCAGCTTCGACCCGACTTCCACTGGCCAGACGGGTCCTGGGCGTTCTCGCGACTTCTCGGGAACGATAAGGCGGCACGGGTGGCGACGGTGGCGTACCTCGTGGCGACGGTCGCGTTCGTGGTCGGCGGCGCCGGACTGTTGCTGCGCTTGGACTGGTGGCGACCCGCAGTGGCGGCAGCCGCCGTCTTCTCGGCATTCGTCATCATCCTGTTCTGGGACGGAACTCGAAGGAGACTGAGCGAGCAGGGCTGGGTCGGCGTCCTCATCGACGCGGCGATCCTGGTCGTCGTGCTCGGCTTCGACTGGCCGGCCGTCGGGTAGTGCGAACCGGCCGGGCGCCGGCGGTCTGGCCGGCGGCCCGCCGGCTCAGCCTGACGCAGCCGCCCGCCGGCGCTTGCCGAAGCGCAGGTAGAGCGACGGCACCACGAAGAGCGTGAACAGCGTCGACGTGAAGAGCCCGCCGAGGATGACGACGGCCAGCGGGTACTCGATCTCGTGACCCGGCAGGTCGCCGCCGAAGACCAGCGGCACGAGCGCGAGGCCGGTGGCCAGCGACGTCATGAGGATCGGCGAGAGGCGCTCGCGGGCGCCGCGCACGACGAGCGCCGGCCCGAAGGTCTCGCCCTCGTACTCCTCCAGGTGCTGGCAGTGGTTGATCATGCAGGATGCCGTTGCGCGCGGCGATCCCGAACACCGTGAAGAAGCCGACCAGCGAACCGATCGAGATGATGCCCGCCGCCGAGGTAGATGGCGATGACGCCGCCGACGAGCGCCATCGGCAGGGTGAGGAACACGAACACGGCGAGCCGCCACGAGCCGAACGACGAGCTGCAGCAGGAGGAGGATCGCGATGGCCGCGATGATGCGCGGTGCGTGAAGAGCCTGTTCTGCGCGGCCTGCCGCTCGCTGTACTCGCCGATCAGCTCGTAGTGCGAGCCCTGGGAGAATCGGACCGTCGTCATCCCCTTCTTGATGTCGTGCACGACCGACCCGAGGTCGCGGCCCTGGACGTTAGCGCCCGACGTCGATGTACCGCGAGTTGTTCTCACGCTTCACGAGGTACGGGTCGGTCTTGATGCTCACCGTTGGCGACGTCGCCGAGACGTACCCTGCCTGCCGGACGGCGTGTCGCAGCATGATCTCGCCGACGCGCCTCGGTGTTGGCGCGGGCCGCCGGCTTGCTCCAGACGACGACGCCGTAGACCTCGTTGTCCTGGAAGACGTTACCCATCTCCAGACCTGCCACGATGGCCGCGGCGTAGCGCCGCACGTCGCCGGGCTTGAGGCCGTACTTGGCGGCCTTCTTCAGGTTCGACCTCGACTTGCGATCTGCGGCGTGTCCACGGAGAGGTCGACGTGCTGGTCGATGACGCCGGGAGTGCTCGAGAAGACCCGCAGGACCTCGCTGGCCGTGCGCCGCATGTCGGCGAGGTCCTGGCCGTAGACGCGCACCACGATCGCCTGCTTCGCGCCGGTGAGCACCTCCTCGATCCGCTCGCTGAGATACGTCTCCACGTCCCGGTAGAGGCCAGGGTAGCTGGCGACGACCTTGCGGACCGTGTCCACCGTCTTGTCGTAGTCGACCGACTTGTCGATGCTGATCCAGACCTCGGCCGCAGTTGATCCCGACCACCTCCTCACCCTGTTTGCGCTCTCCCGATGTGCGCGCCGAAGTCGCGCACGCCGGGGATGGCCATGAGTTGCTCGGCTGAGCTGGGTGGTCGTGCGCGCGACCTCGGCGTCGGACGTGCCGGGGATGGCGTCCCAGTGGATCAGCAGGTCGCGCTGCTTGAAGGTCGGGAACAGCGACTGCCCCGAGCTGCGGCACGATGAGGACCCCGACCAGCACGACGACGGCGACCGTGGCGTAGGCCGAGAGCGGGCGCGCGACGATGCGCGCGAGCAGCGCCGAGTACACGCGCTGCAGCCAGCGCACGAGCGGCGAGACATGGCGCTTGAGCGACGCGCCGCGCAGCAGCAGAAGCGTCAGAGCAGGGGTCACCGTGAGCGCGACCACCATCGAGGCCAGGATGGCGAGCGCGTAGGCGAGCGCCAGCGGGCCGGAAGAAGGAGGCGGTCAGGCCCTGCAGCAGGAAGACCGGCACCATCGCGGCCACGTCGATGAAGCGTCGCGTAGATGATGGCGCTGCGCACCTCGAGCGAGGCCTCGAGGATGATCGCGGCCGTCGAGCGATCGCTGCCCGTGGTGCGGGCCTGGCGCAGCCGCCGCAGGATGTTCTCGACGTCGATGATCGCGTCGTCGACCACGGCGCCGAGCGCGATGATCAGGCCCGCCAGGATCATCGTGTTGATGGTGGCGCCGACCAGGCGCAGCACCAGCAGCGCCGCGATCAGCGAGAGCGGGATCGCGATGAGCGCTGATCAGCGCCGACGCGCCACTCGAAGAGGAACAGCACGAGGATGACGACCACGAACACGAAGCCGAGAAGCATGGCGTCCAGCAGATTGTGGACCGAGTCGTCGATGAAGGTGGCCGGGCGGAAGATCGTGCGTGTCGAACCGGACGCCCGGCAGGCCGGGCTGCAGGGCCTTGAGGGCGGCCTCGACGTCCCTCGTCACGTTGAGCGTGTTGCCCCACGGGAACTTCTCGACGA
This sequence comes from uncultured Actinomycetes bacterium, assembly GCA_963727185.1. Taxonomy (GTDB): domain Bacteria; phylum Actinomycetota; class UBA4738; order UBA4738; family HRBIN12; genus JBBQVZ01. The sequence continues at coordinate 231,728 of CAVSFP010000008.1, read as the reverse complement.
CGAGCAGCAGTCCGGGCTTGCCGTTGATGACCGCGTCTCCGATGATCGGCTGGTAGTCCTCCACCACCGTGCCGACGTCGCCGAGGCGCACCGACGTGCCGTCGCCGGGCTGGTCCTCGACGCGGCACCATGGCCAGGTCGCGCGGCGACTGGATGGACAGCACGTGGGTCACCTGCAGGCGCTGGTTGGGGGTGTCGAGGAAGCCGCCGGCGCCGACCACGGAGCCGGTGGAGAACTGCAGGGCGCCCGAGTCGAGCGCGTCGGAGGTGGTCCGCTCCACGCTGATCGAGCGTCACCTTGGCGGCCGCCATCTTCTTGCCGTCCACCTGCACCTGGAACGTCGGCTGCCGCTCGTTCCAGATGGACACGTCCGCGACCCCGTCCACGCGGAGCAGGCGCGCCTTGACGTCCCAGTAGGCGAGGCGCGACAGCTCCATGACCGAGTACTTGTCCGACGACATGCCGATCTGCAGCACGCGCCCGGTGGCCGACACCGGCGGCAGCATCACCGGCGGGCTGGCCCACTTGGGGAGCGTGGGCCGCACCGTCGCAAGGCGTTCCTGCACCAGCTGACGAGCGTGCAGGAGGTCGGTGCCGGGCCTGAAGACGAGGACGATGGAAGACAGCTGCGGCACCGACGTCGAGCGCAGATCGTCCAGGCCCGGCATGCCGTTCATGGCCAGCTCGATCGGCACCGTGACCAGTGACTCGACGTCCGACGTGGACAGGCCCAGGCTCTCCGTCTGGATCTCCACCTGCGGGGGCGCGAACTCCGGGAACACGTCCACCGGGGCGGAGCGGATGGAGCCGATGCCGAACGCCATCATCGCCACCGCCGCGGCGATCACGAGGAACCGGTAGTCCAGACTCCACGAGACGATGGCCCGCATGATGGACATGCGCGGAGTGCGCGGCGGGCCGGGCACGATTACTCCTCGCCGACCCCGTACTCGGCGCCCAGCAGCTCGGCGTCACCGACCGTGACGACTGGGGCGCCGGCGGGCGGACCGGAGCGCAAGAAGACCCGGTCGCCGTCGATGCGGTCGATCACGATCGCCTTGCGGACGAAGGTGCGAGGCGCCGAGACGGTGTACGCCCACGACTTGCCGGCGGGGTCGTAGATCACCGCGGTGAGCGGGATGACCGTCGTCGTTCCGCCGCCGGCCGTCGCCGCGACGCGCACCGGCTGCGTCTGCACGCCGAGCTCCCGCATGGCCAGCGGGCTGAGAGTCACGAGGTGGAGCGCGCTGCCGGCGATGGGCTTGACCTGAGCCGGCTCGGGACCGCCGACCTCGTGGTCAGGCTTGCCGCAGCCCGCGACACCGAGAGCGACCACAGCGAGCAGCGCCAGAGCGAGAACAGAGGAGCGACGCCAGGTCATGAGGCCTCCCGGTCGGGGACGACGGCCGGCCGCCGCCTGCCTCGCAGGACCAGGCTCAGGTACAGGCCCGGCAGCACGAACAGGGTGTAGAACACCCACGTGACCAGGCCGCCGAGCACGACGAGCGCGAGCGGCCGCAGGATCTCCATGCCGGCGATGTCGCCGCGGACGACGAAGGGCAGCATCACCAGCGCCAGCCCGACCGCGGTGACCGCGACGGGGAAGGCAGCCTCCCGGCAGGCGCGCACGACGAGATCCGCGCCGTTCGCGACTCCGTCGGCCTGTTCCAGCTCACGGACGCGACTGACGAGCAGGATCCCCTGGCGGACGGCGACGCCGAAGACGACGACGAAGCCGATCAGCGCGCCCACCGTGAGCAGGCGGCCCGCCAGCAGAGCCGCGAGTGCGCCGCCGGCGCCGGCCAGCGGCAGCGTGAAGAAGAGCAGAGCGGCGCGGCCCCAGCTACGGAAGGCCGCCTGCAGCAGCAGGAACACGCCGGCGGCCACGGCGAGCACGTACAGCCACACCCGCAGGTCGACGCCGCGCTGCTGCTGGAGCACGCTCGACACCTCAACGTGGTAGCCGAGGGGCAGCGTCAGGGCCTGCACCTTCGCGTCGATGCTCTTCAGCGCGGCGCCGACGTCCCCGCCCCTGAAGCCGGCCGTGACATCGGTGTAGCGCGACACCTGGTCGTGGGCGATCATCGTCGGCGCCGGCTGCACCGACACGGTCGCGACCTTGTCGAGCGGGACCTGGCCGCCAGAGGGCGTGTCGAGAAGCAGGTCGCGGATGGCCGTCACGTTCCGGCGGACGCTCGGCTCGCTCCACACGGTGACGTCGAAGATCTGCTGCTGCTGGTAGTAGCTGCCCACCGGGATGCCGGCCACGAGGACGGCCGTAGCCCGCCGGATGTCGCCCGGCTTGAGGCCGTAGCGTGCAGCCGCCGCGACGTCGGCGTGGATCTGCACGGTCGGCTCCTGCACCGCGCGTCTGCACGCGGGCTCCGACCACCCCCGGGACCCCGGCGACCATCTGGCGGAGCTGCTGGGCGGTGGCCGCCAGCTGCCGCTCGTCCGTGCCGTAAAGGCGCACGCGTGATGGCCCTGCCGGTGTCGGTGGCGGCGGCTCCCAGGGAGGCTTCTGGGTAAGTCTGCACGCTGTGGCCGAGACCCGGGAACTGGGCCACCGCACGCCGCACGGCCGCCGTGGTCGTGGCGTAGTCGGCCCTGGGGTCGAGCACCACCCAGGTCTGGGCCGAGTCCACGTCCACCACCTGGTCACCCATCAGCGCCTGCCCCAGATCCGTGGCCACGTCGCGCACCCCCGGGACTGCACGCAACGCCGCCGCGGCCCGGGTGGTGACCCGCTCCATCTCGGGCAGGGAGGCGCCGGGGGTCGCCTGCCAGTGGATCAGCAGGTTGCGGTCCTGCAGCGGCGGCATGAACGTGGCTCCGCCCAGCCGCGGCACGAGGGCGACGGCCATCACGGCCAGGACGGCCACAGCGACCCACGCCCACACGGACCGGCGCACGAACACTGGCACGGCGCGCGCGACCATCCATTCGAGCGCGCGCGCCACGGCGCTCTCCCGGCGCCCGCCCGGCGTGGCCGGAAGCAGCACGAAGGCGAGGACCGGCGTGGCCGTCAGGGCCACCGCCGTGGAGACGAGGACGGTGAGCAGATACGTGATGGTCATCGGCCAGGCGAGCGCGCCGCTGAGGCCGCTGAGCACCAGAAGTGGCACCATCGCGAGCAGGACGATCCCCAGGGCGAACGTGAGCGGGCGGCGGACCTCGACGTAGGCGTCCGTGACGACGGCCGCCTTGGAGCGCTCGTCTCCGGTCTCGCGACGCGCGTCGAGGCGGCGCCTTGATGGCGACGCACGGCGACGACGATGTCGTCGACGATCACGCCGAGGGCGATGACGAGACCGGCCAGGATCATCGCGTTGAACGTGGTGCCGCGCAGGTACAGCACGTACCCGGTCGCGATGACGCACAGCGCGAACGCCAGCAGGCCGATGAGCGCGACCCGCCACGAACGCGTGGAGACGCCCAGCCACAGCACCAGAAGCAACGTCCCGACGAGCGCCGCGAGACCCACGTCGTGCAGCGCCGTCTCGATGAACGTCGCCGGCCGGAACACGCTGGTGTCCACCGTGACGCCCGCGAGGCCGGGCTTGAGCTCGGCCATGGCCGCCTCCACACCGCGCGTCACGTCGAGGGTGTTGGCGCCCGGGAACTTCTCCACCACGAGCAGAAAGGCCGGACCGCTCTTGAGGACCGCGTCGCCGCGCAGCGCGGGATGGTCCTCGACGACCGTGGTCACCTGGCCGAGCCTGACGCGTTTGCCGGTCGTGTCCTCCACCGGGACCGCGGCGAGGTCCCTGGCCGTCTTGATGGGCAGGATGTGCTGGACGGAGACCCGCTGGTTGGGGGTGTCGATGAAACCGTCGGCGCCCGGCGACGACGCCTCCACAAAGGTGAGCGGCGAGGTCCACATGGCGTCGCCGGCCGTATTGATCACCTGCTCCAGGGAGACACCGCTCTTCGCCAGCCGGGCAGGGTCCACGAGCACCTGCAGCTGCTGGTCGCGCTCGCCCCAGATGGTCACGTTGGCCACGCCCGGCACGGCCAGCAGGCGCGGCCGGATGCGCCAGCGCGCCAGCGTGGAGAGATCGATCATCGACACGCTCCTGGAAGAGAGCCCGATCATCATCGCGCGGCCCTCCGCCGAGAGCGGCTGGATCATGACCGGCGGCGTGCCCACATTGACCACCGACGGCCCCTGGGCCACGCGCTCCGTGACCAGCTGCCGCGCCTTGTAGATGTCCGTCCCCGGCTTGAAGGTCAGCTCGATCGACGACAGCCCGGGCACAGACTGGGAGCGGAGGTGGTCCAGGAAGGCGAGTCCGTTGAACTCGTCTTCGAGCGGCACCGTGATGAACTGCTCCACCTCGGCGGCGGACAGCCCGAGCGCCTCCGTCTGCACCTGTACCTGCGGCGGCAAGAACTCCGGCAGCGTGTCCACCGGCGCGTGGCTCAGGCCGATGACGCCCACGACCATGATGAGGCCGGCGGCGACCAGCACGACCACGGCCAGCCGCAGGCTCGATCGAACGATCCAGCGCATGAGAAGCCCCTGCCCCCGCCCGCACTCCAGAACCACGCGGGACTCACCTACTGGTTCGGTGCCCCGGCCGGGATACTTGAGCCTCCGGGCGAGGGCGCCGACCGCCCAGTACCAAATCTCCCGTACGGAACGCAAAAGTCAAGGGATACTCGGCAGACTGGCGCTGCCGGGCCGCCGCCGCGACGCGAGCCGTCAGTCCGGCGGCCCGGGGCTCCGCCCGGCCAGGACCACGCGATCCCTGCCCTGCTCCTTGGCGGCGTAGAGGGCATCGTCGGCGAGGGCGAGCAGGCGGTCGCTGGACTCGCCCACCCGCACTACGCCACCAAGGCTCACCGTGATCCCGAGCCGCACGCCGCCGACGGTGAACGGCGCGTCGGCCACGGCGGCGCGGATCCTCTCGAGCACGCCGGCCAGCTCGCCCGGCGCCGGGTTGTGGACGATGACCAGGAACTCCTCGCCGCCGATACGGCCGAAGGAGTCGTAGGGTCGCAGCACCGATCTGGCGCGGGCGACGAGCTCCCGCAGCACCCCGTCGCCGGCCGCGTGACCGTATGAGTCGTTCACGCGTTTGAACTTGTCGATGTCGAGCATCCCGACGCCCAGCGAGCTGCCCTCGCGGACCGAGCGCGCCGCCTCCCGTTCGAGCTCATCCAGGATGGCGCGACGATTGGGCACGTCGGTGAGCACATCGGTGTTGGCCAGCACCTCGAGCCTTCCCTTGGCCTCGAGCAGCTGATCGTTGGCTCGCAGCAACTTGTCAAAGAGGTCGACCACGCGCCTTCCGACCCGCACGCGCGCGCGCAGCTCGTCGGCGTTGTACGGCTTGCAGACGTAGTCGTCGGCGCCCGCCTGCAGGCCCTTTACCACGCTCTTGGTATCGCCGAGGGCGGTCAGCAGGATGATGTACGGCGGCTGCAGCGTCTTGACGGCCCGAACGCGGCGACAGACGTCCACGCCGTCCATCTCGGGCATCATCCAGTCAAGAACGGCGAGGCGCGGCGAACCCTCGCCGAGAAGCGCGGCGAGCGCCTCCCGGCCGTCCTCGGTGACGACCACCTCGTAGCCCCAGCTGTCGAGCATCTTGCGCAGAAGCAGGCGAGAGGTGTGATCGTCCTCGGCGATGAGCACCCTCATCTGACGGCCCGCCCAACGGAGATCGCCTGTCGCAGCAGTTCGAGCCGCGCGCGGACCTCGTCCATGAGCGCGCGGCCGGCCTCCAGATCGCCGTCCGCGGCCGCGCGCTCCACGCGAAAGGCCATCTCGCGCAAGGCCTCCGCGCCGACGTTGGCGGAGGCCCCCTTGATCGTATGCGCTTCACGACGCGCCTGGTCGGCGTCGCCATCGTCAAAGGCCGCCTGGAGCGCTTCGATCCGCTGCGGCACGTCGGCGAGAAACTCGGCGGCGATCTCGTCGGCGGCTTCCCGGTCGCCGGCGAGCAGCGTGAGCAGCACCGTGTCGTCGAAGGCGGACGGGGCGGCAGCCGGCGGCTTGGACGGCGCCGCGGAAGGCTCGCCGGCTGGCACGGCCGGGCCCGCGATCCGGGACCCCGGCCGACGAGCCGGCGCCGTGGCGCATGGCCCACCGCCGGCTCGCGCCCGGAACGTCCGTGCGTCCAGCGCGCCAGCGCGCGCGCCAGCTCGTCCGGCTTGATCGGCTTGGACAGGTAGTCGTCCATGCCGGCCGCGAGGCACGCCTGACGATCCTCCTTCATCGCATGCGCCGTGAGGGCCACGATCGGTACCTCGTGGTCGCGGACCGGGGAGGACCCGTCGCGGATCCGTCGCGTGGCCTCCATCCCGTCCATCTCCGGCATCTGCACGTCCATGAGCACGAGGTCGTAGCGCTGGTCCGCCAAGGCCGCCACGGCTTCGACCCCGTTGCTCACCGCGTCGGCCCGATAGCCGAGCTTCTCCAGCGTCTTCAGCGCCACCTTCTGGTTGATCGGATTGTCCTCGGCCAGAAGGATGCGCAGACCGCGCTTGTCCCGATCGGCCAGGGTGTGCCGCGTGATGATGCGCGGCCGCGACGCCTGCGGTCGACACGCTCTCCCGCGGTCGAGCACGACCATCGAGGCAGTCGAACAGCTGCGACTGCTTCACCGGCTTGGTGAGGTAGGCGGCGAATCCGAGCCGCTCGAGGCGCCTCGCGTCGCCGCGACTGCCCATCGACGTCATCATGACGAGCGCGGCTGTCGGCGATGCCGGGGTCGCCCTTGATGGCCGTCGCCCAGCGTCTCGCCGTCCATCTCCGGCATCATCATGTCGAGGATGACGACGCGGTACGGATCGCCTGCGGCGAGCGGCGGCGTGCAACGCCTCGAGCGCCGTCTGCCGCTCGTCACCTCGGTCGTGCCGGCACCCCCAAGCCTCCAGCATGCCGGCGACCACCTTGCGGTTGGTCTCGTTGTCGTCCACCGCCAGGATGCGCACGCCCGGCCACGCCGACTCGGCTCGCTGCGCTCGTCGGCGGCGCCCTCGCCCCGAGATCCTGCTTCTCGAAGGTCGCCGTGAACCAGAACGTGGATGCCCGCGCCCGGCTCGCTCTCCACGCCGATCCGGCCGCCCATGAGCTCCACCAGGCGCTGGGAGATCGTCGAGGCCGAGCCCGGTGCCGCCGTACCGCCGGGTGGTCGAGGCGTCGGCCTGCGTGAACGCCTGGAACAGGCTGCTCGACCTTGCCGGCGGGCGATGCCGATGCCGGTGTCGCGCACCGCGAAGCGCAGCCGCGCCTCGGTCTCCCGCTCGTCCGCGAGACTCGACCGAAACGGCCGACCTCGCCCCGCTCGGTGAACTTGATGGCGTTGCCGAGCAGGTTGGTGAGCACCTGGCGCAGGCGGCCCGGGATCGCCGCGCAGCGCCGAGGGCACGTCGGGCTCGACGAGTGCCGTGAGCTCCAGGCCCTTGCCCTGGGCGCGCAGCGCCAGCAGATCGCAGGTGTCCTCGACCGTGGTGCGCAGGTCGAAGTCGAGCGTCTCGAGCTCGAGCTTGCCGGCCTCGATCTTGGAGAAGTCGAGGATGTCGTTGATGATCGTCAGCAGCGCCTCGGCGCTGCTGCGCACCGTGTCCGCGTAGTCGCGCTGCTCGGCGTCGAGGTCCGTGTCGAGCAGCAGCTCGGTCATGCCGATCACGCCGTTCATCGGCGTGCGGATCTCGTGGCTCATGTTGGCGAGGAACTCGCTCTTGGCGAGGTTGGCCGACTCGGCCTCCAGGGCCAGCTGGTTGGCGCGGCGGGCCGCGAGCTCGAGCTCCCGGTTCGCGGCCTCCACCTCCTCCATGGCGCCGTGCAGGGAGTCCTCCATCTCACGCCGCGAGGTGATGTCCCAGGTGACGCCGCTCATGCGCACGGGCGTACCGTCGGCGCCGAGTGCGACCCGGCCGCGTTCGGCGAGGTAAGCGACGCTGCCGTCACGCACCACCCGGAACTCGGCGTCATAGGGTGCCCCTGTGGCCGCGCACGCGTCGATCGCGGCCGCGAGGGCCTTGACGTCGTCCGGGTGAATGGTCGGATCGAAGGACTCCATCGGGCCCTCCCGCCGGTCCGATGTCATCCCATAGAGAACAGCGGCAGTATCGTCCCAGGTGGCGACGTCGGTCGGGATGTCCCAATCCCAGGCGCCCACCTGAGCGGACCTCAGCACGAAGTCGAGGCGTTCACGGCTCTCGCGCAACGCCGCCTCGGCCGCCTTGCGCTCCCTGATGTCGCGGGCGAAGGCGACGTCGTAGGCGCCGCCGTCGTACTCGAGGTACATCGCCGTTATCTCCATCGGGATGATCGTGCCGTCCCTCGCGCGGTGGCGGGTCTCGAAGGTGAGCGTACCGGCCTCCTCAAGCTCCTTGATGTGCTCGGGCCAGTCCTCCGCGGGAAAGTCCGGGTCGACCTCGTGGATGGTCATGGTGCACAGCTCGTCGAGGCTGTAGCCGAGCAGCTCGCACGTCGTGGGGTTGGCGTAGCGGAAGCGACCGTCCTGGGTCATCCAGAAGACGCCGTCGCCGGCCTGCTCGACGATGAACGTGTTGAAGCGCAGCTCCTCCTCCACGCGCTTACGCTCGGTGATGTCGCGGAAGGTGATGATCCCGCCGGTCACCTGACCCTCCTTGAGCAGCGGCCGCGCCATGTACTCCACGGGGAAGGCCGTGCCGTCCTTGCGCCAGAAGACCTCGTCGTCCACGTGGCTCTCCACGCCGCCGACGTAGGCGGCGTGCTGCGGGCACTCCTCGATCGGATACGGGCTGCCGTCGGCGCGCGCGTAGTGGATGGCGGTGTGCACGTTGACGTCCTGCAGTTCCCCCGCCGCCCAGCCGAGCATCTCCTCGGCGGCGGAGTTCATGAACACGACGTGGCCCTCGTGATCTACGCCGAAGATGCCGTCGCCGGCGGACTGCAGCAGCAGGCGTGAGCGCTCCTCCGACTCGGCGAGCGCCTGCGCGGCGCGCTTGCGCTCGGTGATGTCGCGCAGCACGCCCTCCACGCCGCGCACGGCGCCCGTGACGTCGCGGTAGTAGTGGCTGTTGGTGGCCGCGAACATCGGCTGTCCGTCTCTGCGCTTGAGCGCGAGCTCGTAGTCCGACACCTCTCCGTCGCCCTCGGCCAGAGCGTCGAGCAGGGCGGCCCGGTCCGCGGGCTGCTGGTACAGCTCGGCGGCGATGTTGCGCCCCACCGCCTCATCGACGGTGGCAAACCCGAACATGGCGGCGAACGACGGGCTCGCCATCACCAGGTCGCCGCTCTCGTCTGCCCGGTAGAAACCGTCCTGCATCGTGTCGAGCACGGTGCGATAGTTGCGCGCGCTCTCCCAGAGCGTGAGCGCGGCGAGGCGCAGTCGCTCCTGCACCACGTAGAAGCCGACGACGATCAGCGCCAGAAGCAGGGTGACGAGGATGGGCGCGAGACGCGCGACCGCGATGCTGTGCAGCCAGGTGCCGGCGTTGACATCGAGCCCGAGCACGCCCACGACAGGGTCTCCGGGCACCGCGTTCACGGCCGCGAACCCCGAGACGTAACTGCCGTACTCGTCCGTGTACGGTCCCGCCACCACGTCGCGACCGGTGGCGAATACCCGGAGGACTCCGGCGGGAGCTTGCAGGTACGGGGTCCCCGGAGCGGCGTGGCCGAGATCTCCCAAAGGGATGCCGTCGACCGTGAACAGCACCTTCCCGGCACGCTGCGTCATCAGGGAGAACATGCGGACGTCGCTTGGCACGCTCTCCATCTGTGTGAGCCGCACACGCAGGGCGCCGTACGCGGCGGTGCCGGCGTCCGCCGGGGTCCCGGTCAGCGCGGCTACGGCCTGCGCGTCCAGCGCGGCGGCTGAGAGCTGCGCGCGGCTGAGAAGCTGGGCGCGCGCGCCCTCGTCGGCGCGCCTCCCGACCATCGACGTGGCGACGAACCCTCCAAGGAGGATGGCGAGCAGCGCCAGCACCATCACGACTTCGTACGTCGTGCCCCTCCGGTCCACGAGCCCCGGGTGCTCCCCACTGAGCAGCCGACGGTAGTACAGGCGCAGACCGACGACGAAGGGCACCGCGAGCACCATGCTGAGCAGCTCCGCCGGAAACCTGAACTCGGCGTAGAACGTCGCGTCATTGACCCAATTCGAGGGCGGGATCGGCGACTTGATGGTGACGACGCACTCGACAAGCACGAACAGGGCCATCGCCACCGCCGAGACCTGCAGCGACCGTCCCCGCTGGACGCCGCGCCCGTAGCGCCAGAGGGCCGCGGCGCTCCAGAGGCCGCCGGGCAGGCCCAGGACGTATCCGCCGGTCGCGTCGAAGCCGTGGACGCCGGTGAGACCGCCGAGCAGCGCCACGCCGATCAGGGCCCAGAGCAGCCAGCGGCCGACGAGCCTGCCGCCGACCGCCGCCCACGAGAGCCTGGCGAACTCGAAGATGAAGGCGCACCCGCCGACGAACAGCAGCGTGCGCACCATGTCCACGACCGTGTGCGCGCCGAGCGAAAGATCGAGGAGATCGGCCCAGGCGGAGATCCCCAGCAGCGCGGCGGAGATCCCCAGCCACTTCCACGGCAGCGTCGAGGAGACCGTCCGGCTCAGCCCGAGAAGCGTGAGCGCGAGCAGGACGAAGCCCAGCCCGTACACGAACAGGATGTAGTCGAGGTCCGTATGCAGGAGGCCCATCATCAGTCGCGCAGCCACATCGTCTCCGCCGGGGGGACCGCGGGCAGACCCCGCGCCCATGCGTCAACTATCGGGACAACGCATGACGCACTTGAGTCCGGGCCCGCTCCTGTCTCTGGGAGGTCGAAACGGGACGGCCTCGTCGATGGCCGGCTGGCCCCGCTACACGGTGGGCGACTCGAGCGCTTCGCCGCCGGCGCCACTCGTCCAGCTGGCGCCGGCGGCGGCGACCATCACGGCCGCCATGGCCACCACCTCGAGCACGCTGAGACGCTGCGACAGGATCAGCCAGCCGGCCAGCGCCGCGATGGCCGGCTCCATGCTCAGCAGCACGCCGTACGTGGAGGAGCGCACCAGGGAGATCGCGACCATCTCGAGGAAGTACGGGAAGGCCGACGAGAGGACGCCGACCGCCACACCCAGGAGGATCGCGCCGCCGTGCCCGGTCACCTGCGCGCCGCCGACGAGCAAGGTCGGCGTGAGCAGCACGGCGGAGCCGGCGAGGATGAGCATGGTGACGGTGAGTGGCTCCATGGTAGCGACGGCGCGCTTGGCGAGGAGCAGGTAGGCCGCCCAGGCCGCCGCGGCAAGCAGGGCCAGCCCCAGGCCAAGGGCGGTCACCGAGCCCGCCGGGCCGGCAAGCACGAAGACGCCCGTGCCGGCCAGCACGATCCAGATGAGGTCCACAGGCCGTCGCGTGCCGATCACGGCCACCGCCAGGGGTCCCAGGAACTCGATGGCCACGACGATGCCCACCGGCGCATGGCTGATGGCGCCGTAGAAGCTGAGGTTCATGGCCAGCAGGGTGAGCGTGAGCGCGGCGATCACGAGGCGGTCGCCGCGCTGGGGCAGGCGCAAGGAGCGGGGCCGCAGCACGATGAGCGCCAGCGCCCCGACGGCGGTGCGCAGCCACAGGGCCTCGACGATGCCGACTGAGCCGATGACCTTGACGGCCAGCGCCGACCCCGCCTGCATGGAGGCGGCGATGACGACCACGAGCAGCGCCGCCTTGGCGGCGGCGCGGCGCGAGTCTGGCTGGGGGTAGCCCGGAGTCTGAGACAAGTCGGCGGTCATGCCTCGCAGTCTACGGGACGGCGCCGAGGCAGCGCGGCCGCCGTGCCCATGGCCTCAGACGTGACGGAGGCTCACAACGAGCTCGTGAGCCCGTACCCTTCGATGACCTGGACCGGCACGCCGGCCGGCACGGACCGCCTGACCGCGGCGCGCAGCGCCTTTATGGACGGCGGCGCGCCGTGCCCGATCACTCTCACGACGATGTCGCTGCCCTCGGAGGTCACGGACCCCACCTGCCAGGGTGTGCCTCGCGCCCACTGCTCGGCGGCGGTCTGCGTGGCGCTGAGCCAGCGGTCGTGGCGGCGTGTCTGGATCGAGGTGAGGGTGAGCGGGATCACGAGCGCCACGAGCAGGACGACGATGAACACCTTCGCGCGTCGTCCCACGCGCACGTCGCGGTCGGCGGACTCCTGGTAGTAGCGCGCCGCCCCGAAGACCACCACGCCGGCCACGAGGATGGCGGCCACATTGGTCAGGAAGAGGACCATGGCGCCGGAGGCGAGGTCGAACCGGCCGGCGCCCAGCGTGATGCCCACTACGGCCAGCACCGGGACCAGCGAGATGGCGATCGCCACACCGGCGAGGATGTTGGAGACGTCGCGGCGCGTGAGAGCGAAGGCGCCCGCCACACCGGTCGCCACCGCCACGGTGAGGTCGAGCAGCGTCGGCGAGGTGCGGCCGGTGATCTGCGGATTGGTGTCGAGCGGCATGCTGGCCACGAAGATGAACCCGGCGACCACGCCGATGGCGATGTTGACGAGGATGCCGGTCACCAGCAGCCAGACGGCCCCAATGAGCCCGCGCCGCGAGCCGACCACCGTGGCCAGCGCCACCCCGTAGATGGGCGTGGCCAGCGGCGCGATGATCATGGCGCCGATCACGGCCGGCGTGGAATCCCCTACCACGCCGCCGGCCGCGATCAGGCTGGCGAGCACGAGGAGCATCCAGAACTGCGAGTACTTGGCGCGCTTGTCGCCGACGTTGAGGAACAGGCCGTCTTCCACGTCGGCCAGCGGGTTGCGAAAGCGGGCGCCCGCATCGATGAGACTGCTCAGCCGGTTCATGCTCTATGAGTACGGCCGCGCGGGCCGGAGTCCTTGGCCGCCCGACCGCGCAGCGACGCGGCGCGGAGGTGGAGTCGGGGCGCGCGCCGGGGTTGTGATCTCTACCTCGCGTCGACGGGTCCGCGGCTGAGGACGGCCCCGTCCGCCCTACTCCTCCGGCACTCCCTGGGCGCCCTCTTTGAGCAGACCCAGGGTGTACGAGGTCATCGTCTCGCCCTCACCGTGACCGACGACACCGTCGACGCGCAGGCCTTCGATGCCCACGAGCAGGTCTTCGCCCGAGAACTCGCGCCCGGGAGCGTTCACCTGGCGCTCGTCGAGGATCACCCAGCCCCCGTCCAGGTCGCGCTGCACCTCTTCAGCGTCGGCTGTCTCCACGATCTCCGCGAAGTCGTCCCGCTTGTAGCGCAGGATCTTGCGGTCCGGGGTCAGGACTTCATAGGAGTCGGCCTCGGCCGGGCCGTGCTGATCATCATGGTGGTGATGGAACAGGCTCATCGCAACTCCTCCCCTGCGCCACGGAAGCCGAGCCTCCGGCGCCTCGCCTTCGTCTGCAGCCGCATCATCGACGAGCGACGTGAGTATAGCGTGAACGGCACACCTCCTTGCTCATTTCTGCTCGATGTGCCACGGTATCGCTCACGAACGACCGCGAAAGGACGGCGAGAGGCATGACCAGGATCGCGTTCATGGGCGCTGGCAGCGTGGAGTTCACGCGCAACCTGCTCGGCGACATCTTCTCCTTCCCCGAGCTCGCCGACGCCGAGATCGTCCTCCACGACATCGACGAGGAACGTCTCGCCACCGCCGAGGCGATGGCGAGATGGACCAGCGACGCCCTTGGAGCCCACGGCCGGATCAGCGCCAGCCGCGATCGCCGCCGCGCTCTCGACGGCGCGGACTTCGCGGTCAACGTGATCCAGGTCGGCGGTCACGCCGCCACGCTGCTCGACTTCGAGATCCCGAAGAAGTACGGCCTGCGGCAGACCATCGCCGACACCTCGGGCGTTGGAGCCGTCTTCCGCGCCTTGCGCACGATCCCCGTGATGCTGGGCATGGCCGGCGACATGGCCGAGCTGTGCCCCGACGCCTGGATGCTCAACTACACCAACCCCATGGCGATGAACTGCTGGGCCTGGTACGCCGGCTCACCGCACCGCAACATCGTCGGGCTGTGCCACTCCATCCAGAACACGAGCCGCCAGGTGGCGGAGTACGTCGGCGTGCCGCCCGGCGAGATCACCTTCCACGGGGCCGGCGTCAACCACATGAGCTGGGTGCTGCGCCTCGAACACCACGGCAGAGACCTCTACCCGGCGCTGGACGCGGCCATAGCGGCCGACCCCGAGGGCATCGGCCGCCACGTCCGCGTCCGGGTGTACGAGCGCTTCGGCTACTTCCCGACGGAGTCCAGCGAACACTTTGCCGAGTACGTGCCCTGGTTCATGCGCGACGACGCCGAGATCGAGCGCCTGCGCATCCCCGTGGACGAGTACATCCGGCGCAGCGAGGAGAACCTCGTCATGTACGCCGAAGAGAAGCGCATGCTCGCCGCCGGCGAGCCCTTCGAGATCGAGCGCAGCCAGGAGTACGCGGCGCTGATCGTGCACTCGATGGTCACGGGTCTCCCGCGCACGGTGTATGGCAACGTGCGCAACACCGGCCTCATCACCAACCTGCCTCAGGATGCCTGTGTGGAAGTGCCGTGCCTCGTGGACAAGGCCGGGCTCCAGCCCACGTTCGTGGGCGACCTCCCGGCCCAGTGCGCGGCACTCGACCGCGCCTTCCTCAACGTCGTCGAGCTCACGGTGCTCGCCGCCCTCGAGGGTGACCGCCGTCGCGTGCTGCAGGCGGTCACGCTGGACCCGAACGCCGGCGCGGTCCTCTCACTGGCCCAGATGGAGGCGCTGGTGGATGAGATGCTCGAGGCCGAACGCGCGCTGATGCCGGAGGCGCTGCGGTGAGGGCGCCGCGTGCCGACGCGCGACCCGCAGCGCCTCAGGCCGTCCCGTGAGCGAGGCCTCGGACCTCCTCGTCGTCGGCGACATCAACCCCGACGTGATCGTCCGCGGGGCTCCGCAGAGGCTTGCCTACGGACAGGCGGAGCAGCTCGTCGAGGGCGGCGCCCTCACCGTCGGCGGCTCGGCCGGCATCATGGCGTGCGGCGCCGCGCGACTGGGACTGCGCACGGCCCTCGCCGGCGTGGTGGGCGGCGACGCCGGCGGACGCTTCATGCTCGAGGAGCTCCGGCGGCGCGGCGTCGATGTGGCCGGCGTCCTTGTACGGGAGGACCTCGCCACCGGCCTCACCGTGTCCCTGGCGCGTGGGGACGATCGCGCCATCATGACCTTCGCCGGTACCATCGACATGCTCACCGCGGACCTGGTCGAGGAGCGTCTCATGCGCCGCGCCCGCCACGTGCATGTGGGTTCGTTCTTCCTGCAGCCACGGCTGGCGCCGGGTCTGCGCGGCCTCTTCGAGGCCGCGCGCACCGCCGGCGCCGGCACGTCCCTCGACCTCAACTGGGACCCCGAGGAACGCTGGGACGGCGGGCTGGCGGACGTGCTGCCCGCCGTCGATGTGCTCTTCGTCAACGGCGCCGAGGCGGCTGCCGTGAGCGGCGCCGCCGACCCGGCCGTCGCGGCGACGATCCTGGCGACTCGCGGTCCTCTGCCGGTGGTCAAGCTCGGGGCGCACGGCGCCCTGGCGCACGACGGCCGCCGGCTGGTGCGCGTCCCGGCGCCGGCGGCGACCGTCGTCGACACCGTCGGCGCCGGCGACAGCTTCGACGCCGGCTTCGTCTGCGGGCGGCTGCAGGGCTGGGACGTAGGCCGCAGTCTGGCGTTGGGTATCGCTTGCGGCTCGCTGTCGACGCGTGGCGCCGGCGGCGTGGAGACGCAGCCTACGTTCGCAGAAGCCGCGGCCCTGCTGGAGCACCTGCTTCCCGGGAACAGCGGCGCGACCGCGGGCGGAGCCACGCCGGAGCGCGCCGGGTGAACGTCCCGGCGCAGGGCGTCGAGCGGCTGCTCGGACTGCTGGCCCTCAACCGGCGCGGCGAGCGCGCCGGGATCACGTCGATCTGCTCGGCCGAGCCGCACGTGCTCGAGGCCGCCGCCTCTGGCGCGGCGAGCAGCGGCGGCCTGCTCTGTATCGAGTCGACCGCCAACCAGGTGAACCAGGAGGGCGGCTACACGGGCATGACGCCGGCGGCCTTTCACGATGCAGTGACGGGTATCGCGGCCGCCGGCGGCGTGCCGGCGACAGGACTGGTCATCGGTGGCGACCATCTCGGCCCGTACCCCTGGCGCAAACGGCCGGCGCGGGAGGCCATGGCGGCCGCCCGCCGCCTCGTGCGGGACTGCGTCCTCGCCGGCTACACCAAGTTGCACCTCGACGCGAGCATGGCCTGCGCCGACGACCCCGGCGGAGCCGGTGGACCCCTCGACGACGAGACCGCGACGGCCCGGGCCGTGGATCTCTGCCGGGTCGCCGAGGAGGCTCACGCCGGACTCCCCGCCGGCGCGCCGAGGCCGGTCTACGTCATCGGCACGGAGGTGCCCGCGCCCGGGGGAGAGGTGGCGGGGGCCACCGGGCCTCTGGTGACTCCGGCGGCGGCGGCTGAGCACACGCTGGACCTGGCCCGCGAGGGCTTCGCGGCCGCGGGCCTGTCCGCGGCCTGGGAACGCGTCGTCGCGGTGGTCGTGCAGCCCGGCGTGGAGTTCGGCGACCACACCATCACCGCGTACGACCCGGACTCAGCGAGGGAGCTCAGGGACTTCCTGAAGCGACGACCTCCGTTCGTCTACGAGGCGCACTCGACCGACTATCAGACGCCGGCCGCCCTGTCCCGCATGATCGCCGACGGGTTCGCCGTCCTCAAGGTCGGTCCATGGCTCACCTTCGCCTTCCGTGAAGCCGTGTTCGCCCTGGAGGGCATCGAGATCGAGATGCTCGGGCGGGATCCGGGTCTCCGGCCGTCACGGCTGCGGGAGACGCTGGACGCGGTCATGGTCCGGCACCCGGAAGACTGGGCCGCCTACTACCGCGGCGCCGAGGGCGACGTACGCTTCGACCGTGCCTTCAGCTACAGCGACCGCTGCCGGTACTACTGGCCACAGGCGGAAGTGCAGGAGGCGCTCGCCACGTTGCTGCGCAACCTCTCCGAGCGCCCGATCCCCGCGACGCTCCTCAGCCAGTACCTGCCCTGCGGCCACCGCGCCGTACAGGAGGGCCGCGTGGCGCCGGAGCCGGCCGCGCTGATCCGCCATCACATCGGCCGCGTGCTCGACGTGTACGCGGCCGCCTGCGGCGACAGATCGGACTCGGGTCTCGCGGCCGGGTGACGCCGGGCGCCGCGAAGGCAGGCGGCGGCGAGTCCGCCGGCCCGGCCCCCGCCGCCGACCGCGGCGCCGGGCGCCTCGCCGGCTCTAGCCCAGCGCCAGCCCCGGGATGAGCCGCTGGCGTTCCCGGCGTAGACCAGGTCGCAGCACGTCGTCCGGCAGCCCCAGCCCGGAGATGCGCCAGCGCCCCTGCGGCGGCGGCTCGTCCAGCGAGTAGGCGAAGTGCTCGTCCTCGGTCTCGAGGAA
Source organism: uncultured Actinomycetes bacterium (assembly GCA_963727185.1). Taxonomy (GTDB): domain Bacteria; phylum Actinomycetota; class UBA4738; order UBA4738; family HRBIN12; genus JBBQVZ01. Next base: position 214,354 of record CAVSFP010000008.1, on the reverse strand, counting down.
GCGGAAGTGGATCGCGTACTCTCCCGGGCTGGGCGGAAAGACGTCGGTGCCGAAGAGCACGCGGTCCGGGTGGCGTACGATGAGCTGCCCGCGCCGCCGGGGCTGGCGGCCCAGCTCGGCGATCCGCGCGGCGATGTCCACGAACAGGTTCGGATACGCGCCAGCAGCGCTCGACCCAGTCGAGGTCCTCCGCGGCGCCCGCCACGTGCGCGGCGATGAACGTGGTCGCCGGGATTGGCGGCCACCAGTCGCTCGAGGGCCTCGAGCAGGCGCTCGTAGTGCGCCGCTGCCGAGCTCCGCATACGACCAGTCGGGGTTCAGCACCAGCTCCTCGAGCCGCTCGTTGCCGGCGTCCACCGGTGCGAAGAAGGCCCGAGGATCGGCGGTATGGATGAGAACGGGGACGCCCGCCGTGGCCGCGACCTCCCACACCGGCGTGAGGCGCTCGTCGTCGGGCAGGATCAGCTCGCCGCGCTCGTCGACGAGGCTGAGCCCGAGGTCCTTCCACACCTTGAGGCCGCGGGCGCCGGCGGCCAGCGAGCGCCGCAGGCCGCGCGCCAGGCGCTCGCCGAACCCCGGCGCCGACGTCTCGCTCCAGTCGAGGTGGCAGAAGGTGACGAAGCGTCCGGGGTAGCGGCGGTCGTAGCGCTCGAGGTTGGCCTCGAGCTCGGCGCCCCAGCGACCGTCGAGATTGACGATGGCAGCGCAGGTTGGCGGCGTCCATGTCCGCGAGCAGGCCGGGACGTCCGCCACCAGCCAATCCCCATCCGCGCTGAGCCAGCGGCCGAGGTGGTCGTGAGCGTCAACGGCGGAGCGGGCGGCGCGCTCAACGTGATGCTCCGCGGCCCGCAGAGCGGGCTGCGCGGCAGGTAGTCGCGGAGCTTCAGGGCCGCGACGTCGCTAGAACGGGTCCGGCCTCGACACATGCGCAGACCATACACCGCCATGCACGAATGACGTTGCGCTTCTGCGCACATCTGACGTAATGTGCGGATAAATGAGCGCACTTGAACAAGAGGTCGCCTCTCAGCCGCAGGCTGTGGCGCACCGCGGCCGCCATGGCCGCGAAGGCACGCGAGGTGCTGCCGGCCGCCGGCGCGCGGATCGCCGTGGTGGGCTGCGGCACCTCCTGGTTCATGGCCCAGTCGGTGGCGGCGCTGCGCGAGGCCGGCGGCCTCGGCGAGACCGACGCGTTCACGCCCACCGAGATGCCGGCGGGCCGGCGCTACGACGCCGTCGTCGTCATCTCCCGCTCGGGGACCACCACGGAGATCGTGCGCGCCCTCCGCGCCGTGCCGCCCGGCACGCCCACCATCGCCATCTCGGCGGTTCCCGAGCTCACCCGTCGTCGCAGGCCGCCGGGCGCAGCATCCTGCTCGAGTAGGCCGACGAGCGCATCGGTCGTCCAGACGCGCTTCGCGACCACCGCGCTGGCCCTGTTCCGGGCCTCGTTCGGCGAGGACCTGGAGTCCGGCGATCGCCGACGCCGAGCGGGCGCTGGCCGAGCCTCTTCCGTTCGACCCCGTCGCCTTCGAGCACTTCGTGTTCCTCGGCCGCGGCTGGACCGTCGGCCTGGCCAATGAGGCGGCGCTGAAGCTGCGCGAGGCCTGCCAGGCCTGGACCGAGGCCTACCCGGCCATGGAGTACCGGCACGGCCCGATCAGCGTGGCCGAGCCGCACAGCGTCGTCTGGGCGCTCGGCGAGGTCGAACCGGAGCTGCTCGAGCAGGTGGCCCAGACCGGCGCCACCGTGGTGGCCGGCGAGCTCGACCCGATGGCGGAGCTCGTGCGGGTCCATCGGGTCGCCGGCGCTGCTGGCCGCGGCCAAGGGCCTCGATCCTGACCGGCCGCGACATCTCACCAGATCGGTCGTGCTGCGATAATGACCACTTCCACCTCAGGGGGCGCACCATGAGACGCATCTCGATCGGCATCGTGGGCCTGCTGGCCCTCGTCCTCGCGGCGGCGGCTCTCACGGCGGGCTGCGGTTCCTCCGGCGGGGGGTCGACCACCTCCCCCGGCGCCAGCCCCACCGGCGTCGTGCACATCACCATGTGGCACGGCGACCTCGACTACGCGGCCAAGGCGGACGACGCGCTCGTCGCGCAGTGGAACAAGGCCAACCCCAACATCCAGGTGACGGCGCTGTACAACGGCGGCAACGACTTCGCCCTGCAGAAGACTCTCACGGCGATCGCCGGCGGCAAGTACCCCGACATCACCTACATCTTCGGCTCCTGGGCGGCCAACATCATCAAGAGCCCCAAGGTCGTGACGCTCAACGATCTGATCGCCAAGGACGCCGTCGTTCAACTGGAACGACTTCTGGCCGGCGGAGCGCCTGGCTGCCACTGTGAACGGCAAGATCGTCGGCGTGCCGGCCCTCGTCGATAACCTCGCCATCGTCTACAACAAGAAGCTGTTCGACCAGGCGGGGGTCGCCTACCCGACGGCCCAGTGGACGTGGGACGACTTCCGCGCGGCAGCGAAGAAGCTCACGATCCCGGCGAAGAAGCAGTTCGGCTGGGGCTACCCGGCCGACGCCAGCGAAGACACGGTCTGGCACTGGGAGGCCATGCTCTGGGACTACGGCGGCGACATCCTCACGCCCGACAACAAGAAGGCGGCCTTCAACTCGGCGCAGGGGGTGCAGGCGCTCACCATGCTCGGCGACATGGCCACCGTGGACAAGTCCGTCTACATCGACACCACCAACACCAAGATCCAGCCGACCTTCAACAACGGCCACATCGGCATGCTGGTGACCGGTCCCTGGGACCTGCCGGCCTTCCCCAACGTCAGCTTTGGCGTGCAGGTGATGCCGGCCAGCCACCAGACCATCTCCGGTCCGGACAACTGGGTGCTCCTGAACAACGGGCCGGACCGCGTCAACGCCGCCTGGCAGTTCATCAAGTGGTTCACGGACGCCAAGCAGCAGACGTACTACGACGTGAAGACCGGCGCCCTGCCGATCCGCCAGTCGCAGCAGCAGCTGCCCTCGTTCAAGGCTTACCTCGCGAAGTACCCGGGCACCGACGTGTTCGTAGCCAACATGGGCAACGCCACCAAGGCGCGGCCGACCATCCCACAGTACTCGCAGATCTCGGGGTTCCTGGGCACGGCCATCGTCTCTGTGCTGCTCGGCAAGTCCGACGCCAAGACCGCGCTCGATCAGGCGGCGCAGCAGACCGACGCCCTGCTGGCGGTCCCGGCTCCGTGACCTCTGCGCCCAGGGTGGGTCCGTGAGTCCGCGGCCCGGATCGAGGGGCCAGCGGCTGCTCGACTCGGACCACCTGGCCGGCTGGCTCTTCGTGCTGCCGGCCGCCGTGCTCATCGTCACCTTCGGTATCGTGCCCATCGTCTGGTCGGCCATCATGTCGTTCCAGGCCAACGACCTGGTCTCCGCACCGAGCTGGGTGGGCCTGGACAACTACAAGGCCCTGACGCACGACCCCGCCTTTGCCGCTTCGGTGCGCCACACGCTCGTCTACACGGTGCTCTTCGTGCCCATCTCCGTGGCCGGCGCCCTGCTCGTCGCGTGGGCCCTCAACCGCAAGCTGCGGGGCGTGCGCTTCTACCGGCTGGCGGTCTTCGTGCCCGTGGTCACGTCCACGGTAGCCACGGGCATCATCTTCCTGTGGCTGCTGGACCCGGTCTTCGGCCTCGTCAACTTCTTCCTCAGCAAGCTCGGCCTTCCCGAACAGGGGTTCCTGCAGGATCCCAACCAGGCCTTGTACTGCATCATCGCCATGACCGTGTGGGGTTGGCTCGGCTTCGACGTGATCATCTACCTGGCGGCGCTGCAGGGCGTGCCGGAGGAGCTCATGGAGGCGGCCGCCATCGACGGCGCCGGCAAGTGGAGCTCCTTCCGCAACGTGGTGCTGCCGTTCCTGCGCCCCGCCACGCTGTTCCTCGTGGTGTGGTCGACGATCAGCGCCCTGCAGCTCTTCGACGAGATCTACGTGACCACGCGCGGCGGGCCCCTGGGCTCCACCACCGTGGTGGTCTTCTACCTCTACCAGCAGGCCTTCCAGTTCTTCAACGGCGGCTACGGCGCGGCCATCGCCTACGTGCTCTTCCTGGCGATCCTGGTGATCACGATCGTCCAGCTGAAGGTCGGCGGGCGGCGCATCTACAGCAACTCGTGAGGGACGCCTGATGGAAGCCGGCTCTCTCATCCGCGTGGACCGCCCCATAGACCTCGACGCGGTGCCCGAGAAGCGGCCGCGCCACTGGCCGTTCTCGCCGTGGCACTTCTTCCTCATCCCGCTGGCCGCCGTCATGCTGCTACCGCTCGTGTGGTCGGTGATCACGTCGCTCGAGACCGCGTCCGAGGCGCAGCGCTTCCCGCCCGTCCTCGTCCCGCACTCCCTGCAGTTCCAGAACTACGTGGACGCCTGGAACTCGCTGCCCTTCGGCCACTTCTTCCTCAACAGCTTCCTGTACTCGGCCGCGACGGTGGCCGGCAACCTGCTCTTCTGCAGCCTCGCGGCCTACGCCTTCGCGCGGCTCAAGTTCTTCGGCAGCAACGTGCTGTTCGTCGTGCTGCTGATCACGCTCATGGTGCCGTTCCAGGTGGTGATCATCCCCACCTTCCTCATCGTGCGGCACCTGGGCCTCGTCGACAGCGTCGGCGGCCTCATCGTGCCCAACCTCTGCGGCGTCTTTGGCATCTTCCTGCTGCGCCAGTTCTTCCTCTCGCTGCCCATCCAGCTCGAGGAGGCGGCGCGCATCGACGGCGCCTCTCGCCTCGCCATCCTGTTCAAGATCGTGCTGCCGCTCTCGGCGCCGGTGCTGGCGACCCTCGCGATCATCCAGTTCATGTGGTCGTGGAACGACTTTCTGTGGCCGCTCATCATCATCACGACGCCGGAACACGCGCCCCTGCAGCTGGGCCTCTCGATGTTCCAGGGCTCGCACGTCACCGTGTGGCACCTGCTCATGGCGGGCACGGTGATGAGCCAGATCCCCATGCTGGCGGTCTTCCTCATCGCGCAGCGCTGGTTCATCCAGTCGATCGCCTACACGGGGATCAAGCAGTGAGCCCGGGCGGCGAGGAGTAACGGCGTGGCCGACGTGTCCTTCAAGGACGTCACCAAGGTGTTCTCCGGCGACGCCACGGCCATCGATCGCCTGACGCTCGACATCCCGGACGGCGAGTTCATGATCCTCGTGGGGCCCTCCGGGTGCGGCAAGACCACGGCGCTGCGCCTGATCGCCGGGCTCGAGTCGGCCACCTCGGGCGCGATCACCATCGGCGGCCGCAACATCACCCACCTTTCGCCCAGAGACCGCGACATCGCGATGGTGTTCCAGAACTACGCGCTGTACCCGCACATGACGGTGTACGGCAACCTCGCCTTCGGTCTGCGACAACGCCGTGTGGCGAAGGCCGAGATCGACCGCCGGGTGCAGGAGATGAGCGCCATGCTGGGCCTCGGCCAGCTGCTGAAGCGTCGGCCGGGGCAGCTGTCGGGTGGCCAGCGGCAGCGCGTCGCCATGGGCCGCGCGCTGGTGCGCGAGCCCAAGGCCTTCCTGCTCGACGAGCCGCTGTCCAACCTGGACGCCAAGCTGCGGGTGCAGATGCGAGCGGAGCTCAAGCTTCTGCACCAGCGTCTTGGCGTCACCACCATCTACGTGACGCACGACCAGGTGGAGGCCATGACCTTGGGCGACAGGCTCGCGGTCCTGTCGGCGGGAAAACTGCAGCAGGTGGGCACTCCTCAGGACGTGTACGAGAAGCCCACCAACGTCTTCGTCGCCCACTTCATCGGCAGCCCGCCGATGAACCTCCTGAAGGGTACAGCCGACGGCGGCGTCGTGCGCGCCGGCGACCTCGAGTCCGCCGTGCCCGCGGCTGTGCCCGACGGGCCGTGCGTGGTGGGCATTCGCCCGGAGTCGCTGTCGCTCTCCGGGGGCGACGACGACGCCGCCGGCCTGGACTTCCTGATCGACGTCGTGGAGCCCCTCGGCGGCGAGCTCCTGGCGCACGGCTCCGTCGCCGGCCAGCCGGCGTCGCCGGACGCGGCGCAGGAAGACCTCCCGCTCGCCGGCGATGACGCGCGGGCGCGGATCACGGCGCGGCTGGACGGCCGCCTGCGCCTCAAGGCCGGCGAGCGCGTGCGCCTCGCCGTCCACCCCGGCGAGCTCTACCTGTTCGACGCGCAGTCGGGCGCCGCCATCCGCTGAGACGCGGGCGTCGCGTTCGGACGCGGCAGCCTGCCTGGTGCGGGCCGGCGACGAGCGGCGTGTTGTTTCCTGCGCGATACACGACAGTTTCGTGCAGAAACGGTCAGTCCTTGTGGTACGATGGCCGCATGCGCCAGGAAGAACGCATGGGCCTGATCCTCGAGGAACTCGCCGCCGGAGGCTCCGTCGGCGTCGCCGAGCTGGCCGCCAAGCTGCACGTGTCCACCGCCTCCATACGCCGCGACCTGCAGCTGCTGGAGCAGCAGCGGCTGCTGTCGCGCACGCACGGCGGCGCCGTGGCCAACAGCACCGCCTACGAGCTTCCGCTGCGCTACCGCGGCGGGCGGCGCCGCGAGGAGAAGCGGCGCATCGCGGCCGCGGCCGCTGCCCGGGTGAGCGCGGACGTCGCGTCCATCGGCCTCACCGGCGGCACCACCACCACCGAGGTGGCGCGGCGCCTGGCCGACCGGCAGGGACTCACGGTAGTCACCAACGCGCTCAATATCGCCGCCGAGCTGGCGCTGCGCCCCAACCTCAAGCTCGTCGTCACCGGCGGCGCCGCGCGAAGTGAGTCGTACGAGCTCGTCGGACCGCTCGCCGAAGCCACCCTCGAGGGCATGAACCTGGATCTCGCCGTGGTGGGTGTGGACGGCATCGCCGTCGCCGGCGGCCTCACCACGCACCACGACGTGGAGGCGCACACCAACCGCGTGCTCATCGGGCGGGCCCGGCGCGTGATCGTCGTCGCAGACGGCTCCAAGGTCGGGCGGCTCGCCTTCTCGCGCATCTGCGACGTGGGCGCCGTGCACGAGCTCATCACCGACGCCTCGGCGGACGCGCCCGAGCTGCGACGTCTGGCGGACGCGGGCATCGTCATCACCACCGTCTAGTTCGAAGCCGGAGCACGACGCGCCTTCGGCCTGAGTCTCTCTCCTCCCACTCACTCGCCGGCCGTCGGTCTCGTGAGGAGACGCAGGCTCCGCACGGTCTTCCGCGGCGTGCACCGGCGCAGTATGGTGTGCGCCTACGTCCCTTTTCGCACCGCGGGAGGAGGCAGGACAGATGATCGCCAGCGCCGCGTTCTGGTCCAACTGGGGCTGGGCGGCGGCCACCGCCGTCCTCGGCTTCGTCTTCTTCGGGCTCGTCCTGCGCCAGTACATCCTGCGGCGCCGCATGCATCAGCTCGCCTGGGCGATCGGTCTGCTGCTGTACGCCATCGCCGCGGCCATGGAGGCGTGGTCGGAGTCCAGCGGCGAGTGGCGGCCGTTCGTGTACCGCATCTACATCGTCATCGCCGCGTCGCTGGTGGGCTTCCTCGGGCTGGGCACGCTGTACCTGGTCGCGCGCAAGCGGCGCTGGGGCGACTACTACTTCGTCTTCCTCGTCGCCTGCATGGTGGTCTTCTTCATCGGGACGTTCACAGTGCAGCTGGACATGGCCAAGCTGGTGCCCGGCATCACCGTGGGCGGGCAGGCGCTGGGCTCGAGCCTGAGCTTTCCCCGGGTGATGTCGTTGCCCATCAACATCACCGGGACCATCCTGCTGTTCGGCGGCGCGCTGTGGTCGATCGTGCGCTTCGCGCGGCGCCGCGAGTTCGGCTACCGCGTGTGGGCCAACGTGCTCATCGCCGCCGGCGCGCTCCTGCTCGCCGCTCTCGGCTCGCGGGCGCGGCTCGGCGACACCGCCGGCCTGTACCCGGCGGAGATGGTGGCGGCGGCGCTCATGCTGGCGGGCTTCCTGCTGGCCGGCACGCTGGACAAAGGCACCCGCAAGCGGCGCGCCGAGCGGGAGGCCGCCGGCTCGTAGCTGCGGCGGCCCCGGCCGGCAGGCCGCAGGCCCGTCGGCCGGCGCAGGTCGCTCAGCCCATCAGCCGGCGCACGATGCCGATGCCGTCGGCGGCGTTGGTGCACCAGCCATCGGCGCCGACCTGGTCGGCGGCGACCTTGTCGATCGGCGCGCCGCCGATGACCACCGGGACCGTGCGTTCCCAGCCCGCGGTGCGCTCGCGCACCACGGCGATCGTCTGGCGCATGCTCTCGAAGCCGGTGGTGAGCAGGCAGGAGAGGCCGAGGACGTCAGGGCGCTCGGCCTCCACCGCGTCGGCGATCCGTTCCGGTGGGACGTCCACGCCGAGATCCACCACGGTGAAGCCGTAGGCGTCGAGCAGGGTGATCACGATGTTCTTGCCGATGTCGTGGATGTCGCCCTTGACCGTGGCGATGACGATGGCGCCGGAGCTCTGCTGCCGCGGGGGCACCTCCAGGCGCGGCAGCAGGATCTCGGCGGCCTCGCGGAAGATCTCGCCGGCCATGATGAGCGCGGAGATGAAGTAGGTGCCGCGCTCGTAGAGCTCGCCCACCCGTTCCATGCCGGCGCGGCACTCGTCCATGAGCGCCAGCGGGTCCTCGCCGGCATCGAGGCGCCGGCCGATGGCGGCGAGGCTGCCGCGCTCGTCCATGTTCACGATGAGGTCGGCGAGGCTCGTCTCGCGGGACGGCGTCATCGCTTGTCCTTTGCTTCGCCGCCGGCGAGGCCGACCGTGGTCGAGAAGGTCAGACGGTCGGCCCGGCCGATGAACCGGCCCCAGCTCTCGGGCCGGTCGTCGAAGTCGTAGAAGAGGTGCTCGAGCACCCACGCGAGGGTCCCGGCCTGCTCGCCGAGAAAGCTGGCCTCCTTCTCGGTGAAGGCCGAGGCGTGGAGCATGAGACGCCCGTACTTGAGGCCCGAACCGCCCGCGCCGGAGAACAGGTCCTGCAGGGCGGTCACGCCGAGCTCCGCCTCCACGAGCGGCCGCGCCGGATCGAAGACCAGGTACTCGCTGTGGTAGAAGACCGGCTCGCCGTCGCGACTGAGCAGGCGTTTGATGGCGATCACGCGCGCCTGCGGATCGACGGCGAGCTTCCTGCTCACTCTCGGCGTGGCCGTCACGATGCGCGCCTCGAGGATGCGCACGTCCGTCCCGGGATCGGCGAGGAAGCGCCGCAGGTCGCCGAGGTCGAACGTGGCGGTGCTGAGCTGCGGCGACTTGACGAAGGTGCCACGCCCCTGCTCCGTGGTGGCGACCTCCTCCTGTACGAGCACGGTCACCGCCCGCCTCACCGTCATGGGACTGACGCCGTAGGCCTCGCAGAGCTCGGCCTCGGAGGGCAGCCGATCGCCGGGCCGGTACTCTCCGCCGGCGATGCGTTCGCGCAGGAGCCGCGCCAACTGGGCGTAGGGCGGCTCGTACGAGGTGCGGTCGATCTGTCTCGCGGCGTTCACGATGCGGCAATCCTACCACGGGAACGGCAACTTCCCTAGACCACTGGCCCACTATGGTGTACGCTCTCCCTCCGTCACCGAAAGGAGAGCCAAGATGCACGAGGAGATCTCCAAGGCCCTCGCCGACCTCGACCGCGAGGCGGCCGTGGCCGGCGTCAGCAAGGCTCTGGAAGAAGGCGCCCCGGCAGCCAGTGTGCTGGCCGCCTGCCAGGAGGGAATGGTCCGGGTGGGCGACAGGTTCGCCTCCGGCGAGTACTACATCTCGGACCTCATGCTCGCCGCGGACATCTTCAAGGAGGCGTCCTCGCACCTCGACGCGGCCTTGGTCGCGGCCGGCGGGGAGAAGGGCGCCGCGGTGGTCATCGGCACGGCGCATGGCGACATCCACGACATCGGCAAGGACATCGTCGTGAACATGCTGCGCGCCTCCAACTACGACGTCACCGACCTCGGGGTCGACGTGCCGGCCGAGCGCTTCGTGGAGGCCGTGCGCGAGACCGGCGCCAAGGTGGTCGGCCTCTCCGGCCTGCTCACCACTTCGTTCGACTCGATGAAACGCATCATCGACGAGCTCGCCGAGGCCGGTCTGCGTGACTCGGTCAAGGTGATGGTGGGCGGCGGCCCGACCGACGCCAACGTGTGCACCTACGTCGGCGCCGACGGCTGGGGCCACGACGCCACCGACGCTATCAGGCTCTGCAGGTCCTGGATGGAGGCATGACGATGGCCAACGAAGCTCTCTACGAGAAGCGCCTGGATCGCATAGAGAAGGCGATCCGCTGCGAGCCGGTGGACCAGATCCCGACCGTGTTCATGGGCCACGCCTTCGCGCCGCGCTGGATGGGCATGACCACCGCGCAGTTCATGACCGACCCCGACGCTGCGGTGGACGTGACCATCGCCGCCCTGTCCCGCCTCGGCGACGTCGACGGCGTCAACCTCTGGCCCGCCGGCTACCACGCCATCCTCCTGACGATCACCTGGCTCTCAAAGGTCCTCATCCCGGGAAGGGACCTGCCCGACGACGCTCTCTGGCAGGTCGTCGAGAAAGAGATGATGACCGTCGAGGACTACGACACGATCGCCGCGCAGGGCTTTCAGCCGTTCCTCGAGTCGTTCCTCCCCAAAGTGACCGACATGGAGATGTTCCAGGCTCATATGACCTGGATCATGAACGAGTTCCCCAAAGAGCTGGGCAAGTTCCGCGCGGCGGGCTACGTGCCCATGTCCTGCGCCGTCGCCACCATCCCCTTCGAGCTGCTCTGCGGCGGGCGCTCCATGAACAGCTTCTACATGGACCTCTACCGTGAGCCGGCGCGAGTGAAGGCGGCCCTCGACGCGATGCTCCCGACCATGATCGAGAACGCCGTCGGCGCCTGCGCGCTGTCGGGCGTGCCCCGCATCTGGCTCGGTGGCTGGCGGTCCGCCAGTGCCATGCTCTCGCCACATCTGTGGGACGAGTTCGTGTGGCCCTACTATCGCGACATGGCTCTGGCCCTCATCGACCAGGGCATCACTCCGATCCTGCACTGGGATCAGGACTGGACCAGGGACCTGGCGCGGCTCAAGGAACTGCCGGCAAAGAGCTGCATCCTCAACCCCGACGGCATGACCGACATCCGCAAGGCCCACGAGCTGCTCGACGGCCACATGGCCATCATGGGCGACCTGCCGGCGGCGATCCTGTCGGCCGGCACACCCGACGACGTCTCCCGCTACATCGAGGCCCTGGTCCGCGACGTGGGCCCGACCGGGCTCATCCTGTGCCCGGGCTGTGATGGCCCCATCGACTCCAAGCCGGAGAACTTCGAGGCGTTCGTCGCGGCCAGCCGCGAGTTCGGCCGCCAGAGCTGAGACAAAGCTGAAAGGAAGAGCCAGATGTCAAACGAGTTGACCGAAGCCATCATCGGCATGCGCGAGGACGAGGCGCTCGCCCTTGTGAAGAGCATGCTCGACGATGGCACCGACCCGGCCGAGGTGCTGGAGCAGGCCAAGGATGCGATGACCGAGCTCGGCCGCCGCTTCGAGCGCGAAGAGGCGTTCATCCCCGAGCTCATCATGGGCGGCGAGATCATGCGCGCCATCTCCGAGGAGGTGAAGCCGCATCTCAAGGCCACAGGCGGCGGCGAGAAGCGCGGCATCATCGTGATCGGCACGGTGCACGGCGACATCCACGACATCGGCAAGGACGTGGTGGTGCTCATGCTCGACGTGAACGGGTATGAGGTCCACGACCTGGGCAACGACGTCCCCGTGGAGAAGTTCGTGGATGCCATCAGAGAGTACAAGCCGGAGGTCGTAGGTCTCTCCGGCCTGCTCACACTGGCGTTCGACTCGATGAAGACCACCGTCGAGGGCATCGCCGCCGCCGGCCTGCGCGACCAGGTGAAGATCATGGTCGGCGGAGCCCCGGCGGACGAGCAGGTGCAGGACTACACCGGGGCCGACGGCTGGGGCAACGATGTGGGTCAGGCGCTCAGGCTCGCGGCCGAGTGGACGGGGGGCGCGGCATGACCCCCACCGGCGAGGAACTCTTCAAGGAGCGCGAGCAACGCTTCAACGACATCGTCGCGCTCAGGAAGCCCGATCACATCCCCGTCATCGGGCACACCATCCACTACTTCGCCGACCTCTGGAAGGGTCACTCCTTCAAAGAGGCCGGCTTCGATCATCCCCAGCACTACGCCGCCATCAGGGACGCCACCGTGGAGTTCGGCTGGGAGTTCGTGCCCACCAACGCGCTCTTTGCCGCCGACGGCTACGCGGCCCTGGGCACCAAACAGCTGCGCTGGCCCGGCGGCGACCTGCCCGACGACGTCGGCTTCCAGTTCGTCGAGGGCGAGTACATGCTGGCCGACGAGTACGACGAGTTCCTGGCGGACCCCAACGCCTTCACGCTGACGAAGATCTTCCCGCGCATCGCCGGCAACCTGGAGGGCTTTGCCCAGGTGCCCATCCCGCCGCTGTACTTCATGGCCAACACCTACTACCTGCTCAACGTGGGTGGCCCGATCCTGGGCGCTCCGCCGCTGCGCAAGGCCCTCGAAAGCCTGCTGGCCATGTCCGACGCCGTGGGCGCGTACTTCGCCGCCGACGCGGCCAACGCCCAGGAGATGGCCGCGCTCGGCTGCCCGCGCACGTGGGGCGCGCCCATCGTCCCCGCGTTCGACGTGGTGTCCGACATGTTCCGCTCCCTGCGCGGCAGCACGCTCGACATGTACCGGCATCCGGACAAGCTGCTGGCCACGATCGACCTCATCCAGCAGGCGCAGATCGGCCTGGCGATGATGGTCATGCAGGTCACCGGCAACCCCCGCGTGTTCATCCCCATGCACCGCGGCGCCGGCGGGTTCATGAGCGACGAACAGTTCGAGACGTTCTACTGGCCCACCTTCAAGGGCCTCGTGATGGCGATCATCGAGGCCGGCGGGATGCCGCTGCCGCTCTTCGAGGGCGACTACACGCCCCGTCTCAAGTACCTTGCCGAGCTCCCGGCGGGCAAGGTGGCGGGCCACTTCGACAAGATCGACCGCAAGAAGTTCAAGGAGGTCCTCGGCGACAAGATGTGCTTCTGGGGCAACGTGCCGGTGTCCATCCTGTGCACCGGCACGCCCAAGCAGGTCAAGGACGACGTCAAGGAGCTCATCGACCTCTTCGGCGACACTGGTTCCCTCATCCTCGACTCCGGCCTCGGGGTCCCCGACGAGGCCCGGCCCGAAAACCTGTACGCGCTCCGCGAGGCCGCGGAGGAGTACGGCGTCCTTTGAGGCCAGCGGACACATGACGGGCGGCAAGCCGAACGACGACTGCTCCGCCGAGGACCGGCCGGGCGGGATCAGGCTCATCGCCTGCCCGGCCGTCCTCGGCGAACTCGCGGAGGGCGCCGCGGACGGCGTGGAGTGCGAGACGCTCGAGGCGCAGCTCCACATCCGGCCGGAGAAGCTCAAGGAGGCACTTCGCCTCGCGGTGGCGGCCGCCGACAAGCCCGGCGCCACCATCGTCCTCGGCTACGGCCTCTGCTCCAACGCGGTGCTCGGCCTCAAGACCGAGCACGCCACGCTGGTGGTGCCGCGAGTGGACGACTGCATCGCCATGCTCCTCGGCTCCAACGAGGCCTTCGCGGAGCAGTCGGAGAAGGCCCGCGGCACCTACTACCTGGCCAAGTCCTACCTCGAGGAATGCGACACCATCCTCAGCGAGCACGAGGGACTGGTGGAAAAGCGCGGCGTGGAGCGCGCCGAGAAGATGATGCGGCTGCTCCTCGCCCACTACACGCGTATCGTGCTCATCGACACCGGGCGGCACGACCTCACGCCCTACCGCGCCCAGGTGGAGGAGTTCGCCGGGCGCTTCGATCTCGCCGTGGAAGACGTGCCCGGCACCACGCGCATCGTCGACGCGCTCGTGCAGGACGGCTGGGGCGACGACTTCGTCGTGGCGCCGCCTGGGCACGAGCTCACCCTCCGCGACTTCCGGCCGGAAATGTTCAAGGGCGGCGCCGGCGAGCCATGAAGTCGCTTCTCGGACGAGGCCAGCCATGAGGCTGCTCTGCATCGCCGGCTTCCTCGGCTCCGGCAAGACCACCGTGCTGCTGGGCCTGGCGCGGGCGATGGTGCAGGACGGCCTGCGCCTCGCCATCGTCGAGAACGAGATCGGCGAGGTGGGCGTGGACGGGGACTACGTGCGCGAGCACGGCCTCCCCGTCCAGGAGCTCTTCGGCGGCTGCATCTGCTGCACGTTGCAGGCCGGCCTGGTCCAGACCCTGCGGGCCCTCGAGGAGAGCTACGACCCGGACTGGGTCGTGGTCGAGCCGACGGGCCTGGCGGCGCCCGGCGCCATCATGACCACGGTGCGCGAGTCCATGCCGCAGATCGCGGGCATCCGCATCCTCACGCTCGTCGACGCCGGACGCTGGGAGATGCTGGTCCACGTCGTAGAACCGCTCATCACCGCCCAGATCGAGGCCGCGGACGTGGTGGCCGTCAACAAGATCGACCAGGCGGACGAAGCGATGCTCGCCGAGATCGAGGCCGCGGCGCGGCGCCTGAACGCCGCGGCCCCCATCCTGCGCATCTCGGCGGCCTCGGGCGCTGGCCTTGCGGCCGTCCGCGAGGCGCTGCTGTGAGCGCCGGCCGGCACGACGATCACGAGCACGAGGCCGGCGAGCACGCCCACGACGATCTCCGCTACCTCGGCGACGGCGGCGAGCCGGCGGTGTTCGCGGCGCGCGGCGACGTGTCGTTCGCTCCGGCTCAAACGGACGCCGAGGTCAAGGCCGCGGTCAGCGCCTTCCTCAGCGCCCTGGCCGACGAGCTGGCAGCCGCCGGCTGCACCCTCGTCGGCCACATCAAGGGCCACCTGGGCGGCGCCGGGCAAGGACCGCTCGCCTTCAGCCTGACGTCGCTGACCGGCGAGCCGCGCTGGGTGGGCTCCCTCCGGGAGCCGGTGGCGCGGCTCGAAGTGACGCTCAATGTCATCGTCTTCGGGGTGAGTGACTCCATCGTGAGCGACGCTGTCCCGCGCTGCTGGTCGGCCAACGTGGTCGCACCCACGCTCTGGCGCTGACCTGAGTCGCACGACCACCGGAAGGTCGCCCGCCCGCGTCTGGACCGCCGGCACCGGTGACCGAGCTGTCCAGACGTCGTGTATGGTTGGGCCGACGAGGCTTTCGGGCCAGGCTCCAGGTCGCGGGCACGGCCCGCCGCCTGAAGCCCGTCGGGCGCCTCGCGGGCTGAGCAACGGAGGGTTGAGCGTGGGACACTCGATGCCGCGCCGCATGAAGGCCGCCGCGTGCGCGGTCCTGTTCGGCGGCCTCCTCGTCGCGCTTCTGTCGGTCCTCCCGGCGACGGCCGGAGCGCTTGAGTCCCGGTTCCGCATCGACGACGGCGCCAGGTACACCCGCTCCCTCTGGGTCAAGCTCGGCGACGACGGCTACACGCCTTTCTTCGAGCCCGGCGTGGTCGCGTGGCAGGGCGGCAGCATCATGGCTGGGAGAGGCGCGACCGCGGGCTACAAGTTCTCCGAGCAGACACTGGCGCTCGTCCCCCGGGCGTGTCAGAGCTACCTGTCGGTCGAGGGCAACGCACGGATAGCCGAGCTGCTCGAGCGGGCGCCCGCGGCGGTCGATCAGCGCTTCCGGCGGAACGCGGACCTCAACGTCAGCCTGGTCCTCGCCGGCGGCGGCGACTTCTACCACGGCGCCGACCCGACCACCGTCTACGCCGGCCTCAAGGAGTACTGCGCCCTGCGCCGCGCGGCAGGGTTCAAGGTCATCGTCCTGACGGTGCTGCCCCGGAAGCTGTGGCCCGCCTTCGAAGCGGCGCGCACGGCCTACAACCAGCTGCTGCGTCAGACGTGGCCCGAGTTCGCCGACGGCCTCGCCGACATCGCCGCCGACCCCCGCATCGGCGACCAGTTCGACAATCTCGACCTGCGCTACTACCGCGCCGACGCGACCCATCCCAACAACGCCGGCTGCGCCGTGATGGCCTCGGTGACGGCGCCTGTCCTCAGCACTCTCTCCTGGCAGTCCAGGTCCTGCGAGATGCGCGTGCGCGACGCGGGCTCGGCGTGGAGCTCCTGGCGCCCCTACGCGGACGCGACCAGCTGGGAGCTGCCCGCCGGTGACGGCGTAAAGACGGTGGTGGTCGAGTACCGTCAGGCAGGCGGCACGCCGGTCGCCGTCTCGGACTCGATCGAGCTGGACACCGCGCCGCCGACCACGGTGGCCCCGCGCCGCGTGGTCGTCCGCCGTGGGGCGACGGCCACCTTCGCCTACAGCGTGATCGACCCGGCGCCGTGCGGACCGCTGGCGGGCGAGGTGAAGATCGTCGTGACGAGCCCGGCTCACCGCGTGGTCGCCACGCTCAAGCGCGTGGGCCAGCCCGTGAACGCGGCCCTGTCCGCGAGCTTCACAGTGCCCCGCACGTGGCGGCGCGGCGCCTATTCGTTCGAGGTCCTGGCGAACGACAACGCCGGCAATCCGCAGGCGGTCACCGGCGCCAACACGCTCGTCGTCAAGTGACGCCCGCCGCGGCGGCGCGACGACGGCCTACTGCGCCGTCATCGCGCCGTCGGCCACGATCAGCGCGCCGGTGACGAAGGAGGCCTCGTCCGACGCCAGGAAGAGCGCCACGTTGGCGATCTCCCGAGGCTCGCCCGGCCGGCCGATCGGCTGGAAGGAGTCGATCGTGTCGTAGACGTGCTGCAGGCCGCCGAGCATCTCCGCGTGAGCGTAGTTGACCGGCGTGTCCACCCAGCCGGGGGCGATGGCGTTGCAGCGGATGCCCTTCTTGGCGTAGTCGAGCGCGATGCCCTTGGAGAGCATCACGATCGCGCCCTTGGAGGCCGCGTACACCGTGAGGAACGGTTCGGCTACGATGCCGTTCACCGAGCTGGTGTTGATCAGCGAGCCGCTCCCCGCGCGCAGCATGTGAGGGATGGCGTAGCGGCAACCGTACATCGTGCCTTTCACGTTCACGTCCAGCGTGCGGTCGATCACCTCGTCCGGGACCTCGTGGAACACGCCCGGCAGGTTCACGCCGGCGTTGTTGAAGACCACGTCCAGCTTGCCCCAGCGCTCCACGGTGCCGTCGGTGTAGGCGCGCACCTGCTCGGGGTCGGAGATGTCGGCCCTGACGGCGAACGCGGCGGCGCCGATCTGGTCGGCCGTCGCCGCCACGGTTTCACCATCGACGTCCACACAGGTGACGCGGGCGCCCTCCTCGGCGAACCTGATGGCCGAGGCCTTGCCGATGCCCGACCCCGCGCCGGTCACGATCGTCACTTTGCCGTCCAGACGTCCGCTCATGGACCCTCCACTCGTCGCGATGCCGCGCACTACGATGTCCCGCGGAATCCTACTGCAGGCCCCCTACTGCAGGCCTTACGATGAGACCGCACACCGGCGGTGACAGGGCGCAGCGCGGTGCGGTCTCGCGGGATCATGTCCCCGGACGAGTCCCGGGCAAGCGCCGCCCCGGCCGACTGAGGAACGGGCCTGGTCGCGTCAGGCCGCCCTGCGCGCGTGGCGCCCTTCCGCGAACTCCTCGACGATCTTGGCGCAGAAGGCGGGGAGGTCGCGTGGCCGCCGACTCGAGACAAGACCCTTGTCGTTGCAGACCTCTTCGTCCACCCAGTAGGCGCCGGCGTTCTCCGAGGTCGGTGCGCAGCGTGGGGTAGGACGTCATGATGCGGCCCTTCGAGCAGTCCGGTCTCGATGAGGAGCCAAGGCCCGTGGCAGATCACGCCGACGGGCATGCCGCGCTCGAGGAACGAGGCCGCGAAGTTGACCGCGTCCTCGTCGATGCGCAGGTGGTCGGCGTTGATCACGCCGCCGGGAAGCACCAGGCCGTCGTAGTCGGCGGGGTCCGCCTCCCCCACCCGGCGGTCGACCGGCAGCGTCCCGCTCTTCTCGTCGTGGTCCATCGCCTGTACGGAGCCGTCGTGCGGCGCCAGGACCTCGACCGTCGCGCCCGCCTCCCTCAGAGCCATGAGCGGCTCGACGAGCTCTACCTTCTCGACGCCGTCGGTGGTGAGGACGGCGATCCGCTTTCCTGTGAGCTGACCAGCCATGGCGTCAGCCTCCTTGCTCTCCAGCGTTCTCTCTCCGTTTGCGGATACCCCTGAGGAATGCGGGCAAACGCCGGGGGCGGGGCCGGCCGGGCGCGCTCTCGCGGCCGGCCCCGCCGAGGCTCAGCTGTAGTTGGGCTTGAACCAGGTGGACGCGTTCCTGGTGACGCCCCCGTGGGTGACGGACGCCGTCACCTTGACGAACACGCCTTGGGCGTAGGTGCCCGGGCTCACTTTCAGATGGTAGTGGGCGAAGCCGGCGGCGGAGGCCTTGGCAGAGAAGGTCCTGCCCTTGATGGAGAACTTCACCTGAAGGCCGCCGACCTTGCTGCCGCTGACCCACGCCTTCAGCTGGAACGGGTCCCCGCAAGGGTCGTGACAGGTCACGTCGGCGCGGACTCCGCCGAGGCCGGCGCGGTGCGGGCCGGCGTCGCCTTGGCCGCCGGGCACCCGCGCGGCGGCGGGCGCGGCCAGCACCAGGACGGCGAGAACGAGGGTGCTCACCATGATCAGTCGTCTCATGATCGACCTCCTTGGTCGCCGCGCACCCCGAAGCGCGGATCCTGAAGCCACAGAGCGCGGCTCCTGCGGCAAGTCTGCTCGCCTGTCGCTTAAGAGCCCATTAGCGGCGAGGGGAGGGAGCCGCGAGCCGGCCGCGGAGCCGCACTATGCCGGCGTTGATCGGTTTGCGCTATCGTGGACCTGATCGCCGTGACCATCCTCATCGTAGAAGACAACGTGAAGCTGGCCGCGAACCTGCAGCGTCTCCTCGAGCTGGAGGGGCACGCCGTGGCGGTCGCGCACGACGGCGAGGAGGGTCTGCGCCGCGCCCTCTCCGAGCGGTTCGACTGCATCGTCCTGGACCTCAACCTGCCCAAGCTGGACGGCCTCGCGGTCTGCCGGGCGCTGCGCGGCGGGGACGACCCCGCGCCGGTGCCGATCCTCATGCTCACGGCGCGCAGCGCCAAGCGCGACGTGGTGCTCGGCCTGGACACCGGCGCCGACGACTACCTCGCCAAGCCCTTCGACATCGACGAGCTTCTGGCGCGGGTGCGCACCCTCATGCGGCGCGCGACGCCCGAGCGCAGCCCCACGCTGCGGGCGGGCGACGTCGTCCTGGACGCCAACAGTCACGAGGTCCGCAAGGGCGGCGAGCTGGTGAGCCTCGCGCCGCGCGAGTACGACCTGCTCGAGCACCTCCTGCGCAACAAGGGCGTCGTCCAGGACAGGCTCACGCTGCTCGAGCAGGTGTGGGGCGAATCCGAAGACCTGCTCTTCTCGCAGACGGTGGACGTGCACATCTCGTACCTGCGCCGCAAGCTCGGCAAGTCGCTCATCACCACCGTGCCCGGCAAGGGCTACCTCATCCCGGCCTGACCGACGCGCATGTTCCGCCGACTCCGCTTCAAGCTGGCGCTGCAGTTCACCGCGCTGGTGTTCGGTCTGATGCTGGTGCTGGGGGCCGTGTTCATCGCCATCGAGTTCACGGACGTCAACCGGCAGCTCGACAGCCGGCTGCAGCGCCAGGCGGCCGCGATCAAGAGAGCGGATCCGCCTGCCCATCACCGTCGAGGAGGCGCAGTGGCTCCACCGCGAGGCCTTCAACGTGAAGATCGCCACCAGGAGCGGGCGCGCGCTCTACGCGAGCGACATCTTCGCCCGCCTCCCCGTCGGTCTCGACGCTGCCGCCGCTGACCACGGTGCGCGCCGACGGCAGCTCCTACCGCGTGCTGACGACGAAGCTGTCCGGGCGTGCGGACGTCATCCTGCAGCTGGCCGGCCAGGATCGCATCGGGCCGGCCGAGCTGCCCGGCGAGATCGCCGTCTTCTTCATCGCCGCCGTGCTCGTGTCCGCGCTCACGGCCGTGCTCGGCCTGTGGTTCGCGCGCCGCAGCCTTGCACCGGCGGAGCGCATGTTCGAGCGTCTGACCGCAGTTCACACACGACGCCAGCCACGAGCTGCGCACGCCGCTGGCGGTGGTCAACTCGGAGCTCGACCTCGCCCTGCGCACCGGCGACCACGAGGAGCACATCATCGCGGCCAAGGAGGAGCTCAAGGTCGGCGCGCAGCTCGTAGACGACCTGCTGGGCCTCGCCGCTCTGGACGCCGCGACGCTGGACGGCCGCCCCGTCGACCTGTCCGCGCTGGTGGGCCGCGAGGCGGAGCGGCTCTCGCCCGCTCGCCGAGCGCAAGAGCCTGCGCCTCGACGCACCACGTCGAGCCCAGGGTCGTCGTCAAGCGCCGACGAAGGTCTCGCGGCTCAGCTCGTCGCCAACCTGGTCGGCAACGCCATCAAGTTCACGCCGGCGGGCGGCGAGGTGGCGGTGTCGCTGACGCGCTCGCGCTGCGCGTCAGCGACACCGGCCCCGGCATCGCCGCCAAGGACCTGCCCCACATCTTCGAGCGCTTCTACCAGGCCGACGACTCGCGCTCCCAGGAGGGCCACGGCCTGGGCCTGGCCATCTCCAGGAACATCGCCGAGCTGCACGGCTGGCGCCTCAGGGCCGAGAGCCGGCCCGGGTGCGGCGCGACCTTCGTCGTCAGCCTGCGAGGCTAGGCGGCGCGGCCGGGAGCGCCGTCGCGTGACAGCGCGGCGAGACGATGCGGCCGCAGAAGGCGCGGGGCGGCCACGGCAAGGGCCCCCAACCGGGCCGCCGTCCCGCGGCCGCGCCCCGCTTGGGTGCCGACGGCGCGGGGCATGCTGCAGAGCGACGGTATCAGCGGCCGAGAGGAGGTCCGCCGTGATCGAAGTGGTGGTCTGGTCAGACGTCGTGTGACCGTGGTGCTATGTCGGCGTGGAGCGCTGGCGAGGAGCACTCAGAGAGCTCGGTGCGGACGCGGCTCAGGTCGAGTGGCGCTACGGCGCTTTCGAACTCGACCCGACCATACCGGCCGAGGGTGTGGATGCCCGGGCCTACCTCGAAGCCAAATACGACGCGGGCACGATCAAGGAGATCCACGCCCGGCTGGCGGCGGTGGCCGTCGCCGAAGGGCTGCCGCTGCGCGATCTCGCTGGCCCCGCGATGAGGCCCAGCACGTTCGCCGCCCACCGATTGCTTACGGCGGCGCTGGCCGAGGGTCCCGAGCCACAACGAAGGCTGGCCGATGGGCTCTTTGGCGCCTACTGGGTCGAGGGCCGCGACGTCGGCGACCCGGACGTGCTGACAGACCTCGCGGCCGCAGCGGGCGTCGCGAAAGGTCGCACCCGCGACGTCCTGAGCAGCGATGCGTTTGCCGCCGAGGTGCGCGACGAAGAACGGCGAGCGCAGGCGGCCGGGATCCGCGCCGTGCCCACGTTCGTCCTCGACGGGCGTTTTGCCGTGAGCGGGGCGCAGCCGCCGGAAGCACTGGCGCACGCCGTGAGGCACGCGCTCGACACCGCCGGAGGCTGAGACTCCACACGCCGACGTTGGCGCCTTTGCCCCGGCTGGCCGCCGCCGGCTGGTTCCCTGACGGCGCCGCTTGGCGCCCCTTCGCGCACCTCTTATGGCTCCCTTAACCCGGCGGGCCGCAGACTACGAGCCACCGTCTCACGACCCACATGAGGTGACGACATGAAGTGCCCCGTTTGCCACGACGCCGACCTGTTGATGGCCGAGCGCCAGGGGGTGGAAGTCGACTATTGCCCGGATTGCCGGGGGGTGTGGCTCGACCGCGGGAAGCTCGACCGGATCGTCGAGCGAGGCGGCGCCGGCGATAGCCGCGCGCAGACCTCGAGCGCCGGCGTGTCCGGGCAGGGCTCATCAGACGACCCGCGGTACAGCCAGAAGAAGCAGAAGAAGAGCAGCCTCTTCGGCGACATCCTGGGCGGGCTTGGAGGGTAACGTCCCTCCCCCACGGCCCGGGCCGAGCCCCCGATCGGCCCGGGCCGTTTCTGCTCGCAGGAGGCAAGCCCACCGCACGGCTCGAGACCACGACCGGCGGAGTGCGCCGGACAGCGGGTGACCGGCAGTCCCGCGCAGCCGGTCACTTCACAGAGATGAGAGGCCGGGAGCCACCCGCAGATCGGCTCCCGGCATGTTTCCGCGGCAGGACCGGCCCGGACCAGGGCCTCAGAGCGCGACCCCCCGATCCTTGAGGAGTCACCATGAGCACCCTTTCCGCCATGATCGATCGCAGGCTGCTGCCGATCCTCGTCGCCGCGGGCGCCACCGTGCCCGGGGTCACCGTCCGCCTGCTGGGGATCCCGCTCCAACCGCCGGTCCAGGCGCTCGTGGCCGGGGCCGCGATCCTCGGCGCGGCCTTCCTCCTGGTGTGGGCCTGCGACGCGGCCCAGGCCGACATCTCACAGGCGCTCGCTCTGGCGGTGGTGGCGCTCATCGCCGTGCTGCCCGAGTACGCCGTGGACATGTACTTCACCTGGCAGGCCGGGGTGAACCCGGCCGGCGATTACGCCAGCCTGGCAGTCGCCAACATGACCGGCGCCAACCGCCTGCTCATCGGCGTGGCCTGGGCCGCCGTGGCGGTGGTCTGCTGGATCAAGACGCGCAAGCCGGTGACCCTCGACGGCGACCGGCGCACCGAGCTCTTCTTCCTCGCCCTCGCCACCGCGTATGGACTCGTGATCCCCCTGAAGGGCACCCTGGCGTGGTACGACGGCGTAATCCTGCTCGGCATCTACGCCTGGTACCTGATCCGGGCCGCGCGGCGTCCGACCCAGGAGAGCGAGGCCTTCGGGCCGGCGGCGATACTCATCGCCCTGCCCCGGCGCCGCCGGCGCATCGTCACGCTCACCCTGTTCGCCGTGGCCGCGGCCGCCATCGTCTTCAACGCGGAGCCCTTCAGCGAGGGCCTCGTGCGCTCCGGCGAGATCTTCGGCGTGGACGAGTTCCTCCTCGTCCAGTGGCTGGCACCACTTGCATCCGAGGCCCCCGAGTTCATCGTCGCCCTCATGCTGGCCTTCACCGGTCGCGCCGGACTCGGACTGGGCAGCCTGCTCTCCGCCAAGGTCAACCAGTGGACCCTGCTGGTGGGCATGATCCCGCTGGTCTACGCACTCGCCCACCGCTCCTTCGCGCACCCCATCCCCATGGGGCACTTTCAGATGGACGAGATCCTGCTGACGGCGGCGCAGTCCGTGCTGGCCGTGGTGATCCTGGCGGGGCTCAGCCTCTCGCTGCGCCACGGGCTGCTGCTGTTCGGGCTGTTCGCGGCCCAGCTTGTCGCCCCGGCCGTGATGGGCTTCCTGCCCGAGGGCGTCCTCGCGGTAGTGGCCGTCGACGAGGCCCGTCAGTTCTTCGCCATCGTCTACTTCGTGGTCGCGGCCGCCCTGGTGGTGGCGCATCCAGGCCGGCTCAAGTCGATCTGGGCCGGCCGCACGGCGCGCGGCGCGCAGAGCACGGGATCCCTCGGCGGGCGCGCTGCTGTAGAGTGAGCGCGTCCGGCGCGCGCCCACGAGCCAGGGGGAGCCAGAGATGCAGCAGACGCCAGCCACTCCGGCATCCCGGCCAGCCGGCGGCGCGAGCAGACGCTCGGCCGCACTCGCGCCCACGCTTCTGACCGCCGGCCTGCTGGCCGCCCTCTTCCTCGCCGTTTTCGTCTCCGCCTGCGGCTCGTCCGGCGGCGCCGCGGAGACGGCGGTCGCGCCCATGAAGCTCCGCGTGATGGTCTTCAACATCGAGTACGGCGGCACGCTCGTGAGCTTCAAGAAGGTTGTGGAAGCCGTCAAGGCGGCGCACCCCGATGTGCTGGGCGTGGAGGAGGCCGAGACCAACACCGCCCGTCTGGCGAAGGCCGCAGGCTACCGCTACTACAACAGCAGCATGCAGATCGTCTCCCGGTACCCCATCCTCGAGCCGAGCGGCGCGAACGGCGTGTACGCGCTCATCGAGGTGCAGCCGGGCCGCGCGGTCGTCATCAGCAACGTGCACCTGCCGTCAGACCCCTACGGCCCAAACCTGATCCGTGACGGCAAGACCGTGGACCAGGTGCTGGCGCTGGAGCGCAAGGTACGGCTCCCCGCCATCCGGCTGCAGCTCAAGGAGCTGCCCAGGATCGCCGCTCAGGGCATCCCGGTGTTCGTCACCGGAGACTTCAACGAGCCTTCGCACCTGGACTACACGGCGGCGACCGTGGGCAAACGCCCCGAGGTGAAGTACGTGGTGGACTGGCCGGTGAGCCAGGCCATGGCGGACGCGGGTTTCAAGGACTCCTACCGGACCGCGCGGCCCGACCCGATCAGATACCCCGGCCTCACGTGGTGGGCCGCCCGCCCGAAGGTGGCGGCCTGGGCGGGCAACCCGACCGCCAGAGACCCGCAGGACCGCATCGACTACGTGTACGCCGCCGGCCCCGCAAAGGTGCTGTCGAGCGAGATCGTCGGCGAGGTGGGCAACCCTGCAGCGGACATCACGGTGGAGCCGTGGCCATCGGACCACCGGGCCGTGGTCTCCACCTTCGCGGTGGTCCCTGGGCCCATGCCGGTACTGGTGGCCACCAACAGGTGGCTCCTCACGCAGGGTCAGCCTCTGGCGGTCACCTTCCACTCCCCCGGCCTCGGCGGCGAGCGCGTCTCCATCGTGCCTCCAGGAGCGGGGCTCGATGGTACGCTCGCCGGCCAGCGCGCCGGGACGACCGGCCTCAAGGACGGCACCGTCACGTTCGCCACGAGCGACCTCCAGCCCGGCGCCTACGACGTGCTGCTCACCGCCGGCAACGGCAGCGTGCTGGCGCGCACGCCGTTCTGGGTGGCGGCCAAGGGCGCCAAGGTGCAGCTCACGACGAGCGCGCCCACTTACCAGGTGGGCCAGCCGATCGTCGTCAGCTGGAGCAACGCGCCCGCCAACCGCTGGGACTGGCTGGGCGTGTACAAGGCCTCGGCCGCCGACCCCGCCAACGACTCGTACCTCATCTGGCAGTACACCGGCGGCGCCATGGCCGGCACCGTGCACGGCATGCCGGCCGGCACACTGCCCATGGACGGCGCCAGCACCGAGGGCTCGCCCTGGCCGCTGCCGCCCGGCAAGTACGTCGTGTACTACCTTCTCGCCGACGCTTACACGGCGGCGGCAAAGGCGAGCTTCACCGTGTCGGGGCCCTGACCCGGTGGACGCCGCGGCGCTGCTGAGACGCTCGGCTATCACGGCCCCCGCCGTCGTGCTGCAGGCGTCCTACGCCAACGGGCTCGGCATCATGCGTGACCTGGCGCCGTACGGGGTGCCGAGCGTGGCCGTCGACCACAACCCCCGGGCGCTCGGCTTTCTCTCCCGCTACGCCTGCGCGATGCTGTGTCCGGACCCGGCCACCGACGAGGCAGGCTTCGTCTCGGCACTGGTGGACCTCGGCCGGCGGCTCCCGCGGATGGGCGTGTTGTTCCCCACTCACGACGAGTACGTGTGGGCGGTGTCGCGCAACGCGGAGACGCTCAGTGAGTGCTTTCACATCCCGTTCGCAGCCTGGGACGTGATGTGGCGACTCGCCAGCAAGCAGGAGCAGCTCGCCGCCGCGGCGCGCGCCGGAGTCGCCACGCCGATCACGGCGTTCGTGGCGACCGGGGAGGCGCCGGCGAAGGCGGCGGCCGACGTGCCGTTCCCGGCCATCGTCAAACCGGTGGACGGGATCCCGTTCAAACGCCGCTTCAGCCGCCAGGTGCTGCGCGTCGCCGGGCCGGGCCAGCTGGCCGAGGTGTGGAAGAGCCTGGACGACCTCGGCCCGATGATGGTCCAGGAGGTCATCCCCGGAGGAGACGACTGCCTCTACTCCCTCGGCAGCTACCTGGACGCCCGGTCCCGGCCGCTCGCGGTGACCACCAACCGCAAGCTCCGCCAGCATCCCCGCATGTTCGGCACAGGCCGCCTGGTGGAGAGCGTCTGGGCGCCGGACGTGGCCGAGGCCGCCTTGCGCGTGCTCTCAGAACTGAGATATCACGGCGTGTCGCACACCGAGTTCAAGCGCGACCCGCGCGACGGCACCCTCAAGTTCGTGGAGGTCAACGCGCGCCACTGGCTGTTCCACGGCCTGGCGCGCGCGGCGGGCGTCAACATCTCGCTCATCGCGTACCTCGACGCCCTCGGACGACCACTCACAGGACCCCGGCAGAAGGACGGCGTGTGCTGGATCCTGGCACTCCGCGACCTCCAGGACAGCGTGCGGGAGATCAGGCGCGGCGAGCTGTCCGCCGCCGGGTGGCTCCGCTCGCTGCGCGGCGTCCGCGCCGACGGCCTCTACTCCCTGCGCGATCCGGCGCCCGGCCTGGCCGCGACCCTGCGCACGGCCGGGCGCGCGGTGCGCAACCGGGTCCGCGGCACGCGCGGCACGCTCGGCCCTGAGGACATCGCCATCTGATGGAGAAGCGAGCGGCCGTGCGCCTCACCGGACTCCTCCTGGCGCTCTTCGCACTCGCGGCGCTTTCCGGCGGCGCGCCGCCAGCCGGACTCGCCGCGGCCAGCGCCGCACCGGCCGCAGCGTTCGTGGGCCCGCCGGCCGCGGCGCCGGCTGGCGCCGCCGCGACGCGCGCCGCCTCCAACAGCCGGCGGGACTGGTGGTTCAACGCGCGAGGCGCCCACCGGCGGCCGGGGATCCCGGGACCGGCCGCCCATCTCCTGCGTCAGTACCACGGACTCTGGATCGGCGGCCGGCACGGCAAGGTCGTGTACCTCACCTTCGACGAAGCCGACGAGTCCGGCACCACCGGCCGCATCATCAGCATCCTCGACCGCGCCCACGTGAAAGCCTCGTTCTTTCTCACCGGCCGCTACATCGTCGCCCACCGGGGCATGACTCGGCGTCTGGTGGCGCACGGCTTTCTCGTGTGCAATCACAGCTACTCGCACCCGTCGATGGTCGAGAAGGCCGGCAGCCGGCGCGCCTTTGCCGCCGAGATCACCGCCACCGGGCGCGCCTTTCACGCCGCCACCGGCGCCAGGATCGCGCCCTTCTTCCGTCCGCCGAACGGCATCTACAGCGCCCGCACGCTGCAACTGACCAGGGAGCTCGGCTACACGACCGTCTTCTGGAGCTTCGCCCACTACGACTACGACGCGGGCGCGCAGCCGCCCGTGAGCGTGACGCTGCACCGCATCGTCTCGGCCGCCGCTCCCGGCGTGATCTACCTGTTGCACGCCTCCTCGCGCAGCAACGTCGGCGCCCTGGCGCAGGCCGTCCACACCCTGAAGAGGCAGGGCTACCGGTTCTCAACGCTCGACCAGATCCAGTAGCCGGCGCAGGCGCGCCCGCGCGCCGAGCCGGCCGCGGGCGGACGAAGCCGGCCGGAAGTCGTAGAGTCAGGGCATGAGCCGTTCCCCGGACCGCCCACGCGGAGGCCGCCGCGTCGTCCGCCTCGTCGGCATCGTCGTCCTCGCGGCGCTGGCCGTCGCCCTCCTCGCGCGCGCCTACGCCGACACCTACCGCCCGCAGGTCCATCGCGTCGTGCTCCCGGCGGCGGTGACCCAGCCGTTCACCATCATCCAGGCGAGCGACCTGCACGCCCGCCGCTTCGGCAGGCGGCAGGCCGAACTGGCGCGCATCCTCGGCGGCGTGCATGCCGACGTGGCCGTGATCACCGGCGACATGATCGATCGCGGGCACGATCTGCTGCAGCCGGCCCTCGAGCTCGCCGCCGTCCTGCGCGCTCATGCCCCGCTGACCGTGTTCGTGGCCGGCAACCACGACGACCAGATGGTGTCGGACGCGCTCTCGCGGCACGGGGTCGTCATCCTCGGCCACGACACCGTGGTCATCCCCTCCGGGCGACCGGACGTGGCGATCGTCGGCACCGATGACGACGGCCACATCGTGGCGCGCCCGGACCCGGCGGCGGCGCTGCTCGTCGTGGCCATGCACGCGCCGCCCGACCGGCAGGTGCTGGCGGCGGCCCGGCCCCTTACACAGGGCACGCAGCTGTTCCTCGCCGGGCATACGCACGGCGGACAGATCCGCCTGCCGCTCATCGGCGCCATCGCTGCCCCCGTCAACGCGAGCTTCGGAGCGCTCGGCTCGCGGATCGAGTTCCTGCCCGACCTGCGCGGCTTTCTGGTGAAGGGCGAGAGACGCTACGGGACGCAGTGGGTGTCGGTCTCGGCGGGCTTGGGGGAGACCTTCATCCCCGGTCGTCTGTTCGACCCCGCCGAGCTGTCGCTGATCACGGTGGTGCCTCGACCGTAGACCGAGGGCATAAACCGCTCATGGAAACGATACCGACGAGCTCCGGGCAGACGAGGACGGCTCATTTCCTCGTCCGCGTGACGGACGAGGCACGAGAGGTCATCAGGGACGCCGGCGGCACGCTCTACGTGTGGACCAGCGAACATGCCTGCTGTTCGGGCCCGCTGACGCTGCTGGAGACGAGCCTCAGCGCGCCCGCGGGCAAACCGAGGCACTTCGAACGGGTGGCCGCCGACGGCTTCGACGTACTTTACGCCCGCGGGCTGCGGCGCCGGCCGGACGAGCTCGTGATCGAGCTCCGGGGCCGGCGCAGGCGCGTGGTCGCCTTCTGGAACGACCAGGCGTACGTCGGCTGAGGCAAGGCGGCCTCACTGCAACGAGCGGGCGACGTGCTGCTCAGCCGCACACCGACGCGCCACCGGCCGAGGCCGAGAGGCCCATCGGCCGGGCCACCACCCCCACGCCGGCGAAGGCGTCGGCCATCGCGCGCGCCACCGTGGCGGCGTCGGTGGCCAGACTCACGAAGGCGACGAGACTGGGGCCAGAGCCGGAGATCGCGACTGCCGCGGCTCCTGCGCGTTGCGCCGCCACCCACGCGGCGCGCCCGCCCGGGATGAGCTTGAGGCGCGACGTCTGGTGCAGGCGGTCCTCCATCACCTGGCTGAGCAGCTGATAATCGCCCGTGCGCAGCGCCTCCACCACCAGCGGAGTGCGCCCAAGGTTGAACACCGCGTCCTTCATCGAGACCTCGGTGGGCAGTCCGGCACGTGCTGTGCGCGTGCTGAAGGAGAGGTCCGGTACGGCGAGCGCGACGTGCACCTCGGGCACGACGATCTTCTTGGTGAGCAGCTTGTCGCCGCGCTGCACGACGATGGTGAGGCCGCCGAGCAGGGCCGCGGCCACGTTGTCGGGATGGCCCTCGATCTCGGCGGCCAGCTCGAGGATGCGCTCCCGGGTCAGAGGCCGGCCGAGGAGCGCGTTGGCGCCCAGCAGGCCGGCCACCACAGCCGTGGAGCTCGAGCCCAAGCCGGACGACAGCGGCACGTTGGCGTGACAGCGGATGCGCAGTCCCTCCGGAGCCGGTACGCCGACCTCGGCGCAGGCGCGCAGGTAGGCCTGGGCCACCATGTTGGTCTCGTCGGTCGGCAGCGACTCGCCGCGTTCGCCGTCAGTGCTCACCACCAAGCCGCGGCCCTCCAGCGAGAACTCGATCTCGTTCCAAAGGTCCAGGGCGAGGCCGAGGCAGTCGAAGCCCGGCCCCAGGTTGGCCGTCGTCGCCGGGACACGCACCCGGTAGGCGACGGGACTGGGGCTCACTTAGTCCTCCGAGCCGGCCGTGGCGCCTCGTGCTCCGCGCCCGCGCCGCCAGCGCACGATGGCGTAGGCGACGAGCACCACGATGAGCGCGATGACGATGTAGTCGACGTAGTGCAGGTAGGGGCGGATCTTCTCCCAGTTGGCGCCGAGCTTGACGCCCACGTAGGCCAGCATCCACACCCACGGGATGCAGCCCAGCAGGGTGTACAGCGAGAACTTCCAGAACTTCATGTGGGCAAAGCCCGCCGGCAACGAGATGAACGTGCGCACGATGGGGATCATGCGGCCGAAGAAGACGACCGGCGCCCCGTACCTGTCAAACCAGCGCTGCGACGTGTCCAGGTGGTGCGGTCGCAGCAGCACGTACTTGCCCCAGTGGTCCACGAAGGGCCGGCCACCGTAGTAGCCCACGGCGTAGGCGATCCACGACCCGACGAGATTGCCGAGCACGCCGGCGATGACGATCCCGGCCATGGACAGCTTGCCCTGGCTCACGGCGAAGCCGGCGAAGGGCATGATGGCCTCGCTCGGTACGGGGATGCAGGCGCTCTCCAGCAGCATGAGCACGAAGACGGCCGGAAGGCCCCAGCTGCCGATGAGTTGCGTGCACCACTGGACCACGTCGTTGATGATCGACTGCATGGCGCACAGCCTACCATCCCCGGCCGGTGGTCCCCAGCGCGAACCGTATGGTAGGTTCCAGACTCGACCTCACCGCCGCAAGGAGGCGCACTTCATGGCCGTCGCACTCATGGATATCAAGGGGCAGTACGCCGAACTCCAGGACCGCATCGAAGGCGCGGTGCTGGACGTGCTGCGCAGCGGCCGGGTGATCCTCGGTCCCAACGTCAAGGGCTTCGAGGAGGAGTCGGCCGCCTATCTCGGCACCACCGGCTCCGTCGGCGTGGCCAACGGCACCGACGGCCTCACGATCGCCCTGCGGGCGCTCGGGGTGGGACCGGGCGACGAGG
Organism: uncultured Actinomycetes bacterium; assembly: GCA_963727185.1. GTDB lineage: Bacteria > Actinomycetota > UBA4738 > UBA4738 > HRBIN12 > JBBQVZ01. The sequence continues at coordinate 183,944 of CAVSFP010000008.1, read as the reverse complement.
TCATCACGGTCCCCTTCACGTTCTACGCGACGGCCGAAGCCATCGCCCAGACGGGCGCCAGGCCGGTGTTCGTCGACGTCCTGCCCGACACGCTCTGCCTCGATCCCGGCGCCATCGCGGGCGCCGTCACGGCGCGCACCAGGGCCATCGTGCCGGTCGATCTCTTCGGCCTGCCCGCCGACGCCGACGCCGTCAAAGCCGCGGCCGAGGCGCACGGCCTGCCGGTGGTGGAGGACGCCTGCCAGGCCTGGGGCGCGAGCTACAAGGGCCGGCACGCCGGCAGCCTCGGCGACTTCGGCGTCTTCAGCTTCTTCCCGACCAAGAACCTCGGCGGCTACGGCGACGGCGGGCTCGTCACCGGCCACGACGCCGACCTCGTGCAGAAGGCGCGCGAGCTGCGCTTCCACGGCAGCAAGGACAAGAAGACCTTCACCGACATCGGCTTCAACTCGCGGCTGGACGAAGTGCAGGCCGCGATCCTGCGCATCGAGCTCGAGGTGATCGATGCGTGGAACGCGCGGCGCGCCCAGGTCGCCGCCTGGTACGACCAGTACCTGCCGCGCGAAGTCGTGCGGCCGGCCGTGCCGGACGGCCTCACGCATGTCTACCACCTCTACGTGCTCCGTCACGAGCAGCGCGACGCCATCGCCGCGGCCTGCAAGGAGCGCCAGGTAGACTGCGCCGCCTACTACACCACGCCGTTGCAGCTGCAGCCGGCTTTCGCCGAGTTCGGGCACCGGCTCGGCGATTTTCCGGCCACCGACGCGGCGGCGGCGCAGAACCTCGCCGTGCCCATGCACCCCAACCTCAGCGAAGACCAGGTGCGCGAGGTCGCGGCGGCGGTCGCCGCCGGACTGGCCTGAGGACCGTGTCGCCGCGGCGCGGCGTCGCTCGCGGCGCGGACCCGGCCGTGTCGCCGCGCCCCATGACGAGCGGCCGGCCAGCGGCGTGAGGATCTGGGCCGACATCACCGACCCGTCGCACGTGCTGTTCTTCGCGCCCATCGTGCGCAGGCTGGAGGCCGCCGGCCACATCACCACGGTGACGGCGCGGCGCTTCGACAGCGCCGACATCCTCCTCCAGCGTTACGGACTGGGGGCCGTGCTCACCGGGCACCACCAGGGCGGCGGCTTCGCCGCCCGTGCCGTGGGACTCGTGAACCGCACGGCCCAGCTCGTCGGTTCCGCCTCCAGCGGCGGCTTCGACGTCGCCGTCGGCGGCCATGCCAGCGACTTCGCGCTCACCGCCTGGATGCTGGGCGTACCCCAGCTCACGGTGCTCGGCGACGGCCCGCACCGGCTCGGCGACGCCCTCAACCTGCGCCTCGTAGACGAGCTGGCGGTGCCCGCCGCGGCGGCCAGGGCGGCGGCGGCAGAGCTGGCCGCCGCCCCCGGCAAGATCTTCAGCTACCCGGGGTTCATGGAGGAGTACTACCTGCACGACTTCGTCGCCGACGCCGGGGCGCTACAGCGCCTCGATATCGGCGAGGGCGAGGTGGTGGGACTCGTGCGTCCGGGTCCCGCCGACGACGACGAGGCGCCGGAGGCGGCAAAGCTCCTTGAGATCGTCCGCTCACTGGGCGTCCGCGAGGACCTGCGCCTTGTGCTCGTCTGCCGCGACGCCGGACAGCGCCGGCGCTACGCCGCGGCCGCCGGCCCGGCCGCCGTCGTCCCCGTCGGGGCCGTGGATGCCGTGAGCCTCGTGGCCGCCGCCGATCTCGTCCTCGGCGCCGGCGGCGTGATGATGCGCGAGGCGGCCGCCCTGGGGACGCCGGCCTACACCACGGCGACGGGCGCGCCGACGCCGGTCGAGGCGGCGCTGGAGGCCGACGGCCGCATCCGCCGCATCGTGGCGGCGGCGGACATCGCCCTGGCGAAGAAAGACTTGACGACGGCGCTGGCCCAACCGCGCGACCCGCAACTCTTCGTGGACGAGATCCTGCGGCTCGCCACGAGCCGCACCCCGCGGCTGCGCCTCGGGCGCCTCGTGCGCGACGCCGGCGGCAACGAGGCGCCGCCGCTCTGACGGGCGCCTCGAGTCGAGTCTCGTCGAGCGGCGGCTACGGCGCCTGCGGCGCCCGCCGCCCCTCAGGCCTTGTTGATCAAGATCACCCCGCTGGCGCAGAGGACCACGGCGATGCACACGCGCAGCAGCCGCGTGGGCACCTTGGCGGTGAGCTGCGAGCCGGCGATCACGCCGGGGACCGAGCCGATGATGAGCGACCCCACCATCCACAGGTCGACGTTGCCGAAGCGCAGCTGGGCGAGCGCGGTGGCCCCCAGCAGCAGCATGGCGTGAAAGATGTCGGTACCCACCACACGGCGCATGGCCAACGGATAGAAGAGGATGAGGAACATGCCCAGCAGGGTGCCGCTGCCCACCGAGGTGAGGCCGATGAGGAATCCCGTGGACGCGCCGATGGCCACGGTGGCGACCTTGCGCCCGGTGGACATGTGCATGTTCGCGATGGGGTAATCCTTGTCGCGCTTGAGAAAGACCTTGGCGACGAGCAGGATGGCCACGAGGACGAGCGCCCCGCCGACGGCGCGATACAGGATGCCGTCCACCACGCCCGTGTAGTGCTGCTTGATGAAGTTCACTGCGTAGGCGCCGAGCACGCCGCTGGGCACGCTGCCCAGGGCCAGCCAGAGCCCGAGGGGCACGTCCACGGAGTCGTGCTTGAGGTGGCGCCACGAGCCGAGCGTCTTGGTGATGGCCGCGTAGGCGATGTCGGTGCCGATCGCCAGCGACGGCGTGAACCCGAAGAAGAAGATGAGGATGGGCGTCATGAGGGCGCCGCCGCCCATGCCGGTGAGGCCGACGAGAAAGCCGACGAGGAGGCCCGTCACGCTCAGATACGGGTTGAGCTCGGCGCCGATCGGCGACAGGAAGATGACCAGCGCGCCCAGCACCCAGGCGCCGACCCCGTAGTACCAGCGTCGGCGCCAGAGGCCGTTCGGTACGCGCAGCCCGAGAAGGCTGTGGGTGGGCTCGGCGATGATCATCGGGTTCACTGCAAGCGCTTCGTTCTCGCTCGCCGCGCTCACGACCGGCCCGCCTTGGCGTTCAGCCCGGGGGTCCCGCCGAGTTCATCGAGGCTGCCGCTGATCTGCATGGATCCTCCCATAAGGAGTATCTGATTTCGGAAACCCTCAATTGCACATATCTTATAGTTGCAATTAGGCAAAACGATTGCGGCAGCATAGCGGGGCCCATCGGGTGAGTCAACTCTCGGAGTGTTGGGCGGGCCTCAGCCGGCGGCCGCGTACCGCTCGCGGAAGTACGCGAGCAGTGCTTCGGCGGCGCGCGAGAGCACGCGCGTGCGGGAACGCACCGTGCAGAAGTCGCGGCGGATCTCGAACCCGTCGATGCGGACGCGCGCGAGCGTGCCGTGCTCGAGCTCCGGCCCGACCGCCCAGCGGCTGAGGAAGGTGACGCCTCCCCCGGCGATGCAGGCCTGCTTGGCCGATTCCATGAGCCCCATCTCGAGGACGACATTGAGCGACTGTGGCGCGACGCCGGCCTCCAGGAGGCGGTCCTCCACCACGGAGCGGATGCCGGCGCCCTGCTGCTGCACGACCTGCGGTTCTGCGACGAGCTCCGCGAGGGACACGCTCTCGCGCTGCGCCCAGGGGTGCTGCGCGCCGCAGAGGAGCAGCACCTCGTCATGCGCCAGAGGCTCGAGGATCACGTCGGGCCGGTTGGGCGGCGCGCCAACGGCGCCGACCTCGAACTCGCGGGCCAGGACACGCTCGATCACCTGATGCGTGTCGTCGACGTACATGGCCACCGACACGCCGGGGTAGAGCGCCTTGAAGCGCGTGAGCATGGTCGGCAGCACGTGCTCGCCGGGGCCGGTCGACGCCCCCACGACCACGCGCCCGGCGACCAACTCCCCGAGGTCGAGGATCTCGGTGGTGGCACGCTCGTGGAGGTCGAGGATCTCGCGGCCGTACCGGTACAGGACCTGGCCGGCGTCGGTGGGCGTCACCGTGCGGCGCGAGCGATCGAGCAGGGTCGTCTTGAGCTCGCGCTCGAGAGTGCGCACCTGTTGACTCGCGGCCGGCTGGGTGATGTGCATCTCGTCGGCCGCGAGCGAGAAGCTGCGCCGGTCGACGATAAGACAGAAGAGACGGAGCTGGCGTAGATCCATGTCGTCATCTTATCCCAGCGATAAAGGCGGAGCGATGGCGCCCGAAGTCGGGGTCCGGATGACGCGACGCCCCTCGGGCCGGTACACTTCGGACTCCCGCACGATCTGAAGGATCCCTCATGCCCGTCAGCATCGACGTCTACGACAGCGTGGCCGAAGCGGCCGCCGAGGCCTACGTCCGCGCCCTCAAGATCCTCCCGCCGGACGTCAAGGACGCCCTGCGCCGGGCGCGCGACGAAGAGACGGAGCCCGGCGCCCGCGACGTGCTCGACCTCATGCTGCGCAACGTGGAGGTGGCCGAGCGCGAAGACCTCCTCGTCTGCCAGGACACCGGCACGCGTGATCTGGAACGTGGTCGCCGGCGAGACCTGCCCCCTCGACCTCGTACTCATCGCCGACGCCCTGCGCCGGGGGACGGAGCGCGCCACGCTGGACTACCCGCTCCGTCCCAACGCGGTACATCCGGTGACCCGCGAGAACACCATGACCAACACCGGGCGGCACCTGCCGGTCATGCACTACGAGTTCGTGCCCGGCGACGGGCTCACGCTGCACTGCCTGCCCAAGGGCTCCGGCAGCGAGAACATGAGCTTCCTGCGCATGTTCAACCCGGCCGACGGCGTGAAAGCGGTCAAACGCTTCGTGCTCGAATGCGTGATCGAGGCCGGCGCCAAGCCCTGTCCCCCGACCATCGTCGGCGTCGGCCTGGGCGGCAGCGCCGACCTGTGCATGTCGCTCGCCAAGAAGGCCCTGTTCCGAGAGGTCCGCTCGCACAACGACGACCCGGTGATCGCCGCGATGGAGGACGAGCTGTCCGCCGCCGTGAACCAGCTCGGCATCGGCCCCATGGGGCTCGGCGGCCGCACTACGGCGCTGGCCGTCCACATCGAGCACGCCCACACCCACATCACGCAGAACCCCGTGGCCGTGAGCTTCCAGTGCTGGGCGGCCCGCCGGTCGCGGATAGACGTCACGCCGGCCGGCGACGTCACGCTGGGCTTCTGAGGAGGGCGCCGTGCCAGACCCGACCAGACTCACCTTTCCCATCACCGACCTCGCGGCGCTCCGCGAGCTGCGCGCCGGGCAGAAGGTGGTCATCGACGGTCACGTGGTGGGCATCCGCGACGCCACCCAGATCGCCATCTTCGACCACGGCCGCGCGCCCCGCATGGACCTGCGCGGCGCGGCCGCCATCCACACCGCGCCCAACGTGCGGCGCCGAGCCGACGGCGGCTACGACAAGGTCTGCATCGGCACCACCACCAGCGCCCGCATGGACCGCTTCACGCGCGGCATGATGGGCGAGTACGGCGTGCGCGCGATCATCGGCAAGGGCGGCCTGTTGCCCGGCTCGCTGCCGGTGCTGGCCGAGTTCGGCGGCGTGTACCTGGCCATCACCGGCGGGGCGGCGGCCCTCGAGACCACCCAGATCGAGGAGATCGAGGAGGTGGAGTTCGAAGACCTCCTGCCCGAGTGCCTGTGGCGGTTCCGAGTGCGCGACTTCGGGCCTCTCACCGTGGCCATGGACAGCCACGGCGAGAGCCTCTACGAGGACGTCATGACGGGCGCCCGGGCGCGGCTGGCCGAGCTTTCCGAGAAGCTCTAGGATTAGGAACGGTCGGGTGCACCACCCCGCCCGCCCGCACCGACAGGAGGCCTTCATGCTGGACTTCCTCGATCTCCCGACGCGCACGGCCAAGCCTCGCGAGTGCGGTCTCACCCACGTGCTCGACAAAGGCTACGGGCTCGAGCAGGCCCGGCAGTTCGTCGAGGTGGCCCAGGAGTACGTGGACATCATCAAGCTGGGCTGGGGGACCGCCTACGTCACCCCCAACGTCCGCGAGAAGGTGGACCTGTACCACAGCTACGGCATCCCCGTGTGCTTCGGCGGCACGTTCTTCGAGATCTGTCTGCTGCAGGGCAAGCTCGAGGAGTACCTGGCCGCGGTGCGCGAGTTCGGCATGACCTGCATCGAGCTCTCGGACGGCACCGTGCCCATGGAAGAAGCTGACAAGCTCGCGCTCATCCGCCGCCTCTCAAAGGAGTTCCGCGTGCTCAGCGAGGTCGGCAGCAAGGACGCCGACGTGGTCATCGCCCCGTACAAGTGGGTCGAGTCGATCATGCGCGAGCTGGACGCCGGCGCCTGGAAGGTAATCACCGAGGGACGCGAGTCGGGCACCGTGGGCATCTACCAGTCGGGCCAGGACGTGAAGGAAGGCCTCATCGACGAGATCGTCACGGCGGTGGACGCGGACAGCCTGCTGTTCGAGGCGCCCATCAAGAGCCAGCAGAGCTGGTTCATCAAGAAGTTCGGCGCCAATGTGAACCTCGGCAACATCCCGCCTGAGGAAGTGATCTCCGTGGAGACGCTTCGCGTGGGCGTGCGCGGCGACACACTGCTGCACTTCCACTGACCGGAGGGCCGGTGACCATCCTTCTCGTCCGTCACGGCCAGACCGACTGGAACCGCGAGCCTGCGCGCTGCCAGGGCTGGGCCGAAGTGCCGATCAACGAGACCGGCCGCGGCCAGGCCGCCGACCTGGGGCGCCGCCTGCGAGGCCAGGGCATCGAACTGGTCGTCACCAGCCATCTGCTGCGCGCCGTGGAGACCGCGGAGCTCGTGCTGGCGGAGCTGGACCACGACCCGCCCGTGGTGGTCGATCCGCGCCTCGCCGAGACGCACCGCGGCGATTGGGAGACGCGCACCTTCACCTCCATCATGCGCGACGACCCGCTGCTCTGGCACCACTACCGCGAGCACCCGGAGTCGTTCCGCTTTCCCGGCGGCGAGAGCCTCGTGGACCAGCAGCGGCGCGTGCTCGCCTGCCTGCGCGACGTGGCCCTCGACGGCCGCCGTGCGCTGCTCGTGAGCCACGGCGGCAGCATCCGCCTGGCGCGCTGCTTTCTCTCGGGCGCGGGCCTGGCCGCCTTCCACGAGACGGCCACCGGCAACGGCGACCTGGACGAGGTCGAGGCGGACGGCCTCGCCGCGCGGATCGACGCGTGGCTCGCCGAGCCGGCCAGCCGTGACTGAGGCCGTAGCCGGCGCCGGGCGCCCGCAGGCTCCCCGGCGCACCGCCCCCAGATGGCTCGCCGTCGTCCTGCTCATCGTGGCGGTCACCGCCGGCGCGGGTTTGCGCGGCGACGCGCTGCGCCACAAGACCAACGTGCAGCACGACGAGGCGTGGTCCTACGTGAGCGCCTCGGGCCACCTCGGACAGTACGTCGCCGCCGCCAACGGCGGCCTCACCGGGCGCTGGGTGCCGGCCGGCCAGTGGCGACACCTGTGGTCGTCCAGCGACCTCGGCTCCATGGCCGACATCGGGCCCGATCTGGCGCGCTACGACGTGCACCCGCCGCTCTACTTCGATCTGCTCCATGTGTGGCTGATGCTCACCGGCATGCACGTGTGGAGCGGCCCGGCGCTCAACATCGTCCTCTCGGCGCTGGCGGCGCTGGCGCTCTACGGACTTGGGCGCGGCCTCGGCTTTGAGCCGATCGAGGCCGCCCTGGTCACGCTCGTGTGGTCGTTGAGCCCGGCCGTGCTCATCGTCTCCTCGATGGCCCGGCAGTACGACCTCCTGGCGCTTTTCACCATCCTCTTCGTGTGGGCGCTGTGGCGCGTCACCGCGCCCGCCGCGCGGCTGCCCTGGGCGGCGGCGGTCGGTCTCGCCGCGGCCACCGCCGCCGGCTTTCTCACGCACTACCAATTCGTGCTGGTCATCGGCGGCGGCGTGCTGGTGGCCGCGGCGCGCCCGGCGCTGCGACGGCGGACCGTCGAACGAGGCGCCGCCGAGGCGGACGCGCCGTCCGCGGACCCGGGGCCGTCGCAGGAGGCGGCGCGGCGCTCCGGCTGGACGTACTCCCTGTGGGCCGCCGCCGGGCTCGTCGCCGGGCTCGCAGTGGCCGCCGTTGTACAGCCCGGCTTCACGGCGGCCTTCGGCCGTGAGAAGGCGCACGTGGCCGACTTCGCGCGCGCCACCGTCGCCGCCAAGGCGGCCGCCATCGGCGACACCTTCGGCCGCTTCTTCGGCTTTCCGCCGCTGTGGGCGCTGATCGCCGGCGCGATCCTGGTGGTCGTCATCGTGGCCACGATCGCGCTGCCGGGACCTCGGGCCGGCCTGGTGCGCCGCCTGCGCGGCGCCCGCCCCGGCTGGTACTGCGCGTTGTCCTTCCTGCTGGTGACGGCCGGCGGCATCGCCGCCCAGAACCTGCTCTCCCTCAGCGTGCCGCCCATCATCAGCGCCCGCTACTTCGCCATGGCGTGGCCGTTTCTGGCGTTCGTGCCGCTGCTGGTCTTCGGGCTGGCGCCGCGCTGGCGGCTCTGGCTCACTGGCATCTTCTGCGCCGCGGTGCTGCTGCCGGCGGCGCTCGTCGGGCCGCTCCTGTACCAGGGCGTGCCGCCCATGCCCATCAACAGGCTGGCCAACGCCACTGCCGTGGTCACGGACGCGCCCGGCGCCGGTGAACTGCCGCGCTACCTCTGGTACGTGCCGTCAGACACGCCGGTGTTCGCCGGCACGCAGGCCCAGGTGGCCGCCGCGCTTGAGCGTCCGGCGGCCTCTCCCGGCTCGCGGCTGTACTACGTGAGCGTGGTGGGCGCCGGCAACAGCTGGCGCGGACGCCGCGCCGTGCTGGCGCGGATGGCGCGGCTCGGGCCCTACCGCCGCGTCGCCCGTCTGCTGGTCGCGGCGATCTACGAGGACGCCGTCCGCGGCGACCGCGTCCTCCCGAAGCCGGCGCCGTGACGGCGCCACGCACGCCGGGGTAGCAGAGGCCGCGGATCGCGTCGCGGGAGCGGCCCGGCGGCGTCAGGGGAGCGGGTGGGGGCGGAAGGCGGAGCGACAGGCGACGGCAGCGTGCGCGGGTCGTGGCCGGGAGCGACGGCGCCTGGGCGCCGCGCGGAAAGGCTACCTGGAGTGGTCGATCCGGCTCAGGACCTGGTCGCGCAGGTACTGGCGGCGGATGTCGGCGCGGGTGCGCTTCTTCACGTGGAGCACGAAGGCCGGTCCCGTGGTGAGCCGCTGACGAGCGCCGTCGCGCAGCACCTCCACCCAGCCGCGCCAGATGCCGGGCTTGCCGGGCAGCAGCGTCGCCGCGAAGTCGCGTGACTCGCCGGGATGCAGGATGAACTCGAGGTCGGCGGCGAGGCCGATCTTCTTGTGTCCCGGCCGGCGAGCGTAGAGGGCGATGCCCTGCAGGATGCTGGGCTGCCCGCCGCCGCCGAGGAGGCTGAAGCTGACGGAGACCGGGTCGCCGGCCACGGTGCGCCGGTGGTCCAGGGTGACGTCGCCGCTGAGGGCGACCTCAGCGGGAGCGGTGGAGGTGGGCGTCGGGGTCGGGGTCGGTGACGCCGCAGGTACCGGGGCGTCGAGGCCTCCCAGCCGCGTGTCGAACGGGTTGCCGCCCAGATCGGTCATGAAGCGGGCGACGTTGTCGACCCAGTTCTGGGTGCCGTCCGGGCAGTAGCGCGGCGCGATGGCCACCACGGAGATGAGCCCGGCGCCGTAGTACGTGGGTCCGGACAGACCCGCGGCCAACTGGTAGATGGCCTGGTCCCAGCTGGTGAAGTCGCTCTCCGGCCAGGTGGGCCCGTAGAACCAGTTGAACGCGTTGTAGGTAGCCTGGTCGCCGTTGACCGTGTAGAGGAAGCGGCCGAAGCTTGACTCGGCGCCGCTGATGGCCACGAGGAAGGCCGGGTCGACGCCGTACTGCTGGCCGGCGGCGACGAACGTGGCGCCGGTGCCCACCATGGGGGAGCTGTGGTCGGCGAGGTACTGGTCGATGCGCGCCGCGTCCAGCGAGGCGGCGGCCGGCGAGGCGAAGACGCCGCCGGCGAGGAGCGCCGCGAACACGACGGCGGCCAGCGCCGCCCAGACGAACCGGCGCACGCGAGCGCTACCGGCGTCGTGCCGAGCGACGGCGTCTTGACGGGCTGCCTGCGAACGAACGATGGCGCGCTCCTCTCCCTGCGCGGCTCCCTGCGCGCCCACGAGTATAGTCCACTTGTTCCTATCGTCACACCCGGCGCCGCTGTTGACTTCGGCGCCCGGGGGGAGCGGTAGAATGCGGCCATGCTCGCACCTTCCGACGACCGCTTCGCCTGCGACGCCAGCTTTCCCGGGCGTCAGGTCCTGCGCCTCGTCGCGGCGGCCATCGACCGCCTGCGCCTGGACCTCACCGGCCTGAATGTGCTCACGGAGGCCGGCGTGGGCTACCGGCGCATCGCGCCGTCGCTGGCGGCGCTCGCCGGCGCGGAGGCCGTGTACGCCGTCGTCCGCGACTCGGCGCACATGTCTCGCAAGGACGCCGAGGCGCAGACCGCCTGGTTTGCCGAGCTCGCCCGGGTGGCCAACCGCGTGCACATCGTCACCACCCGGCTGCAGGCGCCTCTCGCGGAGATCGGCGTGGTGACCGATCTGCCGGGCGTGCGCCCCGTGGACGAGTCGCTCGTGCGCAGCCTGCCGGAGACGGCCGTGGTCACCCTCATGCGCGGCACCGGCCAGTGGCGCGCGGCCGATGTGGACGTGGCCACCTGCCGGCGCAGCCACGTCGCGGTGGCCGGCGTGGACGAAGAGGCCGCCGGCCTGCTCGGCTCAACGGCCATGGAGGTCGCGCGGCACCTGCTCTCGCTGGGCGTGGAGATCGCCGGCGCGACCGTGGTGGTCGCCGGCGCTGGCCGCGCCTGCGCTCACGTGGTGCGCGGCCTGTGCGACGCCGGCGCCGCGGTGCTCGTGGCGGCGCCGGAGAACGCGGGGCGCCTCGCCCTGCTCGGCGGCCGCAAGATCGGCGACGCGCTCACCGACGAGTCGGTGCTGGGCCGCCTCGCGGAGGCCGACGCGCTGGTCCTGTGTCCCGCCTCGCGAGAGGACCGGATGGTCGGCCCCGGCGCCGTAGACGCCGCCCGCCTGGCGGAAGCGGCGCCTCACCTCGCCGTGGTCTGCCTGGCTTCGGAGACCGACCGGCGCGCGCTGGCGTCCGCCGGCCTGCGCTGCCGCCCCGGCGGCGACGGCGAGACGGCGCTCGACGTGTTCCCGCGAGCCCTGGTCGAGCTCTACACAGCCGGCCTCAAGGTGGGCGAGGTGATGGCGAGGGCGCGGCGGCGCGGCTCGTCGCCGCGCGCCGCCGAGCAGCTCGCCGAGGCCGAGGCGCACGCCGAGCTGCTGCCCCAGGATCTCGCCCCGCGACGCTGACGGCGGCGGGCCGGGAGGCCGCGCGCGAGGCTGAGCGTGGTCACTGCGAGCGCGCATCCGCGGCCCGCCGACGCGCGCCTCGAGGGTCGACGGGCGTTCGCCGAGCCGCTCCCGGCGGCCCTTCGGGCGCCGGCGGGCGATGGTAGAATGGGCGCTCGACGCCGCCCGCCAGCCCCCGGAGGCATCACGGACCCACCCGCCGGCCAGACCGTGGCCACGAAGCCGAAGAAGCACGGGTATTCGCTCCTCTTCCGTGACTCCGCCATCTACGGCGCCGGCCGGACCATCCAGCAGTTCCTGATGGTCTTCCTCATGCCGCTGTACACGGCGGTCCTCACGCCGGCCGACTATGGCGTGGTGGGCATGGTCAACGTGACCTCGCAGTTCATCTACGTCTTCATCAACCTCGGCTTCGACATCGCCATGTCGCGCTTCTACTTCGACGACAAGGGCGAGGAGCACCGGCGCAAGGTCGTCGGCGCCACGTTCATCGCCTGGACGGTGTACCCCGCGATCCTGCTCGGCGTGCTCATCGCCTTCATGCCGCACATCACGCCGCTCATCATGGGACCCGGCGACTACTACCTGTACTTCGACCTGGGCATGATCAACATCTTCTTCACCAACGTGATCGCCCTGCCGTACATGCTCATGCGCCTGCAGCACCGGCCCTGGCTGTTCACGGCGTTCACGATCGGACGGGTGCTCATCCAGGTGGTCGCTACCGTCGTGCTCGTGGTCGTGCTGCACTGGGGCATCTACGGGGTGCTCGTCGGGACCCTCGTCTCGTCGGCCGTGATGAACTTCGCGGCGCTGCCCACCTACTGGCGCAAGATGGACCTGCGCATCGACCCCAGGCTCATCTGGGCCATGCTCGGCATGGCCATCCCCGCGCTCCTCACCGGCTCGATGTTCTTCTTCCTCAAGCTCTCGGACCGCTGGATCATCATGCAGTACCCGCAGTGGGGAAAGACCGAGGTAGGCCTCTACACGGCCGCCTTCCAGCTCTCGCAGCCGGTGTACCTGGTGCTCGCCGCGTTTCAGATGGCCTGGCCGCAGTGGCACTACGCACGCCTCGGCGACCCCGTGGAGCACAAACGCATGGTGGCCCGCAGCGGCACGTACTTCATGGCCCTGTGCACCCTGCTCATGGTGGTCATGAGCGTGCTCATGCCGCTGATCGTCCGCATCCTGCTGCACAGCGAGGCCTACTGGTCGGTGGGGCCCACCACCATCGTGCTCATCCTCGCCAACGTCATGTACGGGCTGTACTACGTGCTGTGGGTGGGCTGCAACGTGGCCAAGAAGAACCGCCTCGTGCCGCTCGTGACCGGCATCGCCTCGGTCGTGAACATCGGTCTCAACTTCTTCCTCATCCCCAGGTACGGGATGATCGCGGCGGCCTGGACCACGGTGCTGGGCTTCGCCATCCTCGCCGGCGGCGTATGGGTGATCTCCAACCACTACTACCCCATCGCCTACGAGTGGTGGCGCTTCGTGAAGATCGCCGTGGCCGCCGGCGTGACGCTGCTCGGCGGCTGGGGACTGGCGAGCATGGTCGGGCTCACGGTGTACCTGCCGTTCGCCGAGATCGTCGTGCGCGAGCTGGCAGTCGCTCCCGCCGTGCTCCTCTTCCCGCTCACGCTGTGGGCGTTGCGTTTCTTCACGCCCGGTGAGCGGCGGGCGCTGGCCGCCGGCGCCTCCCGGGCCCTGCACAGAGGCGCGCCGCTCGCGGTGGCCGCGTCGGCGGCGCACCCGGGCGACCGTCTGAGCGCCGAGGACGTGGCGGCCGAGACCGAAGAGGTCGAGCTCGAGGCCGAGACGAGACTCGAGAGCCAGGGCGACGCGGCGGGGGTGTGAGATGAACGACGCGACGAGTCCGTGGACCGCCGGCGTGAAGCGCGACGCCGCAGAGCCCCGCCGTCTGCTGGTGATCGCCAACCCGTTCCCACCGATGCAGAGCGCCGGCACCCGGCGTGTGGAGCGCTTCCTGCGTCGGCTGCCCGCCGAAGGCTGGCAGCCGACGGTGATCGCGCCGCGCGTCGCCGGCCCGGCGCCGGAGCCCATGACCGTGCCCGTGTACCGCACCGCCGCCCTGCTGCCGCGGCAGCTCCAGGGCGGCGGCCGGCGCGTCACGCCGGTCAACCGCTTCTTGTTCGCGCCGGACCAGTACGTAATGTGGGCCGGCCCCGCCGTGGCCACGGGCCGGCGGCTCCTCAGCGAGCAGCGCTTCGACGCGCTCTTCTCGAGCTCGCCACGGGCAAGCGTGCACCTGGTGGCGGCTGAGCTGAGCCGCGCCTTCGGACTGCCCTGGCTGGCCGACTACCGCGACCCCTGGCTGCACTATGAGTACACACGCTACCCCACCGCGCTGCACCGCCGGGTCAACGCCACGCTCGAGTCGCGCGTGCTGCGCCAGGCCTCGGCCGTGAGCGCCATCAACGCGCCCATCCTGCTCGATCTCCTCGACCGCGAGCCGCGGCTCAGCGAGCACGGCTACGTGATCCCCAACGGCTTCGACCGCGACGAGCCTGTTGCCGCGGTCGAGCTGGGGCCGGGCTGCTGGTACGTGCACACCGGGCGCCTCTACGGGCGCCTCGAGCAGACGGAGGCGTTCATCGCCGCCTTCGCCAGGCTGCCCGCCGCCGCCAACCTGCTGTTCGTGGGCGGCGACGAGGCCGCTTTGCGTCCGCTGGCTCAGCGGCACGGCTGCAGCGACCGGGTCCATGTGCGGCCGTTCGCGCCGCACGCGGAGTCGCTCGGCTACCAACGCGCCGCCGACGCGCTGGTACTCATCGCCGGCCGTCAGCGCGAGACCACGACGAGCAAGGTCTTCGAGTACCTGCTGGCGGAGCGACCGCTGTTCGCGGTTGCCCCCCACGGCTCGTCCCTCGACGAGCTGCTGGGCGAGGTGGGCGGCGGCTGCGTGGCGGATCCGGACGAGCCCCTGGCGCCGGCGCTGGCCGCCTTCCACGCGACGCTCACCGAGGGTGTGGCGCCGACGCCGTCGCCGGCCAGAGTGGCGCGCTACGACGTGCGGCGCACCACCGCCGACCTGGCGAGCGTGCTCGACAGGCTCGTGGGAGCGCCACGGTGACGCGCCCTGCTGCGTCATCCGGCGCCCGGTGGCGAGCCCCCGACGGGTATGGCATGGTGTGCCGGTGGGACTGATCGCATGCTACCGGAGGGGCGGCAGCCCGCGCCCCGAGGGCGGGGGCGCGGGATGAGCGCCGTACCCGAGGTCCCGCAGGCGAGCGCCTCGGGAGCGGCCGGCCCGAAGGCCACGCGCCGGCCGCCCGGCCGCGTCACCATCCGCGACCTGCTCCTCGTCGCCGGCGGCGTCGTGCTCACGTTCCTGTTCGCCTACGCCTTTGCGCGCAAGCCGCTCTACGCCGCCGCGGCGCTCCTCGTCCTCGCCGTAGCGGCCGCCCTGTGGCTCGGCCGCGGCCAAATCCTGCGCTGGCGCGTCGGCCTCCTCCTGGTCGCGGGCCTCATCCTGCTGCCGTTCACGGCGCTCATGGGGCCCGTGCTCGGCCTGCCGCAGGTGCCGCAGGCCTTCGCCTTCCGCGTGCTGCTCGTGGTCGTGCTCTACGCGGGCGTCACGTGGCTGCTGCTCGTGCGGGCGCGCCTGGCGTTCGGCGCCAGGCAGGCGGCGCTCCTCGCCGTCCTCTGGTACTCCTGGCTGGCCATCGCCCTCATCTGGGCGCCCGACAGGCAGGCAGGACTTCGTTACCTGCTCGTCCTGCTGACGATGCTGCTGGTGCTGGCGGCGACGGCGACCGCCGGAGCCACGCGACCGCGCCTGCAGGCGCTCGCCGTCGTCCTCGGCTTCGCCTACCTCATCATCCTCGGGATCGCCGTGCTCGAGTCGGTCACGGGCTTTCACCTGCCGCAGTCCCGGCTCACCACCGCCGTCACTTCGCTCACCTTCGGAGTCACCAGCGTCTTCCACAACGAGAACGACCTCGCCACGTACATGGCCATGTGCTGGCCGTTCCTGCTCCTCGCCTTCCTGTTCACGCGCAGGCGCCTGTGGCTGCTGTTCACGGCGCTCGTCATCCTCGCCACCGCATTCGTGTTCGTGCGCACCGGGTCGCGCAGCAGCCTTCTGGCGGCCGGCCTCGAGACCGTGGTCGGCGTGGCGGTGTTCTGGCACGCGCTGCCGCGCATCAGCACCCGCCGGGCCAAGACGATCGTGGCGGCCGCCGTGGTCGTAGTGATCGCGGCGGCGGCTTTCCTCGCCTTCAACACCTCGCAGAGCTCGATGCTGCAGCAGTTCCAGCTGCGCACCCTGCTCAAGCAGGCGGCCACCGGCACCGGCTCGGGCGACATCCGCACCAACCTCACCAGAGCCGGCTTTGAGATCGCCGGGTCAAGCCTTCTCCTGGGAGCCGGACCCGGCCAGGCGGACGTCATCATCAGCCAGGGCGTGGACGCCCTGGCCATCCCCAACCTGCACGACTGGTGGCTGGAGACGTACGCGGACGGCGGCCTGCCCGGATTCTTCCTGCAGGCCGCCTTCTTCGTCGCCCTGATCGCGCTGCTCCTGCCGATCGCGCGGCACGACCCCGATTCCTTGGTGCGCTACCTGGCGGGAGGGACGGCGCTCGCGCTCATCGGCTTCATCGTCGGCGCCCTGGGGCCGAGCAGCTCGTTCGACTTCGCGCCCATGTACGTGTTGTACGGTCTCGGCCTCGCCGTGATCTCGCGGGCGCGGCTGGCCGCCCGCGCGCGACAGGACGCGCTCATGCCGGCGCCGGGCGGAGCCGCAGCGGCCGCCGCCCGCGAGGCCGCGGTCGCCCGCGAGGCCGCCTCGTGAAGGTCCTCGTCGTCTCGCACATGTACCCCTGGCCGGGCGGCGAGCGGCACCTCTTCGTGCACCAGCAGACGCTCGCACTCACCGAGCGCGGCGTGCTCGCCCGGGTGATCTCGCCGACGCCGTGGGCGCCGCGCATCCTGTGGAGCTCGCCGCGACAGCGCCTGCGCGGCGAGAAGCCGCGGGCCGCCGTGCGCGACCGCATCCCGGCGGAGTACCCGCGGGTGCTGCAGCCGCCGAGGCGCATCCTGTACGACCGCCTCGGCGACCTCGCCTACCCGCGGGTGCGCTGCCTGCCGTCGTTGCGCAGCGCCGGCTACGACCTCATCCACGCGCACCAGGCGCTGCCCAACGGGGCGCTCGCGCAGCGCCTGGCACGGGACCTCGACGTGCCCTACGTGGTCACCGTGCACGGCGCCGACGTGTACCAGAACCTGCGGGACGGCGGCGTGGTGGCAAGGCGCACGGCGGCGGTGCTCTCGTCGGCCGCCGCGGTGATGGCCAACTCCTCTGCCGTGGCCGGCCTGCTGCGCGACGTGGTCCCGGCCGGCCGTCTGCACGTGGTACTCAACGGCACCACCGGCCTCGGCGAGGCGGTCGCACCGGCGGACGACTTCCTGCCAGGCGAGCCGCTGGTGCTCACCGTCGGCTACCTGATCCCGCGCAAGGAGCAAGGCACGGTCCTCGAGGCGCTGGCCCTGCTGGCCGACGGCGGCGGCCCGCGCCCGCACTGGGCCGTGGTCGGCGAGGGTCCTCTCCAGGCCCAGCTCGCCGCCCGCGCCGCGGAGCTCGGGTTGGCGGACCACGTGCACTTCCTCGGGCGCCAGCCGCACGAGCGTGTGCTGGCGCTCATGAAGCGCGCCCAGCTGTTCGCCCTGCCCAGCCGCGACGAGGCCTTCGGTCTCGTCTACACCGAGGCCATGGCGCAGGGCACGCCCGTGCTCGCCGGTGCCGGTGAAGGGCCCGAGGACTTCGTCCACGAAGGCATCACCGGCTACCTCGCCCCGGTCGGAGACGCCGCGGCGGCGGCGGCCGTCATGCGCCGGCTGTTCGCCGACCCAGCCGCCGCGGCGCGCGTGGCCGAGGCCGGGCGCGCCGCGGCGCACTCACTCACCTGGCAGCGCAACGCCGGCCTCACGCTGGCCGTATACGAAGAAGCACTGACGCATTACAGACGAAAGGACCGTGTGTGAGGCTCGAGACCTTCCTGCGCCGGAGCGGGTCGCAGCCGCCGGCCATCGTGTTCCACGTGGCGTTCGCCAACGGCCTCGGCGTGATCCGCGACCTCTCCCTGGCCGGCGTCCCCGTGCTCGGCCTGGACCCCAATCCCCGCTCCATCGGCCTCTGCTCCCGCTTCGCCGCCGGCATGCTGTGCCCAGACCCCAAAGAGGACGAAGAGGCCTTTCTCGCCTTCCTCGAGTGGCTCGGCCCGCGCCTGCCGGACAGGGCCGTGCTCTTTCCCACGCACGACGAGTACATCTGGCCGCTCTCGCGCCACGCGGAGCGCCTGCAGCCCTGGTACATCGTGCCGTTCTCGCGCTGGGACGCCATGGAGCGCCTCTACGACAAGCGCGCGCAGATGGAGGCCGCGGTGCGCGCCGGCGTGGACATGCCGAGGACGGTGTACGTCGATTCGATCGCCGATCTCGAGCGCGGCGCCGACGAGATCGGCTTCCCGGCGATCTTCAAGCCCATCGAGTCGCTGGCCTTCAAGACGCGCTTTCAGAAGCACGTGCTCGAGATCCAGTCCCGCGACGAGCTCGAGGCGGTGTACGCCCGCGCGGACGACTGCGGCACCCTCATGCTCCAGGAGGTGATCCCCGGCGGCGACGAGGAGCTCTGGACGTACGGCTCGTACTTCGACGAGCAGTCGCGGCCGCTGGCGGAGTTCACCGGCCACAAGCTGCGCCAGCACCCGGTGCGCTTCGGGCACTGCCGCATGGCCGTGAGCCGCTGGGATGACGAGGTCGCGCAGGCCGGCGAGCGCCTCCTTCGGGAGTTGCGCTACTGGGGCGTCAGCCAGACGGAGTTCAAGCGCGACCCGCGCGACGGCCGCTACTGCCTGATGGAGGTCAACGCGCGGCACTGGATGTGGCACTCGCTGGCCGCCGCCTGCGGCGTCAACCTCTCGCTGGCGGCCTACCGCGACGCCATCGGCCGCCCCTTCGTCGCCGGCCGCCAGGTGGACGGCCGCAAATGGGTCGTCGCCGTCACCGACGTACGCGACGCGCTCGCGGAGTTCCGCAGGGGCGAGCGCCCGGTCGGCGAGTGGGCACGCAGCTACCGCGGCGTGGTGCAGGACGGGGTGCTCTCGTTCAAGGACCCCGTCCCCGGGATCCTCAGCGTGAGCCGCGTGGTGCGCGGCAAGCTGCAGCGCAGCGCCGCGCCGTCGGGCGGTGAGCAGGTATGAGGCTCGCACGCATGCTCGCCCTGGCGGAGCACACGCCGCCGGCCGTGGTCCTGCAGGTCAGCTACGCCAACGGCCTCGGCGTGATCCGCGACCTCGCGGTCGCCGGCGTGCCGTTGCTGGGCCTGGACGCTTCGCCGGCGGCCCTCGGCTTCAGCTCGCGGTACGCCGCCGGGATGCTGTGCCCCGACCCGGTCGCGGACGAGGAGGCCTTCCTCGTCTTCCTCGAGGAGGTCGGGGCGCGCCTGCCGCAACGCGGCGTGCTCTTTCCGACGCATGACCAGTACATCTGGCCGCTGTCGCGTCACGCCGAGCGGCTGGAGAAGTACTTCCACGTGCCCTTCTCGCGCTGGGACGCCATGCGGCGCGTCTACGACAAGCGCGCGCAGCTGGACGCGGCGGTGCGCTGCGGCGCCGACATCCCGCGCACCGCGTACATCGACAGCGCCGCCGACCTCGACGAGGCCGCGGCGGCCGTCACGTACCCGGCCGTGCTCAAGCCCGCCGACTCCCTCGCCTTCAAGCAGCGCTTCGGACGCCAGGTCGTCACCATCGCCTCGCCCGCGGAGCTCCACCGCGTCTACCCCAAGGTGGACGACCTCGGCACCCTGCTGCTGCAGGACCGCATCTCCGGCGGCGACGACCAGCTCTACTCGCTGGGCTCCTATGTGGACGCCGGCGGACGGCCGCTGGCCGTGTGGACCGGCCACAAGATCCGCCAGCATCCGGCCGGCGCGGGCAGCTGCCGCCTGGGCGTGAGCCTCTGGGACCCCGAGCTCGCGGAGACCGGACTTCGCATCCTCAAGGAGCTCGGCTACCACGGCGTGAGCCAGGTCGAGTTCAAGCGCGATCCGCTCACCGGGCGCGACAGCTTCATGGAGGTCAACGCCCGTCACTGGATGTGGCACGCGCTGGCCGCGGCCTCCGGCGTCAACCTCTCGCTGGCCGCCTACCGCGACGCCATCGGCAAGCCGTACCTGGCGCCGCGCCAGACGGACGGCGCCAAATGGATGGTGGCCACCAAGGACACACCGCTCAGCATGCGCGAGATCTGGCGCGGCGAGCAGACGCCGCTCGGATGGCTGCGCTCGGTGCGCGGCGTGCGCGTGGACGGCGTGCTTTCGCTCAAGGATCCCGTCCCCGGCATGCGCAACCTCAAGCGCGTGACCGTGCAGATCGTCACGCGCCGCCCCAGCAAGCGGATCGAGGTGTGACGATCGCCGGCGCGAACGACCTGCTTGCCGACGCTGCGCGTCTACGCGCCGGTCCCCGCGACCTTCAGCCCGCGCGCGCGCTGGACACTCGAGACGCTCTGCGCGCAGCTCGGGCGCCGCGTGCTGCTCGTCGAGGACCCGGCGGAGCTGCCGCTCTGCGCCCTCGCCTACGCGCCGGCGCCCCAGCCGGACGTCCCCACGATCCCTTGCTCCGCGGCCGCCGTCGATCTCTTCGCGCGGCGCGCCCCGCTGCCGGCCGATTCGTACGAGGCGCACGCCGGCCTGGTCGCGGGCGCGTTCGCGGCGGAGCCGGCCGGCGGCTTCGCCGTCTCCTTCGACCTCGTCTCCTCCGCCTTCGCGCTGCTCTCCTGCTGGGACGAGGCCACCACGCCGGTGAGGGACGCCCATGGCCGCCTGCCGCTGGACGCCTCGGTGTTCGCCACCAACCGGGCGCTCGCCGTCGACGATCCGGTCGTGGACCGCTACGTCGAGCTGCTGCGCGCCGCGCTGGCGCCGCGTCTCAGGGCGCTCGGAGAGCCGCCCCTCGACGCGCCCGGCTGGATGTGGCGTGCCGGGCGCGGGCCGGGCTTCGCCGTGGCTCTCACGCACGACGTCGACCACCTCTGGCGCTGGACGCCGCGCGGCTTCGCCGCCAGCGGGGTGCGCGGCGCCCGGGCGGCGCGGCGCCGCGACGGCGCCGGCGTGCGCCGCGAGCTCGGCGACCTGCGCGCGTGGTTCGGCCGGCACCTGCCCCACCGCACCGACCCGTTCTGGACGTTCCCCCAGCTGCTCGGCGGCGAGAACGCCCGCGGCGTGCGGTCCACGTTCTACTTCATCGCCCGGCACACCGACCGCAGGGACGGACCCAGGGCGCGGGACTACGACCACCGCATGCCGGCGGCCGTCGAGCTCCTCACCGGCCAGAGCCGCGAGGTGGGCGTACACGGCAATGACGCCGACCGGCTCTCGGCCGCCGAGGTGCGGACCGACAGGGACCTCCTCGCCGCCCTCGCCGGCCGGCCGGTGACCGGCATCCGTTATCACTACCTGCGCTGCCTGTACCACGAGACCCTGCCGCTGCTCGAACAGGCCGGCATGGAGTACGACACCAGCCTGGCCTTCGCCGAGCACGAAGGCTTCCGCTGCGGCGCGTCGTTCCCCTTCCATCCGTACTCGCTCACGGAGGAGCGTCCGCTGCGTCTGGTCGAGCTGCCGCTGGCTGTCATGGACACGAGCCTGGCGGACGCCAAGTACCGCGGCCTCGAGGCGCTCGCGGGAGAGGACGCGGCCCGCGACGTACTCGAGCGCGTGCGACGCTCCGGCGGCGCCGCCTCCATCCTGTGGCACAACGACCGTTTCGACCCGGACTCGGCCGGCGGCTGGGACTGGGTCTACTGGCGACTGGTGGAGGATGTGGCGGGGCGTGGGGGCTGGGCGGCTCCGGCCGACGAGATCGTCGCACGATGGAAGGACCAGGTCGGGGAGGTCCACGCGTGATCCGGGTCGTTCATCTGAGCGTCGTTCACCGGCCGGACGATCCGCGCATCTGCGACCGCGAGTGTCGCAGCCTCGTGGCGGCCGGCTACGCCGTGATGTATCTGGCGCCCGACGGCGACGGGCATCGCGACGAGTACGGCGTGCTGCACACGCCGCTGCCGCCGCGGCCGCGCGCCACCCGGTTCCTCAGCAGCTACGACGTGATCCAGGCGCTGCGCGTGCTGCGGCCGCAGATCCTCCACGTGCACGACCCGGAGCTGCTCACGCTGTTCCCCGGCGTGCGTTCGCTGGTGCCGCGACTGGTCTACGACATGCACGAGTACCTGCCGCAGCAGGTGGCGACCAAGGAGTACATCCCGTCCCCGGTGAGACCGCTGGCCTCCCAGGTCACGGCCGTCGCGCAAAAGCGCCTCGCGGCCATGGGCGACGGCGTCGTCGTGGTCACGCCGCGTCAGCTGGAGGCCCTCGGTGACGAGCCGAGGCTGCGGGCGGTGCTGCCCAACTATCCGCGGGCGAGCCGCTTTCTCGCCGCCGAGCCCGTGCCGGCCCTCGCCGCCGACCCCCGCCTCAAGCTCGTCTACGTGGGCAGCCTGTCACGCACCCGCGGCTGCCTGCTCATGCTGGACGTGATGGAGCGACTCGACCCCCGGGAGGCGGTGCTCTACCTGGGCGGCGCGTTCGCCGGCGCCGCCGTGGAGGACGAGGTGCGCGCCCGGATCGCAAACGGTCTCGGCGACCGCGTCGTGCTCCTCGGCCGCATCCCGCCGGCGGAGGTGCCGCGCTACCTCTCCGCCGCCGACGTGGTCTGGTCACCCAGCCTGTCCGGTCCGCAGTACGACCTGCCGACGGTGGACACCAAGATCTTCGAAGGCATGGCGGCCGGCCTCGCGGTGCTCGCCACGGACCTTCCCGGCCGAGCGGACATCGTCGAGGCGGAGCGCTGCGGACTGGCGGTGCCCTCGGGCGTGGACGGCCATCTCGCCGGGCTCCGCCGCCTGCTCTCGGACCGCGACGCTGTAAAGGCCATGGGGGGGCGCGGCCGCGAAGCCGTCGCGCGCGCCTACTCGTGGGAGGCCGTCGAGGGCGACCTCCTGGACTTCTACGCCGCGCTCGGCGACGGGCTCCCCGGGAGCTGAGCCGCCGACCGTGCACATCCTCTTCCTCAGTCACTACTTCGTCCCCGAGAACAACGCGCCGGCGGCGCGCGTGCACGCCATGGCGCGCGAGTGGACGAAGCTCGGGCACCGCGTCACCGTGCTCACCGGCGTGCCCAACGTGCCGGCCGGCGTGCCCTTCGACGGGTATCGCAACGGGCTGTGCCAGGTGGAGTGGATCGACGGCATCCGCACGGTGCGCGTGTGGACGTACCTGGCCGCCAACCGCGGCCGCGTACGCCGCGGCCTCAACTTTCTCTCCTACCTTGCCGCGGCCGGCGCGGCCGGGCCGCTGCTGCGGCCGCGCGCCGACGTGGTGGTGGCCACCTCGCCGCAGTTCTTCGCCGGCTGGGCCGGAGTGCCGGTCGCACGGGCGCACGGCGCGCCCTTCGTCCTCGAGATCCGCGACATCTGGCCCGACTCCATCACGGCGGTCGGGGCTCTGGAGGAGGGCCGCGTCATCCGCGCGCTCGAGAAGCTCGAGCGCGCCCTCTACGACGCGGCCGATCACATCGTCGCCGTGGGCGACGGCTACAAGCAGAACATGGTGGCCAAGGGCGTGCCCGCCACCAAGATCGACGTGGTCACCAACGGCCTCGACGTCGAGCTCTTCCAGCCGCGCGACCGGGACGAAGCCCTGCGCGCGCGGCTCGGCTTCTCGCCGGAGACCTTCGTGGTCACCTTCGCGGGCACTCTGGGCATGGCCGGCGGCCTCGAGGTGGTGCTCGGCGCCGCCCGGCGCCTGCGGGACCAGGGCCGCGGCGACGTCGCCTTCCTGCTGGTCGGCGACGGCGCCGAGCGCGGCCGGCTCGAGGCCGCCGCCCGCGCCCAGGGCCTGAGCAACGTCGTCTTCACCGGTCTCGTGCCCCGGGCCGAGCTGCCGCTCTACCTGGCGAGCAGCGACGCCTGCCTCGTGCACTTTCGCAAGCAGGAGCTCTTCACGACCATCCTGCCCTCCAAGCTCTTCGAGGACGCGGCCATGGAGCGCCCCATCCTGCTGGGCTTCGAGGGCGAGGCCCGCGAGCTGCTGCGCGCCGCCGACTGCGGCATCGCCTTCGAGCCCGGCAATGACGCCGAGCTGGCGGCGGCGGCGCTGCGGCTCGCCGCCGACCGCGACGAGTGCCGCCGCCTCGGCGCCAACGGCCGCCGTTACATGCTGGAGCACTTCGACCGGCGGCTGCTCGCTCACGACTACCTCGACATCCTCGAGCGCGTGGCGCGCATCGGGAGGCGACGGTGACCCTCGCGGCCTTCTCATGCCCATCGGTCGCCGTGGCCAGACCCGTGCTAGGATGCCGGACGGGGCGTCACGATAGTCTCGGGCGCGCATCGGCGCGACCCCTGGTCGGCTCGCCCCGGGGGCATCGATGAAGGTCAGCAAGAACGGGGCATCCGGAGCGGGCGCAAGATGCAGGACGGGCTTGGCGCTTGCCCTCACGGCGGCCGCTTGCGGCCTTCTGCTGGCGCCGGCGGCGGCCGGCGCCGCGAGCGCCGGCATCGCCCAGTTCAAGCAGCCGGCCATGCCCCTGCGCATCGACAGCCGCCTGACCCTCAAGAAGCAGTTCGGTTACGTTCCCTCGTACGTCTGCAACGTGCCCTCGTTCGACGCCGCGGACCGCCCATACATCCGCAGCCGCGGCGCCGACCAGCACATCACGCGCTACATCTACTCGCACGTCGGCGGTTCGTGGCGGCAGTACTCCTTCCTCGGAGCCGTGCGCCGCGTGTACCCGACGTTCAAGAGCACGGTGAACGCCGGCGGATACGTGAGCGAACGCGTGGAGGTCGACGCCCTCGGGCGCCTCTACACGCTGCTCGAGATCCGCCTCAAGGACGGCAGCCTGCGCAATGTCCTGCTCTACTCGCTGGACCAGGGCCTGAGCTGGGACCTGGTGACCCTGCCGTTCCCACCGCCGCGCACGCCTTTTGATGGGCGCGACATCGGCACGGCCACGAGCGAACACCTCGAGGGGACCGACTTTCGCGCCGAGCCCCCGCTGATCGGCGTGTGGCGCCCGGTAGAAGACTGGCCGGGGCCGCGCGCCAGCCGCAACGAGCTCTACGTGCTGCAGCCGTACTTCTCCGGCAACCAGCTCGTGCTGCCCCAGCCGACGCTAGTCACCGACCGGTTCCCGGGCATGGTGCAGGCCGCGGGCGGCGCGTCGTTCGCGACCACGTCGGGCGAGACGTCGTACATCGTGTGGACTGAGCTGGTCCCGCCCGGCACCTACGGCTCGCCCACGTACGTCGCGGCCTTCGATCATCAGACGGCGACGGTGAGCACGCCCACGTGGGTGGGCGACGCCATCCCCTCCAACGACGACCACACGGCGCCGGGCATCTGCCTGGACGCCCAGGGCATCGTGCACACCATCACGGGCGCCCACAACGCGGCCTTCCACTACAGCCACTCCCTGGTCCCGCTGGACGTGAGCGCCATGTCGGCGCCGGTACAGGTGCTGACCACGGGGTACGCGTCCGAACCCTCGGACGACGCCGGCCGCGGCCGCCAGACGTACCTCTCGCTGGAGAGTCTGCCCGACGGGACGCTGGTGATCGCCTTCCGTCAGGCCCGCAAAGGGGTCGACAGCGCCTTCCGCGGGCAGTCATACGAGGCGCTGTGCGTGCAACGGCTCGCGCCGGGCGGCGCCTGGAGCCCGCCAAAGCGCCTGGTCTACTCGCGGGACAAGCCCGGCTACGCGCAGTACTTCCAAAAGCTCTCGGTGGACCGCCGCGGCCGGTTGTTCATCTCCGCCAGCTACTTCAGGCCCAATTCCTGGCCTCCGGAGGAGCGCCCGGCCAACAAGTACCACTTCCGCATGGTGCTCTTCTCCGACGACGGTGGTGTCTCCTGGCGCCTCGCCACCAACGCTGACTTCATCTCAGCCTCGGCCGGCGCGGCGGGGTAAGATGTCGCGATGACTGATCCATGGAGGACCGCATGACCGACGCAGACCGCTACGACATCGACGTGGGCACCTGGGCGAGGACGCTTCTCGCCAACTGGTGGATCGTCGTCGGACTGGTGGTCATCGGCATCATCGCCGGCGCCGTCGTCACCTTCGCTTCGCCAAAGCTCTACGACGCCACCTCGTCCGTGTACATCGGCCAGACGACCGACGCCAACGGCAACCCGATCTCCAGCCTCAACTCCAACGTCAAGTCGGCCACCGAGCTGCTCTCGAGCCAGGTCGTCCTCGACCAGGCGGCCAAGCTCACCGGGATGGGCATGACCCCCGGCCGGCTCCGCCGCGAGACCACCGTGACCACGCCCACGATGGTCCTCAAGAGCACCTCGTCCGTCGTCAACATCGTCGTGATCACCGTCTCGGACCCCAAGAGGGTGCGCTCGGCGCGCGCGGCCAACAGCCTGGCGACCGTGCTCATCGCGCACATCTCGACCGGCGCTCAGGCCAAGATCGCGCTGCTCGAGTCGCAGCTCGCGGCGGGCAAGAAGGCGCTCGCGGCCTCGTTCGTGCGCAGTGACCAGGCGCAGGCGGCGCTCGACGCCCTGGCCAAGCAGGGCGGCTCCGCCGCCGGACTGGCCGGGGCATCGGCCCCGTACGTGGCCATCGTCCAGGCCGCGGCCAGTGAGCAGGACACCCTGCTGACGACCAACCAGAAGACCGAGCTGATGCTCATCACCTCCCGGCAGGTCGAGCTGCCGCGTCTGCTCCACGAGGCTGGCATTCCCGACTCGGCGAGCGGCCCGAAGCTGTCCTTCAACGTCGCCGCGGGCGCCCTCGCCGGCCTCGTGATCGGGATCATCCTCGCCTTTGTGCGGGCGCGTGTGCGGCCGGCGGAGAAGCCGGCGCTCGCGGCGGCCGGCGCAGTCGCCGGCGACGCCGCTCAGGCCGCGGCCGAACCGGCGAGCACGGAGTCGGCCGCCGCTGAGAGTGCCCCCCAGCCGGCCCGCCGGCGGAAGCGCAAGGCGTCCGCGCCGAGCGCCGACGAGGAGGCGGCCGGCGAGAGCAGCGGGCCGGCGCCCGGCGGTTCCGAGGCCAAAGCGCCGGACGCCGAGGCCTAGCCCGGCGCGGCCGCCATGCGGTGGCCACCGCATGGCGGCCTACAGCCCGTACACCTCCGGACGACGATGCCGAAGGACCGGGAGCTGCTCGCGCACTTTGGCCAACCGGCCGAGATCGAGGTCGGCGACGCAGATACCGGGGCGGTCGCCGTCCACCTCCGCGAGCACTTCGCCCCACGGACCGACGATGAGGCTGTGCCCGTAGCACTCACGCCCGGGCAGGTGCTCACCTACCTGGCCGGGCGCCACCACAAAACACCCGTTCTCGATGGCGCGGGCGCGCAGGAGCACGTGCCAGTGGGCCGCGCCGGTGGGCGCCGTGAACGCCGCCGGCACGCACAGCACCTCGGCGCCGCGAAGAGCGAGGCTGCGGTACAGCTCCGGGAACCGCAGGTCGTAGCAGATCGTGAGGCCGAGCTGCACGCCGTCCACCTCGGCCGTGACGAGAGCGCCACCGGCCGCCACGTCGTCCGACTCGCGATACACCTTGGCGCCCGACACCGCGTCGAAGAGGTGGACCTTGCGGTACACGGCCACCAGGGAGCCGTCCGGGCCGAAGAGCGCCGACGTGTTGCAGAAGCGGTCGGGGTCGGGCGACGGCTCGTAGACGGAGCCGGCGAGCACGAAGATGCCGAGCCTGGCCGCCAGGCCGGCCATGGCGGCGTTGCTCGGCCCGGTCACTGCCTCGGCCGCCGCGGCGATACCCGCGTGACCGCCCTTGTAGTTCCACGTCTCGGGGAGCGCGACCAGGCGGGCCCCCTGAGCGGCCGCCGCCTCGACGAGCTCTGACGCCGCGGCCACGTTTGCCGCCACGTCGCCGCGGGTGTTGAGCTGCACACAGGCGACCCGCAGCACCCTCATCCGGCGGTGCCTCCAGGGGCGTTGACGGCGATCAGGCTGAGGATCTCGAAGGCGACCGTGGCCGCCAGCATGGCGGTGAGGTGCGAGCTGTCGAGGTCGGGGAGCACCTCGACCACGTCCGCCCCAACGATGTCGAGCCCGCGGCAGGCGCGCAACAACGCCAGCGCCTGCATCGACGACGGTCCGCCGCATTCCGGCGTGCCGGTCCCGGGCGCGAACGCCGGGTCGACGAAGTCGATGTCGAAGCTGAGGAAGGCCTTGCCGGCGGCGCGGTCCACGGCGGCGCTCAGCGCGCCGGTCCCCAGCTGCGCCAGCTCCTCCCAGGAGAAGACGGTGAAGCCCATCTCGCGGTCGCCGTCGAGCTCGTCCGGGCCGTTCATGCCGCCGCGCATCCCGAGCAGCGTCGACCGGGCCGGGTCGATGAGGCCCTCCTCGACGGCCCGACGGACCGCCGTGCCATGCGTGTAGCGCTCGCCGAACGACTCGTCGGCCGTGTCGGGGTGCGCGTCCATGAGGACGAGCGCCAGCGGGCCGTGCTTGCCGGCGGCGGCGCGCAGCTCGGGCAGCAGGACGCCGTGGTCGCCGCCGAGCCCGATCGGCACCACGCCGGCGGCGTGGATCTCGCCGAGCTCGTCGCCCATGCACGCGTAGGAGCGGTCGGTAAAGCCGGGGACGATCTGCGCGTCGCCGAAGTCCACCACCGAGAGCCGCTCGAACACCGACACGCGCTGCGCCGGGTTGTAGTTGGGCCGCAGCGTGAGCGAGCCCTCGCGGATGGCCTTGGGGCCGAAGCGCGCCCCGGCACGAAAGCTCACCCCCGTGTCAAAGGGCAGTCCCACGATGGCGACATCGACGTCCTCGAGCCGGGACACGTGCGGCAGACGCAGGAACGTGGAGATCCCCGCGAACCGCGGCGACTGCGTCGCGTCTGCTGGACCGTACCCTTTCATGGGCTTCTCCTCCTTGGGCCTCTACGGCCGGGCTCCCGGGCGTTAACGTTTTGCGGCAAACCGGTCGATAGTACTCCCACTGGTGGACTGGCTATCGCGGGAGGGGCATGTCCGCCGCACGCACGCGCATCCTTATGATCGACGATGACATCGACCTCGCCATGGTCGTGGCCGCGACGCTTGAGGCACAGGGCTACGAGGTGAAGACGGCCGCCGACGGCGAAAAGGGGCTCGAGCTGGCCTATACCTTTCGCCCCAACCTGATCCTCCTGGACGTGATGATGCCGGGCATGGACGGCCACCAGGTGTGCCACGAACTCCAGTTCGGTCACACCAAGGATATCCCGGTCGTCTTTCTCACCGCCAAGAGCGACCTCTCCCACATGATGGCGGCCAACCGCTCGGGCGCCGCCGCCTACATCACCAAGCCCTTCCAGACCGCCAACCTGCTGGCCACCGTCCGCGACATCCTCCGCGACGCCTCCGTCTACGTCGATGAGATCACCGGGTTGCCGACGCTCGCCAGCGTGCACGCCGAGGTGCAGCGCGGGCTCTTCGACCACCGGCAGCTGGGCATCCTCTACGTGACCGTGGACGGCGTGCACGGCCTCGAGGCGGCTCAGGGCTTCGAGGCCGTCGACAAGGTCTTCAAGATCATCGGCCGGCGTCTCGACGCGGCTCGCGGCAGCATCCTGCGCCACGAGGACTTCGTCTCCATCTCCAGCCTCGGAAACGCCTTTCTCGTCGTTCTCTCGCCGGCGCGCACCCACAGCCAGGTGAGCGACGCGGACCTGATCGCCGTCAAGACCCGGCTTGAGAAGCAGCTGCTCGACGGCATCCGCGAGGGTCTCGAGGAGCGGCTGCGCCGCGACCTGGACCTCTACGTCGGGTTCGCGCGCCTCTCCCTCTCGCCCAAGGTGCGCTTCCGGCGGGCGCTGCTCGCATGCTGTGGAGCAGGCCATGCGCGGCATCCGTCGCGAGCAGGACGTCGTGCAGCACCGCCTCCAGGTGGAGTTTGACCGCGTCCTCGCCGCCGAGGACATCTCCTGCGTCTACCAGCCGATCGTGCGCCTCGACGACTACGCGGTCCTCGGCTACGAGATCCTCTCCCGAGGGCCGGACCTGAGCCAGCTGCAGCGCCCGGAGGCGCTGTTCGAGCTGGCCCGCGACGCCGGCCGCGTGACGGAGCTCGACCGCATCTGCCGCCTCGCCGCGGCCCGAGGCAGCGCCTGCTTGCCGAGCCGCTATCTGCGCTTCATCAACACCGAGCCGCTCGCCCTGTTCTACAGCTCGCGCAGCGACCTCTTCATCAAGGAGTTCCTCGCGGCGATCCCCGAGGACATGCACAGCCAGACGGTGATCGAGATCACCGAGAACAGCGCCGTGGCCGACTTCGCCCACATCCGCACGCTGCTCAGAGAGCTGCGCGACCGCGGCTTTCGCGTGGCCGTGGACGACGCCGGCGCCGGCTACGCCGGCCTGCAGACCATGGTCGAACTGGAGCCCGACTTCATCAAGCTGGACATCAGCCTCACCCGCGGCATCGAGCGCTCAGTGGTCAAGCAGCGGCTGGTGGGCATGCTCCGCGACTTCTGCAGCCAGACCGACACACAGCTCATCGCCGAAGGCGTCGAGACCCGCCAGCAGCTCGACGCTCTCCTCGACCTGGGGATCACCTACGGGCAGGGCTATCTCTTCGCCTACCCCGCCTCGCCCTACCCGGAGGAGGCGGACGTGGCCCCACCGCCGGCGGTGATGGAGTCTCTTGCGGGACAGCCCGAGAGGGCGACCGAATGACCGGCACTTGCGTAGTCTGCGCGCCCGCGGGTACAATCCCGCCCACTATGACGACCCCCGACGCCAGCGGCCGCAGCACCTCGCGTTCTTGGCGTCGCTGGGCCTGGCGCGCCTAGCGCGCCCCTTCTGGACACCCGAGCGGGCCCTGCCCGCAGCCCCGCACCACACGCTGTGGTGTCGCATCGTCCCCTATCACGGAGTACCGGAGCAGTGCATCTTCAGTCAACGCGTACCGCGTCGTCACGCGAGAGGAGGTAGGTCATGAGCGAGTACAAGAAGAAGTTCGTCCTTGACGAGGAGAGGATCCCGAAGGCCTGGTACAACATCGTGGCCGACCTCCCCACCATGCCGGCGCCGCCGCTCAACCCCGCGACCCTGCAGCCGGCCGGCCCCGACGACCTGTCGCCGATCTTCCCGCCGAGCATCATCGCGCAGGAGGTCTCGGCAGAGCGTTACATCGAGATCCCCGAGGAGATCCACCAGATCTACAGGCTCTGGAGGCCGTCCCCGCTGATCCGCGCCACCGGCCTCGAGAAGGCGCTCGACACGCCGGCCAAGATCTTCTTCAAGTACGAAGGCGTCAGCCCGGCCGGCTCGCACAAGAGCAACACGGCCGTCGCGCAGGCGTACTACAACAAGAAGGACGGCACCACGCGGCTCGCCACCGAGACCGGCGCCGGCCAGTGGGGCAGCGCCCTCAGCATGGCCTGCAAGATGTTCGACCTCGAGTGCTTCGTCTACATGGTCAAGGTGAGCTATCACCAGAAGCCCTACCGGCGCAGCATGATGCAGCTCTGGGGCGCGGACGTCATCCCCAGCCCGAGCGACCGCACCAACGCCGGCCGCGCCGTGCTGGCCGAGGACCCGGAGTCGCTGGGCAGCCTCGGCATCGCCATCAGCGAGGCCGTCGAGGACGCCGTCACGCATCCCGGCTCCAAGTACGCCTTGGGCAGCGTCACGAACCACGTGCTCCTGCACCAGACGATCATCGGCGAAGAGGCTCTCTTGCAGTTCCAGGACGCCGACGCCTACCCGGACGTGGTCATCGGCTGTGTCGGCGGCGGGTCGAGCTTTGGCGGGATCGCCTTCCCCTTCCTGCGCGAGAACCTCGCCGGCAAGACGAACACCCGCCTGCTCGCCGTCGAGCCCACCGCCTGCCCCACGCTCACCAAAGGCAAGTTCGTCTACGACTTCGGCGACGAAGCCCAGACCACGCCGCTGTT
Organism: uncultured Actinomycetes bacterium; assembly: GCA_963727185.1. Classification (GTDB taxonomy): domain Bacteria; phylum Actinomycetota; class UBA4738; order UBA4738; family HRBIN12; genus JBBQVZ01. The sequence continues at coordinate 152,652 of CAVSFP010000008.1, read as the reverse complement.
CAAGATGTACTCCCTCGGGCACGACTTCATGCCGGCCGGCATCCACGCCGGCGGCCTGCGCTACCACGCCATGGCGCCGCTGATCAGCCACGTGTACGACTTGGGGCTGATGGACGCCGTCGCCGTGCCGCAGACGAAGGTGTTCGCGGCGGCACAGCTCTTCGCACAGACCGAGGGCATCGTGCCCGCGCCGGAGAGCGCCCACGCGATCCTCACCACGATCGACGAGGCGCTGCGAGCCAAGGAAGAGGGCGTCGGCAAGACGATCCTGTTCAACCTCACAGGCCACGGGTTCCTCGACCTCGGCGCCTACGATAGTTATCTCAGCGGCAAGCTCGAGGACTACGACCATCCGGAAGAGGCGATCGCCGCGTCGATCGCCAAGCTGCCCAAGGTCGAATAGCCGGCGCAGCAGGGCTACGTGCAGGGCGCGGCAGGTGCCCGCACTCTGACCGGCGGTCTCCGGCATCACAACGCGAGAGGGCGGCCCCCCGGGGGGCCGCCCTCTCGCGTTTCGCTACCTCCTCCGGCCAGCTCCTCAGCCCGCGGAGAGCCTCGTCATCGCGTGCCGGCCGACTGCAGCACGCACTGCAACAGCACGTTTGCTCCGGCTTCGCAGTCTTCCCACGAGGTCCGCTCCACCTCCACGTGGCTGCGCCCGTCGATGCTGGGCACGAAGATCATGGCGGTGGGCCCGGACAGCGCCATGTAGCTCGCATCGTGGCCGGCGCCGCTGACCATCGGCAGCGTGGTGTAGCCGAGGGCCAGCGCGCACGACTGCACCTGCTCGACCAAGCCCTCATCGAACTCGACGTGCTGCACCCGCCACGTCTCCCTGAGGTCGAGCGGACAGCCGTTGGCGGCGGCGATGGCGAGAAAGTCGTGCCTCAGGCTGTCCCAGGACCGCAGGGCGAGCGTGTCGTCCCAGGAGCGGATGTCGACCGTGAAATGCACGCGTCCGGGGATGACGTTGCGCGAGTTGGGGGAGTTCTCGATCTCGCCCACGGTGGCCACCAGGCCGCCGCCCATCCCGGCCGGCAGCTCACGCACCTTGAGGATCATCTCCGCCGCCGCGACCAGTGCGTCACTGCGCCCCTCCATGGGCGTGGGCCCCACCTGGTTCGCCGTGCCATCGACGAACACGTCGTACCAATGCAGGCAGAGGATCCCTTTGGGGACGCCGATGGTCTTGCCCTCCTGCTCCAGCCTCGGCCCCTGCTCGATATGGAGCTCGTAGTAGGCCGCGAACGGCCAGGCGACGCAGGGCGCGGCGCCGTTGTAGCCGATGCGCCGCAGCTCCTCCGCCAGCACGTTGCCGCCGCTGTCGGTCTGTGACCACATCGAGTCGCGATCGAGCTCACCCGACCACACCCCGGACGACATCATCGCCGGCACGAACCGTGAGCCCTCCTCGTTCGTCCAGTCGACGGCGATCACGGGCCGCACGGTCTCCACGTCGTGATCGCGCAGGGTGCGCAGCACCTCGAGAGCGCCCATCACCCCGAGGATCCCGTCGAAGCGGCCGCCCTTGGGCTGCGAGTCGGCGTGCGAGCCCGTGATCACGGGCGCCAGCCCGTCCTCCCGACCGGCGCGCCGGCCGAAGATGTTGCCCATCTCGTCGACGGTGGTCGTCAGGCCGAGCTCGCCGAACCAGGAGACCAGAAGGTCGCGCGCCTGCTTGTCTTCGTCCGTCAGCGCGAGACGCTGCACGCCGCCGAGCGGCGTGGCGCCGATCTCGGCCATGAGCTCGAGACTCCTGCGCAGACGCTGCCCGTTGACGCGGAGCCCGCTGGTGTCCATCCGCGTCCGCCCCACCCCGACCGCGGCGTCAGCCGACGGCCCGCAGCCGCACGGTGAACGCGGCGCCGCCCTGAGGTTCGTCGGAGGCCTCTATCTCGCCGCCGAGCGCCTCCACCAGGCCACGCGAAATGGCTAGACCAAGGCCGACGCCGGACATCCCCCGGGTGGCCTTGGAGCGGTAGAACCGGTCGAAGACGAAAGGCAGGTCCACGGGATCGATGCCCGGTCCGCTGTCCGCGACGACGATCGTGCCCCATCCGCCGGCGGTTCCCGTGGTGAGCGTCACCCTGCCGCCGGCCGGCGTGAACTTGATGGCGTTGTCGAGCAGGTGTCCGATCACCTGCTCGAGCCGGGCCTGGTCGCCAAGGGCCGCGGCCGGCTGCAGGTCGGCGCTCAACGCGAGGCCGGCCTCCCTGGCCGCGGGCACTGCCGAATCCAGGGCCTCGCGGGCGGCCACCACGAGGTCGACGCGTACGCGCTGGAGGTAGAAGTCCTCGCCCTCCATCTCGTTGAGCGCGCGCAGCGCGGAGAGCAGGCGCCCGAGGCGCCGCACCTCGGCGGCGATAGGACGAAGCTGCTCGGGGCTGGCCGGCACGGCTCCGCTCTGCAGCGCCTCCATGCGCGACTCGATCTCGGCCAGCGGCTGACGGATCTCCTCGGACAGATCGGCCGTGGTGTCCCGGCGCCACTGTTCGTCGCGCGCCAGCCTGTCCGCCATGGAGTCGAAAGCGGTGGCGAGAGCCGCGACCTCGTCGTCGCCGCGCGGCGCCACTCGGGCGTCGAGGTTGCCGGCGGCCACCTCGCCGGCGACGTCGGCGAGCTCCTCGAGGCGTGAGGTGAGACGTCTGCTCACGAGCAGGGCGAGCACGAGGACAAGGAGCGCGGCGACCCCCGCGGCGATCGCCGTATCCCTCTCGATCGCCGACTGATAGGCGGTGTCGGCGCGGCTGCGGAAGGCGCGCGGCGCGTACACCTCGGCGACCGCCACCTGCTGGCCGTTGACGACGATCGGGTAGCTCAGGACCTCGAACTGGTCGCGGCGCAGCGACGCCGGCGCGGGGCTCGAGCCTGGACTCGCCGTGGCGCCCGGCGTGGGGCTGCCTCCGGGCGCGGCGCCGGCCGAGTAGCCCTGCACGGTGAACAGCAGGCGCCCCTGCGGATCGTAGACGGCCACGTCGACATTGCTGGCCGAAGCCACGCGTCCGACAGCGTACACCGAGGAGGCGTCCCAGCCCTGCGGCGCGCGGTAGGTGCCGGTGAGCGTTCGCGCCACTTCGGCGCTTCGGGCATGACGGACCTGCGTGAGGTAGTCGTCAAAGCGCTGCCGGCCGGTCACGAACACCGTCAGGGCGACCACGGCGACAGCGACGAGGCCGACGACGAGGACCGCCAGTGCGGTCCGGGTGCGCATCCGTCGTCTCACTCGAGCCCCGTCTCCATGGCCCCAATACTACCTCCCCGGGACGCCGGCGACGGCCGCGCGGGGACATCTGATACGATGCTCGGCACGCCCAAGGAGGCCGCTCTGCCCAATCTCAAGGTGTATCGGGCCGCCTGGATCGCGGCGCTCGTTCTCGCCGTGATCACCCTCTTCACCCTTGGTACCCCCGACACCCCGAAGCTCAGCAGCGAGCCGGCCACGTTCGACGGCACCAGGGCCACGGCCGACCTGCGCACCTTCGCGCAGGACTTCCCAAGCCGGGTAGCAGGCTCAGACGCGGACAGCCGCTCGGCCATCTGGCTCGTGCAGCAGTTCAAGGCGATCGGGCTCCAGCCGCACGTCGATGGGTTCACTGCCAAGGTCAACGGCAAGGACGTCGCGCTGCAGAACGTCTGGGCGATCTCCCCGGGGCACTCCCCGGGCGGCATCATGCTGCTGGCCAGCCGCGATGTGGCGCCCCCGACCACGCAGGGAGCCAATGACAACGCCTCCGGCGTCGCCGCGCTGCTGGAGCTCGCGCGCGTCTTCACGGTGACCGCGCACGAGCACCCCCTCGTGTTCGTCTGCACCACGGGCGATGCCTTCGGAGCCATCGGGAGCCGCGCCTTCGTGGAGGCTCACCGCACGGACGGCATCATCGGCGCCATCGCCATGCGCAAGGTGGCCACAGCCAAGTCTCTGTCGCTGGGCGTCAACGGGTGGAGCACCGCCCCCAGGACGGCGCCGCCATGGCTGTGGCTGCTCACGGCGCCGGCAGCACGGGTGACGGCCAACATGAGGGCCATCCTGCCCGGCGCCCCGGCGCAGCTCATTCGCCTCGCCGTCCCGGCCACCTCCGGGAGTCAGAGCCCGCTGGTGGCGGCGGGCGTGCCGGCTATCACCGTCTCGGCCGACGGGCCGGCCCAGCCGGCCCAGAACGACACGGCCGACACCATCTCCGGCGACACGCTCACCCGCGTGGGCGACACCGTGCAGGCGATGGTCATGGCCATCGACGGCTCCACCGGCCCGCTCGCGCGCAGCGGAGGCACGATCTTCCTCACTCGCTCCCGGACTCTGCCGGGCACCTCGCTTGCCCTTCTGTGCGCCTGCCTCCTGCTGCCGCTGACGGCGGTCACCGTCGATCTCTACGCACACTGTCGGCGCACGCGCGTCGACCTGGGCCCCGCCATCGTGCGCGCCGCACTGCATCTGGCGCCGTGGCTGGTGCTGATCCTCATCATCTATGCCGCCAACCTGGTGGGTCTGCTGCCCCACAGCCCGGATGCCGCCATCCCACCCGACTCGCTCCTCGTCGCCCGGCCGCGCTACCTGCGCGTCGTGATCCTCCTCGTCCTCCTGGTCGTGGCCAGCGCGTATGCCGTCGCCGTCGAGCATCGCCTGCGCCGCCGCGTGAATTGCGATCCCCGTGCAACGATCTTCACGTCCCACGCGATCCTCCTCGTGATCGCTGCGGTGACGCTGCTCGTGGATCCGTTCGCCCTGGTGATCGTGGTCCCGGCGGCCGTGCTCTGGCCGCTGGCCAAACCGGGGGGGTGGATGCGATCGATCCTCCCCGCCTATCTCGGACTCGTGATGATCCCCCTCGCCCTTCTCTACTACGCGACGCAGCTGGGCCTCGGCCTCAAGGTCTGGTGGTACTTCTTCCTGCTCTTCGAGAACCGCTCGATCCCCGCGATCGTCGCTCTCGTCAGCGCCCTGTTCATCTCCACCGCGGCCGTCCTGGCGCACACACTGCACGAGCGCGGACTCCCCCCGGGCGCGCTCACCTGGCCGGCCATCGAGCGGCGGCGTGTCGGCCGCCCGAGCGAAGAGGAATGGGCGGCCAGTCAGTCAGTCGAGGAAGGCCGGCCGCGGCACAGGCCGTGGCGCCGCGGCCGGACGACGCGACGGCCGCGGCCAGGGCAGACGTCGTCCTAGTCTGGCCGGGACCGGCACAGCCTCGGCAGCCGATGAGCCGGTGTTGGGCCGCCGCAACACGCTCCGTTAAACGGGCCGGCCGCCCCGGAGGGCGGCCGGCCGGCCCACTCGTGGTCCCGCTACGGCAGGACCATCAGTAGTCTTCCTGCGAGAGCGACTCGTCGATGGTGGACTCGACCTCGTTGTCGAGCTCCACCTGGGCGTCTCTCGGGACAGGCTTCTGGCCGGAGTCCCTGCCGAGCAGCGCGCCCTCGCCGCTCATCATCGCGTCGAACGCTTTGGCCTTGAGGCGCGCCCGCGTCTCCTCGATGCGTCGCCTCATCTCCGCCTGGTCGACCCCTCCCGTCTCGGCACGCGGAGCCGCGTCGCCGGTAGGGGCTTCGGCGACCGGCGCGGCTTCGGCGGCCGTCTCCTCCTCCGAAGCCCCCTCCTCGGCGGCGACCGGACTCGGTTCCGCCGCAGCTTCCGCGACCGGCGCCTCGCTCGCCAAAGCGGACTCCTGCTCCGCCGGCTCCTCCTCGGAGACCGCCTCAGCGGCGCTCGCCACGATCACAGCCTCGACGACGGCCGGCTCCGCCTCGGCAGGCTCGGCGGTCTCTGTCGACGCGGCCTCAACGCCTTCGGCCGTCGCCTCAGACTCGGCCGCGGCCGACGTCCGACCCTCGGCTGGCTCCGGCGGCGCGGACCAAGTGTCCCCGGCCTCAGCCTCGGGCTGCGCCGACTGTTCGGCCAGCGCCTCGGACTGTTCGGCCGGCGGCGCGGACTCACCAACGGCCGACGTCTCTTCACCTTCTTGCACGCCGCCCAGATCGGGCAGCGCTTCCACCGCCGGCGGCGCCGCTGCCGCGGCCGGCGGGGCCACAGGCGTGAACTCCGGCGGGATCACGGGCATGAACTCCGGCGGGGCCCCAGGCGTGAACTCCGGCGGGGCCACCTTGGTGGGCGTCGACCTCGCCAGCGGGGAGGCTGCAAGCGGCGGAGCCGGCGGGGGTACATCTACGGGCTCGGCGGCCGAACCGGGCGCTGACACCTCAGGCGGCGGGACCGCGTCCCTTTCCTCCACAGCCGGGATCGCTTCTTCCGCGGCCGGCGCAACGTCCTGCGGCGCCGACTCGAATCCGGCGGCCTGGTCCTGCGCGGCGCCTTCGGTGACTTCCCACGGCGGCCTCTCCCAGGCCCGCGGAGCGTCCGCCGGCGCGTCGACCACCACCTCATCGAACGAGGACCGGTCTCCATCCGCGCTGGTCTCGGCGGCCTCCACCTCCGCGGCAGCCTCGCCTACGGGGACTGTCGGACTGACCGGCGCGGGGATCGCGGCGCCAGTCTCCAGCGCGGTATCCTCCGCCGCCGGCGCCGAGGCTTCACCGGCCTCAGACTCGTCGCCCGTGAACGTCTGCGCTACCTCGGCCTCGACGACCGCGCGCGTCTCCGCGATCAGGGGCCGCAGGTCCTCGGTCTGAGGCTCCCCGGGCACCGCGTCCGGCTCGCCCTCGGCGAGCGCCACATCAGCAGCCCCAGCGGCGATCGCCGGAGCAAACGTCCCCGAGAGGTTCGGCTCTGCCTCCGGCTCGACCGCGACGGCTTCCGCCTCCAGCGGTATCGGCTCCGGCTCGACCGCGACGGCTTCCGCCTCCAGCGGTATCGGCTCCGGCTCCACCGCCATGACTTCTGGCTCCACGGCCGTCGTCTCGGGCTCGACGGCCGGCTCAGGCTCCACCGGCTCCGCCTCCAGCGCCGCCGTCTCCAGTCTCCGGCTCCTCGACGGCCGCTCGGCTCCACCGGCCTGGCTCTGGCTCCACGGCGGCTGGCTCTGGCTCCACGAAGGCCGGCTCTGGCGTCGCTACCGGCTCAGGCTCGATCTCAGGCTCCGCCGCGAACACCGGCGGTTCCTCAACGACTGTCGCCTCGTCCACCACCACGGCGGCCCACGGCCCAGGGGCGTCGACCGGGGCCGCGTACGTTTCGGGTTCCCAGGTGTCGGTCTGCGTCTGGACCGGGGCTTCGGCCGCGGACGGCAACATCCGCCCAGACGCGCCGTCCATCAACTGCTTGCGCAGCTCACGCCCGCTCTTCGGCGCCAGCAGCATGGCCACTCCCGCACCGACGCCCAGGCCGAGCAGAAACTTGATGAGCCGCTTCATCGATGCCCTCCTTGAGCGCTCTCCGGCACGTCTCGCTCGCGGGCGATGCAGTCGCACGCGGTGGCGAGGCCGGCGACCTGTACTTCGGAAGAAACGGACGCAGACTTTACCAGTGTACAGTCCTGTATACACCTTGCCGAGCGGCCGCCCCGCCGGAGCCGCCCGGGCGGGCCCCTCACTCGCGTGTCGCGACCGTCACGAGATGCGCAGAGCGCTGACCTGACCGTCGTCGCGCGTGGTCACGAGCGCCGCCCACTGGGGGCCGAACTGCTCGGTGACCTGCGCGGCGGCGAGCACCAGGCTCGGCCTCACATCCATCCCGGCGAACGCCGCGATGGGCACCATCGGCCTGGTGTCCAGCTGCACCCGCAGGCCCTCCTCCGACTGTTTCATGAGGATGGGCTCAGGGCTCAGAAGCCTGAGGCGGGCGGCGTCGTCCGCCGGCAACTCGATGTCGGCGCGCGCGCCTGTGGCCGGCAGCGGAGCGTCCAGGTCGGCCTTCACCCGCTTTGCGTAGAACCCGAAGGCGAGCAGGATCAGGATGGCGGCGACCGCGAGCAGCACGACGACGAGGATCAGGTTGATGGGCTCACTCCTCCTCAGGGCCGGCGGCGCCGGCGTTCTCGTGTGGCATGGGCGGGCCCGCTCCCCCGGCCTCGTCGTGACCGGCGCGGCGCTTGTCCTCCTCGAGCCGCGCCGCCATCTCGGCCTCCCGGCCGCGGATGGGCGTGTAGTAGCGCCGCCCGGCCAGGCGGTCGGGGAGGTACTGCTGTTCCACCCAGCCGCCATGACCGTGAGGATACTCGTAGCCCACGCCGTGGCCCAGCTTCCTGGCGCCGCGATAGCCCGTACTGCGCATGCTCGGGGGCGGCGGCTGGTTGCCCTCGCGCTTCACATCGTCGAGCGCCGCGTCGACCGCGGTGTACGCGGCGTTGCTCTTGGGCGCCAGGGCCAGGTAGGTGGCCGCCTGGCTCAGGTTGATGCGGCACTCGGGCATGCCGACGAACTCCACCGCGCGTGACGCCGCGATCGCGAGCTCGAGCGCCTGCGGGTCGGCGTTACCCACGTCCTCGCTGGCAAAGACGATCATGCGGCGCGCGATGAACTTGGGATCCTCACCGCCGGCCAGCATGGAGGCCATGTAGTACACGGCGGCGTCGGGGTCGCTGCCACGCATCGACTTGATGAACGCCGAGATGGTGTCGTAGTGAGCGTCCTCGCGGTCGTAGGACACCGGACTCTTCTGGGCGGCGTCGCGCAGATCGTCGACGGTGATGAGGATCGTGGCGTCGCCGCCCGCCGCTCGCGAGCGCCAGGCGGTCTCGAGCGCGTTGAGCGCCACGCGGGCGTCGCCGCGGGAGACCTCGGCAAGAAACGGCAGCGAGCCGTCCGCGAGACGCACGCCTTTGCCGCCGAGGCCGCGCTGCTCGTCGGCGAGCGCGGTGCGCACCACCTGTTCCACCTGGTCCGCGGAGAGCGGCTCGAAGCGGTAGAGCTGGCAGCGCGACAGCAGCGCCGAGTTGACCTCGAAGTAGGGGTTCTCGGTGGTGGCGCCGATGAGGGTCACGACGCCGTCCTCGATCGCGGGCAGCAGAGCGTCCTGCTGCGCCTTGTTGAAGCGGTGGATCTCGTCGATGAAGAGAAGCGTACGCGCCGCGTTGAGGGCGCGCGCTTCGCGCGCGCCCTGTATGGCGGCGCGCACGTCCGCCGTGCCCGAGTTGACCGCCGACAGCTGCACCAGGCGCGTGCCGGTGTCGGCCGCGATGAGCCGCGCCATCGTCGTCTTGCCGCAGCCCGGCGGGCCGAAGAAGATCATGGAGAAGAGCTCGGAGCGCTCGATGGCCGCGCGCAGCACCGAGCCCGGGCCGACGATGTGCTCCTGGCCGACGAACTCGGACAGGCTGCGCGGCCGCATACGCGCCGCCATCGGGGCCTCGGCGGCGACTTGCTCTTCAGACAGTGAGAACAGGTCCACGAGTCGCCAGTCTAGCCGTTTCCTCACACCGATTCTGCTACTATCGACGACGATGCGGAAGGTGCTTGTTCTCAACGCCACCTACGAGCCGCTGAACGTCTGCTCAGCGCGCCGTGCGCTGGTGCTCCTTCTCAAAGACAAAGCGGAGGTGCTCGAGCGCTCCGGCTCCGCCTTCCACTCCGAGCGCCTCTCCTACGAACTGCCGTCGGTCATCCGCCTGACCAACTACGCACGCGTGCCTATGCGCAGCGGGCACGGCCGCATCTCCCGCCGGGCGGTGTTCGCGCGGGACCGGCACCGCTGCCAGTACTGCGGCAGCGACCGTCACCTCACCGTGGACCACGTGGTGCCGCGCTCAAAAGGCGGGCCCGACACGTGGGACAACCTCGTCACCTCGTGCGCGCCGTGCAACCGCAAAAAGGGCGATCGGCCGCCGCACGTGGCCGGCCTGCAGCTGCGCAGCAAGCCCCGTCCGCCGGGGCCGGCGGCGTTCATCTTCATGCACGTCGACCACATCCACGAGTCGTGGCGGCCGTACATCGCGGTCGCCGCCGGCTGAGCCGCGCCCGGCGGCCGCGCCTCAGCCCTCGAGCTCCTGCGGCTTGCGGCCCCGCCGCATCAGCCAGATGACGATGCCGACGATCACGAGCACCGCGATCACGATGCCGGCGATAAGGCCGGTCTTGCCGCCGCCGCTGCTGCTGCTCGCAGTCTCGGCGGCCACGGGATGCACGCCAAGGTACGTGGCGTTCTGCGTGTTGTAGAAGACGCCGCCGCGGTTTGCCGGAGCACGCACCCAGCCGGCCCAGTCGCCGCTGTTGTAGGCCTGGATGTCCTTCGGATAGGCCAGCACGATGTACGGGCTCTCCTGATAGAAGATCTCCTGCATCCGGTAGACGAGCTGCAGGCGCTTGGCGGTGTCGAGCGTCGTCTGCTGCTCGTTGAACAGGCGGTCGTACTCGGCGTTCGACCAGCTGGCGTCGTTCCAGTTGCCGATCTGGCTGGAGATGAACACGGAGAGGATGAAGTTGGGATCCACGTCCCCGCCCCAACCCCAGAGGAACATGTCGTAGTCGGGGGTGAGCTTGCCGTTGACCTGGTTGAGGACTCTGTCGGTGATCGTGTTCTCGTCGATGACCGAGTAGTCGATGCCCAGCCCCAGCTGCCGGAACCAGCCCGTGATGAGGCGTCCGGACGCCTGGCTCGTGTCTGACTGGGTGCGGGCCCACAGACGCAGCGTGATGGGCTTGCCCTGTCTGTCCACGCGCTTCCCGTTCTTGAGCGGGTAGCCGGCCTGGGTGAGCAGCTGGCCGGCCTTCTGCAGGTCGAACCCGTAGGCCTGGTCGGCGGGCGGCGTCCAGTGCCAGTCCGGGAACGTCTCGTAGTAGCCGCCGGTCACGAGGCTGCTGCCCGACGTCGCCAGGCCGTAGTAGGCGAGCTGATTGATCTTGCTCTTGTCCACGGCCCAGTTGAGGGCGCGGCGAAAGGCCGGGTCGGTGAGCGCCTTGGCGCCCAGCGAGGGGCCGGTGTAGCAGTTGAAGGCCAGCTCGTCCAGGGCGATGGTGGAGCAGGCGATGGAGGTGAGCGGCTTCTGATCGAGCATCTTCATCTGAGCTACCGGGAAGTTAAGGGCAGCCTGCAGACCGCCGCTCCGAAGGTCCTGCGACATCGTGTCGCTGTTCTGGTAGTTCTGGAAGATGACCTCGTCGACCTTGGGAGCGCCACGCCAGTAATCCTTGTTGGCGACGAGGCGCACGTACTGGTCCTTGACGTTCTCGACGGTCTGGAAGGGCCCGGTGCCGATGATGGGGGGCTTGTTCTCAAAGGACGTGCCGGCCGCTTTGTAGGAGATGTTCTTCCAGATGTGCTCGGGGAGGATGGGTACCCACAGGGAGGTCATGTTGGCCTTGGGCTTGCTGCAGTAGAACACCGCAGTCGTGGCATCCGGGGCTTCCACGCGATCGATGAAGGTCGTGTAGCTGGTGAAGTTACCCATGTTGCCCTTGATGATGTAGTTGTACGTGAAGGCCACGTCGGCGGCCGTGAAGGGCACACCGTCCTGCCACTTGACGCCGGAACGCACCTTGAACGTCCACACCTTGCCGTCCGGAGTGTGGGACCACTGGTAGGCCAGCCCGGTGGCCTTGTCGAGGCCCTGGGGCTGCGTCATGGTGGCCGCGTCCCAGCCGCAGAGGATGTCGTAATTGAGCGCCCACACCTCGTAGGCGGAGGCCAGGAACCCGATGTACGGGTTGAGGCTGTCGGGATGCACCGTCCAGCCCAGCCTGAGGATGGTCTTCTTGCCGGTCGGCGACGGCAGCGGCGTGCTGCTCGCCGCCAGGGCCGTCCCGATCCCCCAGATCAGTCCGGCCGCAAGCAGCCCCACCACCGCAAGAGTCAGCGCGCGACGGCGCGAGGTCCAGATGCTGCTCATCTTGGCTCCTTCCGTCACCGGCCACCGCCCCAGCAGCCGCGTACGCGACCCCAGTAGACCACGAACCGGAGACCGTGACCAGAGCCCGGCGGCCTCGATGCTATACTCCGGCCGTGATCATCGACGCCAGCAGAGAGCCGCGTCTCCAGGTCGGCGACGGCGAGCCGGTGGGCATCGACAGCTGCGAGGTCGTGCGCGACGTCGAGCACTCCACGCTCACCAACATCGTCCGGGACGGCGCCGCGCTGAGCCTGCCGCCCGGCGCCCGCGTCACACTCTTTGCCGGGCCCAACGTGATCTTCGTCGGCAAGGCGGTCGACGAGCGCAACGTGCTCGACATGCTCTCTGCGGAGAGCGACGACGAGTTGCCCGGCGGCGAGTCCATCTGAGCCGGCCGCAGGGAGCACCGCGGTGAAAGGCCTCATCCTCAGCGGCGGCGCCGGCACGCGCCTGCGGCCCATCACGCACACCTCGGCCAAACAGCTCGTGCCGGTGGCCAACAAGCCGGTGCTCTTCTATGGGCTCGAGGCCATGCGCGCCGCCGGCATCGAAGACGTGGGCATCGTCGTCGGCGAGACGCGGCCGGAGATCGAGGCTGCCGTCGGCGACGGCGCCCAGTTCGGACTGCGCGTCACCTACATCCCCCAGGAGGCGCCGCTCGGGCTCGCGCATGCGGTCCTCATCAGCGAGGAGTTCCTCGACGGCAGCCCCTTCGTCATGTACCTCGGTGACAACCTCCTCAAGGAGGGCATCGAGCAGTTCGTGCGGCGCTTCGCGGAGAGCAGTCCCGATGCCCTCATCCTGTTGCAGAAGGTCGCCGAGCCGCGCCAGTACGGGGTCGCCGAGCTGCAGGACGGCCACGTGGCGCGGCTCGTGGAAAAGCCGGCCGAGCCGCGCAGCGACCTCGCGCTCGTGGGCGTGTACCTCTTCACGCCGGCGATCTTCGCCAGCGTGAAGGCCATCACGCCCTCGGCTCGCGGCGAGCTCGAGATCACCGACGCCATCCAGGACATGATCGACAGGGGGCTCCGCGTGGAGCCGCACACGGTCACCGGCTGGTGGAAGGACACGGGCCGGCTGGAGGACATGCTCGAGGCCAACCGGCTCATCCTCAGCACGCTCGTCCGCGATCTTCGCGGCGAACTCGTAGACAGCACGATCGAGGGCCCGGTGGCCATCGGAGAGGGCAGCCGGCTGGAGCGCTGTACGGTACGTGGCCCGGCCATCATCGGCGCCGGCTGCCGCCTGAGCGACGCCTTCGTCGGGCCCTACAGCTCGCTCAGCGACGGCGTCGTGATCGAACAGGCGGAGATCGAGCACTCCATCGTGCTCGAGAACAGCCGCATCTGCCGGCTCAACGCACGCGTCACCGACAGCCTCGTGGGCAAGGATTGCGTGATCGGGCACTCGGACGCGCTCCCGCAGGCCTACCGTTTCATGATCGGCGATTCCTGCCAGATCGGCGTGCTCTGAAGAAGTATCCGCGGCCGGGAGGGGCAACGTGATCGACGGCGTCATGACCAAGAAGCTCAAGGTGATCCCGGACGAACGCGGTCGCCTCATGGAGTGCCTGCGCGCCGACGACGAGCTCTTCGTCAAGTTCGGCCAGATGTACATGACCACCACGCTCCCGGGCGTGGTCAAAGGCTGGCACCTGCATCAGGTGCAGCTCGACAACATCGTCTGCGTCAAGGGCATGATCAAGCTCGTCCTCTACGACGGTCGCGAGGACTCGCCCACGCACACCCAGCTCGAGGAGTTCTTCCTCGGCGAGCACAATCCGCTGCTCGTGCGCGTCCCGGCGGGCGTGTGGCACGGCTGGAAGTGCGTGAGCGTCGAGGAGGCGTTCATCGTCAACGCGCCCACCGAGGTGTATGTGTACGACGCACCAGACCAGGACGAGCTGCCGCACGACACGCCGGCCATCCCCTACGACTGGGGCGTGCGGCTGCGCTAGGCGCAGCCGGCGAAGCCATGCTGCGCTGGTTCGTGACGGGCGCCGGCGGCCAGCTGGCCACGGCCTTCGCCCGCGTCCTCGAGGGAGAGGTGTTCCTCAGCCGTGAGGCCGCGCTGGACATCCGCGACGCGGATGCGGTGCGCGCGGCCGTCAAGGGCTTCCGGCCTGACGCGATCCTGCACACGGCCGCGTACACCGACGTGGACGGCGCCGAGACGCAGGCGGCCCTGGCCGAGGCCATCAACGTGGGCGGCACGCGCAACCTGCTGCGCGCCGTGCGCGGTACGCACATCGCCGTCGTGTACTTCAGCACCGACTACGTCTTCGACGGCGCCAAAGGCGACCCGTACGTGGAGAGCGACGCTACGCACCCGCTCAACGTGTACGGCCGCACCAAGCTCGCCGGCGAGGAGCTGGTGCTGGACTGGGTGCGCGGCACCGTGGTGCGCACCTCCTGGCTGTTCAGCGAGACCGGCCGCAACTTCGTGAAGACCATCCTCGCCGCCGCCCGCGAGAAGGCCGGCCGCGATGAGCCGCTGCGCGTGGTCGACGACCAGGTCGGCTCGCCCACCTACGCCGGGCATCTGGCGGCGGCCGTCGCCGAGGCGCTGGACGACGGCGTGTCCCCCGGCCTCTACCACATGGCCGGCGGCGGCTACTGCTCCTGGCTGGAGTTCGCCCGCGAGATCGTCCAGATAGCGGGACTGGACGTGCCTGTCGAGCCCATCACCAGCGCCGAGCTGGGCCGGCCGGCGCTACGGCCGGCGTTCTCGGCGCTCGCCAGCGAGCGTCCCATCCCGCGACTCCCCAGCTGGGACGACGGCGTCGTCGCCGCCGTCGACGCGCTCATCACGCTGGGCTAGGAGGCCACAGTGAGGATCGTCGTGACCGGCGGCGCCGGGTTCATCGGCTCCAACTACATCCGCTACCTGCTCGAGCACCACGACGACGTGCAGGTGGTCAACTTCGACAAGCTCACCTACGCCGGCAACCTGCAGAACTTGAGCGGCGTCGATGCAGATCCGCGCTATTCGTTCGTGCGCGGCGACATCTGCGACGCCGCCGCCGTCGAGTCCGCCCTGCGCGGCGCCGACGCCGTGGTCAACTTCGCCGCCGAGACGCACGTGGACCGTTCCATCAGCGGCCCGCAGGACTTCATCCGCACAGACGTGCTGGGCACGCAGACGCTGCTCGAGGCGGTCCGCGCCCTCGGCGTGAGCCGCTACCTGCAGATCGGCACCGACGAGGTGTACGGCTCCACGGAGTCCGGCTCCTTCACCGAAGAGTCCGACCTGCGCCCGTCGAGCCCGTACTCAGCCAGCAAGGCCGGCGCCGACCTGCTGGTGCTCGCCTACCACTCCACCTACGAGACGCCGGTTATGATCACGCGCAGCTCCAACAACTACGGGCCCTACCAGTACCCCGAGAAGATCATCCCGCTGTTCGCCACCAACGCCCTCGACGGTGAGCCCCTGCCGTTGTATGGCGACGGCCTCAACGTGCGCGACTGGCTGCACGTGGCCGACAACTGCGCCGCCATCGACCTGGTGCTGCGCGAGGGGCGCCTCGGCGAGGTGTACAACGTCGGCGGCGGCAACGAGGTCACCAACCTCGAGCTCACGCGGCGCATCCTCCAGCTCGCGGGCAGAGGCGAGGACCTCCTGCGCTTTGTGACGGACCGCCCCGGTCACGACCGCCGCTACTCCGTGGACTGCGGCAAGCTGCGGGCGCTGGGCTGGCGGCCGGAGACGGCCTTCGAGGCCGGACTGGCCGCCACGGTGGAGTGGTACCGGGAGCACCGCAACTGGTGGCGGCCTCTCAAGTCAGGCGAGTGGCGCGCATACTACGCGCGCCAGTACGCCGACCTGCAGCGGCCGTAGCCACCGCGCACACCGTCACGCCCGGCGCGCGTATGCGCCGGGCGCACCGCCGCTTCGCCTTACGGCACGTTCCACACCGGCGTGCCGATCGCGCAGCGCGCCCAGAGCCAGAGGATGTTGGGGTTGGAGACCCTCGTGCAGCCGTGTGAGAAGGCGCGCGGGTAGCGGTTGAGCAGCCAAGGCTCACTCGTGCCGTGGACCGCGAAGATGCCGTGGTACGCCATGCGTCCCGCCCCGTAGGGACCGCCCATGTGGTTCTTCTGGTAGATGCGGAAGTGGCCGATGGGGCTGGGCGTGGACGGCTTCCCCGTGACGCAGTCCATGACCCGCACGATGCGGCCGTGCTCGTAGTAGTAGAGCTGGTACTCGTGGACCCGGACGTAGATGAGGTGGGCCGGACCCGACGGCACGTGGTACGGGTTCGGGTCCTTGACGAGCACCCTGCGCGTGCCGCTGATGGTGGAGGCGAAGTCGGCATCGGGAACGGTGACGGCGCGGAACTGCAGGTTGCCCATCCTGTCAGACGGCCAGTCGAACGAGGCTCTCGAGCCGGCGCCGAGCGTGAACGTGTGCAGGACGGTCCAGCCTCCGGCAAGCCGGACCTGGAGCTCCACCTTGCCCCCGGGATGCGCCGGCGAGACGACCACGCTGAAAGTCTCCTTCCAGTACTCGTAGATCTCGCCCGAGGCCGTGAACGTGATGCGTGGCCGCACGGAGACCGTGGCATCGGCCTCGGCCGGACTCCAGGAGGCGTCGCCGGCAAAGGAGACACGATACGTGGCGTTGCGCGCCGGCTTGCCCTGCCAATGAGCCGCGCCGGCGGCGTCGGTCTGCAGGTCGGCGACGGGCGAGAACGAGCTCTCCCCCGCATACTGGCGGCTTAGCTGGAGCGTCGCGCCGGGCAACTCACTCGCCACGGTCAGCGTGACAGAGGCGCCGGCGAGCACCGTAGACGGCACCGCCGTGAGCGTGAGCGCGGGCGCGGGCGGCGAGGCGGCGGCGAGGGCAGGCAGGATGGCGGCCACCGCCAGGACCGCAGCCAGAGCACCGAGCAGCTTGATGGTTCTCATGCGGACCCCCCCGCTGAGCGTTCCCCGAGCGAGGACAGTCTACGGGAGCGGGCCGCTGGCGGCCAGAGGCCGGCGGACACCAGGGCCGGCCCGCCCACGCGAGACGGCCGGCCCCGCGCGACGCTCCCTGCTACCGCACGTTCCACACCGGCGTGCCCACCGGGCACCGCGCGAACAGCCAGCGGATGTCGTTGTTGCCCACCCGCGTGCAGCCGTGCGAGAAGTTGCGCGGGTACCGGTTGAGCAGCCAGGGCTCGTCGGTCCCGTGGATCGCGTAGAGACCGAGGTAGCGCATGCGGTCCGGTCCGTACGGTCCCCAGATGTTCGCGTCCTTGGCGTAGATGTGAAAGTGCCCGATGGGCGTGGGCGTGGACGGTTTGCCCGTGACGCAGTCGAGCACTCTCACGATGCGCCCGTGCTCGTGGTAGTAGAGCTTGTACGAGTCGACGTCGACGACGATGTAGTGCGCCGGGCCACTGGGTACGTGCCACGGGTTGGGGTCCTTGACCACCACGGTGCGCGTGCCGCTGGCGCCGGTCGCGAACTCGGCGCCCGCGGCGGCGACCGCGCGGAACCGCACGCGGCCCTTCCTGTCGGAGACCCAGCTGAACGCGGCCTTGGAGTGAGCGTCGAGGCTCACGGTGCGCACCGATGTCCAGGCGCCTCCCGCGCGCAGCTGAAGCTCCACAGCGCCACCGGCCTGCTGCGCCGGTGAGACGCTCACGCGAAACGCAACACGGGCGCCCTCGTACACGGGACCGGATGCGGTGAGTGAGACCTGCGGGGCCACCGAGACGGCGGCATCGGCCGCCGCGGGACTCCACGAGACGTCGCCCGCGAACGCGATGCGATAGGTGGCGTTGCGCGCCGGCCTGGACTTGACCTCGGCGGCTCCACCGGAGTCCGTGGTCACCGCACGCAGGAGCGAGAACGAGCTCTCGCCGGCGTACTGCCGGCTGAGCGTGAGGGTGGCGCCGGGGAGCTCGCTCGTCACCGTGAGCGTCACGGCACCACCGGTGGCAACGGTAGCGGGGGAGGCTGCGAGGGCGAGCGAGGGCAAGGGTGGCGAGGCGGCGGCGAGGGCAGGCATGAGGGCGACGACCAGAAGGGCCGCCGCGAGCGCGCAGGATTGCTTCACCGTTCTCATCGAGACCCCCTGGAGTGTCGCCGGCCCACGGCGCCAGTCTACGGGAGAGCCGGACGAGCGGCCAGAGGGGGGCGGGCGGGAGAGCCGACGTCGCGCCGGCGCGACGGTCAGAGGCCGGTGACCTGGAAGGCCGCCGGCCGAAGCATCACGGCGAGGCCAGCTCCGACGACTTGAGCACGCGCCTCCCCCAGGCGAAGGCGCTGTGGTAGTAGGAGGACTGATCGAGCGACGTGAGCATCACGCCGTCGGTGGACCCCGTGGACTGGATGAACCAGCCGTTGCCCAGATACAGCGCCGCGTGGTAGATGGACGCCACGCTCGACCTGGGTCCGTTGGGCCCGAAGAAGATGAGATCGGCCGGCTTAGCTGCTTCATGGTGATGCGCGGCTTGGCGAGCGCGGCCATATTGTGGGCGCCGCGCTCGTTCACCGAGATCGGGTACTTGAAGTGCATCTTCATGATGTAGAAGACCAGGCCAGAGCAGTCGAAGCCGCCGCTGGCCTGATACCCGTACGGCGAGTTCCTGGTCGGGTACTCGCCGGCCCACACGTAGGGGTAGCCGATCAGCTTGAGCGAAAACGACACGATCTGCTTCTGGCGGTCGCTCAGCGTCGGGAACGTGATGTCGCGGTAGCCCGAGAGTCCGGAGAGCTGCCACGACGATGCGGCCAGGTAGCCGCGGTAGATCATGTAGGCCACCTCGGCGCGGTCCACCGGCTCCTCCGGCGTGGTCTCCTGGCCGTCGGCCCCCGACGGGTGCTCAAAGCGCAGCCCCAGCTGCCGCGAGGCGACGATGTAGGGCAGGTAATCGGGCGCCCCGGTCGTCCAGCCGGGGTTCGGGTGCCAGCGGTTGGGCGTCAGCGTGTTGAGCAGCGACCAGTTGGCCGAGGGGTACTTCTCGTGCAGCCAACGTACCACCGCCGCCTCCGCCTTGGCGGAGGTCACGGGCTCGTGGGGGAGGAAGGCGCCGGTCTTGTCCAGGGACATGAAGCCGTGTTTGAGCGCGATC
Source organism: uncultured Actinomycetes bacterium (assembly GCA_963727185.1). Taxonomy (GTDB): domain Bacteria; phylum Actinomycetota; class UBA4738; order UBA4738; family HRBIN12; genus JBBQVZ01. The sequence goes on along the minus strand of CAVSFP010000008.1, from coordinate 133,878 downwards.
TCGATGTCCCGGTAGTAGGCGTAGCCCTGGGGGACGTCGCTGATGCTCACGGCCTTGAAGGACTCGTGGGTGGCCGCCGCGGCCACTACCAGCGCGCTGGCAAGCTGCTCTCGCGTGATGATGGTCTCGGGCTTGAAAACACTGCCGAAGTCGTCGAGCAGCTTGTGGTTCGCCGGGCCCTTGTTGGTGACGTAGGCGATGGCGGTGTGAGCCCAGCACGAGGACTTCACGTCCGAGAAGCTTTTGGCCATCGCCGGCGCTGCTCCCAGTCCCACGAGCAGCGCGACCCCGAGGACGGCGGCGATAGCGATCGCTCTGTGTCTTCCGCAGGTCATACTCACGACCTCGTATCGGCACTGGCGGGACCGACTTGAGCCGACTTCACGTTCGCCGCTCACCCGGCCGTTCCTCACGCGAGCGCTCAGGATACCACTGCCTCGAGGCTGCCGTCGTCGTTCCCCGGGCAGGAGAACCGCCCGGGTGGCCCGAAGAAGACAGGACCACGCGAGCCCACGAACGGCCCGGCGGTTTGCCCTCCGCCGGCCGGACGCCTATTCTGGCGCCGGAGGGAACCTGCGTTGAATCCCCGAAGACTCATCCCCGTGTCCACCACTTCGCCGCCGCCGGTCACACGCTGGCGCCGCCGGCTGCTGACCCTGTGCGGCCTCCTGGCGCTCGTTCTGCCGGCCGCGGCGCCGGCCTCGTGGGCCAAGACCACCGACACGGCGTTCAGCATCAGCGGCCGTGGCTGGGGCCACGGCATCGGCATGTCCCAGTGGGGCGCCTACGGCTACGCCAAGCACGGATGGGACTACCAGGCCATCCTCAAGCACTACTACACCGGGATCGGCTTCGGCACGAAAGCCAACTCCACCATCCGCGTGCGCCTGCGCAGCGGTCTCAGCTCCGTGAAGGTCAGCTGCGCCAAGCCCTACCGCGCGTCCGCGGGCAGCGCCGGCCTCGACATCCCGGCCGGCGTGACGGCCACCACCACGTGGTCCGGCGGCAAGTTTCTCGTGGTCGCGGGGGCGCAGCGCGCCAGCTTCTCCTCGGCGGTGAAGTTCACTCCCACCGCCGGCTCGCTCAACCTGCTCACCGCCACGGACCTCGGCGACACCGGCCTCTACCGCGGCGTGCTTCGCGTGATCCGCGACAGCGGCGCCCTGATGATGATCAACGACGTGCCGCTGGAGAGCTACCTGCGCGGCGTGATCGCGCACGAGGTGTCGGCGTCGTGGCCGGCGGAGGCGCTCAAGGCGCAGGCCTGCGCCGCACGCGCCTTCGCCCTCGGCTCGCGCGTGCCGAGCAGGTCGTGGGACGTGTACTGCGACGTGCGCTCGCAGGCCTATGTGGGTGTGGGCATGGAGGATTCCCGCACGGATCAGGCCATCCGGGCCACAGCGGGCGTGACGCCGACGTACAAGGGCAAGGCCATCCAGGCGTTCTACTTCGACTGCTCGGGTGGGCATACGGAGAACATCGAGTACGGCTGGCCGGGCGCCTCGGCGGTACCGTACCTCAAGGGTGTGGACGACCCCTACGAGACCAGCGCTCCCGACCACATCTGGCCGGGAGTCGTCCACAAGACGGCGGGCCAGATGCGCAGCCCCCTGGCCTCCTACGTCAAAGGCACCCTTCAGGCCGTGTACGCCGTGAAGCTCGGCACCTCGCCGAGGATCGTGAAGGCGGCCGTCATCGGCAGCTCCGGGGTCACCTACATCGACGGCAACGAGCTGCGCGTCAAGCTCGGCCTGCGCAGCACCTGGGCCTCGGTCGTCAGCCTGTCGGTGTCGCCCGCCGCAGGCGACCATGCAAGCGTGGTCCTGGGAAGCAGCGTCACGCTCAGCGGACGCCTGTACCCGGCGCTCGTCGCCGGCGCCAACGTCTCTCTGCACTACTACTACGACGGGCGCTGGCGGAGCCGCCTCGTGCCGACGACGCGCGCCTCGCAGAAGCTCCCGAGCGGCTACACGGCGGTCTACTCCGCGTACTCGGTGCCAGTCAGCCCCGCGAAGACGACGCGCTACTACTTCTCGTCGGGGAACGCCAGGTCACCGGAGACCACGGTCACGGTGCGCGCCGCAAGCCCGCCCGCGCGACCGGCGCTGGGCGCCGGCCTGCCGCCGGGCTGATTCCAGAGACGCTCACTAGCGCCGCCGTTGCCGGGTGGTCGCGCCGGCGGCGGCGCTCCAGGCCAGATAGGGGGCGACCCGGGCCCGGTAGGGGTGGGCCCGGGTCGCGATGGCCTTCCGTTACGCGGCGCGAGGCAGGATGACCGCGCCGCCGGGAAGGACCGGTCAGGACGTCATGTGGTCGTTCGGCTCGCGCTCGTCCCACCCCAGCAGCTCTGCCGGCGTGTCGGGCATCTGGTGGCGATGGATCTCGCCCTCCACCATGTACAGAACGTCTTCGGCGATGTTGGTGGCGTGGTCGGCGAGGCGCTCGAGGTAGCGGGCGACGCTGAACAGCAGGACGATGGCGTCGAGGTTGTCCAGGTCGGTGCGGATGATCTCCTTGAGCTGGCGGATGAGCTCCTCGTACATGAGGTCGATCTCGGTGTCGGCGGCGAGCACCTGCCGCGCCAGTGTGGCGTCCTGTCGCACCAGCGCGTCCAGCGAGCGCTCGAGGATGCGCACCGTGCGGTCGGCCATGATGCCGACCTCCGAGGGCACGGGCACCGGGTACTCGTGGGTGAGCGCGACGGCGCGCTGACAGATGTTGGCGGCCAGGTCGCCGATGCGCTCGAGCTCACTGTTGATCTTGATCACGGCGATGAGAAAACGCAGGTCGCTGGCCACCGGCTGGTAGAGCGCCAGCAGCTTGAGGCAGTCTTCCTCCACCTCCACTTCCAGCTCGTCGACGGCCATGTCGCTGGTGATCACGGCGCGCGCCTTGTCGAGGTCGCGCGTCTCGATGGCCTGGACGGCAAGCCGGAGGTTGTCCTCGACGATGGCGCCGAGGCCCAGGATCTTCCGTTTCAGCCGGTCTATCTCTCGTTCCAGGTGTCGCACGACTCAGGCCCTGATCAGCCGAAGCGTCCGGTGATGTACTCCTCGGTCTGGCGCTCCGTGGGGCAGGAGAAGATGTTCGTCGTTGGGCCGAACTCGATGATGCGGCCCTGGAAGAAGAAGGCCGTGTAGTCGCTCACGCGTGCCGCCTGCTGCATGTTGTGGGTGACGAGGACGATCGTGTACTTGCTCTTGAGCTCGAGGACGAGGTCCTCGATCTTGGCGGTGGCCACCGGGTCGATGGCCGAGCAGGGCTCGTCCATGAGCAGCACGTCCGGCTCCGCCGCGATGGCTCGGGCGATGCAGAGGCGCTGCTGCTGGCCGCCGGAGAGGGCGTTGCCGGGTTCGTGCAGCTTGTTCTTGACCTCTTCCCAGATGGCCGAGCGCTTGAGCGCGTCCTCCACGCGGGCGGACAGCTCCGAGCGGCTCATGTGGTAGTGCTGCTTGAGTCCGTAGGCCACGTTCTCAAAGACGGTCATGGGGAACGGGCTCGGCTTCTGGAAGATCATGCCGATGCGGCGCCGCAGATCAAGGAGGTCGGTCTGCGGCGACAGGACGTTGCCGCCGTTGAACATGATCTCCCCGGCGGCGCGCTGGTCGCGATACAGGTTGAAGATGCGGTTGTACGCGCGGATGTGCGTGGACTTGCCGCAGCCCGACGGCCCGATCACGGCCGTGACACGGTTCTTCTTGATGTCGATGGAGTTGCCGAACAGCGCCTGCTCCTTGCCGTAGAAGAAGTCCAGGTCACGCACCTGGATCTCCGTGGGCAGCGCCGCGAAGTCGTCGTCCGCGAGGGCGCCGCGGCGCTCATCACTCACTTCCAGGCGAGGAGGGACCACCGTCGCCTCGCCCCGCATGCGTGTCTGCTGGTCCCGCGTCTGTTCGTCCACGTCAGGCCCTACCATTCCTTACCTCTCTGAAAGAGGAGCCGAACCAGGATGTTCATTCCCAGGATGGCCACGATGATAAGCAGTGCGCCGCCCCAGGCGAGGGTCTGCCAATATGGGTACGGCGAACCGGAGAAATCGTAGATGGTCTTGGTGAGGTTGGCCACGGGCCCGCCAAAGAAACCGCCGGGACCGAAGAGGCCCGTGATCCAGTACGGGCTGCTCAGCGCGGTGAACAGCAGCGGCGCCGTCTCGCCGGCTACTCGCACCGTCGCCAAGGTCGCCCCGGTGATGAGCCCGCCCCGCGCCGCCCGGCAGACCACGCCCAGCGTGACCTTCCAGCGCGGGGCGCCCATGGCGAGACCCGATTCACGCAGCTCGTTGGGCACCAGGTTGAGGATATCCTCGGTGGTCCGCGCCATCACCGGCAGCATGATAAAGGCCAGAGCCACCGACCCCGCGAACCCGGAGTAGTGTTGCACGGGTTTCACGATCAGCGCGAAGGCGAACACGCCGACGATGATGGACGGCACGCCCATGACCACGTTGGCGACTCCACGGATGATGGAGGCCATGCGGCCGTTGCGCCCGAACTCGGCGAGGTACACCCCTCCCATGAAACCGACGGGGAGCGCCATGGCGGCCGCGACCCCGGTGATGAGCAGGGTGCCGACGATGGCGTTGGCGAAGCCGCCGGTCGTGGAGGTCACGTCCTGCGGTGTCGTCTGGGTGAAGAACGCCCAGTTCCACGCCGCCGCGCCGCGGATGACGACCTCGTAGACGATGAAGGCCATGACGGCGATCCCGAACGAGGCGCCGATCCACGACAGCACCTTGATCACCAGGTCGACGGCTTTGCGCCAGAAGACCGAACGCCGCCGCAGCGGGACGGACCCGAACTGGCTGCTGGGCACGGCGCTCATGCTCGGCCGCCCGTGACGCGCTTGACCCGGCGGAGCCACCACTGGGCCACGATCTGGAAGCCCACAGTGATGAGGAAGAGGATCAGGCCCATCTCGATGAGGGCGCTCACCTGAAGCTTGGCCGTCGCCTCGGCCCACTGGTTAGCGATGAGCGAGGCGATGGAGGTGCCGGGGTCGAAGATCGAGCGCGGGATGTCGGTGAAGACGCTGCCGATAAGGTACGCCACGGCCATCGTCTCGCCGAGCGCCCGCCCGAGACCGATGAACATGGCGCCCACGATACCGCTGTTGGCATACCGCAGGCTGATCTTGTGCATGACCTCCCAGGTGGTGGAGCCCATGCCGTAACCTGCCTCCTTGGTGACCTTGGGCACCATCAGGAGCACGTCGCGCGACACTGCCGTGATGAAGGGGAGGATCATGAAGGCGAGCACCACGCCGGCCGTGAACACCGACAGGCCTCCACCCACGAACTGCGGCCCCGGTGCGATGCCGGGGATCTTGCCCAGCGGCGTGCTGAGCACCCAGGGCACGAGATGGTTGTTGATGAACGGCACGATCACGAAGATGCCCACGAGGCCGAAGACGATGCTGGGGATGGCCGCCAGCATCTCGATGGCGGTGCCCACGACCCTGGCGACGGCCGGATGGACGAGCTCGACGAGCAGCAGCGCGATGACGAGCGCCAGGGGCACCGCGATGACCATGGCGACGAGCGTGGAGAGGAACGTCCCGGCCAGCGCCGCGAGGGCGCCGTACTCGTTGGCGCTCGGCGCCCAGGCCACTGTGGTGAGCATCTTGGTGCCCAGCCCCGTGATCGCGGGCCAGGAGTTGTAGACAAGGACGATGGTGAGGCCGAACATGGCCGCCGCGATGGCGATGCCGCACGCCGTCGCGATGACCTTGAAGACGGGATCGCCGAACCCGCGCCGCCGGGCCCCCCGCGCGGTTTGCGCGGGGGGCCCGGCCGGCATGAGATCGACGGGTGACTCTACTGTGCTCACGGTTCCTGCCTCCCGGAGTCAGCTTAGGACTGTAGGATCACGGATGGCTCAGGGCCAGACGGGGGTACCGCTCACGGTCACCGTGGGCCAAACCTGAGTCGTGATGAGATTGACGGCGCTGGCCGGGATCGGCACGTAGTCCAGCGACTGCGCGGAGGCCCCGCCGCTCTTGTAGGCCCAGTCGAAGAAGGAGAGGGTCTGCTTGGCGCGAGCCGCGTCGGTCTGGTCCTTCTGCACCAGGATGAAGGAGGCGCCGGTGATGGGCCAGGACTGCGCGCCGGGCTCGTTCACGAGCAGCACGTACATGCTCGGAAGGCTACCCTTCCAGTCTGCTTTGGCGGCGGCCGCCTGGAACGTCTGCAGGCTCGGCTGGAGCCAGTTGCCGTCCTTGTTTTGCAGCTGCGTGGTGGTCATGTTCGCCTGCTTGGCGTAGGCGTACTCGACATAGCCGATGGATCCGGGGATCTGCTGCACGGCGGTGGCAACGCCGGCGTTGCCCTTGCCGCCCACGCCGAGCGGCCAAGGGACCTCTTTGTCGGCGCCGTAGGTCCACACGCTCGGCGCGGCGGCGGTGAGGTAGTGCGTGAAGATCCAGGTGGTGCCGGAGCCGTCGGAGCGGTGGACGATGTTGACCTTGGTCGCCGGCAGCTTGAGGCCGGGGTTGACCTTGGTGATGGCCGGGTCGTTCCACATGGTGATCTTGCCGGCGTACATGCCGGCGATGAGGTCGGCCGTGAGCTTGAGCTGACCACTGGTGATGCCGCTCAGGTTCACCACCATGACATCGCCGCCGATGATGCCGGGAAACTGCACGAGACCGTTGCTCTGCAGATCGGCCTCCTGAAGCGGAGCGTCCGAGGCGCCGAAGTCGACGACCTTGGACTCGATGGCGGAGATGCCGCCGCCCGAGCCGATGGACTGGTAGTTGAGCTTGATGCCGTTGACGCTGGCGTAGTCGGTGCCCCACTTGGTGTAGATCGGCGCCGGGAAGCTGGCGCCGGCGCCCACGATGGTACCGCTCGCCATGGGTACTGCGTTGAACGACGGGATGGTCGAGCTCGGAGTCGGGCTGCCGCCTCCAGAACTGGAGCTGCTACCGCAGCTCGCCAGGGCCACCGCCGCGGCGGCGATCGCCAGCGCCGCCCCGGCCATGACCATGACTCGCCTCGCACGTACGAACCTCTTCATCTTGCGACCTCTCTTCACCATCGTTTTGCGTCCCACCGGATTCCCTGACAGCAGGCGGAGAGTTCCCCACCGGTTGGTGAACGTACCCAGCATGTGTGAGCAAACGGTTAGCGGCACGTGAGATGAGGTTGAGCCACGGCTCCTCTAGTCGGCCCGGCGCCTCTGCAAGAAGCAACGGGCGGGGCTCCGTCGAGGAGCCCCGCCCGCACGACAGGCGCCGCCGGCAAACAGTCACCGCCGCCCCGGACGGGCGCGGGATCACGGAGGGGAAGCCGTGAGTCCCTCGCCAACGTGCCTCTGCCAGGGAAGGGCCCAGGCGCGCGGCGACACCGGCGGGCCTGCCGGTCTTCAGACCTGCGTCACCAGGCGGCCTTGCCGCCGGCCTTCACCGAGGCGTGCCATACCTTCTCGACGGCCGAGATGACCGAGGTGGGCATGCTCACGTACTGCAGCACGGAGGCGTCGCCGCGCCCCTTGGGAGTCTTGTAGGCCCAGTCGAACCACTGGAACATGGCGTGGGCGGTGGTGTAGTTGGCGGTGCTCTTCTTGACCAGCGCGAACGTGGCGCCGGCGATCGGCCAGCTGTTGGAGCCGGCAGCGTTCACGAGGATGGTGCCGAAGCCGTTGGACGAGGACCACTTGGCCCCCGCGGCAGCCGCGGAGAAGCTGCTCACGCTCGGCATCACGTAACGCAGTGCCTTGTTCCTCATCTGCGCGTAGGGGATGTGGGCCTGCAACGCGTACGCGTACTCGACGTAGCCGATGCCGCCGGCCCGCTGCTTGACGAGCGTGGCGACGACGTCGTTGCCCTTGCCGCCAACGCCGATGGGCCAGCGCACGGACGTGCCGGCGCCGACCGCGCTCGACCAGCCGCCGTCCACTGCCTTGAGGTAGTTGGTGAAGATCCAGGTGGTGCCGGAGGAGTCGGAACGATGGACGACCGCGATCTTCGTGTTGGGAAGAGCGAGGCCGGGATTCACTGCCTTGATCGCGGGGTTGTTCCAGGTGGTGATCTTGCCGCGGTAGATCCCGGCGAGCAGGCCGCCGGTGAGCTTGATGCGGCCGCTGGCGAAGCCCGCCAGGTTGATGATCGGCACGACGCCGCCGATGCACGTGGGGAACTGCACGAGGCTGTTGGCGTTCAGATCGCCCATGCTCAGGGGCTGATCGGAGCCGCCGAACTGCACGGTACCGGCCTTGATCGCGGTCTGGCCGGCGCCCGAGCCGGTTCCCACGTAGTTCACGTTGGTGGCCCCCTTGGTCCAGGCGGCGTAGTCGGCAGACCACTTGGAGTACAGCGGCCCGGGGAAGGTGGCGCCCGCGCCGGTGATCGACACGCTGGCCATGGCGGGCGCGACGAGGGTGGCGAACGCCACCACCGCGACGCCGGTCAGGGCGACGTACTTGGCGAGCCGTCTCTTGGACATGTTCATTGGCACTCTCCTTTGATGTGGCTGTTCCTGGCAGCGCGCGGCGCATCTGGTCGCCGGCCCCGTCGAGGATGCTAGGAGGCGTGCGTGAGCCGCGCACAAGGGTGGCGTGAGGCGCCGGATGCCTTTGCGCTACGGATGCGTGAGGCCGGCGTTGGCCGCCGGTGAGACGCCTTCTCCCGGCCGAACCAAGTGGGTCTAGCTAGCGAAATGGTCACTCTCCCCACACACAGGACCGGCACACTGCCCGGCTGAAGCCGCCCGGGCCCACGTCCCGGACGGCCGTGGCAGCCGCCGGGCGGCCGCCGGCTCGCGGGCCGGCCGTGGCCGACGGCGGCGTGAGCACCGAGCTGCTGGAGGTCCGGTCTGTGGGGAAGACGCGCGCTCGAACGAAATCCCGCGCGAAAGGGAAGATCCTGGTCGGCGTCCTGTTCACACTGATGTGCGCGGGCTGTTCGCTGACCCTGGCCTCGTCCGACCCCACCGTGTCGCAGTCGTGGGCCCAGAGTCCCGAGGTCGTGCCTCGCATCGTCGCCGCGTCCCTGCCGCAGAGCTCCATCGACGCCTTCCTGAGAGCGTTCCTCGTCCCCCTGGGCGACGGCTCCCTATGCCTCCGCGACAGCACGCTCGGGGGCCGCGCCGATTTCTGGAAGGACGCGGAGATGATCGAGATGGTCGAGGACGCCTACCAGACGACGCACCAGGCGGCCTACCGGCGGATCGTCTCCGCGCTCGCGGACGATGTCCTTGCCTTCTATGGCGACGACTGGCTGAGGAGACGCTGGAACGATGACGCCATATGGATGGTCATCGCGCTTCTGAGGGCGCACGCCATCACCGGGGACTCCCGGTACCTGCGGGTGGCTCGCGCCAACTTCGACAGGACCTACGCGCGTTCATGGAGCCATGACTTCGGCGGAGGGCTGTGGCTCACGTCGCGGCGGACCCAGAAGAACGCGACCACGACCGCCCCCGGTGTGATAGCCGCCGCGTCTCTCTACCGGGAGACGCACGACGCGGCCTATTACCGCGAGGCGATCGGTCTCTACCGCTGGATGCGCGCTTGCCTGTTCGACGCCACGACAGGCAAGGTGCTCGACCACGTCAGCCTCACCGCCGACCGAGGCGTCGTTTGGGGCTCACGCGCCCACACGTCCAACCAGGGTACGTTCATCGGGGCCGCCGACCTGCTGTACAGACTCACCGGCGACCCCGCCTTTCTTGAGGACGCACGCGGCGCGCTTGACTACGTCCGTCGCGACCTGTCGAGGGGCGGGTTCATTCCCAGCGAAGGCGGCACGGGAGACCGCGACGGCGGGGGGTTCAACGGGATCTTCGCCCGCTACGCCGTGTCCTTTGTGCTGCGGTACGGCCTTGTCGCGTATCTTCCCTGGCTACGCCTGAACGCCGAAGCGGCCCTTGCTCACCGCGATGCGCGCGGGCTGATGGATCACGACTGGTCGATGCTAACCAGCAGCGGCCGTCTGTCGTCGTTCGACTGCTCGTCCGCCGTTGAACTCGTGGTCCAGCTCGCCGGCCATGCACTCTGACCCGACCGAGGGAAGCCGCGCCCCCCATTGCGCCACCTCAGTGATACGGCAGATGGATGCGAAAGACGCTGCCCTGGCCCACGCGACTGTCCACCGACACGCGGCCGCCGTGGGCCTGGGCGACGTGCTTGACGATGGCGAGACCGAGGCCCGTACCGCCGAGATCGCGGCTGCGGGCCTTGTCGACGCGGTAGAAGCGCTCGAAGAGCCGCGGCAGGTGCTCGCGCGGGGATCCCCGGTCCGTGGTCGGTCACGCTCACCACGATCTCCCCGGCCTCGGCGGTCAGGGCCACCTCGACGCTCTTGCCCTCCGGGGCTGTACTTGATGGCGTTGTCGACGAGGTTGACCACGGCCTGCTCGAGGAGCGGCGGATTGACGGCGGCGAGCACGTGGCTCGAGGCAGGTGACGGCGATGCCGATGCCCTTGGCCTGGGCCTTGGGCTCGCAGACCTCGACCGCGACCTGGAGTACGTCGCAGACGTCGGCCTCCTCAGAGGCGTGAGGCGCGGTTCGCCCTCCGCGCTGCTCGAGCGTGGAGAGCGCCAGCAGGTCGCCGATGATCGAGTTGCAGCCGGTCCGCCTGTCCGGCGATGATGCGCACGAAGCGGCGCGCCGCCTCGGGGTCATCGAGCGCGCCGTCCTCGAGCGTCTCGGCGAAGCCCTTGATCGAGGTCACCGGCGTCTTGAGCTCGTGCGAGACGTTGGCGACGAAGTCGCGGCGCACGGCCTCGAGCCGCTTGAGACGCGTGACGTCGTTGAGCACGACGACGGCGCCGACGGCGCTCCGTCGTCGTCCTCGCCCCGCAGGAGCGTGCCGTTGGCCTGGAGGAAGCGGTCTTCGACGCCCACGCGCATCACGATGTCGGCCTCCACCGGCTGGTGCCCGGACAGCGTCCTGGCGACGACGCGCTGCAGATCGGGGTTGCGCAGGACCTCCTGGACGGTGCGGCCCTCGGCGGCCGCGGGCTCGACGTCGATCAGGCCCGCGGCCGCCGCGTTGACGGCGATGATGCGCTCGTCGGGGTCCACGGCGAGCACGCCCTCGACCATGCTCGACAGCACCGCCTCGCGCTCGTTGCGCTCGCGGGTGAGCGTGCCGATCTTCTCGTCGAGCTCCTCGGCCATGTGGTTCAGGCTCTCCGCGACCGCGGCGAACTCCTCCGTGCGCGGCACGAACAGCTTGTGCGCGAAGTCGCCGCCGGCGAGCCGCTCGGCGCCCTCCCTGATCTCGCGCATCTGTCGGCTGATGCGACTCGACACCCAGAGGCCGATGACCGCGGCCAGCAGCGCCACGAGCAGCGCGCTCAGACCGATGCGCCAGTACAGATCCGTTCAGAGCGCCGTCGACCGTGGTGAGCGGGATCGCGGTGCGCACCACCGCCGCCACGCGCCCGTCCTGCTCGATCGGCACGGCGACGTACATCATCTCTTCGCCGAGCGTGGGGCTGCGGCGGATCGACCACGCCGGTGCGACCCGGCAGCGCCTCCTTGAACTCCGGCCGGTCGCTATGGTTGTCCATCTCGCCGGGGACGGCGTCGGAGTCGGCCAGCACCGCGCCGACGGCCGCGCCCGGCTGCCCCGCCGGAGATCAGCGTGATGCGCGTGCCCGAGGCGGCGCCCAGGCGGCGCACGAGCAGTTCGAGCTGCTCCGCCGTCTGCGTGCCGATCTGCGCCGCGACCTGCTCGCGCACGAGCTGCGCGCGCGCCTGCAGCTCGCTCTCGGTGTGGAGACGTAGAAGCTCCGTGCGGAGCGCACGGCGTAGAAGCCGACCGCCGCCGTGCAGAGCACGATGACGACCAGGTAGGTCGCGTAGATCCGCCAGAAGAGACGCGGCCTACGCACGGGCTCACTCGTCCTGCAGACGGTACCCCACGCCGCGCACGGTCTCGATGTAGGCGCCGCCGCAGCCGAGCTTGCGGCGCAGCGACACGATATGCACATCGACCGAGCGGTCGGTGACGAAGCGGTCGGTGACGAATACGTCATCCCCTTGGGCGGCATCGACGATCTGCTGCCTAGTGAACACCCATCCGGGACGCTTTGCCAGAAAGAGCAGGATGCGGAACTCGGTGGCGGTGAGCTCGACGGGCTTGCCCTTGACCAGCACCTGGTGCCTGTCCGGGGTGGATGGTCACGTCCTTGATGCGGATCGTCGCCTCGTCGTCCTCGGCCTCCCGTCGCCGCGGCGCAGCACGGCGCGGATGCGCGCCGTGAGCACGCGCGGGCTGAACGGCTTGGTGACGTAGTCGGAAGCGCCGAGCTCGAGACCCGTGACCACGTCGGCCTCGTCGCCCTTGGCGGTGAGCATGACGATCGGGATGTTCGCGCGTCTTGGGGTCGCCCTTGAGACGCCGGCAGACCTCGAGGCCGTCGACGCCGGGCAGCATGAGGTCGAGGACCACGATGTCGGGCATCTTGGTGCGCGCGGCGGCGAGGGCGTCCTCGCCGGTCGCCACGACGGTGACCTGATAGCCCTCTTTGTCGAGGTTGTACTTGACGAGCTCGAGGATGTCTCGCTCGTCGTCGACGACGAGCACGCTTTCTCTGGCCATCGTCACCACCGTTGAGGGTCTACTGCCGTCCGCGCCTCGGACACTACCGATCCGATGTTAGAACTTCGTTAGCATAGGGATGCGCGACCGAGGGGTGGCGGACCGGAAGGGAGACGAGATGAGCCGCGGCGCGACGATCCTGGTGGTGGGCGGCGGACCCGTAGGGGCCTGCGCCGCCCAGGCTCTGACCGACGACGGAGCGTCGGTCACGCTCATCGAGAAGGAGGCCGAGGTCTGCCCGCCGGTCGGGCGGGGCCCACGCCAACTGCGGCCTGCTCGTGCCAGCGACGTCGACGCCGCTGGCCGCGCCCGGCGCGCTGGGCCAGCGGCTGCGCTGGATGCTCGACAGCTCCAGCCCCTTCTACATCGCCCCGCGCCCCAGCGGCGCCCTGCTGCGCTGGCTCTGGCTCTTCCGCGCCGCCGCGACGCCGGAAGAGCGCGGGCCGGCCGCGCCCGTGCTGCACGCGCTGCACGCGGCGCAGCGCCGAGCTGCACGACGAGCTGGCCGCGACGGCGGCGACGCTGGCTCTACCACCGCGACGGCATCGTCCAGGCCTACGAGACGCGAGCGGCCATGGACGAGGCCGCCGCGGAGGCCGACTGGCGCGCGGCCTCGGCGTGCGCGCCGACGTCCTCGACGGCGCCGAGGTGCGCCGCGCGCTTCCCCGGCATGCGCGGCGAGCTCGCCGGCGCCCTCTTCCTCGCGGACGACGGCCACATGGACCCGGCGCGCTTCACGCGCGCCATGGCCGACAGGGCGGCGGCGGCCGGCGCCGAGGTGCGTCGCGGGACCGAGGCCATCGCCCTCGAGCCGGCCGGCACGGGCGCCGTCACGGTCGTCACGACCCGCGGCGACTTCGTCGCCGACCAGGTCGTGCTGGCCGCCGGCGCCTGGACGCCGGCCCTCACGGCGGGCCTGGGGCTGACGCTGCCCATCGAGCCGGCCAAGGGCTACAGCGTCGACGTGGAGCGGCCGCCGGACTTCCCCGAGCTGCCGCTGTACCTCGGTGACGCCCGCTGCGTGCTCACGCCGCTGGGCGACGCCCTGCGCCTCGGCAGCACGCTGGAGCTGTCGGGCTGGGACATGAGCGATCCGCCGCAGCGCGTCGCCGGCCTGCGGCGCGCCGCTCGAGCGCGCGATCGGCCTGCCGGCGGACGGGCCGGTGCGGCAGATCTGGCGGGGGCCGCGGCCGCTGACGCCCGACGGCCTGCCGGTCGTCGGGCGCGTGCCGCGGCGCGAGCGCGTGATCCTCGCCACCGGCCACTGCATGCTCGGCCTCTCGCTGGGACCGGTCACCGGCCGGCTGGTGGCCGAGCTCGCCGGCGGCCGGACGCCCGTCCCTGGACCTCGCGCCGCTCTCGCCGGCGCGCTTCGCCTGAGCCGGAGATGGGCGCGGTCGCGCGAGCGACTGCGCCGGCGCCGCCTGGCCGGCCAGTGCGCGCGCGCCCGAAAGGAAGCGGCGCCGCGAGGCTGTCGCCCGTCGCTGCGCCACCGCTCACGCGTGCTCGTCTCGCGACTACTTCACGCTCACGAACACCGGGTTCGAGTAGAACCAGAGGTCGTTCCAGACGATCTCCGGCAGGTTGCCGTGCACCGTCGGGGTCTTCACGGCCGCCTTGGGATCCGGGTTGGGAGTGTCCACGTAGCTGGCCTCGTCCACGAGCGGGTTGCCCTGCGCGTCGGTCTCGTTGGCGGTGTTGGGCGCCAGGTTGGTGCCGCGCAGGCGGAAGTACATGTCCTTGTTCGCCGTCACCTTGAACGACGCCGTGAGCCAGCCGGCCTTGTTCTGCCAGCGTCTTGAAGCTCGTGATGACCTTGGTCGAAGCGTTGGTCTCCTTGGTCGTGTAGTCCGGGCTGGACGGGCTGATGGGCCCGGTGACGTCGCCGGCGATGAGGTCGACGTGGTCGACCTTCACCGGGTCGCCGTTGTCGTTCATCTTCGGGCGACTGTCAGGCGATCGTCACGGTGACGGTCTTGCCGGCGGTCGTGGTCAGCGTCTGGCCCATCGTGGCGCTGCGCTTGCCGTCGGCGACCGTGAACTTGAGAGCGTTGATGAGGTCGCCGTTGGCCACGAAGACGTTGCCGGAGCGCATGCCGTCGACCACGCCGACCGTGGTGAACTTGTTCACGTAGGTCCAGGTCTTGGCGTACTGGCCCGGGCCAGAAGTCGTAGTAGCTGCGTCGCGTAGTACGTTGCCGGCCGCGTCCTTGTACTGGTTCTGGTACGTGTGGTAGTCGCTGTTGTTGAAGATCCACCAGTTGCGGCCCTCACCGAGGAGCGAGTCCCAGAGGCCGCCGACCTGGGAGGTCATCCAGTCGGCGCCGCCGTAGGTGCGGGCGCGCTCCTGCACGGCGGGATCGGCGAAGGTGTAGTTGTAGCCGCCGCGACCGGTGAGGTCCGGCTGATGGCCCGGCAGACCCTCCATGCCGAAGGCGATCTCGGGCGCCGCGTCGTTCATGGCGCGGAAGTCGCCGACGTGCCAGAGCTGGGCGCGCGACGGGATGGTTGACGATGGCGTAGGCGTCGCTACCGTAGGTGTCGTCGAGCCACTTGACGGCGGTGATCGTGTCGTCGGCGGTCACGTTGATCTTGTCGAACGGCATCGCGGGCACGTCGGTGACCGTGGCCTTGTGAGCCACCGTGCCGCCGCCGGAGGCCGCGAGATCGGTGCCGGCGGCGTCCGTGTAGGTGAAGGTCATGTCGTCGGTCACCGAGGCCACAGTGAAGCTGCCGTTGTACTTCAGTCACGGGGACGCCGGCGATGGTGATGGAGTCGCCGACGGCGAGACCGTGTGCAACGGCGGTCACGATGGTGACGGAGTTGCCCGACTCGGTGGCGCCTGTCGGCGCATCGGCGATGGGCTGCGTGAAGGTCTCGCTGTGCGTGACCGCCTTGGTGCCCTCGTTGGCGCGGCTGGTGTCGGCGTCGCTCTGGTCGAAGCGGTACTCGAAGGCGCCGATGCCGCCGGGCTCGTTGCCGGCGCCGACGATGCCCACGCTCACGTGCTCGTGCGTCGGCGCGTTCCACTCGACGCCCTGGATGATGCGCCTTGCCGGAGTACAGCTCGCGGAGGTCCTGGATGATCGGAAACGAGTAGTTGCGTGAGCGTGATCCAGCGCCAGACGGGCGTCACGAACCCGATGCCCGGCGGGGTTGTACGTCGACGTCCCGCCGTGCTCCGAGTTGGCGAAGTAGCTCGAGGCCGAAGTTCTCGAACGCGTTGCGGATGACCTCGGCCTCGGTGTTCTTGCCGTCGGTGAGCCAGGTGTGGGTGTGGATGTCGCCGGCCACCCAGCGGCCAGCCGGCTGCTTCTTGGCCTTGGCCGCGCTTGCCGATGCAGCTGCCGCGAGCACCAGCAATGCCACCACGAGGACCATGAGCACGGTCCGTCGGGCCAACCTGGTTCGTGGTGATCTCATTTCCAGCCGTCTCCTTTAGAGGGGTACACGCCGCCGACCCGAGGCGGCTGCGGCTAGTCTCAAAGCGCCGGGTTAGGGCGCGATGAGCCGGAGCGGAAGCGACGATGAGATTGAGATGAGGAAACGCCCGCGGACCGGGCGCGCGGCTCAGGCCAGGATGGCCTCGGCCGCCGCGCGCCAGTCCGAGAGGTCGGCGAAGACGTAGTCAGGAGCGTGCGCCGCCAAGTCGCCCGTCGTGTGCCTGCCGGTGGCGACGGCGATCGTCTTCACACCGAGGGGCGCGCCGCACTCGATGTCGGCCGGCGTGTCGCCGATCACCACGATCTGCTTGCCGGTGAAACGCCGACCGGTGAGTGCCTCGGCCCGCGCCACCGCCACCGGCGGCAGATCGGGCCGAAGCGCGGAGTCCGAACCGTAAGCCCCGACCGGGAACGACTCGAGGAGCCCGGTGGGCGCGAGCTTGAGCCGGGCGCCGCCCTCGACGTTGCCGGTCAGCAGGCCGAGCAACACGCGCGGATCGTCGGCGAGCGCCGCGATGAGCTCGTGCACGCCGGGCAGTACCTCGATCGCGCCGGTGCCTGCCTCGGCGTGGAGCAGCTCGAGGTAGCGCTCCAGCGCGTCGGGCACACGCCGCGCCGCGACCGCGGGAGCCACGCCCCAGCGCGTCGCGAGGTCGGCGACGATGGCCGGATCGGTGCGGCCGTGGAAGCTGTAGCCTTCCAGGCCGCCGGAGACGCCGTAGGTGTCGGCGATGGCGGCCAGGATCGCACGGCTGCCGGCGCCGTGCGCGTCGATCAGCGTGCAGTCGATGTCGAAGAGCGCGAGCCGGTCCACCCTTCGCGCGTCACCCACCGCCGGTCGGAGGCTTGCCCCCGTGGCACGGGCAGCTGGCCGGCTGGCCGAAGCCCGTGGCGTGACAGGCGCTGCACTGCAGCTTCTCGTCACCGTTGGGCACGTGCGGACCCTCCTGTGGATGCTGGAAGGTGCTGGGGATCCAGCCCTTGAGCACGTGGCAGTCGATGCAGTTCTTGAGGCCGTTGTGATGGTCGCCGTGACAGTTGACGCACCCGTCGGGCTTCACGGCGACGCCCTGCGTGTGGCACTGCTCGCAGGCGATCTGCGCGTGGGTGCCGACGAGCGGCTGCGGATGCGTGAAGTTCTTGCCGCCCACCCAGGCGCCGAGGTTGTGGCAGTCCTGGCACGGCCCGCGGTCGGCGTGCGGCGCGGCGTGGCAATACGAGCAGTTCTTGGTGCCGTTGGGGTGGCAGCCGAAGCACCTGGCCATCGACTGCGCCGGCACGGCGGGCACGCCCGGGGCGCCGCCGTGCACCAGGGCGGCATGGCAGGCCACGCAGAGCTGACTCGCGTGCCCGGCGCTGAGGTGCTTGAACGTCACCGGCGCCGGTGTGCCCAGCACCAGCGGCTTGGCGATCTGCACGGACGTGTGGCAGCCCGAGCGGTCGCAGGAGGAGTTGGGGATGTGGCGGGTCACGAGGATCGGCTTGTTGCTCCCGCCGACGAAGTGCACCCACACCTCGCGCGACGCGTACATCTTGGTGAGCACGAAGTTCACGGGGCCGGGCGGGATGTGACACTTCACGCAGTCGACGTTCTTGTGCGTGGAGGCCGCCCACGTGTCGCGGTACGGCCACATCTCGTGACAGTCGGTGCCGCAGAAGCGGTTGTTCTCGGTGAACCTGGCGGCGACGACCGATGCCCCGGCGAGGAACACGATCACCACGACGGCGATGATCGTGAGCCGCTTCCACCAGCGGGACCACCATGAGCGCCGCTCGGGGGCGCCGAAGGTCGTCGGTGATCCCTCGTGCGTGGTGTCGTCGGCCATCGTGAGCTTCCCCCCAGCTGCGGTGCTTCCCGGCCCATCCTACTAGAAAGGAGGGCGCGGGCGCTGCGTCGCCTGGGGTCGGCTCAGCCCTCCGCGTCCGGCCGCCGCTTCACGAAGAGCAGCGGTATGTGGCTGCGATGGCGCACGCGATCGACCACGCTGCCCAGCACCGTGCGCTCCAGCCACTTGTGGCCGTGCGGCGCCATGGCGATGAGGTCCGCCTGGAGCGCCGCCGCCTGCTCGAGGATCACGTCCGCCGGCTCGCCGCGGCCGAGGACCGTCTCCACGGGAAAGCCGTGGCCGCCGAGGCGGGCCGAGGCGCGCGCCAGGTCTTCGCGCGCCTCCTCTTCCTCGGCGGCCCTGGAGTCCCGCGTGTGAAAGTGGGCGACGCGCAGCAGGTACACGGTGGAGCCAAGCTCGGCGGCCAGCTGTCCGACATCGTCGAGCAGCGGATCGTCCACCTCGCTGCCGTCCAGGGTCACCAGGATGCGTCGGTACAGTGTCATGTCACACGCCTTTCCATCTTCTCGCCATCTACACGCCGTTCGGGAAGAAGGTCTGGTACAGAAGGAACACGTTGAGACCGATGATGAACGCCGCCAGAAGCCAGCCGGTGACGGCCGACGCGCTACCGCATACGCCCGTCGCCCATCACCTGGCGGCTGCGCACGAGGATGAGCAGCGGCACGATCGTGAACGGCAGCTGCACGCTGAGCACGACCTGGCTGAGGATGAGGGCCCGGTACGGGTCGAGCCCGATGAGGATGAGGACGACCGCCGGGCAGCGCCAGCAGCGATGAGGCCGAACCGGTAGACGCGGCTGTGAGGGTCCTCGGGCTTGCCCAGATAGCCGGTCACCACGTTGGTCGTGGCCAGCGACGAGGTGATCGACGAGGAGAGACCGGCGACGAGCAGGGCCAGGCCGAAGAGGAGCTGGGCCGACTGGCCGGCCAGGGGCTGCCAGCGTCTGCGACGCCTGCTGGATGCTGGTCACCGTGATGCCGTTGGCGTAAGAACACGGCCGCGGCGACGAGGATCATCGCGGAGTTGACGAGCCATCCCATGCCCATGGACAGCGTCGTGTCGATGAGCTCGATAGCGCATGAGCCGCGTCTGGCTCGCCCCGCCCACAGTCCCACTCGCGCGACTGGATGGTGTCGGAGTGCAGGTAGATGTTGTGCGGCATGACGATGGCGCCCAGCATGCCCATGGCGACGACGATGCTCGCCGCCTGAGACGCTGGGGATGAGCCAGTGCGGCACGGCGGCGGCCATGTCGGGCTTGACGATGAAGAGCTCCACGACGTAGGCGACGGCGATGAAGGCCAGGAAGCACGACGATGAGTCGCTCGAGCTGGTCGTAGCGCTGGCCGAGGATGGCGAGCACGACGATCGCCAGCGTGAGCGGCGCGCCGATCCACAGCGGGATGTGGAACAGGATCTGGAAGCCCGAGCGCGCCGCCGAGGATCTCGGCCAGGCTCGTGGCGACGCAGCGCCGGCACGATCGTGAGCCCGAGGAGCCAGACGACGCGGTCGCGAGAAGTGGCCGCGGATGTTCGACCGCCAGCGACCTGCCGGTGACGATGCCGAGCCGCGCCGCCATGTGCTGCAGGAAGATGAGCATCAGCGTGCTCGGCGAGATGACCCAGAGCAGCGTGTAGCCGAACTGGCTGCCGCCGGCGATGTTGGTCGCCCAGTTGCCGGGGTCGATGAAGCCGATGGTGACGACGAAGCCGGGGCCGAGGTAGCGCAGCAGCTCGCGCGAGAAGAGGTCGCGCGACGAAGCGGCGACGGCCGGCGGGGCGCGGCGCGTCTCGCGTCGCCATGCCCGGTCCTCTGCGCCGGCGGCTCGCCGGCCGTCATGCGCCTGGCGCTCACGCCGCATCCTGTCCGCCGATGCGTACGCCGACGTCGTACCCTCGAGCGACACTCGCCCACGGGGCGCCGGCCGGCAGCTGACGGGACGCCTGCGTTGCCGCGAGACGATGCGGGCTCCGGGCTATCATATGAACGTCTGTTCATATGTTCAGGACGGAGGGGCGGAGCGACCGTCGACCGGCGAGAGCATCTGCGGCAGGGACGAGCAGGACGCCGACCTCGACCACTGCGACGTGTTCGTCGTCGACGCCGAACGCGTCGCGCGCCGTGCGTGAGCGCCTCGTCTCGCCGGCCGAGGTCGGAGCCGTGGCCGACGCTCTTCAAGATCCTCGGCGACCCGAGCCGCTGCCGGCTCGTGTACGGCGCTCCTCGACGCCGGCGAGATCTGCGTCTGCGACCTCGCCACGACCGTGGAGATGAGCGAGTCCAACGTCTCGCATCACCTGCGGGTGCTGCGCGCCGACGGGCTCGTCCGCGCCCGCCGCGACGGGCAAGATGGTCTACTACTCGCCCGACGACGAGCACATCCGCCTGCTGCTCGACATCACGCGCGAGCACGTGCTGCACCGGGAGGCCGGGCGGTGACGCGCCAGACGCTCGACCTGCCGGTGCTGCTGCCGCGCGGAGGCCGAGTGCGAGGCCTGCGTGGACGAGGTCGGCCGCGAGCTCGGACGACTCGACGGCGTGGAGGTCGTCGAGGCGGACGTGACCCGCGGCCTGCTGCACGTCAGCTTCGACGCCACCGTCGGCGCCGTCGACGACCTGCGCGCCTACGCCCGCCGCGCCGGCGCCCAGGCGCACTGCCCGGTCCACTGCCCCGCTGGCCGTGCACGACCACGGCGCGCTCGACCTGCTCGCCGCTGCCGGAGCGAAAGCGGCGAGCGAGCGCCGCATCGCTGCACGTGACGGGCCTGGACTGCGCCGACTGCGCCGTCAAGCTGCAGGCGGCGCTCGGCCACGAGCGCGGCGTGCGCAAGGCGGAGGTCAACTTCGGAGCGGCCACGCTGGCGGTGGCGATCGACCCCGACACGACCGACCTCGACGCCGTGTACCGTGCCGTGCGGCGGCTCGGCTACGACACAGTCGAGCGCCGCGCCGCCGCGGTGGCCCGCAGCGGCGGTGTCCCGGCCGCGAGGCGCAGCTTCTGGCTGCGTGAGCCCCGTGCCCTGCTGACGCTGCTCTCCGGAGCGTTCGTGATCGCCGGCTTTGCCGCTGAGGCGCTGGCGCCGGCGGCCTCGCCGTGGCTGTTCGGCGCGGCCGTGGTCGTGGGCGGCTCCTACGTGGCCCGCGCCGCCCTCTTCAGCCTGCGCGCCCGGCAGATCGACATGAACGTGCTCATGACGCTCGCCGTGATCGGCGCCATCGCCATCGGCCAGTGGTCGGAGGCCGGGCTCGTGAGCTTCCTCTTCGGCTTGGGCACAGTACTTCAGCTCGCGACGCTCGAACGCACCCGCAGAGCCATCTCCGGGCTGATGGAGCTCGCGCCCAAGGACGTCACGGTGCTGCTGGAAGGGCGGGAGCTCACCGTGCCGGTGTCCGAGGTCGCGGTGGGCGACGTGATCGTGATCCGGCCCGGCGAGCGCGCCGCCGTGGACGGACGCGTGCTCCAGGGTATCGCCGCCGCGGACCAGGCGCCCATCACCGGCGAGAGCCGGCCGGTGAGCAAGGCGCCGGGCGACCAGGTGTTCGCCGGTTCCATCATCGAGAACGGCACCCTCCATCTGCGCGCCACGTCGGGGGCCGCCGACAACACCGTCGCCAAGATCGTGCATCTCGTCGAGGAGGCGCAGGCGCAGCGCGCCCCGGCCGAGAGCATGGTCGACCGGTTCGCCAGGTACTACACGCCGGCGGTCATCGCCCTCGCGGCGGCAGTCGCCCTGGTGCCGCCGCTGCTCGGGGCCTCTTTCGACACCTGGTTCTACCGGGGTCTGGCGCTGCTCATCATCAGCTGTCCGTGCGCCCTCGTGATCTCCACGCCGGTGACCATCCTGGCGGCCTTGGGACGCGCCACCCGCGACGGCGTGCTCATCAAGGGCGGCGTCTACCTCGAGCAGGCGGCCCGCGTGAGGGCGATCGCCCTGGACAAGACGGGCACGCTCACCGAGGGCCGGCCGCGCGTGACGGACGTGGTGCCCCTGCGCGGCGACGCTCGCGGGGTGCTACGCCTCGCCGCGGAGCTGGAGCGTCCCAGCGAGCATCCCCTGGCGCGCGCCATCGTCGCCGAGGCGGAGGCGGTGCTCGCGGCCGAGACGACTGCGCAAGCCGGAGCACAGTCGGCTGATGCGCCCAGGCACTCGCTCGCGGCGGTCGCACGCACCAACGCCGTCAGGGCGGCCGTCCTGAGCGTCGCGATCGGCGCGGACGCGCCGGCAAGCACACTCACCGCGCGGCAGGCCTGCGACTGCGCCTGCGAGGCGACGGCGACGGCCGGGCTCGACGACGAGTGCTCCTGCTGCCACGAGGAGCCGTCCGGCGGGTACGGGCCGGCCGGCACGGACCGGCACGACCACGACCATGCGTCCGGCGTGCGACGCTTTCGCGCCCTGCCGGGCCTGGGCGTGCGCGGCGAGGTGGAGGGTCGCCTCTGCTTCGCCGGGCGGCCCGGACTGCTCGGCGCTCATGCCGCCGACGCGGCGCTAGCTGCTGCCGTGGAGCGCCTCGAGCGCGAGGGCAAGACGGCCGTCGCCATCGGCGACGAGGACGGCGCGATCGGCGTGATCGCCGTCAGCGACCCGTTGCGGGCCGGAGCCGCGGAGGCGATAGCGGAGCTGCGGCGCCTCGGCGTGCAGCACGTGGTGATGGTCACCGGCGACAACCCGGAGACGGCGGCGGCGGTCGCCGCCCAGGCCGGCATCCACGACGTGCGCGCCGGCCTGCTGCCGGCCGACAAGGTGGCCGCCGTCGCCGAGCTGCGCGACCGCTACGGCGTCGGTCGCGATGGTCGGCGACGGCGTCAACGACGCGCCGGCTCTGGCCGCCGCGAGCCTGGGCATCGCCATGGGCGCGGCCGGCACCGACGCGGCGCTGGAGACCGCCGACATCGCGCTCATGGGCGACGACCTCGCGGCGCTGCCCGACACCATCCGCCTGGCGCGCCGCGCGACCGGCGTCATCCGCCAGAACATCGTCTTTTCCATCGTCGTGAAAGCGCTGTTCGTGGTCCTCGCCCCGCTCGGCCTGGTGACCCTCTGGCTGGCCGTGTTCGCCGACATGGGTACCTCACTGCTCGTCACCGCCAACGGTCTGCGGTTGTTCGGCGGAGCGAGTCGGGATCGGCGAGAGCGGGAATCGCACCTCTGAGACGAACGTCGTCCGAGGAGGGCCACGATGAGCGTGACGATCTACACGAAGCCGGGGTGCCCGTACTGCGCCGCGGCCAAAGAAGACCTCGAGGCCCGCGGCGCGGCCTACGAGGAGATCGACGTCTACACCGTCCCCGGCGCCCTCGACCGGCTCAACGAGCTCACCTTCGGAGAGCCCGTGGTGCCGGTCGTGGTGGAAGATGACGGCCGCGTCAGCATGGCCGCCGGAGGCGGCTGAGGCGTGTGACCGGCGCGCGTGCCGCGCCGCCCCCAACGTCCGCCTGCCGCGCTCGTCCCTCGCTCTAGCGTGCCGAGCGCGCGACCGGCAGCCCGCCCTGCTGCCACGCGCGAAAGCCGCCGTGTACGTTGACGACGTTGGTGAACCCTTTGGACATGAGGTGCCTGACCACGACGGCGCTGCGATGGCCGCTCAGACAGATGACCAGCAGCTCGGCGTCGTAGTCCATCGTCTGCGGCAGCTTCTTGGCCTGCTCGGGCGGTACGTTCCTGGCGCCGCGCGGATGACCGCCCGCGAACTCGCGACGCGTGCGTACGTCGATCAGCTTCGCGCCCTTGCGCGAAAGATCGTAGGCCGTCCTTACGTCGACCTCGAGGAGCTTGGGCCCGCGGCTAAATGGCCACGCCATCGTGCTGGCGCTCCTCGATGAGCTCGTCGTAGAGGACCTCGAAGGGCCCGGTGGTGAGGATGGAATGCAGGGTGCCGTAGATGCGCTGCACGGGCTCGCTGCGGTAGAAGAGGTCGTGCGCCTCGAGCGACTCCCACTCGGTCTCGAACACGTAGTGGGCGTCACCCAGCTCGGACTCGCGGGTCTCGTCGTGAAGCGCGCTGGCCAAGGGAGACATGCCGAACGAGCGAAGCATGCGATGGGCGGTATGCCCCTGAGCCTCGCGGAGGTTGGCGGCCAGATCGAGCAGGGCCTTCTCGGCGCGATGCTCTGTTCCCTTGCGCACACTGAACATTGTTTGACCGAGGATCATGGTGCCTCACTTTCGGGGTGCTGCCCCTGCACTTTTCCCCGGTGAGGCCGGCTTGGAACGAGCTCGCTCGCCGCTCAGCGCGCGACGGCGCGAAACGCGGCGACGAGGGTGTCCGGCTCGAGCGCCGCGTCGCCCTCGCCCGTCCACACGATCTTGCCGGAACGGTCGAGGATGAAGGCCATCGGCCGCTGGTCGCCGGACTCCTTGAGCGCCCCGTAGGCCTTGGCCACGCTGCCGTCGTCCGGCACCAGTGGGAAGGCGAGGTCGCCGATGCTCTCGGCCAAGGCCCAGGCGTCTTCACGCGGACCGGCGAACACTCCGAGCAGCTGGCCGCGCAGGCCCCACAGGGTGAGCGCCGCCGCGCTGAGCGTGCGAAGCTGTTCGGCGGCTCCGGCGTCGGCCTCGGGCAGGAAGACGATCACGGGGAACCAGTCGCCGCGATAGTTCTTGAGATTGATGACACTGCCGTCCGTGGCGCCGATGGTAAAGCCCGGAGCCTCACGGCCGACGCCCGTTGCATAGCCCACTGCGGGGACCTCCTGAAGGAGCACGGTTCGCTGCCGGGGCAGTGTATCAAAAGCACGAGGGCCGGGGCGGCGCGGCGCCACCCCGGCCCGGCGTGCCGGACCTCACTTCACGATCACGACGGCGTGCATCGAAGCCAGAGCCTTGTGGATGGAGCACTCGTAGTAGTAGGTGCCCGGCTTGTTGAACGTGAAGCTGAACGTCTGCCCGGTGCTCATCGATCCACCATTGAACATGGACGTGGTCGCGGCGTTCACGCCGGGGCCGTTGGTCGAGACCACATTGTGCGGGGCAGTGTCGTTGTTGATCCAGGTGACCTTGGTGCCCGGCTTCACGGTCAGCGTGGTGGGACTGAAGGCGAAGCCGGCAATCTTCACCGTCGTGCCGCCGGCCGCGGGCGTCGAGCTTGAGGTAGCGGTGGGACCGCCGCCTTGACTGCCGCTGGCTGCACTGCTGCCGCACGCGGCTACTACAACTGCGGCGACGATCACCGTGGCGATGACGATCGCCCACGGTTTCAGGATCCTGAGAGTCATGTCGCTCACATCCTCGAGACAGTCACGCGATCACATCGCGCGTTTCAGAAGGAATACCCTCAGACAAGGTTTCTTGCACGCGCAACGAGAAGGGGCCGGCGGCGCGATGTGCGCCGCCGGCCCTCAGCCACTCGTCCGGCCTGATGCCCGCTCCCCTTGCCCTCAGGCGAAGGTGCGGTACGCCTCTTTCTTGGCGGCGCACACGGGGCACTTGTCGGGCACGTCGCCGATGATCGTGTGGCCGCACACCTCGCAGACGCTCACGGGCTGCCCACCGATGTCCTTGCCGTCGAGGACCATGCCGCGGGCGTCCGAGTACATGCGCTTGTGGTCCTGCTCGGCCTTGAGCGCGAAGAGGATCGACTTGTGCGCCTGCCGGTCGCCCTGGAACTTGGCGACCGTCTCGTAGGCCGGGTACATGTCGTCGATCTCAAAGGACTCGCCCTCGAAGGCGGTCTGCAGGTTGTCCGCGGTGGAGCCGATGCCGCTGAGCGTGCGCCAGTGGTTGCGGGCGTGGCGCGTCTCGGCGTAGGAGATGGCGCGGAACAGCCTGGCGACGTTGGGCAGACCCTCATCGTCGGCCTTTTCGGCAAAGACCATGTACTTCTCGGCCGCCTGGCTCTCGCCGGCAAAGGCGGCGCGCAGGTTGGCCTCGGTCATGCCGTGCAGCTTCTCGGGGCTCGGCAGCTTCTTCTCGAAGTCGGGGTTCATCGTCACACCTCAGAACCGGGCGAAGAACTGGGCGCTGGTGCCGCACACGGGGCACTCGTCCGGAGCGTCGCCCATCACCGTGTGGCCGCAGACGGGGCACACGTGGAGGGGCGTGTCGGCGATGTCCTTGCCATCGGCGGCCTTCTTCTTGGCGTCGGCGTACAGCTTCTGGTGGTCGTGCTCGGCGGTAAAGGCGTAGCGGATGGAGGTCTGCTCCTCCTTGTTGCCGCGCATCTTGGCGACCGCGTCGTAGGCCGGGTACATCTCGGCGATCTCAAAGGACTCGCCACCGAAAGCGGCCTCGAGGTTGTCCTGCGTGGAGCCGATGCCGCCGAGCACGCTGAGGTGGTTGCGCGCGTGCATGCTCTCGGCGTAGGCGGCGGCGCGGAACAGGCGGGCCGAGTTGGGATAGCCGTCCACGTCCGCCTTGGCGGCGAACGCCAGGTACTTCTGCGACGCCTGGCTCTCGCCGGCGAAGGCGTCCTTGAGATCGCCTTCGGCCATGATGCCGAGCATCTCAGGCTTGGGTGGAGTGTTCTTGAAGGGTTCAGCCATTTCGTGGACCTCCTCGTGCGCGCGGCCGCGCCGGCCTGACTCCGGAGCGGCGCCGCGTCGCGTCGATGACTCTGAGCGAACGGGCTCTCATGCTATCTCGAGCGAAACGGTGGGCGGCCGCGTGGGGCCGGCCGCCCGAGCGGCCGGTCAGGCGGCCGCGTCGTCGATCTCGAGTCCCGGCACCAGGCGGTGCAGCACGGTGTGCACCTGGCGCGGGCTCGCGTGGTCGAACAGGGCGTAGTAGGTGCCGGGGAGCGCCTCGCTGCGCGTGAGCTGCGCGAGGTCCACGGTGTGGCCCGCGGCCGTAGCCGCCCGGGCCTGGTCGGCGTCGATGGCGAGCAGGGCGTCGGTGGCGGGCATGGCGGCGTCGCTGCAGATCTCGGCGATGTCCTCGGGACGCTCCCACAGCGAGAACACCAGCGGCAGGCCGCCGACCTCGCTGAGCACGAGACGCACGCCGGGCGCCACCTGACCGCTGAAGTCGAAGTGGTGGCGCTTCTCGCCGCGAGCCACGTCGACGGCGAGCCGCACGGCGTGGACCTTGTCGTCGAATCGGGCTGAACCGGGACGTGCCACGTGGCCCTCCTCCCTCGTGCCAGTTCGAGTGTCCTACCCGAAGGGCGTCCACCATAAACCCTATGGACCTAGTGCAAAGCCACGCCGGACACTGACGCGAGTGTCGCCACGGACGCATGTCCCGGGCGCGCGGCCCGCGCCGGGTCCTCTCCACGGGGCGACTGAGCCGCGCCGCTAGCCAAGTCGCCGGGCGGCGGCCTGGCCGCGCCAGGCCCCGACCCCGGCGATCAGAAACGCCGACACCATGCCGATCGTCTCGATCTTGGTCGTGCGTCCCGCGTCCGGCCGCGCCAGAAGGATGGCCAGACCCGTGAGAAGCGCCACGGCGCCGGCAGCCACGAGCCACGGCCCGCCGGCCTTGTGCGCGACCTCCCAGGTCTGCTGGTCCCGCATCACCACGCTCATGCGGATGCCCACCCAGTCGTTCTTGGGCAGCGCGCCGAAGATCCCGAGCACGCCGGGTACGAGCAGGAGCAGGCCCACGAGGAGCGAGATGCCGACGAAGACGGACACGTCGCGGAGGGGCGGGGAGCCGGCGGTCAGCCGGCGCCGAAGCCGCCTCCGCCGCCTCCGCCGCCACCGCCGCCCGAGAAGCCTCCGCCGCCGCCCGAAGCGGACGAAGGGGCGCTTGCGGCCACGGCCTGCGTGAACCCGCTGTTGAGCTCCGAGAACGCCGATCCGGCGCCGCCGCCGGGCGACCAAAGCATCACCCATCCCATGGTGGTGAAGCCCGGGTCCTGCACCACTTCCGGCACCTTCACCTGCATCGTCTTCACCACCTGGTCGGCGATGCCGAAGACCGTCGCGTAGACGAGGAACTGCTCCCACAGCACCACGGCGTCCGGCGGCTTCTCGTCCAGGCGGCCGAAGTCCTTCATGTAGTGCTCGAGGGCCTTGTACTGCGCCTCGAGCTCCGCGGCCTGCGGCGAGCGCCGCTTGAGAATGCGCGCGAGGTAGATCACGGCAACGGCCACGAGGACGCCGATGAAATACCAGTAGTCCCTGCTAAAGACGGCCGCAGCGCCGGCGGCGACGGCGGCCACGAAGCCCGCGGCCGCGGCCCAGAAGGCCGCCATGTCCGCCCGCTGATCGATGTACGTGTCGGAGCGCGGATCGTCCTTGACCATCTTCTTCCACTCCGTGAACCCGCTGAGGAACGTCTGGCGGTCTCCCTTGACCTTGTCACGGAGCTCGGCCATGACGAGCGGCTGGCCCTCCGCCATCTCGTCGAAGAGCAGACGCACGAGGCGCTCGTCAAAGGGTTCGAGCTCGCCGCGGCGGCTATCGTCCACCGTGAGTGAGTAGCTGGTCTTCTGCGACTTGTGCAGGAAGTGCGACTCCTCAAAGGTGACCGGCTGGATGGTGACGATGCCGCGGCGGATGAGGTCCAGCAGCGTGGCGATGGCCTCGTCGCTGCCCACGCCGCCCATGTGCCAGATGAAGCCGACGAGCGGCGGCGGCAGGTCCGGCTGCGGGATGTCGCGCAGGTACTGCGCCTGGAACTGCGGCCTGGGCCGCCGGCCCAGGCGCAGCAGCAGCACGAACACGTACACCAGCGCCGCCAGCGGCGCGCCGATGCCGAGGATGCCCCACAGACGGCGCGCGAGCCGGGCCCGCTTCTCCGCCTCCCGGGCCGCGGCGCGCTGCTCGTTGGCGGCCACGGCCAGAGCCTTCTCCTCGGCCAGGACCTTCTGCAGCTCCGCCGTGGCGACCGGCGTGGCTGTGCTCAGTGCGTCGGCGGGGAACAGGACGCGCGCCTCCACAAACGTGTTCGCCGGCAGTGGGGCGACGCTGAGGACCACGCTGGCGTCTGGCTCGATCTTCACGTTGCCCCACAGCGGCCCGTGCGCCCAGGCGCGCACCTGGCTCTTCTGCACCCCGCTCGGCAGGTGGATCGTGATCTTGGCGTTGTCCACGGACACTCCGGTACCGCTGCCGATGAACTGCCAGTAGAGCTCCGAGGTGTCCTGATAGCGCTTGGCGGCGCCCAGCGCGACGTAGTCCACGCTGAACGTGGCGGCGGTGTCGCTGAGGCGGAAGAAAAGATCGACCCGCACAGTGAGGTTCAGCGGGTCGTAGGCGACCGCGTAGGTCTGCGGCGGGCGCGCCGCGACGTCTTTGGTGTACGTGTATGGGCCCTCAGGGCCCGAGGCGCCCAGCACCTTGATGCCCTTGGAGCCCTTCATGCCGATGTCCCAGTACACGTACGAGAAGCTGCCGGAGAAGCCGAGGACGCGCTCCTCGTGCACCTTCACGTCGCCGTTGGGCTGCACCTGGGCGTCGATGGTGACGTTGGTGATGACGTAGCTCTTGGCCGCCGCCGGGCTCGCCGGGACGGCGAGCGCCACGGCGGCCACCATGGCCACCAGCAGCACTATGGTGAACCTGCGCATGCCCGCCCCCCTGGTCGCCGCGAGACCTCTGTGCAGACTCTACCATCGGCGTCCGAACGCCCGCCGTGGCGCTGAGCCGGCGACCCGCGGCCGAGGCGACGGCGGCCCCGCCGTTGCCGCAGTCGTCTACGCGGCCTGCGGAAGGCGCTGGACGGATGCGGCCGGGCGGCCGATGCTAAGCAAGAACGGAGGCGACGATGGCGCAAGCGCGGCGAGGAGGGGCCGGCGGCCCGCGGAGGGCGACGAACTGCGCCGCGGCCGTCTTGGCCGCCTCGCTCCTGCTCGCGCTGGCCGATCTCCTGGCTGCCGGCACGGCCGGCGCCGCCGTGAACACGCTGCCGCCGGCCCATCCCGTCAAGCTCGTCTTCGTCCATCACTCGACCGGCGAGGCCTGGCTCTCCGACTCGCACGGCGGTCTCGGCCTCGCCCTGCGCGCCAACGACTACTTCGTGGGTGATACCAACTACGGCTGGGGCGACGGCGCGCTGCCCGCCAGCCGCGGCGAGCCCATCGGCTCCACCACCGACCTGGGCGACTGGTGGACCTGGTTCCGCGGCCCGGATTCAGCGGCTTACCAGACGGCGCTGAGCGCCTGGAGCGGGCAGATGTGCGGCTACTCGCGCCTGGCGACCGACCCCGGCGGGCCCAACGAGATCGTCATGTTCAAGAGCTGCTTCCCCAACTCGGACCTGTCCGGCGACCCCGGGGCGCTGGTGCCGGCCATCGGCGACGATCCGCTCAAGGGGCAGGCCGCCGGCGGCGACGCCTTCACCGTCGCCAACGCCAAAGGCGTCTACCTGGACCTGCTGAGCTACTTCGCGGCCCACCAGGAGACGCTCTTTGTGGCCATCGTGGCGCCGCCGGTGCAACATCCCGGGACGCCGGCCAACGGCCGAGCCATGGCGGACTGGCTGGTCGACCACTGGCTGGACGGCTATCCGCACCACAACGTCTTCGTGTGGGACTACTACACCGTGCTCACCAGCAACCGCAGCGGCGGAGCCGCGAGCGACGTAGGACTCGCGGCGGGCAACCACCACCGCATCTGGAACGGCGCCGTGCAGCACGTGACCACCGACGGCGCGGACCACCTCGTGTACGACAGCGGCGGCGACGACCACCCAAGCAGGGCGGGCGACCTCAAGGCCACCGCCGAGTTCGTGCCCATGCTCAACGACGCCTACAACATCTGGAAGGGCAACGGCGGCGGCGACACCACCCCGCCGCGGACCTACGCGCCGCGGGCGGCCAAGGTGACGCGCGGCAAGAGGGCGACGCTGGCTTACCGGGTCGCGGACCCGCAGAGCGCCAGCGTGACGGTGACGATCCGCGTGCGCCGGACCGCGAGCGGCGCCCCGGCGAAGACCCTGGATCTGGGGCTGAAGCCGACCGGTGTGGACCTGCGCGCGAGCTTCGTCTGCAAGCTGGCGCGCGGCCGGTACACCTTCACCGTGGAGGCGCGCGACAGCGCCGGGCTCGCGCAGTCGCTGGCCGGCGTCAACTCCCTGCGCGTCTACTGAGGCGCCGCCCGGCGGTTGCGGCCGGTCTCGCAGGCCGGCAGGGCGTCGGGCTCAGCTCGGCCGCTTGAGTCCCAGCCGACCCAACTCAGCGTCGGCGAGGCGCCGGTAGTCGCCGTTGTGGATGTCCTTCCACGGATCGTCGGTGAGAGCCCGCACCCGGTCCCAGGTGAGCGAGGTGGCGGCCCGATGCGCCAGGTACTGCTCGAACGCGGGGTCGCCGGCCTCCGCCGGTAGCGCGGTGCGAATGGCGCCGGCGTCGCGCCGCCAGCCGAGACGCAGGGGCAGGTAGAGGATCAGGATGAGCGCCGCCGGCAACACCGCGGTGCCGATGCCGGCCACGACCGCGATGCGCTTGATGCTCGCGGTACTCGCGGCCCCGCTCGTCGCCACGTCGGCGCCGGTGGCCTCGATCTTCTTGGCAAAGCCGCCGATGGTGCTGCCCACCAGCGGGATGCCGCCGACGACGCCCAGCGCCTGGCCGGTGTCCTTGATCGCCGCGCCGGTCTTGACCACGTTCTGGCTGAGCTGGGACTGGACGTTGACGTCGTGCCAGACGAGCACGCCGAGACCTATCCACACAGCGATCCAGACGATCACGCCGATGTCCAGGAAGCGCACGGTGCGCGCAGTGAGAAGCCGGCTGCTGTCTGCCATCGTCCCTCCTCGTGGGTTGACCGTACTCTACCCACACCCTGAGATAAGCTTCGCCAGACTTGGAGGTCCTCCTGAGCGCCAAGACCGCTTCCTCACCGACGACGCCCCGAGACGCCGGCTTTCACATGCCGGCCGAGTGGGCGCCGCACGCCGGCTGCTGGATGGCGTGGCCCTGCAGGCCCGAGAACTGGCGGGACCTGGACGAAGCCCGCGCGACGTACGTGCAGGTCGCGCGCGCCGTGGCGCGCTTCGAGCCGGTGACCATGATCGTGAACGCGGAGGAAGCCGGCGCGGCGCGGCGCGCGTTTGGCGCCGCGCCGGCCGCGGACGTGGAGGTCATCGAGCTGCCGACCGACGACTCATGGACGCGCGACACCGCGCCGACGTTTCTCGTGGATGGGCGCGGCGGCCTGGCCGGCGTGGACTGGCGATTCAACGCCTACGGCGGCATCTACGAGAGCTACGCGCGCACCGCGCGTATGGCGCGCCGCGTGCTGTCCCTCGTTGGCGCGCGGCGCTTTGCGGCGCCGATCGTGCTCGAGGGCGGCGCCGTGCACACCGACGGGGAGGGCACCGTGCTCACGACGGAGGAGGTGGTGCTGGACCCGCGCCGCAACCCGGGCCTGGAGCGCGCCGACGCCGAGCGCATCCTCGGCGAGCAGCTCGGCGCCGAACGTGTCGTCTGGCTGCGGGGAGCCCTCGACCGTGACAACACCGGCGGGCACGTGGACAACCTCGCCTGCTTTGCGGCGCCTGGCGTGGTGCTCGCGCTCTCCGAGTCAGACCCGGCCGACTCGCAGTACGAGGGGCTGCAGGACAACCTGCGGCGCCTGCGCGCCGCCACCGACGCGAACGGCCGGCAGCTGGAGGTGATCGAGGTCCGGCAGCCGCGCGGACGCGAGCGCGACAACGTGCTCTGCTCGCCGTCGTACATCAACTTCTACGCGGCCAACGGCGGCGTGATCATGCCGGCCTTCGACGACGAGCGCGACGACGAGGCGCGGGCCGTGCTGACCAGCGCCTTCCCGCGTCGCGAGGTGGTCGCCGTGCCCGCCTGGCCGCTGGCCATGGCCGACGGCGGCATCCACTGCGTCACGCAGCAGCAGCCGCTGCGCTGACCGCAGACGACCGGCCGAACGCCAGCCTGCATCAGCCGGTAGGCGGGCGAGCGTGCGGAGGCCCCTCAGGCCGCCTTGGTCGTCACTATGGCCGCGCTGACCGCGGCGAGCAGCGCCTCGGGCTCGTCCGTGCCGAGGCGCACCTTGCGGCCGCTCTCCAGCTCGAGCTCGACGGCCTCGTAGCCGGCGACGTTGTAGAGATTGCCGCCGCGGATGCGGCGCATGCCCCAGCCAGACCACCAGCTGTTGCGTACGCGCTGCGCGGAGACGATGTCGGAGAGCGGGATGTCGCCGCCGGGCCCCTTCATGAAGATGCCGAACCGCCACGCGACAGACTCACCGGAGACGCGCACCGTGAGCGCTCCGAAGACGATCATGAAGCCGAGGGACGTGGCGCTCCAGAACAACGAGCGGGCCCTGCGGAAGCCCCGCTTGCTGCGCCAGGCTCTGTACATCGACCATACGTCAAACGCCAGCGTGAGGCCGATGATCGGCCAGCCGATCTGCCGGTGTTCGTAGGTCATGGGCTGGTCCATCGTCGGCCTCCTGTGCATCGGTGTGGTGGACTGAGTCTAGTCAAGAAAGACGATCTCCACGTCGGCCACGCCGTCGTGGACCATCACCTGCGCCACGCTGCGCGTGGGGTCGTGAGGCAGGGGAGCCATGGCGCTGCCCGGATTGAGCCAGGCGATGGGGCGGCGTCCGTGCAGGTGACCACGGTAGCGCACCTCCGGCTGGTGCGTGTGGCCGGAGACGAGCAGATCCAGTCCCTCGGTCCAGGGATCGGGATGGCCGGCCTTGAGGTCGCGGCGCTTGTGCGCCACCACGAAGCGCAGGCCCGCGACCTCACCGAGTGCCTCGTCGGGCAGGTCGGCGCCGAGGGCATCGCGGTCGCGGTTTCCGCGCACCGCGGAGAGCGGCGCCAAGGCGGCCAGCTTCTCGAGCACGTCGGCGGCGCCCACGTCGCCGGCGTGGATGATGTGGTCCGCGCCGGCGCAGAACTCCAGGACACGCTCGTCCAGAAGCCCGTGTGTGTCCGAGATCACCGCGATGCGCGCTTCCACCACTCTTGCCTCCTCTGGCCACGGCCGGCGCCCACGGACGCATGCCCGCCGGCCTCACCATACCCGCCGTGCGTTTGCGCACACCAGCCTGTCGCGCGGCGCCGCGGCGCGACGGGCACGCGGAGGCGGCCGCGCCATCGGCGAGGCCTATACTTGGCGGCATACGCGCAGTCCGGTCACGCCGATGTGAGGAGGGCGATCATGGCACACGCACTGCGAAAGGTGGCCGCGGTGGGCGCCGGCGCCGCGCTCGGCGGCGTCGCCGTCTGGCTCGCGCTGCGCCCGCGGATCCTGGCGTGGGGCGCGGCGCCGGAGGAGCTCACGCGCCCCCTGCCCGGCGACGACCTGGTGACGGACCCCATGTACGTGACCACGCGCGCCATCACCATCGCGGCGCCGGTCTCCAGAGTGTGGCCGTGGCTCGTGCAACTCGGCCAGAACCGCGGGGGCTTCTACACCTACGACGCGCTCGAGAACATCTTCAAGCTGGACATCCACAACGCCGAGGAGATCCGGCCCGAGTGGCAGGACCTCACGGCCGGTGAAGACTACGTGACGCTGGACCCCGACGAGAACATGAAGATGACGATCGCCGTTCTCGAGCCGGAACGCGCCTTTGTGGTCCGCAGCGGGGCGCCGGGCGAGGCGCCGCAGGCGCCCGGCAACTTCTTCAAGGGCGAGATCGACTGCTCGTGGGGCTTCTACGTCGAGCCCATCGACGAGAGGACGACGCGCCTCATCATCCGCTGGCGGGCGCGCTGGCGGGACACGGCGGCCGCGCGCGCGGCCAGGCCGGTGGTCCTCGAGCCCGTGCACTTCGTCATGGAGGAGCGCATGCTCCGCGGCATCCGCGACCGGGCGGAGCGCGCGACGATCTGAGGCGGAGTCGCCGCGCGCGCGGGTCGGCCCGTGCGCCGCGCCAAGCCGGGGCGGTGCACCATGCCGGTCAGTGTGACGAGCCGGGCCGGGCGGCGCGGATATCGATGAGGCGCCCGGCCTCCGCCGCCTCGGCGGTCGTGCCCACGCGGAGGAAGACCCAGCAGCCCTCACGGTACCGCGGCAGCGCCGCGACCATCTCGCGGGTCGCCTCGCTGAGCGCCCGGTCTGCGAGCGCCCGCTCGGCCTGCGCGACGTCGAGCACGACGAGCACCGTCAAGCGGCCCTGGTCCGGAAAGAGCGCCGCCAGGGCCCTGCCGCCCTTCTTGAAGGCGAGCGCCCAGCCGTGGTTGCGGCCGTAGAAGCGCCAGACCGACCGCGACCGCGTGTGGGTCTCGATGCCGGCGACGAGCCCCTCCCAGAGTGGGCGCGCCGGGCCGAGGACCTCCTCGGCGCGCCCGGCGCCGAGCTGGTCGTCGCGACTGATGAAGCATCCGTAGGCCATCGGGACGCATCGTATCGCGGCGGCGTACCTCGCCGGGGGTAGCCGGGCGGATGGCGGCGAGACTCGGACTGCTCGCCGCCCGCCGGCGCTCTACCCCTGCGGGCCGGACCTCCCCCGGGCGAGGTAGCGCGGCGCGGCCCAAGAATCCCCCGGCCGCGGCGCGACATTTGCCACCTGGGGGCGATTCGCCATCCGGCTGCCGGCCATAGCCTCTCGGTACACCACGAGGAGGATCCCATGCAGTCAGTCATCGCTCCACCACATGCACCGTCAGGCCTCTCGGCTCCCGCACTCGAGGAACTGGAGCGGCAGTTCCAGACCAGCCGCCGGCCGGTGGTCATGGCCCGCGGCCTCAGCCGCACGTTTGGCAAGGGCGACGCCGCCGTCGAGGCTTTGCGCGACGTGGATATCGATATCGCCCAGGGCGGCCTCACGGCGGTGATGGGTCCGTCCGGCTCCGGCAAGTCCACGCTCATGCACATCCTCGCCGGCCTCGACCAGCCCACATCCGGCCGCGTCTTCATCGACGACGTGGAGATCACGCGGCTCAAGGAGAAGAAGCTCACCCGGCTGCGCCGCGACAAGATCGGCTTCATCTTCCAGAGCTTCAACCTGCTGGCGACGCTCACGGCGCAGGAGAACATCGTGCTTCCGCTCTCGCTGGCACGCCGCCAGGCAAACGAGGAGTGGCGGCGGACGGTCATCTCGGCGATCGGCATCGAGGACCGCCTGACGCACCGACCGGCCGAGCTCAGCGGCGGCCAGCAGCAGCGCGTGGCCGTGGCGCGGGCGCTCATCACAAGGCCCGCGGTGCTCTTCGCCGACGAGCCCACCGGCAACCTCGACTCGCGCACCGGCGGCGAGGTGCTGCACCTTCTGCGCCGCTCCGTCGACGAGTTCGGCCAGACCATCATCATGGTCACCCACGACGCCGGAGCGGCGTCCATCGCCGACCGCATCGTCTTCCTCAAGGACGGGCGCATGGTGCTCGACCGCGAGCGCATGACCCGCGACGCGATCTTCGACACCATCAAGAACCTGGAGGACGTGCGATGATCCGCCTCAGTCTGCGCAACCTCAGCAGCCGTCCGCTGCGGACGGTCCTCACGTCGCTAGCCGTGGTGCTCGGCGTGGCGATGGTCTGCGGTACCTACATCCTCACCGACCAGATCGACAAGGGCTTCGGCGCCATCTTCAGCACGGCCTACAAAGGCACGGCCGTGGTGGTGAGCCCGAAGGTGGCCTTCGTGAACAGCGCAAACGACCAGAGTGGCGGCCCGGCCAAGTACCTGACCGCCGCCACGGTCGACAAGGTGCGCGCCGTGCCGGGCGTCGCCAAGGCGGCCGGCGCCTACCAGGCCATGGGCGCCGTGCTCATCGACGGCAAGCTCGTCGGCACCGGCGGCTCCCCGACCCTGCTGATCGGCGATCCCGGCCAGCCGTTCTCGGCCGCGACGCAAGTCGCCGGCCGTGCGCCGGCGGCGGCCAACGAGGTCGACATCCTCCAGGCCTTCGCCGAGAAGCAGCACCTCAAGTTGGGCGATACCTTCCAGGTCGCGGCCCCCAAGGGGATGGAGACCGTGCGCGTCGCCGGGACCTTCGATTACGCCGCCGCCTCTTCGCTGGGCGGCACCATCATGGTCATCGGCCGCATGCAGGACGTGCAGCGCTGGGGCGGCGAGCCGGGCCACTTCAACGAGGTGGACGCCGCCGCCGCCGTGGGCGTGAAGCCGGCCGACCTGGCCGCCCGCGTCAAGGCGG
The DNA here is from genome assembly GCA_963727185.1 of uncultured Actinomycetes bacterium. GTDB lineage: Bacteria > Actinomycetota > UBA4738 > UBA4738 > HRBIN12 > JBBQVZ01. The sequence goes on along the minus strand of CAVSFP010000008.1, from coordinate 97,087 downwards.
CCCTCCCGGCCGACCTCAAGGTGCAGACCGGCGAGCAGATGGCCGCGCAGCAGACCCAGGACACGGCCGCGCAGATCAACACCTTCCTGCGGCCGATGCTGCTCACCTTCGCGGCCATCAGCGTCTTCGTCGGCGCCTTCATCATCTTCAACGCGTTCTCGATCACGGTGGCGCAGCGCCGCCGCGAGTTCGCCATGCTGCGCGCCCTCGGCGCCTCGCGCCGCCAGGTACTCACCACGGTCGTCGTCGAGGCTCTCGCGCTGGGCGCGCTGGCGTCGGCCATCGGCATCGTCGCCGGCATCGGCGTCGCCTGGGCGATCAACTCGCTGATCAAGGTCATCGGCGGCGACATCCCCATCTCCGGCATCGTGCTCCTGCCGCGCACGGTGCTCATCGCTGTGGCCGTCGGCGTCGTCGTCACGCTGCTCTCCTCGCTGCTGCCCGCCATGCGCGCGACGCGTGTGCCGCCGGTGGCCGCCCTGCAGGAGGGCGCCACGCTGCCGCCCACCCGCCTCTCGCGGCTCTCCAGCGTCATCGCGGCGGCGATCGGCGGCCTCGGCCTGGCCGCGCTCGTGTACGGCATCGTCGGTAACGGCGGCGCCACCAACACGCTCGCCCTGATGGGCATCGGCGCGCTGCTTCTCTTCGTCGCCGTGGCCATGCTCGCCAAGTGGGTCGTGCGGCCACTGGCCCGCGTGATCGGCTGGCCGCTGCAGGTGTTCGCACCCACCAGCGGACGGCTCGCCCGCGACAACGCCGGCCGCAACCCGTCGCGCACGGCGGCGACCGCCGCGGCGCTCATGATCGGCCTCGCCCTCGTCGTCTTCATCGCCGTCTTTGCCCAGGCGCTGAAGGGCTCGTTTGGCGACTCCATCGGCAGGGCCACGCGCGCTGACCTCGTCATCCAGGACCGCACGGCCTACATGGACCTGCCGGGCAAGGGCCTGCACCTGGTGCAGCAGGTGCCGGGCGTCGAGGTGGCCTCAGGGGCCGCCTTCGGCCAGCTCCAGCTCAGGGGCGGCTCTGTCGCCACCGTCAACGCCATCGACCCGAGCACGTTCGGCCGCACCTGGCAGTTCGACTGGCGCAGGAGCGGCAGCAACGCCGTGCTCGGCCGCATGGACGCCACCCACGTGATCGTCGAGGAGGGCTTCGCCAACGGCTACCACTTCAAGGTGGGCTCGACCTTCGCCGCGACGGCCCAGACCGGCAGGAAGACGCGACTCACTGTGGTCGGCATCTACAAGGACCAGATGCTCTTCGGGGGCATCACCGCGACCATGGACACCTTCCGCCGGCTCGGTCTGCCGACGGCGACCGGCATCACGCTCGTAAAGACCGACGGCTCGCAGCCAGCGGCCACGCAGGCGGCCGTGCAGAAGGCCATCACCGCCTTCCCCACGTTCAAGGTGGACACGCGGACGCAGTACCTCGACGCCATCAACAAGCAGGTGGACCAGATGCTCATGATGCTCTACGGGCTGCTGGCCATGGCCGTCATCATCTCGATCTTCGGCATCGTCAACACGCTGGTGCTCTCCGTCCACGAGCGCACCCGCGAGATCGGCATGCTGCGCGCCATCGGCGCCTCACGGCGCCAGCTCGGCCAGATGGTGCGCTACGAGAGCGTCATCACGGCCGTGATCGGCGGCGTGCTGGGCATCGCCGTGGGAGTGGCCTTCGGCTACCTCGTGATCACGCAGATCGGCGCCCAGGGCCTCGCCTTCTCCGTGCCCTGGCTGCAGTTGGCCGTCTTCCTGGCCCTCTCGGTGGTCGTCGGCGTGCTCGCCGCCGTGCTGCCGGCGCGCCGCGCCGCGCGCACACGGATCCTCGAGGCGATCCAGTACGAGTGACCCGAGGTCCGCGGCGCTCCTCCCCCCTTGGGAGCGCCGCGTATGGCGAGGCCGGGGCCGCCGCAGGGTGGCCCCGGCCTCAGCCCGCTTCGCAGCCCGCCCGGGCGCGGACCAAGGGCTCGACCTCCACGTCCGCACCGGGCTCGATCTCCACCTCGCCGCGAGCCACCTGCACGACCACCCGGGCGACGTCCGCCGGCGGCAGACCCTTGAAGTCGTTCATGCGCGTGGCGGTGCGCGGCGGATGGACGCAGCAGATGCGCCTCTGGGGATGCTCGAGCGCCAGCGCCTTCACGAAGCCACGCATCCCCCACTTGCCGGCACAGTAAGGCGCAAAGCCTGCGGTGCCGTGCAGCGCCGCCGTGCTGCCGATGACGATCACCGCGTCGGTGATCGCACGGTAGCAACACCCAGACGAGCTTCATGGTGCCGACCAGGCCGACGGCCAGTTGGGCCTCGATCTGCCCGAACTCCTGCTCGAGAAACGGCGCCGAGACGGCCACGCCGGCGTTGTTGACGAGGATGTCGAGCTCTCCGAACCGGTCGAGGACGCCTTCGGCGAGCCCCCGGATGCTGTCGTCGTCGGCGAGCTGCAGCGGGAACACGAACGCCTCGGGGGCGCCGAGCTCGCGACAACGCCGGGCGGTGTCTTCGGTCTCGGCGCGATCCTCGTAGAAGGTGAGCGCCAGCCGGCATCCGGCGGCCGCGAAGCCCAAGGCGATCTCGCGGCCGATGCCGATCCCGGCCCCCGTGACGAGCACTCGTTTTCCCGAGATGTCGTTGCCCACGCGCTCCCCTCCCAACTCAGCATGCCCACTTGCCGCGAGAATGCCCAGGCTGGACAGCCGTTTCACCGCGCCTGCGCGGGTATGCGTAGCCTGCGGTGTATGCGCAGGCACGTGACAACGTGAGGAGGCGGGAGCGCCGGGGCGGCGGCCGTGCGGAGCGCCGGGGCGCCAGCTGGCCGAGAGGCGCCGGAGCTCTAGCGGAAGCACTCCGGCGCCGAGTGCACAGCCTGCTTGAGCAGAAGGTCGGCGTTGCCGCGCATGATGTGGGCGCCGTCGTAGAACCAGTTCGGGTTTCCGTGGAACGAGCTGATGCTCGTGAAGTCGAGCACGTGGAACTGGTACCTGGACTTGAGGAAGTGGAGGTAGTTGAGCAGCTTGTTCAGCTTGCGCTGCCAGCCCACGGAGCGGAAGGCGGCGAGCACCCGCGGCTGGTACGGCATGATGACGATCAGCGGCTTGACGCCGTGGTCGTTGTACAGCTTGAGGAGTTTGGTGAAGTACTCTTTGGAGCGCGTCTGATTGGTGGAAGCAGGCGCCGCGGCGATGGGCAGCATGCGCGCCAGGTAGGTGCTCAGTCGCTGATCCAGCGTCTTGCCCGAGGCGACGGTCACGTCGTAGTTGTTGTGCGTGAGCATGCCGCGGTCGGTGTAGCGCGAGCGTCCGGGCATGTCGCGCCAGGGGGGCGTGCCCGTCTTCTGCTGCTGGTTCTGGATGAGGGCGTTGGGAAACCACTGCGACAGGCGCTCGTCCCAGAGCAGTCCCGGAGCCATGTCGATGTCGGAGAACGTGGTGGCCGCCAGCGCGAACATGAGGTGGACCTTCTCGGTGGGCTGCTTGGAGAACAGGTAGCTGGAGAAGGCAAAGGCGTCCTCGGGGCGGCAGTTCTGCACGGCGGCGTTGAAGGCGTCCAGGTGGGTGAGCTTGCGCGCATAGACCGGGTCGAAGCGCTGGCTGCGCGAACCGCCGATGATGAGCAACTTGGGCGGCGAGGGCAGCCGGTCGATGAGCTCGGCCTTGTAGGAGCGGTCGCGACCCTGGGTGTGGTAGATGAAGACGGCGCGGGCCGGGCCGGCGGCGGCGAGCCCGCAGACCGCGGCGGCGGCGAGGACGAGCAGCAGCAGGGCGACGGCCGCGACGAAGCGCGAAGCACGGTCGCGGCTTGATCTGTGCGGCAGCGCGCGAATGACCCACCCCCCGGCAGAGCCCCAGTTCCGGCCCGCATCATCGCAGCCGGATGGCGGGGATTCAAGCCAGCCCCCGAGGAGCCCGCAGCCGCGGTGCTAGCATGAGGCGATGAGGGTCGTCGTCTTCGGGAGCACAGGGCGCACCGGCAGGCTGCTGGTGCAGGGTGCGCTGGCGCGCGGTCACGACGTGACGGCGTTCGCACGAGATCCCGCCAGGCTGGGCATCTCGCACCCCCGCCTCACCGTGGCGCGCGGCGACGTGCTGGAGGCCGGCTCGGTCTCGGACGCCGTGGACGGCAGCGACGCCGTGCTCCTCGCGCTCGGCGGCCCAGCCGGCAAGGGCGAGCGCAGCGTCGTCGTCTCCGGTACGCGCAACGTGGTGCGCTCCATGCAGCGCTACCGGGTGCCACGGCTGGTGGTGCTGGCGGCGGCGGGCGCCCAGCTCGAGCCGGACCCCGAGCGCTCCTGGTTCTCGCAGCGCGTGATCAAGCCGATGCTCCACGGCCGCGCCGACGCCGACCAGCGCCACATGGAGGTGATCGTGCGCCAGAGCGAGCTCGATTGGACGCTGGTACGGGCCGCGCGCCTCACCGACGGCCCGGCGCGCGGCCACGTCCTTCACGGGCCCGGCTACTCGGTGCCCGGCGGCAAGCCCATCTCCCGGGCCGACGTGGCCGGCTTTCTCCTCGACCAGCTCGAGCGCGGCGACGACGTGCAGCACGCGGTGGCGATCGCCTCCTAGCCGCGCCTCGGAGCGCCGGACTTCGCTTGCGCCGGCGCCCCGTCAGCTCCGGCCGAGCTCGAAGCGCAGCGCCGGAGCGAGCTGCGCAAAGGAGAACTCGAAGCCGCGCTCCTTGAGCTTGGCCGGCAGCACCCTCTGGCTGGCGAGGAGCATCTCGCGGGCAAAGTCGCCGAGCGTCTTCTCGAGAACGGCGCGGGGCGCCGTCAGCGGCGCAGGACGGCGCAACACGGCGCCCAGCAGCTTCGTGAACTCGCGGTTGGTCACGGGCGCCGGCGAGGTCACGTTGACCGGGCCGGAGAGCTCAGTATCGTGCAGCATCCACTCGAGGGCCGCCAGGGTGTCGTCCAGGTCGATCCAGCTCCACCACTGCGCGCCGTCGCCGAACTGCGTGCCGAGGCCTGCCCGAGCCGTCGGCGTCATCCGCGTGAGGAGGCCGCCGGCGCCGCTGAGCACGAGCCCCGAACGATAGGTCACGAGCCGTGCGCCGGTGTCGGCCATGGGCTGCGAGGCGGCCTCCCACTCCCGGCAGACATCGGCCAGAAAGCCTGTGCCGTACGCGTCCGCCTCGGTGATCTCCTCGTCGCCGTGGAGCCCGTAGGCGCCGACCGCCGAGGCGGACACCACCACGCCGGGCGGGCGCTCCATGGCCGCGACCGCCGCGGCGAGCGTCGCGGCACCGTCGCGCCGGCTGCTCATGATGGCCTGGCGCTTGCCGCTGGTCCACAGTCCGGAGATGGTCTCGCCGGCGAGGTGCACGATGGCGTCGACGCCCTCGAAGGCGGCCGAATCGAGGCTGCCGGAGCGCGGGTCCCACTTGACTTCGTCTGGTCCCGCCGCCGGCCGCCTCACCAGGCGCACCACATCGTGGCCGGCGGTGGTGAGGTAGGGCACGAGGTGCCCGCCAACGAGTCCGCCGGCGCCGGTGACGGCCACCTTGAGACGCGGGCTCTCGCGCCAGCGCGCGTGCCGCTCGAGGTCGTTGCGGGTGCGCAGGTGGCGGAAGGTGAAGAGGCGCTCGAGCGTGCGCCGGGCCTGCCCCTCGCCGACGGTGGCCGCGACGCCGCCCGGCAGCTTGTATTCGATGTGGTCGATCAGCTCGCTCGTGCCGTCAGGACGGGGCACAAAGCGATGCGTGTGCTCCCAGGCCGCGAACGGCCCTTTCACCTGAGTGTCCACGAACTGCCGACCCTCGATCACGTCGTGGTGGTCGGCCGTCCAGCGCCGCCACACCGGTCCCATCTTGACCTCGAAGACCACGCGGGCGCCGTCGGCGACGCCGCCGCTGCGCTCGATGAGCCGCATCCGCTGCCAGGGCGGCGCGATCCGCTCGAAGGCTCCCGGACTCACGTGCCACGCGTACAGCTCGTCCGCGGAGACGGGCATGGGGCTACGCCACTCGAACACGGCCATCTGGGCCTCCCTCCGTCGCCAGTACGTGTATCTACCCTGGTCTCCGGCAGCGCTCACCCGCGCGCGCTCGAGGTCAGCCTGCGCCGCACTTCGGCTTCTCGGCCCAAACGGCGCCGGCAATTACCGACGCTGTGGGCTGCGCGGCGACGCTGCCAGGCTGGCATCGTGCGTCGCGGCGCGCCGGGCTGCGGCGGCCGCACCACGTCGGGCCTGGAGTCCGGCCGCCGGCGCCGATAGCCTTCTCTCCGAGAGCGTCCCCAGCTGGGAGGAAGCATGACCGGGAATCTGAGAGACCGCTTGATCGGCGCCTGGAAGCTGGTCAGCCTCGTCGAACGGCCCGTGGACGGGTCCGCCCCGCGGTTCCCGATGGGAGAGGCTCCCAAAGGCCTCATCCTCTACACCCCCGACGGATACATGTCCGCCCAGATCATGGGCCCCGACCGGGCGCCACCCGCCTCGGCCGACTGGTCCGCCCTCACACCGGAGGAGTACCAGCAGGAGGCCATGACGTACTTCGCCTACTCGGGTCCGTTCCACGTGGATGAGGAGACGGGCACCCTGACGCATTCCATGTTCGTCTCGCTCTTTCCCGGGTGGGTCGGGCAGACCCAGCAGCGAGTGGTGGAGATCGACGGTGACTCGCTCCACCTGAGTACGGCGGGCCCCATGGAGTCCGGCGGAACACTGGTCACCGCCCACCTGCACTGGCGCCGCGCCGCGACTTCCGATGACGCGGACCCATCGAGGTGAAGGGCAGGGCGGCCGGCGCGCTGCGACCGGATCCCGGCCGCGTCAGCCCGAGACCGGCCGCGACATCTGCGAACGGCGGCCGCTGTAGTAGATGAGCACATCGAGGACGATGCCCGCCGCGAAGATCACCGTGCCCCACCCGTGCAGACCGCCGAAGGAGTTCTGCGCGATGGCGTAGGCGATCGTCGTGCAGGGCGCGAACAAGAAGCCGAGCAGCCCCCAGATGAAGGCGATGCCGGCCTGCGAGAGGTAGCTCGTGAACAGCCAGATGCCGAGCAGGATGAGGCGCGGCGACGCCGCGATGATGCCGATCACGAGACAGCAGCCCATGGACCCACTCCTCTCCGAGCGCCCGGCTGTGCGCCGTGCTCTGACTGGAGGCTACGCTACCACGCCGGACTGAGCATCGCCCGTCCGGCGCGTCCGGCGCGCGTCCGCTGCGAGGCTGCCGCCGGCGGCCCGCCGCAAGCCCGGCCGCCCGACGCAGGGTTGGCTTCGCCCCGGCCGAAGTCTCTCGGGTGACGAGCGCAGGCCCCGAGCCCACCCAGCAAGGCGAGCGCGCGGCGCCGCAGGCGTCGGTGACCGCCCCGCTCGCCCATCCGCTCTTTCGCGCGCTGTTCCTCGCCGCGCTCACCTCCGCATTGGGCAGCTACATGCAGTCGCTGGCGGCACAGTGGCAGATGACCAGCCTTGCTACCACCACGCTGCTGGTGGCACTCGTCGCCGGCGCCACCACGTTCTCCGTGTTCCTGCTCGTGCTTCCCGGTGGCGTGCTCGCCGACATCCTCAGCCGCCGGCGCCTGCTGATCGTCACCAACGCCTGCATGTTCGGCACCTCGGCGCTGCTCAGCATCCTCACGTTCGCAGGACTGACCAAGCCCTGGAGCCTGCTCCTCCTGGTGTTCGCCACCGGCACCTTCTACGCGCTCACCATGCCGGGCTGGCAGGCGATGATCCCGGGTCTCGTGCCGCGCGAGGAGATCCGCGCCGCTGTGACGCTCAACAGCATGACCAACACCATCGGCATGGCCGCGGGTCCGGCGCTCGGCGGCATCGTCGTGGCGCTCGGCGGTCCGCAGCTGGCCTACCTCCTCAACGCCGTGACCTATCTCGCCATCGTCTTCGTGCTCTGGCGCTGGAAAGAGAAGCGGGCGCCGACCATCCTGCCCGCGGAGCGACTCGTGAGCGCGGTGCGCGGCGGGCTGCGCTACGTGCGCTTCCGCCCGCAGATGCGCCCGCTGATGGTGCGGGCGGCGGCGTTTGGCCTGTGCGCCGCCTCCCTCAACTCGCTGCTGCCCGTCTACGCCCGCCAGCACCTGCACGTCGGCTCTCTGGCCTACGGCGGCATGATGGCCTTTCTCGGCGTCGGCGGGGTGAGCGCCGTTCTGCTCCTGCCGCGGTTGGTCGGCGACGTCCCCCAGAGCCGCATCGTGGCCGCCGGGATGATCGTCCTCGCGGCGGCGGCCGCCGCTCTCGGCGCCAACGACTCCTACTGGCTCGCCTGCCTGATCGTGCTCGCCGCCGGGGCCGCGTGGCTGACCCTGTTCACCGGCTTTCAGGTGGCCGCCGGTGTCGCTCCTGCCGGACTGGGTGCGCGCCCGCGGCCTGGCCGTGTACCTCATGGCCCTGTTCGGGGCGCTGGCGGCGGGCTCGCTCATCTGGGGCACGGTGGCGACGCATCTGGGCGTGACCACGGCGTTCTACATCGTCGGCGGCACGGCGCTCGTGCTCCTCGCGGTCACGTGGCGCCTGCCGATCCCCAAGGGCCGCGTCGCGGAGCTCAAGCTCGGCGCGGCCACCACCTTCCCCATGCACGAACCCTCGGAGACTCCCGAACTGGACGAAGGCCCGGTGATGGTGACGATGAGGTACACCGTGGACCCCAAGGACGAGGAGGAGTTCCTCTATCTCGTGGAGCGCCTCGGCGCCACACGGCGGCAGCGGGGCGCCGTGTACTGGGCCGTGTACCGGGACCTCGAGCGCCCCGGCGACTACCTGGAGCTGTTCGCCACCGAGACCTGGGCAGACCTCCTGCGGCTGCGCGCGCGCCGCAGCGCCGCGGACCTGGAGCTGAGGCGCCTGGTGGTCGGATTCCACGCCGGCCACGCGGGGCCGGAGATCAACGACTACCTCGTCGTGGGCGGCGGGCACTAGGGCAGCCGGTCCGCGGCTGGTTCAGCCGGCGGTGTCTCCGCTGAGCTCGCGCTTGGCGACCAGCGTGGACTCCGCCTCGTCGAACCACAGCACCCGCGGCTCATCGTGCACGCGGATGTCGAGCACCCGGCACTGGTGGCCCTCGCCGTTCACGCCAAGCGCGTGCGTGACGACCTGCCAGTTGGGCGGCGCGGGCCCGAAGAGGCTCGTGACCAGGGCGAACTCCGCCCACACCAACTGTTTGTGCGTCGTGAGCGTCTGCTTCTCACCCTCCGCCAGCCGCACACCATGGATCACGAACGGGTCTTCTTTGGTGCCCTTGCCGGTGTACTCGATCTTAGGCTCGTGCTGCGCAGCGGTCACATGACCCCCTGGATTGATGAACACGCTTCCGGATGAGTCATCCTACTCCGTGTGGCCGGCACGTGGGCCGCGCGCGACGTGGCGCCGCGCGGCCTCGGCCCTCCGCCTGAGCTCTCTGACCGGCACGCTCCGCGCCGCGGGACGCGGCGCCGGCAGGCGCTCGGCGACGAAGCGTCCGACCGCCTCGGCGTGGGCGTCGCCGCTCGCCAGCAGCAGGGCGCTCAGCGCCTCGTAGTGCACCACGGCCACGCGGCCGGCGTGCTCGGGGCGCAGCACGTCGGCCGCGAAGGCCGCGGTCTGCGCCGTGACGACCGCGGCAGTGGCCGCCGGCGCCACGACCAGGGCGGCGAAGCGGGGCTTGCCGCCGCGGCGCGCCAGCTCGGCGGCAAAGAACAGGTCACGGGCGAGCTGGTACGGGCGCGCCAGCGCGCAGCTGCCCACCTCGTCACCCTCGGCCGTGGCCGCGTCCAGGAACAGGCGCGCGGCCACCTCCCAATACCGCCGCGCCTGACGGCGCCCCTCGCTCACGGCCAGGCGACAGGGCGCGGCGGAGCCGGTCTTGAGGTCCGAGCCCGGACCGTGGAAACCCGCGCAGGCCCCGGGAAACTGAGTGCAGCGGCCAAAGCCCTCGACCGCGTCTGAGAGGTATTTGGCCTCGACGCAGACGACGGCGTCGTCCGCCGTGAGGAGGACGTCGATGGCGCTGGGCGCACCGCCGGCCTCGTCGAGCACCTCGGGCCGGCGGACCTCCACGGCGATCTCCCAGCGCCGTGCGGCTGGAGCGAGCGCCGCGCGGCTCGCCGCGGCGGGGCCATCGGCCGGATCGGCCGGCGGTCCCGCGGCGCCCCCCGGCCACACGGCCGCCGGCAACGATGCGGCCAGCAGCCGCTCGATCACGGCGTGACGCGCCTCCAGCCCGCGCAGCGGATGCCAGGCGCTCAGGCAGAGCGCCTGCGACGAGCGCGGGCTGCCGGCGTGCACGTGCCAGGCGAACCCAGGACCCAGCTCGTCGGCGACGCCTGGATAGATCGCCGGGTTGGCCTGTATCCGCTCGAATCTGGTTTGGGATAGGATGTCAGTCTCCCGCTCGTCTTTGCCCGACTAAGCTATCAGGGCATGCCGGCCCGCGCCGATCACGTCTCGGAAGGGACATCCGTCATGAAGAAGCTCTACAAGATCGCACTGGCCGCCGTCACCGTCGAGGCGGTGTCGGGCGGCATCTGGGCGTACCTCAAGACGCGCGCCCGTGGCAGATGCGCTGGGGCGCGACCGACGAAGAGGCGTCGCGCCCCTTGCCGTTCGACGAGATCGTCCCCGAGGCCGCATGGAACGCCACCCGGGCGGTGAGCGTGAGAGCGCGGCCGGACCAGATCTGGCCGTTTCTCGTACAGATCGGCTGGGGCCGCGCGGGCTGGTACGGCTACGACTGGGTGGACAACGGCGGCAAGCCCAGCACGTGGGAGGTCCTGCCCGAGCATCAGCATCTCGAGGTGGGCACGGAGTTCCCCATGAGTCCCTACACCGCGATGGTCTGCACGGCCTTCGAGGAGGACCGCTGGATGCTGTGGCGCGGCAAGGCGCCGCTCCTCCGAGGCACGTGGCTCTGGTACCTCGACCCCGTCGACGAGTTCCACACGCGGCTCATCACCCGTCTGCGCGACCGCTACCAGTGGTGGCGGCCGGCGCGCTTTTCGGCAGCTCGCGGTCGATCTCTTCGACCTGCCCTTCATGCGCAAGTGCATGCTGGGCGTGAAGGAGCGCGCCGAGCGGCTCGCCGCGCTGCAGGCCAACCCGCAGCCGCTGCAGCCCGACGGCGCCCCCGTGGAGCCCGCGGCCGCGCCCGGCGAGCCTGCCTGACGCAGGCCGCGCGGTTGCGCCTCCCGGCGGCGGGGAAGGTCTCCGTCAGCGTCTGAGGAGGCCTTTCATGAACGAGCCGTTCGTCCTGGTCATCGGTGCCGGCACTGCCGGCACGCGCGTCGCGCGAGCGGCCGCCAGGGCCGGCAAGGCGGTCACTGTCGTCGAGCACGGCCGCTTCGGGGGCACCTGCGTTGGCACGGTTGCGTGCCCAAGAAGGCGCTCTACACCGCCGCGCAGACCCGCCTGGAGGTCGAGGAGGCCGGCCGGATGGGGCTTCCCCGGCGTACCGGCCCCCCGTCGACTGGGCGCGGCTCATGGAGTGGCGCGCCGAGATGCAGCGCACCTATGCCGGCGACCAGGAAGGCATCCTCGAGGGCCTCGGCGTAGAGCTTGTCCGCGGGCGAGGCGCGCTTCGTCTCCGCAGACGAGGTGGAGGTGGGCGGCGCTACCTACCGTCCGCACCACGTGCTCGTTGCGACAGGCTCGCAAGCGGTGCGGGCGAGGATCCCCGGCGCGGAGCTCGCCGACGCGAGCGACGACGCCCTCGAGTACCCCGAGCGGCCGGCGTCGCTGGTCATCGTCGGCGCCGGCTACATCGCCATGGAGTTCGCCGGCATCTACGCCGCGCTGGGCAGCGAGGTGACGCTGCTGGTCCGCGGCGAGGACGTGCTCAAGGGCTTCGATCCCGAGGCGGCGGCGCTGGCCCGCAAGGGTCTCGAGGCGCTCGGCGTGACGTTCCTCACCGGCGCCTCGACCAAGGCCATCGACGGCGACCGCGGCGCGCTGAACGTGCGCTTCGAGGACGCGCGGGGCGGCGAGCGCAGGCTCGCCGCGGAGCGCGTCCTCCTGGCTACCGGCCGGCGGCCGGCGCTTGACGGCCTCGATCTCGCCGCAGGCGGGGTCGAGCTCGACGGGCGCGGGCGGCCGCTCCTCGACGCCGCGCTGCGCAGCACCAGCAACCCGCGGGTGTGGTTCGGCGGCGACGCCGCCGGCGGCCTCGAGCTCACACCCGTGGCCGGCCTCGAGGGCGAGGCCGTGGCCGAGAGCCTGCTGAGCGGCGAGCCGCAGAGCGTGGACCTCGCCGTCATGCCCTCGACGTGCTTCACCGTGCCCGAGGTGGCGCGCGTGGGGCTCGGCGAGGCCGAGCTGGCCGCGCGCGGCGCCCCGTACCAGGTCGCGCGCGGCGACTTCGAGTGGGTGGCGCAGGCGATCATCAGCCAGCGCCGCGGGGGGCTCGTGAAGCTGCTGGCCGGTCAGGACGGGCGCCTGCTGGGCGCCCATCTCGCCGGCCCCCACGCCTCGGACCTCATCTACACCATGGCGCTGGCGATGCGCGCCGGGGCCACTCTCGAGGAAGTGCAGGCGGCCCGCCCGATCCATCCGTCGCTCAGCGAGGCGCTCAACTGGGCCGCCTTCTCGGTGGAGACGGTCACTCCGTAGGCGCCGGTCCCGCGGGCGTCTCGCCGGCCGGCGTCTCGCCGGCTGTGGATGAGCCGTCCGGATCGGGCGGGTCGCCCGCCGCGGTCCGCGCCGCTGCGGCCGCCGCGCCCGGGAGGCCCGCCGCCAGGGCGTTGAACGACTCGGTGAGGCGGCGCATCTCGGCGGGGCCGTGCGGCTCCAGCGTGGGCGGCCGTTGTCCGGCCGCCAGCTCGCTGCTGGCCACGGCCAGCTGCTCGACCGGGTTGACCACCGTGCGGGCGATGAGGAAGGCGGCGATGGCCGCCACGCAGGCGCTCACGAGCGCCGCGAAGAACAGCGTGCTGCGGATGTCGGCGCTGAGTCCGCGCGGCACCATCACGCGCACGATCACCTGCGACGCCCCGCTCTGCTCCTTGGCCGCGAACAGGTACGCCACGTCCTTTTGAGTGAGCGTCCCGGTCACCGTCTGGCCTGCGTCCAGCTTCTTGAGGGCGCGGTCGCCCAGCCCGTGTCGCGCCTCGTTGGCGCCGATGAACTCGACCCTCTCGCCCTTCGCCGTGACGACCCGGGCCGCATTCTGCAGTGCGTCCGGGGCGCCGGGCATCGCCGCTATCAGCTCCGCCTGGCGCATGAGCCCGGCCTGGTTGGAGGTGGTGCGCAGCTCCTGCCACGCCATCCCGCCGACCACCATGACGGTGACGAGCGGCACGAGCACGGCGACGGCGATGGCCATCCAGACCCGCGAGCGGAGCGAAGTGAAGAGCTTGCCGCGCATACGTGGATGATATCCTGCGCGGCTGATGCGCGCGGCCTGCCGTTCCGGGCGGCCCGGTCACGGTCACCTTCTGCGGCGCTCCGCAGACTGACCGGCGGTTGAAGGGGAAGTGCCGGAGCGACCTGGGGGGGTCGCCCCGGCACTTGAAGAGGCGGCGCGCCACCCGGAAGAAGGAGGTCTCGCTTCCGGGCGGTCTCCCGGCTCAGTGGGGGCGCACTGTACAACAGCCGGGTTTGGGATGGCTGGGGGGGAAGCCATCACCGCCGTTCTTGTCTTCGCGGATTAGTCTGCCCCCCAAGTGTTAACACCGTGTTGAGACAGGTTGTGGGGCTGTTGTCCCGAGGTTGTCTCGACCTTCATCTCTCCCAGAAGGAAGCGTAGCCGGGTGCGGTGCCTGGGCCCGGATGGGCCACGGCCCAGGCCTCGCCCACCCGCAGTACGAGGTCGTCGGCGAAGCGGGGACCGGTGATCTGCAAGCCGAAAGGCACCCCATTGGGGGCCACGCCGGCAGGCACGGAGAGCGCCGGATGGCCCGTCACGTTCTGGGCGGATGTGTTGTAGGCGGAGTCCGGCGTGCCCGGCTCGTCGGCGCCCGGCATGCGGCCGTCGGCGAGAAAGCCTTCTTCACAGAGCGTGGGCGAGACGATGACGCGGTCGTCGCCCAGCAGACGGTCCAGCTCGAGCACGTACCCGAAGCGCCGACGGCGCGCCGCCAGGTACTCGTGCAGAGAGACTTCGAGCCCCGCACGCATGACTTCCAGGGCGCGGGGCGTGAGCAGCTCGGCGTTCTTCTCGATCACGTCCTGGCCGATCTCGTGGGCGTGCTCGGCCAGCGCCGTGAGGCCCCAATCCTCGTCGAGGTCGCCCTCCCTGAAGACCTCGCCGGCGTGGAGCGTCATCACCGTGAACCCAAGGTCCTTCTCAAGGCTGGTGAGCGCGGCCGTGAACAGCGCCATCACGGGCTCGGGCAGCGGCGGACCGTCGGTGAGACGCGGGGCTGCGTAGACCACGCTGGGGCGCAGCGGACCGTGGCCGGAGCCCTCCGCACGTACAGCCGCCGAGCCGCGGAAGGGGTGGGGCATGGCGCTGGGGTCGCCGGGGCAGGGCCCGGACTGCACCTCCAGAAGCAGGCGCACGTCGGCGATCGAGAGCCCGAGCGGCCCGTCGGTGGTGTAGTCGATCCACGACGGGATGGGATCGCGCGCGATGAGGCCGTTGGTGGGCTTGAGTCCGAAGAGGCCGCAGAAGGCGGCCGGGATGCGCACCGAGCCGGCGCCGTCGGTAGCCGTGGCGATGGGCACCATGCCCGCGGCCAGGGCGGCGCCGGAACCGCCGCTGGAGCCGCCCGGCGACCACTTCAGCGCCCAGGGGTTGTGGGTCGCGCCGAAGAGCTTGTTGGCCGTGTATCCCTCGAGACAGAACTCCGGCACGTTGGTCTTGCCGATGGGGATCGCGCCGGCGGCGCGCAGGCGCGCGACCGTGAGACTGTCGCGCTTGGCGGGCGCCGTCCCGCCGAAGAGCATCGAGCCCTGCGTGGTCCGCAAGCCGCTGAGGTCGTGGTTGTCCTTGACGAGGAACGGGATGCCGGCCAAGGGGCCGAGCTCGCGGCCCAGGCGGAGCTGCACATCCACGACCTCCGCCTCGGCGAGCGCATCGCCCGCGTCGCGCAGGGCGACGACCGCGTTCAGCTCGGCGTTGTGGGCGCCGATCCGCTCGAAGGCGCGTTCGGTGACCTCCACGGCCGAGACCTGCCGCGCGCGGATGGCACTCGCCAGCTGGTGGAGCATCGCGACCTCCGGATCAGGGTGCCTTGCTCCTCAGCGTACCCGCGCTGAGCGCCCCGCCACACCAGTGCCCGGCGGGCTCCTACTGGGCGGGCAGCGTCCGGCTGAGCCAGGCTTCACGCAGCCGGGCGACGCCGCCCGGCGCGGCGGGCGCGGTCGGGAGAGCCATAGAAGAGGCCGTTGCGCCCGCCGCCGAGACTCCGGCCGGCGCAGGACCGCTCGGCAGTCCGGCCGGCCAGGCGGGCGGCAGCGCCTTGGGAGCGTTCACGCGCATCACGTGCAGCAGGTTGTGGCCCTCGAGCACTTGCGGGTTACCGGCCCGATCGGTGGCGTGCACGGTGACGCGATAGTAGCCGGGCCTGAGGTCGGCGGTGAAGGGCAGCCAGTAGAAGCGCGGCGGTGGCGTCACGCTCCAGGTGCCGGCGCGTAAAGTGAAGCTGCGAAGCACGCTTCCCTCGAAGTCGCTGATCGTGATCACGGCCTGGGCGACGCCGCTCGTCGCGTCGGCGGCCCTGAAGCGCAGGATGCCTCGCTCGCCGACGTTGACCGTTGCTTTGGTCGCCCCGCAGGTCGGGCCCAGTGTGTCGATGAAGACCTTGGCGGACTTGGTGGCCTCCACGTTGCCGGCGACGTCGGCGGAGCGGAAGCGGATCTCGTGGGCGCCATCGGCGGAGTGATCGACGGGGGCGGCGACGCCGATCGCGCTGCCGTCCCGCCAGGTGACGCCGCTATCGAGACTGTAGCGCGTGCTCGCCAGCCCGGAACCGCCGACGTCGTTGGGCCAGAGCTGCAGGGTCACAGGCGAGTTGTGCCACAGCCAGTCGGCGTCGTCGAGTGTGTCGGGAGCCGCCACGTCCCCGGCCGCGTCGACCGTGGAGGCCACCGCGCCCCAGCCGAAGGCCCAGACGTGCTGGAGATCGGCGGCCGCGATCACCCTGGTGCTTACGCCGGGTGCGACGAGCTTCCAGGAGGCGCCGCCGTCCGCCGTGCCGTAGACGCCCTGGTAGCCGCCGATCCAGCCGTGCTGCGTGTCGGCGAAGCGCAGGGCCATGAGCAGCTCGCCCTTGTTGAATCCAGAGGCACGTCTCCAGGTCGCCCCGCCGTCGCTGGTGCGGGCGGCCCAGGCCCCGGAACCCACCCCCACCGCGACGACCCAGCCGTTGTCGCGGTCGAAGAACTGGACGCCGAGGACCATCTGCGCGCTGGCCGGTACTGGGACCGTCTTCCACGTGACGCCGCCGTTCGTGGTGGCGAAAAGGCAGGGAACGAAGGAGCCCGGGTTCTTGCCCGAGGGCGGTATGGCGCCGCCCACCCAGCCTCGCGAGGCATCGAGGAAGCTGACCACGTTGAGCTCCGCCCTCCTGGGCAGCTTCTGTACCGACCAGGTGGCGCCGCCGTCGACGGTGCGCTCGAGGCCGACGCCGGAGATCGCCCAGCCGCGCTGCGCATCGACGAAGTCCACCCCGGTGAGCTGGCCGGTCAGCGCCGACCGCTGCGCCGTCCAGGTGGCGCCTCCGTCGCCGGTATGGCTGACGATCGCCCGTCCCGTCGCGGCGGCGCCGCCCACCGCCCAGCCGTGCACGGCATCGGGGAAGCTCACGGCGCGAAAGCGACCGTCGCCAACCCCTGCCTGCTCGATCCAGCGTACGCCGTCGGCGCTGTGCAGCACGACGCCGGAGCCGGCGGCCCACACATCGTCGCCGGCGACCGCATCGGCCCCGCTGAAGGCGTAGTCCTTGCCGGAGAGTCCCGATGTCCAGGTAAGACCGCCGTCCGCGGACCGCACCAGCCCCTGGCCGACGGCGCAGAAGACGCCGCCGCTTTGCGCCAGCGGCCCCCACGGTGTGGAGCCGGTGCTCGTCCGGGACCACGTGGACCCGCCGTCTGTGGTCACGTCCAGGCTCGTCACCTGCGGAATGCGTGGATCGGCGACGCCGGCGAGGCTGAAGACCCAAGCCGTCGAGGGCGGGCCGGCAGTGAGGCTCGCGGCCGCGAACGAGGAGGACCGTTTGAGCACCGAGCTCCACGTGACACCGCCGTCCGCCGTGGTCCAGAGCTGCCAGCCCTTGCTGCTCAGGGTGTCGAGAAGGAGCCATCCCCGGCTCAAGCCGGTGAACCGCACGGTCCACGTGGCTGAGTCGCCGACTGACGTCCAGAGGCCGCCGGCGGAGAGCGCTTGCCACGTGGCGCCGCCGTCCTCCGTGCGCCAGATGCGCCCGCGATCGCCGGCGGCCCATCCATGCAGCGCGTCCACGAACGCGACCTCCACGTGCCCGTTGTAGGCGCCGAGCCGCGTGGTGGACCAGGTGGCGCCGCCGTCGGTGGTGCGCAGCACGCCCCCCTGATCGCTACCGAGCCAGCAGTGCGCGGCGTCGGTGCTCGAGAGCGCCGACGCGCTGGCCGGCGGCGGCGACCTCTCGGTCCAGGTGGCGCCGCCGTCGATGGTGCGCAGCACGGTGGCCCGGCCGTCGCCGCCCACCGCCCAGCCGTCGTGATCATCGGGAAACGCGACAGAGAACAGGTCCACAGCGGTGCCAGACGCCTGAGGAGCCCAGGTGACGCCGCCGTCGAGGCTGTGGATGATGGTGCCGCTGGGGCCGACGGCCCAGACCTTGGAGGCCGTCGGCATGGCCACGTCGTTCAGCCCTTGCCAGTCGCGGGAAGGCTGCGGGATCTGCCAGTACCAGCCCTGGTCGCCATCCGGCAGCAGGGCCGCGGCGGACGCCGCGCCGACCGCGGCCATGCAGAGGGCGACGACCACGACAGCCAGAGCGAGCATGACGGTGCGCTTCATGAAGCCCCCACGTACCCGGCGCGCCGCCCCGGACGAAGGCGCGCCCCTCACACTGTAGCAGGCCGGGGCGCGCGCGGCCCATAGAACGTGTGCCGGGGGCCGTCTCGGGCTATCCTCATCCTGAGAGCAGTTCGAAGGAGGACCATGCCGGTCGGCGGATACTGCACTGAGTGCCGCAAGTGGGTGTGGGTCACGCCCTACGGGGAGTGCGAGAACGGGCACCCCGCCACAGCGGTGCGCGACGTCCAGCAACTCAAGCCCAAGCCAGGGGCCGAGGTCGTGCTCCTCGAGCAACCCTCGGCGCAGAGCCGCTCGCGCTTCCGCTGGTGGTGGCGCCACTCGCTGTGGATCGGCTGGACCTTCACCGCCGGCTTCTTCAACTGGCTCGCGTTCGTGTACATCGGCGTGCGCGCCAGGAAGGCCTCGTGGACGGCGCTCGGCTTTCTCTACCTGGTGCCGCTGGTGCTCACCATCCTCGCCATCGGCACGCCGTTGCTGCTGCCGATGATCGCCCTGCAACTCGTGGTCTCGGCGGCCTCTGTGGCCAACGCCCTGTACCTGAGGCCGCAGTACCGCGCCATCCAGTTCGGCGACGTGCCGCGGCAGCTGCCGGCGCCGCCGCAGCCCCCGTCCCGGATCGGCACGGTGGACAGGCCGCCGCTGCCCAAGGGTATGGACGAGGCGGCGGCCGAGACCTTGCGCGCCGCCCGCGCGCAGGTCGACCACCTGCTGGGCAGCGCCGACAGCATCGAGAAGATCGAGGTGCAGGACGAGGTGATCGCGCTCACGCGCACGGCGGACCAGATCCTCAACGAACTGGCGGCACGGCCGCGCAAGCTGGACGCCGCCCGCAGCTTTCTCTCCTACTACCTCGACGCGGCGCAGCGCATCGTCGACGGCTACGTGTACCTGAGCCAGCGCAACTCCTCCTCGCCCGAGGTGGAGAAGACGCTGGCGCGGGCGGAGGCGTCCCTGCGCGTGGTGCAGCAGGCCTTCGACCGCGAGCTCGGGGCCGTGCTCGAAGACCGCGTCCTCGACCTCGACGTGGAGATCGAGCTGCTCGAGAAGACCGTCCGCACCGAAGACATGTACAGCGAGACCGGAGGGCTCTGATGACCGACGACATCCTGGAAGCAGGGAGCGTGCCTGAACCAGCCGCCGCCGACGCGGCCTCGACCGAGGTCACGGCGCCCGCAGATCCAGCCGGCCCGGCCGCCACGTCCGCGCCGGCCGAGGGTCCGCTGGACTCCACGGACCTGGCGCGCGTCGCGGAGATCCGCGACAGCGTGGACGTGACCGACTCGCAGGCCGTGATCGCCTACGGCCTCCCGGCCCAGAGCCGCATCGCCAACTTCGCCGACACGCTGCTCAGCGATGTGCGCAACAAGGACGCCGGCGCCGGCGGAGAGGCGGTCACCGATCTGCTCAAGAAGGTCCGCGAGCTCGACGTGGACAGCCTCGGCTCCGGCAAATCGCGCATCCCCCTCGTCGGCCGGCTGGCCAACACCTTCGACCGCTTCGCGGCGCGCTACCAGAAGGTGGCCTCGAGCATCGACCGCATCACCACCGGCCTCGAGCGCTCCCGCATGGGCCTGCTGCGCGACATCACCATCCTCGACAAGATGTACGAGCTCAACCTCGAGTACCTCAAGCAGCTCGACCTGTACATCGCCGCCGGCGAGCAGGTGCTGCAGGACCTGCACACCAAGAAGCTGCCCGAGCTCGAGCTGGAGGCGCGCACCTCGGACGACCCGATGGCCGCGCAGCGCCTCACCGACTTCAGCAACGCCGTGGTGCGCTTCGAGCGCCGCCTCCACGACCTCAAGCTCACGCGCATGATCGCGATCCAGACGGCGCCGCAGATCCGCCTCATCCAGAGCAACGACCAGAACCTCGTGGAGAAGATCCAGGCCTCCATCCTCACCACCATCCCGCTGTGGAAGAACCAGATCGTGATCGCCATCAGCTTGTACCGTCAGCAGGCGGCGCTGGGGCTGCAGAAGCAGGTCAGCGACATGACCAACGAGCTGCTGACCAAGAACGCCGAGCTGCTCAAGACCGGCTCGGCCAAGGTGGGTCGCGAGGTGGAGCGCGGCGTGGTGGACGTGGAGACGCTGCGCAAGGTGAACGCGGACCTCGTGGCCACGCTGGAAGACACGATCCGCATCCAGGAGGAGGGCCGCTCGCGGCGCGCTCAGGCCGAAGGCGAGATCGCGCAGCTGCAGACGGAGCTCAGGACCAAGCTGATCGAGATGCGCGGCCAGGCGCCGGCGCTCGGCGGCACCGACGTGCCGCGGCTGACGGACTGACGCGCGGCTGCTCCCGAAGCTACTAGTCGCGGAGCGCGCGCTCGAAGCGCTCGGCAAAGGGAAGGTCGTCGTCGCGTTCGCGGTCCTCGGCGGCCGCCGACGCGGCGGCGGGGCCGAGTGCGGCCGCGATGCGCCGGGACTCAGAGCGGCGCGCCCGCAGATCGCCGAGGGCGTCCTCGGCCCACGGGCGCGCGTCGGGGTCGTAGAGCGCCTCCTCGAGCCTCGGCACGGCCGCCCCGCCGATAGCCACGAGAGCGTGTACGGCCACCCGCTTCACCTCGTCGTCGATGCGGCTGCCGAGGATGAGAGCGAGCCTCTCGGCGAGCCTCGACTCGGGCATGAGGCCGAGGGTCTCGAGAGCCCGGCGGCGGCGCGCCGAGCCCGCCGGGCCACGGCGCGCGGCCACCAGCAGTGCCTGCACTGCCTGCGGGCCGCGCTCCGCGAGCGTCTCCTGGACGCTGTCGAGCAGCGGCCACGTGCGCGCCGACGCGGGCAAAGCGAACAGCTCGATCAGCGCCTCGTCGGGGGCGAAGTCGTCGTAGTCGCTGAGAAAGTCGTCGATCTTGTCGGCGGCGTACTCGGCGTCCTCGTCGCTCGTCGCCTCCACGTACGCGTCCGTGAGATGGCGCGCCAAGCCGATGAGCGCCTCTTCCTCGTTCGCGTAGCGCACCACTCAGGTCTCCCTGGCCCCGTCCTCGAACAGCGAGACGTACTCGCCGTAGCCTTCCGCCTCCAAGTCCTCCTTGGGGATGAAGCGCAGCGAGGCCGAGTTCATGCAGTAGCGCTGACCCGTGGGCCGCGGGCCGTCGGAGAAGACGTGTCCGAGGTGCGAGCCCGAGACCGTGCTACGGACCTCGGTGCGCGACATGAAGAGCTTGTGGTCGGTCTTGGAGGACACGGCGTCCTCCCGCAGCGGCCGGGTGAAGCTCGGCCAGCCGGTGCCGGAGTCGTACTTGTCGCGCGAGCTGAACAATGGCTCACCGCCCACCACGTCGACGTAGATGCCGTCGCGATGTTCGTCCCAGTACTCGTTGTGAAAGGCAGGCTCGGTGCCCTCGTGCTGGGTCACCTGGTACTGCAGCGGCGTGAGCCGCTTCTTGAGTTCTTCGTCGTTGGCGCTGCGGACTCTCATCTCCGGATCCTCCCGGGTACTGCTCGGATGTGCGCGGCTCAGGTGCGCGAACGGGCCCGCGTCGCCGTCGGATGCGCCGCCATCCAGTCCTCATGCGAAGGCACGGGCTCGCCCACCACGTAGAGGAAGTAGTAGGCGCCGGTGTCGCCGAGAAAGCGGAACTCGGCGCGCAAGCCGGCGACGGTGTCGTCGAAGGTCTCGTGGGACCGCAGGTAGGCGGCAAAGCCGCCGTGCTCGCCGTCCAGCCTGAGCATCGTCTCGGCGTTGGTCACCGTCGCCTCGATCTTGCGGCGGTTGCGGATGATGCGCGTGTCGCCGGTCAGCCGCTCGATGTCGTCGCCGCTGAAGGCGGCGATCTTCTCGGGATCGAAGCCGGCGAACGCCTCGCGAAAGCCGTCCCACTTGGCCTCCACGACCTGCCAGCTCATGCCCGACTGGAAGACAGCCTTGGTCATGACCTCGAGGTAGTCGGCGAGCTTGGACGGCTTGATCTGGTGCGGCGCTTCCATGGCATCCTCCGGGACGGCGACGTGCTGGCCAATCGGCTGTCAGCGTCAACTATTCCCGGCGGGAAACGCGACTACGCGAAGGGAGGTACCGCTCTCAGAGCGGTCGCGTGGCGTCCGGACCGACAGGTGAGAGCTCGGCCTCGAGAAAACGCTGGACCACGCCGCGCACGTCCGCCTGGTCCTCGCCGTTGAACACCCGGATGCCCGCCTGCAGGCAGGCAAGCAGCGGTCGCTTGCCGATCCCCGAGACGACGACGGCGTCCACCATGTGCTCGCCGAGCATGAGCACGGGGGCGAAGCAGCCGTCCGGGTCGTGCGGCACGTTGTCGATCACCTCGACGAACGTGACCTCCCCGTCCTGGAGGTCGACGAGCGTGAAGTTGGGGCTCCGCCCGAAATGCCCGGAACGGGCCGCGTCCAGGCCGCCCGGCGATTCGCTGGGCACCGCGATCCGAAAATGGACGGGGTCTTCGTACACGTTGGTCTCCGCTCCGCTCGTGGACCGACTGGCCCACGAGTCTGAACATTCTCCGCGCCCCGGCAATCCGAAACTGTGGTAGACGAACGACCCCCGGACTGCGGAGCGCGTCTCGGGCAGGCGGCGGCCGCGGGCGGCTACGCCCGCGCGGCCGGCAGACGGATCGTGACCGTCGTGCCCTCGCCCACGACGCTGACGATGTGCGCCTCGCCGCCATGCCGGCGCACGGTCCAGTCGACGATCGCCAGGCCGAGACCGCTGCCGGCTCGGTCACGCGTGCGCGCCGCATCGGCCCGGTAGAAGCGCTCGAACACGTGCGCCAGGTCCTCCGGCGGGATGCCGTGGCCGTGGTCGGCGACGGCCACCGCGGCCAGGGCGCCGGCCCGCGTGACGGAGACGGCGACCTCGCTGTCCGGCGGCGAGGCCTCGATGGCGTTGCGGACGACGTTACGCAACGCCCGCTCCAGGTGCGCCGCGTCGCCGCGCACCTTCACCGGATCGGGCGGCGGCGTCATCGTGAGGCGCACGCCGCCGTTTGCCGCCATCGCCTGCAGCTTGGCGACGGCGCCCGCCGCCAGCGCACCCAGGTCGAGCTCGACGAAGACGAGTTCCTCCTGATGGGCGTCGATGCGCGACAGCGTGAGCAGGTCGTCCACGATGGCGCTCATGTGATCCACCTCTTCAAGGCCGCTCACCAACACCGGCCGGGCGGCCTTGCCGACCTCGTCATCCTCCAGCGCCACCTCGAAGTCGGCCTTCATGATGGCCAGCGGCGTGCGCAGCTCGTGCGAGGCGTCGGCCAGAAAGCGCCGCTGCGCCTGCACGTTCTCGCGGATCGGCCGCAGGGTGCGAAAGGCGTACCACAGACCGGCGGCGCCGATGGCCACGATGATCGCGCCGTCGATGACGATGAGCTGCAGGCGCAGCCTGTCGATCGAGCGCGTCAGCAGCTCCTGCTCGGTCTCGCCCTCTCGCGGCCCGTTGGTGAGCGCGTGACCAAAGTCGCTGGAGACGCTCACGTACAGGATCACTCCCGACACGACGATGAGCAGCACCACGATCGCCGAGAACAGCGCGACCAGGCGGAGCGCCGCGCGGCTGAAGACGTCCGGACGCGCGCGGCGATCGTCGCGCGCCGCCGCTTCGCCGGGCGGCGCGGCCGCGCCGCCCGGAGGAGGAGCCGGCGCACTCGAGGGGGCCGGCGGCGTCACGAGGCGCGGATCCCGTAGCCCACGCCGCGCACCGTCTGCAGCAGGCTCTCCTGCCCGTCGCGGTCCAGCTTCTTGCGCAGGCGCCGCACGTACACGTCCACCACATTGCTGAACGAGTCGTAGTCCTCGTCCCAGATGTGGTCCGTGATCTGGTCGCGGTTGAGGATCTGCCCGGGCTTGCGCATGAAGAGCTCGAGCAGCGCGAACTCCTTGGTGGTCAGCTCGATGGGCTCGTCGCCGCGGCGCACGGTGCGCGCCGCCGGGTCGAGCACCAGGTCGGCCACGCGCAGCTCCGTGGGCATGGCCTCGCGCGGACGGCGCAGGAGCGTGCGGATGCGCGCCTGCAGCTCGGCGAAGGCGAACGGCTTGACGAGGTAGTCGTCGGCGCCGCTGTCCAGGCCGCGGACCTTGTCGGCGGTGGCGTCGCGCGCCGTGAGCATGAGCACCGGCAGCGTCATGCCGCGCTCGCGCAGGTCGCGGCACAGGGTCACGCCGTCGACGCCGGGCAGCATGACGTCGAGGATGAGCAGGTCGTAATGGTCCTCGACCGCGAGGAGCCGCTTGCGCGCCGCGATCCCGTCGAACACGGCGTCGACGGCGTAGCCCTTGCCCTCGAGCCCGCGCTTGAGCGCGAGGGCGAGCTTCCTGGCGTCCTCCACGATCAGGATGCGCATCGCGCCGTCCTCTGACGCGCCGGGCCGGCCATCGACAGTCCCGCCGGCTTCAGCCGACGCCCACGGCAGGCCCGCCGGCCCCCGGCCCGCCGGCCGGCGGCTCGTCGGCCGCGAGCAGCGCCGGCAGGCTCGCGGCCCACTCGCGGATCGACTCCCAATGGCGTCCGTCGCCCGGCGAGGCGCCCACGATGAGCATCACGAACAGCTGCTCGAAGACGTTCATCTTGGTGAAGTCGAGCGAGCCGGCGAAGAAGGCGATGCAGCGCGGCCGCACCGGCCGCGCCTTCTTGAGGATGCCGCCGGCATAGTGCTCCGGCGTCGCGTAGCGTTCCTTGCGGCTCAGCTTGCCGGGCGCGCGCGGCTTCTTCACCAGCCACGAATCCTTGACCACGGCCACGCCATCGACATCGTCGGTGCCGGTCTCGGTGAGTGACATGGCCGTGACCAGAAAGGCCGTGGGCCGCGCGGCGAGCGTGACGCGGTTGCGCTGCACAAAGCGCACCGCTTCCTTGTGCCAGCCCATGATCATCGGCGCCGCGACGACCACGGCATGATACGCGGAAGGATCGGCGCCCCCTGAAGTAGTCGCCACGTCCGCCGCCACGCCGGCGTCGCGGAGCTCCTCCGCCACCGTCTGCGCCACCTCCATGGTGGAGCCGTGCTTGGTGGCGAACACCACAAGCACG
Organism: uncultured Actinomycetes bacterium; assembly: GCA_963727185.1. Taxonomy (GTDB): domain Bacteria; phylum Actinomycetota; class UBA4738; order UBA4738; family HRBIN12; genus JBBQVZ01. The sequence goes on along the minus strand of CAVSFP010000008.1, from coordinate 72,215 downwards.
CGCGGCCGCGACTGCTCAGCGGTGGCCGCGGCCTCCGACGCCGCCGCTTCGGTCGCGGCTGCTGGATCGATCCCTGAGTCCATCATCGCCCCCTCCGGCGGATGCCTCTTGCCGGGACCATGATACGCCGCTTCAGGCGGCCATCCTCTCCTCTCGCAGCTCGGCGGCGAAGCCCTTGCGCCAGCTGGGGTACACGGGCACGAAGCCGAGGTCGCGGCGCGCCCGCAGATTGGAGGCGCCGCGCTGCTCGGTGGAGCGGTAGACGAAGTGCTCGCGGCCCAGCGTGCGCACGAGGAGGGACGGGACGTGCGACGGCGGTCGGGCGCCGAGCTGCTCCGCGTAGTACGGCAGCCACTCGGACACCGCTGCCGGCTGGTCGTCCGTGATGTTGTACACGCCGGTCGGCCCCCGCAGCGCCAGCGCCGTCACGGCGGCCGCGTCGTCGACGTGCACGAACGACGTGGTGCCGCGCCCGCTGCCCACCAGCGGCATGTGGTGGATGCGCACCAGGTTGGCGAAGGCCCCGTCGGAGGCGTAGGTGGTGCCGGGGCCGTAAAAGGCGCCATACCGCAGGGCGAGACCCTCGAGCCCCGGCGTGTGCAGCACGGCGTCCTCGAGGGCGACGATGGCCTCCACGCTGTGCCGCCGTGCGGCCGGCGCCTCGGGTCCCAGATTGAGCGCGTCGCTCTCGTGCTTTACCCAGTCGCCTTGCGGCGCGTAGATGTGGGCGTAGCTCTGGCCGATCACGCGCCTCGCGCCGGCGCTACGTGCCGCGTCGACGAGATTGCGGGTGCCCTCCGACGCGCAGGCGATTAGTGCCCGCGAACTGCTCATCCGCGTGGCCCGGGCCGAGCTCGCGAGGGGTGTCGCTGAGCTCGTCGACGACCACCTCCGGCGCGCTCCGTGCGTACCAGCCCGATCAGGCCCTCGCGGTCGAACACGTCGCCCACGACCGGACGGGCGCCAAGCATCTCGATGGCGCTCGTGCGCTCGCTCGCGCGGGTGAGGCCGACGACGTCGTGGCCCGCGGCCACGAGCAGCGGTACCAGCCGGCGCCCGATGACTCCGCTGGCGCCGGCGACGAAGATCTTCATGACGTTCTCCTCACGTCGGAGGTGAAGGGCGTTGCCTGTCTTGACGGGAGTGTTCCCCGCGGGCCCGCCGCGCGCAACGGGTGAGCTCAGCTTGCGCGCCGCACGCGCCTCTCAGCCCACTCCGAACGCGACGGCACCGGCTCACCGACGCCATAGAGGAAGTAGTAAGCGCCGCTATCGCCCAGGAAACGGAAGTCACCGCGCAGCGCCGCGACCGTGTCGTCGAACGAACCCTGGGCCCTCAGGTAGTTGGCAAAGCCCTTGTACTCGGCGTCCAGGTCCACAAGGCGCTGGGCGTTGGCGACGATCGCTTCGATCTTCTTGCGGTTGCGGATCATGCGCGTGTCGCTCATCAGCCATTCGATGTCGTCGTCGGTCATGCGCGCGACGGCCCGCGGATCGAACCGGGCGAGCACCTCGCTGATGCCGTCCCACTTGGCGTTGACGACCTTCCAGCTGATGCCGGTGGAGAGGATGGGCCGGACCATCGCTTCGAGATAGCCGGCCAGAGAGTCTGGCTTCGTGGGATGCCAGTCGTGTGATGGTTCCATGTCTGCGCTCCAGTCTCGCCACGTGCGGACGGACAAAGTATTCCCGGCCGTCAGGCCGCCCGCTCGCCGTTGATCTCGCCCGAGCCCGCGGCGGCCCGGCGCGCCGCGCCGCCGCCCACCAGCTGCGGCGCGTCCAGCCCGCAGCTGTACTCCTCCACCTCGGGTTCTTGCCGCCGCACCTTGCGGCTCGGGATGGTGAGAAGCGCGAGCACGCCACCGAGCGCCGCGAGCGTGCCGGCGATGATCATCGCCGAGTGGAACCCCTGCGCGAAGACGGCCGGATGCACGTAGCTGGCGCCGGTGAGACCTGCGGCCGCCGGCAGGGCGGCCACCGCGATCAGTCCGGCCGAGCGGGCCACGGCGTTGTTGACGGCCGAGGCCAGACCGGCGTGCTCCACGGAGGCAGCCGAGAGCACGGCCGCGGTGAGCGGCGCCACGGTGAGCGCCAGGCCCAGGCCGAAGACGACGATGCCGGGCAGGAAGGTGGTGAGGTAGGTGCCGCCCGGCTGCACGCGCGAGAGCAGCGCCAGCCCGACCCCGGCGACGATCGGGCCCACCGTCATCGGGATCCTCGGCCCGATGCGCTGCGAGAGCTTGCCGGCCCGCGCCGAGAGCAGCAGCATGATCACCGTGATGGGCAGCAGCGCCATGCCCGAGGCCAGCGGACTGTAGCCGAGGGCCTGCTGGAGCTGGATGGGGACGAGGAAGAGGGCGCCGCCCAGCGCGCCGTAGACGAGAAAGGTGACCGCGTTGGCGCCACTGAACTGGCGCGAGCGGAAGATCGAGAGCGGCAGCATGGGCTGCGCCGAGCGCATCTCCACGGCGGCGAACACGGCGAGCACGACGGAGCTGCCGATGAGGGCAATGAGCACCGCCGGCGAGGTCCAGCCCAGGCCAGGACCCTCAATAAGGCCCCAGACGAGCCCGCCGAGACCGGCGGCGGCGAGGACCGCCCCGGCCACGTCGAGCCGCCCGGTGGCGTTCACGTCACGACTCTCCGGCACGTGGCGGATGGCCACCCACGTGACCGCGGCCACCAGCGGCAGGTTGATGAGAAAGATGAGCCGCCACGAGGCCGCCTGGATGAGGTAGCCGCCGGCGAACGGGCCGACGGCCGTGGCCACACCGCCGAGACCCGACCACAGGCCGATGGCCTGGGCGCGGTCGTCGGGGTGGAACGTGGCCTGGATGATGGCGAGGCTCCCCGGCGTGAGCAGCGCGCCCCCCACGCCCTGCAGGGCGCGCCCCAGGATGAGGATCGTGGACGTCGGCGCCAGCCCGCTGAGCAGCGAGGCGCCGGCAAACCAGAGGACGCCGATGACAAAGACGCGCCGGCGCCCGTAGCGGTCGCCCAGCGAGCCGCCGATGAGGATGAGCGCCGAGAGCGTGAGCGTGTACGCGGTGACGGTCCACTGCAGCGTCGCCATGCCGGAGTGAAAGTCGCGGCCGATGCTGGGCAGCGCGATGCCCACTACCGTCCCGTCGATGAACACGATGCCCGAGCCGAGCACCGTGGCAAGGATCACCCAGCGGCCGGCCGCGGACTTGAGCCGGAGAACGCCGGCCTGAGTCTCGTCGCTGCTCATGCCCGAAATGTGCCCGCGCCCGGCGGCCGGCAATCGGGCGCCCCAGGCGGCGCCTCGGGCCCTGCGGGCGCCCCGCCGGGCGCCCGGCCTCAGCCCCCGGCGAGCAGCACGGCGCGGCTGGAGAAGACCCTCGGCCGCGCCACCGGACTCAGACCGGCGCGACCGGCGAGCTCGAGCGTGCGGTCCCACGCGGCTTTGGAGACGTGGCCTCTCGGCTCCACCAGCAGGAAGCGACCGCCGGGCTTGAGCACGTCGCGGATCTCGGACAGCACATGGCCGACGTCCGGGGTCTCGTGCACCATCCAGAAGGCGAGCACGAAGTCCGCCGGATCGACGGTCCCGATCGAATCCGGCGGGCACGGCTGCATCGTTACGCGCGCGGCGACTCCGCGGCGCGCCGCGCGCTCCGCCGCCAGGCGCAGCATGTCTGGCTGCAGGTCCACGGCGGTGACCTTGCCGCCGGGCCCCGACCATCTCGGCCAGCGGCACCGTGAAGAAGCCGGGGCCGCAGCCGAGATCGACGACGTGGTCGCCGGCCCGTACCAGACCGCGCAGGATCCGCTTGGGCTCGGTCACGAGACGCCGCAGCGGCAGTCGTGAGCCAGCCGGCGTGCTCGGCGGAACAGACGGTGTGACGCTGGTCGACGGCGCTCATGTCCCCGCCTCCTCGGCCGCCAGACCAGAGCTCGCCCGCGCCGGCTGCGCGCTCTCGCCGGCGGCCGCCTGCGCGACCTCCATCTCCGCCGCCTTGCGTGCCCGGGCCTCAACGTGGTGCGGCGCCGTGTAGCGGATGGTCGCGAAGGCGATGGGCGCGCCGACCAGCAGCATGATCCCGCTCACCCACAGAGCGACGTGGAGACCGGAGGTGAACGACGCACCGATGGTCTGGCCGAGCGCCGCCATGTCGACGCCGGGTCGGCGCTTGCCGGACGTGGTCTGCCGCCCCTGGCCGGCGACGGCGAGGATCTTCGCAGCGGTCGCCGGCGGCAGGTGGAACGCCGTCAGCGACGTCGCGCAGCTCGGCTGGTGAACGTGTGGGTCACGAGGTTGCCGAGCACGGCGATGCCGAAGACGCTGCCCACCTGGCGCATCGTGTTGGAAGTCGCCGAGGCCATGCCGGCGCGAGCCGGCGGCACGGTGCCCATGATGGCCGTGGTCATCGGGCTCATGATCAGGCCGATGCCGACGCCCATCAGCAGCAGCCAGTACCAGAACGAGGCGTAGCGGCGTGTCCGGGCTGCGACGCGGTGAGGAAGAGCAGGCCGGCGCCGGTCATGAGCAGCCCGACCGTGATCGGCAGGCGCGAGCCGACGCGCGCCACGATGCGGCCCGAGATGATGGCCGCGGTCATCACGCCAAGCGTGGACGGCAACTGCAGCACGCCGGCCTTGGTGGGCGAGTAGCCCTGCACCTTCTGCAAGAACAGCGAGAGGAAGAAGATCACGCCGAAGAAGGCGAAGCTGACGATCACGCCCACCAGGTTGGCGCCGCTGAACGTGCAGTTGCGGAAGAACTTGAGCTGCAGCAGGGGTGTGCGGCCGCGGACCTCGATGAGCAGGAAGAGCGCCGAGCGACGACCGCCGACGACGATGAAGCAGGTGAGGATGCGTGCGGAGGTCCAGCCGTACGTGTTGGCCTCGATGAACGCGTAGGTGAGCGTCGCGAGGCCGATGACCGCCGTGATCTGGCCGGGCAGGTCGAGCGTACGCCCGGCCCGGTCCGACGACTCCGGCACGAAGCGCAGTGCCAGGACGAGCGCGATCAGAGCCGATCGGCACGTTGATCCAGAAGATGCTCTGCCAGCCGAGCCGGTCGACCATGGTGCCGCCGATGAGCGGACCGATCGCCAGAGCGAGGCCCGAGATGCCGGCCCACATGCCGATGGCCTTGGCCCGCTCCCTGGCGTCCGGGAACGTGTTGGTGAGGATCGAGAGCGTGCTCGGCAGCATCAGGGCGCCGCCCACGCCCTGCAGCACGCGCGCCGCGATGAGCACGCTGGTGGACGGCGCCAGGGCGCACAGCACCGAGCCGCCGGTGAACAGTGCCACGCCGGTCATGAACGCCTTGCGCCGGCCGAAGATGTCGCCGAGCGTGCCGCCGGTGAGCAGCAGGCTGGCCAGAGCCAGCACGAAGGCATCGACGATCCACTGCAGCTCGCTCATGCTGGCCGAGAGCTCGCGCTGGATCGTGGGCAACGCCAGGTTCACGACCGTGCTGTCGAGCATCACCATGAACAGCGCGAAGCACATCGTGCCCAGGGTGACGAGCTTGGTCCTGTCGGAGGTCGGTCGGCATTCGGTCCTCCCGCTCAGTGCGACGACTGGTCAGCCGGCGGCGCCAGGTCGGATCGCCGGCGCCGGACCAATCCGTCTTGAGTCCGTTGATGTACACCTGCAGAAGCTGGCGCTGCTTGCGGCGCACCTTCTCCGCCAGAGCCGGGCGCTGCTGCTGCTCGAAGGTGGCCAGGCCCTGGACGAGCGCCCAGGCGCCGTAGGCCATGTACTCCGGGTCCTGCTCGTCGGTGCTCGCGAAGACGCCTTGGGCTACGCCGTCCCGGAAGACGCCGGTGACGGCCTCCTCCATGAGGCGATGCTCGTCGGTGAGCGGCATCGCGTGCAGCGTGGACTCGTGCAGCGCGATGACGGCCACATCCTCGGCGTTGTCCCGCGCGAACGCGAGGTAGGCCAGGCCCATCTGCAGGGCGCGCTCGTCGGGCGGGAGATCGGCGGGTACTTTGCCGAACTCCTGGAGGAGCGCGCCCATGGCTCTGTCGGCCAGCGCCTTGATCACCTCGTCCTTGCTGTCGAAGTACTTGTAGAGCGCGCCGGGGCTGAAGTCGGCGCGGCGCGCGATCTCGCGCAGCGAGAGGTCCGACGCGCCGCGCTCCAGCAGCACCTCGCGAGCCGCCACGAGGATGTCGTCGCGAGTCTCCCGATGCCGCCGCTCGCGGCGGTGCAGGCGCCGCTCCCGCAGGTCCTCGTGGTGTTCGTGATGATGATCGCGGTGCATCGCCGTGAGCCTGCCCCTCGAACGCCGTCCAGAACAGCGACTGTCGTATTGCCTGATGAACGATGTTCACCTTACGTGCCGGAGCGACGTCCGTCAACTGTTGGAAGAGAGGATGTCCACCCGGGTCGCCGACCGCGCCGTCGCGGCGGGCGGAGAGTCGCACGGGTCAAATCAGCCAACGGTACTTCCAACGACACCCGTTGGACGTACGGTTGGCGATACAGCCGACGAAAGAACGTCGGGCGACTCTACCGTGGCCTGCCCGTGGCCGGCCGAGGGTCGGCCGTGTGCCCCGCCACCGGCCCGCCGCACGACTACGCCGCTTGGCGCCCCCTGGCGAGCTCCCGGACAAAGCCCTGCCGCCAGCTCGGGAAGCATGGCTCGAAGCCGAGCACTCGCCGCGCCCTCTTGTTGGAGGCCCCGCACTGCTCGGTGGACATGGCGACGAACATGTCGCCGCCGAGGATCCGTGCGAGGAACGCCGGCACCCTGTGCGGAGGCGGCGCTCCGAGCGCGTTCGCGTACACCGGCAGCCATTCAGCCAGCCTCGCCGGTTCGTCGTCGCAGATGTTGTACACGCCGGTGGGGCCGCTCAGCGCGAGCACTGTGGCGGCCGCCGCGTCGTCCACGTGGACGAACGACGTGACGCCCCCGCCGTCGCCGACGATGGGATAGCCGCGACGGCGTACCGTCTCGGCGACGCTCCCGTCGGCGGCGAACACGGTGTCCGGCCCGTAGAAGTAGCCGTACCTGAGGGCCACGCCCTCGATGCCGGGCGTGGTCGTCACCGTCTGCTCCACGCGAAGCACCGCCATGGCCACTTCCCGCTGAGCCTGCGGGGCCTCGGGACCCACGTTGAGCGGCGCGTCCTCCGACTTCACGGGGCCGCCGGCCGGGGCGTAGGCGGACGCCCAGCTCTGCGAGACGACGCGCCGCACCCCCGTGTCAAGCGCCGCGTCCACGAGCATCCGCGTTCCCTCGGTGCGCAGATGATTGGTGCCGGCCAGCTGTTCGCGCCACTTGCGCGGGTTGACCTCCTTGGGCAGGTCGGTGAGCTGATCGATCACCACCTCCGGCCGCTCGGCCTTGAGCAGGTCACGCAGGCGCGCGCCGGCGAACACATCGCACACTACGGCGCGGGCGCCGGACCGCTCGATGAGCGGCGCCCGCGTGGACGAACGCGTCATGCCGACCACTTCATGGCCGGCCTCGACGAGCAAAGGGACAAGCCGGCGCCCGATCACGCCGCTGGCGCCGGCGACGAAGATTTTCACGGTCACTCCTGATCTCGCTTGATGCTACCGGAGCCAAGGATTCCCCGTGGCGGCGGGAGGACAACGGCAGGCGGAGCACAGACGGAAACGGGGCGGGGCGGGCCGCCTTCGGCCACACCCCGCCCCGGTCAGGCGAGCTTCGTCTGTCAGGCGAGCTTGGCGCTCACGCGACCTCGCAAGCCGCCTCGGCCGCGCCGATCTCGCCGGCGCCGGCCTCGACCTCGCCGCGTTCGCGGATCTCGTGGCCGCCGGCCGAGTGCTCGGCCACCACGTCCTCGCGGCGCGGGATGAACAGCGCCGCGATCACGGCGATGCCCACCGCGGCGGCCCCGACCCACAGCGCCGCCGTGAGTCCGTTCACGAACGACTGCGGCGTGAGGTAGCCGCCGACCGCCGAGAACACGGAGGCCAGCACGGCGACGCCAAAGACGCCGCCGACTTCACGGACGGTGTTGTTGACGCCGGAGGCCTTGCCTTCCTCGCTCCGGCGCACCGCACTCAGCACCAGGTTGGCGACCGGCGCGAAGTACAGCGACATGCCCACGCCGGCCATCACGAAGGCCGGGATCAGGTCGATGTAGGCGACCGTCGGCGAGCTCACGATGGCCAGCCACGCCAGCGCCCCGGACATGAGCGCCATGCCGGCCACCAGCAGCGGCCGGCTGCCGATGCGGTCGGAGAGGATGCCGGCGATGGGCGCCACGAGGATCGGCATCGCCGTCCACGGCAGCGTGCGCACCCCAGCCGCCAGCGGCGAGTAGCCCTGCACGATCTGGAAGAACTGCGCCAGCAGGAAGATGGAGCCGAACATGCCGAAGCTCATGAGCAGCGACGTGAGGTTGGCCGACGAGAAGGCGCGCTTGCGGAAGAAGCGCATGGGCACCATCGGGCTCGCGGGCGCGGAGCTCCCAGAGCACGAAGGCGACGACGAGGACCGCGCCGGCGCCATCGGGCCGGCCACGCCGAGGCTGGTCCAGCCGTGCGCGTTGCCGCGCACCAGTCCCCAGACCAGCCCGAACAGGCCGGCGCTGATCATCGCCAGACCGCGCAGGTCGAGCGACGCCTTGCGGCCGTAGGTCTCGCTGAGGCGCAACCAGGCGATCGGCAGCAGCACGATGCCGATCGGCACGTTGAGCCAGAAGATCCACTGCCAGGAGATGCCTTCGACGATGGCGCCGCCGACCACCGGGCCCAGGGCCACGGCGAGTCCGGCGGTGCCGCTCCAGATGCCCAGAGCGAGGCCGCGGCGGGCCGGCGCCACCGCGGCCGAGAGGATCGTCAGCGTCAGCGGGGTGACGATGGCGGCGCCGACGCCCTGCAGGGCGCGCGCCGCGATCAGCCACTCCGAGCTCGGGGCCAGCGCGGCGAAGGCCGAGCCGGCGGTGAAGATCGCCATCCCGACGAGGAACATGCGCTTGCGCCCGTAGCGGTCGCCCAGCGCGGCGCCGGTGAGCAGCAGCACGGCGAAGGTCAGCGTGTAGGCGTTCACCGTCCATTCGAGGCTCGCCAGCGAGGCGTGCAGGTCGTGCTTGATCACCGGCAGCGCGGTGGTGACCACGAGGTTGTCCAGCGACACCATGAACACGGCCACTGAGGCGACCACGAAGGTCCAGAGGGTCTTTGCTCGAGCTGTCATGGTTGTTCTCCTGAACTTAGTAGTCACTTAGTTTCGATGACCAAAGAAAAGGCCGGGGCCGGCCAGGAGCCGTCCGCCCGGCCGCTAGTTGTCCAGAGGCTCCCCCGTGATCGGGCACATGATGCGCGCCCAGTCAGCGTCGACGGCCGTGAGGTCCATGGCCGCCACCACGTTCATGAGCATGCCCTGCGCCGAGCCAGTTGTGGACGTCGTCGCCGGGCGCCCCGAGGCCGACTGCACGAAGCGTGACGAGGCGCACCAACTCTTCGCGCACCACGTCGCGGATCTCCTCGTCGTCACAGGCCGCGTACGCCTGCATCTGCATGAGGAGGAGCCTGCGATCGTCGAGCAGCCGGTGGTAGGCGAGGCCCATCGCCATGAGCACGGCCTCGGTGTCGGCGTCTTCGCCGGCCTCGGCCGCCGCGGTGCGGAAGGTCGCCGACCGTGCGCTCGAAGCAGCGCCGCACGGCGGCGATGAAGAGCTCCTTCTTGGTGCCGAAGAGCTGGAAGAGGTAGGGCTGCGAGACGCCGACGCTCTTGGCGATGCGCTCCACCGGCGTCCCGTAGAGGCCGCCAATGGCGAACTCACGGGTGGCGGCCTCGATGATCTCGCGCCGCCGTTCTTCCTTGCTGATGCGTGTCGTTGCTTTCATAGTGACCAGTGTACCATAAGTTAGTGGTCACTAAACAGCCAACCGCCACAAGACCATTGCCGGACTACGTCAGCTCGACCTTCAGCTTCTTGCCGACCGCCGAGGCGGCACGCTCGAGCGTCGAGAGCGTCACCGACCGATTCTCGGGATCGAGCAGGCGATCCACCGCCGGCCGGCTGGTCTTCATACGGTGCGCCATCTCGGACTTGGTCAGTCGCGCACGCTTCATCTCTTGGGCGATCTGGAAGGCGATCACGCGCTTGGCCGCGGTGGCTTCCGCGTCCTCCCGAAGGTGCTGATCACTCAGGAACTCATCGAAATCCCCGCCGAGATGCTTCTCGTTCATTCGTCACTCCTCGTGGAGCTTCGCCAAGCGCTGCCGTGCCGTCGGGAGGTCTGCCGCCGGCATCTTCTGCGACTTCTTGACGAAGCCGTGAAGCAAGACCAGCACATTTCTATCCACACTGAAGACCACCCGAGCGATGCCGCCGGAAACATGCGACCGGACCTCCCACATTCGCGGCTCAAGCTTCCTGATAGCGGCATCCCCACGGGCCATCCGTACCGCGCCGTCTTGATGTCTTGGCCGACGGCCCTGCGGTCTGCGCGACTTAGACCCAAAAGCCAATCGCGCACCGGCTCCTTGCCGGAGAGGGACCGATAGAAGACGACCTCGAGAATCGGCTCCCTGTGGCCGGGCTCGGCCGACGTCATGGGCGAAGTGTACCACAAATGATGCGCACCGAACCTCCAAGGGCGGCAGGGAGCGGCGAGGCATGAAGCAGGGCCTACCCCCGCCTCCGAGGACGGGATCGGTTCTGCAACCTCAGGCTACAGGTCACCTGGCGACGGTCAAGGCGGCTCACTGCAATGTCACCCTGCAGCGGCAAACGTCGCGGCCGGCACCCTTCACCGCCGGCACCTGCGACTTCGACGCAACGGAGAGGAGCGTCTATCTCGGGGGAATCCTCTGCGAATATGACTGGCGCCGTACGGACGCGCCAGACGAGATCTCGAGCTCCATCGCGGGGGCTCGGGACTGAGGAGCGGCGATGAGCGAGATCACCCTTGACCAGCTTCGCGAGCGCGTGCGTGGCGAGGTCATCACGGCCGACGACGAAGCATACGAGGAGGCCCGCAAGGTCCACAACGCCATGATCGACAAGCGGCCCCGCGTGATCGTCAAGGCCCATGACGCCGGCGACGTGATGGCCGGCGTCGACTTCGCGCGAGAGAACCAGCTCGACCTCGCCGTGCGTGGTGGCGGGCACAGCGTGCCCGGCTTTGGCACCTGCAACGACGGCGTCGTCATCGATCTCGGCGGCATGCGCGGCGTAAGGGTCGACCCGGCGACGCAGACGGCCCGGGCCGAGGGCGGCGCCACCTGGGGCGATTTCAACCACGCCACCCACGCCTTCGGGCTCGCCACCACCGGCGGCATCATCTCCACCACCGGCGTCGGCGGGCTCACGCTGGGCGGCGGCATCGGCTACCTGGCCCGCGGCCACGGTCTCTCCATCGACAACCTCGTGGCCGCCGATGTGGTCACCGCGGACGGCCGCTTTCTCAAGGCCAGCGAGCGCGAGAACGAGGACCTCTTCTGGGCGCTGCGCGGCGGCGGCGGCAACTTCGGCGTGGTCACCTCGTTCGAGTACAAGCTGCAGCCTCTCGAGACCATCTACGGCGGGCCCATGTTCTTCGAGCTCGACCAGGCGGAGGCGGTGCTGCGCTTCTATCGCGACTTCATCGCCTCGGCGCCCGAGCAGCTCGGCGCCTTCCCGGGCTTTCAGATCGCGCCGCCGTTGCCCTTCATCCCGGAGGACCGCCACGGCGACACCTTCATCATCGTCGTGGCCGCCTGGACGGGCCCCATCGCCGAGGGCGAGCGCGCCCTCAAGCCCATCCATGACGCCGCGCCGGTAGTGGCCGAGTTCGTCGGGCCGATGCCGTACCCGGCACTCAACTCGGCCTTTGACGCGCTCGTCCCGCCCGGCCTGCAGCACTACTGGAAGGCGAGCTTTGCCACGGGGCTCACGGACGGCGCCATCGCCGCGCATCTGCAGTACGGACCCAAGGTGCCGACGATGAACACGGCCGTCCACATCTACCCCATCGACGGCGCCCCGCAGCGAGTGGCCCCGGACGCGACGGCCTTCGCTTACCGCGATGCCAGCTTTGCCACCGTCCTCGCCGGCATGTGGCCGGACCCTGCAGACAACGAGGCCAACACCGCCTGGGTGCGCGACTACTACGCGGCGCTCGCCCCGCACTCCCAGAAGGGCGCCTACGTGAACTTCCTGTCGGGCGACGACCAGGACAAGATCCGCGCCAACTACGGCGGCAACTACGGCCGGCTGGTGGACGTGAAAAGGAAGTACGACCCGGACAACCTCTTCCATCTGAATCAGAACATCAGCCCGGCGCCGGACGCGACGGCGGCGGCGGCGTAAGGGAGCTCAGTCCACGGCCGCGCGGCTGCAGACCGAGAAGCGACAGGGGCGCGCGGCGTAGCGGCTCGCGCCGGCTCGGACGGCTCGACCCGGCCGGCAGCCACCGCGACGACCGGCCGGGCGCGACCGCCGCGTCTACCGCGCGCTCATCTCCGCGAGCGCCAGCACGGTGCGCCAGTTGCGCGTGGTGGCGCGCACCTTGAGCGCGCGCTCGAAGTAGGCGTTGTTCAGCTTGCTGCGCCCATAGCCGTGCGGCAGATGGAGGTAGACGAGGCGCCCGGACAGGGCCGGGCCGCCGACGGCCGGGTCGCCCGTTGCCAGTGCCGCCTCCTCGCCGGGCACGGCCGGAAGGCTGAGGCGGCCGAAGGCGGCCTCTCGCACCGGCTTGTCCAGAAACGTCACGTGCAGGAACTTCTCGTCGGCGCCGCCGGCGATGAACGGGTTGGCGGCTGCGACGGCCGACAGCTCCGCCGCCGTCAGAGCGATCACGGCGACGTCGCAGCCGAACTCGCGCTCGATCACCTCGCGCACGGCCGCGGCGCCCTCGTCTGCGTCGCCGCCGGCCGCGTCGAACACGACGTTGCCGCTCTGCACGTACGTCTCCACCTGGCCGAGCCCGGCCGCGCCCAAGGCGCGGCGCAGCTCGGCCATCGGGATCCTGTTCTGGCCGCTGACATTGACGGCGCGGAGCAGGGCCACCAACGTCGTCACCGCAGCCTCCGGCGTCGCCGCACCGACGGTCGCGGGCGTGCGGGGCGCAGCCTCAGAACGCGCCCCAGCTCTGCTGGCCGGGGATGTAGTAACTCGGACAGATGAAGCGGAACATGTTGGCGACCTTGTGAGCGCGAGCCAGCTGCTCCTCCGTCTCCGCGTGGGCGGCCTGGAGCTGGGAGCCGAAGGTGTCGTTGAAGTACGCTTCGGCGGCGGCCGCGCGATCCTCTTTGGTGGCAAAGTCACTACGGATGGTGCGCAGTTCGCCGGGGTCCAGCCAGTAGCCGGCGCATTCGGGGCACTCGTCCACCGTCACATCACGCTTGACGCTGAAGAAGTGCCGCAGGAGCTGGATGCGGTCGGCGCACTCGGGGCAGTGGAGCGGACCGGGATCGATGGTCACGCCCTCCACGCGATGGATGTCGAGGAGTGCCTCGCCGGCAGCCTCCTTGGGCTCGTCGAAGCGCTGCAGCTCCATCCAGCTGAACCAGATGCCGCCGCAACCCTGGTCGCAGACGTGCACGGTGACGCCGCCGGCCTCCCTGGCGTCGAGCGGGTGATGACAGGCGGGACACTCCATGAAGACGACCCCTTCCGCGTCGTGCTGACCTGGCCGAACCGAGACTCCCGGCCTTCATCGGCTCGGGGGCTGCTCGGCATGAACGTCGTCAAGCCCAAGCGCGCTGGCGCGCGTGAGCGCATGCGGCTCGAGCATAGTCGCGCCCGGCGGGGTCGCCAAGTGGACGCGCCCACGTCAGCGGCCGGCCCGCCCAGATGGGCGCGGTGGCCGGGCGCCGGTCAGCGGTGAGCCGCCTCCAGCGCCAGCAGCCGGCGCTTGACGTCCAGACCGCCGCCGTAGCCGGTGAGCGTGCCGTCGGCGCCGATCACGCGGTGGCAGGGCATGACGATGGCGATCGGGTTCTGGCCGTTGGCGCGGCCGACGGCGCGCGAAGCGCCGGGTCGGCCGATGCGTCGCGCCACCTCGCCGTAGGACACGGTCTCGCCGTAGGGGATGCCGCGCAATGCCTGCCACACGCGGAGCTGGAACGTGGTGCCGCTGGGCCGGAGCGGCAGGTCGAAGACCTCGAGCTCTCCGGCGAAGAAGGCCGCCAGCTGGCGCGTCGCCTCGACGAGGACGGGGTCGGCGCTGCCGGGCCCTTGGGCCGGGCTGCTGATCGGCCCGAACTCCACCGCCGTGAGCGCGCCGCCCTCGGCGCGCAGCGTCAGCGGTCCGATCTCTGTCGCCATGGTGAGCACTGCTGCCTCAGCGTCCATCAGCCCTCAGCTCTCCTCCTGTCGCCGCTCCTGTCGCCGGCTCTCATGATGGCAGCCCGCCTTTGCGCGGTCTCGCGGGTTTCGGCCGAAACGTACAACACAGCCGTGGCCGAAACCCGCGAATCCACTCCCAAGGCGCGCGTATACTCGAAGCATGATGCCCGACCGCGACACCTGTCTCCGCGCCATGGCGAGCCGTGATCGCCGCTTCGACGGCTGGTTCTTCGTGGCCGTGTCTTCTACTCACATCTACTGCCGCCCGAGCTGCCCCGCGAGGAGCCCGAGACCGGAGCACGTGTCGTTCTATCCCACCGCCGCGGCTGCGCAGGGAGCCGGCTACCGTGCCTGTCTGCGATGCCGGCCGGACGCCGCCCCGGGCTCTCCGGAGTGGAACCGGCGCGCCGACGTGGCGGGACGCGCCATGCGGCTCATCGCCGACGGCGTCCTCGACCGCGAGGGAGTGAACGGGCTCGCGACGCGCCTCGCCTACAGCCCACGGCAGCTGCGACGCCTGCTGCTGGCGGAACTCGGCGCCGGCCCGCTCGGCCTGGCTCGCGCCCAGCGGGCCCACACGGCCCGGCTCCTCATCGAGACGACCGACCTGCCCTTTCGCGGACGTGGCCTTCGCGGCCGGGTTCGCCAGCGTGCGCCAGTTCAACGACACGGTGCGAGAGGTGTTCGCGCAGTCGCCGCGCGAGATGCGCCGGCGCGCCGCGAGAGGGCCGGCGCATCGGGCGGCGACGGCAGACGACAGCTCGTCGCCCACGCTCGGCGTCGTCTCCCTGCGGCTCCCGTTCCGGACGCCGTTGGATCCCTCCTGGCTCCTGCACTTCTTCGCGGCTCGAGCGGTGCCCGGCATCGAGGAGGTCGACGGTCAGACTTACAGGAGGACGCTTCGCGCCCATCACGGCCGCTGCATCGTCGAGCTCACGCCCGGCGAGGACCACATGGCCGCCCGCTTGCACCTCCAAGACTTGCGCGACCTCGGCTCCGTGGTCGCCCGCTGTCGCCTGCTGCTGGACCTGGACGCCGACCCGCGGGCCGTGGACGAGGCGCTGGCTCGCGACCCTCTCCTGGCGCCCGCGGTGTCGGAGGCGCCCGGGGCGCGCGTCCCCGGCACCGCCGACGGTGCCGAGCTCGCCGTGCGCGCCGTCCTCGGGCAGCAGGTGTCTGTGGCGGCTGCCCGCGGCACCACAGCGCGCATCGTCGCTGCGCTCGGCGAGCCGCTGGCACGACCGCTCGGGGGTCTGACGCACCTGTTCCCCGAGCCGGACACGCTCGCCGCCGTCGACCCGGCGACGCTGCCGGTGCCCAAGACGCGCGCGGCGACCATCCAGACGGTCGCGGGCCTATTGGCCGATGGCGCCCTCGAACTGGACGCCGGCGCCGACCGTGACGAGACGCGCCGGCGACTGCTCGCCATCCGCGGCGTCGGGCCCTGGACCGTCGAGTACATCGCGATGCGCGCGCTCGCCGACCCGGACGCCTTCCCGGCGACCGATCTGGGAGCGCTGCGGGGACTCGCGGCTCTCGGCGCGCCGGCGGATGCCGGCGCCGCCGCCCGGCTGTCGCAGGTCTGGCGGCCGTGGCGCGCCTACGCGCTGCAGCACCTCTGGCGCGTCGCTGGGCTCACCGCGGAGTCTCCGCCAGCGCATGAGCCACCTGACGGTAGTGCTCGTGCACGGCAGCGCCCGTCTCCCCCTCCACGCGGTCGAACTCTGCCGCGAGCAGTTCCAGCTCGCTCACGCTCAGCAGCTTCTCCGTGAGCGGAAAGAGAACCGTGTCCTCCTTGCCGATGTGCAGCCGCAGGAGGAAGGCGTAGAGCTTGAGGCTCTCCGCGACGGTCGAGCGCGCCTCCGCGCTGCCGTCCACGTCCGGCAGCGCGTCGTCGATGGCGCGCATGCATTCGCGTCCCGCCTGGTGCTCGCTGAGCAGCACGCTCACCGTGCCGCCGGCCGAGGCGTCGCGCTCCTCCAGCAGCGGGAACAGCAGGTCTTCCTCTTTGGAGTGGTGGCAGCCATCGGTGAAGTTCCTCGTGAAGTCGACCATCTGCGCCACGCGCTCAGCGTGAACGCTGTCCGTGCCCTCGATGAAGGCGACCTCGGCCTCCATGGCCTCTACCACCATGAGAACGAGCTGGTGCTCGTTGGCGAGCTGTTGTGTGGGTTCCACGCTCACGGGGCCTCCTTGCGGTCGGTCCCCTTGCGATTCCCCGGGGACGCTCGGCCAAACGGCGTCCACCGTCGGCCACGACGTTCACGAGGCGAGCCGGCCGGACTGTCGGCTGGGGGCCCCGGGAACACTGAAGTTACCGGAGGAAGCGGCTCCGGCAAGGGGGGTCACCCCCGACAATGGAGTCATGATGACCATTTCAACCTCGGCCAAGGCCACGGTCTCACCGTGGCGCGACCGCGTCGCGTCGGTGCTCATGATCGCAGCGGCCGCCGCCGCGGCCGTCTCGTTCTTCGCGGCGATCGACAAGGTCACGGGCGCCGGCGGCGCCACACGCGTCGTGGAGACGTGGCGCATGATCGGCTTCTTCGTCTTCGCCGGCCTGTTCGCGCTGCTCGCCTGGCGGCCGCGCCTGTATGCCGGCGTATGGGAGCTCGCGCTCGTCAACACCGCGGCTCTGGCGATCGTCGGCCTCGTGTACGGCGGCTCCTACCTGGACGCCCGGGCGGTCACGATCATCGACGGCGTCCTCGCGGTGTTCATCGCCGTGGCCTATCTCCTCAGCAAGGGCTACCTCGCCTGGGGAGCCGCGCGGCGCAGCGAGCCGCGAACCCGCCTGATCGAGCTCCGGGGGCCAAAACAGCGGGGCGCCGAGCCCGACCACGCCGGCCCCGAGCAGCCGCTCGACCGCGCAGCCTGAAGGACCGGAGGCGGGGAGGCCGCACGCACCTCCCCGCCCCTCGCGCTACTCGGCTCGGGGATCCAGAGCCAGACCGAGGTCTCTGGGCAAGCCGCCGCGCCCTCGCCCCCGACGGCGACACCATCTTTGGCCGCCCGCACGAGGTGGCCGTAGCCCTCGGAGATGAGGAACTCCTCGTCCGTCAGTGGTTTCGTCGGCCACAGAGCCTTACAGTCCCCGTCGAGGCGCCCCCCTGCGGCCATGCGCTCTTCGGCAGCCGCTTGCCGCTCCTCCGCAAGCACGCGTTCGCCGCGCGAGAGGATCTCGTCGAGCGTCAGCCCCTCGTCCAGCGAGGCGCCGAGGGTGCCGACGGCCGCCCTGCCGGAGGGCCGTCCGGTAGTGCGGCGACGCGCGGCCGAGGAGCATCCGCCGACCGGGCAGGCCACACGCACCCCCGCCTGAAGGAGCGGGGCAGGGAGGAATGTCGTCGGCGATCAGCGGGATCACGTCGGGCAGCATGTGCGGGTCCGGCACAAGCGGCCGGCACGCCGACTGGGCGGCGGGGCGGCGCGCTGCCCGGGCGTCGTGCGACGCGGCGCCCGGCAGCCGACGGCGGCCGCGGCGTGACGGCCGACCGTTTCACGGCCCGACAGCCCGGGTAGGCGTGGTCGCATGGATCAGTCGTCGTCAGAGCTCAACCTGGAGCGCTTCATCTGCGAGATGGACGCCGCAACGGCGACCGCCCTCGAGCACGAGCGCCTCATGGACCTGTTCACGCGGTTGCGCTATTCGGACGAGCTCGTGCTCGAGCACACCTGCTTCGCCAGCGACCAGTACACGCGCAACCTCGTCTGCCGCACGCCGGCCTTCGAGCTCCTCGTCCTCTGCTGGCGGCCCGGCCACGAATCCACGATCCACGATCACGCCGGGTCGCTCAACGCCATCAGGGTGTTCCGCGGAGCGCTGACCTCGCGGGTGTTCGTGCCGACTGCCGGCAGCCCCGCCGGCGCCGGACCGGTCGTGCTGTCGTCCGAGGAGCGACTTGCTCCGGGACGCGCCGTCGGCGTCGACCGCGGCGGCGTGCACCAGCTGGCCAACACCGCCCCGGAGGACCTCATCACCGTGCACGTCTACTCGCCGCCGCTCACCGAGCTTGTGGTGTACTCGACCGACCGCCCGGGGACCGAGCGGCGACGCCTGCGTTACACGCTGGCCGATGACCTCGGGTGACGGCAACCGCGGCGAAAGGAACCCACATGTCCCTGCCCAGACGAACGCTCGGCGCCAGCGGCCTGGAGATCACCGCGGTCGGACTGGGCACATGGGCCATCGGCGGCGGCGGCTGGTCGTTCGGCTGGGGCCCTCAAGAAGACGACGACTCGGTGGACGCGATCCTGCGCGCCGTGGACCTCGGCGTGAACTGGGTGGACACGGCCGCGGTGTACGGCCTCGGACACGGCGAAGAGGTCGTGGGCCGGGCGGTGCGGGCGCTGCCCGCCGCCTCCCGGCCGCTGGTCTTCACCAAGTGCGGTCTCCTGTGGGACGCAGACGATCCGATGAAGACCGCCAGACGCGTGGTCACGCCGGAGACGGTGCGGCGTGGGGCCGAGGACTCGCTGCGCCGCCTCGGCGTCGACTACATCGACCTCTTCCAGATCCACTGGCCTGACGAGGAGGGCAACCCCATCGAGGACGCCTGGGCCGAGATGGTCAAGCTCCGTGACGAGGGTCTGGCCATGGCGATCGGCGTGTCCAACTTCGGCGTCGATCTGCTCGAGCGCTGCGAGGCCATCGGACACGTCGACTCGCTGCAGCCGCATTTCTCGCTCATCAACCGAACCGTGGCGCGCGAGGTCGTGCCGTGGTGCCGGGAACACTCCACCGGCGTCATCTGCTACAGCCCGATGCAGTCGGGCATCCTCACCGACGGCTTCAGCGCCGAGCGCGTCGCAGCCATGGCGGACGACGACTGGCGCAAGAAGAACCGTTCGTTCACAGAGCCGGAGCTGAGCCGCAACCTGTCGCTGCGCGACGCCCTGCGGCCAATCGCCGCCCGGCACGACGCCTCGGTCTCGGACGTGGCCATCGCCTGGGTGCTCGCCTGGCAGGGCGTGAGCGGCGCCATCGCGGGAGCGCGCGCGCCCCGGCAGGTTGAGGGCTGGATCAACGCCGCCCAGCTGGAACTCACCGAGGCCGATCTCGCCGACATCGCGGCCGCCGTTTCTGACAGCGGCGCCGGCGCCGGCCCGTCCTATCCGCGGCGCGGGTAGCGGGCAGTGGGCGTGGAACGCGGCGCGCGAGGCGGCGACGGCGGCGCGCAGGGTGAGGACCGCGACTTTCGCTTCTCGCCGCGGCCCAACCGCGCCGCCGAGATCACGTGGCGCCCGTGGGGCGCGCCGGCCTTTGCCGAGGCTCGCCGGCTCGGGCGACCTGTACTGCTGTCGCTGTCTGCCGTCTGGTGCCACTGGTGCCACGTCATGGACGAGACGAGCTACTCCAACGAACAGGTGATCGCGCTGGTCAACCGGGACTTCGTGCCCATCCGCGTGGACAACGACCGTCATCCGGATGTGAACCGTCGCTACAACATGGGCGGCTGGCCGAGCACCGCCTTCCTCACCGGCGACGGCGAGGTGGTCACCGGCGCCACGTACATCCCGCCGCATCAGATGATCGACGCCCTGGAGCGCGTGCGTGACTTCTACGCCTCCGAGGCGCCCCGGCTGCGCTCGGTCGCGGCCGAGGCCGGCGCGCCCGAGGCGACGGCGTCGCGGACAGCCGGTCCGGCGCCTCCCGCTCGCATGGCCGCGAACGGCGCCCCAGAGGCGGGCGACTCCGGCTTCGACGGCGATCCCGACGTACCCGGCGACATCCCCGCCGAGATCGCCCTCAGCATCGTGCGCGCCTTCGACCAGGACTACGGCGGCTTTGGCACCGAGCCCAAGTTCCCGCAGACCGACGTGCTCGAGTTCGTGCTCGCCTACGAGGCCGAGCGTGGCGCCGGGAGGCCGCACTTCGTCGCCCCCGGGAGCAGCGCCCTGGTCACGCCACTGCGCCTGCGTGAGATCCTGCACACCACGCTGGAGCGCATGTCCGGCGGTGCGATCCACGACCACGTCGCCGGCGGCTTCTTCCGCTACGCGACGCGCCGCGACTGGTCGGAGCCGCACTACGAGAAGATGCTCCTCGACAACGTCGCGCTGGCGTCGCTGTACGCGGACGCGGTGGCCGCGGCTGGCCGGCCGGCGGACGGGACGGACAGGTCCGATCTGGGGCCGGCCGATCTGTACGCGCGCACCGCCGGCGGCGTGTTCGACTACCTGCTGACCACGCTCTGGCGCGCCGACCGGCCGGCCTTCGGCGGCAGCCAGGACGCCGACGAGTCGTACTACAAG
Organism: uncultured Actinomycetes bacterium; assembly: GCA_963727185.1. Classification (GTDB taxonomy): domain Bacteria; phylum Actinomycetota; class UBA4738; order UBA4738; family HRBIN12; genus JBBQVZ01. The sequence continues at coordinate 51,730 of CAVSFP010000008.1, read as the reverse complement.
CTCGGCGCCGAGGACCGCGCCGCCGTGGCGGCGCCGTTCGTGGACGAGACGCTCTACGTGGACTGGAACGGCGCCGCGGCCCAGGCGCTGCTGCGCGGCGCCGTACGCCTGGGCCGGCCGGAGCTGGCCGAGCGCGCCGCGGAGCTGCTCGACGGCCTCCTCGGTCTCACGCGCGCCGACGGTGCGCTGCCGCACTTCGTCACGCCCGGCGGCGTCGCCGGCGCGGGCACGCCGCTGCTCGCCGACCAGGTCGCGGTAGCCGCCGCGCTGCTCGACCTCTACGAGTGGAACGGCCGGCGGCCGGCGCTGGCGGCCGCAGAGGCCCTCGCCGGCAGCGCCGTCGAGCTGTTCCGCGGCGCCGATGGCCGCTACGTGGACAGGCTTGTCGGCGCCGGCGAGAGCCCCGGTCTGCTGGCACGTCCGGTGGCGGCGATCGAGGACAACGCGCGCCTTGCCGACGTGCTTCTGCGCCTCGAGACGAACACGGGCCAGAGTCGCTATCGCGCGCTGGCCCGCGACCTTCTCCTGACATGGAGCGACGGCTACGCGCAGCACGGGATCGGCGCCGCGGCCTACGGCCGCGCGATCCTGCGCTACCTGGAACGCCCGGCGCACACGGTGGTGGTAGGTGCGCGCGAGCACCCGGCGACGCGAGCGCTGCTCGACGCCGGCCGGTCCGCGCCCGACCCGCTGCGCACAGTCCAGCTGCTCGACCCGGCAGACGCCGACGACGCGGCTCACATGTTTGCCGCCGGGTATCCAGAAGCCGCGGCGCCGGCAGCCTACGTCTGCCGCGGCCGCACCTGCGAGGCCCCGCTGCGCGACCCTGCCGAGCTTGCCGGCCGCCTCGCGCGGACCGGCTCGACGACGTCCACCTCGGAGGCGAGATGATCAAGCTCTATCAGGCCGAATGGTGCGCGTGGTGCCACAGCGTACACGAGCTTCTCACGGAGCTCGGCATCACTTACATCAACGTCAACGTCCCCGCCGAGCGCGACGACCGCAAGGAGGTCATCGAGCTCACCGGCCAGCCCGGCATCCCGGTGCTGCAGGACGGCGACAAGGTGTTCAGCACGTCGGACGAGATCATCGAGTACCTGCGCGACACCTACCCCGAGGCGGAGGACGCCGAAGCGCATGCCGAGAGCGCCTACTGGCGCCTGGCCACCCTCCTCGACCTCAAGCCCGACAAGGCGCTGGCGCGCCTCAAGAAGCTCCTCAAGGAGCACGACTTCGTGGTCGTCTCCCAGGTGCGCGGACCCAAGATCAGCGAGCGCCTTCCGGAGGAGTACGTGATCCTGCAGGTGACGGTGCCCGCGGCCGCCGTCAAGTCCGTCGAGCTCGACCCGCTGGCGCACGCGGCCGTGCTCCTGCCGATCGCAGTGATGCCGGTCTCGGAGGGCTCGGTGGTCTCGTCCTCCGACCCCGTCGGTCAGGTGTGGCTGTTCGCCGAACCGGCGCTCACCAAGCTGCAGTCGGCCGTCAAGAAGCGCCTCATCGACGTGTTCGAAGAGCTCTGAGCCTCACTCCCAGCGGAACACGCGGAGGCTCACCACGGCGGCGACGAGCGCGACGAGCGCGACGATGCCGAGCTGGGTCCAGTTGGTGCCCCGTCCGATCCACGGGTCCACGAGCGCCACCACGAGGTGGTAGAGGGGCAGAGCCTTGCCGAGCGTGAGCATCCACCCGGGCAGCAGCTGCAGGGGCGCCGACGTGCCCGAGACGAAGAGCATGATGAACCAGATGAGCAGCCCGATGGACTGCGCCGCGCGGGCCGTGGGCGCGACGGAGGCAAGCAGGACACCGATGGCGGCGAAGCAGGACACGCCCACCACGTAGGCCAGCGCCACCTCGGCCGGCGCCTTGGGCACGCCGGCGCCGTAGACCACCACGCCGAGGATGCAGATCGTGAGCGCGCCCACGAGGGCCACGCCGAGGCTCACCAGCAGCTGCGACCCGAGCAGCGCCGCTTCCGACACGCCTCCGGCGCGGAAGCGGCGCAACACGCCGCGCTCCCGGTAGGCCGAGAGGTGCACCGGCAGCGAGATGGTGCCGATCGCGGCGATCACGAGGCCCACGTAGCTGGGCACGTACCAGTCCATCATGCGAATGCCGGCGTACGCGCCGCGGCGCATCGTCTGGTCGCCGAAGATGCCGCCGAGCAGCACCAGTACCAGTACGGGAAAGACGAAGGCGAACATCAGTGTGATCGGCTCGCGCGCCAGCAGCTTGATCTCGATCCAGGTGAGCTTGAGGAGGACGCGCATCACTCACCCATGGCGTGGCCCGTGACGCTGAGGAAGACGTCTTCGAGCGTGGGCTGCTCGAGGCGCAGGTCCGGCGGCGTGATGCCGTGGGCCACGAGCGCGGCGGCGACGTGCGCGAGCACCGCCCCGCCGCCCCGCACCTCCACGCGGGCGCCGTGCCGGGCCACGGCCTGCACGTCGGGCAGACCGCCGAGCCAGCTCACGTCGTCGGCGTCGGTGGAGAAGGTCACCGTCACATACTCCGCGTGACCGGCGATGAGCTCCTGCGGCGTGCCCTCGGCCACGATGTAGCCAGCGTCCATCACGGCGATGCGGTCGCAGAGCCGCTCGGCCTCCTCCATGAAGTGCGTGACCAGGAGGACGGTGGTACCCATGTCGCGCACCCGGCGCACGAGATCCCAGGCGACGCGCCGCGCCGCGGGGTCGAGGCCGGTCGTCATCTCGTCGAGAAAGACGACCTCCGGCCCGTTGACCAGCGCCAGGGCGATGAACAGCCGCTGGCGCTGCCCGCCGGAGAGGCCATGGTACGAGGCCTTGCGCTTCTCGCCGAGGCCCCAGTCCTCCATGAGCTCGCGCCAGTCGTGGCCGCCGGGGGTGATGGCGGAGAACAGGTCGAGGGCCTCCCAGACGCGGATGTGGTCCGGCAGCGCCGACTCCTGGAGCTGCGCCCCGATGCGGCGGCGCAACTCCCGCGACTGCGTCCGCGGGTCCAGGCCCAGAACGCGCAGCTCCCCGCCGTCCGCGTGACGGAGGCCCTGCAGACACTCCACGGAGGTGGTCTTGCCGGCGCCGTTGGAGCCCAGCAGGCCGAAGATCTCGCCTTCTTCCACCTCGAACGAAGCGTCGGCGACGGCGACGGAATCCTTGTAGGTCTTGCGCAGGTGTACGGCGGAGATGACGGGCGGCATGGTCTTCTAAGGTACTCGTTGCGGCCCAGCGGCGCGACCGCGCGATGGACAAAAAGCGGGAGACCGGCCGGGTCAGGACCCCGGATACGGCGCGAAGCGACCGTAGGCCGGAGCCACCATCTCGGTGTCCGCCCACTGGCCGAGACGGCGGAAGCGCTGCCGCCGCAGGGCGCGACGTTCGAGCGGCGGCGTGAGATCGAGCTCGGCGAGGCTCTCGGCGATGGCCTCGCCGATACGCGCGGCGGCGGACTCCGGATTGTGATGCGCGCCGCCGCGAGGCTCCTGGACCACCCTCTCGATGGCTCCGAGCTCGAGGAGCTGCGAAGCGGTGGGCTTGAGCGCCTCCGCCGCCTGCGGCGCGAACTCACGGTCGCGCCAGAGGATGGCGGCGCAGCCCTCCGGCGAGATCACCGAGTACGTGGCGTTCTCCTGCATGAGCACACGGTCCGCCACAGCCAGGGCGAGGGCGCCGCCGGAGCCGCCCTCGCCGACGATGGTGGCGATCACCGGCACCGTGAGACGGGCCATCTGCAGCATGGTCTCGGCGATGGCCCGGGCCTGGCCGCCCTCCTCCGCCTTCACGCCCGGGTAGGCGCCCGGCGTGTCGACGAAGGTGAGCACCGGCAACCCGTGGCGCTCCGCCAGGCGGAAGAGGCGCTGGGCCTTGCGATAGCCCTCGGGCATCGCCATACCGAAGTTGTGGTGCGTCTGCTCGTCGAGGGTGCGGCCCTTCTGGTGGCCCACCACGAGCACGGAGCGGCCGTGGAACCAGCCGAGACCGCCCACGATGGCGGGGTCGTCGGCGCGCAGGCGGTCGCCGCGCAGCTCCTCGAAGCCCTCGATCAGATAGCCGATGTAGTCGCGGGTGCGCGGCCGGTCCTTGTGCCGCGCCAGCTCGACGGTGAGCCACACGTCATGACGACGGCTCTCGTGCTGGAGGCTCTTCAGTCGGCTCTGCAGCCTCTCGATCTCCTCCGACAAATGCACGCCGGGCATGAGCGGCAAGTGTCCGAGCTCGTTCAACCGCTGTCTGAGCCAGCCGACCCTTGCCTCGGTCTCGCTGTCCCTCTGGTCCGGATCTGTCAGGTTCCTCACCTCCCCCCAAAAGACGAAGGTAGTTGCCGACCTTGTCGCGCAGCTCGCTGCGCGGCACGACCGCGTCCAGGTGGCCGAGCTCGAGATTGCGCTCGGCGCTGGCAAAGCCGTCGGGAAGCTCCTCGCGCGTGGTCTGCGCGATCACGCGGGGGCCGGAAAAGTACAGCAGCGCGCCGGGCTCGGCGATGCACACGTCGGCGAGCGTCGCGAAGCTGGCCACCACGCCGCCGGTACACGGATCGGCGAGGACGGTCACAAACGGAGCCGTCGCGTCGTTGATCATGTCGACGGCCACCGTGGTCTTGGCCATCTGCATGAGACTGAGGATGCCCTCCTGCATGCGGGCGCCGCCCGAGGTGCAGACGGCCACCAGCGGCAGGTCCGCCTGAACGGCGAGCTCGGCGCAGCGCCAGAGCTTCTCGCCGACCACCGAGCCCATGCTGCCGCCCATGAAGCCGAAGTCCATGACGGTCAGCAGGCACTGCGTGCCGTCGATGGCCGCCCTGCCGCTGACCAGCGCCTCGTTGAGTCCGGTGCGCGCCTGAGCCTCACGCACGCGCTCCGGGTACATCTCGAGGTCGGTGAACTGGAGCGGGTCCAGCGTGCGCAGCCCTCTCCACAGCTCGCTGAACGACCCCTCGTCGGCCAGCTGGCGGATGCGCTCACGGGCGCCGATGCGCAGGTGGTAGCCACACACCGGACACACGGAGAGGTTGTGACGCACCTCGTGCAGCGCCGCCTCAGCGTGACACGAGGGACAGGTCCACTCGGGCTTGCCGGGGTCGCCGGCGCGGCGCTCGATCTCGACGACGACGTTCATGGCCGGAGGCCGACGACGACTAGCCGTCGAAGCGACGGAAGACGAGCGTGACGTTGTGGCCGCCAAAGCCGAAGCTGTTGCTGACGGCCACGTCCACCGTCATGCGTCGTGCGGTGAGCGGCACGTAGTCCAGGTCGCAGTCGGGATCCGGGTCGGTGAGGTTGATCGTCGGCGGGACCACCCCATCGACGATGCTGAGCACGGTGGCGACCGCCTCGATGGCGCCGGCGGCGCCGAGGCAGTGCCCGATCATGGACTTGTTGGAGGAGATGGCCAGCTTATGGGCGTGCTCACCGAACGCCACTTTGAGGGCCTTGGTCTCGGCGATGTCGCCGACCCCCGTGGAGGTGCCGTGGGCGTTCACGTGGTCGACGTCCTCTGGCTCGAGTCCGGCCTCTGCCAGCGCCAGCGTGACGGCACGCGCCTGTGCCTCGCCGGTCTCGTCGGGCTGCGTCATGTGAAAGGCGTCGGCGCTCATGCCCATGCCGGCGAGCTCCGCGTAGACGTGGGCGCCGCGGGCCTGGGCGTGCTCGAGGGACTCGAGCACCAGGCAGCCGGCGCCCTCGCCCATGACGAAGCCGTCGCGATGCAGGTCAAAGGGTCGCGAGGCGCCCTCAGGATCGTCGTTGCGGGTGCTCAGGGCGCGCGCCGCGGCGAACCCGGCGACGCCCAGGGCGCACAGCGGCGCCTCGCTCCCCCCGGCGAACACCACGTCGGCCTCGCCGCTACGGATGAAGCGTGAGGCCAGCCCGATGGCGTCGGAGCTCGCGGCGCAGGCGGTGGACGTGGCCGTGACCGGTCCCCTGATGCCGAGCTCGATGGACACGTTGGCGGCGGCCATGTTGGGGATCATCATGGGCACGAGCAGCGGATTGACGCGCTCGGGCCCCTTCTCCAGCATCCGCTCGATCTCAGAGGTGAGGGTCTGCAGGCCGCCGACGCCACTGGCCATGACCGCGCCGACACGGATCGCCTCGTCGGCCGGATCGAAGTCCGCGTCGGCGGCGGCAAGCTTGGCCGCGCCGACCGCGTATCTGGAGAACAGGTCCAGCCGGCGGATATGACGTTTGTCCAGGAAACGCTCCGGCTCGAAGCCCTCCACCTCGCCGGCGAAGTGCACGCGCTGGTCGTGGTGGTCGAAGCGCGTGATCTCGCCGATGCCGGATTCGCCGGCCACGAGCCGGCGCCAGAAGAGCTGGACGTCTGAGCCGAGCGGGGTCACGACGCCGAGGCCGGTGACGACCACGCGCGTCGGCGCTGTGCTTGAGCTGCTCGTCATGGGCTGCTAGATCCCCAGTCCGCCGTCGACCGGCAGGACGCAGCCGGTGATGAACCGCGCCCAGGGCGAGGCGAGAAAGACGGCGGCGGACGCCACGTCCTCCGTCGTCCCGATGCTCTTGAGCGGCGTCGCATCCACGATCATCTTTCGGGTCTCTTCCGGCAGTGCCTGTGTCATGGGTGTGTCGATGTAGCCCGGCGCGATGGCATTGACCCTCACCCCGCGTCCCCCGAGCTCTTTGGCCAGGGACTTGGTGAGGCCGATGATGCCCGCCTTGGCGGCCGCGTAGTTGGCCTGCCCGGCATTGCCGCGGCGCCCGACCACGCTTGAAAGATTGATGATACAGCCCGAGCGGCGGCGGAACATCCGTCGCGCCGCCGCCTTGCTCACGAGGAACGTACCGCGCAGGTGCGTGGCGATGACGGCATCGAAGTCGCCGGCGTCCATCATCATGACGACGTTGTCGCGCGTGATGCCGGCGTTGTTGACCACGGCGCCGAGGGGACCGAGCTCGGTCTCCACGCGCTCCACCATGGCGTTGACCTGCTGCTCGTCGGTGACGTCGCCCATGACCACGAGGCCTTTGCGGCCAAACGCCGCGATCTCGCCGACCACGGCGGCGCAGGCGGCCTCGTCGGCGAAGTCGTTGACTGCCACGTCGGCGCCGGCGGCGGCCAGGGCGAGCGCGACGGCACGGCCGATGCCGCGTCCGGCGCCCGTCACGAGCGCCGTGGTGCCGCTGAGATCGAGCTCCGTGCTCACTCCGCCTCCACGTAGTGTCCGTCTTCAAGGAACGCGTCGATGGAATCCACATCGCCCGCCTGCGACACCTTGGCGTCCGGCGCGATGCGTTTGACGAGCCCGCTCAGGACGCTTCCCGGGCCGACTTCGAGGTATGCATCATAACCCGCCGCACACAATCCATTCACAGCCTGCGTGAAGCGCACCGGCGAGACGATCTGGCGGACGAGCAGCGAGACGAAGTCGGCGGACTCGAACTCGACGCTACAGGCCGAGAAGAACGCCGGCGACGGCGTATGCCACGCCGTCCGCTCGAGCTCCTCGCGGAGCGGCGCCTGGGCGGCCGCGACGAGCGGCGAGTGAAAAGCGCCGCTCACGGCCAGCGGCAGGACGCGGCGGGCGCCGGCTCCTTTGGCCACGTCGGGCAGGCGGTCAAGGGCGGCGCGAGTGCCGCTCACCACCACCTGGCCGGGCGAGTTGAAGTTGGCCGGCCAAGGCCGTCGTGGCCGGCGCAGAGCTCCTCGACGGCCTCGTCGCTGAGGCCGATGACGGCGGCCATGCCGCCGGGCTCGGCCTCGCCGGCGCGCAGCATCTCCAGTCCGCGCCGGCGCACCAGACGCAGCGCGTCGGCGAACGAGAGAGCGCCGGTCGCGACCAGCGCGGAGTACTCGCCGAGGCTGTGGCCGAAGGCCGCGTCGAACCTGAGTCCGGCGTCCTGCAGGATGCGAAAGACGCCGATGGAGTTGGCCAGGAGCGCCGGCTGCGTGAGGTCGGTGCGGGCCAGCGCCTCCGCCGGACCCTGAGCGCACAGCGACTCGAGGTCGAAGTCGAGGACGCCGGAGGCCTCCGCATAGGTGGCGCGCATCTGGTCGTGCGCGGCGCAGAGGTCGCAGCCCATACCGACGGCCTGCGAACCCTGACCGGGAAACATGAGCGCGAGCATCACAACTCCCACTTCGTGAGACAGGAACCCCAGGTGAGGCCGGCGCCGAACCCGGCCATCAGCAGCGTGTCGCCGCGCTTGAGCCGGCCGCTCTGGCTGGCCTCGTGCAGGCAGATGGGGATGGACGCGCAGGAGGTGTTGCCGTAGTGGTCGAGGTTGGAGAACACCTGCTCCTGCTTGAAGCCGAGCTTGCGTGAGGCGGACTCGATGATGCGGATGTTGGCCTGATGGGGCACGAAGAGGTCCACGTCCTCCACGCCGATCTCCGCGTCCCTGAGGACCTTCTCGCAGGATCCCGCAACGGTGCGCGTGGCGAAGCGAAAGACCTCGGTGCCCACCATATGCATGGTGTGGCCGTGCTTGGCGACCGTCTCGAGGCTGGCCGGCTCACGGCTGCCGCCCGAGGGAACGTTGAGGTACGAGGCGCCGCTGCCGTCGTTGCCGAGATCGAAGCTGAAGATGCTGCCGTTGTCGGTGGGCTGCACGAGCACCGCGCCGGCGCCGTCGCCGAAGAGCACGCAGGTGCCGCGGTCCTCCCAGTCGAGCATCTTGCTGAGCACCTCCGCGCCGAGCACCAGCACGTTCTTGTAGATGTTGGCCGAGATGAAGGCCGTGGCGATGGCGAGTCCGTAGACGAAGCCGGTACAACCCGCCTCCACGTCGAAGGCCCCTGCGCGGGTGGCGCCGATCTTGTCCGCCACGATGGAGGCCGTGGCCGGCATGATGTGGTCCGGCGAGATGGTCGTGACGATCACGAGGTCCAGCTCCTGCGGATCGAACGAGACCGACTCGAGGCAGCGCTGCGCGGCCTCCACTCCGAGGTCGCTGGCGGCCTGGTCTGGCCTTGCGATGCGGCGCTCGCGGATGCCGGTGCGGGAGGTGATCCACTCGTCCGACGTGTCCAGGAAGGTGGAGATCTCTTCGTTGGTGAGCACCCGCTCGGGCACGTAGACACCGAGCGCCGAGATGCGCGCGCCTCGCACAAGGCCGCGACGCAGACCGATCACAGCCGCGCCTCGCCGGCCTCGATGGCCGCCGCGTCCACGACGGCGAACATGATCTCACCGCGACAGGCCAGCTGTCCGTCCACCTTGGCCACGACTTTGCACTTGCCCACGGGGCCGTGCATCGCCAGGAGCTCGGCCTCCAGGCGAAGGGTGTCGCCGGGCTTGACCACACGCTTGAAGCGGACCTTGTCGATCCCGGCGAACAGGCCGATCTTGCCTGCCGCGTCGCCGGAGCTTGCCGCGGCCAGCGTGGCCGTCTGCGCCAGGGCCTCGACGACGAGGACGCCGGGCATCACGGGATTTCCGGGAAAGTGCCCGGCGAACCAGAAGTCGTCGGCCCGCAGGGTGCGAAGCGCTACGCACCGCACCCCGGGCTCCAGCTCCTCGACCGAATCGACGAGCAGAAACGGCGGCCGGTGCGGGATGAGCGCTTCCACGCCGGCGCGGTCGAGCTTCATAGCGGCCTCAGCTCACTCGTTCGCCGCGAGCGGCGTCGCTCCAGCTCGAGGGCCACGGCCGCCGCGGCCGCGAGGCCCCAGCCGATGACGTTCATGACGGGGATGGTGCGCCCGCCGGGCAGGGGGATCCGCCCCAGAGCGCGGTCCAGGTCCTCGACCCAGTCGCCGACCAGCTCGCCCAACGGTCTGGGCGAGCCGGGCGCCGGCTCATGCTCCACCGCCGTCCGCACGCGTTCAGCGAACCCGGGCGGCGTGGCCAGCTCCACCCGGCCCCACCCGGCGAGCACGCCGCGCATGCGGCCGGACTGGGCGAGCACGGCGGCACAATGCGGGCAAAAACTCAGATGTGACTGCAGCTCCGCGACCTCCATGTAGCCGAGCTCGCCGTCGATGTACCGGTCGATGCGCTCGCCGAAGTAGCTGCAGTCCATCAGATCTCCTCCGCCAGAAGCCGCAGGCGCAACGCAGCCCGGCCGCGGTGCACCATCACCTTGACAGTGCCGAGCGGCCGCCCGCTGATCTCGGCGATCTCCTGGTACGGGAGGCCGTACACGTCGCGCAGCACGGTGGGCACGCGGTAGTCCTCAGGAAGCGCGTGAAGCGCCGTCAGCAGGGCCGCGGCGGTGACGCCGCTGCCGAGGTCCGCATCGTCTTCGCAGGCCAGCTCCGGCACCTCGACGGGCTCCGGACGGCGCCGCTCGCGGCGTTCGTAATCCAGGGAGGCCGTGAGCGCGAGCCGGAACAGCCACGTGGAAAAGGTGGCCTCGCCGCGAAACTGCGGCAGCTTGCGGTAGCAGCGCAGCAGGGCCTCCTGCGCCGCGTCTTCGGCGTCGGTCTGATTGCCGAGCACGCTGTGGGCCACCGAGTACACCATCCCTTGGTACCGCTTCACGATCCGCGTGAAGGCCTCCACATCGCCGTCCACCGCCAAGGCCAGCTCGTCGGCGGAGGGGTCGGGGAGCGTCGACCACTTGTGCACGTTAGACGCGCTCACGACGCTGGAAGTTACAGGCCACGCCCGGACGAAGGCGGCGACTGGACCACTCCTGCCGGCAGCGGCTGATGATGTGGGGACGAAGGAGCGACACGAACGCCCAGTGTACACCGCCGGCCCCGCCGCCGTGCTGAGTACTCTGGACAAGGTCGTGCGACGGGTGGCACCATGGCCAAGGAAGTTGCGGCGGCGACGAAAGGTCTCGGATGGACACCGCCTCCGGCGATCTCGCGACCGGCGCGCAGGGCTCGCCCTTCGACAACGAGTCCGCCTGCCTCGAGTGGCTGTGGAAGACGCTGTACGCGCCCGACGGGGCCAGTGCCGTGTGCCGGCACTGTCGCACGGTGCGGCGCTTCCACCGCGTGACGCGGCGGCGTGCCTACGCCTGTGACCATTGCGGCGCCCAGATCTACCCGGCCTCGGGGACGTTCATGGCCGGGTCTGGACTGGGCATGCCCACCTGGTTCACCGCTACGGCGCTGGTGGCCGGCGACGACGGCGAGCGCGTGGCTCCGCGCGCCCTCGCCACCCGTCTCGGCGTGAGCTACAAGACGGCGCTGCGCCTGCGCCGCAAGATCGACCAGGCCGTCGCGGCCGGCGGCCCGGACGCCGAGCTGGTACGGCGCCTTCTCACGCACCCGGGGCGGACCGGCGCGGCCGCCGGGGAGGGCGACGTCGCGCCCGGCAAGGCCTCACGCCGGCGGGACAACATCTGCGCGGCCGCCTGCCACGCCTTCGCGGCCCGTGGCCTCAGTGCCACCCGCATCGCCGATATCGCCCAGGCCGCCGGCGTCTCCAACGCCATCGTCCACTACTACTTCAAGTCGAAGGACGAGATCCTGCTGGCCGCGCTGCGCTGGGCCAGCGATCAGACCGACGGCCGTCTGCGGGCGCTGCGCGACGAGACGGTCGACCCTTGCGAGCTCCTCCGCCATTCCCTGGAGCTCGCGGTCCCCACCGAGGGCGTACTTCGTGACGAGTACCTTCTGTGGCTCGAGGTGTACGCCCGCTTGCGGGTCCATCCGGAGCTGCTGCCCGAGTGCGTCGCCATGTCGGCGCGCTGGACGGAGTTCCTGCGGCAGGTCTTCGAGGACGGTGATCGGACGGGGGTCTTTCGCGCCGCCGCCCCTCCGGCGGAGCTCGCCGAACGGTTCGTGGCGATCATCGACGGCCTCAGCTACCGGGCGGCCGTCGGCTACCCCGAGCTCCACGTGAAACGTGAGACCGAGCTGCTCCTGAGCTTCGCTGCCGAGCAGCTCGGCGTTCCGCGCGAGCGCCTCGGCCCGGGCTGAGCCCGGCGGACTGAGGGAGCGAGGACCTCGACCGGGCGCGTGGCGGCCGCCTGAGGCGGCGAACGCCTCGGCCGAGCTTGTGGCCCGGCGAAAGAAAGCGCCGCCGGCGCAGGGCCGCGAGGCCCCACGCCGGCGGCAGGGGGGCTTACGTCACGCGGCTCCGAGGAGCGTCTTGGCCGTGGCCACGGCCTCGATGGCGTCCTCGGCGTAGCCGTCGGCGCCGATCTCGTCGGCCCAGGCGCGCGTCGTGGGGGCGCCGCCGATCATGACCTTGACGCCGTCGCGCAGACCGGCGGCCTTGAGCGCCTCGATGGTCTTCTGCTGGTTGGGCATCGTGGTGGTGAGGAGGGCGCTGAGCAGCAGCAGGTTGGCGTTGTTCTCGCGGACCTTCTCGACGAAGGTCTCGACGGGTACGTCGCAGCCCACGTCGATGACGGTGAAGCCGGCGGCGGACAGCATCGAGCAGACGATGGTCTTGCCGATCTCGTGGATGTCGCCGGCCACGGTGCCGGCGACGGCGGTGCCGAGCGTGGTGCGGGTGCCGCCGGCGGCGTCGAGCGCGGGCTGCAGGACGGCCACGGCGGCCTTCATGGCCTCGGCGCCCTGGACGAGCTCGGGGAGGAAGAACTCGCCCTTGCCGAAGAGGTCGCCGACCTCCTCGATGCCCTTGACGAAGCCCTTGTCGAGGATGTCGGCGGGCGGCAGGCCGGCGTCGAGGCCTTCCTGCGCCAGGCGCTCGGCGTCCTCGAGCTCGCCGTCGATGACCGACTGGGCCATCTGCGCGTAAAGATCGTCGGACATGGGTGGTCCCTCCTGCATCAGAGAATGTTCGGTGAGGCCACCCTACTGACGCGCTGCTGGGACTGTCAAGCAAGTAAAAAACAATGTCACGAGGCGCAAGTACACGAGCGGCGGAACCCGGGCAAGTACCCGCGCTCGGCCCTGCCGCTCAGCCTCACGCGCCAATCGAGCCCTGTCGACCAGCGCGTCCAGCTCAGCGTGCACATCGCCGCCGAGGACCACCGGCCGCTCGGCGGCGCGCAGCTCGCGAGTCCGCTGCGCGGTGCGTTCGAGCAGGCTCGATCCGCCATCCGTCTCCAGGCTTCGTGGGTGTCCTGGGAGACCAGGTCCGCGACCACGTAATCGCGGTAGTGCCGGCGTGTGTGCCTGCGGGCGAGGTGCGTGCCACCGGGCCCGACGGCGGCGATCTCGTCCACGGCGAGCGCCTCAGTGTCGAGGGTGACGCCGCCGAGGTACGCCTTCACCCAGCGCACCATCTCGTCCATGACCACCACGGCCTCGTAGGAGCTCGCCGTCCCAGAGGCCACGTAGCCGATGTCGTGGAGCAGCGTGACGCCCGACATGGCCGCGGTGAGCAGGGTCATGCCCGACTCGAAGGCCCACTGCTCGTCGAGCATGAGGGAGTCCGAGCAGCCGCCCCAGCCGAAGGACGGAAGGCCGTAGAAGCGCGCGAGATCGGCGCAGGCCTGCTGGACGGCCATCTCCTCCGGCCCCGAGTACACCACGTGCGCCGTGCGGCTGTTCATCTGGCCCTGCGCGACGCCGTACACGAAAGGCGCTCCGGGATTGACCAGCTGCGAGATGACGAGTCCGCTGAGCGTCTCCGCGTTGCTCAAAACGACGAAGCCGGCCCTCGAGGCGGGCGCGGTGGCGCCCTGGAGCAGCGCCGTGCAGTACACCATCGGGATGCCGAGCTCGGCGCAGCCCACCAGCCGCTCGGCGGAATCGCGGCCGTGGGTGAGCGGCGGCGTCGGCATCGCGTAGATCGCGAAGCTGTCCGCCGCCCCGCAGGCGGCCGCCATGTCCTTGAGCACCGGCAGGCTGCGGCCGTCCGGCGGCACCATGATGAGCGGCTTGGAGGTGCCGCGCAGCATCGCCGCGAACTGCGCGGCGTCGGCGACCGCCGGCGCGAGCTCCGCGGCATGGGCCATCGACATCACGAAGTCCGTGTTGGGCAGCCGCTCCTGCAGGGCCGCCATCTCCTCCACGTCGGCCAGGGTGGCGGGCCGCCTGTCCTTCGGGCCGGGACCGAGGATGTAGAGGCAGTCCGAGCCGGTGCCGTAGTAGACCGGACCGGCTTTCAGCTCGATCGCGCTCGTCGTCTCCGAGCGCGAGGTGAGCGTGACGCTCCTCGGGACCATGGCCAGTGCCTCGTCCAGCAGCGCGCCGGAAATGCGCACGCGCGTGCCCTTCACCTTTGCGCCGGCCTTGGCCAGCAGGTCGAGGACCCGCTCGTGATGGACCTCGACACCCGTCTTCTCGAGGACCTCGACGGTGGCAGCGTGCAGCGCGGCGCAGCCGTCGTGGTCGACCGCGGTCGTCGTGAGCGGGTAGCGCGTCATCGTCATCCTCCATAGGACGTGGCATGTCGCCCCGGGGGGCGCAGGGGTGCCGCGAGTCTATCGGACGGCGCCGACCAGATTGCTCGCGCGTAGGCGCGCGAAGTGCCGGCCACTCTGCTGAACGGCTACTCCCGGCTGAGGAAGCGGTCGAACGCCTCCAGGCCCTCTTCGAGACCAAGCCGGCCGAGGCCGACGCGGAAGTGGTCGGCGGGCGCGTCGGCGATCTCCGAGTGGTAGATGCTCGCCGGCAGCACCAGCACGCCCTCCTTCTCGAGCAGCCGGCGGCAGAAGTCCTCGACGTCGCCGCCCTTGTACCGCGGGAAGCAGACGCAGCCGCCCATCGGCGGCTCCCAGTCGAAGAGCTCCGGACCAGCGCCCGAAGAACTCGTCGAAGAGCGGCACGTTGGCGGCGATGATGCCGCGGTTGCGCGCCCAGATGCGCTCGCGGTTGCGCAGCGCGACGGCCGCCAGGTACTCGGCCGGGCCCGCGTTGCAGATCGTCGTGTAGTGCTTGCGCTTTTCGAGCCGCTCCAGCAGGCTGCGGTCGCGGCAGGCGAGCCAGCCGACGCGCAGCCCAGGCAGCCCGTAGGACTTGGACACCACGTTGAGCGAGACGGCCGTCTGCGAGAGGTCGGCCGCCTGCGGGAGCGTGCGCTCCGGGTCCAGCTCGAGGCCGCGGTAGACCTCGTCGCAGAACAGGCGGATGCCGCGCACGTCGCAGAGTGCGGCGAGCTCGCGGAAGACCGCCTCGTCGGGCACGTGGCCGGTCGGGTTGTTCGGGTAGTTGACGGCGACCAGCTTCGTGTTCGGGCGCAGCAGACCGTGAAGCTCGTCGAGGTCGAGCGCCCAGCCGTTCTCGCGGCGCATGAGCAGCGCGCTCACCTCGGCGCCGGTCGCCAGCGTGACCGTCTCCATCGACTGGTAGCAGGGGACGGTCACGACGGCGTGGTCGCCGGGACCCGACCAGCTCCTGCATCGCCCAGAAGAGCGCCTCCTCGGCGCCGGCGAAGGCCAGCACGTGGTCGGCATCGTCCACGTGGTCGTACGTGCCGGCGACGGCCTCGCGCAGGTTCTCGCTGCCCCACGGAGTCGATGTACGTGAGCGGCAGCTTCGCGAAGCCCTCGCGGTCCTCGTCGCTGCCCATGGCGAGAAGCTCCTCGACGGTCATGCTCTGGGCGTCCGAGGCCGTGAGGTGGTGACGGACGCTGAACTCCCATTTGCCGAGGTACTCCTCGAGACGGAACGTGCGCAGCGGCTTCATGAGCGGGCCTCCTTGAGCAAGGCGTAGAGGGTGGTGCGGGACACGCCGAGAGCGCGAGCCGCGTGAGCGGCGGCGTGGCGGGTGGCGAAGAGGCCGCGCTCGTCCACGAGCCGAACGAGCGCCAGGCGCTGCTCGCGGGTGAGGCGGTCGCGACGCAATCGGCGAGCACGGCACTCCTCGTCCACGAGCAGGGCGATCTGCTCGCGCCAGTCGCGGTCGAAGAGCTCCGGCGGCCGCTCCTGCACCGGCGCCGCAAAGCGCCGCAGCAGCTCGATCGTGCCGTCCAGCGGCGAGCGGTCGAAGTCGACGCAGAGCAGGCCACGCTTGCGCGCCCTTGGCATTGCACAGCACGACGCTCACCGAGGTGACGGCGCGGCCGTCGGCCAGCACCTTCGGGTACGGGCCGATGACGCGCGCGTCCTCGGGATACTCGGGCAGCTCGGCGATGAGCGAGCGGTCGCCCACCCGGCGCTCCGAGATCGGGTTCCAGAGAGCCACGATCCGGTCGCGGCGGATGTCGTGGACCGCGACCTCAGCGAACGGGTGAAGGAGCGCGACGATGGCCTCGCACACAGGCACGTGAGGCTCGAGCCACGCCGGGTAGTCGGTCCTGGTCACGTCCGGACGATATGTCCGGGACGGACGACTTGTCAAACACCCATCCGCCTGTGCCGGGCGTCACTGTCGCCCGACCGGCGCAAGAGCTCCGCGGCACTACGCCAGCGGCTGGAAGCGTGCCTGGAAGAAGCGCAGGTCCTTGGGCTCGTAGACCATCTCGAGGCCGCGGATGGCCTCGCGCTGGTCGTAGACCTCAGCGACGCTCTCGGCGACCACGTCCATGTGCGCCTGGGTGTACACGCGCCGCGGGATCGTGAGGCGTACCAGCTCGAGACGCGGGCGCCGGTTGTCGACCCGTCTGCGGGTCTCTGCCGGCGCTCACGTTGCCACGCTCCATGGCGCGCACGCCGCTGTCCAGGTAGAGCTCCGCCGCCAGGGTCTGCGCCGGGAACGTGTCCTGATCGAGGTGCGGCAGGAACGCCCTGGCGTCGAGGAACACGCCGTGGCCGCCGATGGGCACCACGATGGGCACGCCGTAGGCCTGCAGCTTCTCGCCGAGATACCTGACCTGTCCGACGCGCGCCCTGATGTGGTCGTACTGCACGCTCTCGCCGATGCCGATGGCCACGGCCTCCATGTCGCGGCCGGCCAGGCCGCCGTAGGTGTGCAGGCCCTCGTAGACCACGACCAGGTTGCGGCACGTCCTCGAAGACCTCCCACTCGTTCAGCGCCAGGAACCCGCCGATGTTGACGAGCGCGTCCTTCTTGGCGCTCATCGTGCAGCCGTCGGTGAGCGAGCAGATCTCGAGGACGATCTCCGCCACGCTCCTGTCGGCGAAACCCGGCTCGCGCTCCTTGATGAAGTAGGCGTTCTCGGCCACGCGCGTGGCGTCAGGATGATGCGGATGCCGTGGTCGGCAGTCAGCTCGCGCACCTCGCGCAGGTTGCCGAGGCTGATCGGCTGACCGCCGGCCATGTTGACGGCCGTGGCGATGCAGACGTAGGGGATGTGGTCGGCGCCGAACTCGTCGATCACGCCCTGCAGCTTGACGAGGTCCACGTCGCCCTTGAAGGGATGCAGGCTCGCCGGGTCGTGCGCCTCGTCGATGATCACGTCCACAAAGCGTCCGCCGGCGAGCTCCTGGTGGAGTCGCGTGGTGGTGAAGTACATGTTGCCGGGGATCACGTCGCCGGGCTTGATCAGCGTCTGGCTCAGCAGGTGCTCGGCACCGCGGCCCTGATGCGTGGGCACCAGGTACTTGTAGCCGTAGGTCTCGCTGGACGGCGGTCTCGAGGTGGTAGAAGTTGCGGCTGCCGGCGTAGGCCTCGTCGCCGAGCATCATGCCGGCCCACTGCCGGTCGCTCATCGCCGAGGTGCCCGAGTCGGTGAGCAGGTCGATGTACACGTCCTCGCTCCTGAGCAGGAACGTGTTGTAGCCTGCCTCGCGAATGGCGCGCTCGCGCTCCTCGCGGGTGGTCATCTTCAGAGGTTCCACCATCTTGATCTTGAAGGGCTCCGCCCAGGAGCGCCTGCGGGTCTCGGTCACGGTTCCTCCATCTCACGCGGTATGCGGCGGCCACACTTTCCATCAGGAGTGGACACATGTCAAGTAGTACAGGACTTCCCTGCTGGCGAGCGGTTCTTTGACGCCCCGGCGGGCCTCGGCTACAGTGCGGACGATGCCGGACCGAACCATTCCAGACTCCCCGGGCCAGGCCGACGAGAGCGCACGCTGGCCCGCCAGGCTCGTCGGCGGCCGCCTGCGCGAGGCGCGCCGCGCAAAAGGCCTCACGCTCGACGATGTCGCCTCCGCGGCCGGCTTCACCAAATCGTTCGTGAGCGCCGTGGAGCGCGGCGAGACCTCGCCGTCCATCGGCTCGCTCTACCGCATCTGCGAGGTGCTGGGCATCTCCATGTCGGCGCTCTTCGAGATGGAGCCGGCGCCGGAGAGCAACGTCGTCCGGCGCGCCGCCGTGGAGGGCACCTCATTCGGCGGCGAGGGCGTCGTCAACTACGTGCTCTCGCCGCGCGGCGAGCGCCGCGCCCAGGTGATCGAGACGCGCATCGCACCGGGGGGCTCGCCGGGGCCGGAGTTCTGGTCGCACACCGGTGACCTCGTGCTCGCCACTGTGATCGAAGGCGCGGTCGAGTTCCGCTTCGCCGATCGCACCACGGTCCTCCGGGCCGGCGACACCATCTCCTACTCGCCGGCCGAGCCGCACTCCTGGGGCAACCCCGACGACGAGGCTCCGGCGGTGGCGCTGTTCTTCGAGATCCCCGCGGAGTACTGACGAGGCGCCCGATCCGCGGACCGAGCTCATGACGCGTTCACCTCACGGCAGGGGGGCCGCCGGAGCGGATGCGGACGAGGCCGCTCGTCCACAGACCGTCGCTGCCGGTCACGGGCGGCTGGCCGGCGGCAGGCCGCCCGGATATCTCCTCATCCAGAAGGCTCTGGACGCCGGTCGCACGGCCCTCGACGAACGCGAGGCCAAAGCCCTCCTCGCGGCCTACGAGATCCCCACACCGTTCGGCACCACCGCGCGCACCGCGCAGGAGGCCGCCGACGCCCTGCGCGCGCTCGGGCGGCCTGCCGTGCTCAAAGGCCTCGGTCCGGACATCCAGCACAAGAGCGACCGCGGCCTCGTGGAGCTGGACGTGCGCGACCCGACCGCCGCCCGCGCCGCCTTCCACCGCATCGTCGACCGCGGCGCGGGACGCGTCGACCGAGGGCGTGCTCGTGGAGGAGTGGGTGCCGCACGAAAGGGAGCTCCTCGTCGGCATGCGCCGCGACGAGGCATTCGGGCCGGTGATCGCCCTCGGGCTGGGCGGCATCTTCACTGAGGCCCTCGCCGATGCCGCCTTCGCCCTGGCGCCGCTGGATGCCGCCGACTGCGAGGAGCTGATCGGCGGCCTGCGCGCGCGGCGGCTGCTCGATCCCGTCCGCGGCCTTCCGCGGGTCGACCGCGCGGAACTGGCGCGCATCATCCAGACGATCGCGCGCATCGCGGCCCATCATCCCGCCATCGCCGAGATCGACGTGAACCCGCTGCTCGTGTCGGGCGTCCGACCTCGTGGCCGCCGACGCCCTGGTGATCCTCGAGCGGCCCGCCGAGGGGAGCGCCGGGCGCGCCGCGCCGGAAGACGCGCGTGCGCCGACCCGCCCGGATCTCGAGGCGGTGTTCGCGCCGCGGAGCGTGGCCGTCGTCGGCGCCTCGGAAGACACCGCCAAATGGGGCGGCTCGCTGATGAGCAACCTCGTCGGCGGCGGGTACGACGGTGCGATCTACCCGGTCAACCCCAGGGGCGGCAGCATCTTCGGGCTGCCGGCGTTCGCCGGGCTCGACGAGCTTCCGGCCACACCGGATCTCGCCGTCGTGGCCCTAGGCGGCGCCCGGGCGGTACGCGGTCGTGGAGGAGTGCGGCAGGCACGACGTACGTGCGGCGATCGTGATCGCCGCCGGGTTCGCGGAGGCCGACGAGGACGGGGCCGCGCGCGAGCGTGAGCTGGCGCGCGCGGCCCGGGTTCACGGCGTCACGCTGATCGGTCCCAACTGCATGGGCGTGCTCTGCAGCAGCTCCCGCCTCAACGCGGTCGGCTTCGTGACCTTGCGGCCCGCGGCCGGCCCGCTGAGCGTGGTCTCGCAGTCGGGCAACATCGGTACCCAGCTGCTCATGAGCGCCGAGCGCCGCGGCGTGGGCGTCGAGAAGTTCCTGAGCAGCGGCAACCAGGCCGGCACTGACGCCAACGACGTGCTCGAATACCTCGCCGACGACCCCCGGACCGGCGTGGTGGCGCTCTACCTCGAGGACGCCGGCGGCAGGCGCTTCTACGACCTGGCGCGGTCGACCACCCCGCGCAAGCCGGTGGTGGTCATCCGCGGCGGCATGAGCGCGCTGGGCCGTCGCGCCGCGCACTCGCACACCGGCGCCCTCGCCGGCTCCGCCGAGGTGTTCGCCGCGGCGGCGCGCCAAGCGGGCGTCATCACCGCGAGCGATCCCGAGGAGGCGCTGGACGTCGCCAGTCTGCTTGCCTACCTTCCGTTTCCGGCCGGGCCCCGCGTGGCCGTCGTCACGCTGGGCGGCGGCTGGGGCGTGCTGGCCGCCGACGCCCTCGCCGCGCACGGCCTGCAGCTGGCGGACTTGCCGCCGGACGTGATCGCCGCCATCGACGGAGCTCCTGCCCCCGTACTGGAGCCACGGCGACCCGGTGGACCTCGTCGCGACGGTGACCGGCGGCGTTCCCGAGCGGGTCATCGAGCTCGTCGCCGCGTGCCCGGCGGTGGACGCGGTCCTCACGCTGGCGCTCATCGGCAGTCCCAGCACCGGGCGGGCGGGCCAGAGCGACGCGGCGTCCGGCGATGTCGAGGGAACGTTCGCCGGCCTCAACCAGCGCGAGACGGCCCTGCTCGCGCGCATCGCCGCCGTGATGGAGCGCACCGGCAAGCCGATCGTGAGCGTGCCGCTGTGCCCGGTGGAGCGCTCTGTGTTCCCGGGCCTCGGTGCGCACGCTCCGGTCCTGCTGCCCAGCCCACCGGCCGCCGTCCGCGCGCTCGCGGCGGCGGCCCGTTACGCTGCCTACCGCGCGCGCCGGGCCTGAGCGCTCCCGGCCGCCCGGCGACCAGGCGTCGGACGGCCGCCCCAGGCGCTGCCCGTTTGATTGGCGGGTAAGGTAGCCAGCGATGAGAACGTTCTGGCGCATCACCAAACTGCTGGGCGACTACAAGTGGCTCACCATCGCCGGCTTCGCGCTCGCCTTCGTGCAGATGGGGCTCTCGCTGCTGGTGCCGCAGATCACCAAAGGCGTGATCAACAAGGCCTTGCTGGGTGGCCAGACCAACCTGCTGGTCGTCTACGGGCTGGGTCTTCTGGGCATCGCCGTCGTTCGCTTCGCCGTGGGCGTCGCACGGCGCCTCACCACCGGCAAGGCGAGCCTCGGCATCGAGTACGACCTGCGCAACCGGCTGTGGGCGCACCTGCTGGGCCAGCCGGCCGGCTACTTCGACCGCTGGCCCACCGGACAGCTCATGAGCCGTGCCATGAGCGACATCCAGAACGTGCGCATGTTCCTCGGCTACGGCCTCGTCTTCTTCTCCACCAACGTCGTCCTGATGATCGCCGTCGTCGTGCTGCTCTTCCTCCTGGATTGGCAGCTGGCGCTCATGTCCATGGCCTTCCTGCCGGCGCTACTCATCGTCACCGTGCGCTTCAGCCGCAAGCTGCGACCGATCCTGCAGGACGTGCAGCAGAAGATCGCCGACGTGACCGAGGCCGCCGAGGAGAACGTGGTGGGCTCGCGCATCGTGCGCATCTTCGCCCGCGAGGACGACGAGCTGGCCAAGTTCAGCGCCCGCAGCCAGCGTGTCTTTGAGGCCAGCGTGGCGGCGGCGCGGGTGCGGGCCGTGTACATCCCGCTGATCGCCTTCATCCCCAACCTGGCCGTGGCCTTCCTCATCTACTACGGCGGCCGCCAGGTGATCGACGGGAGCATGTCGCTGGGCGCGCTCGTAGCCTTCTACAGCTACCTGATGATGTTCATCTTCCCGGCGCAGGTGATCGGCTGGCTCACCGGCCTGGCGCAGCGGGCCATCGCCAGCGGCAACCGCGTGTACGAGATCCTCGACGCGCCGCTGGAGATGCAGGAGCAGCCCGATGCGAGGCCGCTCCTGGGACCCGGCGGCGCCCCGCCCCGGGGCGCCGTGACCTTTGAGAACGTCTCCTTCGCCTACGCCGACCGGCCGGTCCTGGAGAACGTGGACCTCGAGGTGCCGGCCGGCCGCACCCTGGCGCTCGTGGGCCACACGGGGTGCGGCAAGACCACGCTCACCAATCTCGTCCCCCGGCTCTACGACCCCACCGGGGGACGCGTGCTGATGGACGGCCAGGACGTGCGCGAGCTGCAGCTGGCCGATCTGCGCAGCCACATCGGCATCGTCACGCAGGACCCGTTCCTGTTCTCCATCTCCATCCGCGAGAACATCCGCTTCGGGCGGCCGGAGGCCACGGACGAAGAGGTCCTCGCCGCCGCCAGGACCGCGCAGGCCGACGAGTTCGTCCAGGACCTCCCGGAAGGCTACGAGACGGTCGTCGGCGAGCGCGGCTTCACGCTCAGTGGCGGCCAGCGACAGCGCATCGCCATCGCGCGGGCCATCGTCATGGACCCGCGCATCCTCATCCTCGACGACGCCACCTCCAGCGTGGACGTGGAGACCGAGTTCAAGATCCGCCGCGCGCTGCAGGAGGTGATGCGCGGCCGCACGACCTTCATCATCGCCCACCGGCCGTCCACCATCTCGCTGGCCGAGGAGATCGTCGTGCTGGACCACGGCCGCATCGAGGAGCGCGGCACGCACGACGAGCTCATGGCGGCCGGCGGGCTCTATGCCCGCATGTTCGGGCGCGCCGAGGCCGACCACTGCGAGCTCGACGTGGTGGACGTCGAGGAAGGCGCCGACGTGGCCCGCTGGGCGGGAGGCGGGATCTGATGGCCACGACGTCCCGCCAGACCGGGCCGCACGGCAGCGGCGCCAGTGTCGAAGACCTGCGCGGCTGGCGCGCCTTCGTGCACCTCGCGCGCGAGCTCAAGCTCGCCCGGCTCGCGCGCCTCGCCTACCCGTATCGCCGCCGCGCCCTGGGCGCGGTCGCCGCCATGATCCTCGTCACGGCCAGCAGCCTGGCCGTGCCCTGGCTGATCAAGGACGCCATCGACGGCGGCATCGTCGGCAAGAGCTTGCACATCCTCGACGTGGTCATCGTCCTGTTCGTCATCGTGTGCTTCGTCAACCTCGGCGCCAGCTACCTGCAGACCTACCTCACGAGCTGGGTGGGCGAGCACATCATCTTCGACCTGCGACGCAATCTCTTCGAGCACCTGCAGAAGCTGTCGCTCGACTTCTTCACTCGCCAGAAGACCGGCTGGATCGTGAGTCGGCTGACCAACGACATCGACGCCCTGGACCAGCTCGTCACCGACGGCGTCACCTCGCTGGTGACCAACTCGCTGACGCTTGTCGGTTCCGTCATCCTGCTCTTCGTCCTTGACTGGCGTCTCGCGCTGGCGACGCTGAGCGTCATGCCGCTGCTCATCGTCGCCACGCTCATCTTCCGCACCAAGTCGGCGCGCTCCTACGCTCTCGTGCGCAACAAGATCGGTGACGTGAGCGCGCATCTCCAGGAGTCCATCTCCGGCATCCGCGTCCTCCAGGCCTTCCGCCGCGAGAAGAGCGACTACGCCAAGCTCGACGTGGCCAACGCGGCCTACCGTGACGTCAACTACCAGACCGTCGTGCAGAGTGGCTACTACTTCCCGTTCGTGGAGTTCGTCTCGACCGTGGCCGTGGTGATCGTGCTCTGGTACGGGGGCTACCTGGTGACCGGCCAGGCCTTGCAGATCGGCGTGCTCGTGGCCTTCATCGCCTACCTGAGCAGCTTCTTCGACCCGCTGCAGCAGCTCAGCCAGCTGTACAACACCTTCCAGGCCTCGATGGCGGCGGTGCAGAAGATCTACCGGGTGCTCGACACCGAGCCCGACATGCAGGACGCCCCGGACGCCGTGCCGCTGCCCGAAGTGGACGGCGGCGTGGAGTTCCGGGGCGTCACCTTCGCCTACGGCGAGGCGGCGCCGGTCCTGCACGACGTGAGCTTCACATTGCCTGCCGGCAAGGCCATCGCTCTCGTCGGCGCCACCGGCGCCGGCAAGTCCACGATCATCAAGCTGCTGGCGCGGTTCTACGACCCGTCACAGGGCGCCGTGCTCGTCGACGGCCACGACCTGCGTAAAGTGACCACGCACTCGCTGCGCGCCCAGCTCGCCGTGGTGCCACAGGAGGCCTTCCTCTTCTCCGGCTCGGTGCTGGACAACATCCGCTTCGCGCGGCCCACGGCCACGGAGGAGGAGGTCAAACGCGTGGCCCGCATCGTGGGCGTGCACGACTTCGTCCAGGGGCTGCCCGACGGCTACGAGACCGAGGTGCAGGAGGGCGGCTCGGCGCTCTCCACCGGGCAGCGGCAGCTGATCAGCTTCGCGCGGGCGCTGCTCGCCGACCCGCGCATCCTCATCCTCGACGAGGCCACCTCGAGCGTGGACGCCGAGAGCGAGCGGCGCATCGACCGCGCCATGGAGGTGCTGTTCAGCGGCCGCACCTCGGTGATCGTCGCCCACCGCCTGAGCACAGTGCGGTACGCCGACGACATCCTTGTGGTGGACAGCGGCCGCATCGTGGAGCGCGGCACCCACGACGAGCTCATGGCGACCGGCGGCCGCTACGCCGGCCTCTACACGGAGTGGGAGGCCACGGGCGAGGCGCTGTAGGCGACGGTCGGCGGCACGGCGCCGCCCGACTCCAGCTCACCTGATCGTGAGCGTCCTCGCGTGGGAGGTGGTGGCGGCGTACTGGGCGGTCGCCGCGAACGACGCCACCAGTCGCCAGCTGCCCCTGGAGGGCAGCGAGACCGAGGCCGAATACACGGTCGCCGAGCCCTTGGTGACGTTGGTCGCGGTCACGGTGCTCTTGAGCACCCAGACAGAGCCGCGCTTGAGCTGACACAGCACCACGACTGAATGGCCGCCGGCCGTCTGCCTGGGCGAGAGCGTCCCCGTGACCTTGAACCTGGCCTTGGCCCTGGCGCTGGCGGGCGCGACGGGGGTGCCGAGCGCCACGCGCGGCGTCACCGTGACCGGCTGACTGCTCGCCGCCGTATACCCGGCGATGGCGTCGACCGAGAGGCGGAACTGCGTCGCCGTGGCGAGCTTGGGCGTGGTGAAGGTCACCGTGCCGTTCGTGCCGGTGAGCACCATGTTGACGAAGGCCCAGCCGGTGGGAGTCGATCGCTCCAGCTTCACCGGCAGGCCGTCCAGGACGGCGCTACTGCTGTCGGTGAGCGTGCCGTGAATCTTGGTCTGACCGTTCCAGGCCACGGTCGCCGCGTCTGCGGTGAGCGTGACCACCGGCACGTCGGCCGCCGCCAGTGGGATCGCGTCGGCCCCGGGCGCCGTCTCGGAAGAGGAGTAATTGAGCGCCTGGTCGTAGGCGAAGGCGACGTAGTAATAGTGCGTCCCGACCACGACGTCCGTGTCGACGAACGTGGT
Source organism: uncultured Actinomycetes bacterium (assembly GCA_963727185.1). Classification (GTDB taxonomy): domain Bacteria; phylum Actinomycetota; class UBA4738; order UBA4738; family HRBIN12; genus JBBQVZ01. The sequence goes on along the minus strand of CAVSFP010000008.1, from coordinate 26,654 downwards.
CGCCGTGCCCTCGTAGACCACCGTGGCTGACGAGTCCAGAGCCCCGCCGGGGCTCGTACCCTCCTTGCGCAGGATCCGCACGCCGGCCAGGTCGGGATCTGTCGGCGGCGTCCACGAGAGGCTCACGCTGCGGATGCCGGCGGTGGCGTGGAAGGCGATCACGTCGTGCGGAATGGTGCCGTCGGGGGTCGCGCTCGCGGTGGCGGACCGCGGGCCGACGTTGGTGGCGGCGTCGTTGGCGCGCACGAAGTAATGGTAGGTGACGCCGTCGGTCAGGCCGCCGTCGGTCAGGCCTGTGACCGGGACCGTGCGCACCGCCACCGGCTGGGCAGTGTAGGCGGCGCCGGCCGGCGGGTCGGTCCAGCGGTAGACGGTGTAAGAGGTGACGCCCGTGTCGTCGGTGGCGATCCCCCAGTTCAAGACGTTGTAGCCGTCGCGCGGAGCGACCGTCAGTGTGCTCGGCGCCGTCGGCGGCGTGGTGTCCGAGGCGCCGAGGGCGATGTCCGTGTCGGCGAGGGCACCTGTGAAACTCGTCGCGCTCGCCGGCCACACGGCGCCGCCGACTCTTACGTCGAAGGCGGCGCTCACGGGCAGCGCCAGCCGGAACGACCCGGCCGCGCCGGGCGTGCCGGCTTCGGTGATGCCGGTCGGCCCGGTCACGCCCAAGGCCCACACGGGGGAAAGCGCGCCCGCCTTGTCGGCCTCGACGCGAGCGTCGGCCTGTGCGCCGCGAATGCCGTCGTGCACCCAGAAGCCGGGCGTGCTGCCGGCGAGGACGCCGTTCATGTCGAGCACGCTGACCGCGGGTTTCACGCTGCCATCCCGCGCGGTGCCGGAACCGACGGGCTGCAGGGTCACCACCAGGTCGTATGTCGCCGACGAGGAGCCGCCTTTGGTGACGTCGGCGAGCTTGAAGAAGAACGGGTCGCTCGCGATGCTGCCGCCGGCTGTCGTGGTGACGGTGGGGAACTGGCTCCACGGGTCGCCCTGGTTGGCCCAGGCCCCGGAATCGGCGTTCCACGTAGACCCGCGGTCGTCTGTGCCGGGGGCCGCGCCCAGGGGGCTGAGGCGGATCTCGACGTAGTACGTGCCGGGGGCCAGACCGGCGGCCGAGAAGCGCAGGGCCGACGGCGTATGGTCGTTGGCCACGTAAGCGGGAAAGTCGGTCGGCCCCCCGGTGAAGTCGGCGGCCATGGCGGGCGCCACGGCAACGACCGCCGGAACGGCGAGCGCCAGGCCGGCGAGCACCAGCGACAAGAGTAAGGTGCGCACCGCACGGCGGTGGGCGCCACAGGACGCCTCACGGATGAGTCTCCGCACTGCGGCCACGCCGTGGCTGTATCTCATCTCGACCCTGCAGACGCCTCACACATGCACGACAGCGTGGCAGGGGGGCGACGTCGAGTCAAACCGCAGCGGCGGCGCCTCGACGCGGCCGGCGCCGCCTCAGCCCGGCAGCGGCGGCTGCGCCGCGGACGTGGCCGCGGAGCCGGGCGCCATGCGGTGCGGCGCGCGCACGTCTTTCCAGGCGATGAGGAACACGCTCACGGCGATAGCCGCACCGGTGCTCATCCAGAGCACCGTGGAGATGCCGAGGACGTGCGCCAGCGGCCCGGCGATCGCCAGCCCCGCCGGGTAGAAGGCCAGCGAGCCGAGGTAGTCGTAAGACGACACCCGGGAGATCATGTCCGGCGCCACCTCGTTCTGCATGCAGGTCGTCCAGAACACGTCGAACAGCCCCCACTCGACGCCCATGACCACGAGCGAGACGAGCAGCGTCCACACGGGCGCGCGCAGGGCGAGCAGCGCCACCGGCACGGCCGTCAGACTCATGCCGGCGGCCAGCACGAAGAGGGGCCGCCTTGGACGCCAGGTGAGGCTGAGCACACCGCCGACGATGGAGCCGATGCCGATGGCGGCCTCGGTGAAGCCCCAGGTGCGCGCGCCGTCGTAGGCGTCGCGCGCCACGATAGGGCCCAGGACCTGGATCGGCCCCTGGATGGCGAACAGGAAGATGGAGATGCCCACCACCATCACCCAGAGCCAGGTGTGGCCGACGAACTCCCGCCAGCCGGCGCCAAGATCGCGCGAGAAAGCTGCCGCCGGCGCTGTCGCGCGCCTCGCTCTCCGGGCGCCCGCGAAAGGCCGCCGGCCGCAGCCGCCACAGGAACGCGGCGCTGACGAGGTAGGTGAGGCCGTCAACGCCGATCGCCCAGCCGGGCCCGACGGCCGCCACCAGCAGGCCGGCGAGCAGCGAGCCGAAGGCGATGGCGCTGCTCGACACGAGTCCCTGCAGGGCATTGGCCTGCTGCAGCCGTCCCGGGCTCACCACCTGCGGCACGAGTCCCGTGTAGGCGGGGCGAAAGAAGGCTTCGGCCCCGCCCTGGAGCACCTGCAGCACGAGGAGATGCCACACGTGCGCCGCTCCGGTGACGAGGAGCGCCGCCGTGGTCAGCTGGATGACGGTCCGCAGGAAGTCGGCGACGAGCATCACCTTCTGGCGGGGCAGCCGGTCGGCCCACACCCCACCGAACAGCAGAAAGACCGTGAGCGGGACGATGTAGGCGGCCTCCACGAGGCCGATGTCGGTCGCCGAGCCACCGATGGCCAGCACCGCAAACGGCATTGCGACGACCGTGAACATGACGCCGGCCACCGACACCGCCTGGCCGAGGAACAGCTTGCGAAACTCGGGCTCGCGCAGAGCGGCGAGGTTGCCGGCGGAGGAAGTCATCCTGGAATCCTACAAGTCGAGAGCGGCGGGCCGGCGTCTTTGACGACGGACGGCGCGCCCGGCGGTCCGCCCGCCGCGAGCCGCGCCAGGGGATATACTGGGCCGCAGGATGCAGGCGGCGGCGAGGCGCAACGCGTGATGGGTGGAACAGTCGAAAAGACATCCGCAGGCGGCGTCGTCGTCAAGGACGATGGCGGACTCAAGGTGTGCCTCATCCGGCCCATCGGCCGCAGGGTCTGGGGCCTGCCCAAGGGCGGTCTCGAGCAAGGCGAGAGCGCCGAAGAGGCGGCCGTGCGGGAAGTGGCCGAAGAGACCGGCATCGACGGCGTCATCGACGGCGAGCTCGGGAGCATCGACTACACGTTCTACTCCCGCGGCGAGAGCACACGCATCCACAAGACCGTCTACTACTACCTGATGCGCGCCGTCGGGGGCGACACCGCCGGTCACGACCACGAGGTCAGCGAGGCTCGCTGGGTCACCATCGACGAAGCCCTCGACCTTATGACATACCCCAACGAGCGGCAGATCGTGCGCCGCGCCGCGGAAGCTCTAGGCCGCCCGGCCGCTTCCTGATCCGCTCGCCCACACCAGCGACTGCCGCAGCGCCCGGGCCTCGAGCACGCCGTCGTGGACCGTTTTCATGATCTGCGCCGCGCTCACGTCGACCGGGTCCAGATGGTCGAGGGCGACAGACAGTCTGCCGGCGGCGGCGTAGCCGGCCATGGCGCGTCTCTGGCGCTCCGCCACACCCGCCATTCCGCGCCGGCTCACGTCGGGCAGCACGATCAGGTAGCCGCCGTCCTCGGTGAGCCCGATGCTGTCGTAGGGCCGCACGCTTTCGCGCAGGCTGACGGCCGCCTCGCGGGCCGCGGGGAAGGCGAGTGGGTCGTTGCACGCCACAGTCGCCGACTCGTCCCCGCCGATGGACAGCTCGACGACGCCCAGCGGAAGCTGCATGCGCCGGCTGCGGTCCACCTCGAGCTCAAGGCGTTCCGCGAGGCTCTCGGGGCGCAAGGCGCCCGTGACCGCGTCCACCGGCGAGAGCAGCTCCGCCTGCTGCTCGAGGCGCACGATGAGCTCCCGGAGGCCGGAGGCGTACCCACCGGCGAGACGCCCGAGCGCCTCTCGTTCGAGAGCGACGACACGCCGCCAGGCCTCGGACTCCTCGGTGGGCGGCGCCACGGCGAGCTTGCGGCGGACCACATCGCAGCCCTCGCCGAAGCCCTGAAAGAGCGTCTCGACGGAGCTGCTGCCGGCCAGGCCGGCGCTCCTCGCGACCTCCTCGACGGCGGCGAGGAACACCGCGTCGTCGACGGGATCGGCGACCGTGATGTGTGGGAGGAGCGGCTCCCAGACGTCCCGCCTCGGCTCGCTGAGCGAGAGGTCTGCGAGCACTTTCACGATGACCTCGTCCATGCCGCTCCAAGGGAGAGGTAGTATCGACGCTGCTCCCGTGATGGGATTGTACCGTCGGGGAGCGGAGTCGAACCGCGAGACCGCCCCCGACGAGGCGGCAAAGGAGTAGGCATGGACGTGACCCTGTTGGGCACGAGTGGCTGGATGCCCAGCGATCGACGGGAGACCACGTGCGTCGCCTGCCGACACGGTGATGCGCTGCTCGTCTTCGATGCCGGCACGGGACTGCGCCGACTGCTCTCACCGCTGGGCGCCGGGCTCCTGCGCGGCGCCGCCTCCGTGCATGTGTTCCTGAGTCATTACCATCTCGATCACACCTGCGGGCTCGCGTACCTGCCGGGCGTGCTGCCGGACCGCGATGTGGTGTTCCATCCGCCGTCGGCCGCGATCACCGGCATCGATCCCCATCGGGCGCTCGCCGAGCTGGTCCGCAAGCCCTACAACCCCACCGACTGGGACGACATGCGCCGGCTCTCCATCGAGCCGCTCGCCGAAGGCCTCAACGTGGTCGCCGGACTCGAGGTGCGGGTCCGTCCCCAGATGCACTCCGACACCAGCGTCGCCTTCCGCGTAGGCGACGCCTTCGCCCTCTCCACGGACACGCCCGACGACCCCGACTCCGCGGCCTTCTTCGGGGGAGTGAACCTGCTCGATCCACGAAGCCTGGTACAACGCCGCCGACCCGCGCAGCGCGAAGGTGCCGGACTCGCTGCGCCCGGGCTACGCATCGCACAGCGAGGTGACGGCCGTCGCCGGGCTGGCCGCGGCCGCCGGCGCCGGCCGGCTCGTCCTCGCGCACCTCAACCCGCTGCACGGCGAGGACTACTACGCCGCGATGGCGGAGACGGCTCGCGGCGTCTTTCCCGCCTGCCTGGTCTGCGACGACGGCGACAGTCTCGACACGGCGGGGGTCGTTTGACACCCGAGACGGGCACGGCGAATACTCGCCGGGAGGTCCCCCGCATGATCCCCCTGCGCAACAAGAAGGCGCTCGTCGTCGTCGTCGTGATCCTGGCGCTGTTCGTCTTCCTCCTGCCGGCGCTCGTCGCCTACCGCTACACCGCACACGACGAGCGCAACCAGTTCCTCACGCACCCATGGCGCGGCTGGTCCTTCGCCCTCGCCGCGCTCGCCGTGCCCGGCGACTCGCAGCTCAAGACGTCGGGCATGGCCCTGCGCAAGGCCGCCTGGCTGTTCAAGGGCACTTCCGTCGACCCGCGCGAGGTGCAGCTCGAGTTCGTGCGCAAGCGCCAGCCCTACACGTTCACCCACACAGTCGACGGCCTGTACGGTGACGACCACCGTCAAGCCCTCGTACCGGTTCATCTGGCGGGTGCGGGGCGCGGTGGACACCCTGCCCGACAAGACGCTGACGACCGTCGCCCTTCTCGACTATCGCACCGGCCGCCTCCTCTACGACATCCGCAAAGACCTGCTGCCGTCCCAGATCCTCCCGGAGCCGACCGTGACTCCTTCCGCCTCGCCGTGACGAGGCGGTCCGCGTGACGATCTTCGCCGCAAGCCTAATGGACGCCCCCTGGTTCAAGGCGCTCATCTACTTCCTCCTGGCCGTCATCCTGGCGCGCGTGGTGGACTACCTGCTCGCGCGCCGCGACAAGGCGCTGGCCGTGCTGCGCCGCACCTCGGACTCCGCGGCGGACACGCGCTACACGATGATCAGGCGCATCGTCTTCGTGAGCATCCTGCTCATCGGACTGGCCATCGCCCTCTTCCAGTTCGCCTTCTTCCGCACCCTGGCCGGCGCCTTTCTCGCCTCGGCCGCGATCCTCGCCGCCGTCGTCGGCGTAGCCGCCCGGGCGCCGATCGCCAACCTCGTGAGCGGGGTGATGATCGCCTTCGCCCAGCCCGTGCGGCTTGGTGACTACGTCAGCGTCGGCGACGTGTACGGCGAGATCGACGAGATCCGCTTCACCCACACCTTCATCCGCACGACCGACGGCCGGCGCGTGGTGATCCCCAACGAGGTGTTCGCCAGCCAGACCGTGAGCAACTTCACGATAGGCTCACCGGAGTCCATGGTCTCAGTGGGCTTCGTCGTGCCGGTGACGGCGGACCTCGAGGCGGTCAAGGCTGCCGCCATGGAGACCGCCGACAGCCTCGGCTCGCCGCCGGACGGACGTGTCAACGCCGTCGAGGTGGACCACGTCGACGCCCGCGAGGTGACCCTGCGACTGCTCGCGTGGACCGACGACGCGACCAAGCGGCGCGCCCTCGCCAGCGACCTGCGCGCCGCCCTCGTGGCGCGCCTGCGCGACGACGGCGTGCTGGGGCCGGCGCCCGGAGCGAAGCCCCCTGGCTGAGATCCCGGAGTCGCGCGCGGCCGTCGCCGAGGCGGGCGCCGAGGCCGGATCCACCGTGCCTTCGCGCGCCGCCGGCAAGCTCGACACGGCCCCGCTGGTGCGCGCCGTGGCCGTGGCGGCCGGCAGCCGCATCTTCATCTTCGTCGTCGCGTTCGCCGCCGTGGCGCTCATCGGCGTCAAGGGTCTGCCCTTCGGCTGGCGCTTCCCGATCGCCGCGGAGGTCTTTCACGGGTCGTTGGGCAACCTGCTCAACCCCTGGGCTCATTGGGACGGCGTCTGGTACATCAAGATCGCCAAGAGCGGCTACGCGGACCTCGACGGCAGCACCGCCTTCTTCCCGCTCTTCCCGCTTCTTCTCCGCTACGTGGGCGTGGTCCTCCGCGGCAACCTCGTGGTCACCGGGATCGCACTCTCGCTGCTCTTCTACTCGGTGTCGATCTGGCTGTTCTACCGCCTGGTGCGCAGCGACTTCGACGACGGGACGGCCTCACGGGCCGTGATCTACCTCGCCCTCGGCCCATTGTCCTTCTACTTCCAGGCGGTCTACACGGAGTCGCTCTTCCTGATGCTGTCGCTGGCGTGCTTCGTGTTCGCCCGCGAGGGCCGCTGGCGGCTCGCGGGCGTCGCCGGTCTGCTGGCCACGCTCACGCGCAGTACCGGCGTGCTCCTGCTCATCCCCATGCTCATCTACTACTACCGCGACCGCGGCTGGGACTGGCGCCGCACCGACGCCAAGGTGGCCAGCCTGCTCATGGTGGTCGAGGGACTCCTCGTGTGGATGGCGTATCTGGCCCTGGTGTTCGCCAGGCCGCTGTCGTTCCTGGGAGCGCAGGCCCAGTGGGAGCGCCACCTGGCGCCGCCCAACTTCACCATCTTCCGGGGGCTCCAGGCCGCCGTCGGCGGGGCCATGCAACTGGTCACGCACCAGTACTTCAAGCTGTACTGGTCGGTGCCGAGCCCAAGGGGCGCATGGGACGTGGGCGTGACCAATATCGTCGCCTTCGGCGCCCTGGCGCTCAGCGGCTTTCTGCTCTGGTACGGCTGCCGGCGACTGCCGGCGGCCTACACCTTCTTCGCGCTCGCCTCGCTGGCCTACCCGCTGTTCTTTCCGTCCAACTACATGCCGCTGATGTCGTATCCGCGCTTCGCGGCCGTAGTGTTCCCGTTGTACGTGTCGCTGGCGCTGCTCACCAAAGGACGGCGACGGCTGCACATCGCCGTCATCGTCGTCGGTGTGCTGCTCCTGATCGCGCTCACGGGCAAGTTCGCGGTGTTCAGCTTCGTCGCCTGAGGCCGCGCGGCCGGCGTCGTGCGGCCGCGCGTCCTCGTCAACGAACCTGGCGGCCGACCTTAGCGACTACGCCACACGCTTGAACACGTACACGCCGTCCCTCGCGTAGATGATCTGGAACCGGTGGTCGCGCCGCAGCGCGCCCAGCGCCTGGTCGAACAGGGGCGCGTTCTCGAAGTCGTAGTAGAAGGGGTGCCTGGAGTCCACGATGACGTACTGGGCTCTGTCGAAGTAGGGGAACACGTACACCACCGGACGCGCGGAGAGTTGCGCGCCCACGTTGTTGTCCACCGATACCGCGGCGCCCGGCGGGATGAGCTCGATCGCCTGGTCGAGCACGGCGTCGTGGGCCGAGCGCGAGTAGAAGGCCCCCGTGTAGCGCGCTCCCGGGAGCGAGAAGGGCAACGGGCCGAGGAAGTAGTTGCCGGCCAGGGCCGCGACGAGAACGAGCAGCGCGAGCGTCTCGCGGCTCACGCGCTGGCCGGCCATGGCCGCCTCGGCCCGGCGGAGCCGCCGCGAGCCAGCGCCGCAGTCGCGAAGCCGAGGACGGCGGCGGCGTAGAGGAACGGGATCTCGCAGCGCGGTGTAGTGGAAGCGTGGTCGACGCTGGAAGCACGTCGGACGAGAGCGCGTTGAGCAGGTACTCCGGCAGCGCGATGAGCGCCGTGAGCGGGCTGAGCACCGACGTGAAGCCGAACGGCCAGAGCAACTGCAGCAGTAGCGGATGTTCGACCGCCGAACACATGCCCGCCGTCGCGACAGGATGCGACGATCGCCCTGACCACGTCACGCGGCGCTGTCGAGCCGGCTCGCTGTAGCGGCCACGAACGGGCTCGCCCGTCGTTGAAGTGTGGGATGACGACGAAGACGGCGACGACGAAGTACGCCGCCGCCGCCGCGGTGATGATGAGCGGCCACCAGGCCCGCTTGCGCACCGCGAAGTACACGCCCATGAGGCCGACGACCAGCGGCATGTCTTCCTTGCAGAGGCCGGCAGCACGAGGAAGACGACCGCCCGCCAGATCCTGTCCTCTCGAGATACAGGAAGGCGAACAGCAGGAGGAGCGGCGTGGCCAGCGTCACCGGGTGGAACTCGTTGAGCACGGCGAACTGCAGGGGGGGTAGAGGAGGAGGGCGGCGGCGCAGAGCGCCGCCGCCCGTACGTCCTCAGGACTCGCAGGCCGAGACGGTACGCCGGCCAGGCGGCGAGGCGACGATGATCGCCTGCACGACGAGCAGCATCGTCGGGCTGGGCCAGACGAGCCACGGCAGCGCGAAGACGGCGAGGATCGGGTCGACGTGGGAGCCGAGCCGCGACATCTGACGCGCTGTCCGGCCGGCGTCACCTGCAGGAAGTGGCCGTGCGCCGTGCTCCAGACGGCCTGCACCATGTTGCCCAGGTCGAAGCGACCGCCCTGGTAGGCGTGGTACTGGAGCCACGAGAGCAGGGCGTACACGGCCGTGAAGGCCACGGCTCCGGCGAGGACGTAGAGCGCGTTGCGCCGGAAGAGCCGGGCGCGCTCGTCATCGCCGAGCTCGACCACCGGCCTCAGGGCCAGCGGCGCCGCGCGGGCGGCGCCGGCTTCGCGGCGGTCGGCCGCGGCGGACCGGGCGGCCGGCGCGCCGGCCTTCGCCGGCGCCCGCTTGGCCGTGGCCGGCGGTGAGACGGCGGCAGGCACTGGCCGGCGCCTGCGCGCCAGGACCTCGATCCCCACCGACGCGCCGACGAAGACGAGCTCGATGGCGATCAGCCAGAGCCGCAGCAGCAGCGCCCACGCCAACGCCACGCTCGCCGGGAGCACGCGCGCCAGCGAGGCGGTGAGCACGGCCTCACGCACACCGAACCCGCTGGGAAACACGAAGGCGACCATGCCCACGACATACGAGAGGGCAAAGGCCACGATCACCAGCGGCAGCGACCCCACGCCGAGCCCGACGACAGACCGGCCGAGCGCCCAGGCGCCGGCGCCGGCCACGAGCCAGAAGGCGGTGGCGTACAGCAGGAGCACGAGCACCGTGCGAAAGCGCAGGGTGACGTCGAGCGGCGGGCGCCGCAGCAGGCGCAGGGCCCAAGCCGACAGCGGCGCGAAGACGCGCGGGTGCATGAGGGCGATGAGCACGGGCACGGCCAGCAGGCCGAGGGCAGTGGCGCCGCGGTGGACCTGCCAGAAGGGGAACAGCACGGCCACGCTCAGCAGGGCGCCGGCTATGCCGAGCGCCTGCTCGTACACCATGGCGGCCGTGACGCGGTCCACCGGCAGGCCCTGCGCGTGGCTCATCCAGGCGCGGCCCAGGAACATGAAGACGTTGCCCGGGATGTAGCGGGCGAGGATGGACTTGCTCCAGGTGGCGCACGCTGTGAGGAGTGGACTGCGGACCTCGAAGCCTCTCAGCAGCAGCCACCAGAGCAGCGCCTGCGAGGCGTAGAAGGCGAACAGGGCCACGGCGGAGAGCGCCAGCCAGCCGGGATGCAGAGTCCACTGGTACGAACTGACGCCCGACCACGAGCGCGCCAGGTAGCGGTAGATGAAGTAAGCCGTGACGACGACCAGCGCCGCCTGCACGATGCGCAGGAGGCGGCGCCGGCGCGTGCGACGGGCGGCCTCCGCGGGCTCGCCGGCCTCCGCGGGCTCTGCCTCGTCCCCAGGTCCCGGCGCGGTCGCGGCGGGAGGTCGGTTGGGGTCCGGCGGTGCGGCCGGAGCGGCCGGCCCCTCCTGCCCTTCGCCGGCGCTCTCGCCGCTCACGCGGACGCCTCGAGCGCCGCGAGCAGTCCGCCGGCCACCACGTACGGCGTGAGGGCGCGGCGGTAGAGGGCGAGCGCGGCGCGACCAAGGCGCTGCCGCTCGTCCTCGTCGTTCAGCTGACGCAGCGCCTCGGCCAGGGCGCCCGCGTCGCCGGCCGGCACGAGCAGGCTGTCCTCGCCATGGTGCAGCAGCTCCCGAGCGCCAGGCGAATCGGCGGTCACCACCGGCCGGCCGCAGGCCAGCGCGTCATGGACCTTGTTGGGCACCACGCGGCCGGCCTTTTCAGAGCGGCCGAAGACGCCGAGGCACACGTCGGCCTCGAGCGTGCGCCTGCGCAGCTCGGCCGGCGTGAGCGCTCCGAGCCAGGTGACGTTGGTCAGCCCGCCGGCGGCGATGCGTGCCGCGCAGCTCACCCGAGAGCTGGCCCTCGCCGGCGAGCACGAAGCTCAAGGGCTCGCCGCGCAGCAGCCCGGCGGCGGCGAGCACCACGTCGGCGCCGTGCATGGGGCTCCACTTACCGTACTGGAACACGCGCAGCGGCTCGTCCGGGCCAAGGCTGCGCGCCCTGCCGGTCGCCTCCGGCGCCGGCAGCGCGCCGACCGGCACGACCGCGATGTGACTCCGCGAGAGCCCCAGCTCCCGCTGGTAGTAGGCGGAGTGAGCCCACGTGTCCGCGAGCACCAGGTCGGGCAGCGCGGAAGGAGACTTCGTCCAGGGCGCGCACGGCGGTGGCCACGAGGCCGCCCGCCGCGACGAGTCCCCTGTCGCCGACGAACGTGTCCAGCAGCGACACGAGCGGGTCGAACACGAGGCGGGTGCGGCGATACCACGCGAGCGCCCGCCCGAGCGGCACGACGAAGTGGCCGGGGTAGCCGACGATCACCACGTCGACGTCCAGCCTTCCCTCATGCTGAGCGAGGAGGCGACCGTGGGCGCGGGCCACGCCGGCGAGGAGCCGGGCGGCGCCGGCCGGGCTCGCCATCCGCGCCGCCGTCAGCGCCGGCAGCGGCGCCTGGAACTCGTGCACCGTGACGCCGTGCTGCCCGCAGACCCGCGATGAGCACGGCGTTCCGCGGGTAGTCGGGATCGTACGTGCCGAAGTAGGCGACTGCCCGGGTCACGTCTTGCCGGGAGAGCGCGCCGGCTCGCCGGCTGACACGGTCCGCGGCGGCGGGCCTCGCCCTGGGCGCCGCCCGCGGCCGGCAGCTGCGCCGCGGCCGCTCCGACGACGAGCGCCACCTGGGCGTCGTCGCGCCCGCTCCGCGCCCGGGTGTTGGCGATGAGCTCGCCGATGAGGCCCAGGGAGAGCAGCTGCACACCGACGATGATGAGCAGCGCGCCGAGCAGCAGCAGCGGACGCTGGCCGATCGGGTGGCCGAAGAACAGCTTGTCGATGGTCAGGTAGAGCTCCACGAGCAGTCCGACGAGGATGAACAGCGTGCCGAGGCCGCCGAAGAGGTGCTGCGGCCGGTGCTGGTAGCGTCCGAGGAAGAGCACGGTGAGGAGATCGAGGTAGCCGCGCCGGTACCGTTGCCACCCATACTTGGAGCGGCCGGCGACGCGCGGCCGGTGGCTCACCGGCTCTTCGGTCACCGTGAAGCCCGCCTGCGCCGCCACCACGGGGATGTAGCGGTGCAGCTCGCCGTACACGTTGATCGTCTCGATCACGTCGCGGCGGTACGCCTTGAGGCCGCAGTTGAAGTCGTGCAGCGGGATGCCGGTGGTCTTGCGCACCGTCCAGTTGAAGAAGCGCGACGGCAGCGTCTTGTTGAGCGGGTCCTGCCGGCTCTGCTTCCAGCCCGACACCAGGTCGAAGCCCTCGTCGAGGCGGGCCAGCAGCTTGGGGATCTCGGCGGGGTCGTCCTGGCGGTCGCCGTCCAGCGTGACCACGTAGTCGCCGCGCGCCTCCGCGAACCCGTGCGCGAGCGCCGCGGCCTTGCCGAAGTTGCGGCGCAGCTTGACGATGCGCACGTCGTGGCGCCCCGTCGCAAGGCGCTCCATCACGGCAAACGAACCGTCGGTGCACCCGTCGTCCACGAAGACGATCTCGTAGGGATGCGGCGTCGGTCCGAGCGCCGCATCGATCTCCGTGACGAGGAGCTCGAGGCTGTCCGCCTCGTTGTAGACCGGTATGACCAGAGAAACGAGTCCTGCCATGACGGGAAGGATACCTCGTCACGGCAGCTCACGTGCGCGGGCGGCGGGCTTGGCCCCGGGCCCGCCGCTTCAGTCGTCCAGTGCCGGATCGACGAAACCGTCGGCGCGGAGGGTCACGCCTTCAGTATTGCTTCCGGCCGGGCGTGTCCGCCTCGCCGCCGGAGGCGTCGACCGCGCGCCCACCGACCAGCTCGACGTCTTCGCGTGTACTGCCGTCGAGGAGCGCCGCAAGGTGCGGGCTCCTCACCTTGAGCTTCACGCCGAAGAACTCGACTTCTGACGCGCTTTGGGTGAACTCGTCGACAGGCATCATCGTCACCTCTTCAGGCATCGGTCTCCCAGGCTCGCAAGTCGAGACCTGTAGACGGATGTACCTGACACAGGGAGGACTCGAGGTGGGGAGCCTCGAAGATGGGTGGTCGGTCCGATTGACTGCTGGTAGCATTCGGGGTCCAGCAGTCCGCCCGGGATCTGCTGTGTCTCACCCTGGGAGTGGATTGAGCAGGAGACTCGTTTTCGCGCTCGCGGTCTTCGCCGCCGTGCTCGTCGCGGCGCCTGCCGCAGCCCTGGCCGCTCGTCCCCCTTCGGTGACGCACGGCCTTGACTATCTGCACGCCCAGCAGCGCACGGACGCCGGCTTCGGCACCCCCATCGCCACCATCTGGACCGTCATCGGCGCGGTCGCCACCGGGGAGCGCATGGGGGCCACGGTCTGGAAGCAGGGCACCCTGACTGCGATCGACTACCTGCAGAAGCAAGATCTCAGAAGGGCGGCGGAGACGGGCTCCAACTCCAATCCGCCCGTCTTCTACGCGCGCGCCATCCTGGCCTACGTCGCAGCCGACCGCAAGGACCTGCTCGACCGCGCCGGGACTCCCGCAGTCGACCTTGTCGCCCGGCTTGAGAACTACCAGAGCGGTATCGGCAGCATCGCCGACCCGTACTCGAGCTTCTCGCCCTCCACCACCAACCCGCACACGGACGACGTCGTCACCACCGCGTGGGCGATCATCGCGATGGCGGCATCTGATGCGTATTCACCCGCCAGCCGCCTGACCGGCGCCGCGACCTGGCTGAAGGAGCAGGGCCCGAACAGCGACGGTGGGTTCCCGCCGCAGGATCAAGGCGGACTGTCGTCCGACGCCGCCGCGACGGCCCTGGCGATCCAGGCGCTGCGCGCCGCCGGGACACCGGTCATAGATCCTGTGTTGCAGAATGGCGTCACGTACCTGCAGGATCCGGCCGTTCAGAATGCGGATGGCGGGTACAAGGGCACGTCCGGAAGCAGCACCGACGGTGTCGCGACCGCCACCGCGATCCAGGCCATCCTTGCCGTCAACGAGAATCCCAACGGCGTGGACTGGTCCGCCGTCGGGGTCGCCGGCAAGGACACTCCCGTCACGGCGCTCAAGGCGCTGCAGCCTTCGCCGGGCGACGGGGCTTTCCGCCTGCGCAGAGGCGTCCAGACCAACGGCATCGAGGTCACGAGCCGGGCGCTCACGGCGCTCTCCAATCAGTCCTTTGACACGTATCCCGCCTCGCGCCCGCCCGCTGTCACGCCCTTCAAGTTCCGCCCCATCTTCCTCACGATCCAGCCCAAGTCCGGCCTCAACGTCACGGCCACACGCAGCGTGCTCATCAAGGCCACGTACAAGGACCCCATCGGCGGCACCGGCATCAACGCAGGCGCCATACGCGTCACGGTCGACAAGAAGAACCGCACGAAGTCGGCTCGCATCGGCCAGACGAGTCTCTCGTTGCAGCTCAAGAACGTGCCCAACGGCAGCCACACCTTTGCCATCAGCATCGCCGACAGGGCGGGCAACGTGGCCAGTGTTGAGCGCAGCTTCACCGTCGCCGTCGTCACGCCGACGCCGACGCCGACGCCCCTGCCGACGCAGACCTACGTCCCGCCGATCACGCCGACGTACTCACCCGCTCCCATCGACACATCGACGCCGGCGCCCATCGACACTTCGACGCCAGCACCGTACCCGACGTACACGCCCACGCCGACGCCCATCAGCACCTCCAGTGGTGTGCCCGTGGTCGGCCCGGTAGTGCCGTCGCCGTCCTCGTCGCCGGGAGGGCCCAAGGTGGGCAAGAGCGTCGATCTCGCCACCGTTCTCGGCGGCGGGCTGGCCGTCGTGCTTCCCCTCGCGGCGTTGGGGTTCTACTATGCTCTGCACCGCCGCGAGGACCTGCTGGCCACGGCCACCGAAGGGCAGACGCTGCCCGGCGGCGGCAGCGCGTGGCAGCGGGTCAAGAGCAAGCTTGCAGGCCTCAAGGACATCTTCAAACCCGCCGGAAGGTGATCGGTGAGTCAGCTCCAGCACGTCATCTATGAGGCTTCACGTGTGCTCTTGTGGCCCGTCCTCATCGCCATCGTCATCTGCCTCATCTGGGTCCTGGCGGAGTGCGGGATCCTGCTGTACGAGTTGTACCTGCGGTTCCGCTACCGCGACCTCGAGGCCCTGGAGGCCAACGCGCTGAAGGCCCGCAAGGCCTTCGCCGACGGCAAACCGCGCACCGCCTACCGCTACCTCCAGCAGAACGCCTACTCGGTCGTGGTGGTGCGCTTCCTCTTCGACCTCATCCGCAACTATCAGACGCAGCGTCTGGCGGCCAAGCCGCTCAAGCTCCTGCAGGAGTACGAGTTCTACACGATCAGACGTCTCGAGCGGACCCGTATCCTCGTCCGCCTCGGCCCCATCCTGGGCCTCATGGGCACCCTCATCCCGCTGTCCCCGGCCCTCGTGGGGCTCGCTCAGGGCAATCTCACGGCGCTCGCGAGCAACCTCGTGACCGCCTTTTCGGTCACTGTCCTCGGCCTGCTCGTCGGCGGTCTTGCCTTCATCGTGAGCATCGTCCGCGACCGCATGTACTCGCAGGACATCTCCGACATGGAGTACCTCCTCGAGCTGCTCGAGGGCCAGGGAGGCCGGCTCCAGGCAGGACGCCGGCTCAGCAAGAGGGGCGAGTGGGACGAGACTCCAGACGTGGAGTACACCGACATCATCAAGAAGAACGGGGACAAAAAGGACGTTGCCGCCGGAGCGGACGCCGCCGAACTCGCCAATGCCGCGGCGCTGGCGGAGCTGGAGCCGGACGAAGAGGACGAGCTCACGGGCGTCATCGACTTCGTGCCCGTGGCCGCCTCCATCTACGTCCGGCCGATCGATGTCCCGGACTGGCCGGCCGCGGCCGGCCGCGCGGGAGTTTCGCCGACACCCGCAGCGGCCGCTCCGTTCGCGGCGGCCGCCACCGCGACGCCGGCCGGCTCCGTCACGACCGCGCCCGCGCAGCCGCCCGCCGGCGCTCTCCCGTCCGACAAACCGGCGGCCCCGCGGCGCGAAGCAGAGCCGGCCATGTTCGACGATCCCGAGATGGACTGGACCCACGACGACGATCCCTTCGCGGATCTCGGGCCGGCCGATGCGGATGCTCCCAGCGGCCGGCCGGCCGATCCTCCGCAGGGTCACTGAGTCCTCTTGGCCGCTTCCGACGACAGCTCCCTGCGCAACCTCGGCACCGTCTACGAGGAGCCAGACCGCAAGCTGATGTACATGCGCCGCCGGCGCATCGGCACCGCGGACCGCAACGGCGACCCCACCGACGGCCTCGTCAACCTCTGGGACCTCGCCCTCATCCTGGCCGTCGGCTTCCTGGTCGCCGCTCTGGCGGGTGCCGGCGTCTCCGGCCTGCTCACCAGCAAGACGTTCACCGTGGTGACCAACCCCGGCACGCCGCAGATGCAGGTGATCGTCAAGGACGGCAACACGATCAAGAAGCTGAGCGCCGGGTCGGCGGCCAAGGTGTCCGGCATCGGCACCCTGGTCGGCTCCTTTTACAAGCTGGCCGACGGGACGATGATCTATGTGCAGGCCGGCCAGGCGGCGCCGGGCGGCGCGCAGCCGGTGCCGTATCCGAGCACCGCACCGACGGCGGCGCCCACCGCAGCCCCGACGGCGGCGCCGACTCCGGGCGTGACGCCCTCCGCCAGCCCGGTCTTGACGCCGACGCCCTCGCCGACCGTCACCCTCACGCCCATCCCCTGACCCGGGCTACAGGCTCGCCGCGGGTCTGCCGCGCGGTGGTCAGCCGCCGAGGCCTCGCAGCAGCGTGACGAGGCGTTCCAGCTCGGCCCGATCCTTGAAGGCGATCTCGAGGCGCCGCCGCGCTTGCCGGAGCGGATGCGCACCGGCGCCTCAAGCAGGCCGTAGAGCTCGTCGCTGAGGTCGGCGAGCGGCCGAATCGGGCCGCGCCGCTGGCGCGGCCGCCATCGGCGCCTCGCGCAGCTTCCTCACCAGCGCCTCGGTCTGGCGCACGGTCAGCCCCTGGCTGACGACGAGGCGCGCCGCTTGCGGCGCTGCGCCGTGGTCGGCCACGCCGAGCAGCGCGCGGGCGTGGCCTTCGCTCAGCTCGCCGCCCTCGACCATGACGCTGCACATCGTCGGGCAGCTCGAGCAGGCGCAGCAGATTGGTGACGCGCCACGCGGCTGCGGCCGACGAGCTCGGCGACGCGCTCGTGCGTGAGCCCGAACTCGTCGACCAGGGCGGCGTAGGCGTGCGCCTCCTCGATGCAGTTGAGGTCCTCGCGGGCCACGTTCTCCGCCAGGGCGATCTCCAGCGAGGCCACCTCGTCGACGGGCGCACCAGGGCCGGGATCGTGTCGAGGCCGGCGAGCCGGGCGGCGCGCAGGCGTCGCTCGCCGGCGATCAGCTCGTAACGGGCCGGGCCGCCTTCGGCCGCCGGCCCGCCGCTTCCGGCCGCTCCGCCGGCGCGGGCCGCGCTCACGTCGGCCGGCGAGTCCTCGGCCGCGGTCTCGGCGTCGCCCTGCAACGTCTCGGCGTAGGCCAGGTCCAGCGGCCGCACGACGACCGGCTGCACGACGCCGAGGCGCTGGATGGACGCGGCGAGCTCGTCGAGCTCGTCCTCGGCGAAGGTGCGCCGCGGCTGCCGGCGGTTGACCTCGATCTCGTCGAGCGGCAGCTCGCGCAGGCGGCCCTCGGCGCCCTCGCCGCGGCCAGCGCCGCTCTGCCGTCGCCGATGAGAGCGCCCAGGCCCTTGCCCAGAGCCTTCTTGCTAGCCACGGGAGACGACCTCCTTGGCGAGATCGAAGTAGGCGTCGCTGCCGGCGCAGCGTGGCATCGTAGCGCGAGATGGGCAGGCCATGGCTCGGCGCCTCGCTGAGGCGCACGTTGCGGGGCACGACGGTCTCGAAGACCACGGCGCCGAGGTGCTCCCGCACCTCGCCGGCCACCTCCCGGCCCAGATTGCGTGCGCCCGTCGTACATGGTCACCAGCACGCCGAGGACCTCCAGCGCCGGGTTGAGGTGCTCCTGCACGAGGCGCACGGTGTCGAGCAGCTGCGCGAGGCCCTCGAGGGCGTAGTACTCGGCCTGCACGGGGACGATGACCTCGCGCGCCGCCGCCAGAGCGTTGATCGTGAGCAGGCCGAGCGACGGCGGGCAGTCGATGAAGACGAAGTCGTAGCCGGCGAGCCGGCCGTCGCAGCGCGTACTCGAGGACGAACTCGTTGCCGTCGGCGTTGGCCAGCTCCACCACGGCGCCGGCGAGGTCTGGGCAGGCCGGCAGCAGCGTGGAGGTGCTCGACGGCCGTCGCCTCCGTGGCCTCGGCCACGCCCGCGGCGCCGCCGAGCACCCCGTAGTGCTGAGCCGTGGGTCGGCCACGGCGCACGCCGAGCCCGGCTGAGGCGTTGGCCTGCGGGTCCAGGTCGAGCAGGAGCACGTTCAGAGCCAGCCTCCGCCAGGCAGGCGGCGAGGTTGACGGCGGTCGTCGTCTTGCCGACCCCGCCCTTCTGGTTGGTCGACGGCGATGACGCGCGTCACGCGGCTCCTTCCTGGGCCCGCGATAATAGCAGATGGCCCGGCGGCGGCGACCTCAGCGGGACCGTCCGGCGGCGCCCTCCAGGACCGGCGCGCGGCGCCCGAGATGCGCGCCGGCTACCCGCGAGCGGCCGCGAGCGCGGCGAGCCCGTGGCGGCGCGGGAGGCGCTCCGGCGTCGGGCCGGTCTTCGCGATACACGACGCAGACGGCGTCGTCGAGCGGCGAGCGCGGCAGCGGGACGACCGCGCCCGGCGGCGAGGCCGCAGGCTGCGCCGCGGCCTCGCCGCCGGCGCCGCCCTCCTGCCGCATGCCGCGCGCCGGTCTTGCTGGCCAGCAGCACGCCGCCGATCGCGCAGCAGCGGCGCCGCCAGCTCGACGAGAGCCGGCAGCGGCGCCACGGCCGTGCCAGCACCACGGCGTACGCCTCGCGGCCCGCGGCGCCGGCGGCGGCGTACGTCTTCGCTGCGGGCGCACACCACGGAGGCGCGGCCCTCGAGGCCGAGGGCCGAGACCGCCGCGCTCGAGAAACGCGCACTTGCTGGCTCGCCGAGTCGAGCAGCGTCAGCTCGGCGACGGAAAGCGCCACGGCCAGCGGGATGCCGGGGACGCCGGCGCCCGCGCCCAGGTCGAGCCAGCGGGCGCCGGCGCGCTCGCGCAGCGCCGGCACGTCGAGCAACGCGAGCGAGTCGGCGACGAGCGTCGCGACGATCTGCCCGCGGCTGCGCAGCGCCGGTGACGTTGCCGGGCCAGGCGACGATCAGATCGACGTAGCGCGACAGGGCCGCGGCCTGGCCCTGTTCGAGGGCGTACGCCGCGGCCAGCTCGTCCAGGGTGGGAGAGGAGATCACGTTGAGACCGCGCCGGGCGACCGAGTTGGAGTGGTCACGCCGAGCCGCCGGAGGCAGGCTCGAGCCTGCGCACGTCAGGCGTCGCGGAACTTGGAGAAGCGCAGCACGGTGCCGCCCTCATCCGGCTTCTGCAGGTCGAAGCTCGTCGACCACCGAGCGGATGATGGCGATGCCCATGCCGCCCTCGGCGAGCACGATCTCCGGCATACCGCGGCACTCCGGGCAATCCTCGTCGTCGTCGTGCAGCCCGTTGCCGAAGTCGCGGATGACCACCGTGACGCGGTCGGTGCTCATGGAGAACTCGAGGTGCACCTGCCCGTCGGCAGTGGTCGTAGGCGTGTCGGACGGAGTTGGAACACGCCTCCGTGAGCGCCAGTTTGAGGTCGGCCACGGCGTCGTCCGAGAACCCGGCCCCGCGGAGCAGGCCGGACAGCGCGAGACGCCCGAGCACCACGTACTCGGCCCGCGCTGGAATATCTAGACTTATCGACTCTTCCACGGCAGCGAATCCTACCTCAATGCGCCCCGACGCCAAAAACGCCCCTACTTGATGTGGGTGCGGCACTCCACGTTTGCACCGCACATCGAACAGAATGTTCCCCGCAGGGCGACATCCTCAACCGCTCGCCGGTGCGCCGCACCAGCAAGCGGCTGGCAGTTAGGGCACATCGTGTTCTCGCCCGTCGTGGCCCGGCACGTTGCCGATGTACACGAACTCGAGCCCCGCGTCCTGGCCGATGCGCACCGCTCTCTCGCAGCGTGGGGATGGGCGTCGGCGGCAAGTGGGCGAACTCCAGATAGGGCATGAAGCGCGTGACGTGCCAGGGCGTCTCCGGCCCCAGCTCGACGACGATCCAGTCGGCGATACCGCGCAGCGTCGCTTCGTCGTCGTTGAAGGTCGGGATGACGTTGGTCACGATCTCCACGTGACAACCGTGCTTGCGCTTGGCGCGCACGGCGGCGGCCAACACGGGAGCCATGTCGGGGATGCGGCAGAGCTCCGCGATACTGCTCGTCGCTGAAGCCCTTGACGTCCACCCGATACGCGTCGATGCTCGGCGCCAGCACGTCCAGGGCCTCCTCGGTGATGTAGCCGTTGGTGACCATCACCGTGTAGAGACCGTGCTCGTGGGCCAGCTGCGCCCCGTCGAAGATGTACTCGAGCCAGATCGTGGGCTCGTTGTAGGTCCAGGCCACGCCCTGACAATCGTTGTGCTCGGCGAGCACCGGCAGGTTGCGTACGGGGAGCTCGCGCAGGTCGCGCATGGAGGCCGCCGGGTCGGCCGCGCGCGATCTGCCAGTTCTGGCAGTGGCGGCAGGTGAAGTTGCAGCCCAGGCTGCCCGAGCGAGAGCACGGTGCTCCCCGGGAAGAAGTGGTACAGCGGCTTCTTCTCGATGGGATCGGCCGCCACGCTGCAGACGAGCCCGTAGCTCACGGCGAAGAGCGTGCCGTCGCGGTTGACGCGGGCCCGGCACACGCCGGCCTTGCCGGGCTTGATGTGGCAGAGGCGCGGGCACACGCGGCAGTCCACCGCGCCGTCCGCGGCCCGGTCGTAGAGCATGGCCTCCTGTGGCGCCGGCGTGCTCATGTCGGCGGAGGCCCGCGATGCCGCGCTGCACGACCTCCACGAGACCGGCCTGCAGGCGCTCGTTGCCGGCGGCGATGCAGGCCAGCTGGTAGGTGGAGTCCGAGCCCAGCACCGGGCGCGCCTCGAGCGAGCTTCCGTCGGCGTCAGCGATGGGGATGCCGGCCTCGCGGCACAGGAGGTGCACCGCCGCGAGGTCGTAGGGCGAGTTGCACAGCACGTTGCCGCGCCCCACACGCCGGAAGGCCGCCTCCGTCCACGGCTGGGCGGCGATGATGGCCGGCCCGATGTCCACGTAGGCGTCAAGCTGGCCGGTGAGGATGCGCGTGATGGAGTAGGTCGCGGAGCCGATGTCGAAGACGCAGCCGCCCACGGACGAGGCGTCGATCAGCTCCTCGAGCACGCGCGCCAGGATCACGCGCGGGCCGGCCGCGAAAGCCGAGCGTCCAGAAGAGGCTGTCCAGGTCGGCGGCCGGCGTCGGGAGGAAGGGGATGTCGGCGCCGGTGGCGCGCTGCATGCTGAAAGCCGGCGCCCTTCTCGGCCACGAACAGGTCGCCGTTCTTGATCTCCTGCACGCACGCCGACGACCACGTCGCCCATGGTCGGCGCCGGCAGAGGCGGCACCGCGGCGATGCTCACACAGGCCGTCTCGAACCCGGCCGCCGCCGGACGCGTGCCGTCGATGGGGTCGACGATGAGGATGAGCTCGGGGTCGTGGGCGCCCTGCAGGCCCCGGTCCTCGGAGTAGTAGGCCCACTCCGGGACCTTCTCGCGCATGTAGCGCTCGAGGTAGCGCTCCGCGTCGCTCGTCGATGCCGAAGGTCACGTCGCCGCCCACCGCCGAGCCGGCGTGGCCACGGGCGGCCTGCATGCCCAGCGACGGCAGCACCACGCCGCGCAGGCCGGCGCAGAGGTCGACGAGTCTGTCGGTGGTCGGTCGTCACAGGGGTCTCCCACTCGTGGGCACTCAATACTACCCTGCTATACTCAGTCAGCCGACCGATGCACGTACCCCGCTCACACCCCTTCCCGATCTCATGACTCCTCGGACCGACCAAGGCGAGGGCCACGTCGCCTACCGCGGCGCCGGCAGGGCCGTGTACCTCAACCTCACCAACCGCTGTTCCTGCGCCTGCCGCTTCTGTTTGCGCGAGTGGACGGACGGCGTGTACGGGGCCGACCTGCGGCTCGAGCGCGAACCGGAGCTCGACGACGTCCTCCGGGCTCTGGAGCTCGAGCTCAGCGACGAGCCCGCCGACGAGGTGGTCTTCTGCGGCTTCGGCGAGCCCACCATGCGCCTCGACCTGGTGTTGGCCGTGACCGAGTGGCTGCCACCTGCGGCGCCTGCCGACCCGACTGGACACCAACGGGCACGGTCAGCTGCTCACTCCGGATGTGGACGTGCCGGCGGCCCTGGCGGCGGCCGGCCTCGCCGCCGTGACGGTGAGCCTCAACGCCGCCGATCCGCTGGCCTACGACGACATCTGCCGACCTCTGTTCGCCAAAGCACACAGGTCCGTCTTGCGCTTTGCCGAACAGTGCAGGAAGTCTTGGCATCTAGCACGACGCTCACGGCCGTCGACTACCCCGGCGCCGACCTCACCGGCTGTGAGGCTCTGGCGGCCGCTCTCGGCGCCGGCTTTCGGGCACGGTCGCTGGCGGCGCCAAGAGCAGACGAGCGCGTCACGAAGGGAGACAGGCGATGACCGAGAGCGGAGCTCGCATCCTGCTGGTGGACGACGAGGAGTCCATCCTCAAGCTCCTCCGCTTCCCACTGGAGAAGGAGGGCTACCAGGTCGTCACCGCCCGTGATGGCGAGGAAGCGCTCGAGACCTTCGGCCGCGAGCGCTTCGATCTCGTGATCCTCGACATCATGCTGCCCCACGTGGACGGCATGGAGGTGTGCCGGCGCATCCGCGCCCAGAACATCGTGCCCATCATCATGCTCACGGCCAAGAGCGACGAGTTCGACAAGGTGCTGGGCCTGGAGATCGGCGCCGACGACTACATCACCAAGGACAAGTTCAGCCTGCGCGAGTTTCGCAGCCGCGTCCGCGCCCAGCTGCGCCGCGCCGAGATGAGCCGCAGCGTGGAGGCCACGCGCAAGGACGCCGTCAAGATCGACGAGCTGGAGGTCGACCTGCTCAAGCGCAACGTCACGGTGCGCGGCGAGAAGGTGGACCTCACCTACATCGAGTTCGAGATCCTCAAGACGCTCATCTCTCACCCGGGACGCGTCTACAGCCGCCAGCTCCTGCTTCAGCTCGTGTGGGGCGACTCCGACTACCGCGACGCACGCACCGTGGACGTGCACATCCGGCACCTGCGCGAGAAGCTCGAGACCGACCCCAAGGACCCGGAGTTCATCTTCACCGTGCGCAACATCGGCTACAAGTTCCGCGAGTTCTAGGAGGACGGGCGCCGGGCGGCGCCCGGACCCACATGCTTCTGCGCTCCGTCAAGAACTGGCTGACCCTCCTCATGGTCGCACTCGTCGCCATCGCCATGCTGGCGGCCTACCTCTACGTGGTGCCGCCGCTGGGCGCACGCCTCGAGAAGCAGAAACTCCTCGAGGCGCGCGGCAGCGCCACCCTGATCGGCGACACCGTGACCCAGTGGGTGGGCTACCTTCCCGCTTCCAACGAGCTGCAGGTCAGCGACGCCGGTGCGCTTGCCCGCACCATAGCCAGCATCGGCGCGCGCCTCAACGGCAGCGCCATGGTCCTCACGCGCAGCCTCGTGCCGCGCGCCCCGAGCGGGCAAAGCCCGCCGGACCCCGGCGACTACCCCATGCTGGGAAAGACGGTCGCCACCGGCACGGTCCAGCAGGGAGTGGTGACGCGTCACCGGCCAGCGCTACGCGGCCACCGCCGTGCCGCTGTTTCGCGAGGGAACGCGCACCGTGGTGGGTGTGGTCCTCGTCACCGCGCCACTCAAGGACGTGGACGCCGCCGTCCGCGCCGTGCAGCGCCAGCTGCTGCAGGCCGCGCTGCTGGCGCTCGGTCTGAGCCTCCTGCTCGGCTACATGGCCTCGTACTTCATCGCCGGCCGCCTGAAGCGCATCGAGCGCAGCGCCGAGGCCATCGCCGGCGGCGACCTCTCGACCAACGTGCCGGCGTCGCTGCAGGACGAGATCGGCCAGCTGGCGCAGACCTTCAACACCATGGCCGAACGCCTGCGCGACGCCTTCGCCCAGGTGGAGCACGAGCGCGACCGCGTCGAGGTGCTGCTCAACGACCTCAGCGAGGGCGTCGTGGGCATCTCCTCCGACGGCCGGGTGACCATCGCCAACCCGGCTGCCGCGGAGCTGCTCGGCCGGCCGATCGCCGTGGATGCCTCGGTCGACACCGCCCTGCCGGAGGACATCGCCGCCATGTGGCACGAATCGCGGCGCGATGAGGCGGAGCTCGAAGTGGTCTTTGAGAACGACGACAAGACCCTGGAGGGCACCACCTACGCGGTCGGCGGTGACGCCGATTTCACTTCCATCGTGGTGCTGCGCGACGTGAGCGCCCAGGCTCGTCTTGAGCGGGCGCGACGCGACTTCATCGCCAACGCGTCGCACGAGTTCAAGACGCCGCTGTTCTCCCTCGGCGGCTCCCTCGAGCTCCTCGACGAGGGCGATCTCAGCCCCGAGGAGCAGCGCGAGTTCCTTCAGGTGATGCGCGTCCAGGTGGAGCGTCTGCGCAATCTGGCCGTGAGTATGCTCGACCTCTCGCGCGTGGAGGCGGGCTCCGTGCCCATCGACTTCGAGATGGTGCCCCTGGAGGACGTGGCCCTTTCCGTTGTGGACGAGTTCCAGGTGCAGACCCAGGACCGGTCCCTGACGATGAGGGTCTCCGGGGACGACGTCAGCGCCTGGTGTGACGAACAGCGGCTGGCGCAGGTGCTGCGCGCCCTGCTGGACAACGCCGTCAAGTACACGCCCCGGGGCGGCGCCGTGAGCATCCTCGTGGGCGGCGACGAGCAGTGGGCCCGGATCGTCGTGAGCGACGACGGTCCGGGCATCGCCGAAGCCGAGCTGCCGCACGTGTTCGAGCGCTTCCACCGGGGGCGCGAGGAGCGCGCCACCACGTCCGGCGCGGGCCTCGGCCTCTCCATCGCCCGCGAGATCACCGAGCTCATGGGCGGCTCCATCACGGCCGCCACGGGAACGGCCGGCGGCGCGACGTTCACCGTGACCCTGCCCCGGCGCCCGCACCGCCGCGGGAGCCCGGACGGCGGTCCCGCGCCAGCGGCCGCGGTGCACGAGGTTCACGATTCTTAACGCCAGGTTTCCGGCCGGTTAACACCGGGCAGGCACACTACTCGAGACCGCAGGGCGGCGCGGAGTATTTCGCGTCGCCCTGTTTCGTTGTGATCGGTGGGCAGACAGAACGCCTGGGAAGGGAAGGCTAGTGTGAAGACAAGAACGTTCGTCATGGGTCTGGTGGGAGGTATCGTCGGCGCGGCGTTGCTCGTGGCGGTGCTTGTGCTCGTATTCAACTTCGGAGAGGCGCGCTCGCAGGAGACCGTGGTGCAGACGGCACCCACCGTGTACGCACCCAGCGGCAGCGCCACCGCAACGGGCCAGGGGCTCACGCCCGCGCAGATCTATCAGGGCTTGTCGGGCGGGGTCGTCATGATCCAGTCAGACTTCGGCAGCAGCACCAACGGACTTGGCCAGACGCAGAGCGGCCAGGCGCTGGGCACGGGCTTCGTGGTCGACAGCCAGGGCCACGTGCTCACCAACGCGCACGTGGTCCAGAGCGACACCACCGGACAGCGCGCGCAGAGCGTGACGGTCGTCTTCAACAAGGGCGGCTCCAAGACCCAGAGCGTGCCGGGACAGATCATCGGCATCGACTCCGGCAGCGACGTGGCCGTGATCAAGGTGAATCCCAGCGGGGTGACCCTGCGACCTCTGCCTCTCGGCAACTCCGACAGGGTCCTCGTCGGTGAGCCTGTCGTGGCCATCGGCAACCCGCTCGGCTACGACTTCTCCATCACCTCCGGCATCGTGTCCGCCGTGGGCCGCACGCTGGACGCGCCCAACGGCATGCGCATCTCCAACGGCATCCAGACCGACGCCGCCATCAACCCTGGCAACTCGGGCGGCCCGCTGATCGACAGCACCGGCCGCGTGATCGGCATCAACGAGCAGATCGCCACCTCCAGCGGCAGCGCCACCGGCGGCAATCAGGGCCTCGGCTTCGCCGTGCCCATCAACACCGCGGTAAAGTCGATGAGCCAGCTCGAGCAGAGCGGCCACGTGACGTACGCCTGGATGGGCATCGCCGGCCAGACGCTCACACCCCAGCTGGCGACCATGTTCAAGATCCCGGCGCCGCAGGGCGGCGCCCTCATCGAGCAGGTCACGCCCAACGGGCCCGCGCAGAAGGCCGGTCTCAAGGGCGGCACGCAGACCACCACCGTCCAGGGTCAGGCCTTCACCATCGGCGGCGACGTGATCACCGCCGTGGACGGCAAGACGGTCCAGACCTTCGACGACCTGATCGCGATCCTCGCGGCCCACAAGCCGGGCGACAAGGTCACCGTCACCTACGAACGCGGCGGCCAGAGCCATCAGACCATCGTCACCCTGGCGGAGCGTCCGGCGAACCTGAAGTAGCAGAGGCGCGTCGCGGCGACCGCCGCGTACGAACAAGAGCGAAGAAGAAGCCGGGCGGCTCCGTCGCCCGGCTTCTTCGCGTCTCGCCACC
>CAVSFP010000007.1:0-7840 GCA_963727185.1 uncultured Actinomycetes bacterium | reverse complement strand
TGGCAGGTCGTCCCCATGCCGGCGCCTGCGCCCTGCGTGGGTGCGTGTTGGTATCCGCCGCATCTCGACAGCACCGGCCACCCCATGCGCTGGGACTGGCAGATCGGGCGTGTGACACCGCTCGAACGCACGGGCTCCGGCGCCGTGGACATCTACGACATCGACGGGTTCCTCACGACGGCCGAACAGGTCAGCCCAGATCCACACGACCTGGCAGGCGGCGACGCTGCCTCACCCGAAGACCATCTGTTACCTCGATCTCGCGTGGGAGGACTACCGGCCGGACGGGACCGCGCCGCAGTACGGAGGAGGGTTCCCGCTCGACACGCTCGGGAACGTCTACTACGGCTATCCGCAGGAGCGATGGGTCGACTTCCGCCAGCTCGATGCGCTCAAGCCGATGCTCGACGCGCGGATCGCGATGTGCGCGCAGAAGGGCTTCGACGCCATCGAGTTGGACGACATCGACAGCTTCGAGCCCGCGTCGACGTCCGGGTTCAACCTCACGCCGGGCGACGCGCAGAACCTCCTCGCCTGGCTCGACAACGAGATCCATCGCAACGGGATGACGGTGCTCTGGAAGAACACCGGCATCCTCAGCTGGTGGGGACGCGACTACAGCGACGGCGCGGTCGTGGAGGAGTGCTACGTCTACAGCGAATGCTTCTCTTCCCAGGTCGCGGGAGGATCGAACGTCGGCATCACCTGCACCGCGCTCGCCGGTGCGACCCCCTGCGGGTGGGACGACTTCACCACCGACGTCACCGCGAACCAGCCGACCGGCAAATGGGTCGGGGAGGCCGAGTACGGCGCGGATCACTACGTGTGCGACCCAGGCGAGACGTGCACGCACAAGAAGTCCTACGCCACCTACTGCAGCGCGATCTACGGCCAGAGCTACGGCTTCGCGGGCGTGAAGTTCGACGTCAACCTGGACGGGAAGACGTTCTTCCCCTGTCCGAGCGGCGCCTAGCCCGGTTCGCTGGCGCGTTCAAACGAGGATGCAGGCGGCGCGGTGGCGCTCAGCGACCGCGTCGCCGACCTCATGGAGCTGGGGATCGGTCAGTTTGCAGCGATCCTCGGCCAACGGGCAGCGTGGGTGGAACCGGCAGCCGGCGGGGATGTCGACGGGGTTCGGGGTCTCGCCCTGCAGGATCCGCGGCTCGGTGCGATCGCGTGGATCGCGCTTGGGCACGACCGACATCAGCGCCTTCGTGTAGGGATGCTCGGGGTCGCGGACGACCTCGCGGGCGGCGCCTTCCTCGACGATGCGTCCGAGGTACATCACCGCGATGCGGTCCGCGAAGTGCGCGGCGGTGGACAGGTCGTGCGTGATCATGAGGATCCCCATGTCGCCGTCGCGACGCAGCCGGTCGAGCAGCGTCAGGATCCCCGCGCGCACCGACACGTCGAGCATGGACACCGGCTCGTCGGCCAGCAGGAGCTTCGGGTCAAGGACCAAGCTCGCGGCGATCGCCACCCGCTGCCGCTGTCCGCCCGATAGCTCGTGCGGATAGCGATCGATGAACAGATCCGCGGGCGACAGCTCGACCCGCTCGAGCGCCTCGATGACCAACCGCTCGCGCTCCTGCTTCGAACCTCCGATGCCGTGGATCACCATCGGTTCCTCGACCGCCCTCCGCACCCGGAACCGCGGGTCGAGCGACTCGTAGGGGTCCTGGTAGACCATCTGCATCGAGCGGCGGACGAGGCGAAGGTCGGGGCCGTGCAGGCGGGTGATGTCTTGCCCATCCACTTCGATGCTGCCGGACGTCGGCTCGACCATCCGCAAGATCGCCTGGGCCGTCGAGGTCTTCCCGCAGCCGGATTCCCCCACGACGGCGAGCATCTCGCCGGCTCGGACCGAGAGCGACACGCCATCGACGGCCCGCACCCACGTGGGCGGCACCCGCCGCACCGCATCCGACATGCTTCGCCTCACGGGGTACCGGACGACCAGATCGCGAACGTCGAGCAAGGCGCCATCCTGCGCGATCCGGTGCGGACGTGGCCGTCGTGGCGGTGACGTCGCTCATCGCGCCCGTTCCGCCTCGGGGAGGGCCCCGTTGGTCACGTCGGCGTCGTTCAGATGGCATGCGGCCTCATGCGACCGGGCCACGGAGACCAGCGCCGGTGCCTCGACCTTGCAACGATCGAACGCACGGTCGCACCGAGGCTCGAACGGACAGCCCGCCATCGGACGGTCCAGGCGCGGCGGCGCCCCGGGGATCGACACGACGTCGACCTCGCCGGTCAGGTCGGGTGTCGCGTCGAACAGCAGCCGCGTGTACGGGTGACGGGGATCGTGGAAGAGCGTGTCGACCGGACCGGATTCGGCGACGCGCCCGGCATACATCACCACCGCCCGCTCGCAGACCTGCGTGACGAGCGGCAGGTCGTGCGTGACCAGGATCAGGGCGAGACCGAGGTCAACCGTGAGCGACTCGAGCAGCTGGAGGATCTGCGCCTGCACCATCACGTCCAACGCCGTCGTGGGCTCGTCGGCCAGCAGCACCTTGGGGTTGCAGGCGAGCGCCATCGCGATGGCCGCGCGCTGACGCATGCCCCCGGAGAACTCGTGCGGGTACCGCGCCGCCCCGGTCGCGGGGATCCCGACCAGCTGGAGGAGCTCGCCGGCCTGCTTCTTCGCCACGGAGCCGTTCGCGGTCCCGTGGAACTCCATCGGTTCGACGATCTGCGCACCGATCGTCTTCACCGGGTTGAGCGCGTTCATCGCACCCTGGAAGATCATCGCGATGTCGGTCCAGCGGTACGGACGCATCGAATCCTCACCGCCCGCGAGGATGTCGGTCCCGTTGATCGAGACGCTTCCGGCGACCTCCGCGTTCGGCGGCAGGAGCCCCATCAGCGCGAGCAGCGCCGTCGTCTTCCCGCAGCCGGACTCGCCGACCAGGCCCAGGCGCTCGCCTTCCTCCAGGTCGAACCGCACCCCCTGCACCGCGTGGAGCCGGCCGCCGTGCGGCAGGTCGAACCAGACCTGGAGATCCCGCACCGACAGCAGGCTCACGATGCGGCTTCCTCGGCCTGCGTCGGTGCGGTGGCGCGGTAGCGCCAGCTGTGGATCGACAGGTGCGCGACGCGCAAGCGCGGATTGAGCGCGTCCTCGATCGCCTGACCCATCAGGTAGCAGCCGACCACGACCAGTCCGATCGAGAGACCGGGAGGCACGAAGGCCCACCACGCGCCCTGGGTCATCGCCGTGCGTTCGAACGCGTGCTCGAGCATCGTCCCCCACGAGATGCCGGGCACGCCGACGCCGAGGAAGGCCAGCGCCGACTCGTCGAAGATCGCGTAGGCGATCGTGAGGACCGTCGTCGCGATGAGCAGCGGCGCCACCTGAGGCAAGACGTGTTGGGCCACGATCCGCCGGTGGCTCGCGCCGAGCGACCTCGCACGTTTCACGTACACCCGCTCGCGGACGCTCTTCACCTGGGCCCGCACGATGCGCGCCGTCGTGGTCCACAGGAGCAGACCGATCACGAGGATCACGTGCGACAGGCTCGGTCCGAACACGGTCGCGACGACGATCATCAGCACCAGATCGGGGATGACCAGGAAGTAGTCGGTGATCCGCATCAGCGCCACATCGGTCCCGCCGCCCTGGTAGCCGGCGAGCAGTCCGATGCCGCCGCCGACGAGCATCGCCACGAGCGCGGCCGCGAACCCGACGATCATCGACGTCCGGCCGCCGTACATCAGCTCGCTCAACACGTCGACCCCGCTGTCGTCGGTGCCGAGCCAATGCTGCGTCGATGGCGGCGCGTAGACGGGACCCGATTGCCGCGTCGGGCTGTAGGGCGCCAGGGCCGGGCCGAAGATGGCCATCAGGACGAAGAACCCCACGATGAACAGCCCGAGCAGCGCGGACCGCCGCTCCCGCAGGACCTGGAGGACGGGGCTGCCGCCCTTCGACGGCCGCGCCTCCAACGCCGTGTCTTCGGCGAGCGCCGGATCGACGGTCTTCATTCGGTGATCCTCGGGTCGAGCTTGAAGTAGATGAGGTCGGCGATGAAGTTGAAGAACACGACCGACACCGTGAGGATCAGGAACGCCCCCTGCAGCATCGGGTAGTCGCGCTTGGAGACCGCCGAGTAGATGGCCTGACCGATACCGGGCCAGGAATAGATGATCTCCACCAGGATCGCGCCGGCCACGATGAACCCCAGCGACAACGCGACGAGCGTGACGATGGGCAGCATCGCGTTCCGCAGCGCGTGCGACACGACGATCCTGCCGCTGCGGCAGT
Source organism: uncultured Actinomycetes bacterium (assembly GCA_963727185.1). Lineage (GTDB taxonomy): Bacteria > Actinomycetota > UBA4738 > UBA4738 > HRBIN12 > JBBQVZ01. The sequence goes on along the minus strand of CAVSFP010000007.1, from coordinate 3,573 downwards.
CCCTTCGCGCGGGCGGTCAGCACGTAGTCCTCGCCGAGCGTCTCCAGCATCGACGAGCGCACGATCAGCGTGTACTCACCGAACAGGGTGAGCGCCAGCGTGAACGCGGGCAGCAGCATGTGCAGCCCGATGTCCTTGATGCTCGACCACGTGTCCCCCGGCGAGAAGAAGTTGTTGACCTCGTTCCGCATGCCCGCCGTCGGCAAGGTTCCCGCGAACAGCAGGATCAACATCATCCCGATGAACTGCGTCGGCAGCGCGTAGAAGACGATCGCCGCGTTCGTGCTGACCTTGTCCACGATGCCGCTCCGCCGCCATGCGGACAGGAAGCCGGTGACGATGCCGATCGCGATCGCGAACAGCGTGCCGATCATCACCATCGGGATCGTGTTCTTCAGCTTGTCGGTCAGCTCCGACGTGACCGGCTGCGAATCGGCGAACGAGACCCCCATGTTCGCGTGGAAGACGAGCTGGTCCAGGTAGAGGACGTATTGCGTCAGCAGCGGCTTGTCCAGGCCGAACTCGTGCGTGAGCGCCGCCCGCAGCTGCGGCGAGGCGTGGGGAGCGCGGGCCAGGTCCGCGACCGCGTTGCCCGGGAGCGCTCGGAAGAGCACGAAGTTGATCGTGATCGCGACGAACACGGTCATCACCGCGAACGCGAGTCGCTTGATGACGTACTCGGCGCGGTGCAACCCGTCTCCTCCCGCTCGGTGCGTCTAGGCGTGGTGGACCTGGGTGAAGCTCTCCTTGGACAGGTTGTTGAACAGCCCGAGCGAGGACTCGACGAACCCGGTCCAGTCGTTGGACCAGGCGTTCAGTTGATCGTCGTAGCTGAGGACGATGTAGGGCCGATCCTTGTCGATCATCTGCTGCATCGCGTAGACGATCTTCACCCGCTTCGACTGATCGGGCGCGACCTGCTGCGCGTCGTACATCTTGTCGTAGGCCTTGTTGCAGTAGCCCGTGTCGCTCCAGCCCCCGAACTGCGAGCACTGGAGCACCGACAGGATGAAGTCGGGGACGGGGCAGCAGGGATACCAGTCCCACATCGCCAGGTCGAACGTGTTGTACGTGTTGTTGTCGCCGAAGATCGCGGTGTTGACCGCGTCGTTGTCCATCTTCCGCTGGGTGATGTCGATCCCGATCTGCTGGAACCCGTTCTGGATGATCCGGAACGCGGCGTCGCCCGCGCCGGACTCGTCGGCCGCGAACAGCACCGTGTAGCTCATCGGGTGGCCGTTCGCGACGCGGATCCCGTCGGGGCCCTCGCGTGTACCCGGCCGCATCGAGGATGGCGTTCGCCTTGTCGATGTCGAACGGCAGCGGTTGGACCTGTGGAGTCGTTCCAGACGCCGGCGCCCGGAGGCACGATCGAGGATCCCGGCTTCGCGTACCCGAGCCAGGCCGTCTGCGCGATCGCGTTGCGGTCGATCGCGTACTCCATGGCCATGCGCACGTTCGGTTGCAGCAGCTCGAGGTTCGTCGTCTTGTGCGGACTCGAGTTGATGATGAAGTCGCGCAGCTGCAAGCCCTGCCCGCTGTACGCGGTGATGTCCGACGTTCTTCTTCAACGTCGCCATCGCCGTCGGCGGAACGTTGATCGCCGCCTGGATCTGTCCGCTCTGCAACGCCGCCACCATCGCGTCGTCGTTCGAGAAGTACTGCAGGCCGAAGCCGTCGATCGACGGCTTCGGTCCCGTAGAAGTTGGGGTTCGCCTGGAAGATCGTGACTCTCGTCCTTCTTGTACTCGGCGATCTCGAACGGACCGCCACTCACCAGGGGCTGGCCACCCGTCGGGCACGTTCGGGAACGTGCGCAGACCCTTGCCGTCGCCCGTCGCGTACTGCGCCCACACGTGCTGCGGGAGGATCGAGATGTTCTGGAGTTCCGGCAGGGCGTTCGCGACCGCGGCGGCGTACGTGACGACGAGCGTGTTGTCGTCGGTCGCCTGCACGCTCTTCACGAAGCCGAGCGACCCGATGAGGTTGCCGGCCGGGCCATCGCCGTACTTCAGGATCGTGTTCATGGTCCAGGCGGCATCGTTCGCGGTCAGCGGCTGGCCGTCGGACCACTTCGCGTTCGGCGTGGTGTGGAACGTCCACGTGAGGCCGTCGGCGGAGGTGTCCCACGACTGGGCGAAGTCGGGCTTGAACGCGAACGTCTGCGAGTCGTACTGCACCAGTTGCGGGTAGATGTACTCGAACGCCGCGTACGAGTTCTGCTGGAACGTCACGAACGGGTTCAGGGTGTCGATGTTCGAGGTCGTGCCGAGGATCAGGTGGCCACCCGACGTGGAGGACGGGCTGTTGCTGTTCGAGCTTCCACCGCCGCCCGTGCACGCCGCGCCGAGCATCACCACCGCCGAACAGAGCGCCACCAGCTTGACCGACATGCGCATGCGCGTCCTCCCCCTCAGGTCAGCGTGAGGATACGCATTCCCTCCGTACCCCGCTAGGCACGGCACGCCGGGGAAGGAAGTGGCCTCAGGCCCGCGTCTTCTCGAAGAGCCCGACCTCGTTGCCCGCGGGGTCGACGAACATCGCCCAGTAGCCGATCTCCTCGCTGATCAGCGTGCGGGTCATCTTGTTCGTGCCGCCGGCCTTCGCGACCGACTCGAGCGCCGCGTCGGCCGAATCGACGGTGATGTACACCTTGGGGGACCCGCCCTTCGGGTGCGATGTCGTGAAGCCGCCTCCCACGGTGCCACTGGTGTCAGTGAACATCGCGTAGTCGGGCATGTTCGGGTCCGTCTGGATCTTCCATCCGAAGACCGCTTCGTAGAACCGGCCGAGCTCCTCCGAGTGACCCTGCTCGCAATGGAACTCGATCCACTCGATCGCGCCGTGCGTCATCGCGCCTCCTTCCAGGAGAGCCGAGGGTATACGTTCCATGAGGAACTCGCCTCGGATCGGATGGAAGGTCGATATGTCGCACGCAACCAGTGAGTTCGCGGTCGGATCGTGGAACGAGGAGACGTACGCGGAGCTCGACGGTGAGGCCAAGCTCACACGAGCGAGCGTCACCGGGAGCCTGACCGGGGACATCATCGGCACGAGCGAGACCGAGTGGCTGATGGTCTACCGACAGGACGGCACGGCCCGCTACGTCGGGCTGCAGCGGGTGGAGGGATCGCTCGGAGGCAAGGACGGCAGCTTCATCGTCGAGAACAACGGCGCCTTCGACGGCGGCGAGGCGAAGGGAACGTGGTCGGTGGTCCCGGGCTCCGGCACCGGCGAGCTCGCCGCGCTCAAGGGCGAAGGAACGTTCAACGCGCCGCTCGGCGAGAAGGCGACGATCAGTCTCGACTACACGTTCGAGCTCGCCTGAGCGACCGTCCACTCGATGCGGAGACGGCCTAGCTCACCACGCGATACAGCCGCCAGCGGTCGGGGACACCCTTCAGCTCGTGCTCCCCGGCCTCTTCGAACGTGAGACCGGAGCCGGCGACGAGATCCTTGACGGTTTGCGAGACGAGGACCTCCGAGGGTCCCGCCTTCGCACCCACGCGGGCACCGATCGATACGCCGAGGCCGGTGACGTCATCGCCTTCGAACACCCGGTGAAGTGGAACG
>CAVSFP010000006.1:0-564285 GCA_963727185.1 uncultured Actinomycetes bacterium | reverse complement strand
TTAGGATTTGATAGGACTTCCTGATGTGTGAACGAATGATGCCCTGAAACTTCATCATCGCAATGTTTGTCATTTTTTACGTTGCTGATACTAATATCTTTCTGATGATTCTGCACTGTGTCCACACGCATCGCACCAGACTTAAGCCCGTTGAACTTTGGTAATTTCAATACAGCTATAATTCACCATCACTAACGGTCTATCCTGATCAACATTTTCTACTAAACCTCCCTTTAGCGATTAACCAATTTTTGTGTGATGCATAACAAGTGATTATAGATATCGTCATAATACACGGTTTTACATGTTATCTAAGGTGTCCCGTGAAATATGCTTGGAAATGTTTGTTGAAGCTATGTTTCTTCATGAATTTGATTGTACCGGTCTTTTTTATGTATTAACTTGCATGGTACAAAGATTGCTCTTGGTTGAAACGTGCGCATATCCTATTTTTATACGCAATTATCTATTTTACTAACTGAAATGATTGAATGAGATTTACTGAACCGTTTTATCTTACAAACTGGTGTAAATGTGGTTTTTTTGAATGGGTATTAGTTTACTAATTCTGCTTTTTTTAATTACTATGACTAATGATAGTTATTTATCTCCTGCTGAGTCTGAAATTGTCATTTTACGTAATGCCTTCACTGGCAATAAAGATTTAGAAAAACAATGGTGATATTGATGTGGTAATGCGACGAGAAATGAGCCCAACACATTCAAACGGTATCATCTGTAAAGTGGTTAGTGTATAGTAATACTTTTGGGTTTTTCTACAAGACCCAGAAATGGATAATTTTTGTTGTTTGAACTAACTGAACCCTTTTGTCTACTGTTCAAAAACACGCTCTAGCATTTATGCGGCCTCCAGAGGCTTCCGAATACACAAACAGTAGACAAAACGATATGACCGGCTGCTTCATGCCGTTAGGCGCTATTATTTTGGCATTCCCAAGTGAACCAGAATGGCATTTTCAACCGCAAGCATATCGGCCTTGGACAAGGTGCAAAGTTTGTTTTTTAGACGGCTTTTATCGGCGGCCATAATTTGATCGGCCATTGCCTTCCCTTGTTTTTTTATCGGCAAGGGTTACCAGCGCTTCACCTGGGTATTGTCGATCTGTATTGCTGGTTATCGGTATGACCACAACGCGCAACAAATTCCGGTTAGCCGAGTCATTACTGACAATCACAGCCGGACGCGTTTTGCGGATTTCACTACCGACAGAGGGATCGAATTCGACCCACCAAACCTCACCTCGCTTCATTGGCTCATATCTCCGGCAATGGCGTTGCACCATTCCATAGCGTCATCTTCACGCTCTTTGTCCGCAGCCATCGCCTTATAGCCGTCATCCATGCGGGTATCCATGACATGCGGCTTCACCAGGTCTTCAATGAATTGGCTCATTTTCCGTTTTCCAATGGTACGATGCAGGCCTTCATACACCGCTTCATCAAGGGTAATAGTCATTTTTTTATGCATGGTAGTCTCCTAACACATTATACGTATTACGTACTATAGCACACGTTCAATTGACAAAAAAAGCAGCCTAGCGGCTCATACCCCTGTCGAGACTCTGTTCCTCGGCCTGCTCAAACTGCTGAGTGATTTTCTCTGCGGCCTCTGGTTTGCGCTTCCAGACCTCACGCAGCCCATCCAGAGCCACAGGCCGCGCCTCTTTCGGCAACTGGTTAAAACCCTCTATCATAGTGCGCAGTTTTTCTGGTATGGCGTTCCACTGTTTGCCGCTTTCACCATAACCCCAAAACTTTACACCTCGCGCTTGAGTGGCGTGAGCTTTAAAGTCTGACAGGGTTTTGTCTACCTTTGCCTCCTCTTTCGCCCTTTGCTGTTCAGCCAGGTGATACTCTTGCAAAGCCTGGGCAAGCTCAGGACGCTCCTTTTCAAGCCGTTCCTGGGCTTGCTTGTTCCAAGCCCATACGTTGTTCTGGTCCTTGTCGAATTTGCCGTCTTGCGTAGCCTTGGCCTGTTTTTCGCTGTTTTTCACCGCCTGCCGTAGGTCATTAACCTGATCAACCCAAGCATCATGCTTGACTTGCCACTCCCTTTTTCCAAAAAGCAGCGGTTCCTTTGGCTCCGCGTCGCGTAATTGCCAGTAGTGTTTGGTTGAGTCGTCTGCCTTTTGAGCATGCCGCTTCACCTCTCCTTCTTTCCAGGCTGCTTTGGCGGCCTCAAAGAAGCCGCTTTTGAGTTGCTCTGCAAGCTCCACGGAATTCAATACAGGGTTTTGTAGTGGTTGCTTGTCCTCTTGGCGTAAAACCGCTTTTACGGGCTTTTTGGCGGGTGCCAGGTCAACCGCTTGGTTGTTGCTGTCTATCGCGTTCGGCCTTGGCGGCGCTTAAGCTGCCGGATAGGTCGATGATCGAGCGTTCCAGCGCTTGCGCTTCCCGTTCCAGTTCGCCTAATGCCTTGGCTCTGGCCAGCCGTTCGGCGGCTTCCTGCTCAAAGTCCAGCCGTTTCGTTGAGGGTTGGCCGGTGCGCCGCTCGTAGCCGGTAGCCGCCACCCCAAGGTGCCGGGTGGGTTCTCGGTCGATACCCTGGGCTTCAAGGCTGCGGTGATCGACAGAAGCGCAATGCCGTTTTCTTGAAAGCGTTCGTTTTGCAGTTCAGCGAAGCGTTTCCGCCAACGGTCCACTTCGCCGGTTTTCTTGTCGTCCAGTTCTCGGGTTTTTTGAGTGAAGCCTTCTGGGGTGAGTTGTCGGGTGCTGCACAGGATATGGGCGTGATGATTGCGGTGATCGCCACCCTTGCCGGGGGCGTGAATGGCAACGTCCGCCGCGCAGCCGTGACGTGCTACAATTTCTTTGGCAAAATCAACGGCCAACCGCTGTCGCTCAGCGGTCGAAAGTTCGGACGGTAAGGCGATCTCGAACTCGCGGGCGACGGTGGAATTTTTTCGGGTTTCTGCTTGCTCGACGGCGTTCCACAGTTCGGCACGATTTGCAGCCCAATTCGGGTGCATTGGCAGGCAAGACCAGTTCGATATATTCAACGCCGCCCTTGCGGGTGTAGTCGTGTACCTCACCCGTGCGTTCGTCGGCTATCTTTCCACCGGTCCGATACGCTGCCGCCGCCGTTGCGCTTCGTCCTGCTGACCGGCTGATGGTCTTCACGGATAGGTGGTAGATGGCCACGGTTTGCCTTTGCTGTTATTTTGTCGCATTGCGACCGCACGCAAACGTAGTTTGCATAAGTGCGCCCTTGCTTTTCGCTTCGGGTTTTTCGCGCACCGCTATTTTATATTACTTTATGGGCTACTTTGCAGAAAAAATTTTCACATATACAATGTGAAAAAACCAACATAAAACTGGAGTACAACGATGGCAACGATTGATGAGAAGATCGCGGAAATAGAAGAACAGGCCAAAATAGTACGGAGGAAAGAACTGAATTGAGCTGGGTTCAAGCAGGAATTAAGGGAAAATTGAACACTAAAAGTCTTATGATGAGTATCAGAAAGTTTAGATGTAGATGTTTATGTATGAAGGTTGTCAAACACAAAAAAAGCCATGATTTGGCTGAGAAACTTACAACCAGGCGTTGCGGGACGCCGCCGGTCATGAACAGACGCAGGTGGGCACGATCGACTGGCCGAGGGCCTACGGCGAGCGCGTATCGGACTTCATGCACCTGGCGACGTCGAAGGGCGCTCGCGTCGTCTGGGTCGGGCTGCCGATCGTGAGCGACAAGGGTCGGTGGGGCATCATCCAACGTCAGAACGACGTGTTCGAACACAGCGCCCACACGGTCGACGACGTCACCTACCTCGACACCTGGGACATGTTCGCGGCTCCCGACGGCGGGTACACGGCCTTCTATCGCAACGGCGGCACCGTCGAGCTCGTCCGCGAGTCCGACGGTCTGCACTTCAACGCCACGGGGTATGCGCTGCTGGCCCACGCCGTCCTCGATGCGGCCCAACGGCAGTTCGACCTGACGCCGCGGGTCATCGCGGGATAGCCGGGGGGGCCTCCGAGCCAGCTAAGCTGTAGAGCGTCTCGGGCGCGGGCAGAGATCGGGATCGGCGGAGAGGACAGGGGACATGCGGAAGCTGACGGCTGGTCTGGCGGCGATGGCGCTGGTCGTTATCTTGAGTGGGACCGCGCAAGCCGCTCACCTCTTCACTGGGCCGAACGAAACGGCGACCAGAGGCGCCACGGTGACGTTCAACGTCGACTGGCCGCACGGCTCGATCACGCTGACCTGCAACCAGGGCGCGACGCGGGTGCTCAGCACGACACAGAAGATCAACACCGGGTTCCTCCTCGACAGCGCATCGTGGGCGGCGGATACGCCCGCGAGCTGCGACGCGCTGTGGTTCTACAACCCAGGCTCGGGACAGCCGAGGGTTACGGAGGGCGAGCTCACCTTCGTCGTCGAAGGCGGCACCCCTCCTCCCGACGCGCCGGTCGTGCTCATCATGTTCGAGAATCGCCCGTTCTCCCAGATCGCCGGACACGCTCCCTACCTGAACGGTCTCGCGGCGCAGGGGCGGCTGTTCACACACGATGTCGCGATCGTCCACCCGAGCCTCCCGAACTACATGGCCTTCACGGCAGGCTCGACGCTCGGTTGCTCGACGGATTCCGCCTGTACGCCCAACACGCGCCCGGAAGACAACCTGTACCACCAGCTCGAGGTCGCCGGGATCTCCTGGAACGCCTTCGCCGAGCATATGCCAACCAACTGCGGGCTCACCGACGCCGGATCCGTGCCCAACAAGTACATCGCGCATCACAACCCGGTCGTCTACTTCACGAACATCCACGCCGCCTGTCTCACGAAGTCGAAGCCCTACTCGCAGATCGACCCGGGGGCACTCCCGCGGTTCACGTTCATCTCGCCGGGGAACGAGCACAACATGCACGACGGGACGGTCGCGCAGGGTGACGCGTGGGCGGCGGCGAACATCCCGGCGCTCCTCAACGCCGGAGCCGACGTCATCGTCTCGTTCGACGAAGGCATCGGAACCAACCAGACCGTCTACACGTTCGTGGTCGGACCGGGGATCGCGCCGAGCACGAGGAACGGATCGTTCAACGACTACTCGCTCCTCGCCGGGCTCGAGGTCAGGTTCGGGCTGACGCTTCTGCGCAACGCGCAGACGGCCTCTGTGCTCCCGATCTGATCCTTGCCGTCGAGGTCACACGGGGGAACGCGGCTCCGACCCGGGCATCGCCTTCGTCATGTAGGACATGACCGCCCCGACGGGGATCGGACCCCCATCGTCGGCGTACAGGTCCGTGCTGGTGATGAACGGCCCGTGCGCGACCGTGTACCCGAGCTTCGCGTAGAGGCCGCGGGCGGCGGCGTCATCGTCGGCGAGCGCGACGCAGAGCCCGATGCGCGTGATCCCGCGTTCGCGGGTGGCGGCCTCGAGGAGGTCGATCATCGCGGTGGCCACGCCGAGCCGTCGCGCCTCCGGCGCGACGGCGACATCCCGGATCTCGCCACACCCTTCGCGCTCCGCCGACTCGGAATACTCCTCGTGTCCGGGGAACAGCACCATCGCCTTGCCGACCGGACGATCGTCCTTCCATGCGACCACCTGGACCAGCTCACCCCGCTGTTGGGCCGCCAGCCGCTTCGCGTACTCGGTGGAGTTCCAGGCCGGCAGTCCGGCCTGAAGCGCGTCGATCTCCTCGGCTGTCAGGCGCCCGATCAGGATCGCGCTACACCTTGATCGGAACGTCCGGCAGGTTCGCGAGCGCCGCGACCTCGTCGGCGGGATCGAACTCCACCTCCGGGAGCCGGCCGTTCAGGTAGTCGTCGTAGGCCTGCATGTCGAAGTGACCGTGACCGGAAAGGTTGAACAGGATCACGCGCTCCTCGCCGGCCTCGCGCGCCTCGATCGCTTCGTCGATCGCGCCCATGATGGCGTGCGCGGGCTCCGGCCCGGGGACGATCCCCTGCGCTTTGGCGAACTGAACCGCGGCGCCGAAGATCTCGTTCTGCGTGTATGCCTTCGCCTGCATGTAGCCCTCGCGGACCAGCAGCGAGAGCGACGGCGAGTCGCCGTGATAGCGCAGGCCACCCGCGTGCACGGGTGCGGGCACGAAGTCGTGACCCAGCGTGTACATCGGGACGATCGGTGCGATCTGCGCCGTGTCGCCGTAGTCGTACGCGAACGTGCCCTTGGTGAGCGTGGGGCACGCCGCGGGCTCCGTCGCGAGGAACCGGAGGTCGGGCGTCTGCCCGCGGAGCTTGCCGGCCATGAACGGATAGGCGAGGCCGGCGTAGTTCGATCCGCCTCCGACGCACCCGATGATGACGTCGGGCCGTTCCCCTGCCATCTCCATCTGCTTCTGCGCCTCCAACCCGATCACCGACTGATGCAGGAGCACGTGGCCCAGCACGCTCCCGAGCGAGTAGTTCGTGTCCTCGTGCGTGGCGGCGTCCTCGACCGCTTCGCTTATCGCGATGCCGAGCGATCCGGTCGAGTCGGGATGCTGCGCCAGGATCGCGCGACCTGAGTTCGTGGTGTCGGAAGGCGAGGAGATCACGTCGGCGCCGAACATCTCCATGAAGATGCGCCGGTACGGCTTCTGCTCGAACGAGGCCTTCACCATATAGACCGTGCATTCCAGCCCGAACATGCTGCATGCCATCGCCATGGACGAGCCCCATTGCCCCGCGCCGGTCTCGGTGGCGATCCGACTGATCCCGGCTTCCTTGTTGAAGTACGCCTGCGGCACCGCGGTGTTCGGCTTGTGCGACCCGGCGGGCGATACGCTCTCGTTCTTGAAGTAGATGCGGGCGGGCGTCTGCAAGGCCTGCTCCAGCCGTGTCGCCCGGAACAACGGGGTCGGCCTCCACAGCCGGTAGATGTCGATGACCGGACCGGGGATGTCGATCCACTGCTCGGTGGAGACCTCCTGCATGATCAGGCTCATCGGGAACAACGGCGCAAGGTCCGCGGGCCCGATCGGTTCCTTGGTCATGGGACTCAACGGCGGGAGCGGGGCGACCTTCTGCGCCAGGTCCGGCATGATGTTGAACCACGCCGACGGCACGTCTTCGGGTCGAAGGTCGAATCGGGTGCGCAGTTCACTCATGGGGAAGCCTCCTCCATCGCCACGTCCGGGGCGCGAGCCTACCGTGCCGGCCGCTCCGTGGCTATCGGCATCGGATGGGAGGATGGTGCCGGGCGATGCAACCTCCCGGGCGCTCCGTTCGTCAGAGGGCCGGGTGGACTCCGCCCTCATAGCCGACGATCCCGGGAGGGATGCATGTCAGTTCCACGTGGGCGCCGCGCCGGCGCCATGGCGTTCGCAGTCTCGGTCGTCCTCGCGACGACCGGCATCACGTCCCCCCCGGTGGCGCACGCTGCCGGCAACGGTCCGTCGGTGCGACTCGTCTCCGCGGTCGACACGGTCACGCTGAAACGCCCTCCGGGTCGTCGCGCGTACCTCGATCTCGGCACATACGTCGCTTCGGTGGGCGGGGCGTTCGAGATCTGGGCGACCCGCCCCGACTACGACACGCCGGTCTCGGTGTCGCAGGTCGTTCGATCGGGAGCGGACATCACCACGTACCCACTCCCGTCATCGGTCGAACACGATTGGAAGGGGTTGTCGAAGTTCCTGCACGTGGTTGTGACCGATGCCGACGGCAACATCGTGCTCGATCGCTACCACGCGTTCTGCCCCGGCGCGGGTGAGCTCGCTCGGATGAACGACGACGGGCCCGACGTCGCGACGTATCCGCAGTTCTGCGGTGGCAACCCGTTCACGCTCGGTGCCGTGTGGGGCATCGACAGTGGCTGGGCATCGAGCGCGTTCGGATACGGCACCAACGATTCCATCAACGGACCCGACGGCCACTACACGGCGACGGTGTCCATCGCCGACAACTACCAGGCCCTCTTCGGTGTGGCGCCGCAGGACGCCTCCGTGAGCGTGGACGTGCGGGTCAAGACCACGAAACACACGACCTGCTTGCCCTTCTGCGTCCCGGTTCCGCGACCCGGTGTGCGCGGCCGCGGCAGATCCGCCGGTGTGCCATCTGCGTCGGTGCCGATCATGACGAACCCCGACCCCAGCATCCGGCCCGACCTGGTCGCGCTCCCGGCCTGGGGCATCACGATCGACCATCAGCGCAAGGACAACCGTGACTTCCTCGACTTCGGTGCGACCGTGTGGGACAAGGGACCGTCGCCGATGGTCGTCGAGGGGTTCCGCCGGCCCGGCGAGGCGATCATGGACGGCTGGGAATACTTCTACGCGAACGGAGCGCCGGTCGGCCGGGCCCCGGCAGGCGACCTGATGTACGACGCCCGCCCGGGGCATCAACACTGGCACTTCGAGCAGTTCGCCCGATATTCCTTGCTCGCCGCGGATCAGACCCAGATCGTCCGGAGCGAGAAGACGGGCTTCTGTCTGGCCCCCACGGATGCGATCGACATGACGGCCCCCGGTGCCGAGTGGAACCCGTACTCGATCGGACTCGCCACCGCATGCGGCAGCAGGAGCTCGATCTGGACGCGAGAGGTGCTCCCGACCGGGTGGGGCGACACGTACTTCCAGGGGCTCCCCGGACAGTCGTTCGACATCACGGACCTCCCCAACGGCACGTACTTCATCTCGGTCCAGGCGAACCCCGACGGCCAGCTCATCGAGGGAAGCACCGCCAACAACACCGAGCTCCGAGAGATCAAGCTCCGCGGGAAACCGGGGCACCGCAGGGTCATCGTGCCGCTGTGGCACGGGATCAACACGGAAGGCAACGGCGGCGGAGGAGGCGTTGTCCCGGCCCCCGGGCCGGGTGGGGCGGGCTAATCCTCGGTCGACATATGCCACTTCCGCGGCGCGATGAGGGCGTCGGCCTCGGCCGGCCCCCATCCGCCTCGGGGGTAGCGATGGACCTCGCCTGGCGCGTCCAGGACGGGCTCCAGCAGCTCCCAGGCGCGCTCCACCCCGTCCTGCCGCAGGAACAACGTGTGGTCGCCTTCCATGGCGCCGAGCAACAGCAGCTCGTACGCGTCGATCAACGGAGACCGGAACTCCTTGTCGTAGTCGAAGTCCATCGTGACCCTGCCGAGCTCGATGCCCGGACCGGGCTTCTTCGCGTTGACGGCGAGCGTGATGCCCTCGTCGGGCTGGATGCGGATGGTCAGGTGATCGCGCTGCGGAAGATCGATGTCACTGCCACGGAAGACGTTGAAGGGCACCTTCCGGAACTTCAGCGTGATCTCCGTCGACTTCTTCGCCAGGCCCTTGCCCGTCCGGAGGTAGAAGGGCACATCGGCCCAGCGCCAGTTGTCGATATCGACCTGGAGCGCCGCGAAAGTCTCCATGTTCGAGTCGTCGGCCACGCCGGGCTCTGAGCGGTATCCCTCGTACTGACCGCGAACCAACCTCGTTGGATCGCAGAACTGCGCCGACCGCAGCACTTTCACGGTCTCGTCACGCAACCGGTCGGGCTCGAAGTTGACCGGCGGCTCCATGGCCAGGAACGTCATCATCTGGAACAGGTGCGTGGACACCAGGTCGCGGATGGCGCCGGTCTGCTCATAGAACGCGCCGCGCCCCTCGATCCCGATCGATTCGGCCGCGGTGATCTGCACATGATCGAGGTAGCGGCGGTTCCAGATGGGCTCGAAGAGGCCGTTCGCGAACCGGAACGCCAGGATGTTCTGCACGGTCTCCTTGCCCAGGTAGTGATCGATCCGGAAGACCTGCTTCTCGTCGAACACCGCCTGGATGCACGTGTTCAGCGCCCGAGCGCTCGCGAGGTCCCGGCCGAACGGCTTCTCGAAGACGATCTTCGCGCCCACCTGGAGCCCCGCCTCCCCGATCCGTTTCACGATGTCCGGATAGGCGGTCGGGGGCGTCGCACAGTAGAAGAAGCGGTTGCCCTGCGTGCCGTGGGTCGCGTCGATGTCCACCAGGTCCTCGGCGACCTCGCTCATGGCGCCCGCATCGGAGAACTCCCCGGGCACATACCGCAGGTGCTTGGCGAAGTCCATCCAGACCTCGCCGACGGGCTCGCGCCTGCCGAACTCCTTGACGGCGTCCCGGGCGTGCTGACGGAACTCGTCGTCGGTGAAGACCGTGCGCGCGTACCCGACGATCGCGAACTCCTCGGGCAGCATGCCTTCCAGGTACAGATGGAAGAACGCGGGCAGGAGCTTGCGCCGGGTCAGGTCGCCCGATGCGCCGAAGATGACGATCGCTTGTGGGGCCGCGTGACGACGGCGCACCACGTCAGCCAGGCTCCTTGGCGGGCTCCTCGGCCTTCACCGCGTGCCCGCCGAACTCGTTGCGCAACGCGGCGATCACCTTCGCGCTGTACGACTCGTCCTGCCTCGAGGCGAACCGCGAGAAGAGCGCCAGCGCCGTGATGGGAGCGGGCACGTTCTCCGCGATCGCCGCCTCCAGCGTCCACCGCCCCTCACCCGAATCGTCGACGTAGCCACGGATGTCGTCCAGGCCCGGGTGGCTGACGAGCGCGTCGTGCAGCAGCTCCAGCAACCACGAACGGACCACGCTGCCGTACCGCCAGATCCCCGCGATCTGCTCCAGGTCCACGTCGAACCCCGATCGCTCCATGATCTCGAAGCCCTCGCCGTACGCGGCGAGCAGCCCGTATTCGATGCCGTTGTGGACCATCTTCACGAAATGGCCGGCGCCGGACGGTCCGACGTGCGCGTAGCCGTCTTCGGGTGCGAGCGCCAGGAACGCCGGTTCGACCACGGCGACCGCCTCCGGTTCGCCGCCGACCATCAGGCAGTAGCCGTTGGCGAGCCCCCAGACGCCGCCGCTCGTGCCGCAGTCCAGGAACCGGATGCCCCCGGCGGCCAGTTGCTCGGCGCGGCGCTGCGAATCGTGCCAGTTCGAGTTGCCGCCGTCGACGATCACATCTCCGCTGCCGAGGATGCCGCCGAGCTCACGGACCGTGCCCTCGGTGATCTCCCCTGCGGGCACCATCAGCCAGACCACCTTGGGCGACTCGAGCTTCGAGCAGAGCTCGGCGAGGGATGCGGCTCCGTCGGCGCCGGACGTGACGACGGCGGCCACCGCGTCGGCCGACGGGTCGTACGTCACGACCCGATGTCCGTGCTGCAGCAGTCGCACCGTCATGTTGCCGCCCATGCGGCCCAGGCCGACCATCCCCAGCTTCACTCGTCACCGCCAGGCTGTGTCGCGACCTCGACCCAGTCATCGTCGGTCAAGCGAGCGGCGAACACCGGCACGGGGTCCACCGCCGGTCCCTCGACCGGCTCGCCGGTCTCGACGTCGAAGACGCTGCCGTGGCACGGACACACCACCTTCGCCTCTCGATCGTCGAACTCGCCGTCCGCGAGCGAGCAACCCTGGTGCGTGCATTCATCGCCGAACGCGAACAGCCGATGCTCCACGTGCGCGACCGCGATCCGCCCGGCCGGGGCGTCGAACGCCCGCATCTCACCCTCGGGGATCTCGGCGATCCCCGCCAACCGGATGAACTCCATGATCACTCCTCCCGGCGTGCCGAGCCGTTGGAACACTACCGGTCGGGACGCTCCGTCAACGGGCGTCCTGGACGGCCGACCAGCTCCGTTGGAGCAGCGTGATGCCACCCAGGACCGTCAGCGCGATCAGCACCGGGCGCATGGCGCCGGGGATCAGCAGGCCGACGATCAAGGCCAAGAACCGTTCGAGTCGCTGGAAGAACCCCTCGGTGAGCGTCACGCCGACCGCCTCCGCCTCGGCTCTGACGTGGCTCACCGACAGGCTCACGACGAGCGTGATGAGCGCGAGCGCGGCTTCGAACCCGTCCCCGTTCGCGGAGAGCGCCCAGAACAAGCACGAGAACAAGATCGCGTCGGAGACCCGGTCAAGGACCGAGTCCATGAACGCGCCGGAGCGCTTCTCCTCGCCGCGCTGACGCGCGACCGACCCGTCGAAGACGTCGCAGAGGCCGGCGAGGATCAACAGCAGACCGGCCACGAGCCAGTCGCCCGTCACGATCAGGGTCCCCACCGCGATGTTGAGCGCGAGCGACAGCAGCGTCAGCTGATACGGACGGACGCCGGACCACAACAGGAACGCCAGGATCCCGCGATACGGCCACGCGAAGATGCGCTGCATCGCGCCGCCTGCGGCGCCCTCGCTCTTGCGAGGCGCCGGCATGTCGCGGACCTTCGGGGCTTCGCGTTCGAGGTTCGCGTCGCGCTTGCTCACTGGTCCATCACCGACCCGACGGCTAGCCGGTGTGCGGCTCGAAGCCCACCACCACGTAGCGGAAGCTTCCCCCCGGTGCCTGGTAGACGATCTCCTCGCCCTTCGCCACGCCCATGAGCGCCGAGCCGAACGGTGACGTGATGGTGACCGTTCGCGCGCCCGATGCTTTCTCCTCCGCGTGCTCGGCCAGGAGGTACGTCTCGTCCTCGGTATCGTCGTCGTCCAGCGGACGAACGGTCACCAGCATGCCCGGGCCGACGGCGTCGGCCTCGGTTGGCGCCTCGACGATGTCGGGGTCGCGGAGCACCTGCTGGAGCTTGCGGATCTTCGACTCCATCAGCCCTTGCTCGTTCTTCGCGGCGTCGTACTCGGAGTTCTCGCGGATATCGCCGTGCTCGCGCGCCACCTTGATGCGCTCCGAGATGTAGGGGCGACCGTTCTCGATCAGGTCGGCCAGCTCGGCCTTCAGCCGGTTGTAGGCGTCGATCGTGAGGCGCGCCGTGGGCTCATGCCCCTCTTTCCGGGGCTGGCGATTCTGAAGCTCTTCAGGCAGTTCGACCATTGCCCGAGTCTAGCTCCGGTGGGATCGCCCTCGCCGTTCGCCCCGGTTACAGCTCAGAGAAGTAGATGTTCTTGAGCTCGGTGTAGAGCTCCGCCGCGTGCATCCCCATCTCCCGGCCGATACCGCTCTGCTTGTAGCCGCCGAACGGCGCCTCCGTGATGGACGCTGGAGGAGGAGTTCACGCTGATGTTGCCGGTGCGGATACCCTTCGCGACACGGATCGCCGCGGCCGAGGTTCTGCGTCCACACCGAGCCCGACAGTCCGTACGGCGAGTCGTTCGCCAGGCGGATCGCCTCTTCCTCGGTCTCGAACGACAGGATGCACGCGACCGGACCGAAGATCTCCTCCTGGGCGACCTGCATGTCGTTGTGGACGTCGGCCAACACGGCCGGTCGCATGAAGAACCCGGGACGCTCGGGGACGTCGCCCCCGGTGACCCGCCGGGCTCCCTCGTCCACTCCCAGGGTAGGTAGTCGATCGAGGTCTGCCGTTGGCCCCCGGAGATCAACGGACCCATCTCGGTCGCCTCGTCGAGTGGCTCGCCTACCGCGATGGCCTCGACACGCTTGGCGAAGCGTTCGACGAACTCGTCGTAGATCGGTCCTCGCACGAACGTCCGCGAGCGCGCGCAGCAGTCCTGCCCTGCGTTGTCGAACACGGACCAGATCGACTTCTCGACGCACACGTCCAGGTCGGTGTCGGCGAAGATGACGTTGGCGGACTTGCCGCCCAACTCGAGCGAGACGCGGGTGATGTTGCGCGCCGCCTCCTGCATCACCGTGGTTCCGACCTCCGTCGATCCGGTGAAGCTGATCTTCGACACCCGCGGGTCCGCGACGAGCGCGCCTAGCGACCGTGGAGCCGGGACCCGGAAGGACGGAGAGCGTGCCCTCGGGAAGGCCCGCCTCGACCAGGATGTCGGCGATCGCCAGCGCCGTCAGCGGGGTCTGCGACGCCGGCTTCACGATCGCCGTGTTGCCGCAAGCGAGCGCCGGCGCGATCTTCCACGACGCGATCACGGCGGGGAAGTTCCACGGCGTGATCAGCACGCAGACGCCGACCGGCTCGCGGAGCGTCACGTCGATGCCGGGCGGCACGATCGGGATCGTCTCGCCGAAGATCTTGTTGGCGGCGCCGCCCCAGTACTCGAAGACGTTGGCAGCCAGGTCGATCTCACCGCGGGCTGCATTGATCGGCTTGCCGCCGTTGCGCGCCTCGAGGCGCGCGAGATCCTCCAGCCGTTCGCGGATCAGGAACGACGCCTTGGTGAGGACCCGGCCGCGCTCGCGGGCGCTCGTTCGCGGCCACGGGCCTTCCTCGAACGCCTCGAGAGCAACGTCGACCGCACGATGCGCGTCCTCGGGGCCCGCCTCCGCCACCTCGGCCATCGACACGGCCGTGCTGGGCTCGACCACATCGAACGTCTTGCCCTCCGAGGCGGCGATCCGCTCCCCGCCGACCATCAACAGCTCCGCCATGCACCGCTCCTTCGCGACGTGATGGGCCGATGATAGGTCGGACTTACGGCGAAGGCGCGCGAGCCAATGCTGCTGTTCGGCTAAAACTCCGCGTCGGCTGCACCGGTCTCGGTGAAGCCCGTCGCGACACAGGCGTTGCCCGCAAGGTCGGTCGCTCCAGCCGAGGGGGTCCAAACCATGGTTGAGTTCGCTCCTGTCCTCGTCGCGCCGCTCGCCGTCCCCAGCGTGATGGTGATCGTCGAACCGCTCATGACCATCGTCGAGTTGTTGAACGTCCGGTTCGCGGTGACGTAGTTCCCGCCGAGGGCAACAGATCCGAGCGACAGCTGCACCGTGTTTCCGGAGTCGAAGACAGTAACCGTGTCGTTGGTGCCAACCTGGTTCAGACGCAGCGTGACGAAGGCGGCAGCGCCCGTCCAACCGGCGAGGATGGAGTTCGGGTCGATCGCCTCATTGAACGTGTAGGTGATCGTGTCGCCCGCTTCGGCCCTGCCCACGATGGAACCGTTGTTCACGGTCTGGATGTTCGAGGCTATGGGGACCGTGTTGTCCACGATGACCGAGCCAGAGAAAGCGGTCGACGTATTGCCAGACCCGTCGGTCGCGGTGACGGTGTATGTCTTCGATCCCGCACCGAGCGGCGTGGTCGCCGTGATCGAGGCGCTCCGGTAGCCGTACGTCACGCCGCCCACCGTGTACGACCCCGCGACGAGCGGCACCGCCGTCATACCGGTGGTCACGTTGCCCACGTTGGCGGCGACGGTCGAGACGAGATGGGTGCCGGTGCTCCCGGCGGCGTCGTTCGCGTTCGCGTAGATGAAGTACGTGCCCGCTTGCTTCACGAACCCCTGCGTGCCGGTCGGCGAGTGGCCGAGCACGGTGGCCGTCACGGTGGGTGGGGTGTTATCGATGACCGTGAACGCCGCGAACGCCGTCGATCCGAGCGAGCCGACCGCATAGACGGTATGCGCGCCGAGCGTCGTCCCGGCGGCGGGGATGGTGACGCTGACCACCGCGGAGCCGCCGACCGGCACCGGCGACGGCGTGATGCTCCCGGTGAGCAGGGTGCCGGTCGAGGCGTTGTCCAGCCGGTAGATCACCGTCTCGCCGTCCAGGAAGTTCGCGATCGAGCCGGCGCTCGTCGCGGGGAGCGCGCTCATCGTGGTCGTGGTGAGCGTGAGCGACGGGGATCCGACCGTGGCCGTGGCGCTCTGCGCGCTCTCCGGCCCGGTCCAGAGTGCTTGCTTCGGCGTCACCGCGTACTTCCAGGTCCCCGGCGCCACGCCGAACTCGGTGCAGGTGAGCGTCGCCATCGTTCCGGTGCACGAGGCGAGGACCGTCTGCGGGACCCCGGTCGAGGAGTCGAACCGCCGTACCGTGTAGCCGGCTACCGGCGTGGTGTTGGGGAAGCGCGCGACGGCCCACGACACCGTCACATCGCGACCGTTGACCGACGTTGTAGGGGTATTCCCCGACGGAACCGAGACGGCCTTCGCGTAACCCTTCGGGGTCGCGGACGTCGCTGTCCATGCGGCCTGGGCGATCCCGGGCGTTGCGACCACCAAGGACGCGACGATGGCCACGCCTGTGAGCATGCACCTCACGCCGTGACCGCCGGTCCTTGGGGCCCTGAACACACTGTCACCTCGGTTGACGTGCGGAGGAGGGCGGCTGTCGCCGCCCTCCTCCGCCTGGAAGTTCGTTCGTTAGCTGCTGGCGCCGGAGAGCGTGACCGGGATCGTGAATGTCGCGCCCTGGCAGGCGTTGGCGGAGGCGTTGCTCATCGCGGCCGCGCCGGTCAGCGTGAACGCGGTCGCGCCGCCCGCCGGGACGGTCAGCGAAAGACCCGTCTGGTTGACGAACGTGACGCCGGTCGACAAGTCGCACGCCGGGACGGTCGAGGTGACGACCCCGCTACCGGTCACCGACGCGACGGTCACCGGGTACGGGTTGGGGTTGTTGATCTTGAGGAAGACGTCGCCCGTGCCGCTCGGGTACAGGGTCGCCGTGGTCGTCGCCGACACGTCCACCGTGGTCAGGGCCTGTGCGGTGCCCGCCTTGGCGTATCCCTGGCCGCCACCCGAGGCCGTCCAGGCCGCGTAGGCGACGCTCGACACCAAGATGATGGCGAACAGGATCGAGCCTGCCGTGATGCGCCGGTACCAACGCGAGTCCCTGAACTTCGTCATGCCGAGCCTCCTGTGTCTGAGCCCCTCGGGCCGTGTCCGCCGGCCGATCGGCCGGCGTGCGTTCTTGAGCATTCCTTGAGCGTTCCTTGACACTCCTATCGGCGGAGCTGCGCGAAAGAGGGATACCTATTTCTCGGGAGTTTCTGGGTCATCTGGCCGACACGTTTCAGCCGGATGGGTGACCGGTGGGCTCACCCTTCAAGGAGAAGGCGTACCCTTCTCCGGCACGCGGAGCGGGCAGGAGGTTGGCATGCGTCTCGAAGGCAAGGTCGCGTTGATCACCGGTGGTGCCAGCGGCATGGGCAAGGTCGCCGCGGAGCTCTTCGCACGCGAAGGCGCCGACGTCGTATTGACCGATGTCTCGGACGAGGCGGGCGAGGTCACCGCAGCGGCGATCACGGCCGCGGGGGGAAACGCGGTGTACGTCCACGCCGATGTGTCGAAGGAAGCCGACGCCGAATCCATGATCGGCGTCGCCGTCACGCGATTCGGCAGGCTCGACGTGCTCTACAACAACGCGGGGATCATGCCCGCCGAAGACGGCTCCGTGCATCTCACGGCCGAGGCGGTATGGGACACGGTCCTCGCGGTCAACGTCAAAGGTGTCGCCTTCGGCTGCAAGTACGGGATCCCCGCGATGCTCGGTACAGGAGGCGGCTCGATCATCAACGTCGCCTCGTTCGTGGCCTGGATGGGCGCTGCGACCTCGCAGACCGCATACACCGCCTCGAAGGGCGCGGTACTGGCGATGACTCGCGAGATCGCCGTCGAATACGCTCGCAAGGGGATCCGCTGCAACGCCTTGTGCCCGGGACCGATCGAGACACCGCTCCTGATGCAGCTCCTGTCCGACGAGGAGAAGCGCCAGCGGCGCTTCGTGCACATCCCTATGGGCCGACTCGGCCAGGCGGAGGAGCTCGCGAAGGCCGCCCTCTTCTTGGCGAGCGATGACTCCAGCTACATGACGGGTGCCTCGCTGATAGTGGACGGCGGCATCACTGCCGCCTACGTGACACCCGACGACTGAGTACCGATAGTCCGCATCATCCGATAGCCGACGAGGCGTACCATCGTTGGGTCGATGCAGAGCCTGCTCGCTACCGGCCACCCCGCGATCCCAACGACGGGTGATATCGACTTCACGCCGTTGCTGTACGCAGCGCTCATCCTCCTCGCAGTGCGCCGGTCTCACGTCCCCTTCAGCCTCTGGGTGATCCCGGGGGCGATCTTCGCCGGCGGACTGATCGACTCCATCTCGGACGCGATCGGACCCTCGATGGTCACGAACGTCTGCATCCTCGCCTTGGTGGCCCTCCTCATCCCCCTTCGGGGACGGCGGATGCCACCGATCCCTCCTCCGGAGGTTTGACAGACAAACCTCGGATGTGGCTCGATACGCCCGTCGTACGCCGATTCGGGAGGGGGATCGCATGTCCGAACGGAAAGTGGGGTCCGTCACCTACCAAGAGGTAGATGACGAGTACTTCAAGTCGAGAGGGCTGCGGCGACACGCCGGCATGTGGTCCCTTTGGGGGCTCGGCGTGGGCGCCGTCATCTCGGGCGAGTTCTACGGCTGGAACTTCGGCCTGGGCACCGGCGGGTTCGGTGGCCTCCTCATCGCAGCCGGGCTGATGGCGGTCATGTACTACGGCCTCGTCTACTCGATCGCCGAGATGTCCCCGGCGCTCCCGCACACGGGCGGCGCCTACTCGTTCGCCCGGTCGGCGATGGGCCCGTGGGGTGGGTTCCTCACCGGGTTGGCCGAGAACATGGAATACGTCATCACGCCGGCGGTGGTCGTCGGCGCGATGGGCCTGCTCTGGCAGCAGGTCGTGGTCGGGTTGTTCAACGCCGGCGGGCACTTCGACGCGGCCGGGAACGTGGTCGGTGTGGCATGGTGGAACAGCCTCCCCTTCTGGTGGGCAGTGTTCTACATCCTGTTCGTCGGCATCAATATCATCGGGATCGAGACCACGATGCGGTTCACCGTGACGATCACGGTGCTGTCGATCTGCGTCCTGCTCTTCTTCTTCCTGGCGGCGATCTTCTCCGGGAAGCTCGATTTCTCCCTGTGGAACAACCAATCGAGCGCCGGCACGGTGATCCCGGGCGGAGGTGGTCCGTGGCTCCCGTTCGGTATGAGCGGGATCTTCAAGTCATTACCGTTCGCGATCTGGTTCTTCCTCGCCATCGAGGAGGTCCCGCTCGCGGCGGAGGAGTCGATGGACCCGCGCCGCGACGTGCCGAGAGGCTCGGTGCTCGCGATGCACACGCTGCTGATCGCAGCGATCCTGACCCTGGTCTTCAACACCGCGCTCCCGGGCGGGGCGTTCCTGTACGGCACGTCTGGGTTCCCGCTCCTGGACGGCTTCAAGGCGATCTTCGGAGCGAGCGGAAAGCTCGCCTACGTCTTCGGCTGCCTGTTCATGATCGGGCTCATCGCGAGCTTCTTCACGATCATCTTCGCGTACGGCCGGAACACCTACTCGCTGTCGCGCGCCGGCTACTTCCCGAAGTTCCTTTCGAAGACGCATGGCGAGCGAAAGACGCCGCACGTGGCCTTGATCGCGGGCGCGATCGTCGGGTACGCGGTCGCGATCATCGTCTGGAAGCTGGGAACGACGTCGCTCGGGGCCAAGGTGGTGGCGGCGCTGCTGAACATGGCGGTATTCGCGGCCGTCATCTCGTACATCCTCCAGATGACGTCGTTCGTCGTCCTCCGACGCAAGCTCCCGAACATCGAGCGACCGTACCGGAGCAGGTGGGGGGTACCCGGAGCGGTGATCGCCGGAGGGCTCGCCGCGATCTCCCTCATCGCGATCTTCCTGAACTCGGCCTATCGTCCGGGTGTGTACGGCGTGGCCGTCTACTACATCCTGGGCGTCCTGTATTTCGCGATCGCCGGGCGACACCGGCTGGTGCTCTCGCCCGAAGAGGAGTTCGCGCTCACCCTGGGCGAGAAGGGCGTCCCGGGGCAGGAGGGATACGCGACCTCGAAAGAGGAGCAGGAATCGATCCTGGCGGGTGGTACCGGAGAGACCGCGCAGCCGTCGGCACCATCCGGGACCCCTCCGACGGGCTAGGGGTCGAACGCCTGAACGCTGAGGGCGGTGGGCGAAGCCCACCGCCCTCCGGCGACTACCGGAGGGAGAAACACGATGTCTGCCCAGGGAATGCTCGACGTCAAGCAGCTGGAGGAACTCTCCGACTCCGGAGAGATCGACACGGTCCTGTGCATGTTCACGGATCTCCAGGGCCGCTTCCAGGGGAAGCGGGTGCTCCCGCACTTCTTCCTCGACGACGTGCTCGGCGAAGAGGGGCTCCACGCCTGCCTGTACTTGCTGGCGATCGACATGGAGATGGAGCCGCTGCCCGGCTACGAGTACGCGAGCTGGGAGACGGGCTACGGCGACTTCAAGATGATCCCGGATCTGAAGACGCTTCGGCTGTGTCCCTGGCTGGAAAAGACCGCCATGGTCATATGCGACATCCATGACGAGGACACGAACGAGCCGGTCGAGGTGGCGCCCCGGCAGATCCTGAAGCGACAGATCCAGCGTGCGGCGGACGCCGGCTTCGTGGTCAAGACGGGATCGGAGCTCGAGTTCTATCTGTTCAAGGACTCGTACGAGGAAGCGGCGGGGCGCCGGTACCAGGACCTGCGACCGAGCTCCACCTACATCATGGACTACCACATGCTCCAGACGACCAAGGACGAGTGGATCATCCGGCAGATCCGTAACGGCATGGTCGCGGCGGGAATCCCGGTCGAGTTCTCGAAGGGCGAGTTCGGCAAGGGACAGCACGAGATCAACATCACGTACAGCGACGCGCTGTCCAACGCGGACAACCACGCGCTCTACAAACACGGCGTCAAGGAGATCTGTGCGCTGAACGGCGTCGCGGCGTCGTTCATGGCGAAATGGACGATGGACGAGGCTGGCTCCTCGTGCCACCTGCACTCCAGCGTGTGGGATGCGAAGGGCGCGACGTCGCTCATGCACGACGACGACGCGCCGCACCATCTCTCGGAGACCTACCGGCACTACATGGGCGGCTTGATGGCCAACGCACGCGAGATGGCGATCACGTACGCGCCGTTCGTGAACTCCTACAAGCGGTATCAGCTGGGGTCGTGGGCGCCGACGGCGATCGTCTGGAGCCGTGACAACCGGACGTGTGGCTTCCGAACGGTCGGCGAGCACACGGGCTCACGCGTGGAGTGCCGTATCCCCGGGGCGGACGCGAACCCTTACCTGGCGTTCGCATCAACGATCGCGGCCGGGATGTGGGGCATCGCGAACAAGGTCGAGCCGCCGGAGATGTTCGTCGGCAACGCGTATGAGGCCAAGGACGTGCCGCGCGTTCCGTCGTCCCTGCACGAGGCCGTGGAGGCGTTCCGCGCAAGCGCGGTGGCGCGCGAGGCGTTCGGTGACTTCGTGTTCGAGCACTTGCTGAACACGGCCGTCCAGGAACAGATCATCTACGACAACAACTGCGTGACCGACTGGGAACTGGCTCGGTACTTCGAGCGCGGCTGAAACCTGATCCAGCCTGTCCCTATCCGGCGGCGAACGTCGGCTTCAGGGCGAAGTACACGTCGCGGTAGCGGCGGTACGCGTCGTCGTACGCCTCCCGTCGCCCCGGATCGGGTTCGTGCTCCTCGGGCTGGTAGCTGACGAACGCGCCGACGGCTTCAGCCACGGACGTGTGCACGCCCGCACCCACCGCGGCCAGGATCGCGGCACCGGTCGCCGTCGTCTCAACGCTCGTTGGTACGCGGACGGGGAGTCCGGTGACGTCGGCCTTGATCTGTCGCCAGAGGGGCCCCTTGGCGCCGCCTCCCACGATCGTCAGCCTGCGTGTCTCGAGCCCGGCGTTCCGCATCGCCTCCAGGATGTCCCGCAGGCCGAACGCGCTACCTTCGAGGACGGCGCGCGTCATGTGCGCGCGGGTATGGGCGAGCGTGAGCCCGTAGAACACGCCGCGCGCGGCGCCGTTCCACTCGGGCGCCATGGCGCCCTGCATGCACGGCAGGAACACGAGTCCCTCAGCACCGGCCGGCACGGTCGAGGCCTCCTTCGACAGGAAGTCGTAGGCGTCGCCCAGACCTTCCGCCTCCGCGGAGCGCTCGATCGGGGCGAACTGGTCGCGCCACCACCGGAGGTTGCCGCCGGAGACGAAGCCGGGGTTCTCGAGCAGCCATGCGTCGGGGTCCGCATGCGGGTGACACTCGACGAGCATCGTCGGGTCCTCCCGCGGCTCCGCCGAAGCCGCACAGACCGGCTCGGCAGTCCCGACCACGTCGCATACCTCGCCGGGAGAGAAGACGCCGGCTCCAAGCGTCGCCGCCATCTCGTCGCCACAGCCGACCGCCACCTGCGTCGATGCTGCCAGCCCGGTCGCCTCGGCGAACGCCGTCGTGACCGAGCCGACCGACTGGGTCCCGGCCGCCAGCTCCGGGAGCATCGAACGATCGATAGCCGTCGCCTCGAGGACGGCCTCGGACCAGGTCCGAGAACGCGGATCGAGGAGGGCGAGCGACGACGCGTTCGAGTAATCGACCGCCGTCACGCCGCTCACGGCGCGGAGCGCGTACGTTCCCGGCGACATCAGCGTGGCGGCGTCCTTCCACAACTCCGGCTCCTCATCGCGCACCCAGAGCGCCTTGAACACCGCATGCGAGGAGTCGAGGTTCGCGCCGACGTTCGCGTAGAACTCCTGCGGCGACATCGCCTTGGCGAGCGCGGCCGACTGATCCTCGGCCCGCCGATCCATCCAGATCATCGCGGGACGCACCGGACGCCCGCCGGCGTCGCACACGACCATGCCGTCAAGCTGCGATCCGAACGAAAGTCCCTTGATCGCCGACGCGCCTTCCGGCGCCTCGGCGACGAGCCTGGCCACCGTCCGTTGGATCGCGCCGACCCAAAGGTCGGGATCCTGCTCGGCCCACGTCGGATACGGGAACGACAGGTCGTACGCCTCGTACGCGGACGCCACGAGCGTTCCGTCGGCGGCGTACAGCGCGGAGTTCGTCCCCTGGCTGCCGACGTCGCAGCCGATGACATACGGGCCGCTCACGGGATGATCACCATCTTGAGGCCGGCGCCCGACCGGATCGTTTCGAACGCCTCGCCGATCTGCTCGAGCGGGAACCGGTGTGTCACCACGCCCTGCAGATCCTCGCGCCGCCGGTTGAGGTAGTCCATCGTGATGCGGTACTGACGATGCGACGCGCCGTAGGCGCCCAGGATCGCGAGCTCCTTGTAGTGGAGCTCGTTCATGTCGAGCGGGCTGACCGGATCGTGCTTCGGCAAACCCGCGAAGTACACGACCTTCGCGCGTTTGGCGGCCATCTCGAGCGCGGCCTGCTGCGCCGGCTTCGCCGGCGCAGCAACACATACGCGTTCGACCCCCGCGCCCTCGGTTCGCGACAGGACCTCCTCGACGCCGTTGTCGTCGCCCGCGACCCATGCGTCGTCGATGAACTTGCCGACGACGCCCATCGCGATGTCGAGCCGGCCGCCGCTGACATCAGTCATCCACACCCGGCTGGCGCCGCGGTCGCGCGCCATCACGGCCTGCCAGCAACCGATCGGACCGGTCCCGAGGATCATCACCGTGTCGCCGAGCTGGATGTCCAACTGCTCGATCCCGTTCAGCGCACACGCGAACGGGTCGGCGACGGTCGCGAGATCGGACGGCAGATCCTCCGGGAGCGGGATCAGGTTCTTCATCGCGATCGGCGGGACAGCGGCGTAGTCGGCGTACGCCCCGGGGAACGGGTCGTATCCGTAGAGCAGGTGGTGCTCGCACAGATTCTGGAAGCCTTCCGTGCACCAACGGCATTCGCCGCACGTGAGGATCGAGCCTAGGAACACCCGGTCGCCTTCGGCCACGCCGGGAGGCAGTTCCGCATCGGGGCCCACCTCGGCGAGCGTCCCCACCGGCTCGTGACCGAGCACCCACGGCACGGGCGCCTTCGGGTCGCCGTTGAAGAACGTCCGTGCGTCTGTCCCGCAGATGCCGCACGCCTCGACCTTCAGGATGGCGCCACGCGGGTCGAGCTTGGGCTCCTCGGCATCGCCGACCTGCACGGCATTGACGTCGGTCATGTAGGCAGCTCTCATGCGCTCAGCTCCTGCTGCAACGCGTCGAACGCCTTGGCCGCGCTCCATCCTTCGCGGATCACGCGCGACAACGCCCGCGAGATCGCCTCGGGCGACGTGTGCATGAAGATGTTGCGACCCACCGAGCAACCGATCGCCCCGGCGCTTACCGCCTGCTCCATCCGGATCAAGAGCTCCTTGTCCTCCAGGCGCGACCCGCCCGCAAGGACCACCGGGATCCCCGACGTCGCCTCTACCAGCTTCGCGAACGACTCCGCATCGCCGGGCCAGTTCGTCTTCACGATATCGGCGCCCAGCTCCGCACAAAGGCGTACGTTGCGCCGCAGGTACTCGAACCCGTACTGCTCTTTCAGCGCCTCGACCGACGCGTAGGTGGTGGGGAACTCGGCCTCCGCGATGAACGGCATCCCGAGCGCTTCGCATTCGCGGCCGACCCCGGCGAGGATCTGGATCATCCCCGCCTCGGTATCCCCGCCGAGCGCCGTGAACAGCACGACCGCGTCGGCACCCGTTCGCAGCGCCTCCTCGACCTCTGCGATCTGCACGATCTGGGGCCGGTCCCCGTCGGGGCTCGCCGACGCGGAGAGCAGCATCGCGAGCGCCGTTTCCCGCTGGAACGCGGGCTGGGCGATCCGGATCATGCCCTTGCTCGCCATGATCACGTTCGCGCCGCCTGCCACTGTCTCCGCCGCGCGCGACGCGATGTCCGCCAGCGGGTCGAGGAACGTGGGCGACGTCATCCCGTGATCCAGGGCGCAGATGATGGACACACCCGCCGGGTCGATCACGCGCTTCAATCGCATCGTCTTGCCGATCGTCATCGGAACCTCCTTCCGGGACCCCGGCGGACGACGGTGAATTCGAACGCGTCGCCGAGGTGATACTCGTGTGAGAGCAAGACCGGGTCGCCGCCGCGGTCGTAGTCGACCTGTCGTAGATACAGCAAGAGCGACCCGACGGGGATCTTCAGTTTGCGGGCGAGCGTGCGATCGGCAGCCATCGGCTCGATCGTCACGACGCCGTGCTGGATCGCAACGTGGGCGGCCGACTCCAACAGGTCGTAGACGGAGCCGTCCTCGAGCTGCTCGAGCACGTCCTCGCCGACCAGCGATTGAGCGACGACGTCGCGAGAGAAGACCACCCGCCGCTCGTCGGCCGTTCGAACCCGCTCGACCGTCACGACGGGCTCGCCGGGTTCGATGTCCAGGGCCGCGGCCTCGTTGGCGATCGACGCCCCGATCGAGACCTTGATGTCGACGGCACCGGGCCGCATCCCCGATGCCCGGATGGCCTCGGTCACGCCGAAATTGACGTCCAGGTTGTTCCGGAGGCGAGGGCGGTGCGTCGCGAAGGTGCCAGCTCCGCGGCGTCGGGTGACGAAACCGTCCTCTTCGAGCGAGCGAAGCGCCTCGCGGAGCGTGGCTCGTGAGACGCCGAGATCCTCGGCGAGCTGCGGCTCCGGCGGGAAGCGACTGCCAGGGGGGATCGCACCCGAGGTGATCCGCCCCGCGAGCTCGTCTCGCACCGAGAAAGAGAGTCGTCGCATCTGCAGCAGCGGAGCCTAGTTTGTCCGACAAAGACAGTCAAACCGGATCTACCCGAGAAGGCTGGCTGCGACCATCTCAATGACCCCTGGTTGTGTGCCGATGGAACCCATGAGAGTCCTTCAAGGTTTCCAACCACCCTTGCGGGCTTCTCCGTCGAGCAACGGGAGCCCACAGATGCAGGAACGTTCGAGCAACGGGGATCGAGGAGCGGTACGCGTGCTGGTCGTCGACGACGATCGGGATGTCCGTGAGGTCATCATCTCGGCGCTCGAGCGCGAGCATTTCGAGTTGCGACAAGCGGCCGACGGACGGTCCGCCGTGGACCTCGCGCAGTCGTTCCAGCCGGACGTCATCCTTCTTGACCTGAACCTTCCCGAGCTGAGCGGCATCGACGTGTGCCAGCGCGTGCGCACGTTCTCCGACGCGTACATCTTGATGCTGACCGCCTCCGACGATCTGACCGACAAGCTCGTCGGGCTGTCCGCGGGCGCGGACGACTACGTGACGAAGCCGTGCTCGATGCCGGAGGTGATCGCCAGGATCCGCGCGCTGATGCGCCGAACCCGGGACGTACCGACGACCAACGGGGTTCGCGCGTTCGGCGACCTTCGGGTCGACCCCTCGAGCCGTGAGGTGTATGTGGGAGGTCAGCTCGTGTCGCTCACCAGGATCGAGTTCGACCTGCTCGACGTCCTCTCGACCGACCCCAAGGCGGTGGTGTCCAGGGTGAGTCTCCTCGAGCGCGTCTGGGGCCCGAACTGGCGTGGGGACGACCACATCGTGGACGTCCACATGTCCAACCTGCGTCACAAGATCGGGCCGACGTTCATCCGGACCGTGCGAGGGGTGGGCTACCGTCTGGGTAACGCGGCATGACGGCGGCCGGAGTGGCGCCCCCAACCGTACGACCCGGACCCACGAGTCCGGATGCGCGGATCCTGGTGGTCGACGACGGCGGAGCCAACGTCGAACTGCTGGAACGTGTGCTCACGGGAGCCGGGTACACCCACGTCCGCGGCTTCACCGACCCCAACGATCTCCTCGCTCGCATCGACAGTGACGCCCCGGACCTGATCTTCCTCGACCTCCACACCCCCTTGGACGGGTTGGGCTTGATCCGCGAGCTGCGTACACGCTTCCCCAAGTCGGTGGAGCTTCCGATCATCGTCCTCACGGCGGACGTCACGCCTGACACGAAGCACCGCAGCCTGCTGGCCGGCGCGAGCGATTTCCTCACCAAACCCCTGGACCGGACCGAGGTGCTTTGCCGCGCAGCCAATCTGCTTGAGGCCCACGACCTGTATCGACAACTGCTCAGCCGCCAGGTCGATCTCGAGTCTGTGGTTGCCGGGCAGACCGAGAAGCTCCAGGAACGCCTCTACGACCTGGGGCGGCTCGATCAGGAGCGCCGGCGGTTGCTTTCTCACCTGGTGCATGCCGAAGAAGAGGAGCGCCGGACGATCGCCTCCGACATCCACGACGACCCCATCCAGAAGATGGTGGCCGCGTCCATGCGGTTGGACATGGTGCTCCAGGATCACCCCGAGCTCGCGGCCGATGAGCAGTTCCACAAGGCGCAGGACACGGTGAACCGATCCATCGAGAGCCTCCGCAGCCTGATGTTCGAGCTCCGGCCTTACGTGTTGGACCACGACGGCCTCGCCGCGGCGCTCGCGGTGTTGGTGCAAGAGGAAGGCAAGCTCGCACCGAACACCGCATACGTCGTCCACAGTTACCTGCACTCCGAACCACCGGAGAGCGTGCGGGTCATCCTCTACCGCATCGCGCAGGAGGCGCTCGTCAACGTCCGCAAGCACGCGCACGCGACCACGGTCGACATCGCGTTGGAGGAGAGCGACGAGGGGTACACCCTGCAGGTCAAGGACGACGGCGTCGGCTTCGAACCGTCGGAGATCTCGGATCCGTCGCTCGGGCACATCGGTCTGACGTCGATGCGGGAGCGCGCCTCCCTGGCAGCCGGGTGGTTCCGCATCGAGAGCGCCGGCGGGTCCGGCACCGTCGCCGAGGCCTGGATCCCTCGAGAGGAAGAAGGAGCCGCGGCATGAGCATCGCGCGCGCACGATGAAGCGCGCCCCGATCCGAACGTTGATCGCGGACGACGATGCCGAGATACGGAGCGTGCTGATCGACATCATCGAGCGGGCCGATGCGCTCACGCTCGTTGGGGTCGCCGAGGACGCGCAGCAGGCGATCCAGCTCGCAAGCCGTCAGCAACCGGACGTTGCCCTGCTGGATGTGAAGATGCCGGGAGGTGGTCCGCGCGCCGCGCGCGAGATACGCGCGTCCTCGCCCAACACGGCGATCATCGCCCTGTCCGCCCACGAGGACGCTCGGAGCGTGCAGGAGATGCTCGCGGCCGGGGCTTACAACTACCTCACCAAGGGAACGAGCCCCAAGGACCTCGTCGAAGCCATCTGCTCAAGCGTGGAAGGTGAGGTTCGACTCTCGTCGCGGGCAGCGTCGTTCGTCGTCACCGAGCTCGCTTCCCGCCTGGAGGCCGAGCGCGAGGTCGATCAACAACGCTTCGCCTGGGACGAGCAGATCCACCGCGTCCTCGAGGGTGGGGGGTTGGAGTGCGTGTTCCAGCCGATCGTGGCGCTGGATAGCGGGGAGCCGGTGGGGTTCGAGGCGCTCGCGCGGTTCGATTCGGAGCCCGTCCGGAGCCCGGGAGCATGGTTCGCCGAGGCGAGGGCCCTGGGGTATGCCCTCGAGTTGGAGATCGCCGCGGTTGAGGCCGCCATCTCGTACGTCGACCGTTTGCCCTCCGATACCTTCATGACGTTGAACGTGTCGCCGACGTCCATCATGTCCGCGCGGCTCATGGAGACGATCGGTCGCGTTCCGTTGGATCGCATCATCGTCGAGGTCACCGAGCACGCCCCGATCACCGACTATCCACAGTTGCGAACCGCGATCGCGGCGCTCCGCCGCGCAGGGGCACGTCTGGCGGTCGACGACGTGGGCGCGGGGCACGCGAGCCTGCGCCACATCCTGCAGCTCGACCCGGATCTCATCAAGCTCGACGTCAGCCTGACGCGGAACATCCAGACGCAGCGGTCGCAGCGCGCGATGGCATCGGCCCTGGTCACGTTCGCGCGTGAAGTCGGAGCGAGCGTCATCGCGGTCGGCATCGAAACCGAGGAGGAGCTCGGGGTCATCCGCGAGCTGGGTGTCCCTCTCGGTCAGGGCTACTACTTCGGTCGCCCCGACTCCCCCGAGATCCTCTGGCAAGCGAACGGGCTGGGATCGGCCGTCGGGCAGGCGTAGATCCCCGTTCCGCCGTTCACCGAACCTTGAGCGCGTCTTGACCTTCCGCAGACGCGCGGATGAGACTCCCCGTCGACATGACGGGTATGAGCTCGACATCCGCACAGATCTTCGTGGCAGGGCCCCGGGATCTCCGCGCGCGGCGTCCCGCCCGCACGTACGTCGGCCTCATCCTGATGAGCCTCATGCTCACGCTCGCGATCCAGCGCGTGGTCATCGCGGCACCGAGGGGAAGCGCCCCGTACGCAACGCTCCAAGTGCAAGCCCTGGCCCCGAACGGCCACGTCTCCTCGTCCGCCCATGTCATCGACGTCTCCGGGGCCTATCCAGGGATGCCCGCCACGCGCTCGACGTTCGATGTTCGCAACGCCGGCACCATGCCGTTGGGGTTCACCGTCACCTCCCGCAACCTGGTCACGACCGGCGCGCGATCACTGGATGAGGTTCTTCGGATCGTCGTTCGTGACGCGGCCGGCCGTCTCGAGTATCGAGGACGCCTCTCGGGCCTACGGATCGCGCACACCGGCGCCCTGGCGCCGCAAACGGCAGCCACGTTCACCGTCGACGTGACGTGGGCGAGTGGTCCCGCTGACGCCACCTACGAAGGTGCCGGGCTGAGCTTCTCGATCGTGGCGAGCGGCTCGGCCCCCTAGAACGAGTCGACCTTCGCTCGCGTCGGGTCCTCCGTTGCACCCGTAATATCCCGGCTATGAGCCACATCCTCTTCGTCCACTGCGATGAGGTCGACACCTTCGGCGTCGCACCCGGAGCCGTGGCGGCCGCCGGTGCCGACGTTCAGGTGTGGGACGCGCTGGATCGCACCGTGCCGCGTCCCGACCTCGATACCGTTCAGGGCGTCGTGCTCTTCGGCAGCACCTTCAACGTGGAACACGCCGATGAGCAGCCGTTCATCAAGGACGTCCGCGAACTGACGCTGGAGGCCGTCGACCGACAGATCGCGTTCCTGGGCGTGTGCTTCGGATCGCAGGTGCTCGCGTGGTCGTTCGACGCGCCCGTCGGCAAGGCCCCCACCCGCGAGGTGGGGTTCGAACAGGTCCGTCTCGAGCCCGAGGCGTCGGCCGATCCGATCCTGGCCCATTACCGCGACGGCGACGCGATCTTCCAATGGCACATGGACACGTTCGAGCCGCCCGCCGGGGCGACGCTGCTCGCCACGGGCGATCAGGTCCGTCACCAGGCCTTCCGCGTCGGCGAGCGAGCCTGGGGCATCCAGTGGCACGTCGAGATCGACCGCCCCGAGCTCGAGTCCTGGCTGGACATCTTCGGCATGGAGGGCGACCTCCTCACGGAGTGGGGCAAGTCCGCCGAGGAGGTTCGGGCCGAGGCGGACACGTTCATGGCCGGCCACGAACAGCGCGGCCGCGAGCTCTTCACCCGATTCACGAACGTCGCGAAAGAGAACGCGGGTTGACGGAGTCGTACCGTCCGCTCATCGCGGTCGTCGGCTACCACCTGGCACCCGGCCGCGTGAGCCGTTGGCCCGAAGGCGGATACGGCGTACCCGGCCCGTACCTCGCTGCGCTTCGCCGAGCCGGCGCTCGCACCTTGATCGTGAGCCCCGGTGAGACCAACGACCCGGCGGAGATCCTGGAACCGTTCGACGGACTGATGCTGGTCGGTGGCGGCGACGTGGATCCCGCCCTCTACGGCGCGAAGCCGGACGCGGAACACAGCTACGGCGTCGAACCCGATCGCGATCGACTGGAGATCGACCTCCTGCTCGCAGCCGACGCGATGCGGCTGCCGGTCTTGGCGATCTGTCGCGGCATGCAGATCATGAACGTCGCGTTCGGCGGCACGCTACGCCAACATCTCCCCGACGTGCCGGGCATGCTCGAGCACGGCGTGCCGCTCGCCGACACGATCTCCACGCACGACGTGACGCCCACGCCCTGGAGCCGGCTATCGGCCTCGACGAAGTCGGGCGCGCTCGCGTGCTCTTCGCACCATCATCAAGGCGTTGATCGCTTGGGCGACCGCGTCGCGGCGACGGGACACAGCCCAGACGGGTTGGTCGAGTCGATCGAGCTGGACGTGAACGATCCCGACGACGTCGACTCGACCTGGATGGTCGGCGTCCAGTGGCATCCGGAGGACACCGCGGCGAAGGACCCCGCGCAGCAGTCCTTGTTCGATGCGCTGGCACTGCTGGCGAGGCTCCG
This sequence comes from uncultured Actinomycetes bacterium, assembly GCA_963727185.1. Lineage (GTDB taxonomy): Bacteria > Actinomycetota > UBA4738 > UBA4738 > HRBIN12 > JBBQVZ01. The sequence continues at coordinate 533,712 of CAVSFP010000006.1, read as the reverse complement.
GGGATCACGGGCGAAGCCCGGCGAACAGCGCGGACGAAGTCGCGAGTACCAGATCGCCGATGCCGACACCTCCTGGCCCGCGCGCTTCGAGGCAGAGGCGACGCGGATCCGCGCAGTGCTGGGATCGATCGCTGTCCGGGTGGACCACGTGGGATCGACGTCGGTGCCCGGTCTTGCCGCGAAGCCGATCGTCGACATCCAGACGTCGGTGTCGTCCATGGTGCCGCGAGACGTATACGTCGAGCCATTGCGTTCGCTCGGGTACCGCTGGACGCTCGATCCCTGGAGCGACGAGCACGAGTACTTCAGTCGGGACGAGGCAGGCACTCGCGCCTATCAGATCCACGTCTGCCAGGAAGGTGGGCCGTGGGAGCGACGGCATCTCGCGTTCCGAGACTGGCTGAGAGATCACCCCGCCGACGCGGAGGCATACGCGACGCTGAAGCGCGAGCTCGCGACCCGGCACCCGAATGACCTCATGGCCTACGTGGACTCCAAGACTGCGTTCATCAGATCGATCGAAACGCGGGCCCTCGCCGACACGTAGCCCGAAGTAACTAGCGCGCGCGTCTCGGCTCGCCCATAATCCGCGCGTGGGGGACATCCGGGTCGTGCGGGCGCAGGGCGACGGGTTCGACCGAGGCATCCACATCGGCAAGGAGCTCATGGACCTCGTGCAGGCCTCCGTCGGCTTCTACCACCGGTACCTCGAACGGCGAGGCGTCTCCTCCGAACAGCTGCAAGACCTGTTGACTCCGTACCTCGTCGGCGCGGAGACCTCGTACCCCGAGTCCATGAACGTGCTGAAAGGCATGTCGATCGGGGCGATGGTGCCGATCCTCGAGCTGTTCGCGATCAACGCGTTCGAGGAGCTCGAGCCGCTCCTCGAGTCCCCCGAGGGTGAGCTGCTGTTCCTCCAGCGGAAGGAGGGCTACATCCGGCCACCGCCGTCCACCACCCGCCCGGCGCCGGTCGAACGCTGCTCGAGCGTGTCCGTACGACTTCCCGGACACCACGTTGATCGCGCACAACGAGCATTGGCTCGCGGGGGATCGGGGCAACGTCGCGGTCGTGATCGACCTTCCGGACGACGGACGGGTCCCGGTGGTCTCCCCCACGGTCGTCTGCTGCCTCCCGGCGGTGGGGCTGAACGCCCACGGGGCCGGCCAGGGCATCGGATCGCTCACCGCCTCGGACGACGGCGTCGGCGTCCCGCGGGTGCTCGTGTCCCGCAGCTCGCTCGAGGCTCGCTCCCGGGCCGACGCGATCGCCAGGGCGGCGATGCCCGGGCGGGCGGGGGGGTACGGGCACGTCTACGCGTTCCCGAACGACGCGTTCACGGTGGAGACGACCGGGACGCCGGCACCGCGTGCTCGACGGGGACGGGCCGCACACGAACCACTACCTGGACGCCGGACTTGCCGCGATCGCACCACCCCCCTCCGAGGGCAGCCGCGCCCGGCTCAGCCGCCTGGAGGTTCTACTCGAAGAGCGGCAACCGTCGTCGCCCGAGGACCTCATGGAGGTCATGCGCGATCACGACTCCGCTCCGCAGGCCATCTGCCTGCATCCCGAGCCGGAGGAGGGAGACGAGGCTTCCGCGGTGATGTTCTCGATGGTGGCCGACGTGGGCACGAAGCGGATGTGGGTCACCGCCGGCAACCCCTGCGAGTCGGAGTACACCGAGATCGACCTGGCCGACCTGCGCCACTGACCGAAGGGAACCGACCGACCGATGGCATGGACGACGCCGCTCCTCTACGAACGCCTGACCTGGCCCGAGGTGCGACGGGCCGCCGGCGAGGACCGGGTGTGCCTGATCCCGGCGGGAACGCTCGAGGATCACGGGCCCCACCTCCCCCTGGACACCGACACGCGCATCGCCTCCGAGATCTGCCGGCAGGCGGCCGCCGCGATCCCGGACGACGTCGTGCTCCTGCCGCCGATCATCCACGGGTACACGCCGCACCACATGGACTTCCCCGGCCCGATCACGATCGGCTGGGAGACCTTCGTCAAGTACGCCGTCGACATCGGCACGTCGCTCGCGCGGCACGGCTTCAAGCGGATCCTGTACCTGAACGGCCACGGCTCGAACATCCCGCTGATCGACATGGCGGCCCGTCTGGTCGGTCTGGAGCATCCCGATGTGCTGGCGGCGGCCGCCTTCTACCTCACGAGCGAGGAAGGCATGCAGGTCGTCGAGGACGTGCGCGACTCCGGCCCGGGAGGCATGGGCCACGCGTGCGAGTTGGAGACCAGCATCTACCTGGCCATCGATCCGGACGCGGTCTTCATGGACAAGGCCGTCGACGAGAACTCGTTCCCCGAAGGCAAGCACTCCCACATGGACTGGTCCGACGGCCCCCTCGCGGTCATGCCGTGGTGGAACGCCATCAGCCATACCGGCGTCCACGGCGACGCCACGAAGGCGACGGCCGACAAGGGCCGGACGCTCCTAGCTGCGGCCGTGCACGAGTGCGTGGAGTTCGTCCAGGAGCTGAAGGAGAAGCCGCTCCCGGTCCGGTGGGAACCATCCGAGCGGCCGCCGGCGTCCGGGTAGGGCACGGCAACGTTCCTCAACTATCCCCGCACGGGCGGCGCATGCTATACAGACCCGCCGTCGGCGGGCCCTTTTCGTCGGCTCGAGGATGGCCCCCATCCAGGGGTGAGACGCGGAGGAGGGAACGACCGGGCGAGCCCACACGCTCGTAGGAACAGGCAGGACCCGGGAAAGGGGAGACGATGTTTCGATTCATCAAGGCGCGCCGCACGAAGCAGCTGACGGTCGCCGTACTGTCCGCGACCGTGATCGCCTCGGCGCTGTTCATGAACGACGCGTTCGCGCAGGATTCGCCTTCGGCATCCGGCACGCCGTCCAAGGTCATATTCACGTATGCCGACGTCAGTGAGCCGAGCTCTCTCAACCCGATGGTCGGCTACCTCGGGACGGACTACACGTTCTGGGCGATGGCATACGACCTGCCGATCAACTTCTCGACCAAGGACTTCAGCCCCGACTACGCCCATTCCATCGTGACGAGCGTGGATGCGAGCTCCGACGGCATGTCGTTCACGTACCACTTCCGCTCGGGGGTCAAGTGGTCCGACGGCCAGCCCTTCACCGCGGCGGACGCCGCCTGGACGTTGAACTACTACAAGACCAACAACGTCCCTAACTACAGCGCCGACCTCGCGCTGATGGATAAGGCGACGGCGACGGACGACACCACGATGGTCTTGACGAGCACGAGCCCGACGTCGTTCTACTCCGGCGACTCCGTGTTCATGTACGAGTACCTCCTGCCCCAGCACATCTGGGGGAAGTTCCAGAACGACTACAAGGGCGCGAAGCAGCAGACGGGGTTCCCGTCGGTGGGCACCGGGCCGTTCATCATCACGAACTACGTCAAGAACCAGTTCGTGCAGCTGGACCGGAACCCCAACTACTGGGGGAACGCCGTGGGCCTCACGCCGCACGTGGACGAGATCATCTACCGGATCTACGGGAACCAGGACGCCGAAGCCGCCGCCCTCCAATCGGGCGAGGTCGACTTCGGCTACTTCTCGTCGGCGAACATCCTGAACACGCTGAAATCCCGCGGCCTCGAAACGCGCGGCGCAGCCGTCCCGAGCTTCGGCGAGATCGGCATCAATAACGGTTCGGCGTACCAGACGGACACGACCGGCGGGTTCAAGCCGCACGGCGACGGCGCAGCGGCGCTCCAGGACGTGGTGCTCCGACAGGCCATGCGAAGAGCCGTCGACAACCAGACCCTGGTCGACAAGGTCCTGCTCGGCTACGGCACGCCGGGTATCTCACCGGTCCAGCCGGGAGCGACCACGGGAGCACTGGCAACCGGGGCCCGACGATCCGGATCTGTCGTTCAACATCGCCGCGGCGAACAAGATGCTCGACGATGCCGGCTATACCATGGGGCCCGACGGCGTGCGCATCGATCCGAAGTCGGGGAAGCCGCTCGATTTCCGGTTCTTCAGCCGATCCTCCGACCAGAACTCCATCGACATCGTCCCGTACGTGTCGGGCTGGTTGCAGCAGATCGGCATCAAGCTCGAACCACAGACGCTCAACAGCAACAAGCTGGGCAACGTGATCCTGGCAGGTGACTACGATCTGTTCGAATGGGGTTGGTACCCGAACCCCGACCCGAACTACATCCTGAACATCTTCACGTGCGCGCAGCGTCCCCCGGACGCCAACACGTACCGGAACTCCGACATGTATTACTGCAACCCGGACTACGACAAGCTCTACGCCCAGCAGGGCTCGGTGACGAGCGTCACGGATCGGATCAACATCGTTCACCAGATGCAGTCGATCCTCTACCGGGACCAGCCCTACATCGTGCTGTGGAACGACGCGGCCCTCGAGGCGTACAGCCCCAACTGGACGGGCTTCAACCCGCAACCCGCTCCGAACGGCGACGTCCTCGCGACGTACGGCCCGCTGTCGTTCGTCAGCATCCGGCCCGTCAGCGGAACGTCGGCGGGGGGCGGCGGCTCATCCGGCGGCATCCCGGCGGGACTCTGGATCGGCATCCTCGCGGCGGTCGTCGTCATCGTCGGGGCATCGCTCTTGATCCGGAGGCGCCGCGAGTCGGACGAAGACGAGGCGTAACCGAGTCGACGGAAGGACCGAACGAGGGTGAGCACCCGGAAGTACCTGTTCGCCAAGATCTTCCAGGCGCTGCTCACCCTCCTGTTCGTCCTGGTCTTCAACTTCTTCCTGTTCCGGGGCTTGGGCGATCCCACGCAGCTGCTCGCGAAGCAGCGCGGCAGCCTCACCCCGGCCGCACTGGCCCAGCTGCGAACGCAGCTGGGCCTGGACCTTCCGTTGCCCCAGCAGTTCTTGAACTACCTGAAGCAGAGCGCCCAGGGCAACCTGGGCCTGACGTTCGACAACCAGCCGGTCTCATCGGAGATCGCCCACGCGGTCTGGCCGACGGTGCTGCTCATCGGCACATCCACGATCGCATCGATCGTCCTCGGGATCTGGATCGGGATCCGCCAGGGCTGGAAGTGGGGGTCGACGTTCGATCAGGGAGCGCTGGGGGTCACGCTGATCTTATATTCGATGCCCGAGTTCTGGTTCGGCCTGCTGATGATCATGTTGTTCTCCGTCACGTGGAACATCTTCCCGTCGGGCGGCATGGAATCGGCGGCATCGACGCTGACGGGAACGGCGCACATCGCCGATGTCCTGAACCACCTCGCGTTGCCGTTCTTCGTGCTCACGGTGTCGTACCTGGCCGAGTACTCGCTGATCATGCGCTCGTCGCTGATGGAAGTGCTGGGCGACGACTTCATCCTGGTGGCGCGCGCCAAGGGCGTCCGCGAGCGGAACGTGCGCCGTCGCCACGCCGTACCCAACGCGCTCCTGCCGGTGATGACGGTGACCATCCTGTCGCTCGGCTACATCCTGGGCGGCGCCATCGTGATCGAGACGATCTTCTCGTGGCCCGGACTGGGACGCCTCACGTATACCGCGATCGGCAACCAGGACTACGCGTTGCTGGAAGGACTCTTCCTGGTCTTCAGCGCCGCCGTGATCGTCTCGAACCTGGTCGCCGATCTCCTCTACTCCTACCTCGACCCGCGCGTGAGGGCCGCCTGAGATGGCGACGACGCGAACCGATGCCGCTCCGAACCCGGACGCCGCGCCGAGCCCGGTCGCGCCGGTGCCGGTCAACCCGAAGAAGATCGCCCGCCAGCGCCGGAAGGACTCGCTCCGGCGCATCTGGAGGCAGTACCGGAAGAGCTTCATGGGGATGGCCGGCTTGGGCATCCTGTTGTTCTTCGTCGTCATCGCGGTCTTCGCGCCGCTCCTCGCGAGCAAGTGCGACCTCTCGCCCATCTGCCATCCGAACAATCCCTCGCTCTCACCGCCCACGGCGCAGTTCTGGTTCGGGACGGACTTCCAGGGACGTTCGGTGCTCTCCCTCACCATCTGGGGCGCGCGGGTCTCGCTCATCGTCGGGCTCGCCGCGACCCTCATCACCGTCGTGATCGGGACCGCGATCGGTTTGGTGGCCGGCTACTACGGCGGCTGGCGAGAGACCGGGCTCATGCGCCTGACCGACTGGTTCCTGGTGATCCCGTTCCTGCCGCTCGCGATCGTGCTGTCCGTGATCTTGAAACCGTCGCTGCTCACCGTGATCTTCGTCATCGGCATCACATCGTGGCCGAGCACCGCGCGCGTGATCCGCGCGCAAGTCCTCACGCTCAAGACGAGGGGCTACGTCGAGCGTTCGCGGGCCCTGGGGTCCCGCGACTTCCGCCTGGTCACGCGCCACATCCTTCCGAACGTCGGACCGCTGATCTTCGCGAACACCGTCCTGATCGTGGCGGCCGCGATCCTCACCGAAACGACCTTGTCGTTCCTTGGACTCGGCCCCGATCCCACGGTCAACATCTCGTGGGGCACGATCTTGGAGCAGGCGTTCGGGCAGGGGGCGGCGTTCTCCGGATACTGGTGGTGGATCGTCCCGCCGGGAGTGGCGATCGTGCTGCTGGTGCTCTCGTTCACCATGATCGGCTACGCCCTGGACGACATCCTCAACCCGAAGCTGAGGGGCCGATGAGCCTGCTCGAGATCGAGGATCTGCGGATCACCTACCAGACGAAGGGTGGGCCGGTTCCGGCGGTCCGCGGCGTCACCGTGGCGGTGGAGCGCGGACAGGTCATGGGGCTCGCCGGCGAATCCGGCTGCGGCAAGTCCACGATCGCGGGCGCCATCCTTCGGCTCCTGCCTTCCTCGACGAAGGTCGAGGGCAAGGTGGTGCTCGACGGCGAGGACATCCTCACGCTGTCGCCGGGTCGCCTGCGGGCGGTTCGATGGGCGGGTGCATCCATCGTGTTCCAGGGCGCCCAGCACGCGCTCAACCCGGTGCAGCGCGTCTCGGATCAGATCGCCGAGGCGATCATGGTGCACGGCCAGGCGAGCGAGAAGGCCGCCAAGGTTCGCGTGGGAGCGCTGTTCGAACAGGTGGGGCTGCCGCCGCGACGGATCGACGACTATCCGCACGAGCTGTCGGGCGGCCAGAAGCAGCGCGTGATGATCGCCATGGCGCTCGCCTGCAGCCCCTCGCTGGTGATCGCGGACGAGCCGACCACCGCCCTCGACGTGATGGTGCAGGCACAGGTCCTCAGGCTCATGAAGGACCTCCAGCGAGATCTCGAGCTGTCCATGATCTTCATCACGCACGACCTGTCGGTGCTGGTCGAGGTCTCCGACGTCCTCGCGATCATGTACGCCGGCAAGATCGTCGAACACGGCCCGGCGACCGAGGTCTTCTACGACGCGAAGCACCCGTACACGAAGGCGCTCGCCGCCGCGTTCCCCGAGATCGGCGACGAGCGGTTCCGCAGGAAGCCCACCGGACTGGGAGGCGACCCGCCCGACCCGCAGAAGATCCCGTCGGGCTGCTCGTTCCATCCGCGGTGCCCGTTGGTCTTCGACGAGTGCTCGAAGCGAGAACCCGAGCTCCTCGACTCGGGCCCGGGTCGCAGGGCGGCGTGCTTGCTGCTCGAGCCGGCGCACGCGCAGGCAGCGACGGACAACGCATGAGCGCGACCGAGGCGCCGGTGACCGGGGAAGGCCCGTCCTCGTCGACGGACAACGTGATCGAGGTCCGCGACCTGCACGTGACGTTCGCCGGCCACGTCGGCCTGATCGCGGGGCTCACCGGGAAGAAGGGCTTCGAGGCGAAGGCCGTGGACGGGATCTCGCTCGAGCTCCGCCGCGGCGAGGTCCTGGCGCTGGCCGGAGAGTCCGGATGCGGCAAGACCACGACCGCGCGGACGATCATGGGCCTGCAGGAGGCGAACGCCGGCGAGATCGTGTTCGAGGGCAAGCCGATCGGCAAGAAGCTCCAGGCCTACCGGCGCCGGGTCCAGATGGTGTTCCAGGACCCGACCGGCAGCCTGAACCCGCGCCAGACCATCTACGAGATCATCGCGGAGGGTCTGCGGATCCACGAGATCCACACCGGCCCGAACGGCGAGACCGAGGAGCAGTTGGTCGGGCGCGCGCTCTCACGGTCCGGGCTGCGGCCGCCGGAACGCTTCTACCTCTCGTACCCGCACGAGCTCTCGGGTGGACAGCGGCAGCGCGTGGTGATCGCCGGCGCCCTTGCGTTGGACCCGGAGGTCATCGTCGCCGACGAGCCGGTGTCGAACCTGGACGCCTCCGTCCGTGGCGAGATCCTCCAGCTGCTGATGCAGCTCCGCAGGGATCTCGGCCTCTCGATCATCATCGTGACCCACGACCTGGGGCTGGCGTGGACGGTGGCCGACCGCATCGCGGTTATGTACCTCGGCCGCCTCGTCGAGCTCGGCCCCACCGAGGACGTGCTCCTTCGGCCCTTGCACCCTTACACGCGGGCCCTGCTCGACGTGGTGCCGGAGGCGGGGGGATCGACCGGCCGATCCTGGAAGGCGAGGCGCCGGATCCGACGAAGATCCCTCCAGGATGCCGCTTCCATCCACGGTGCCCGGTCGTCGCCACCGGCCGCGCGGCGGAACTCGGCATCCTGGAGAAATGCACGGGTGAGGATCTGATGATCGAACCGTTCGCGCCGGACCACGGCGTCGCGTGCTGGGCGACCAAGATGGGCGAAACCCCGCGCGCCAGCTCCGTCTCGGCTGCGTCCGATCCCGGTTCCGCGGATCCCGGTTCGTCCGGCTAGATCGAGGTCACTCCACCGCGGATGCGGCGACCTCGCCGTCGCCGTCCTCGCCGCCCTTCAGCACACCGAGTATCGCCTCCATCTCGGAGTCCCCTACAGGTGCGTCGCGTTGCGCCTCGCGGCCACGGACGGACGCCAGCAGCGTCCGGAGGTTCGCCTCGGCCATCTCGGCCCGGGCGTCCAGCTCGCGGACCTTGGCGCTCAAGACCTCCGCGCGTTGCTCGGCTCCCACGCGCGCCTCCCGTGACGCGCGTGCTTCCTCCCGAGCCGCCCGGAGGCTGGCGCGGAGCGACGCGACCTCACGACCGAGTTCCACCAGGCGATCGACCGCCGCACGTCCCACGTCGGAGTACATGGGGGCCGAGGAGGACGAAGGGGAACCGGCCGCCCGGCCCTCGGACGGCGTCGCCGTCGGGCGGGGCTTCCGCGGCCGGCGTCCCAGGACCTCTCGCTCGCCGGCGCCGACGGGACGAGCATCCAGCAGCCGGTACGATCCCTCGGCGGCCTCGAGGCGCCGGCGGGCGATCAACGCCCTGACCGCTCGGGCGGTCGACAGCGCATCGGGGAAGGACAACTCGTGGCCGATGTCCGCCGGGGTACCCGGCAGAACCTCCCCGACCTCCGTCCGCGCGGCGACGGCGGCGAGGAAGGCATTGGCCCGGTCCAGGCTCTGTGGGTTCACCCGACAATCATGCCCAATGAACCACTGTCGTGGCTAGAGGCAGTGACGAGAGAAAGAGTGACAAGAACCGCCGGCCCAGATTGACGGCTGGCGCTCTCCCGTTGTACAAATCCCTCGGAACCGCTGGAGCCCTCGGGTTTCGGCGGTTCCGCTTTTGTGGGGTCTCTCGTGTAGCCTTCGCCGAGTCCCATGGCGAACCCCGAGGATCCGACCCCGAACGCCCCGTCCCCCGCTCCCCTCGCCGGCGTGAAGGTCGTCGACCTGTCGCGGATCCTGGCCGGGCCCCTGTGCACCATGATGCTCGCCGACCTCGGGGCCGACGTGATCAAGGTGGAGCGCCCGGGAGAAGGAGACGACACCCGGCACTGGGGACCGCCGTTCGCCGGTGACGACGCCGCCTACTTCCTCTCGCTCAACCGCAACAAGCGGTCCGTGACCGCCGACCTCGGCAGTCCTGAAGGCGTCGCTCTGGTCCGCGACCTCCTGTCCACCGCCGACGTGCTGATCGAGAACTTCCGGCCGGGGCTGATGGCACGGTTCGGCTTGGCGCTCGACGACCTCCGCGGAGCCCATCCCCGGCTCGTGACCTGTTCGCTGACCGCGTTCGGCGCGGACGCCGCCGAGACGGCCTCACGACCCGGGTACGACATCATCGTGCAGGCCATGTCCGGCCTCATGAGCGTCACCGGCGAGCGCGACGGAGAGCCGACCAAGGCGGGCGTCGCCCTGCTCGATGTGATCAGCGGCCTGTACGCGGCGATCGGCGTGCTGGCGGCGCTCCGCGAACGCGACGTCATCGGACACGGCGGTCACGTGAGCGTGTCCCTGTTCGACGCAAGCGTCGCCGCCATGGTGAACCAGGCCGCCAACTACCTGATCGGCGGCGTGGTGCCGCAACGGATGGGAACGGAGCATCCGAACATCGTTCCGTACCAGTCGTTCCATGCGAAGGACAGGCCGTTCATCCTGGCCGCCGGGAACGATCGGCTGTTCGTCAGGACGTGCGTCGTCGTGGGCCACCAGGAGTGGGCCGACGATCCGCGGTTCGCCACGAACGAGTCACGCGTCGTGCATCGCGACGAGTTGATCCCCCTGCTCGAGGAGGCGTTCGCGCGGCGCGGCATGCAGGATTGGCTCGCGGAGTTGGAGGAGGCGGCCGTGCCGTGCGCACCGATCATGGCGATGGACGAGGTGTTCGCGTCGCCGGACGGCGCCGGCCTCATCCAGCAGGTCGACGACCCCGTGCGGGGGCTGCTCCGGCTGGTCGCGAACCCGATCCGGTTCGACGGCGTGGCGCCGGCGACGCGCATCCCCCCGCCGTTGCTTGGCGAGCACGACGCGGAGGTGCGGCGAGACCTCGAGAGCGATCCGTGACGGCGGCGGACCGCTGGCGCGAGCAGCTCGCGGGTTGGGCCATCCCCGAGGAGATCGTGGCGAACGCCTCGGAGTCGCCGTGGGGGTTCGCCACCGAGTGTTTCCGGCGACGAGGGGAGGTGGCTCCCGCTCCCGAGCCGACGCCGACGACCCGCCGAGCCCTCGAGGCGCTCCCCGCGGGCGGCACCGTGCTGGACGTCGGCGTCGGAGGCGGCGCGACATCGCTCCCGATGGCGGGCAGTGCCGGGTCGATCGTGGGCATCGATCAACAGCCAGACATGCTCGAGGGGTTCCTGGCCAACGCCGCGGCGGCGGGGGTCGAGGCGCGCGCGGTGACGGGTGCATGGCCGGACGCTGCCGCGGACGTCGAGCCGGCCGACGTCGTCGTCGCAGGGCACGTCTTCTACAACATCCCCGAGCTCGAACCGTTCGCGCGCGCGCTCGACGCGCATGCCCGCCGCCGTGTCGTCGTCGAGCTCACCGACCGGCATCCGCTCGACTGGATGCGCGACCTGTGGCTCACGTTCCACGACCTCGAACGGCCCGACGGACCCACAGCGGACGACGCCGAGGCCGTGCTCGCCGATCTGGGCCTCCAGGTGGGTCGTGATGAACGGTTGGTCACCGGTGGCTTCGGCGGCGGAGGCTTCGCGCGTCGGGAGGATGCGATCCACTCCATCCGCAAGCGGCTGTGCCTGCCCGCCGACCGCGACGCCGAGATCGCCGAGGCGCTCGGCCGACGGCTCCGCGAACGCGACGGCCTGTGGGACGTCGGTGCGGAGGAGCGGACCGTCGTCACGTTGTGGTGGGACCGATAGCGAGGGTTAGCCCGAGATCGTGTGAAGGTCGAACAGCGTCGACCAGGAGTACAGGCCGCGGCCCTGCTCGTCGACGTGCTGGCGATCGATGCGCTCGTGCACGGTGCCGTGGTGCGTCGCAAGCAACAGCCGTATCGGCAGGATCGGGCCGAACCCTCCGAAGTCGTGCCCGTTCGTCGGGTTGATCGATGTCTGCAACAAGCGGATCTTCATGCCGCCATCGAGCATGTGACCGACGACGGCGAGGCCGACCCGGCGCACCTGCGTCTGCGCGATGGGGAAGTCGCACTCCAGCTTGCCGTCAAGGCGCGCGGCTCCGGTCCCGGAGATACCGCCCGCACGATCAGCCGTGAACCGAAGGTTCCCGCGCCACTTGCGTGGTGCACCGCCCGCCGACGTAGAGGTCGTGGTACGTGACGCTCCGCAGGGTTCCGGCCCACACGACGGGTCGAGGCGAGGGCGTCGGCGAGGGCGACGGCGACACGGTCGGGAACGGCGACTGGCCCTGGCGGTCGACCCCGGGCGGGAACGGGTCCGTGTGTGCCGCGATAAAGGCGCCGATCCCGGCGCACGCCAGGAACACGGCGGCCCACGCCGCCACCTTGACCCATCGGCGCATCAGTGGCGGCCGCGGCGCTTGACGTAGTCGCGCACGACGAAGTCTCCCAAGCGCTCATCATCCATCAGGAACACCCGCCCGGACGTGATGCGGGCGAGTCGTTCCATGAAGCCGATCAGGCCTTCCGACTCCTCGAGCATGAACACGTTCAGCGTGACGCCGGACTTCGACAGCCGCACGGCCTCCGCGAGCGTGAGGTTGATCGTCTTCGACACCGGCGGCCACGAGAAGAACGCCTGATCCCCCTCCAGGTGCGCCGTCGGCTCTCCATCGGTCACCATGATGACCTGACGCGCGGCACGCGGGTGCTGCGAGAGCAACCGTCCGGCCAGCAGGAACGCGTGCTGCATGTTGGTGCCGTACACGCGCTCGAACCCGGGAGCCGTGAGATCCTCCGGCTGCAGCCGGCGCGCGTAGTCGCTGAAGCCGATCAGGTAGAGCGTGTCGTGCGGGTAACGGCCCTCGATCAGCGCGTGCAACGCGAGCGCCATCTTCTTCGCGTGCACGAAGTGACCGCGCAGCGGCATGCTGAACGACAGATCCAGCAGGAGCGCGGTGGCGGCCTCGGTGCGCTGCTCCGCCTCCACCAGCTCGAAGTCGTCCGGCCGCAGATGGATCGGTTCGCCCGGCTTCGAGCGAACCACCGCGTTGAACACGGTCCGCTGCACGGCGATCTGTCCCGCATCTCCGAACCGCCACGGCCGGGTCGCACCGGTTGGTTCGGCCATGCCGCCCGCTTCTCGCGCCTCGTGCGTTCCCTCGCGGTCGCGCTTCAGCTCCTCGAATACCTGGACCAGCGCGCGCTCGCCGAGCTTGCGCGCACCTCGCGGCGTGATCTCAAGGCGGCCGTTCTTCCGGTTCACCAGACCCGCCTTCTCCAGGGCGCGCTCGACCTCCTTGAGCCTGCGGAGGTCGCGGACGGCCGGATCGCCCAGGATCCGCTGGAGCGCTTCTTCGTCGACGTCGTCGACCGTCGCGCCTGGGTAGTCACCGCGGAGCGCGCGATCCAAGTCCTCGTAGTCGTGCATGCGCTCCATGGCGTCGACCGTGGCCGACAGCGGCATCGGCTGGTCGCCGTCGCGGTCGCCCATGGTCGGCTCGCCCCACGGCATGTCCGGGAACGCGCCCTGCAGGTTGGACCCGAGGCGGCTCATCTCGAACGCCAGGTCCATGTCCTGCATCACCTGCTCCGCGAGTCCTTGCAGCTCCGAGCGCTGCTCGGGAGACAGCGACGCCATCAGCCGGCTCATGGCCGCCATGCGGCGCGCCATGTTCTCCAGGAGCTCGTCCAGGCTCCGGGGGTTGTCGGGGAACAGGTCGCCGTAGCGCTCCATGAACCCGTCGAAGTCGTACTCGTCGCCACGCGCTCGCTGCTCGATCATCTGGTTGAGCTCGGCGAGCATGTCGCGGAAGTGCGCGAGCTGCTCGGGCGTGATGTTCTTCATGCCCTCGGCCATGCTTCGGAAGTACGCGCCCATCACCTGTTCGCGCAGATGCTCCAGCAGCTGGTCGAACATCTGCTGCGCCTGCGGATCGACGAACCGGTATTCCTGGAGCTCGCGGATCATCCCGGGCGCGTCGGGTGGGAGCGAATCCAGGAACAGCTCGCGCATCCGCGCGTCGTCCTCGGCCTTGAACGACAGCGTGCTCCGTTCGCGATCCAGGATCTCGTCGAGTTGTTCCCGGACCTCCTCGAGAGGGCCGCTGAGGTCCAGCGCCTCCTCCTCCTGCTGCCGCATGTTGTTCAGGCGCCGACGGAGCGCGTCGAGCCCGGAGAACCGGCCCTGCATCCCCCGACGCATCAGCCGCCGGAGCGCGTTGTCGGCGCCGGTCCCCATCAGGACGTCGTCGGAGAGCTCCTCGAGGACGTCGGAGGCGTCGACCTCGGGGCCGAAGGGATCTTGGGTGCCGTCCCAGCGCGAGTAGCGGTAGCGCACCCGTTCAGCCTACGCGGGGCTGAGCCTTTCCAGGAGCCCACGCGGGGTCGCGCCCTTTCGGGCGCGACCCTCAGCAGGCCTTGTGGAACCTTAGAACGGCGGCTCGAAGCCGTAGGTGGAGCCGATCGGCGAGACCAGGCGCATCCGGCGCGACCACTCGACGGCAACGAGGCCGAGCGAGAAGAGCAGCATGAACCACGGCAACAGCTGGCCGGCGGTGAACCCGGTGAACGCGGTCGTGCCACCTGTGGTGCCACCGGTGCCGCCCGTACCACCGGTGCTGCCGGTGGGACCTCCGGGGTTATTCGCGGCGCTGCCGATCGTGATGACCTGCGAGTCCGAGATGTCGCCGGGCGTCGGGTCGGTCTGATCGACCGACGTGATGGACGCGGTGTTCTGCAGCGTGCCGCTGCTGGCCTGCACGAGGACGTTCAGAACGACCGATCCCGATTGGCCGTTAGCGATCGAAGCAAACGTGATGGCTTTCGACGTCTGACGACGGAGGCCAGACGAGCAATGTGAGCAGGACACGTACTTCAATCCGGTGGGCAGCACATCCTTCACCTGGACGTTGGTCGCGTTCGCAGGACCGGCGTTCGCCACCATGATGGCGATATGGATGGTGTCGCCCTGGTTCGGCTTCGAATCGCTGACTGTGGTCGTCAGATGCAGATCGGCCGCCGAGGCGGAGATCGTCAGATCGGCCGACGCGGTGTTGTTCGCCGGCGCGGGATCGGTCTGCGTTGCACCGGTGATGTTGACCGTGTTGGTGATCGTCGGCGTGGTCGTGGGGTCAACGGTCTGATCGACGGTGGCGTCGAACGAGGCCGTCACTGTCGTAGGTGTCGCCGGTGCCGTGGCTTTGGCCACCGTCGGGATCGTCCAGGTCCACGTGTTGCCGGCGACCGCAGCGGTGCCGTTCCCTGTCGCAGGCGTCGTCGGCGGCGAGACCGGCGTGAGGCCCACAGGAAGGGTGTCCGCCACGACGACGTTCGTCGCATCCGTGGCGACGTCGGGGTTGGTCACCGTGGCCGTGTAGGTCACGGTGTCTCCGGGCGCGGCGGTGGTCGGGAGCACCGTGAGGGCAACCGCGAGATCAACAGAAGCCGCCCCAACGACGAACGTGTCGGTCGACGAGTTGTTCCCTGCCGCGGAGTCGAGCGTGCCCGACGTCAATGACGCCGTGTTGGCGATTGAAGTCCCCGCGGTGGCACCTGGCCCCAGCGTAGAAGGCACGGTGATGTTCACCGTCTGTCCGGCCACGATGGTCGGGAACAAACAGGCGACCGACGTGGAAGTCGGTGCGGGGTTACAGGTTGCGATACCGACGGGCGTGAGCGACGCGACCGTCACTGCGCCGAACGTCACGTTCACCGGAGCGGTGTCGGCGAGCTGGACCGCGCTCGCATCACTCGGGCCGTTGTTATGGATCGAGATCGTGTAGGTGGGAGTTCCACCTGGCGTGGTCGTGCCAGTGTGCGTCTTCGTGATCGCCAGGTCTGCATTCTCGATGGGAGTGGTGGCTGTTGGGCCGGCGGTGGGTCCGGCCACGTTGGTCGTAACGACAGAGATAGCGTTCGTCGCCGATGTGCCGGCGGCACCCGTCGCCGTCACGTTGACAGTGATGGTCATAGTCTCAGCGGCGGCCATTGCAGGCGCGGTGCATACGTACGTGAGAGCCACCACACAGGGCACGACGGTGGCGGGCGCGGTGCTCTGGACGAAGGACACGACCCCAGCGTTCGCGTTGACGAGGGTGCCCGTAACAACGACGTTGGTATCCGCGGTCGAATCATTGTTGTACACGACGGTGTAGGAATAGACGGCGCCCGGCAGCACCTTCGGGGCGGATCCGAGGTTCGTGATTACGCCGGGGTTGGCGCTAGCGGGAAGTGCGAAAAGGGTGGAGATCAGGGTCGCCAGCATGAACGCGGCCATGATCCGTGTGTAGGGCAACCCGTTGGACGGCTTATTGTGACGACCGATCGTGGCTCGCAACGTTCACTCCCTTCGTTCTATGGCCTATGCGCCCCAACGGACGTCATGCGCCAGCCAGACTCTCTTGAACTTGCATCGGCACGGACCGGCCAGAACTTTCGCCCTAAGGCCGGAGATTCCGGCTAGGCGAAATGCCGCTTGCGGTCGCCGGCGATCTGCACGCCCAGGACCCGAGCCGCTCGTTCGACCCGGGAGTGCTCCAGGATCCGAGGCCGGGAGGCCAGATCCTTGATGAGATCGCCCAGCGCCACCACGTGGACGCCCTTCACGTCTCGAGGCATCCCCGTGACGCCGTGCGTGAGGCAGATGACCGGCTCGACGGTCGCCGAAACGGCGGCTGCCGACAGCTTCGCGCTCAGGTGCTTCGCGTCCAGCCGGAGCGTCCGGACCCCGGGGATCGGGTGCTCGTCGACCATCGGACGGCCGCGCGACACGGAGAACGCTCCGGGAGCGGGCCAGGCGGCGGTCAGGAACAGACCGGTGGCGCCCGCGACGATCAGGTCGGCCGCGCTCGAGAGCGTGCCGGCGGGCACGACCCAGAAGCTGTACGGGTCGAGACGGCCCAGCTCTTTGGACAGGCGGGCCAAGCCTTCGAGGTGCGCGGGATCGTTCGTCGTGGCTCCGGGCATACCGTTAATGGTTCGGCAGTCCCGCAACGTTGCTTGAGACGGGACGCCGCTCAGGCGGCGAGGCCCGTCATGACGGCGCGGAGCGTGAGCCCGAAGCAGATGAACGCCACCCACGCGAACGGCACCCACGGCCGTTCGCGGAAATCGGGTCTGCGAGCGATCACGTGCGCGATCCCCAGCGCGAGGATGGGGAAGATCCCGTATGCGTAGTGAAGGATCACCGGCGCCCGGTTGCCGAACACGAACAGCAGGATGCCGATCAACGCCTGGATGCCGGCCACGATCTGCACCACGGTCACCCAGACCCAGAACCGCTCCCCCGGGTCGCGCTTCGCGATCCAGGCGATCAGGCCCCAGACCCAGCCCACGGTGAACAGCGCCACCACGAAGAACCCGACGTACTTGTGGACCTCGATCACGAGGACGGAGCTTACGCGCCGAGGAGCCTGATGGGTGATGTCAGTGCGGATGGGGCGTCGCGCGATCCGGCAAGCGTTCGACCAGCCCGTGCAGCAGGCTCACCGCGATGTTCTCCTCGTAGATCACCGAGCGGAACTCGTTCTTCCCGAGGATGAAGCAGCGCATCGGCGTCGTGGCCTTCACCGTCGCGGTCCGCATGGCCTTGCCGATCGGCGGACCGAGCAGCGCGACCTCGCCGAAGTAGTCGCCGGGACCGAGCGTGCGAACCTTCTTGCCGTCGCGGATGACGTCGCCCCGGCCCTCGAGGATGACGAAGAATTCGTCGCCCGGCTTCCCCTGCCGGCAGAGCTCCGCCTTCGCCGGATATTCCTGCTCCACCCCTCGAGCCGCGATCCGGCGGAGCTGCCGGCCCGAGCACGTCCCGAAGAGCGGGGTGTCCTTCAGCCGCTCGACCAGGTCCCGCTTCGCCATCGGGTCCGCATGTTACGGGGTTGGGACGTCGTCTTCCAACGCAGAGGCGCTAGCCGGAGACCGGGCCCTCGTAGCGGACCGAGCCCGGTGCGTCGCCGCCGTCCTTGTTCAAGCGCCGGGACAGGTAGAGCCCCTCCAACACGAACTCGAGCGCGGATGCGGCCACGCCGGGACTCTCCTCCTCGACGCCCAGTCGATCGAGCAGCTTGGACAGACCCGGCAGGTCGCCGAACTGCGCGAGCAGGTCGCTCGCCGGCGTCAGGTCCGACGTCTCGGCCGTGAGCCCTTCGTCGAACCGATGCAGGAGCGGCTGGAAGTCGAACCCCGACAGCCGGCGCCGGAAAACCTCGAGCTCGGCGGTGCGCATGGCGCGAGACAGGATGTCGCCTTCGCGGCCCTCCTCGACCGTGTCGAACTCGACGCGCCCCTCCGACGACGCGAGCACCGCGGGCAGGTCGCACACCCGCGGCACGGCCTCGGGCTCTCCGGCGCGGGCCGCGCGTCTGACCGCCGCGGCCGAGAGCGTCTCGACGTTCCCGATCGAGTACCGGACGCTGACGCCGCTCCGGTGGTTGATGTGCGGCGAACGACGGAGCTCGGCGGTGAGCGCCGCCACGATCTCCTTCATGAACGCCGGCACACGCACCGGGATGTCGCCCGCGGGCGAGCGCGCCTCCTGATCCATGATCACGATCTCGTCGCCGAGCTCCTCGGGGTAGTGCGTGCGGACCTGCGTGCCGAACCGGTCCTTCAGCGGCGAGACGATCCGGCCGCGGTGCGTGTAGTCGTCGGGGTTCGCGGTCGCGACGACCAACAGGTCGAGCGGCAGCCGGATCCGGTACCCGCGGATCTGGATGTCGCGCTCCTCCAAGATGTTGAACAGCGACACCTGGATGCGCTCGGGCAGGTCGGGCAGCTCGTTGATCGCCACGATGCCGCGGTTCGTCCGCGGGATCATGCCGTAGTGGATCGTCAGCTCATCTGAGAGGTAGCGCCCTTCCGCCACGCGGATCGGGTCGACATCGCCGATCAGGTCGGCGACGGACGTGTCGGGTGTCGCGAGCTTCTCCGCGTACCGATCGTCGCGCCCGATCCAGTGGACCCGCACCGCGTCGCCGTGCTCCGCGACGAGCGCGACGCAGCGTGCGCATATCGGATGGAACGGGTGATCGTGGATCTCGCATCCCTCGATGGCGGGAACGGAGTCGTCAAGTAAGTTGACGATCGCGCGGACCAGCCGTGTCTTCGCCTGGCCGCGCTCCCCCAGCAGGATCAGGTCGTGCCCCGCGAGGATCCCGCGCTCCAACCCGGGCAGAACTGCCTCGTCGAACCCCACGATCCCGGGGAACAGCTCTTCGCCGCGCTCGAGCTTGGCCAGCAGGTTCGCACGCAACTCGTCCTTGACCGTGCGGTCCCGGTATCCGGAGTCGCGGAGCGCTCCGATGGTTGCTTCCTGCGTCACCCGGTCAGGGTATCGCGGGCCGTCGGAAACGTGGGCTGACGCGCGGTGGCGACTAAGGACATGTCCCACTTCCCTGCTAGGTTCGATGGGTGGACGCTGAGCAGATCCTCGAGGGATTGAATGAGGAACAGCGTCAGGCGGCCCGGGCGAACCGCGGACCGGTCGCCATCCTGGCCGGCGCCGGGACCGGCAAGACCACGACCATCACGCATCGGATCGCCTACCAGGTAGCAACAGACACGTTCCCCGCGTCCCAGATCCTGGCGGTCACGTTCACCGAGAAGGCCGCGGGCGAGCTCAAGACGCGGCTCGCCGGTCTGGGGGTGGAAGGCGTCGACGCCCGCACGTTCCACTCCGCAGCGCTCTCCCATCTCCATCGGTTCTGGGAAGACGCGTCCGGCCAACCGGTGCCGGCCGTGCTCGATCACAAGGCGCCGCTGATCTCGTCGCTGGCGAATGCGTTGCCCGCGCCGCACAAGTTCCTGCCGCGCCGCGAGCTGGCGGGTGAGATCGAATGGGCGAAGAACCGCATGGTCGAACCGAAGGGTTACCTGGCGGAGCTCGAGCGTTCGGGGCACGAACCGCCGATCCCGGAAGACCTGATGCTCCGCGTGTTCGACGGCTACGAGCGGCGCAAGCAGACCAGCGGCAAGATCGACTTCGAGGACATGCTGGGGCTCGCGGTGCAGATGTTCGACCGGTACCCGGCGGCCGCCGCGGCGGTCAGGGAACGGTTCCACGCGTTCACGGTCGACGAATACCAGGACGTGAACCCCCTGCAGGAAGCGCTCCTCGACCGGTGGCTCGGCGATCGCGAGGATCTCTGCGTCGTCGGCGACGACTATCAGACGATCTACTCGTTCACGGGTGCCTCACCGGCCCACCTGCTCGGGTTCACGGATCGGTTCCCGTCGGCCACGGTCGTCCGCCTGGAGCGCAACTACCGATCCACGCCCGAGATCCTGGGCTTCGCGAACGAGCTGGCCTCGCACCTCGGCGGGTTCCGCAAGACGCTCGAGGCGACCGTGGAATCGGGGCCTCCGGTGCTGGCTCGTCCGATCCACGACGTCGAGGAAGAGATCGCTTCCGTCGTCCAGGCCGTCGGCAAGCTCCGCGCGGATGGGGTGGAGCTGGAGGAGATGGCCGTCCTGTATCGGATCAACGCCCGCTCCGAGCCGTTCGAGGAGGCGTTCGCCGCCGAGGGCATCCCGTATCAGGTGCGCGATGGCGCGTTCCTGCGCCGGCCGGGACCCAAGTCGGTGTTGCAACGGTTGAAGCGCCCGCCGGTAGGATCCGTCACCGACGTCGTGAACGGCGTCACCGACGCACTGGGGTTCGATCCCGAGAACGCCCCCGACTCCGACGAGGAGGTCACCCGCCAGGCGGACCTCGCCCGGCTCCGCTCGATGGCCGAGGAGTTCGACGGCGCCCATGACCACGGGGACGTGGCGGCGTTCGTCGAGGAGCTCGGCAAGCGGTTCTCCACCGAGCACAGCGGCCGCGGCGTCAACCTGCTGACGTACCACCGGGCGAAAGGGCTGGAGTTCGACGCGGTGTTCCTCCCTCGCCTGCTCGATGGCGAGCTCCCCTTCCGATCCGGCCGCGCGAAAGCCGATCCGGACGAGGAGCGACGTCTGCTCTACGTCGGCATCACGCGCGCGCGCACGTACCTGTTCCTCACGTGGGCGACGGACGCCAAGACGAAGCCCAGCCCGTTCCTGGACGAGCTCGGCGTGCGGACGCCTTCCGCTCCGCGCCGACCGTCGTCCGCGCGCATCCGCCTGCCGAAGGCCGGCGGGCCGGTGTTGGAGCGGCTGAAGGAATGGCGGAAGGCGCGCGCCCGCGCGGACGGCGTCCCCGCGTACGTGATCTTCCACGACAAGACGCTCGAGGAGATCGCCGACCTGCTGCCGAAGGACTGGGCGGACCTGGCCGCCATCTCCGGCGTCGGCCCCACCAAGCTCGAGCGGTACGGTGACGAGGTTCTCGCGGTCGTCGCGACCGTCTAGGCTCCGTCCGTGCGCCTGACCCCCACCGAGGAAGAACGGCTCCGCGTCTTCGCGGCCGCCGAGCTCGCGCGACGCACCCTGGCTCACGGCCTGAAGCTCAACGCGCCCGAGGCGATCGCCGTGGTCTGCGACGCGATGCACGTGGCGGCGCGGCGCGGTGGGTCCTATGAGGACGCCGCCGCCGCTGGTCGCGCGGCGCTCGGCCCGGAAGACGTGATGGACGGGGTCGCCGACATCGCGTCGGAGATCCGGCTCGAGGTGCTGCTGGAGGAGGGTTCGCGGCTCGTCGTGCTCCGCGAACCGTTCGGACCCGCGACCGACGACGGTCCCGGCGCGGTGCGGTTCGGTGAAGGCGACGTCGCGCTCGTCCCGGAACGAAGGCGCATCACGCTCACCGTCACGAACGCATCCGAACGGCCCGTGCGCGTCTCGTCGCACTACCCGTTCATGGAGACGAACGCGAAGCTCACGTTCGACCGGGCCGCGGCGCGGGGGTTCCGGCTCGACCTTCCGGCCGGAGACTCGATCCGGTGGGATCCGGGCGAGACGAAGGACGTCGATCTGGTGGGATACGGAGGCGAGGGCGGGCCCGATGCCTGACCGCATCTCGCGGGAAGAGCACGCCCTGCGTCACGGACCCACGGCCGGAGACCGCATCCGGTTGGGCGACGCGGGTCTGTGGATCCGGATCGAGCGCGACCTGACCGAGCCCGCCGATCAGGCGCTCTGGGGCTACGCGAAGAACTTCCGTTCGCGGATGAGCCAGCACGACCGCGCGACCTCCGAGAGCGAGTTGGACGCGGTGATCGGCGGGGCCGTCGTCCTGGACCCGACGATCGGCGTCGTGAAGGCCGACGTCGGTATCAAGGACGGACGGGTCGTCGGCATCGGACGGGCGGGCAACCCCGACATCACCGACGGCGTCGACCTCACGATCGGCCCCGGCACCTGGCCGATCCCGTGCCACGGCCTGATCGTCACGCCGGGCGCGATCGATTCGCACGTTCACCTGCTCAGTCCCAGGCTCGTACCCGTCGCGCTGTCGGCGGGCGTGACCACGTTGATCACGGCCGGCTTCGAGGAGCCGGCGTGGCGCATGCTCCGCACGTTCGAGGCGTTCGAGCGCCTGCCGATGAACCTCGGCCTGCAGGCGTCGGCCCGCACGGACATCGCGGGGTTCGCCGAGGACATGATCGCGGCGGGCGCGATCGGATTGAAGGTCCACGAAGACTGGGGCTCGTCCGCGCGGGTGATCGACGCCGCGCTGACCACCGCCCAGGCGTTCGACGTCGCCGTGTGCCTGCACACCGACGGCTTGAACGAATCGGGCGAGCTGGAGGAGACGGTCGCGGCCATCGCGGGCCGGACGATCCACGCGTATCACGTCGAAGGCGTGGGAGGCGGGCACATCCCCGATCTGATCGGCATCGTCCGCGAACCGAACGTCATCTGCTCCTCGACGACGCCCGGCCTCCCGTTCGCACGCGCGACCGCGGCCGAGCACGCCGACATGATCCTCATCGTCCATGAAGGCAACCCGCAGCTCGCCGAGGACGTGGCCGCTGCACATGAGCGGATCCACCCGGCGACGATGGCCGCCGAGGGACCGCTGCACGATCTGGGCGCGATCTCGATCATCAACAGCGACTCGCAGGGGATGGGCCGGATCGGCGAGACCATCCGCCGGACGTGGCAGCTCGCGCACGTGATGAAAGGGTGGCGCGCGTCGGACGCCGGATCCGGCTGGCCGAACGAGCCCGCCGATGACAACGAGCGGGTGTTGCGCTACCTGGCCAAGATCACGGCGGAGCCGGCCCGCGTTCACGGCGTCGATGCGGAAGTGGGTTCGCTCGCGCCCGGTCACCTGGCAGACCTGGTCCTTTGGGATCCCGCGTCGTTCGGCGCGAAGCCGGTGGCGGTGATGAAGGGGGGCGTCGTCGCCTGGGGACCGATCGGCGAGGGCAACGCATCGGTGCACGGCGCGGAGCCCACCCGGTTCGGTCCCGATTGGGGCGCCACCGGCGAGGCGGCCGCCGCGTTGGCGACCACGTTCGTCTCGGGTGCCGCGCTGGACGCGGGCATCGCCGGGACGCTCGCCACGCGCCGCCGGGTGGTCGTGGCGCGCGGCACACGCGGCATCCTGCGGAGCGACCTGCTCGCGAACACCTCCGTGCCGGCCGTCGAGGTGTCGAAGGTCGACGGAACCGTCTCGCTTGACGGACGCGTCCTCGCCGTGGAGCCGGTCTCCGAGGTCCCGCTTAACCGGCGCTACTTCCTGTCGTAGCAGCGCCCTTGCCACCGCCGTCACGAGCGCCTTGCGCGGCCGAGGCGTCTCGGCCAGACTCCTGCGGATAATGACCGAAGGTGGGGGAGCCGGCACCGTGGGCGCCGACGATGCTGCGACGGGCGCGCGTGACGGGTCCGTCGAGTTGATCGGCGTCACCAAGCGGTTCGGAACGGTCACGGCCGTGGACGCCCTGGACATCCAGGTCCATCCCGCCGAGTTCCTATCGCTGCTCGGCCCGTCCGGATGCGGCAAGACCACCACGCTCCGCATGCTCGCGGGGTTCGAGGAGCCGGACGAAGGTGAGATCCGCATCTCCGGCCACGCGGTCCAGGGCGTGCCGCCGCACAAACGCGACGTGAACACCGTCTTCCAGAACTACGCGCTGTTCCCGCACATGTCGGCCTCGGAGAACGTCGCGTACGGCCTGCGACAGAAGAAGGTCGACCGGGGCGAGATCGGCCGCCGCGTGGGCGAGGCGCTCGAGATGGTGAAGATGAGCAAGCTGGCCAAGCGCAAGCCGCGAGAGATGTCGGGCGGGCAGCAGCAGCGCATCGCGCTCGCGCGCGCCCTGGTGAACCGGCCGAGCCTGCTGCTGCTGGACGAACCTCTCGGGGCGCTCGACCGCAAGCTCCGCGAAGAGATGCAGATCGAGCTCAAGCTGCTGCAGTCGCAGGTGGGGATCACGTTCATCTTCGTGACGCACGACCAGGACGAGGCGCTCTCCATGAGCGATCGGATCGCGGTGATGCTCGACGGCCGGGTCGAACAGCTGGCCGACCCCGACACGATCTACGACCATCCGGCCTCGGCGTTCGTCGCGGGCTTCATCGGCAAGCAGAACTTCTTCGAGGGGACATCGCGCGACGGCGGCACGACCGTAGAAGGTGACGGATGGAAGATCCGGTCCTCGCTCGAACCGATGGGTGCCGTGGACGGTCGGGCCGCGCTCGCGGCCGTCCGCCCGGAGGCCATCACGGTGTCCGGTGAGGAGCCGGTGACGGGGCAGAACGCGATCTCGGCGGAACTCGCGAGCATCTCCCACTTGGGGGACGTGATCCAATTCGTCGTGATCACGCCGGGACGCAAGGAGATCATCGCGCGGCTCCCGCGCCCGAAGGCACCGCGCCTCGAGCTTGGAGGGCGCGTGTGGTGCTCGTGGGGACCGGACCAGACGCAGGTGTTCGGCGCGGAGCAGGCCGAGATCGTCCTGGCCGATCCCGCGAGCGACGAGGCGGCGGCGGCGGTTGCCGGGTAGACCATCGACAGAGGGAAAGGAAGGGCAGATGGCGGAACCAGATGACGGTGTGAAGATACTCGCGTCGACAGCATCGGCGGAACGGATCAGCCGGCGAGCGTTCATGGGCGGCTCGGTCGTCGCCGTGTTCTCGGGGGGCCTCCTGCTCTCGGCGTGCAGCAGCAACAGCGGGACGAGCGGCGCGTCGACGAGTGCCGGCGGATCGACGGGGAGCGCGTCGCCCGTTCTCGAGGACCAGCTGAACTTCTACCACTGGGCGCAATACGACGATCCGAAGCTCTTCAAGAAGTTCACGCAAGAGCTGGGCCCGGTGACGCAGATCGACACGTATGCATCGAACGAAGAGGCGATCGCGAAGCTGGCCGCCGCCGCGGGAACCAGCGGGTACGACATCGTGGTGCCGACCGGTCCATACATCCCGCAGATGGTGGCCAACGACCTGCTCGAGGAGCTCGATCTGTCGAAGATCCCGAACTTCAGCAACCTCGAGACGGCGTTCACCAACCAGCCCTGGGACCCGGAGAACAAGCACTCGGTCTGCAAGGACTGGGGGACGGTGGGGTGGATCGTCGACAAGAGCCAGGTCTCACGCCCCATCAATACGTGGAGTGACTTCCTGGACGTCGCCATGAACGAGGCGAGCGGGAACGTGTCGTTGCTCGACGCCCAGAACGAGGTCATGGGCGTGTACTTCTGGGCGAACGGGATCGACTGGCACACACAGAACCAGGCCGATCTGGACGCCTACGAGGCGTTCGCGGTCAACCAGTTGGCGCCGCACATCAGGGCGTTCGAGTCGTACCCCGGGTATCAGTTCTCCGAGTTGGGGTACGCCTTGTCGCACGTGTGGAACGGCGACGCACGGCAAGGGTTCAACTCGTTCAAGGACCCGAGCCGGTACGCGTGGGGTCTGGGCTCGCCCGCCACCGAGCTGTGGATGGACAACTGGACGATCGTGAAGGGCGCACCGCACCCGGAGGCGGCCTACGCGTTCATCAACTTCATCCTCGATCCGGCGAACTCGCTGCAGGACCTGAACTTCCACGGGTACAACACCGGCATCACGGGTGTGAAGGAGGCTGCGGCGGCCGCGAACACGCCGTACATGGACATGATCTTCTTTACCGACGCCCAGCTCGCCACGATGTCCGCGCAGGACATCAACTCGGCGTTCGATCGCGAAGTGGAGATCTTCCAGAAGATGAAGGCCGCGGCCGGGGGGTAGGTCGCGCCGGGATGGTTCAGCGCGTATCGGAGTCGGAGCGGGGAACCCGGAGGATCCGGGGACCTCGCTTCGCTCTGGCGCTTCCCGCATGGATCTGGTTCGTCTTCTTCTTCACGTTGCCGGTGTTGTGGATCGTCTACTACTCGTTCGGGTACAAGCCGGACATCTTCCACCCGATCGCGACCGACAAGCTCTCGTTCGATACCTACCATCAAGCGTTCTCGAGCACGTTCCTGCACGTCTTCTCGCAGACGCTGCAGATCTCGATCATCGGCACGACCCTCTGCTTCCTGATCGGGTTCCCGTTCGCGTACTGGCTCGCCACGAGGGTGTCCGCCCGGTGGCGAGGGGTGCTGCTCGGCTTGGTGATCGTGCCGTTCTTCGTGAACTTCCTGGTCCGCACGATCGGGTGGTTGATCCTCCTCTCGCCTGGAGGACCCGTGTCCAGCCTGCTGCAGCATCTGGGCCTGCGGAGCGAGCCGCTCCGCCTGCTGCAGACCCGGGGAGCCGTCCAACTCGGCGTCGTCTACAACTACCTGGCGCTCATGATCTTCCCGCTGTTCGTTGCGCTCGACCGGCTGGACCCCGCGCTGCGTGAGGCTTCGAAGGATCTCGGTGCGAGCCGGTGGAAGACGTTCCGGCAGGTGACGCTCCCGCTCGCCGCGCCGGGCATCGTGGCCGGCTTGTTGCTGGTGTTCATCCCGCTCTCCGGCGACTACATCACCGCAACGGTGCTGGGAGGAGCGAAGGGGAACATGGCGGGCGCG
This sequence comes from uncultured Actinomycetes bacterium, assembly GCA_963727185.1. GTDB lineage: Bacteria > Actinomycetota > UBA4738 > UBA4738 > HRBIN12 > JBBQVZ01. Next base: position 507,051 of record CAVSFP010000006.1, on the reverse strand, counting down.
CTCGTCGCGAGCCAGTTCACGGTCGCCCAGAACTGGGCGCTGGGAGCCGCCCAGGCAGTGATCCTGATCGTGATGATCATGGGAACCGTCGCCGTGTTCGCGCTGATCGCCCTGGTCGTGCGAACGATCGCGCGCGCCGGTCGGAAGATCACGATCCCCGCAGCGGCCGAGGGCGCAGCGTGAGCGCGGCCGTAGTGCGGCCCGGGCGGCGTCGCGACGCGGCGAGCGTGGCGCTCCGCGTATGGGCGATCGCCGTGTACGCGTTCCTGTTCCTGCCGATCCTCGTGATCGTCGTCTACTCGTTCAACAACGGCCGAACCATGCTCACATGGGGTGGGCTCGGTCTGAACGGGTACCGGACGGGTACGGTCGATCCCACGATCCTCGACGCGGTGAAGACCTCGATCGTAGCCGCGACGGGAACGGCGATCATCGCGACCATCCTGGGATCCTTCGCGGGTATCGCTTTGGCCAGGCGCAAGGGGAAGTGGACGGTGCTCTTCTTGGCGCTCGTCTTCCTGATCCTCGTCACGCCCGAGATCGTCGACGCCATCGCGCTCCTCATCTGGTACGTCCGCTTGGGTGGCCCGTTCGGTCCCACCATGAAGATCCCCGCGGTGAGCTACGGGATGCTCCGACTGGTGATCGGGCACTCGCTGTTCGCGACCGCCGTCGTCACGTTGATCGTGCGCGCGCGCCTCGCGGGGATGGAAGAGACGCTCGAGGAGGCCGCCGCCGATCTGTACGCAACGCCCTGGAAGCGTTTCAGCCAGATCACGCTCCCGCTCATGCTGCCGGCCGTGCTCGCAGGCGCGCTGCTGTCGTTCAGCTTCAGCCTGGACGACACGATCATCTCGACGTTCGTGAGCGTGGCCGGCGCGTCGCCGTGGCCCGTGTACGTGTTCAGCGCGGTGCGTAACGCGCTCAGGCCCCAGGTGGCATCCGTGTCCACGTTGTTGCTGTTGTTGACCTTGTTCGCGATCGCGTGCGTGGCGTTCGTCTTGCGGCGAACCGGTCAGTCCGGCGACGAGGTCGCGAAGACCATGACGGTCGGCGGCTAGCCCGGGAGCCGCGGCAACAGCAGGGCGAGGGCGAGGAGCGGCATCGCGAGCGACATCCACCTGAGCGCTCGCTCCGGCGCCGAACGGAGCGTCGCGGCGTCGATCGCCTCCACGTCGCCGTCCTGCAGCGTGATGGTGCCCTCAACCGTCGCGACGCGCCTGCGCAGACGCCTGACCGGTGTGGAGAGCACCCGCTGCGCCGCCGAGATCGCCGCGCACGCGACCGCGAGCGCGATCGCCTCGGGTTCGATCCGGGCGGTCTGCGCGAACGACGAGGTGAGGACCGGGAACGCACCCCACGCAAGCGCGAACCAGAGGTCGGAGTGGATCAGGCCACCGAACAGCTCGAGGTCGTACGCCAGCACCAGGAACACCCCCGCGCCGATGAACGCCCAGATCCACGGTGAGACCTCGCGTGCGCCGTCGATGCCGAGCGCCACGGCGCCCGCGAGACCGATGACCGCGAGCGTCCACAGCACTCCATCAGGGACGCGCGTGCCCAGCGGCCGACCGCGCAACTCGTCGAGCGCGTGCGCGGCGACGCCCATGGCCAGGAAGAACGCGATCACCGTCTCGACCAGCCACCGGACGTTCACGGTCGACACGATGCATGCGCCCATCACGACGTAGGACAGGTGCCAGACCGTGTACGGCGGGTGCAGCAGCGTCCAGTAGTCGCGCCACCCGCCGGGGGTGAGCGCGTAGAACGCGGGACGTTCGCCGTCGGGTTCGCCGTCAGAGGACACGCGGTCCGTCCTTCACCGCCCAGATGACGATGCCGGCGCCGAGCGACATGACGCGCGTCCGCACGTGACGCAACCCCGCCGCCTGCCACCATCGGACCTGCTCGGGCAGAGGATATCGATCGTAGAACGCGCTGATGTTCGGCCCCAGGAACCGGCCCGTGTAGCGCCACGCGGGCGAGACGACGGCTCCGACGACTGGCATGACGAGCCTGGTGTATGCCCACCACCCCGCGTGAAGTGTCCGGTCGTCGGGTCGGAAGAACTCCAGGTTGGCGAGCGTGCCGCCCGGTCGCAGGACCCGCGCGAGCTCGCGCATAGTGGCCTCAGGGTCGTCGACGTAGCGCAAGAGGTAGGTGAACGTGACGGCGTCGAACGTCTCGTCGGCGAACGGGAGCCGTTCGGCGCGTCCGAGGGTTTGGCGGACCTGCGGTCCAAGCCCCGCCGCCTCCGTCACCGGGATGCCGGCGCGGAGCATGTCCTCGCTGGGGTCCAGTTGGATCACACGCAGGCGCTTGCGTGCAGCGAGCTCGCGCGCCACCAGCCCGGTGCCCGATGCGACGTCGAGCACGAGCGAACCGGGCAGCGCGTTCACCTTGGACGACCATGGTTCGCCGCCAGCGCGCGTCTTGACCGAACGAGAGCACCGCGCCCATCCACTCGTACTCGGGCGCGATGCCGGCGAAGAGCGTTCGAGCGTGGCGCGCGCGATCGGACATGTCGTCAGGTCGTCCGCAAGAGCGCCGGAAGGTCGGCGAACGAATCGATCACATGGTCTGGCGCGCCGTCGTCGCGTTCCAGGTCGGCGGGCCTGAACTTCCCGGTGCGAACGAGCACGCCGGTCATGCCGATGCCTTGCGCGCCGAGCACGTCGTTCACGACGTCGTCGCCGACCATCGCGGCGGACGAGGCGGGCACGCCGAGCATCTCGAGCGCCGCCTCGAAGTACGCGGGGGCGGGCTTCCCGCAGATCGTGGCCTGTCGTGCCGGTCGCCTCCTCGAGCGCAGCGATGTAGGCGCCGCCGTCCAGCTGGAGCCCCTCGGCCGTCCGCCAATACATGTTGCGGTGCATCCCGATCAGCGTTGCGCCGTCATTCAGGAGCCCGAAGACGTGATTGAAGGCGGCGTAGGAGAAGTCGTCGCAGGCCCCGCCGATCACGACGACGTCGGCGGACTCGTCGGCGCCCACCAGCGTGACGTCCTGGAAGGTCGGCGCGTGCGTCGCCGTCCGACAAGAGGAAGACGCCGGCGCCGGCGTGATGGGTCCGCAGATACTCAGCGGTCGCGGCGACGGCCGTGACGACGTCGGTCGGCTCGACCGCGAACCCCGCGTCGCGGAGCGTTGCCGCGAGCGCCTCCCGCGTATGCGTCGTCGTGTTCGTGATCAGCTTGAACGGGAGATCGTGATCGCGGACCCACGACAGGGTGTCGACCGCTCCTGCGATCGGCTCCCACGAGACGGCAAGCACCCCGTCTATGTCGAGCAGGAGTCCGTCGACGTCCATGAGGTGCAGTCTCGCATAGCGACGGGTGGACCCGGCCGTTCGGGAACTACGGACTGAGCCTGATCCCCGCTCGCTTGCGGGCTTCCTCGACGTCATGCGAGGGCTCGATCCCCTTCTGACGCAGCCGCCACTCCTGGTAGGGCGCGATGTATCGGACCTTCGGCGGCAGGAGCGGTCGCGCCAGCCGCGTGGCGGCGAAGGTCGCGCGCATCGCGGCACGCTTCGCCGGACCGAGCCGGATCCCGAACTCCTCGCGCAGCTGTGGTGGCAACGTCGCGAACGCGAGTCGCGAGACTCCCTTCAAGACCGGGCGCCACTCGGCCTCGGCCGGTGGGTGGTAGAAGAGCTCGGCGACCTTGCGAGCGGACTCGGTCACCAGCAATTCGCCGCGGTCGATCACGCCGGCCATGTACGCGCGGAGCTCGGGAACCGTCGGCGGGATGATCTCGCGCGGGATCTTCGACCAGCTCGGCGGCGAGCATCTGCTCCTCGTGGAACCGCTGACGTCCGGCGTCGTTCAGCTTCCCGACCGTGAGCTCTTCGAACAACAGCGCCGAGTCAACCAGGCACGCGTGCACCCAAAGCAGCAGGTGCGGATCGAGCGCGTCGTATGGCTTGCCTGTGATCTCATCGACACCCTTGATCCGCGCATGCACGTCGTTGATGCGATCCGCGGCGATGTGCGCTTCGGCCTTGGAACCGAACGTGATCGTGTAGGTGAGGATCAGCGTGCGCTGCAACCGCTTCCACGGGTTCCGTTCGTAGAACCCCGTCTCCCGAGCCCCCGCGATCACCAGCGGATGCGCTGCCTGCATCAACACCGCGCGAGCGCCGCCGAACAGGACCGTGACCTCCCGGTGAACCTGCCAACTGACGCTCCTCGGTCCGAAGTAGCCGAGATCGTCGTCGCTCCCCATCACGTCACTGTATCGGCAGCCGCTCGTACGACCCTCTGCCGGCTGTTACCGAGCGACGCGTGGTCGTGCAGCGTCGTCACACGTGGACGGGTCCGCGCGTGTCTTCGGCCGTCGGTTCCCCGACCCCCGGCGTGCCGGGGAGGGTGTGCTCCGGGCTCGTACCGGCTCCCGGCTCGGTATCGGAAGGCGCCGGTGACGGCTCCTGCTGAAGCAGCGAGGTGGGGAAGCGGACGGTGATCGTCGTTCCCTGACCGGGAGCGCTGACGACCTCGAACGTTCCACCACCGATCTGCGCGCGCTCACGCATCATCGTCATGCCGAAGTGCCCCTCCGGCCCGGGCATCGCGATGTCGAAACCGACGCCGTTGTCACGAAGCTCGAGCTCGAGGAACTCCTCATCCCCACGAACCGCGATCCAGAAGTCGGTCGCCTGGGCGTGCTTCAGCGCGTTCATCAGACCCTCGCGAGCGATGTGGTAGATGAGGAGCGCGATCGGGGCGGGCATGGCCACATCGGCGACGTCGAGATGGAAATGCACACCCGAGTCCTTCCCGACTTCGTCCGTGAACGACTCGAGCGATTCGGCCAATCCCTTGGCGCCGAGCGGGGAACGGTGCAGGTCGCGGATCAGCGCGCGGATGCGATCGGACGTGTCCTGCTTCGACTCGCGGATCCTCTCGAGCTGCTCCCCCGTCTCGACCAGGTCGCCCTTGTCGAGGAGCTTCCGCGCGACGTCCACCTGGATGGAGAGGCGGAAGAGCACCTGCGCCAAGTCGTCGTGGAGGTACGCGGCGATCTTCTGACGCTCGTCGGCGCGCTCCTCGGCCATCGCATTCGAGAGTGTTCGCAAGACCTGCTCGCGGTCCTTGAGCTCCTCGTGCGCCTCCTCCAACGCCTGACTCCTGAGAAACATCTGGCGGGCAAACAGCAGAGGGGCTAGAACGGTCAGGACAGACCAAAGACCGAAGCCGGGGACTGTATACAAGCGCGCGAGTGAGGCACCAAGGGCACCCAATCCCAGATAGCTCACGAGGAACTCTTGGCCTCGACCCAACAGCTCCTTGGCCACACGGAAGGGGCGGAAACGATAGATAAGGCAGACACCGATGGTAACTAGCCCAAGGTTGATTGCGTAGTCGACGATGATCGCCAGCAGGGCCGCTGCGAACATCTGAAGGACGGGCGCATGAACTGAGGACACGGCGTGAAAGACCCAACTTGCCGCAAGGACTGCCAGGGCAATGCAGGATCGATTGACCAGAGCCCGCAACAGGGTGACCTCTCCCCTGAACTCTCTTGGGTCCGAGGCACTAACCAGGGCCACGAGAGCCGCAACCTCAGGAGAAAACGTAAACGCCACCGCCATAACTAGCGGATAGCCAACGCTGACTGTCACGCCGCCCCATGTCGCCACAGGCAAGAGTTCGACGAGGGCGATAAGGATTACCCACGGAATGACTTTGAGCGGAATCGGCTGATCCCTGCCCGCGAGGAGGAGGGCGAGTGCCCCGAGCGTGGGGAAGACAACCAGCAGCCCGAAGAAGGACGCCAGATTAGGCTGGCGGAAAGACATCGTGCGTGGTGCCTTAGCTGCTTCGCTCACGCCGGCTCCAGACCTAACACTGCCTTGTAACGCCCATCTTCGCCCTTGAGCCGGGCTGGTTGAAGCAACAAGTGGGACCGCTTCTTCTCACCCGGGTACAGCATCTGTCGTAGGCGGGAAGGCCCTCTTGTCCCCCTACCTGCCGTCGGTCGATAGTACCGGCAGTGTCCCCCGTTGGGGGACCAGGCTACGAATTAAGGACCAAGGGGTCCCTGACAGGAAGGAGAGGCGTATGCGTCTGCCCAAGCGCATCGCGATCGCCCTCGGCTCGCTGCTTGCAATCATGCTTGCCGGCGGGGCCCACTACCGCATCTAGTATTCATTCCCGCGAGATCAAAGGCTCGGCCACTTGTGGTCGGGCCTTTCTTCCGTCTCGCCAGTCAAAGGTGAACGCGCAAGGGCACTCTGAGATTGATGGTGGTTCCGGCCCCAGGCGACGATCGGAGATCGAACGAACCCCCGCAAGAAGCAGCACGCTCGCGCATGAGCTGCAACCCAAAATGCCTTTGAACCTTGCTCTCGACTCCACCGCGAAAGTCAAACCCACAGCCATCATCTTCGACAGCGAGCACGACCCAACCCTCGACACAGGTGAGGGAGACCCAGACTGTTCTGGCGCCAGAGTGCTTCAGAATGTTCGTTAAGGCTTCCCGAGCGACCTGGTAGACAACGAGCTCAACGCTCGGTTCAGCTCTTACCGTCGCGTCCAACTCCACAACGAACTGAACGCCAGATTCGCTCCTCAAGTGCTCAACCAGGAGCGTCAGTGTATCGACTAGACCAGCGTGGCCAATCGTCGATCGTCGAAGATCCCCAATGACATCCCGGAGCTCCTCAACGGCTCCTTCACTGGCTTGCAACAACGCTGGAACATCATCATCAAGATCCAACAGTCGACCCCACCGCAGATCCTCTTTGATGATCTGGGTCCGAATCGTGACGTTGTACAGACATTGCAAGACGTCGTCGTGAAGGGCTGCAGCAATCCTGGCGCGCTCGTCCCGACGTTCGTCAGCAATCCGCTCATCCACTGATCTGAGGGCATCGTTCTTTGCTTCGATGGATTCCTGCGCTTCGTCCAATCTTCGCCAGTGAACAAAGCCCTGACGGGCCAGGATGATTGGTGCTACGAAACCCGCAACGCCAAGAAAGCCGAGGCGCGCGTATGTCTCGGCCAGCAAGACGCCCAGAAAGCCAAAGCAGACGTACGCCAGAACAAAGGTCTCGGCACTACCAAGGCTCATCTCGCTCAGAACGCTGCGCGCCGGACGCTTGCTCATAAGGGAGGTTGCCAGCGCAACGAGCGTGTAGTTCACGGCACAGTCCGCCGACAGAGCCAGCAACCCCACCAGGGCTGCCCATGGCCAAACGCCGAGTTCCCCGCCAAGGCCATGGAAGACGAGAGCAGCCGCCATCACGCTTAGGCTGATTTGAGCCCTGTTAAGCAGCGCTCGCGATATCGAGACTTCCCTTCTAAGCTCACGGATGTCGATACAGCCGACCAAGCCAAGCAGTCCGGCGAACATCGGCCCAAAGACAAACCCTGCCCCGAGCAGAATCGGAAGATCCATGACAAGCGCTGGCCCGGCCTTGGAAGTGAGAGGGACCAGACTGGCAGAGCCCACGAGAGCTGTCCAAAGGATCAGTTCGCCAGCCGACGTCGGAAGAGATTGGCCGCCACGGATGGAAGTCAACCCAAGGATGAGCAGAACGCTCGAGAAGAGGCCCCAACTTAGAAGGCGAAACCCAAAGGGTTCAACACCCATCGAGCCTGAACTACGCGTCCCGTGAGAAGTGGCGGTGACGGACACGGTCCCTCCCTCCCTCGTCGGCGTTTGGGGAAGGACAGCGCCGAAAGTGTGCGTAGTTCTACCGAAGCGCCCCGACAGAGGCAAGAGTGACAAGTTCTCTTGAAATGCGTGGCGATACGATGACGGCATGAAACCCCGGGTGCTGGTCGTCGAGGATGAGCGGACGATCTCCGAGCCACTCGCCGAGCATCTGGGGCGAGAGGGCTTCGACGCCGAGGTCGCCGGCACGATCGAAGAGGCCACCAGGTCTTGGCGCGCAACGCCTCCCGACCTGATCCTGCTCGACGTCATGCTTCCGGACGGCGACGGGCGGGACCTCTGCCGCCTGATCAGGGCCGAGTCCGACGTGCCGATCATCATGCTGACCGCGCGCGGTGAGGAGATCGATCGGATCGTCGGCCTCGAGCTCGGCGCCGACGACTACGTGGTCAAGCCGTTCTCGGCCGGGGAGCTGGTGGCGCGCATGCGCGCCATCATGCGGAGAGACTACGCACTATGTGGTCAAGCCGTTCTCCGCCGGGGAGCTCGTGGCGCGGATGCGCGCGATCATGCGGCGAGGCCGAGGCACCGCGCGCAAGGGACCGATCGAGATCGGCCCGATCCTCCTGGATCCATCATCGCGCACCGTCACGAAGGACGGAGCGCGCGTCGAGCTCGCCGCGAAGGAGTTCGATCTGCTCCACATGTTGATGGCGAACGCCGGCGACGTGATCCGACGCGAGGCGATCATGGACGAGGTCTGGGATCCGCACTGGTTCGGTCCGACGAAGACGCTCGACGTCCACATCTCGTGGCTCCGTAAGAAGATCGAAGACGATCCATCCGAGCCGCGCTACATCGTCACCGTCCGCGGCGTCGGGTTCCGGTTCGCGTCGGCGGAGGACGTCGCGGCGAACGACGCCACGTAGCGACGATCGAGGGAGAGACCACGAAGGTTCGCAGCCGACTCATCCTGGCCTTCACCTACCTGGTGGTCACGGTGCTGCTCGCGCTGACCGTGCCGCTCGCCTTGAGCCTGCGAGATCGCGCCCGCGCCGAGCAGGAGACGTCGGCCCTGTCGAGCGCGCTCACGATCGCCGCCAACCTGGATAAGGAGTCGCTGAAACCGGGACCCGCGCTCGACCGACTGGTCAGCCGATCCGCCGCCCAGGTGCAGGGGCGCGTCATCGCTACCGATCCCACCGGCATCGTGCTGGCCGACTCCGAAGGTGACGCCGTGGGCGAAAACTTCAACACGCCGACCCGACCTGAGATGCAGAAGGCCCTGCAACCCAACAAACCCACACCCAACGCCGAGATCCGCCACAGCGACACCGAGGGAGCCGACGCGTTGTTCGCCGCCGCGCCCATCCTGGATCCGGGTCTGATCGGGGCGGTCCGCATCACGAAGGACATCCAGGGCGTGAACGACGCGGTCCGTCGCACGACCATCAGCTTGATCGCGGTCATCGGCGGCATCGGGCTCTCCGTCGGATTGGTGATCGCCGTCATCATGTCCGGCTCCCTCGCGCGGCCCCTCACGAGACTCGCCGCGACCGCGCGACGGCTGGGCGCGGGAGATCTCTCGGCACGCGCACACGACGTCTCCGGCGCGGATGAGATCGAAGAGTTGGCGGGCTCGTTCGACGAGATGGCCGACCGCGTCGAACGAACGGTCCACGCGCAGCGCGAGTTCGTGGCGAACGCCTCGCACCAGCTGCGGACCCCGCTCACCGGCATGAAGCTCCGCCTGGAATCCGCGATCGAACGGTCGAACTCGCCGGAGATGACGCACGATCTCACGGCCGCCGACCGCGAGATCGACCGGCTGGCGGCCACGGTGGACAGGCTGCTGGTGATGGCCCGCACGCTCGAAGAGGGCGGATCGACCGAGATCGAACTCCACGGCGCTGCCGAACGTGCGGCCGATCGTTGGCGCGAGCGCGCCGCGACCCGCGACTCGACATTGTCGGTCGATGGGGACCCCGTCACGGCGCAGGCGAACGCCACCGACGTCGACCAGATCCTGGACAACATGATCGAGAACGCCATGACGTACGCGCCCGGTCCGATCGACGTGCAGACCGGCACGGCCGAGCGTCGGGCGTTCGTCGCGGTTCGCGACCACGGGCCGGGCATCCCGGCCGAGGAACGAGCCAAGGTGACGGAGCGGTTCTACCGCGGGAAGACCGCTCCCCCCGGCGGCTCCGGCCTCGGTCTCGCGATCGCGCGAGACCTCGCCGAACGCTGGGGCGGAGCGTTGTCCGTCCAGAGCCCGGAGGGCGGCGGCACGCGGATCGAGGTCCGGTTCCAGATCGCCTCCGCGCCGAGCACGAACGGTGAGACCGGAGACGCGACGTGACGCCGATCCCGGTGCGCCTCTGGGTCGACCCGGGATGCCCGTGGGCGTGGCAGGGTGCGGTGTGGCTCAGGAGGTTGGCCGAGACCGGGGTCGTCGAGCTGGACTGGCGGATCTTCAGCCTGGAGCTCAACTCCTCCGAGCTGGACGCGCCGTTCTGGGAGGCGTGCCGGCGGCAGGGAGAAGCGCTGGTCGCCCTCGCGCTCGCTCGGCGCGAGGGAGGAGACGAGGCCTTCGATCGGCTCTACGGTGCGCTCGGGCTCCGGGTGCACGAGGAGAAACAGGTGATGTCGCCGGAGCTCGTCCGCGCGTGCGCCGAAGCGGCCGGCATGCGCGACCTCGTCGAGCGAGCGATCGCCATCCCCGAGCTTGCCGACGAGGTCCGGCAGGAATTCCTGGACGCCCGGCAGGAAAGCGTGTTCGGCGTGCCGACGCTCGGGATCGCGGACCTACCGGTGATCTACGGACCGGTCTTCGCGCTCGCTCCGGATGGTGAGGAGGCGGCGCGTCTGTGGGAACACACCTTGTGGCTCATGGAGCGCCCGGATTTCTTCGAGATGAAGCGATGGCCGCGGGACATCCGGCCCGGGGAGACGGCTCCCCGAACCGTTGCCTCGACCGTGGCCGACCCTTAACCAAGCGTTAGCACGAGCGCGACTAGGCTCGAGCTGATGAAGAGAACGCTCACGATCATCGGACTCGGCCTTGCGGGGATGGCGCTCGCCGTGGGGGTCTCCGTCGCCGCCTTCGCGTTGGTCGGTGGCTCGCTCAGCAACCCCGCCTCCGGCATCAAGGTGCCGGTGACGACACCTTCCGAGACATCCAAGAGCCCGTCGAAGAGCCCTTCGAAGAACCCCTCCGAGGACAACACGCACGGCCAGGCCCCGAGCCCCGCCACGGAACAACCGCAGTCCTCACCGAGCGAGGCCCCCGGTGGGAACGACGGTGGCGGTAGTGACGGAAGCGGCGGAGGCGGGGGCGTGCCGGGCGACGATCACAGCGGAAGTGGCGGAGGTCACGGCTCGGACGACTGACCGCATCCCCACCGCCCATGCCCCGCGACGGTTCCCCAAGGAACGTGGCAAAGTACGAGGTCATGAGCGACAACCTCCACAGGCATGACATCTGGGGCGACGACCCCGAGGAGCGCGACGCGAGTGAAGTCGTGGCCGAGATCTCGTCGGTCGACCCCGAGGCAGCCCGACGCTGGCACGACCACCCCGCCGTCGTGCCGTTCAAGGTGGTGGCCCTGTTCATCGCCCGGAACGGCCGTCGCGTCGCCATCACGATCGCCGGAGTCGTCGTGGTGCTGGTGGGTGTGGCGCTCCTGGTGCTCCCCGGGCCGGGCTGGTTGCTGATCTTCGTCGGCCTGTCGATCCTGGGGACCGAGTACGTCTGGGCGCAGCGACTGCTGCGGGCCGCCAAGGAAAAGGCCAACAATGCGAAGGACAAGGTCCTGCGTAGGAAACAAGTGAAGACCGAACGTCGAGACGGTGCGTCCACCGACGGCCCCGACGTGTCCTGATCCGTCGATAGGCTCTTCCCTGTGACCGGCCGCATCCTCATCGGCACTTCGTCGTGGACCGACCCGACGTTGGTCAAGGAAGGGAACTTCTATCCGCCCGGCACCATCAGCGCCGAAGCGCGGCTGAAGTTCTACGCGTCGCGGTTCCCGTTGGTGGAGGTCGACTCCACGTACTACTACCCCCCGTCGGAGAAGAACTCGGTGCTCTGGATCGAGCGCACGCCGGCCGACTTCACGTTCAACATCAAGGCGTACTCGTTGCTCACGAACCACCCGACCAAGGTCGAGTCGCTCTACAACGACATCAAGGCGACGCTCCCGCCGGAAGCGCTCGAGAAACGCAACGTGTATCGCGACAAACTCCCGGACGAAGCCGTCGACGAGGTGTGGCAGCGGTTCCGCGACGCGTTGATGCCGTTGCACTCGGCGGGCAAGCTCGGCGCGGTCCTGTTCCAGTTCCCACAGTGGTTCGTCATCTCGAAGAAGAACAAGGCCTACATCGAGGAGTGCTCGGCGCGGCTGCCCGACTACCGGGTCGCCGTGGAGTTCCGCAACGAGGCCTGGATGAGCGAGCGCAATCGCGAGGAGTCGCTGTCCTTCTTGGAAGAGCGGAAGCTGCCGTTCGTCTGCGTCGACATGCCGCAGGGGTTCGTCTCGAGCATCCCGCCGATCGCGGCGGCAACCGCCGACGATCTGGCCATGGTGCGGTTCCACGGACGCGATCCTCAAGCGTGGAGCACGAAGAGCGAAAGCGCGTCGATCCGCTTCCGTTACGACTACAAGCAAGAGGAACTGGCCGAATGGGTCCCCAGGATCCAACAGCTCGCGTCCGAGACCCGAGAGACCCACGTCCTGATGAACAACTGCTACCGCGACTTCGCCGTGAGGAACGCCAGCGAACTCGGCGACTTGCTCCGAGACCTCTGATAGCGAGTATGCTATCAGCATGCGGAACGGCGGCATGCTGCTGAGGAACGCTCGGACCAGGGCCGGCCTGACCCAGCGCTCACTCGCCGCACGGGCCGGGGTTCCGCAGTCGACGGTCGGCCGCATCGAGACCGGAACGATCGAACCCCGGATCGACACGCTCCTCAGGCTCCTCCACGCATCCGGCCACGACCTCGAGTTGGGTAGGCGGCTGGGCGAGGGCATCGACCGCGCGCAGATCCGCGAACGGCTGGCGCTCACCCCTCGTCAGCGGCTCGAAGACCTCACCGCCGCGGCTGCCGCCGTGGGGCGTCTCCACGGACGCGACTCGGAAGCGCGTCCCGTGACCGCGTTCGATCCGATCGGCTCCTTGCGAGGTGCTCTCCGATCACGCGGTGCGATACGTGGTGATCGGCGGCGTCGCCGGTGCGACCCACGGTTCGCCGTCCGTCACCCAGGATCTCGATGTCTGCCACGAGCGGAGTCCGGAGAACCTGGAACGTCTCTCGGTAGCGTTGGGTTCGATCCATGCCCGTCTCCGGGGCGCCGACGAAGACGTCCCGTTCTCACTCGACGCGAAGACGTTCGCGGTTGGCGACCACTTCACGTTCGTCACCGATCTCGGCGATCTGGACTGCCTCGGGATCCCCGCCGGCACGCTCGGCTACGACGACCTCATGAAGTCCGCGGTCGACATCGACCTCGACGGTCTCGTCGTCGCCGTGGCTTCGATCGACGACCTCATACGGATGAAGCGGGCGGCGGGCAGACCCCGCGATCTCGCGGAGCTCGAGATCCTGGGCGCGCTACGCGACGAGCTGCATACCTGACCCGCAGCCGTTAGCGCCTGGACGTGTTCGTCGGACGCGAAGGTAGGCTCGGAGGATGCTGACGGGGCACCGATGGAAGGTCGCGACGGTTCGAGGGATCCCCTTGTACGTGAGCACGTCGTGGGTGTGGATCGCGGCGCTCTACGTCTGGTCACAGTACAACTGGCTGACGCTCAACCGGGGTCTGGCGGCCGGATCGGGCGAGGCGATCTTCCTCGCGGTGTTCGCCGCCGTGCTCTTCTTCGCGAGCATCCTCGCGCACGAGGCAGCACACGCCGTCATGGCGCGAACGCTCGGCCTGCCGGTTCGCGGGGTGACGCTCGTCTTCTGGGGCGGCGCCACCGAGACGCGGGCCGACATCCGAGGACCGCTCGGGGAGTTCCTGGTCGCCTCCGTCGGACCGGCGACGACGCTGGTGCTCTCGGGCGTGTTCTGGGTGGCCCACCTCGCGACGGCCGGCGTCGTCTCCGACATCGTCGGGTACCTCGCATGGTTGTCGCTGGTCTTCGCGGTGTTGAACGCGTTGCCCGGGTTCCCCCTCGACGGCGGAAGGATGTTGCTCGCGGCGGTGTGGGGTCTCACGAAGAACCGCCGAACCGCGTTGCGCGCCGCGGGATGGTCCGGTCTCCTGGTCGGCCTGATCTTCGGCGCTGCCGCGGTGTGGTTCATCGCCAACGGCGGCGTCGGCTTGGGGATCTTCGCGGGCTACATCGCGGCGATCCTGATCACGACCGGTCGCGGGATGGAGCAGCGGATCGCGTTCCGCGACCAGCTGATCAAAGGGGTGGTTGCCGACGCGATGCGACCGCCTCCCCGGAGCATCCCGGCCACGATGAGTTTGGCGGAGGCGTTGGACCACGCGCTCCGTGGCACTCCGAACGAACCGTTCCCCGTCGTCGACGACGATGGCCACGTCATCGGTTCGGTCTCCATGCAGAGCGCGCGTCGCGTCGGCGCTCGCGACCCGTTGCGACCGGTCCGCGACGCCCTGATCCCCATGAACCAGACGACGGTGCTCGCTCCCGACGAGACCCTCGATGCGGCGATCGAATGGCTCGGAGGCGAGACCGGTCTGGTCGTGAAGGACGGCGTCCTGATCGGGGCGCTCACACCGCGAGACGTCGAGGATTGGTACCGCCGTGTGATCGAGGGACGTTCGGCCCCGACGGGGTTCGCAGCGCTGCCACCACGACCCGACCTGTGAACCGATCTGCCCTCTGACCTGCCGACCTGTCGGTATCGCGAAGTAGCATCGTGTTCGATGACGTCCCCCCTCTCACCCGACCCCCAACAGGAGCGGGTCCTCGCTCATGACGCCGGCCCGCTCTTGGTGACCGGCGATCCCGGAACCGGGAAGACCGCGATCCTCCGCGAGCGGTTCGCCCGATTGCTCGAGGGCGGCGCCGATCCCGAACGCGTGGCGTTCGTCGTGGGCTCGGCCCCGGCGCGGAACGCCGAGCGCGACGCATTGCTCGCGCGGTTCCAGGGCTCGCTCCCGGAGCTGCGCGTCGTGACGATCCATGGGCTGGCGCGTCACGTGTTGAACGCTCGGTTCCGACGGCTGGACTATCCGGAGCCTCCCGACCTGCTCCCCGCGGGCGACCAGTTCGCGTTGGTGCAGGAGCTGCTCAACGATCAGGACCGCTCGGCGTGGCCCGCGTACGGACACATGCTCGGCATGCGCGCGTTCGCCGACGAGGTCCGGCAGTTCCTCTCGCGCGCGCAGGAAGCGCTCCTCAGCCCCGAGGACATCGAGGCGCGAGCGGAGAAGGCCGGCCTGACCGGCTGGAAGGAGCTCGCCCGCTTCTATCGCGAGTACCAGGACGTGATCGACGGGCGCAACGTCGTGGACTTCGCGGCGCTGTTGCAACGCGCTGCGCAGGTGTCCACCGACGGCGAGCCGCTGCTCGACCACTTGCTCGTCGATGACTACCAGGACACGACGTTGGCCGCCGAAGCCATCGTGGCCGGGCTCGCGCCACCCGACCTGATCGTGGCCGGCGATCCCGAGGCGCACGTCTTCTCGTTCCAGGGCGCCACCGACACCCCGATCCGCCGATTCGCCGAGCGGTTCGGCGGCTCGGACGTGATCGAGCTGGAGACGCCGCACCGCGCCGGAGCGGCGATCACGGTCGAGGCGTGGACCGCGCCGCATACGTCGGAGGAGCACGCCGCGATCGCGCGCGAGCTCCGCCGGCTCCACGTGGAGGAAGGCGTTCCTTGGAATGAGCTCGCCGTCGTCGTCCGGCGGCAGGGCTCGCACGTCGGTTCGCTGCTGCGGGCGCTCGACGACGCCGGCGTGCCGCGCGCGCTCCCCGAGAGCGGCATGGCGCTCACCGCCGAGCCTGCCACGTTCCCGTACGTGCTCGCGCTCCGGTGGCTGACGGCCGACGCCGACGCGCGCGAGCAGCTGATCGAATCCGTCCTCACGTCCGACCTGGTGCGGCTGTCGCCGGCCGCTGCGCGGGGGGTGATGCGCGCGGCCCAGGCGGTGGAGGGCACCGTCGGCGCGGCGCTCGATCACACGGAAGGCCTCACGCAGGCCGAGGCCGCCGAGATCGACGTCGTGCGCGAGGTGCTCGAGCGCGCCGCGAGCGTCGCCGACCGGTCGGTGCTCGAGACCTTCCGGATCCTCTGGCAGGACCTGCCGTACTCGGCGCGTCTGGTCGCGGACGCCGAACGCTCGTCCGGCGCCCGACGGGAGATCGACGTCGTCGTCGGCCTCTCCGACGTCGTCGCCGAGGCCGGCGATTCGCCCGACCCGTCGACGGAGGCGTTCGTGCGATCGCTCGACGCCGGTGAGCACGGCCCGGGCTATCGGTCGAGCGATCCCGCGTCGTTCGACGCCGTTCGCGTGCTGACCGCGCACGGCGCCGTCGGTACCGAGCTCGACACCGTCGTCGTCGCGGGAGCTGTCGAAGGGAACTTCCCGAGCCTGTCCCGCCCGGAGCCGATGTTCGACCTGGCGGCGCTCGAGCGGCCGATCTCGCAGTCCGAGCGCAACCGCGCTCGCCTGGAGGACGAACGACGGCTGTTCCGCATGATGCTCGGTCGCGCTCGGACCAGGGTCGTGCTGACCGCGAGCGAGACGCACGCCGACGGGTCGGTCGCCACGTCACGGTTCGTCGACGAGCAGGGCATCGCCTGGACGCCGATCTCGCAGGGGCCGTTCGACGAACCTGTGTCCGTGCGGGAGGCGTCGGCGACATGGAGGCGAACCCTCGCCGACCTGGACGTCCCGCGCGCCCGACGCCTCGCGGCGCTCGAGGGCCTGGTGGCGCTCGGCGTCGATCCCGGCCGCTGGTGGTTCCAACGCGGGTGGACCGACACCGGCGTGCCGCTCCACGAGACCATCCGGGTGTCGTACTCCAAGCTCTCGACGCTCGAGAACTGCGAGCTGCAGTACGTGCTGTCCGCGGAGCTGGGACTCGGCGGCCTGGTCGGGTACCAAGCATGGGTCGGTAAGACGATCCACAAGATCATCGAGGACTGCGAGAACGGCAAGGTCGATCGCACGCTCGAAAAGCTGCAAGCCGCTGTCGACGAACGCTGGCGTCCTCAGGAGTTCCCGTCGACAGCGGTCTCCGAGACATGGAAGCGGCTGGCCAAGGACCGCATGCTGCCGAACTGGTTCGGTCGGTTCGGCGAGTTCCCCGCGACCGGCACCGAGCGCGGGTTCGAGTTCGAGTACGACGGCGCGACGTTGAACGGCTACATCGACCGGATCGGGCCCGACCCGCTCGGCTTCGGCACGCGCATCACCGACTACAAGACCGGCGGCACGTACAACATGCCCAAGGCGAACGAGAGCCTGCAGCTCGGCATCTACTACCTAGCCGCGCAGGAGGCCGAGGACCTGAAGGAGGTCGGCGCCATCACCGGCGTCGAGCTCGCGTACCTCAAGGGCGCACTACACCAAGGGCGACCTCGAGATGCGCGAATGGGAGGTCGGTACCGGCGAGCGCGAGGCCGAGTACCAACAACGCATGCGTGAACGACTCTCCTTGCTGATCGCCGAGCTCCGCCGACTCGACGCAGAGGAGCGTTATCGGCCCAACTCGCAGGCCGACTGCTACTTCTGCGACTTCAAGACGCTCTGCTCGCTCTATCCGCAGGGCGCGCCATTGTTCTCGACGGAGGGTGGATCGTGACGGATCGCGCCTACCCGCCGGAGATCGTCGCCGTGATGGGCGGACGCGAGCCGACCGAGGAGCAATGGCGCGCGATCTCGTGGCCGCTCGAGCCGTTCGTGCTCGTCGCCGGCGCGGGTTCGGGCAAGACCTCCGTCATGGCCGCGCGCGTCGTCTACCTGGCGCTCGCCGCTACGGGCCGGCTCGGCGACGAAACCCCAGGTGTGTTGCCCGGCAACGTGCTCTGTCTGACGTTCACGAACAAGGCGACCGAGAACCTGCAGCAGCGGATCCGCCGTGCCCTTGCCGAGCTCGACCTGGCCGAGGGCGAAGAGCCCGAGATCATGAACTATCACGGGTTCGCAGCGAAGCTGTTCGACCGATACGGGATGCTCGCGGGCATCGAGCCGGATCAGCGGGTGCTCTCCCCCGCGCAGCGCACCGAGCTGTGTGCGCGCGTCATGGACCTGATGACGTTCGAGCACGTGAAGACCGAAACGCAGGGCGCCGTGATCGACAACATCTTGTTGCTCGACGACCAGGCCTCGAACCACCGGCGGACGCCCGAGGAGATCATCGCGTTCAACCAGGAACGATTGGAGCAGTTGCAGGAGCACCGCTCCGACCGCGCGTACCACGCAGCGCTGGAGCGGATCGAACTGGCCAGAGGCGCGGCGATCTTCCGGCAGTTGAAGCGCGACCTGGGCGCGATCGACTTCGGCGACCAGATCTCGCTGGCGCTCAAGGTGGTCGAGGAGCATCCGCAGGTGACGGCCGAGTACCGGCAGCGGTTCGGCGCCGTGTTGCTCGACGAGTACCAGGACACCGACGTCGCCCAGGCCAAGTTGATCGCCGGCGTCTTCGGCGGGCGGGCATCCCGTGACCGCGGTGGGCGACCCCGACCAGAACATCTACGCGTGGCGCGGCGCGAGCCTGTTCAACCTGCTGGATTTCCCGCAACAGTTCGCTCGCGCGGACGGCTCACCCTCGACGCAGCTCCCGCTCTACACGAACTTCCGCTCGGGCGCGTGGATCCTGGAAGCGGCAGACGTTGTGATCTCGAAGCTCCCCGAGCAGCAGCGCCCGGATCCCGACAAGCAGCTGGTGCCCTGGATCGAGAACAAGACCGGCGAGGTGCACGTCGCGCGGATCTCCGACGAGTGGAAGGAGGCCGAGTGGATCGCCGAGCACATCCTCGAGCTGCACGACGCCGGCAACAAGTGGTCGGACGTCGCGGTGCTCTGCCGATCGAGCAGACTGTTCTTCTCGCTGCAACAAGCGTTCGCGGAGCATGAGATCCCTGTGGAGATCCTCGGGCTGGCCGGACTCCTGCGCCTGCCAGAGATCGTCGAGGTGCTCGCCTACGCGCGCGCCGTGAGCGATCCGCTCGCGAGCGTGGCCCTGGCGAAGATCCTGCTCGGCCCGCGGTACCGCGTCGGTTACAAGGACCTCGCGCGCGTCGCGGCCCTCGCCGAAGACGAAGAGCTACGCGCTGCGACTGGTCGACGAGGAGGAAGGCGAGGCGACGCCGTTCCTGTTCGCCGAGGCGCTCGAGCACCTGGACGAGGTGGAGCGGCTGTCCGACGACGGGAAGGCGCGTCTCGAGGAGTTCCGTGCGGAGCTGGCGGATCTGCGCGTCGAAGCGCGGAAACCGGTCGGCGAGTTCCTCGGCGAGGTCGTGCGGCGCACGGGCATCCTGGCGGAGCTGGACGCCCACACTGATCAGGTCACGGCCACCGCCGCCAAGCGCAACCTCGCGGCGTTCATGGACCAGGTCCACGCGTTCGAGCCGGTCGAGGGCGCGCTCACGCTCCGGGCGTTCCTGGACTACGTGGACACGGTGGAACGCATGGACAAGCAGGAGTGGTCGCCGGTGCAGCCGTCGGCGGAGGACTCCGTGAAGGTGATGACGATCCACGCGGCGAAGGGACTGGAGTTCGACAACGTCTTCGTGCCCGGCATGGCGAAGGGCTTGCTGCCGAGCACGCGGATCCAGCACAACCCGGCGGAGCGCGGGAAGTCGATGGACTTCGAGCTCCGGGGCGACGCGAAGATCCTGCCGAAGTTCGACGGCGTGCTGTCCCACTTCAAGCAGGACCTGCAGGCGCAGGAGGAATACGAGGAACGCCGAACCGCGTACGTCGCCATGACGCGCGCGCGACGCCGGCTGTTCTGCACCGGCGCGCATTGGTACGGCGAGAACATGAACGCGAAGGAGGGCGGTCAGTTCCTCCGGGAGCTCGCGGGCTGGGTGATGGAGGTTCGGCATGGGACGTGGGATCCGGGTGAGGACATCGACGAGGAGACGAATCCGCTCCTTGGCTACCGCGAGCGGTTCGTGAAGGACTGGCCCGAACCCGCGCGGCCCGACGACACCGACGATGTGTTCCCCGAAGGCTGGCGACGGTCGGCGGTCGACGCCGTCGCCATCGGCGGCGTGCAGCCGACCCTGTTCGACCCCTTGAGCGAGGAGGAGCGCGAGCTGTTCGAAGAGCTCGCCGCCGAGCGGCGGCACCACGCCGGGTTCCTGCGGGAACGCGAAGGCTCCGACGCGACGAACGGCTCCGGCGGCCCCGTGGCGCGACGGACCGTGTCCGTCGGCGGCGTGATCGACTACGCGCGCTGCCCGAAGCGCTTCTACTGGACGGCGGTCCGTCC
The DNA here is from genome assembly GCA_963727185.1 of uncultured Actinomycetes bacterium. Taxonomy (GTDB): domain Bacteria; phylum Actinomycetota; class UBA4738; order UBA4738; family HRBIN12; genus JBBQVZ01. The sequence goes on along the minus strand of CAVSFP010000006.1, from coordinate 487,003 downwards.
GTTGCCGCGCTTCAGCGGACCCGCCGCGCGCATCGGCACCGAGGTACACCGATGGATCGAGCGGCGCGCGAGCGGCCAGGCGGTGTTGCTCGAGGTGGACGAGGCGCCCGACCTCACGAGCGAGGAGCTCGCCGGCGAGCCCGGCAAGGTCGAACGGCTCCGTGAAGCGTTCCTGGGGAGCCGGTTCGCGGACGTCACCCCGCTCCACGCGGAGCGGCCGTTCCTGCTCCGGCTCGTGGGCTTCACGGTGGGCGGGCGGATCGACGCCGTCTACGGCGATCCCGACGGCGCCTTGGGAGGTCGTCGACTGGAAGACGGGTCGCCGTCCCGCGGACGACGACCCGCTTGCGGCGCTGCAGCTCGACCTGTACGGCCTCGCCTGCGTCGAGATCTGGGCCAAGCGTCCCGAAGACGTCACGCTCACCTACCTGTACCTCGCGAGCGGCGACGAGGTCTCGCACCCCATGGAGGAGCCCGACGCGGTGAAGGCTCGCGTCGACGGAGGCCTTGCGTTCGATCGACGCGGGAGCGTTCGACGCGACCCCCGGGAGCCGCAATGCACGTACTGCGACTTCCGGGCGTTCTGCCCGGAGGGGAAGTCGTGGTTGGCGGAACGGCGCGCCCCGGCGAACGCCGGCGCCGACACCGCTACGTCGTGAGCCGCTCGATCTGCGCTTCGAACGTCCGGTAGCCCGCCGCGGGATCGAAGCCGCCCTCGGTGACACCCGGCACGAATCGGACGGCCAGGCCGGCCTCAGCGGGGACGCGCGTCTGCGCCACGGCCCGGAACCATTCGAGGTCGCCCGGCTGGATCAGGACCGCACCGGCCGTCCCCATGCGCCGGTACGACGAGTCATCGACCACGACCGGCGTTCGGCGGAAGACCTTCTGGAGCGTCGTGCGGAGGATGTCGTCCTGCGTGTCGATGACCGGCGTGCCGTCGGTCCACGCCACCGTCGCGACGACGGCGTCGGGTTCGTCCGGGCGATGGAGCTCGACCTTCACGTACGGGGAGGCTACCCGGCGAGGGAGCGATCGAGCCGGCGGACGGTTCGGGCCATGCCCTCGAGCAAGCCGACGGTGATCTCGGGATCCTTGCCCAGCATCGCCAGGAAGTCCTTCTGAGTGATGATCACGAGCGTCATCTCGGTCTCCGCGAGGACGGACGCCGAGCGCGGTCCGCCGTCGAGCAGTGAGATCTCGCCGAAGTGATCGCCGGGGAGCAGGCGGTTCAGGGTTCGTTTGTTCGCGACGACCTTCGCTTGGCCCGTCAGCACGACGTAGAAGCTGTCGCCGATCTCACCCTGCTTCACGAGCGTGGCGCCGGCCATGAAACGCGCGACGTCGGCCAGATCGGCCACTTTCCTCAGCTGCTTGTGTGTGAGCCCCTCGAACAGGGGAACGGCCTCGAGGACCGTCGTGAGCTGCTTGATCGTCGCCTTGCTGGTCGCCACGGCGCAAGCCTACCCCCAGGACCGGCGCTCGCGCTACGCCGCGGATGTCGGTGGGGCGGGATACCGTATGCGGCGCACGGCGGAAGGAGCGGCGTGTCGGTCCAGGTGCGACGCGGCCCACAACCGCTCCCCCTCACGCTCGTCCTGCGGCAGCACGGAACGCTGATCCGGCAGGGCGCGATCGGCGACGGCCTGTGGCTGGTCGAGTCCGGCGCTCTCCGCGTCGCGACCATCTCCGACGCCGGGCACGAGTTGGTGATCGACGTCCTGGGACCGGGTCACGGGGCGGGCGAGCTGACCGGCGTGCCGTCACCGGTGACCGTCCGAGCCCTCCGTCCGTGCCGCCTCTCACCCGTTTCCGGCCGGGCGGCGGCCGACCTCCTCACGACCCGCGCCCATCGCGCCGCCGCCCTCGCCGCCGATCTCGCGTGGCTCGACGTCCGCACGCGGGTCGCGCAGCGGCTCGAGGATCTCTCGCAGCGGTTCGGCCGTCCCGTCGAAGGAGGCAGGCTGATCCTGCTGCCCCTCACGCAGGACGAGGTGGCGGCGCTCGCCGGAACAACCCGGGAGTCGGCGAACCGGGCGCTCCGCGCGATGGTGACCGACGGCGACATCCGCGTCGCCGCGCGCGGCCGTTACGTCGTGCGGACGCGGTTCCAGCGCGTTCGATGACGGGGGCGATCTGCCGGGGCGGTTGACGGCGTGTATCGCTCGCTGCTTGGCTTCGATGATGAGCGATGACGACGGGTACGGGCCGCCCACCTACGGCGACCGGATCGCTGAGGTCTACGACGAGATGTATCCGGTCGTGCCGACCGCCCCGGACGTCGGAGCGACGGTCGATTTCTTGGTGTCGCTCGCCGGCGCGGGGCCGGCGCTCGAGCTGGGTATCGGGACCGGCAGGGTGGCGATCCCACTCGCCGCGGCCGGTGTGGAGGTCCACGGCATCGACGCCTCGACGGCCATGGTCGAGCGGCTGCGCGCGAAACCGGGCGGCGAGACGATCCCGGTCACGATCGGCGACTTCCGCGACTTCTCGCTCGAGACGACGTTCACCGCGATCTACGTCCCGTTCAACACGTTCTTCGGGCTGCTCACCCAGGACGATCAGGTGACGTGCTTCCGCACGGTTGCCGGTCATCTCGCACGCGATGGCGTGTTCGTGATGGAGGCGTTCGTGTTCGATCCCACCTACTTCGACCACGACCAGCGCGTATCGGCCATCAAGGTCGACCCGGACGGGGTCTCGCTCGACGTCACGAAGCACGACCCAGTCGCGCAGCGGAGCGACAGTCAACGCGTGATGATCCGCGAAGACGGCATCGAACTGTTCCCGGTGAAGATCCGGTACGCGCACGTTCCGGAGCTCGACCTGATGGCGCGGCTCGCCGGACTCCGACTGCGCGAACGATGGGGGGACTGGGATCGAACACCGTTCTCGGCATCCAGCGGGAAGCACATCTCGGTCTGGGAGCCCGACGCCGGTCGCTGAGTCCTAGGCGCCGGTGTCCGCGGTGTCCTGCAGTACGGCCAGGCTGCACGGGCCGCAGAGCCGCGCACGACCTTTGACCGGACGGCCGCAGCGGGCGCACGCGCGCGGCTCGCTCTTCGCCCACGAGGCGCCCTCCGCCTTGCCCTTGCGCTCGGCGCGTCCTTCGCTCTCGAGCTTCAGCAGGTGCGCGAGGACCGAACGCTCGGCGAGCGGAAGCACCTCGGACGGATAGTCCGCGTAGATCGCGGCGACGACGTCGGCGATGGAGCGCGGGCCTAGATCGAGCTGCTCGAGCACCTGCTGCTCCCGGTCTTCGCGGTGCGAGAGGTAGTCGTCGAGCTTGGCCGGCGCGTCCATCACGATGGGGCCGTGGCCCGGGTAGATGACCCGCGGGTTCAGCTCCTGCATCCGGCGGAGCGACCGCAGGTACTGCGCCAGGTCCCCGTCCGGCGGGTCGATGAAGCTCGTCCCGCGACCGACCACGGCATCGCCGGTGAACAACGCGCCCTCCGACGGCACGAAGAATGAAACGTGATCGGACGAATGGCCTGGTGAGTAAACCGCGACGACGTCGGCGTCATCGGACGTCACGAACCGCTGGCCGTCGCGCAGGTGTTCGGCGCCCTTGAGACGGAACGCGTAGAGCGGCGCGCCGACGAGCTCGGCGAACGCGGGAGCGCCGGGAGCGTGATCCTCGTGGTCGTGCGTCACGAGCACGGCCGCGACCCTTCCGGCCGCACGCGCGACCTCTTCGCGGTGTCCCACGTCGTCCGGACCGGGGTCGATGACGATCGACGGGTCCTCGCCGACGATCCACGTGTTCGTTCCCTCCAGTGTGTACACGCTCGGGTTCGGTGCCAGGACGCGAACGATCCGCAGCATCGCGTCAGTCCTGCCAGAACGTCGCGCGCGGCAGGCGCTCGACCTCATCGTCGGTGGGCTCGCGGGTCTCGAACCGGAGGGCGAGCAGATCCGCGACCGACGCGCACTCGGCCAGATGGGTCATGGTGAAGAACGTCGGCCAGTAGAGCTTGCGCCGGCCCGCCTCGTGATCGGCGAGCAGCGCGTCAGCGGTGGCCCACCAGGCGGTCGCGGCCTCCGAGCCGTCGGGCGTCGGTTCGAGACCGTCGATCGACTCCACCGCGAAGTACCGGGCATCGAACCGGACCGGGACCTCCTCGGGTGCGATCCAGTGCGCGATCTCGGGGAGCTGTTCGGGGCTCGGTGGCGCCATCCCGACGGGACTGAGGGGATCCCAGCTGCCGATCGGGCCAAGCCCGTCGACGGTCAGCGCGAGGGCCGTCTCCTCGGAGAGCTCGCGGATCGCGCAGGCACGCGAGATCTCGTCCGCGGTGCCGAACCACTCGACCGCCAGATCCGCGTCGCCGGGGTCCGTGGCGCCACCGGGGAACGCGACGTAGCCGGGGAGGAACCGGCTTGATCGGCTGCGCTCGATGACCAGCAACTCCAGCCCCGCGGAGCCGTCGCGCCCCGCGATGACCGACGCCGCCAAGCCGAAGCTCGTCCACCACGCCCGGATTCTCCCAGGCGCGTCCGCCGCTGGGCGACCGCTCTGGGCGACCGCCCCGGCGGCATACTCCTGGCCATGAGCGAACAGGTCGCGGACGCGATCCGACGGGCGATCAGCGACCACGGACCGATCGCGTTCGACGAGTACATGGAGCTTGCCCTCTACGGCCCCGGCGGCTACTACGAACGCCCGCCGGTAGGACCGAGCGCTGACTTCGTGACGAGCCCACACGTCCATCCGGTGTTCGGTGCGTTGCTCGGACGTGCCGTGCGGGAACTGTGCGACGCGCTCGGGCGGACCGGCTCCTCTTCGCATCGCCGAGGTGGGAGCCGGCGACGGTACGCTCGCCGTCCAGATCCTCGGCGAGCTCGACGACATCGACGTGCACTACGAGGCGATCGACGTCAGTCCCGGCGCTCGATCCGCGTTGGCGACGGTCGACAACGTCCACACCGCGGCCGAGCTCGAAGGCGCATCGCACGTCGTCGTCGCCAACGAGCTGCTCGACAACCTCCCGTTCCGCCGGCTGCGGGGCGATCGCGAGATCCGCGTCGGGGTGGACGCCGATCGGTTCGTCGAGGTCGAGACGCCGTGGGACGGCGAGCTCGAGGTCGGCGGACGGCGAGACGCCTGGTCCCCGTCGGAGCCTTCGCGTTCATAGATCGACTCGCAGGAACGCTCGAACGCGGGTACGCGTTGCTGATCGACTACGGCGCGGTCGGCTCCCCGGGGGGCGACATCCACGGCTATCGCGACCATCGCGTGGTCGAGGACGTCTTGATCGATCCAGGCTCGAGCGACATCACGGCCGGCGTCGACTTCGCGTCGATCGCCCGGCACGCCGAGGAGCGGGGCCTGATCGCCTTCCCTTCGATCACCCAGCACGACGCATTGCGCGCGCTCGGGTTCGAGGAGTGGCAGCGTGAGGAGCTCGCTCGACAGTCCGCGCTGCTCGCCGATCGAGACGGGCTCGAGGCGGTCCGGACATGGAGCGGCAGGAGCCGGGCGACGCTGCTGGTCGACCCATCGGCGCTCGGCCGCCTCCGATGGCTCCTGCTCGCGTCGCCGGGACTCCCTTCCCCTTCGTGGTTGCCTTGACCAGTCACGCCGACGCTCCTAGGCTCCGGAACCCGTCAGAAAGGCTGGTCGTGTCGTCACGGATCCGGATCCTCATCGCCATCCTCGCGGTCCTCTCGATCGTCGCGGTCGTCGCGGTCGTCGTCGCCCGTAACGGCACGTCGACGACCGCGATCAGCGCCTCTCACCCGAGCGGGTCCGAGGGCGGCGACCAAGAGAGCGACCAAGAGGGAGAGAGCCACACCCTCGCCGACGAGGAGCGCGAGGCGTCCGACCAGACGCGGGCGCGTCTGGAAGCCGTCGACGCGGCCCGCGCTGCAGGCACGAACGGGCGAACCGGTCCGGCGCGTCCGATCCCGAACCCCGGTTGGACGACCGAGCGGGTGTGGAAGGTCGGCGCGGACGATTGGGAACCGGCGATCGCCGCCGACCCATCGGCTCCATACGTCTACAGCCTTTCGACCCGATACACCGGACCGGCCCGGTGTCCTTCCTGCCCGAGCCCATCGATCGTCCTGCGCGTTTCCCCCGACGGCGGACGGACGTGGGGACCCGACCGGTTCGTCTGTGTCTGCAAGGCGATCAAGCACGGGCAATACGACCCGCAGATCGTGGTCGATGCACAGGGGACGGTGTTCGCCGCGTGGCTCGAGGGGTTCCAGCCCGGCGTGTCGGTCTCCAAGTCGACGGACCACGGCCGGACGTGGACCACGCCCGTCAGCATGCCGTCCGCGTGGTCGGACAAGCCCTGGCTGGCCGTTTCGCCGTCGGGACAGGACGTCTTCGTCGCGTACAACGGACCCAGCCACGGGGACAGCTTCGTCGGCATCTCGCACGACGGCGGCGCCTCGTTCGTCACGAAGAAGATCGACCGACAAGAATCGCTATTTCTTCGCCGGCGGTGGATGGGTGTCGGCGGACGGCCAGCACATCGCGTTCGCGGAGAGCGACTACGATCAGCACTCCGCCGCGCAGATCCACTCCGACGTGGTCCTGTCGGACGACGGCGGCGCCACATGGCAGGTCATCCGTGTGGCGACCGGCGGCCAGCAACCCGACTGCACGTCGGACGGCTGCTACGACGGCTTCTACGGACCGACGCCCACGCTCACGGCCGACGCGAACGGAGACCTGATGTTCGTCTACGCCGCGAACGACGCAGATCGAGCGCCGCAACAGGTCTTCGCCACCACGTCGAGCGACGGCGGCCTCACGTGGGCGGCCCCGACCGCGCTCTCCCCGCCGGGCGCGGACGCCATCTTCCCCGCCGCGGTCTCGGGCGGACCCGGCGACTTCCGCGTGTGGTGGATGGACACACGGACCGGTCGCTGGAACGTCTGGTATTCGCGCACGACCGATGGTGGGGCCACCTGGTCCGATGCGATCAGGCTCTCGAACGCCCGCGGCGGGGCCGTCTACAAGAGCGCGAAGGGGTTCCTTGAGGCCTACGGCGACTACGGCGAGATCGACATCACGAACGAAGGCAAGGTCGTCGCGATCTGGAGCGAGGGCGCCTCGTACACAGGGCCGGGCGGGGCCTGGTTCGTTCGCGAACGCTAGTCCGCGTCAGACCACCTTGCCGCGGCGTTCCTGATCGTCGAGGAACCGTTCGATCAAGCCACGCGCCACGGCGGCCATCGAGAAGCCGTTCGTGGTCGACCAGCGCAGGAAGCGGTCGTGGAGATCGGCCGGGAGGCGCACCAACAGCGGCGCGGTCATCTGCTTCACCGTGTCGAACGGCGGGCCGGACACGACGGTGAAGTCGGGGGGAGCGGCGAAGACATCCGCCCCGCGGATCGCCGACAACGCGCCCTTCGCCCCGAAAGCCTGTCCGATGATGGATCGAAGGACCTCGTCCTGTTCTTCTTGCGGAAGGCTCTTGATGGCCTTGAGCAGCAGGTTCTCGGCTCCCGTCTCCACGCTTCTCTCCGATATCGCGGCGATATCGCCCACGATATCCCCCGAGCGCCGACGTGTACAGCCGAGCAGTTAGGCGGTGAGGACGACGCCCGGTCGAGGCGTCAGCGGTCGACGTCGCCGACCACGAAGAAGATCGATCCGAGGATCGCGACCACGTCGGGGAGGAGCACGCCGGGAAGCAGCGCGGGGATCACGCTGACGTTCGAGAACGACGGCGTGCGCATCTTCAGCCGGTACGGCTCGACCTTTCCGTCGCCCACGACGTAGTAGCCCATCATGCCGAGCGGGTTCTCCGTGCGGACATAGACCTCACCGCTCATCTTCAGCGTCTTGGGGAGCTTCTCGGCGCGGAACTGCCCGGCAGGCAGCTTGTCCATGCACTGCTCGATGATGTCGCAGGACTCCTTCATCCGCTCGACCAGCACCCACAGCCGGTCGTAGCAGTCGCCGGTCTGTCCGACAGGAACGTTGAACTCCACCTCCGCGTACTTCTCATACGGCTCGTCCTTGCGGGGGTCCATCGGCACGCCGCTCGCGTGCAAGACGGGACCCGAGCATCCATAGGCCACGGCGACATCTCTTTGCAGCACGCCCACGTTCCGGGTCCGCGCGAAGACGATCTCGTTGCCCATGATCAGGGTCTCGTACTCCTTGATGCGCTGGCGCGTCACGGCGAGCACCTCGGCGGACCGCTTCAGGAACCCGCGAGGTAAGTCGTCCTTCAGGCCACCCACGCGGCAATACGAGTGGTGCATCCGGGCGCCGGTAACCGACTCCAGCATGTCCTGGATCAACTCCCGCTCGCGGAACGCGTAGAACATCGGCGTCATCGCGCCGAGCTCCAGCGGGAACGAACCGCCGAACATCAGGTGGTTCAAGATCCGGTTCCACTCGGCGAACATCGTGCGGATCCACTGCGCACGGTCCGGCACCTCGATGCCCGCCAGCCGCTCGACCGCGATCGTCCACCCGAGCTCGTTGTTGAATGCGCTGATCCAGTCGTGCCGGTTCATCAACACGAGCACCTGGCGTGCGTCGCGGTACTCGGAGAGCTTCTCGGCGGCGCGGTGCATATACCCGATGACGGGCTCGGCGCGCGTGATGACCTCGCCATCCAGCTCGAGCACCACCCGGAGGACTCCGTGCGTCGACGGGTGCTGCGGCCCGATGTTGAGGATCATCTCCTCGGTCTTCATCGTTCCCGAGGGGACCACGTCGATGTCGAGTCCGCCGCCGCGGACGAGCGAAGCGACCTGCGAGCTCTGGAACGCGGGGCGCTCGGTATCGACCATCGCCGGATATCCTACGCGAACGTCCGAGTCGCCCGGACGGGCCCTACACTGCTCTCACGATGACTGTGGACGTGCGCCGCGGGCTCCCCTCCGTCGATGCCCTGCTCCGATCCGAACCCGGCCGCCGGGCGGTCGCCAACTTCGGGCGCCCAATCGTCAAAGGCATGCTGATCCAGACCCTCGACGAGGCGCGCGCGGCGGCCGAGCGCGGCGTCGACCCGCCGTCCGACGACGACATCCTCGCCCACGCGGTCGGGCTGGCATCGAGGATCGCGACCGGGCTCACACCGGTGATCAACGCGACCGGCGTCGTGCTGCACACGAACCTGGGAAGGGCGCCGCTGCCGGAGGCAGCGGCGCGCGCCGCGGCCCGAGCCGCGCGGACCTACACGGATCTGGAGATCGATCGCGAGACGGGCAAGCGCGGCAAGCGCTCCACCCGTGCCGAGGCCCTGCTGATCGCGCTGACCGGAGCCGAGGACGCGCTCGTCGTGAACAACTGCGCCGCCGCACTCCTGCTCGCCCTTGCGGCGCTGGCGCGCCGCAAGGAGGTCCTGGTCTCTCGCGGCGAGCTCATCGAGATCGGCGGCGAGTTCCGGATCCCCGACATCATGTCCGCGTCCGGCGCGAAGCTCGTCGAGGTCGGCACCACGAACCGCACGCGGACGAGCGACTATCGATCGTCGCTGACGGATCGGACCGGCGCGATCCTCAAGGTCCATCCCAGCAACTACCGGGTGGTCGGCTTCACCGCCACGCCGCCCGCGAAGGACCTGGCCGCCGTCGCCGCGAAGCGCGGCGTGCCGTTCATCTTCGACGTCGGCTCGGGCCTGTTGCGGCACGAGCAGGGGATGCCGCCCGACGAGCCGTCCGTGGTACGAGGCGCTCGCCGACGGCGCCGACCTGGTGACGTGCTCGGGCGACAAGCTGCTCGGCGGGCCGCAGGCCGGGATCATCGTCGGTCGAGCCGACGTCGTGGCGAAGCTCCGCTCCCACCCGATCGCGCGCGCCGTCCGCGTGGACAAGTTGCAGATCGCGGCGCTCGAGACCGTTCTGGCGATGCACGCATCGGGCCGTGAAGGCGAGCTGCCGGTGCGCCGGATGCTCCAGGGATCGATCGACGACCTGTCGAAGCGCGCGCATCGCCTGGCGCGAATCGCTCGACGGCGACCTCGAGGGCGCGCACGTCCGCAAGACCGAGTCCGTCGTCGGCGGCGGCTCGATGCCCGGGACGTCGATGCCGTCGTGGGGCGTGGCGGTGAAGACCGCGGACCCCGGCACGTTCGCGGCCCGGCTGCGCGCCGGCAGCCCGTCGGTGTTCTGTCGCGTCGAGCCGGACGCGGTCGTCTTCGACGTGCGGACCGTGTTCCCCGATCAGCTCCCCGACCTCACCCGTGCGATCCAATACGCGCTCGAGGGCGACGACATCGACGAGGACTGACCCCGCCTTGTCGGGCGAGCTCCGCGTGGTGGCCACGGCCGGCCACGTCGATCACGGGAAGTCGTCGCTGATCGTTCGACTGACCGGCATGGACCCGGATCGATGGGCCGAGGAGAAGCGGCGCGGGCTCACGATCGACCTGGGGTACGCGTGGTGCACACTCCCGTCCGGCCGCGAGATCGGCTTCGTGGACGTCCCCGGCCACGAACGGTTCATCGGCAACATGCTCGCCGGCGTCGGGCCGGTGCGCCTGGTGCTGTTCGTAGTGGCGGCGGACGAAGGGTGGAAGCCGCAGTCCGAGGAGCACCTGCAGATCCTCGACGTCCTCGGGGTCAGCGGCGGGGTGATCGCCCTCACCAAGCGCGACCTCGTCGACGACGAGACGCTCGAGATCGCAGCCGACGAGGTCCGCGAGCGCGTGGCGGGCACCGGGCTGTCCGGTGCGCCGATCGTCCCCGTGTCGTCCGAGACCGGCGAGGGTGTCGACGCGCTCGCATCTGCGCTGGACGTGATGCTCGACCTAGCGGGACCGTCCGAGGACGCTCGCACGCGCCTGCATCATCGATCGGGTGTTCACCATCAAGGGGGCGGGCACCGTGGTGACGGGAACGCTTTCCGGCGGATGCATCGCTGTCGGCGACGCCGTCGAGGTCTACCCGACCGGCCTCCGTGCGCGCATCCGCTCGCTGCAGACCCACAAGCAAGCGGAGGAACGCGCCTGCCCCGTCTCGCGCGTCGCGGCGAACCTGGTCGGCGTCGAGCGCGACCGGCTCGGGCGTGGCGACGTGCTCGCGACGCCGGAGACATGGCGGCCCACGCGCATCTTCGACGCGCGACTGCGACCCGTACGGGGACTGAGCCGCGCCGATCACGGCGCGCGGCGCGTTCAAGCTCTACGTCGGCGCCGCGGAGGTCGACGCGCGTCTGCGCCTGTACGGGACCACCAAGCTCGAGGCGGGCCAGGAAGCGTTCGCTCGGATCACGACGTCGGCGCCGGTCGTGCTCGACGTCGGCGACCGGTTCGTCGTTCGCGAGAGCGGACGAGGGGAAACCGTCGCGGGAGGAGTCGTGCTCGACGTCGGCCCTCCGGCTAGGGCGGGAGTCGACCCCGTCGCGCGCTCGGCGGCCCGCGCGTCGGCGACGCGAGACGAGCTGCCCGCCCGGCTGGTGGACAGAACGCGGTGCGATCCGCGCGGCGGATGTGTACGGCCTCACCGGCTCACGTGCGGTCGGGGGAACCGCGGTCGGCGAGTGGCTCGTGACCGACGCCCTCCGCGCGTCGGTCGAAGCATCCGTGGTAGAGGTGCTCGCCGCGTTCCACGTCGAGCACCCGCTGGACGCCGGCGCCGATCTGAGCGTCGCCCGGCGCGCGGTCATCGCGGTCGCTGCGGACCGCGCGCGCCCCGACCGACGCGGCGCTCGTCGACGCGCTCCTCAACGACCTGAGCGAGCGCGGCGTCACGGCGCAAGAGGCGGCCGACGATCCGCCTGGCGACCCACCGGGTGGCGCTCGAGGATCGCTCGGCCGACGTCGACCGGTTGCTCGCCGCGATCTCCGGCGCGGCCGAGGCGACGCCGCCCACCGTCAAGGAGCTGATCGCGGCCGGCGTCGCTCGCGACGTGATCGATGCGGCGGCGCGCGGAGGGGCTGGTCGTCCGTCTCACCCCCGACATCGTCGTGACGCCTGCGCTCGTCGACTCGTGCGGAGGCGACGATCCGGGATGCGGGAACCGACGGCATCACCGTGAGCGCGCTCCGAGCTTCCCTCGGCACGAGCCGGAAGTACGCCGTACCGCTCATGGAGTGGTTCGATCAGCGCGGCGTTACCCGCCGCGACGGCGACGTTCGTTTCGTGCGCGAGCCGCCGGCCGGACGCTCCTAGCTCGGGGCGACCTCCGCGGTCACCGCCACCTCGATGCACCCACCCAGCGGGAGCGACGCCATCCCGATCGCGGCGCGGGCATGTTTGCCCTCCTCGCCGAGCGCGGCGACGAACAACTCGCTCGCCCCGTTCGCCACCTGGGGATGCTCGCGGAAGTCCGGGGTCGAGGCGATGTACACGGTCACCTGCACGATGCGCCGCAACCGATCGAACGAACCGAGCTCAGCCCGGAGCACCGACAGGGCCTGGAGGGCCGCGCGGCGCCCGCCTTCGTAGCCCTGTTCCACCGTCACGCCGGCACCGAGCAGCCCCGGATGCAGCACCTGCCCGTCGATGATCGGCACCTGCCCGGCGACGAACGCCAGCGAGCCGGACACCACCACGGGCACGTAGGCGGCGACCGGCTTCGTCGGGGGCGGGAGCTCGAGACCCTGGTCTGCGATCCGTTGGAGGACGTCCGCATCGTTCATGCGGCGCATCCTCCCACGAACGACGGTCAGACGGCTTGCGCGGCTCGCTGACGCAGGAGCGCCCGGCGCTCCATCTCGTTCAAGCCGCCCCAGATCCCGTGGCCCTCCCGAACCTCCAGGGAATATTCCCGGCATTCCTCGAGCACCGGGCAGGTTCGACAGATCGCTTTGGCCACCGCCTCGCGGGCGTCCTTCTCTCGGCGTTTCTCGAAGTAGCTCGGCGCGAAGAAATACGAGGAGTCCTCACCTCGGCACGCGGCCTGGAGTTGCCAGCCGCTCGTCCAACCCTCGATCACGATATCCGGCCGGATGGCCGTCCCTCCCACCACGCCCTGGGGCCCCGCACGGGCCGCTCACCTTGTCTTTCGTAAGTCGGGCCGGATGGGATTCCCGCCACGGGGAGAACACAGGAAAGTCTCAGGTCAACGGTCGGCCGGGTGCGGGACGTCGTCGGGGTCGTCGGCCAGCTCGGCCTCCACCCGAAGGACGAGGCCGTCCACCCCTCGCACCCGCACCGCGGTCCCGGAGGCGATCTCGTCGCCGGTCGACCGGCCGCGCCACAGAGCGCCCTTGACGTAAACCGGCCCGTCCGGAGCGAGCTTGCCACGGGCCTCGCCCACCAGGCCGATCAGCCCTCGCTGCGCGTTCACGATCCGGTCCCGCGATTGGATCGCCACGGTGAGCGCGAACCCGTAGTACAGGGCGCTCGCCACGACCGCCCCCCCGATCAGCCACGGCGAGATCCGCATGGGAGCCGCCATCCCACGCCACGCCAGCACCGACCCCGCCGCGAACGCGACGAGACCCACGACCGTCAACAGGCCCAGCCTCCTCGCCCGGACGTCCAAGACCATCAGCCCGATCCCGCCGAGGAGCAGGGCCAAGCCCAGCCAGTTCACCGGGACGACCGTCAGCCCGTACAGACCGAGGGCCAGCATCCCGAGCCCCGCGAAGCCGGCGAACCCGAACCCGGGCTGCGTCAGCTCGAACGCGAGCGCCGCGAGCGCGATGACCAGCAGGAAATAGACCATCGACGGCGAGGCGACGCCGTGCAGCACCCGGTTGACCGGCCCGAGGTTCTCGAATCGGATGTCGACCGTGCCCTGGTCGAGGGCCTCCTGCTTCGTCGTCGCGATGTGGGTGTGCAGCACGACCGGGCCGGACGGCGTCTGCACGGTGGTGCCGTCGATGCGATCCAACAGGTCGGGGATGGACGTGGCCGCGACCTGCGCGATCTCGCGATGTCGCGCCTCCGCCGCCGTGAGCGGTCGGTCGATCCAATCGATGTCGGTCTGCTTGCCCCGCGCCTGGATCCATCCGGCGATCGTGTCGTGAAGCCCCGCGGGCCGGTCCTCCGGATGTGCGAGATCGATCGGATAGAGCGGGCCGGTCTGGCTCCCGGGCGATACACCTGCCAGGGAGGACGCGTACATGAGCAGGAGGCCGGCTCCGCTCGCCCGGGACGGGCGCTGGGCCGACCCAGGCGATCACGGGCACGCTGAGCTCGACCACACGCTGCGCCAGCGCCACGCCGTCCTGGTCGAGCGTTCCGGCGGTGTCGATCTGCAGGACGACGACCGCACCCTCCGCCTCGGCGGCGTCGAGGCGGTCGTTCAGATAGCCGAGCAAGGGCCGGTCGATCGCTCCTTCGACCTTGATGACCTCGACCACCGTCGGCGTCGCGGCGACGGCCGGTCGCGGCCAGAGGACGAGCAGCGAGCAAGCGGCGAGGAAGAGGGACAGGCGGCGCATCGGCCACATGCTACCGACCGCGAGGCGAAGGGTATCCTGGGCATCTCTCATGGCCCGAACCGTCCAACCAGGGCGCCACGCGGCGGACCGGCCATTCAATCCGCTGGCCGTGTTGCTCCTCGTGCCCGTCATCGCCATCGCGGCGTTGCTCATCGCCGTCCTCATCGTTCCGCCGTTCGCCGGGCTCGGCCTCGGTGCCAAGCGGATCGATGCGCGGCTGACGGCGCTCGGCGCAGACTTCACCCGCATCCCCCGGTTCCCCGAACGCTCGACGATCTACGCCTCCGACGGCAAGACCGAGCTCGCCACGCTGTACCTCGACAACCGCGAGATCGTCAGCCTGAACGACATCAACCCGATCGCGAGCAAGTCGGTCCTGGCGGTGGAGGACGCGCAGTTCTACGAACACGGGCCGCTCGATTGGACCTCGCTCGTCCGCGCGCTGATCACGAACGCAGCGACCGGGGAGGTGGTGCAGGGTGGATCGACGATCACACAACAGCTCGTGAAGAACGCCATCACCGGCGACACCGCCCAGACGTTCCAGCGCAAGTTCCAGGAGCTGGCCCTCGCGATCCGCGTGGAGCAGCGCTACACGAAGGACCAGATCCTCGCTCTCTACCTGAACGACGTGTATTTCGCGAACGGCGTCTACGGGATCGGCACGGCGGCGGACTTCTACTTCCACGAGCCGGCATCGCGATTGAAGCTTGCGCAGGCCGCCATGCTGGCGGGCCTCGTCCGGTCGCCGAGCTACTACGACCCGCTGGTACACCCGGTGAAGGCTCGCATCCGCCGTAACTTCGTTCTCGACCGACTCGCCGAGCTGGGATGGGTGCCGCAGGCGCGGATCGACAAGGCGAAGTCCTCCCCGCTCGGTCTGGCTGCCGACGCCGGAAGCTTGAAGCTCCGGCAGCCGCCGTTCTTCGTGCACTACATCACCGAGCAGATCATCGCGAACGTCGACGGCCAGTACGACGCGTTCGGCAAGACCGAGAAGGCGCGCCGCAGGCGACTCTACGAAGGCGGCTTGAAGATCTACACGACGCTCGACCCCGACTGGCAGGCGGCCGCGCAGTCCGTGGCGAACGAGCCGTACCGAGAGTCCGTCGCGAACCCGAACTACGCGCAGACCCCCGACACGGCCATCGTGTCCGTCGACAACACGTCGGGCGCCATCCGCACGATGCTCTCGGGTCGCAACTACCAGAGGGACCAGTTGAACCTGGCCGACGCCCATCGTCAGCCGGGCTCCTCGTTCAAGCCGTTCACCCTCGTGGCCGCGTTCAGAGAAGGTATCCCGCCGGGCTCGGTGTTCTCGACCAAGTCGCCGTTGTACCTCCCGCAATGGACGGGGAACGCCTGCTCGTGCGTGTCGAACGCCGAAGGGGCGGGCGATGCGGGGTACGTGGATCTCTGGGGTGCCACCAAGGACTCCATCAACGTGGTGTTCGCGCAATTGGTCCTGGAGGTCGGCCCCGACAAGGTCGTGCAAGCGGCACACGACATGGGGATCGAGTCGGATCTTCCCGCGGTCCCGTCGCTGACGCTCGGGACCGCCGACGTCACACCGATCGAGATGGCATCGGCATATCAGACCTTGGCGAACGACGGGAAGCATTGCGAGCCCTACACCGTGACGAAGGTGGTCGACGCCGAAGGCGTTGTCTACCGACACAAGCCTGTTTGCAAGCAGGTCGTGTCACCCGAGATCGCGCACCTGGTCACCGCGATGCTGCAAGGAGTCGTGTCCGGCGGAACCGGCACCGCGGCGGCGCTGGGGTCGTGGCCGGTCGCGGGCAAGACCGGCACGACCCAGGACTACACGAACGCCTGGTTCGTCGGGTACACACGGCAGGTTTCGACCGCCGTGTGGGTCGGCTTCCCCGGGAGGCCCGACTCCCTCTCGCTGTACTTCGGCGGATCGGTGTTCGGTGGAACGCTCGCGGCACCGATCTGGCACGACTACATGCTGCGGGTCATGGCGGGGATGCCGGCCGAGAGCTTCCCCGCGCCACCTGCGCCGCAATCGGGGGCGGTTCCCGACGTGGTCGGGCAGCGGTCCGAGCACGCACAGAACGTGCTCGTCAAGGCGAACTTCACGCCGCTCGTCGAGGTCGTCGACTCCGCCGATCCGAAGGGCACGGTCGTTGCGCAAACCCCGGCGGGCGGCACATCGCTGCAACTGGGAGGACTCGTCACGATCCAGGTCAGCAGTGGCGTCCCCTCCAAGGTGAAGGTGCCCGACGTCGTCGGGATGTCCCGGACCGATGCCAAGGCAGCTCTCGAGGCGGCCGGATTCGTCGTCGAGGTCGTGAGCAAGCACGTGAGCGATCCCCACAACGTCGATCTCGTCCTGGATCAGCAGCCGGCGGGCGGAACCAAGCTCCTGCAAGGCAGCACCGTCACGATCACGGTGGGTTCGAGCGATACGGGCACGCCATCTCCGAGTCCGACACCCAGCCCCAGCCCAAACCCGAGCCCCGGGCCGTGATGGACCGACGACGGCGGGTCGTCAGCTCTCGTTGAGGCGTTCGAGCACCTTCTGCTGCACGAGGGTGCCGTCCACCTGACCCTTGGCCTTCCCCATCACGAAGCCCATGACCTTGCCCATCTCCTTGGGCGAGGTGGCGCCCGTGGCGGCCAACGCCTCGTCGATCAACGCATCGACGGTGTCGTCGGACAGTTGGGCGGGCGCGTAAACCGACACGACGTCGCGCTCCCGACGCTCCTTGTCGGCGAGCTCCGTCCGCCCGGCGGCATCGAACGCCTCGATCGATTCGGTGCGCTTCTTGACCTCTTTTCCTGCGATCTCGCGCACCTCATCGTCGGTCAGCTCGTGACGAACCTCGATCTCGCGATTCTTGATCGCGGCGGTCAGCAAGCGAAGCGCGCCCAGACGCAGCTTGTCGCCGGACTTCATCGCCTGGTGCATCTGCGACTGGATCTCGACCTTCAGGCCCGACTCGCTCACTACACTGCCTCCCGTGCTTCCCTGGATCGTTGTCGCGGTGCTGGCGTTCGGCGTGTGCTGCGTCCTGTGGGGGATCTTCGTCGAACGCCGCCGCTACCGGCTGGTGCGCCACCGCCTCGACATCCTACCGGCGACCGCGGCAGCGCCCCTGACCGTCCTCCATCTTTCGGATCTGCATTTCGTGCGCAAGGACCGCGGCAAGGCAGCGTTCCTCGCAGGACTCCCTGCCGCCGACGTCACCGTGGTCACCGGCGACTTCCTCGCCGAGCCCGAGGCCGTCGAGACGACCGTCGCCGCCGTGCGAGCGACACGGGGGCGCTTGGCGTCGTGGTTCGTGCTCGGCTCGAACGACTACTACTCACCGAAGCCGCTCAACTACCTCGCGTACTTCCGTGGGGCTCGGAGGCCGCGTCGACCGGTTCGCGGGCGGTCCGCCGATCTCGTCACACAGCTCAAAGCGGAGGGCTGGGACGACCTGACGAACGTTCGCCGCCGGGTCGAGCTCAACGGGTTGCCCGTCGAGCTCCTCGGTCTGGACGATGCACACATCGCCTGGCACGACCTGCGGGTCGCCCCTCGCTCATCGCCGGATCTGTTCGGGTTCGCGGTCATGCACTCGCCCGACTCCGCCCCGGAGACCGCCGCCCTCGGCTACGACCTGCTGGTCGCCGGACACACCCACGGCGGCCAGGTGTGCCTGCCGGGGTTCGGGGCCCTCGTGACGAACTGTTCGCTCCCGTCCCGGCTGGTGAGCGGGCTGATCCGGATGGGGAGCGCGATCGTGAACGTCTCGCCCGGGCTCGGGACCAGCAAGTACGCCCCGTTCCGGTTCTTCTGCCGGCCCGAGGCCACGTTGCTGGAGCTCCACCCGCGACCGGCAGGACCGGCGGTCTCGGCGAGCCGCTAGACTGGCGGACCGCTCGGGACGTAGCGCAGCTTGGTAGCGCGCAGCGTTCGGGACGCTGAGGTCGCGGGTTCAAATCCCGCCGTCCCGACCCGAGCAGCGAGCGTGGGGGCGGGCTCCGGCCCGCCCTCTCGTTCCTCCGAGATGGGCTCCGCCCGTTTGACGAAGGCCCTCCACCCCGTTAGCCTCGTACATAGCTCCGGAAACGGAGCTTTTGCATGTCAGGGACTTCCCAACCGATCCCCCGGGGGCAGATGACAGGCTCGCGCAAGACGGTCCTGCGGCTCGTCGTAGCCGCGATGCTCGCCATCCCAAGCGTCGCCATCTCGGTGTCGTCCTCGTCGGCCGCGCCATCGAAAGCGCAGGTCGAGGCCGCCAAAGCGAAGCTCGACACTCTGAATCGTCAGTTGGATCAGATGGTGGAGCAGTACAACCAGGCCCAGGTGCGACTGCAGCAGACCCAGGCGAAGCTCCTCGACGCGAAACGGGCCAAGGATGCCGCCGACGCCATCACCGCCCGAGCCACGTCCGAATTGTCCAAGCGCGCGGTCGCGGCGTACACGGGGATGGGATCGCAGCTCGACGTGCTCCTGGGGGCCGCGAGCTTCTCGGAGTTCTCCGACCGCCTCCAATTCATGGGGGCGCTCGCCCAAGACGACGCCGACCTCGCCGCCCAGGCGCAGATCGCGAGCCAGAAGTCGCAGTGGGCGGCGCAGCAGTACGCCCAGGCCGTGACGGAGCGCCAGACCACGCTGAACGAGCTCGCGAACCAGAAGAGCCAGATCGAGGCCGGCATCTCGGACCAGGAAGCCCTGTACTCCCAGATGAGCACCAGCTACAAGAACGCGCTCGCCGCGCAGGCCGCTGCTGCGGCAGCGGCTGCGGCAGCGGCAGCGGCAAGCTCGTCGTCGGGCGGGTCGTCCGGATCAGGCGGGGGCAGCGTGTTCGTTCCTCCGCAGAACGCGAGCGCCGCGCAGGTCGCCATCGCAGCGGCGGAATCCGTGATCGGGACGACCTATGTGTTCGGTTCGGCTGATCCGGGCGTCGGCTTCGATTGTTCGGGATTGGTCATGTGGTCCTACGCCCAAGCCGGCATCGCGCTCCCGCACTCCTCGGCGATGATGTCGGAGATGCTACCGCGCCTATCGGAGAGCGAATTGCTGCCGGGCGACCTCATGTTCTTCTACTCGCCCGTCAGTCATGTCGCGATCTACCTGGGGGGCGGCTCCATGATCGACGCCAGCCACCCGGGTCCCGGCGGGGAGGTCGCGATCCGCCCCGTCTACTGGCAGTACTTCGACTGGGGCGGCCGGATCGGCTGATCGCTCGTCGCGACGACCCGCGCCGGCCGGGGTCGCCCGTCAGACGGGATCTGCCTCGTTCGCAAGGGTCTCCAGGTCGGCCAGTCGCCGCTCCGCCTGTTCGACCAACGTGTCGTTGTCGATCGCACGCGCTGCGTCCCTCGCCTGCTCGAGCAGCTCGCGCGCCTGTCCCGCCCGTAGGTCGCCCTTGCCGGGCTTCGCGTACTTGATCTTCTCGTCGGCCTTGATGATCAACTCGAAGATCTCGTTCGGCTCCATCGTGACCTCCTCATACCGCGAGTCCGTGGGCTACTGTGCTGCCGCACCGTCTCACATGTTGCGGCCATCGTGACAGGAGCGCGCATCGTGCCTCGCATCATCGACGTCACCGTGCCCGTTCGCCCGGGGATGCTCACCTACCCCGGCGATCCGATCGTTTCGATCGAGCGGACCTCCGACATGCACGACGGCGGGCTCTCGAACCTTTCGGTCCTTTCCATGAGCACGCACACGGGGACCCACGTCGACCCGCCGATCCATTTCGTCGAGGACGGCGCGACGATCGACACGCTGGCGCTCGACACGCTCGTGGGCCCGGCGCACGTCGTCGACATGCGAGGCGTGGGGTCGATCGGAGCGAGCGAGCTGGATGCGCTGGATCTGCCGCCCGGCGTGGAGCGCCTCCTGTTCCTCACCGATTGGTCGGCACGATGGGCGGAGCGGTCGCCGGCCTTCCCGGATGCCGTGACCGGTGTCTCCGTCGACGGAGCCGTGTGGTTGATCGCCCGCGGCATCCGCCTGGTGGGCACCGACTTCATCTCGATCGAGACCGCGGACGATCCCACGTTCCCGGTCCACCGCGCGCTGCTCGGCGCCGGCATCGCCATCGTCGAGGGCCTGGATCTGCGCGACGTCGCGGCCGCCCGGTACACGCTCTGGTGCCTGCCGCTCAAGATCCACGAAGGGGACGGCGGGCCCGCGCGGGTCGTGTTGGTCGCCGACTGACGAGACGGCTCAGACGCGCGGCGACGACGGGTCCACGAGCAAGCTCGCGAACGCCGAGGACGACTTCCCGAACTCCCACCACCCGTGGATCCACGGCTTGACGAACGCCATGCTGCGCCCGTACACGAGCGGGATCAGCGCGACCCGGTCCGCCACCACCATCCGGTCGGCTTCGTGGAACAGCTCCAACCGTGAGCGGTCGCTCCGCTCGAGCCGCGCCCGTTCGATCAAGTCGTCGAACGGCGGGTACGAGAAGCCTCCCTCGTTCGTCCTGCTGTCCGATTGGAACAGCAGCCGCAGGAAGTACTCCGGGTCGGCGTAGCCGGGCAGCCACCCGGTGAAGACCACCGGCGCGATCTCGCGGAGGTTCGTGAGGGTCAGTGCTCGCTCGAGCGTCCATGACTCCACCCGCACGTCGAGGCCCAGGACCTCGTTCCACATGGCCGCCACGCCCTCGAGGAACGGCGTCACCCACGTCTCGATCCCCGCGATCGTCACGCTCTGTTCGAGGATGCCGCTCGCCTCGAGGTACGCGCGAGCCTTGTCCGGATCGAACCGCAGGACGATATCCGGCGTGTGGCCCTGGAGCGCCGGCGGAACGACGCCGCCGGTCGCGACCACCACGTTGTCCGGGACCAGGCTCTCCAGGATCTCCCGATCGACCGCGTGCGCCAGGGCGCGACGGAAGTCCGCGTTCGACAACACGGGGTGCGCGAGGTCGAAGCCGAAGTATCCCGACCAGGCGGCCGGTCCCACGTGCGCGTCGGCCCGAACGGAGGGCACCACGTCCGCGAGCCTCGGCGTGTAGCGGACCGTCCCGATGTCGAGATCGCCGCGCTCCAGCTGATCGACGGCGTCGGCCACCGACGAGCGGACGTACTCGACCCGCCGGATGTTGCCGACACGCGAACCGACGTCGTTCGGCTGTCGTTCGAGCGCGAGCAGATCGTCCGTCTGGTCGACGATCCGGAACGCACCGCTCACGACCTGCCGACCCACGTCGGTCCAGGACACACCCTCCGCCTCGATCGCGTGGCGCGGCTGCGGACCGCCGTCCGGCCGGTTCATGACGCTCATGAAGTACGGGGCCGGCGCGACCAGCCGGAACTCGACCGTGCGATCGTCCAACGCCGTGACGCCCACGCGATCCGCGTCTTCGTTGCGGCCGAGGTAATAGTCCTGGCCGTTCTCCAGCACGAAGTAGATCGCGACGGACGACCCCGGCGTGACGGGGTCGAGGACGCGCTTGATGCCGAACTCGATGTCGCCCGCGGTGAGCGGCGTCCCGTCGGACCATTCGAGCCCGTCCCGCAGATGGAACACGTACCGCAGGCCGTCGTCGGCGATCTCCCACCGATCCGCGAGCGACGGGACGATCGTGCGCTCCGGCCACTGCTCGACCAGCCGATCGAACAGCTGCATGCAGAGCTGGATATCGGGCCACGCGATGGCCGCGCGCGGGTCGTTGACCCGAGGACGATAGCTCGAGGCGACCCGGACGGTGGCTGTCGGCTCGTCCGGGAACGGCTCGGGCGGCGTCCAGAACGGGAACGCCCGTTGATACGTCTCGTTCGCCTCCTTGAACCGCAGCGACATGTGCAGCGCGAGGGCGAGCTTGAAGAGCACCAGTGCGATCTCGCGGTCCTCTCCGCGGCGCTCCAGGATCGGCAGGAGTTCGCGGTAGTGGCCGATCGCCTCGTCGAGCGCGTACTCCTGACGAGCGCGGTCGCCGGCGATCGTCAGATAGGTGACGGCCTTGTCCTCGTCGTCGGCCGCCAGCCAGTGATGCGCGAGGAGGCCCGCGACCTCCTCCTCTCGGCCTTCGTACCGCGCCTCCAGCCAGGTGGCCGCCTCGCGGTGGAGGCGGTTGCGGTCGACGGTGACCAGCGTGCGGTACGCGGCCTCCTGGATCAGCGCGTGCTTGAACCGGTACTCGGGCTCGGGCCAGCGCCGTCCCTCACGGACCAGGTCCAGCCGCATCAGATCGAGCAACGACTGCCGAACGGCACCCTCCTGCCCGTCCAACACCGCTTCGAGGAGGGGGAGACCGAACTGCCGCCCGAGCACGGACGCGGCCACCAGAGCGTCTCGTGCACCGGCATCGAGCCGGTCGATCCGCGCCAGGATGACCTTCTCGACCGTGGGCGGAACCTCGAGCGGGACGTCGTGGACGAAGCGCCAGCCCTGTTCGTCGTGCGTCACCGCGCCGGCGTCCACGAGCGATCGGATCAGCTCTTCGAGGAAGAACGGGTTGCCTTCCGCGGGCTCCAGGATGCGTCGTTCCACGTCGTCGGGGAGCGTGCCCTCGCCCACGAGCGCGTGGAGCAGTTCGCGTCCGGAATCGCCCGACAGCGCCTCCAACGTCACGTCGGTGATCCGGTGCGGGAGCTGGCGGGTCGCATCCTCCTTCGCTCGCCACCACGGGTGATCGCGCTCGAGGCGGGACGTCAGCACCAGGAGGAGTGCGGTGCCCTCCGTGTCGCCGAAGAGCCGCTCGAGCAGCTGGAGCGACGTGGCATCCGCCCAGTGGAGATCCTCGAGCACCACGGCCAGCGGCCCCGCTTCTGCGAGCCGCGCGATGACCTCCCGGACGACCTCGAACGTCCGGTACTGGAGCGCCTCCGGCGAGAGCTCGGCCAGGCGTTTGGCGGCGTCCGGCTCGAGCGTGAGACCGAGGAGCGCTGCGAGGTACGGCGAGATCTCGCCCGCTCGGGCTCCGAACAGCCGCTCGGCCATCCGCCGGAGCGCGACGCGCACGCGGAGCTCCGGTTCGTCGGCGAGGACCCCGATCCAGCTGCGCAGCAGGTCGCGGAAGGGCCAGTACGGCATGGTCTCGCCGTAGGACACGCACCGACCCTCCAGCCAGAGCGAACGACCGTGTTGCGGTGTCCCGGCTTCGAACCGGTCGCGCAGCTCGGCCACCATCCTCGTCTTGCCGATACCAGGCTCCCCCGTGACGAACAGGATGCCGCCGGTGCCGGCGAGCGCTCCCTCGACCGCCCGACGCCCCTCGTCGAGCTCCCGCTCGCGTCCGATCAGGCGCGCCTCGACGCCCTCCAGCCCTCGCATCCCCGCGCGCGCACCGGTCGCGGCATGCGCGACGCTTGCCACGACCGGTGCCGACTTCCCCTTGAGCTGGAGCTCCGTCGGTTCGCCCCAGTCGAACATGGGCTCGACCAGGCGCATCGTCGCTTCACCGACCAGCACGTCCCCCGGCGCGGCCGCGGATTGCAGACGGGCGGCGGTGTTCACGGCGTCGCCGAGCGCCGCGTACTCGACGCGGCCCCCCGCGCCGATGGCCCCGACGACGACGGGGCCGGTCTGAACGCCGACCCGAACGCCGAACCCGACGACGCCCCAAGCGTCCTCGACCTCGTGGGCGTAGTCGGCGATCTCCTCGACGATCCGCAACGATGCGCGCACCGCCCGCTCGGGATCGTCCTCATGGGCCGTCGGCGCGCCGAACAACGCCAGGACGCCGTCGCCGGCCAGGTCCTTGATGGTGCCCCCGAACGACTCCACGGCATCGATCACACGAGCCACGGCATCGCCGACGATCAGCTTCAGCTCCTCGGGGTCCAGGCGCTCGCCGAGCGAGGTCGAGCCAACGAGGTCCGCGAAGACCGCCGTGATGACGCGTCGCTCTTCACGGACCTCGCGTGGGTCGTCCGACGCAGACATGCGCCTATTCTGCCGGACCCGTCAGCTTCCGACGCTCGGCGAGCTCCGCGAGTGCGATCGCATCGTCCTCGATGGCTCCTCGATCCTGCAGGTGGTCCAACCACGTCGTCGGAAGTCCGGACGGACCGTGGATCGCTCCCAGGAGCGCTCCCGCCACCGCGGCGTTCGTGTCGGTATCGCCGCCGAGACCGACCACGTGCCGAAGCCCCTGTTCGAACGCCGGGCGCTCGGCCGCCACCTGTAGCGCCAGACCCGCCGTGAACAACGTGAAGCCCATGTCTGGACCGTCGACCGGCCGCGCGTGCCCCGCCGCCTCGACCAGGTACTCCAACTCCTCCCCGCCCTCCCGGTCCGCCACCGCCGTCACCGCGGCGACGACGGCCCGGTCGCCCGGTTCGCCGCGGACGAGGGCCGCGAGGGCGAGCGTGACCGCGAGGCAGGCGGTGCGACAGCGCTCGTCCCAGTGCGTCACGGCCGAGAGCGCAGGCGCGAGCTCGAACAGGTCGTCCGGCCTGAACGCGTACGCGACGCCGAGCGGCGCGCAATACATCACGGACCCGTTGCCCGCGCTCACCTCCGGTCCGCGTTGCTCGACGTACTCGCGAGCGGCGTCCGCCGCACCCTCAGCCGATCGAGAGAGCACGATCCGCGTGAGGTTCCCGACGTCGGGCGGACGCGTGCCGAGCCACGCGATGTGACGCGCCAACACGTCGTCCGTGTCGAGCCCGCCACGCGCGATCAACGAGCGGATCAGGTTCTGAGCCATGGCCGTGTCGTCCGTCGTGGTGCCGGGGGGCAGCCCCAGCCATCCGAGCTCGAACGCGGGGATGGGATCGGGGATCTGGGCCGCGCGTCGGAACTCGAACGGAGCCCCCAACGCGTCCCCCAGGGCGAGCCCGAGCACGCTCCCGACGGCTCGGTCAGACGCGTCCATGACCCGGCATCCTCGCAGCTCGAACGCATCGTCGCAGGTCACGAACGCAGAACCTTTGGTACGCTGGGCGACCGCATGGACAAGATCGGACCCAAACACAAGATGTGCCGGCGTGTCGGCGAGCCGCTCTGCGGCCGACCGAACTGCCCGTCGAACAAGCGACCCTACCCGCCTGGCCAGCACGGGCGCGGTCGCAAGCGCATCTCCGAGTACCAGACCCGCCTGGTCGAGAAGCAGAAGCTCCGAGCCATCTACGGCGTCTCCGAAGCCCAGATGCGCCGCTATTACGAGAAGGCATCCAACAGCATGGACGTCACGGGCGAGGAGATGATCCGCCAGCTCGAGACACGGCTGGACACGGTCATCCTGCGTCTTGGGTTCGCCCTCACGACCCGGCAGGCCCGCCAGCTGGTCTCCCACGGCCACGTGAAGCTGGACGGCAAGCGCATCAACGTCCCTAGCGCACGCGTGAAGCCCGAGCAGACGATCGAGCTCTCGGCTAAGGCCAAGAACTTCATCTCGGTTCGCGAAGCGATGGAGATCACACCGGACCCGCCCAGCTACCTCTACCGGAACAAGGACGACGCCCAAGGTGTCCTGTCCCGCATGCCGGATCGCGACGAGATCCCGCTCCCGGCCAAGGTCGAGGAGCGCCTGATCGTCGAGTACTACTCCGGCCGCTAGTCCCCGATCCGCGTCCGAACGCCGCCACAACCCCTTCGGTACAGTTCTCCGCGTGCTCGATGATCACGTCGCGGCCAACCGCGCATCGTGGGACCAAGACGCACCCAACTGGGTCGACTCCGGTCGCCGCGCGTGGGCGGCCGACGAGCCCTCGTGGGGTATCTGGGGACTCCCCGAGAGCGACCTGCACCTCCTCCCCGACGCATCGGGCCTCGACGTGATCGAGCTGGGCTGCGGGACGGGTTACGTCTCCGCGTGGCTCGCCCGGCGGGGCGGCCGCTGCATCGGGCTCGATAACTCCGCGGAACAGCTCGGAACCGCGCGGATACTCCAGCGGGAGTTCGACCTCGCCTTTCCCCTGGTCCACGCCGATGCCGAACGCGCCCCGTTCGCCGACGGCAGCTTCGACATCGCCATCTCCGAGTACGGCGCAGCGATCTGGTGCGACCCGTACCGGTGGATCCCGGAGGCGGCACGGCTCTTGCGACCAGACGGGCAGCTCGTGTTCCTCGGCCACTCGAACCTCGTCATGCTTTGCATGCGCGAGAGCGAGACGGAGGCCGCGACCGCAGAGCTCCGGCGCGATCTGTTCGGGATGCATCGGTTCGAATGGCCGGAGGAAGGCGAGGTCGAGTTCGCGATCCCCCACGGGGAGATGGTTCGCCTCCTGCGCGGATCGGGGTTCGCGATCGAGGATCTGGTCGAGCTCAGGGCACCCGAGGGAGCACCCGCACCCTACGGGTGGGTCTCGACCGAGTGGGCCCGCCGTTGGCCGAGCGAAGAGGTCTGGAAGGCCCGGAAGGTTCGATGAACCGCAGCTGACGATCCGAGGTGCGTCAGCCTTCCGCGGGCGGCATCATCGCGGCTCGCACGAACGCGATCACCTCGCGCTCCCGGCGCTTCAGCGACGCGCGGCCCTTGTCCGCTCCGACCACCACGTTCAGGACGCTCGCCTCGGTGAGCGAGCCCACCACGCCCGTGTAGAGCGTGAAGAGCAGCATCGCAGGGTCTTGCTTGCGGATCTCGCCCGTGTCCATCCCGGACTGCAGGAAGTCGATCGCGCGCAGCCGCAGCGGATCCAACACCCCGGCGAACCGCGCGAACGCGTCCGGACCGAGGCGGCCGGCCTCACGGATGAACATGGGGAACTCCGGCCACTGCTCGGCCAGGCTGAAGACGGAATGGATCACCGCTTCGGCGCGATCCCAGTAGGTCTCCTTGCCCTCGAGCGCCTGCGCGATCTCGAGCACGAGCCGTTCGCCGGCCGCGGACAGACACGCCTCCAGCAGCGCGTCCTTCGTCGGGAAGTAGTACAGGAGGGTCTGCTTGCGCACGCCAACCGCCGTGGCGATCTGGTCGAGACTGGCGCCGTTGTACCCCTCGCGACCGAACTGGCGGATAGCCTCCTCGACCAGCGTGCTCTTGCGCTTCTCGCCGCCGGTCCGGGGCACGGCAGCTACTCCCAGGTCCTCGCGTCGCCTCGGCTCGACAGGGGGCGCGAGCCCTCCCATCGCTTCAGCCAACCGGGACCCTGCGGTCCGGCGAGTGACGGCGTCTCGTCGCGCTCCGCTCGCCGCAGCGATTCCCACCAGGTCGAGCGGTCCTCGTCGAAGAGCCGAGCGACTGCCTGCGCCATCCGGCGCGAGAAGTCCTGATGCGTTTCACCCTCCTCCGGATACAGCGGTGTGCCGTACCGTACCGTGACGGTCGGACGGCCCGCCTTCGGCCAGAACCGCCCCTTGGGCATGGCCTGATGCGCGCCGAGGATCGCGATGGGCACCGCGGCGATACCGTGCTCGAGGCACAAGCGCGACGTCCCGTGTCGGAACCGTTGCACGTGGCCGTCCGGAGACCTGGTGCCCTCGGGGAACACGACCAGGCTCCACCCATCCTCGATCAACTCTCGAGCCTTGTCGACCGCACCGCGCCCGCCGCGCGACCGATCGATCGGGAACGCGCCGTACACGAGCGCGGTGAACGCCTGCCGCCACCACACGTCGAAGAAGTAGTCACGCGCGGCCCCGACGGCGGTCTTGGCCTGCCACAGGTCGGGGAGCGTCGTCAGGATGAGCGTTGCGTCCAGATGGCTCGAGTGGTTCGAGAAGAACACGACCGGTGCGTCGACCCCTGCGAGGTTGTCTAGTCCGAACACGCGCAAGGACAGCTCGTTCTTGAGGAGCGGGTGCATGAACCCCTTCAGGATGGCCTGGCGTGCAGCGGTTCCCGCCTGGGTGCGCGCCCAGTCGGTCGGGAAGCCGATGTCGTCCTTCTCCTCGACGAAGGGCTCGGCCGACCGGGGCACGAGCGGCCGGCGGCCCCATCGGAACCCCCGGGACATCTCTTTCAGCTCGTCGCGCAGGCCGCTCACGGTCGCCTCCTCACTGCACGTCCGCGATCGAGAGCGGCGGCGTGTGCATGTACGTGATCGACGGGCTGGGACCGACCGTGTCCTTCGCCATCTCGAGCGCATCCCGGAACGTTCCCGCCGTGCGATAGCCGAGACGGCCCACGGACTTCGGATCGCCGCCGACGAAGATCACGTCACCCGCGTAGTCGCGCCCGTGCGCCCCCCAGTACCACATGTAGAAGGGATGCACGCCGTGATAGGCGTGGCTCGTGCGGTACAGATGCGTGTACCAAGGGTCGGTCGCATAGCGCTCCTCGTACTTGGACTCGAGCGTCGCGGGATCGGTGGTCTCGCGCAGCACCTCTTCGAAGAAGTCGATGTAGCTGGGGTGATGGATCTGGTGGAACTCCCACGGGACCGGGTGGAACATGATGACGACGCCGCCCGGCTTCACCAACGGCTTGTTCCGGTACATGTTGAACAGGTAGCCGAGGCCCAGGCAATGGACGAGGATCGGGTTCAGGATCGAGTTCACGTTGTACGGGCACACGTACGGCAGCCCGAACACCAGGATGTCGGTCTGCCCCTGCACCTCCACGAGCTGTTGCCGATGCAGGTTCTCGAGCGTCCGCTCGTGTACGGCCTCCACCTCACCCGCGTTGATGCCGGTGAGCTTGTACGGCGCTTCGATCCGCCGGTAGAACTCGCGACGGACGCGCGGCGGCGCCACGTCGTTCGCCTTCTTCGCGGTCATCATCAGCGCCTGGTCGTACGTCGACCATTCCCACTCGCGCTTGTTCAGGAAACCGAGGTTGGACGGGAACGTGTCGTTGTTGACCGTGGTCTCGATCTGGAAGATCTTCACGCCGCTCGCCGCAAGCAACCGGCCCATCCGCGTTGCGGAGTCGTTGATCGCGCTATGACCGGGGCGCGGGTCCATGTATGACTGCGAATGCATCATCGTGTCGACGTTGTGGTGGTGCTTGAGGCTCCGGTAGCTCGCCAACCCGACGGCGACGGACTTGTGCCCGCCGTCCATGGCGACCAGGTTGATGTTCACGTAGACGATCAGGTCGGACTCCGCCGCGCGCTTCGAGATCTCGACGACCTCGTTCTGATCGGTCACCCCGATCTCGGTCAGCTCGTCGCGATCCTCCGCGTCGAAGTTCGCCAGGTCGTCCGGCCAGAACGAGCGGAACACGCGCTCGCCCACCATCCGCTTGATCTCGTCCGCCGTCATGCGCCGGTGCAAGGCGTTGGCGACGACCAGCTTCACGTCCTCGACGCCCTTGCGCGCCGCGAGCTCGACGACGTGCTCGATGATCCGCTGGCGGATGTCGGGCGTGGTCATCGGCGGCAAGGGCAGCGAGATGTCGTCGATCGCGATCGTGAGCTTCATGCCCGGCGTCAGGAGCTCCGTGAGCGGTTCGGCGTCGATCGGGTTCAGCAGCGCGTGACGGATCGCCGCGTTCACGTCCTTGATGCCCGGCAGGGAATCCGGCGGATACACCACGCGCGACCCGAGTGGGAAGCGTTGCAAACGGAACCCCTCCCCCTGGTGCACCAACAGCGGCGGGGTCCGTTCGTCGACCTCCAACACGAATCCTGGTCTGGGCATCGGTCGTTCGTCTCCTTGTCAGGTCTCTTGCGGCGCGAACGCCACCTTGAACGTGCCGAGTCGGCCGGCGCCCAGCGCGTGATCGACGGCTTCCCGCCACCGGTCGAGCGGATAGCGGGCGCCGACCATGTCGGCGAGCATGGGCAGGCCGCTCGCCAGCTCGATAGCCATCTCCATGGTCGGCCGGTCGACGTCGCCGACGCGCTCGGTCCCGCTGGTGTACGCACCGGCGAGCTCCAGCTCGCGGAACCACACCGGCGTCAGGTCGGCGCCGGGGCCGGGGATGCCGCTCAGGACGACCCGGCCGCCCGCCTTCGTGGTGCGGAGCGCCAGATCGAGCGCGCTCTTCGAACCGGTGGACTCGATCGCGACGTCCACGCCGCCGAGCAGGAAGTCCATCCCCCGCTCGGGCGTGAGCTTCATCGCGTGCTCGGACCGGCGCACCGCCTTCACCGCGTGCTCCGGGACAACGACGACGTCAGCGCCGGCCAGCCGGGCGGCCACGCGTTGGGCCGGATGCTTGGCCGCCACGATCACGTGATCCGCGCGGGTCAGGAGCTTCACCGCGAGGAGCGTGAGGATCCCGACCGTTCCCGCGCCGACGACGAACACCGAGCCCCCGTCCGGCACGTTCGCGCGGAGCGCCGCGTGGATCGCGCACGCGAACGGCTCGAGGAGCACCGCCACGTCGTCCTCCATGGAGTCGGGGATCCGGTGCAGCTGCGAGCGGTGCGCCAGCATCATGCGGCTCCATCCGCCCCCGGTATCGGTGCAGTACCCGGTCTGCAGGCCGGCCTTCAGGTCGCCGGTCGTCACCGCGTCGCATCGGTTGAACGCGCCGACGCGGCAGTTCTCACAGGGGTCGAGCCCCCGCGTCGCGCAGTTCAGGACGCTCGACAGGACCACGCGGTCGCCGGCCGACAGCCCGTCGACGTCGTCCATCACGTCGCCCACCACCTCATGACCGGGCACGAAGGGCAGCGACACGAGCGGCGAGAAGTAGAACGACGACTTGCCCGCGAGCGTGGAGAGATCGCTGCCGCAGATCCCGGAGAGCTTCGGCTTCACGCGGGTCCAGCGTTCGTCGTGCGGCTCCAGGTCGGGGCGGTTCGCCAGGCGGAGCGGAGCGAGCGGGCCCGCCACCAAGCCGGGAGCCTTCGCGCCGACGGCCCGGGCCGCGAGGTACCTCGGAGCCGACCGGAAGAGCTCGAGGGCGAGCGCCATCAGACAGGCACCGCCGTTCCGCGCGCGACGCTCATCGGACCGCCGGCTTCGGGAACCGGACTCGCGGCATGCCCTTCGACATCCCCCACGGCTCGATCGGCCAGCGACGGCGTCGCGCGTATCGATACAGAGCGGAATCGGGCGAGACGGCGACGGGGTTGCCCACCGCTCGGAGGAGGGGCAGGTCGGAATAGGAGTCCGCGTACGCGTACGACTGCTTCAGCTCGACGCCCTCCTGGAGGGCGTAGCGACGCAGCCATGCGGCGCGTGCCTCGCCCACGAGCGGCGGCGAGGCCATGAACCCTGTGTAGCGACCGTCCCGCACTTCGAGCTCGCAGCCGATCACGATGTCGAACAGCGGCGCCAGCGGCCGCACGAAGATGTCGGCGGCCGCGGTGATCAGGACCGTCCGGTGCCCGGCGGCTCGGTGCTCGCGGATCCTGCGGATCGCCGCCGGGCTCGCCTTCTGCAGCATGAACTCGCCGACGTGATGGTCGATCAATCGCTCGACGCCCTCGACGGACGCCCCTTCGTACCGCCGGAAGAACGTGCGGAGGAAGTCCCCACGGTCGCGCCGGTCGATCTGCAGGTAGGTCGGGATACGGCCGAAGACGCTCACGAGCTCTCTCGGCCACTCGTCGGACGGGAGGTCGGCCATCTTCGTCCAGACGTAGGACTCGACGACGTTCGACGTGATGATCGTGCCCTCCATGTCGAAGAGCGCGACGACGGGCTGATCGCGCTCCCGGATCGTGACGGTCGGCGTCTCGCGTTCGCGTTTCGACAGCTCGCGGAGGCTCTGCGTCACGGCGGGCGAGTGCACGTCCTGCAGGTAGTACCGCCAGTCGATGATCGCGGCATCGAACGGGAACCGAGTTCGGTCCTCGGGTGTCAGGGAATCCGACAGCGCGAGCATGCGGTCGTCGGTGTAGATGACCTCGGCCTCGGTGTACGCGCCGTACAGATCCGAGTAGCGCTTCACGAAGTCGACGCGGGCCTTGTCGCGATCCACGCGCGAGACCAGGTCGCGCATCCGCTTCGACTTCGGCAGGTGTGTGACGATCGTGTCCGCGATGTCGGTCAGCCGCTCCGCTCGGTCGATCAATCGCTCGACGCTCAGGCTGCCCGGGAACGACCACTCGGGCACCTTGTGCTCGCCGCGCCCGCGTTCCGGCAACGGATGGGCCTCGAAGTACTGGCGCACGTACCGATACAGCTCGTGATACTGGAGCGGGTTCCGGCTGCCCGAGCTGACGTGGTAGTACGCGGGGCTGCGGGGACGGCGGCGGCGTGCCCGCGACCGCCAGGATCGCGTTCACGACCATGTCCACCGGGATGATGTCGAGATCCCCTCGGGGATGCCGGGGAACTCCGGGATCTGACCCAACCCGTAGGCGCGGATGATCGGGTCGGCCATCTTGAACCCGTCGATCCACCCCGGGGGCGGGATGCACCAGCGCGCTCTCGATGATCGACGGGCGAACGATCGACAGCGGCAGGTCCTCGAGGTCCGCGAGCTCCTCGACGGCCCGTTCGCCCATCGCCTTCGTGAACGTGTAGACGTCGGGCCATCCGAGCGAGCGGGCGCGCGACCGGCCGTAGTGGGTCAGACGCTTCGACACCCAATCCTTGCGCCGTTGCTCGGCGTCCTCGGCCACCGCCATCGGGCCGGCGCGCGAATGTTCCTTCGACGCCTTGTCCATGAAGTCGTCGAGCATCTCCGGGCGACGCGACTGGCGCCTCCACATCGCGGCGCGCCTGCAGGGCGAGCTCGCCCTCCGTCCGCCAGTCCACGCGGTGGTCCAGCGTGTCCTCGGGGACGACGCCCTTGG
This sequence comes from uncultured Actinomycetes bacterium, assembly GCA_963727185.1. Classification (GTDB taxonomy): domain Bacteria; phylum Actinomycetota; class UBA4738; order UBA4738; family HRBIN12; genus JBBQVZ01. Next base: position 454,187 of record CAVSFP010000006.1, on the reverse strand, counting down.
CGACGCCGGCGACGTAGGCCGTCGAGATGTGCACCAGGCAGGGGCGCGACCCGCTCTCGATCACGCCTCTGTACAGGTTCATCGCGCCGAACAGGTTGGTCTGGAACCCCTCGTCGATCGGCGGGTCGAACGCGACCGTCGCGGCGGAGTGGATGGCGATGTCGATGTCGCCGGGGAGCTCGGGCACGCCGCGCGAGAAGTCGCCGTCCACGATCGTGACCCGCTCGTCCAGGATGGCGCGCAAACCATCCTCACCGATCCGCCCGCGCACCACATCGAACGCGGGCTTGCGGAACAGGTACTCCACCCGGGCGCGGGACGTGGAGCCCGTCTGGGAGCGAACCAACAGGACGATCCGGCCCTCGGGCACGTCACCCAGCAGCCGCTCGAAGATCACCTGTCCGAGGAAGCCGGTGACGCCCGTCAGCAGGATCGTCTTGCCCGCGAGGCGGTCGACGATCGAGGAAGCCTGGGCGGCCGCGGCGTTCTCTACCATGCGGCAGATTATGCGGTATCTACCAGTTGGTAGACAACCCTGCTCCCCGCCGGGTCAAGGGTGTCTCCGGCGTCTGTCGATGCAACAGCAACCGCCTATGGAGGCTCTGTGTCGCTACGGTCCAAGATCCTCGCCGTCATGGTGATCCCCGTGATCGTCCTCGGCATCGCAACCGGTGCCCTGCTCCGGGCACGACAGCAGACCACCGAGGCGCTCGTCGCGGAACGGAACGCTGTCGCCGTTCGCGACACGCTCGACCGGATCCTGGTCGACCTCACGGACGCGGAAACGGGATCGCGGGGCTACGTCCTGAGCGGACAAGCGTCGTTCCTCGAGCCCTACACGCACGGGGCAGCGGCGCTCAGCGGCGACATCCGGACGCTGACGGGTCTGCATCGGCGACAACCGCGTCTCGGTGGCGGAGATCGCGCAGCTTCGGGTGTTGGTGAACCAACGCCTCTCACTCCTGCAGACGATCCAGCTCCTCGCACCGGTGACTGGACCTCACGAACCACTCGCAGCTGGTCTCGGAGATGAGCCGCGGCAAGGTCGTCATGGACCAGATCCGCGCCCTGGTGTCCAAAGAGGAGTCGCAGGCGACGTCGCTCTTGGCGCAGCGGGAACGCGGACTCGACGCATCGCGAAACGTCTCCTTCTTGGTCGGCATCATCGGGATGCCGCTAGGCGTGCTGGCCTCGCTGATCGTGGTCATGCTCTTCGTCCAACACCTGGCGGGAACGGATCGTGCGGACGGAGGAGATCGGCCGGATGATGGAGGCCGGTTTGCCGCTCCGGGAGCCGAGCACCTCCGACGACGAGCTCGGCCGCCTCGAGCGCGTCCTCGTGCAAAGCGGCACGCGCGTGGCGGAGCTGCAGAGCGAGCTTCGGCGGATGGGCACTTCCGACGGCTTGACGCGGCTGATGAACCGTCGTGGCTTCCTCCCGACCGCCGAGCATCAGCTCGAGGTAGCGAAGCGCAACCATCTTCCGATCGCGCTCATGTTCCTCGACATGGACGGGCTCAAACAGGTCAACGATTCCCTCGGTCACGCCGCCGGCGACCGGCTGCTGACCGAAGGGGCATTCGTGCTGCGGGAGACGTTCCGCGCATCGGACCTGATCGCCCGTATGGGCGGGGACGAGTTCTGCGTGCTCTTCGCGGCAGAGTCCGATCACTCGGCGAAGATCGCGCTCGCGCGTCTGAAGAACGCGGTGGACGAGGCGAACCGACAAGAGGGACGTCCGTTCATCCTGTCGTTCTCGACGGGGGTCGCGATGTTCGATCCCGACGATCCGAGCACGCTGGACGAGCTGATGGCGCTCGCGGACGAGCAGATGTACGTCCGTAAGCGGGCGAAGGAGCCAGGAGCCCGGTATCGCCACTGCCGTGTCCTGAGCCGGTCCCGCCGCACACTAGACTCGTCGGCTCCATGGAGATCCGCGACCTGCAGGACACGATGCGCGCCACGTACGTCGAGCGGGATGCCGCGCGCGGGCGGGACGCCACGTTCCGCTGGCTGACCGAGGAGGTCGGCGAGCTGGCTCGGGCGCTCCGCACCGGCGATCGCGACAACCTGCTGCACGAGTTCGGCGACGTGCTGGCGTGGCTCGCGTCGCTCGCGAACCTCGAAGGCGTCGACCTCGAGGAGGCCGCAGCGCGGTACGCAGACGGCTGTCCGCGGTGCGGGCACCTTCCGTGTGGATGCGAACCTCGATGACGACGGACATCCGAACGCCGGTTGAGGAAGACCGCGACCAGGTCGTCGACCTGCTCCGCACGTCGCTCAACTTCACGCGGGCGTGGGCCGACGACCGCGGTCCCGTCATGCCCCTGCCGGACTACCGCTGCGCCTACGTGGACGGTCGGATCGTCGCGGCTGCGGCCGGCTACCGGTTCCGCCAGTGGTTCGGCGGGCGCGACCTGCCGATGTCCGGCATCTACGCCGTGGCGACGCTGCCCGAACATCGCGGCAACGGGTTGGCGAGCGCAGCGGTGCTCCAGGTCATGCGCGAGGCCCGCGACACCGGCATGTCGGTGAGCGCGCTCTACCCGGCGGTCGTCCGTCCGTACCGACGTCTCGGCTACGAGCTGGGCGGGTCGTTCAGCGAGCATCGACTCGACCTGGACGCGATCCCGTCCGACCTGGGCGAGGCCTGCCCGCCGTGGAGCTGCTCGACCCCGAACGAGACCTGGACGGCCTTCGGGCGTGCTACCTCGAGTCGATCAGACACGGCAACGGCCCGCTCGAGCCGACCGACGACGCGTGGTGGACGCGACGGATCCTGCGCCCGTTCGGCGAGGGGATCTCACGCGCGGTGGCGGTCCGCGGACCCGACGGATCGATCGAGGGATTCGCCGCGTTCCGCTACACGGACGCCGAGGGCGGGCACCTCGACATCGACTTCGGACTGGAATGCCTGGCGTTCGCCGCCACGTCGGATCGCGCGATCCGCGCGCTGCTCGCCTACTTCCGATCGTTCCGAGGCGTGGGCATCTGGGTGCAGTGGTGCGGACCGCCCGAAGATCCCATCGCGATGCTGCTGCCCGAGCAGAGACATCGCGACGCCGTTCCGGTACCGGTGGATGTTCCGCGTCCTCGATGTCCGCAGCGCCCTGGCGCAACGCGGCTACCCGGCGATCGACGCCGACGTGGTCGTCGCGGTCGACGATCCGCAGTTCCCGGAGAACGCCGGGCCGTGGCGGTTGATCGTTCGCGGCGGCGAGGCGAGCGTCGAGCCCGCCCGCGACGACGACGTCCGGCCGCTGTCGATCGGCATCCTGTCGAGCCTGTTCACCGGGTTCCTTCGGGTGCCCGACGCGATCCGACTCGGGTACCTGGACGCGAGCGACCCCGCCGTGCCGGCGCTGCAGCGACTCCTGGCGGGCGCCGACCCGTGGTGCCCGTTCTTCTTCTAGCCGGCGTGTGGACGGACGAGCGATGACCGTGACGGTGCGCGCCGCGCAGACCCGAGGATTGGAGCGCGGTCGCCGCGCTGCTCGTGGAGCTCGGACGCGGCGTGGCCGCCGGCACGGCCGAGGATCCGACCCACCGGATGCAGTTCGGGGGTCACCTCCGACGGTTGGACAGCGTCACGCTGGTCGCGGAGGTGGACGGGGAGGTGGTCGGGCGTCGTCGACATGGAGTACCACCAGCGTCTCGGCGACCATCGTCCGCAGGCACGCGTGAACGACCTGGTCGTGACCGAGCGAGCGAGGGGCGCCGGCGTCGGCACCGAGCTGCTCGGCCGCGGCGGAGACGTTGGCACGCAAGCGCGGCTGCTTCCGGATGGCGCTGGTGACGGCCGGTTGGCGCGACGCGACGATCGCGTTCTACGTGCGAGAGGGCTGGGCCGACTACGGCAGATGGTTCGTGAAGCCGCTCGTCGAAGGCATCGGGCCGGGCGGACAGGCGAGCGACGACAACTAGTCCGATCCGGACTAGCTACGACGGATCAAGTCGTCCCTCAGCCGAGGAACAGGTGCTCGGCGATCTGCACGGCGCAGAGCGCCGCCCCCTGGCGGAGGTTGTCGGCGCAGCTGAACAGCGTGAGCGCGTCGTCACGGCCGGGCACCTGACGGATCCGGCCGACCAACGCGACGTCCAGACCGGCCGACTCGAGCGGGCTCGGATAGATGTCGTTCGCCGGATCGTCGCGGAGCTCGACGCCGGGTGCCGAACGCAACAGCTCGCGCGCCTCGTCGGGCGTGATCGGCCGGTCGAACTCGGCCACCAGCACCACCGCGTGACCCACCGGGACCGGGACGCGGACGGCCGTGGCCACGACGTGCAGGTCCGGGAGGCCGAGGATCTTCCGGGGCTCGGCCATGATCTTCGCTTCCTCGCCCGTGTAGCCGTCGGGACCGAAGTCGCCGATCTTGGCCACGACGTTGAACGCGATCGTCTTGCCGAACACTTCGCCGACGGGCAACGAATCGACGTCGGGATGACCGAGCTCCTCGACCTGATCCTGGAGCTTGCCGACCTGCTCGACGAGCTCGCGTGTTCCCTTCCAGCCGGCGCCGGACACGGACTGGTAGGACGAGATCATCAGCGAGCGGAGGCCCGCCGCCCGATGGAGCGGGCCGATCGCCAGCAGCGCGGTGATCGTGGTGCAGTTCGGCACGGCCACGATCTTCGGATGCCCCTCGAGCGCCTCGGGGTTGACCTCCGGGATCGACAACGGCACGTCGGCGTCCATCCGGAACGCGCTGGAGTTGTCGATGCAGGTCGTCCCCGCGGCGGCCGCCTCGCGGACGAAGGAACGAGCGACGCCGGCGCCGGCCGAGACCAGCGCGACGTCCACCCCGCTCAACGCCGGAAGGGACAGCTCGCCGACCTCATGGTCCTCGCCGCCGAAACGCACGCTCCGCCCCGCCGAGCGCGACGAAGCCAGCGGGACGAACGCGTCGACGGGGAAGCTCCGCTCTTCGAGGATGCGGGTCATCTCCCGGCCGACGGCACCGGTGGCTCCGACGACCGCGACCTTCATAGGTCGTTCATCGTACCGGGCGGGCGGCGGGGCTCAGCGGAACCGCCACGACCGGAGCATCTGCGCGAGATCGCCGACGTGTGCGTCGAACGCCTTCGCCGAATCCGCGAACTGGAGCCGCCACGCGACGCCGTCGCGTTCGAACACGACCGTCCGCGCCCTGACTGCGCCGGACGATCGCCAGCGTGGCGTCCCATTCCAGCGCGTCGACCCCCGCCACCGTGAGTGACCGCATCTCCTCCGTGTTCAAGCCGTTGTCGGTCTGCAGACGGCGAACGTCGTCGGCGTACGCGGGCAGGTCACGTCCGGTCTCGACCGCCTGGATCATCAGCGTCGTATCGGCGTCGATCCGGATCAGCTGGTCGGCCGGGGAGCTCCCCGCCGAGCGGCTCAGCCACACGCCACTCGGGCGGAGCGGTGATGCAGTAGCCGAACCGTTCGGAGGTGACGTTCGCGTCGTGGCAGAGCGCGGGACGCGTGGCCCAGGACCAGAGGAGCGCTCCCGTTCCGAAGAAGGCGACGACGAGCACGATGCCGATCGCCAGCGGTGCTCGCGCCGGCCGCCCCTCCGGGACCGACGGGATGGCTTCGGGCTGGCGTCCGGGAGGCGGCGGGATCTGCGGTGGAACGGGAGCTGGGGGAGGGGCCGGGAGGCTCACGACGCGGCGTCGGGTCTGGCTCCGTCGCGATCCAGTTCGAACCGAGCGTGGATGGTGCGCACGGCTCGCTCGGCGTCGGCCTTGCGGATCACGCAGGAGATGCGGATCGGCGAGGTGGAGATCATCTCGATGTTGATGCCCTCGGCCGCCAGCGCATCGAAGAGGTCGGCGGCCACGCCCGGGTGGGCCTTCATGCCCGCCCCCACGAGCGAGACCTTCGAGATCTGGTCGTCGATCGAGAACCGCGTCGCATCGATCTCTTTCACGACGCGCTCCATGACCGACTGCAGGCGGGGGATGTCGGCGAGCGGAGCGGTGAACGACAGGTCGGTGGCGCCTTCGTGCGACACGTTCTGCACGATCATGTCGACGCTGATGCCCTCGCCGGCGATCGCGCGGAACACCGTCGCGGCCACACCCGGCCGGTCCGGCACGCGATCGAGCGTGACCTTGGCCTCGTCGTTGTCGAGCGCGACGCCCGAGATCAGCACGCCTTCCATCTGCGCTTCGTCCGCCTCCTGCACCCACGTGCCTGGCACGTCATCGAACGACGACCGCACATGGAGCTTGACGCCGTGACGCCGAGCGTACTCCACCGACCGCGAACTCAGGACCTTCGCGCCGGCGGCCGAGAGCTCCAGCATCTCCTCGTACGAGATCGTCTGGACCTTCCGCGCGGACGGTTCGATCCGGGGATCGGCGGTGAACACGCCTTGCACGTCGGTGTAGATCTCGCAGACCTCCGCTCCGGTCGCGGCCGCCATGGCGACGGCGGTCGTGTCGGACCCGCCGCGGCCGAGCGTGGTGATGTCGTAGTTCGTGGACAGGCCCTGGAAGCCGGCGACGATGACGACGTTGCCCTCTCCCAACGACTCCAGGATCCGCTTGGGCCGGATCTCGACGATGCGGGCCGCCCCGTGCTGCGTGTCGGTGATGATGCCGGCCTGCGATCCCGTGTACGACGCGGCCTTGCAGCCGCGGGCGTTGATGGCGATCGCGAGCAACGACATGGCGATGCGTTCGCCCGCCGTGAGCAGCATGTCCAGCTCGCGAGGGTTCGGGACGGGTGCGATCTGCTTCGCCATCGCGAGCAGGTCGTCCGTGGTGTCGCCCATGGCGGAGACGGCGACCAGGACGTCGAACCCGTCCTCCTTGGCGCGAACCACCCGGTCGGCGACCGCCTGGATCCGCTCGGTCGTGCCGACCGAGGTTCCTCCGTACTTCTGCACGATGATGGGCACGCTGAGCGGACCTCCGTAGGCGATCCGGCCCAGCGTAGCAGCGGCCTCAGGCCGGATCGGCCACGTCCGGATCGGCCAAGTCCGGATCGGGTAGCCCGAGCGCGTCGCGCAGGAACCGGACCTGGAGCAGGAGCAGGTTCTCGGCGACCTCCGGCTGACTCGGCGCGTGGGTGATGCCCGATAGCGGGATCACCGAGTGGAACCGTCCCGCCTCCAACAGCGCCTTCGACAGGCGAAGCGTGTTCGCGACGTAGACGTTGTCGTCGGCGAGGCCGTGGATCAGCAGCAACGGGCGGCGAAGGTTCGGCGCGTCGTCGAGCAGGCGATATCGGGCGTACGCCTCGACGTCGGTGTCGGGCATCCCCAGGTATCGCTCGGTGTAGTGCGTGTCGTAGAGCTCACCGTCCGTGACCGGCGCGCCGCTCACCGCTGCGTGGAACACGTCGGGTCGACGCAACACGGCCATCGCCGCGAGGAACCCGCCGAACGACCAGCCACGGATCGCGACGTGCGCGAGGTCGAGGAACGGGTACCGTTCCGCCGCGGCGTGCAGGCCCTCGACCTGATCCTCGAGCACGGGATCGGCGAGGTTCCGATAGACCTCCCGGTCCCAGCCCGGCCCACGTCCCGGGGTCCCGCGCCCGTCGATCACGAGCACCGCGAACCCCCGGTCCGCGAACCACTGCGACTCGAGCTGCAAGGAGAGCACCTTCTGGACGACCGCGAAGTGGGGGCCGCCGTAGGGGTCGAGCAGCACCGGCAGCGGCGCGTCGGGCTCCGTGCCGCCGGGTGTGAAGAGCGCCATCCGGAGGTCTCGAGCTCCGCCGACGAAGAACGTCGGGGTCGCGAAGAGCACGGGAGTCTCCGACGTCGACGCGATCGTGCCGGCGCGGTCGGCGTCCACGAGCACGTCGGTCGTGGGCAAGCCGGTCATCGTGGCCGAGGTGAGCACGGTGATGTTCGCGCCGACCACGGCCGTATGGACTCCCGGCTCTTCGGTGAGACGCGTCAGCGCGCCTGTCGCGTCGACGCGCCACACGTGCGTCTCGGTGGGGTCCTCGTTCGCTCGGAAGACCACGGCGTCTCCGACATCGAGGACCTGCGCCACCTGCAGGCCGACGGGGGTCACCGGCTCGTCGTCGAACGTCAGGCGCTTGGTGTCGTCGCTATCCAGGGTGCGGACCAGGCGGCCGTCGGCGAGCCATGCGGGGACCCCCACCGTGATGTCGAGCCATCGGTCGTCCTGATCCTCGCGGACGAGTTCGGCCTCCCCCGTCTCCGGATCGACCCGCAGGATCTGCATCGTGCGCTGATCCCGAGACTCCACCAGCAGGGTCAACGGGCCCTGCGCGTTCCACACGACGTTCACGAGGTAGGGGAAGGCATCGCGATCCCACGCGACGTCGACGCGTCCGCCGTCCAGGTCGACGATCGCGAGCGTGACGACGGCGTTGTCGGTGCCCGCGCCCGGGTAACGAACCGGACGCGACGGCGCCTCCGGGTCGACCGGCGCGGCGATGTGCCAAACACGCACGGGACGTTCGTCGACGCGAGCGGCCGCCAGTCGTAACCCGTCGGGGGACCACCAGTAGCCTCGCTGACGCTCCATCTCTTCGGCGGCCACGAACTCTGCGAGACCCCAGGACACGTCGGGGTCGGGATCCGAGGCGAGCTCGCGGTCGTTCGTGCCGTCCACGTCGACGACACGGAGTGCACCGCCCGCGACGTACGCGATGTGCCGTCCGGTTGGATCGGGCCGCGGATCGAACGGATCCTCGGCGTCGACGTGCAAGGGGCGTGCGCCTCCGTTCACGAGGTCGGCGACGTGGAGACCTCCGTCCATCGCGAACGCGGCGAGCGAGCCCGCGCGGTCGGCGGCGTAGTCGGTGACCCCGGTCAGGGATTCGCGTCGTCTCTCGCGCCGGTCCCGCTCCTCGGCCGACAGGTGCTCCTCACCCGAGCCCGAGGGATCGAAGACCAGCCGCTCCGTCTTCGAAGCGACGTCGAAGACCCAGAGGCAGCCGACCGGATCGTCGCTCGCTCGGGAGCGGAGGAACGCCACGCGCGATCCGTCCCCGGCCACGGTGAACGTCCGCGGACGTCCCAACGTGTAACGGCGGGTCCGCGCCTGCTGTCGCGGGAAGGTGTCGGTCGGGAACTGTGCGTCGGCCACGAGTCGTCTCCCCAGGAGTCAAGCTGCGTGTCACAGCGGCTGATGTCTGCGGCATGGTACGGGCAGAACGGCCGGTTCAGCCGCGAGCCGCCGGACGAGAGGGAGGTCGTGAGCACCGAACGCACCGACACCGAGCTGCTCCTGGCGTCCCGGGAGGACCCCGACTCGTTCACCGAGCTCTACCGGCGCCACGCGGAGGACATCCTTCGGTACTTCGCGCGCCGCACGCTCGATCCGGAAGCGGCCGCGGAGCTCACGGCCGAGACGTTCGCGCAGGCGTTCGCGTCTCGGCAGACCTACACGGACACGGGGGTGAACGGCGTGGCATGGCTCTACGGGGTGGCGCGGCACCAACTCGGGCGGTTCTTCCGCGCGGGTCGCGTCGACTCCGCCGCTCGCCGTCGCCTCGGGATACCGGAGCGATCGCTCCCCCCCGATGACTTCGAACGGATCGAGGACCTCGTCGACTTCGTCCCCATCAAGGACGCGCTCGTCGAGGCCCTGGAGACACTCTCGAAGGACCAGCGCGAGGCGTTGAAGCTCCATGTCATCGACGGCCTGGCGTACCCGGACGTCGCTCGACGGCTCGCGTGCACCGAGGACAACGCGCGCCAGCGCGTGAGCCGCGGCCTGCGGCGCCTGGCGATCGTGCTGCAGGAGCGCGGGCTCCGGCCCGCCGCGGAGGTGGAGACCCCATGAAGTCGGACATCGAGTACCTGACGCTCCTCGAGAAGGATCTGCGGGAGGCCGGGCAGCGCGAGCGGTGGATGAAGACCGCCCCGCCGATCCGTCGCCGGCGGTCCTTGGGCATCGGATGGGGAGCGGTCGCCGCCTCCGTGGTCGGGCTGCTCGTCGTGGCCGGCCTGATCGGCCTGCTCGCCACGAACGGAGGGCTCGGGAGCTCGACGGATCAGAAGGCGGCCGCAGGATCCGCCAGGACGGTGCACGCCGACATCCCCAACGTCGCCAGTGCCTCGCCCGCACCGCCCGATGCCATCGGGTACGGCCCCTACTACGGCAACGTGTACCAAACGCCACAGAGCGGAGACGTCTCGAAGATCATCCGCGACGGCTCGATGTCGATCCAGCTCGACAAGGACGGCTTCTCCGCCGGGTTCGCAGCCGTGACGCGGATCGCGCAGAACAACGGCGGGTTCGTGCTCTCCTCACAGATCCGCGGGCAGCGGCGCGGAACCCTGGTCCTCCGCATCCCGGCCAAGCGGTTCGACGACGCGATGCTCGCGCTCCGGGACGTCGGCGTGGTGCAGGCGCAATCCATCTCCGGCCGGGACGTCACCGCGCAGTACATCGATCTCACCGCGCGCCTCCAGAACGCGATCGGGCAGCGGACGGTGTTGCGCAACCTCATGACTCAGGCGACGACGATCCGGGAGACGATCACCGTGCAGAATCGCCTGAGCCAGGTCGAGCTGCAGATCGAGCAGATCCAGGGTCAGCTGAACTTCATCCAGGACCAGGTCGCCGAGGCGACGGTGCACGTGGAGTTGCACGAGAAGGACGCCGCCCAGGTCCAGCAGACGAACACGATCGAGAACCCGAGCCTCGGGAGCGCGTGGGACCGTTCGATCCAGGGGTTCCTGAACGTGGTGTCGGCCGTGGTGATCGGGCTCGGCTACCTGGTCCCGATCGCGGTCCTCGCACTCGGCATCTGGCTGATCACGGCTGCGGTGCGCCGGCGTCGCGGAGCCAGCTGAGAGCCCCGTATCGCTCCGCAGCGATCGACGCGATGGTGGCGTCGTCCCCACGGCCCTCGGTCGCGCCGAACCAGGCGTCAGCCTCCATCCAGGCCAGGTCGAGATCGTCGTCCTGTCGGAGCAGCCCCTCGGCGCGGAAGCCGGACACCGACCCGTATCGCATGATCGCGTCGTCCAGCACCGTCTGGTCGAACTCCTGATCGTACGGAGGCATCTCCGCGACGTGTTGGAGCGCCCAGAGCAGCGCACCGAGTGCCTCCTTGCGCCACATGGCGTCCGCGGTGGCATCGTTCGGCCACGAGCCGGACGGCGCGTCGAACAGCCCGCGCTCGACGTCGGTCAACGCCTCGTGCAAGCCCTCGCGGCCGAGCCACCGGGCGGTCTCCTGCCGAGCCGACTCCCCCTGGCGGATCCGCAAGGGATCTCCGTCGGTGTTCGCGATCACGTGCTCGATGTACCCGCGACGCACGAGCGCGTAGAGCACGAGCGCGCGGTCGGCGACCTGGACGGCGCTCGGCCGGGCGCCGGCCATCACATCTCGCGGCGGCCTTCGAGGGCCTGGGAGAGGGTTACCTCGTCGGCGTACTCCAGGTCGCCCCCGACCGGCAGCCCGCTCGCCAGCCGCGTCACGCGGATGCCCGTCGGCTTCAGCAGCGCGGCCACATACATCGCGGTCGCGTTCCCCTCGAGGTTCGGGTTCGTCGCCAGGATGACCTCGGTGACGTGGTCGCGCTCGACGCGATCCAGCAGCTCCTGGACCCGGAGGTCCTCGGGGCCGATGCCGTCGAGCGGGCTGATGGCGCCGCCCAAGATGTGATAGCGGCCCTTGATCAGCGACGCCTTCTCGATCGTCGCCGCGTCCTTCGGCTCCTCGACGACGCACAGCAGGGTTGCGTCTCGTGAGGCATCGCCGCAGACGCGGCAGAGATCACCCTCGGCCACGTTGCCGCATTCACGGCAGAACGCGATGCGGTCCTTCGCCTGAACGATCGCGGCGGCGAGGCGCTTCGCGTCTTCGGCCGGCGCCTTCACCAACCAGAACGCCAGCCGTTGCGCGGACTTGGGTCCGACGCCGGGGAGCCGGGCCAGCTCGTCGATCAATTCCTGGATGGGGCCTTCGTACGCCACGTGCTAGTCCCCGGGTTCCGACGCGTCGGCCGTCACCTGCGCGCCGAACATCTCCTGCACCCGGCGGAGCGCCTCCTCGTCCGACGGCGGATCCTCGTCGTCCACGATCTCGAGCAACGTGGGCTCGACCGCGTCCCGCGCCTCGCGGACGACGCACACGATCGTGGGACGGATGCCGAAGAGATCCGTCAACGCTTGTTGCAGCTCGGCCGTCTTGCCCATGACCTTCTCGACCGTGAACGTCTTCGCCGGCGGGAACGCCAGCTCCAACGTCTCCCCGTCGTACGTGGCGACGGTCGAACTCTCGAGCGACGCCTTCAAGATCATCTGTCGCGTCGACTGCAGATGCTCCATCAACGACGGCCACCCCCGCCTGAGCATCGCCACATCCACCGACCCCGCATCCGCGGCATGCACCTGCGTCTGCACTCCCGATGCATCAGCGACCGGAGGTTCGGCAGCGACGGTCGGGGTCTCGCTCGGGGCGACTATTGCGGTGCTCGCCGCTTCGCGGCTCCGCTCCTCAGGGTCGCCCCTCCGCGATCCCCCTCCCTCCGCAGTCGCAACTTCGGGCGTGGCCTCATCTGGTGCTGAAACGGTGGGCGGTGTGTCGGTAAGCGGCGACCCTGAGGACCGGAGCTCCGAAGGAGCGAGGACCGCAATAGTCGCCGCGTCCGACGCACCGCCCACCGCACCACCAGAACCAGAGGCAACGTCAAGGTTCGCGAGGCGTTCGAGGCGTTCGAGGCGGGCGACGACGCCGGCGGGGTTCGGATCGGTCTCGGGGATCGTCGCGCGGACGAGTGCCAGCTCGAGGGAGAGGCGGGGCGACGTGGTCCAGCGCATGTCGTTCTGCGCGGCAAGCAACAGGGAGATGACCCGGGCGATCTCGCCCGGCGTGAACTTCTCGGCCTGCACGCGCAGTTGCTCGTACCCGTCGGCCTGGATGTCGAGGAGGTCGTCCTGACCCGGAGCGGTCTTGACCAGCAAGAGGTTGCGGAAGTGCGCGAGCGCCTCGGCCGTCACGTTGCGGATGTCCTGGCCGTCTTGCACCAGACGGTTCACGATCTCGAACGTCGTGCGGGCGTCCCCGACCGCGACGGCATCGGCGAGCTCGTGCTGGACCTCGCCGCGCGGCGCGCCGAGGAGCGACTGGACCACGGCATCGTCGATGGTCTCGCCGCCCATGACGCTCGCCTGGTCCAGCAGCGAGAGCGCGTCGCGCGACGACCCTTCGGCCTGACGCGCGATGGCGAGCGCGGCGGAGTCCGTGATGATGCCGCCCTCGGCGATGGTGATGGCCTTCAGCTGCGCCGCGAGCGTCTCCATGGTGAGCCGCCGGAAGTCGAACCGCTGGCACCGCCCGACGATGGTCGCCGGCATCTTGTGCGGCTCGGTCGTCGCCAGCACGAACCGAACGCCTTCGGGCGGTTCCTCGAACACCTTGAGCAGGGCGTCGAACGCCTCGCGAGACAGACGCTGCGCCTCGTCGATGATGTAGACCTTCTCGCGACCCATCGCCGGCGCGGTCGGAGCGCGTTCGCGGAGCTCGCGCGCGTCCTCGACACCGCCGTGCGACGCGGCGTCGATCTCGATGACGTCCAGGTGCTGTCCCTCGCGGATGGCCACGCACTGCATGCAGACGCCGCACGGCTCTGCCGTCGGGCCGTTCTCGCAGTTGACCATCTTCGCCAGGATCCGCGCCGTGGACGTCTTGCCGGTCCCTCGGGGCCCACAGAACAGGAACGCATGGTGCAGCCGGTTCTCGCGGATGGCGCCGGTCAGCGCCCGGATGACATGTTCCTGCCCCAGCACCTCGCTCGGTGTCTGCGGCCGGTACCGCCGGTACAGCGCCTGGTGTTGCTTGTCCTCCGCCACGTCGCTCCCACACTAGAGAAGTGACCGTGCACCCGTCGTCGACCACGAACGACTCGGGCGCTTCCCGGGCCGGTAGCTCCGGCCAGGCACCCCTACGGCACCCGCCAGCGCCCGCTTACGGCTGCTTCCTTCCGGATCTGACCGGGTTCGCAGGTTGGCGTCGCGTAGGACCCGAACCATCAACGCTCCGTGCCCAGAGCTGCCCCGGACCATCCGGGCCTCGGACGGGGATTCAGCCCCGCGAAAGCGGATTTCGGGTACAGGGCACCGCTGGCTCCCCGCCTAGCACGGTCACGCGGGCGAGTATACGCGGGTCCCCGGACAGACCCTGGTCGAGGCTGGTCAGTGGGACCGGACCCATACCTCCCACTGCGCGACCTCACGGAACCCGAGCCGTTCGTAGACCGAGCGGGCCTGAGCGTCATCGGTGTGGAGCCACGCGAGATCCGCCGGGAATGCTCTCGCGGCGATCACCGACAACGCGGAGGCGATCCCTCGCCGTCGAGCAGCCGGCACGACGGCGACGCCGAAGATCCCGATCGCGTCCGCGTGCAGATAGGCGGCCGCCATCCCGACGGGCTCGCCGCCGTCCCACGCCACGAACGATCGGGCGCCGTCGCCCCCGTACGACGCGGCCGCGTAGAACCGCTCGGCGATCTCCGGTTCGGAGCCGAACCCGTCCTGCTCCACGCGCGCGATCGCGTCCGCGCCCCGCCGATCGGTGACCGGCTCCACCCGGATGCCGTCGGGAGGGTGGACGTCCGGAAGCTCGGCGACGTCGACCGCCATGCCCGGCCACGCGAAGAGCCGCTTGAGCCCCACCTCCCGGATCGCGCGATCCACCGAGGGATGCCGCCCGATCGCGATGTCGACCCCGAGCGGACGACCTCGTTCGCGGAACACCTTCTCGGCGGCCGTGAACGCCGCGACGGGATCCGCCGGTTCCGAGATCACGAGCACCGAGTTGACGGGCGGGTCGGGAACGTTCGCGAACGCGAGCAGGAGGCCATCTACCTCCAGGACCTCCGCGCCCTCCACGTTCGCGCGGCGCTGCCGTTCGGCCGCCGCGAACCCGAGCGCGATCCGCTCCCCGACGTCGTCCACGGCCGGAGTCTCGCAGGTAGCCTTCCGCGATGCTCCCGATCGCGGCGGTGCTCGTCGACTTCGACGGGACCGCGTGCTCGCGCGACGTCGCGGAACTCCTGCTGAGGGTGTTCGGCGACCCATCGTGGCCCGCGTACGACGAGGCGGTCGATGCCGGCGAGATCGGACTGCGCGACGCGATCCAGGCGCAGGATGCGTTGCTCCGGGCGACCGGTGACGAGCTCATCGCGTACGCCGTCGAGCACTGTCCGCTGGACCCAACGTTCCCGTCCTTCGTCGAGTGGCTGACCGCGAACGACATCCCGCTCGCGCTCGTCTCGGACGGCTTCGGCTTCTACATCCGGCCGATCCTCGAGGCGGCCGGCCTCGGTGCGCTCACGGTCTTCTCCAACGAGCAGGTCTGGGGCGCCGACGGCCGGCCCGGCGGGATGCGGTTCGTGAACGGCCACGAGGTCTGCGTCGGGTGCGGGACGTGCAAGATGAACGCGGTGCTCCGCTACCGGGAGGCGCACGGTCCCGTCGGCTTCATCGGCGACGGGCAGTCGGATCGATACGGGGCGATCTACGCCGACATGACGTTCGCGAAAGGCGAGCTGGTCGACCATTGCCTGCGCGACGGCGTCCCGTTCGTGCCGTGGAACGACTTCGACGACGTGCGGCGCTCGCTCGAGGCGACCCAGGCCCCGCCGGGATCGGTCGCGCCGATATCCTGTCCCGGATGGACGACCTCCTAGCGCAGCTCGAGGGACGCACGGTCCGTGCACTCACGTTCGACGACGTCGACGACGTCATCCGCCTGGCGAACACATGCGAGATGCACGACGTCGGATACCCGATGTGGGAGCGGGAGGATCTGACCTCCGACTTCCGTCTGCCCGGCGTGGACCCTCAGGTCGATTCGGTCGGCGTCTTCGACGACACCGGGCTCGTCGGATGGGCCTTCCTCCCGAAGGACCGCAGCGCATGGGTCGACGTCCATCCGGACGCCCGAGGTCAAGGGATCGGGACCTGGCTCCGGACGTGGACGGAGACGCGAGGCCGTGCGCGAAGGGCGGCCCGCGTCGGTCAGTCGATCAACGACCGGGTGGCCGACGCGACCCGGCTACTGACCGACGCCGGCTACACCCCGCGGTACACGTCGTGGATCCTGACGATGGACCACCCTGAGCGTCCCGCGGACCCCGCGCCGCCCGAAGGCGTCACGCTGCGAACGTTCAGGGCCGGGGACGAGGACGAAGCGCTGCAGATGTTCGAGGACGCGTTCGCCGAGGTGGCAGGCCGGCCTGCGTCGACGTTAGCCACCTGGCGGACGATGACGACCGAGCGCGACGGCTTCGCTCCGGAGGATCTCGTGCTCGCCGAGCTCGGCGGCGAGATCGTCGGGGGTGCGTTCCTGATCGACTCCGAAGAGATCTGGGTCGACAAGTTCGCGGTCCGTCGGGACCAACGGAACCGCGGCATCGCCCGCGCGCTCCTCCAGGTCGCGTTCCAGCGATCGTTCGACCGCGGCTACGCGGTCACGTCGCTCTCCACCGATTCCGACCGGAGCGCGATCACGTTCTACGAGCGCGTCGGCATGAAGATCCGCGAGTCCTACACGCATCTCGCGATCGATCTCTGAGGTTCGCTGGCGGTGGCCGAGGGATTCGAACCCTCGGGAGAGTTGCCCCCCCACGCGCTTTCCAGGCGCGTCCCTTCGGCCGCTCGGGCAGGCCACCGAGACGAGTCTAGCGGGCGGTCTCGCTCGGCCCCGGCGCGACTCGGCGCCTCAGACGCTCCGATCCAGGAGCGCGGCGTAGGCCTGACGGCCGACCGGTCGCAGGTGGTACCCGTCGCTGTAGAACCACCCGACGTGGTATCGACTGAGCCCGTACCAGTCGATGATCGAGACGTTGTCGTGGCGATGCGCGCAGGCGCGCAGACGCACGTTGTTCGGGTCGCGATACGAGCGCGGCACCTTCACGGTCACCAGGAAGATCCGCCGGTCCGGACCGGCCACCCGCACCAACGCATCGCAGTCGGCCCCGTCGATCGCCCCGTTCGTCCCGAGGTGCACGATCACGTTCACGGGCAGATGTCCTCCGGCGGCCAGCTCCCTGACGAGCGGCACGACATCGCGGAACTGCCTGCTGACCTGCGCGTTCACACGGAACCCCCGGGCGATCAGGTCGTCGCGGGCGCCGAGCATGACCGAGTCGCCGATGGCATAGCGCCCTGCCGGGATGCCCGCGAGCGCAGGCGATGGGGACAACAGCACGCTCACTGCGACGAGCGTTCCGAGGACGACACGGAGGGATCGGGACGAGCGCATGTGCCAACCATGGTAGGCGCCGACAGAGCAGAAGGGCGGGCCCGGAGGCCCGCCCACACGGCGGAGGCGGCGTGATTTGAACACGCGAGGGGCGGTTTAGACCCCTAACCGCTTTCGAGGCGGTCCCGTTCGTCCGCTCCGGCACGCCTCCGTCGCCGAGTCTAGCAAGCGCCTTGTGCGAGCCCGGATGCCGGGTGGCGGCAGGCGCTCCGCCGTGGCAGGATGCCGTTCACGAGAGGAGGCTTCCGGTGGACGCCAAGCACTTGGAAACGCTCCCGTTGTTCCGCGATCTCTCCCGCAAGGAGCGCGATCAGATCTCACGATGGACGGACGAGATCGACGTGCCCGCCGGGTATCACCTGTTGGAGCAGGGGCGCCTTCCGCACGAGTTCTTCGTCCTCGAGACCGGGACCTGCGCCGTGACCAAGGACGGCGAACACCTGACGGATCTCGGCCCGGGGGACTTCTTCGGCGAGATCGCGATCATGGAGCACGACAAACGCACGGCAACGGTGGTCGCGAGCACGCCGGTCACCGCCGTCGTGATGCTCGCGCGGGACTTCGAGACGATGGCCGGCGTGATGCCGCACGTGGCGGAGCAGATCCACGCCGCGATCCGCGAACGCATGCAGCGCTGACGACGCTCCGGTGCCGGATCGCTAGCGCCGGTCGCGGAAGAACGCCCGGAGGAGCTCGCCGCACTCGTCCTCCAGCAGACCCCCCGTCAACGCCACGCGGTGGTTCAGGCGTTCGTCCTGCAGCAGGTTCCCGAGCGAGCCGGCGAACCCGGCCTTCGGGTCGAGCGCGCCGAACACGACCCGGTCGATCCGGGCCAGCACGCTCGCGCCCGCGCACATGGCGCACGGCTCCAACGTGACGTACAGGGTGCATCCGTCCAGCCGCCAGGAATCCGAGAGGTCGCTCGCCTCCCGGAGCACGAGCACCTCGGCGTGCGCGGTCGGATCCTGCATCCGCTCGCGAGCGTTGCCGGCCGCGACCAACAGGTCGCCGTCACGCGCGATCACCGCACCCACCGGGACGTCGCCGGAGTCCAGGCACGCTTCCGCCTCTTCCAGCGCGCGCCGCATCATCCGCTCATCGAACGCCATCTGGTCTGACACGGACTAGTACGCCCCGATCTCGCGGAGTCGGTCGTCGCTGATCCCGAAATGATGCGCCACCTCGTGAGCCACCGTGTGCGCGATGATGCGCCCCAGCCGCTCCTCGCTCCCGCGTGCGATCTGTTCGATGGGGGCGCGATACAGCGTGATGTGGTCGGGAAGAGCTCCCGCGTAGTTGTTCCCTCGCTTCGACAGCGGCACGCCGTGATAGAGGCCGAGGAGCCCGGGCTCGTCCGGCGGTGGCGCATCTTCGACGAAGACCTCAACGTTGTCCATCGCCTCGTGCACCCACTCCGGCAGGCCGTCGACCGCCTGGGCGGCGAGCTCCATGAACCGTTCCTCCGACCCCGTCACACACCCAGCCTAGGGGTGGGATCGAGGAGCCGTCAGCCCTGGGACCCGTGGTCGTGGCGCATCCACACATAGCCCAACAACGGCTCGAAGCGCGACTTCATCGCCTCGGCCGACACGACGAACCCGCGGCGCGTCCATGCCACGTCGCTCGCCTCCATCAACCGCTGGTCTTCCTCGAGGGTGACGTTCCAGCGCAGCTGACCTCGAGACGTGTAGCGGCGAACGAACGCATCCAGCCCGTGATCCGACGGGTCATGCCGTGTCCCGACGACGGTGATGCGCCCGTGCGCGCCGAGGGCCAAGGCCACCGGCTGCGCGGCTCGCGACCACATCGTGCCCCATCGCCGGGTCCACACCGGATCGCCCTCGAGCGTGAGACTGCTCAGCCAGGCGCGCCCGGGTCGCCCGTACCGCCACTCGACCGGGACACCGTCCACGACCGCAGAGACCACCAGCGCCTTGCCCCGGACCGCCGCGTCGGCCTCGAAGTGCTGATCGCGATGTGCGGTCGCCGGATACGTCCGCGACCAGATCGGGCGCCCGTTCGCATCGAGGGCCTGGATGAACAACTCGTGGGGAGCGGCGACCTCCTCCGACTCAGGACCGAGAGCCGCCCAGCCGACCACGTATGACCGACCCGCCGTACCGATAGCCACCGCATCGGTGTCGTCGCTGTAGGCGCCGAGCCATGGAGCCTCGAACGGGCTCCGCCACCGATGCGAGCCGTCGATGCCGAACGCGCGCACCCAGCCGTCGATGATCCGGAAATCGCCGCAGCACCCCTCGAACCGTCCGGCCAGCACTACCTGATCGCGGGACACCGCCAGACCGGTCGGGGCGTCGGCCGTTCGTCCGTGCCGCCAGCCGCGCTCGAACCGAGACCATCGCAGATCGCCATCGGCCGTATAGCTGCGCAGGAACCACGCGCCGCCCTCGAAGTGGGAAGCGACGCTGCCGGCGAGATATACCGAGCCATCGGATCCGAGGGAGACGTACTCGCCGGACACGCGGTCTGCCCCGCGTGGCGACCAAACCCGGGTCCAAAGCGCGGATCCGTCGGGACCGAGCTTGCGCAAGACGGCGGCCGGCTCATCCGCGGTCCGCGTCCCGGCGACGTAGGTGTCCCCCGATCGATCCATCGCGACGGAGCCGCCGGACAGGTCGATCGGGAGCGTCACGGTCCAGCCGGAAACGGGCTGGCCCGCCGGCGAGGCATCCGCCGGCACGAGGTCGATCGCATACACCAAGAGGATCGTCAAGAGGATCGTCGCCAGCCCTACCGAGCAGATAGATCCGCGACGCATCGGTGACGCACCTCCTACCACCATCGTACGAGCGGCGGCCCGTTCAGCAGATACGCGGGAGTTGATCGCCGGCGAGCATGATCAGCGGACGGGTGGCGCCGAGCCCGGTCCGGACGCGGACGGCGACGGGGGGGTCGCCGACCTCGCCGATCACGGCGGCCCGCGCGCCGAGGGGATGGGCGCGCGCGGCCGCCAGGATCGCGTCGGCGTCGCCGGGCGCGACGATCGCGACCGCGACGCCCTCGTTCGCCACGTACAAGGGGTCGAGACCGAGCATCTCGCACGCGGCGTTCACGGCCGGCAGGACCGGAACGTCGGCGCCGGTCACGGTCATCGACACCGCACTCGACTCAGCCAGCTCGTTCAGCACGCTCGCGACGCCGCCCGCGCGTGGCGTCGCGCAGGCAGCGGACGTCGCCCGCCGCGAGCATCGCCTGCACGAGCGCGGTGAGCGGCGCCGAGTCGGAGCGCACATCGGTTTCGAACGTCGATCCCCGCCCGCCGCGACATCACCGCGACGCCGTGCGACCCGACCGGACCGCTCACGATGATCGCGTCGCCGGGCTGCGCGCGCTCGGGTCCCACGTCGACCCCGTCCGGGATCAGCCCGATGCCGACGTCGTGATGTAGAGGCCGTCGGCGGCGCCGCGCTCGACGACCTTCGTGTCGCCGGTGACCAGCCGGACCCCGGCGCGCATCGCACGCGTCCGCCATCGACGTGACGACCGCGCCCAGACGGTCCATGGCGAGCCCCTCCTCCAGGATCAGCGCCGCGGAGAGCGCGAGCGGGACCGCGCCCATCATCGCGAGGTCGTTCACGGTCCCGTTCACGGCGAGCTCGCCGATGTTCGACCCCGGGAAGAACGCCGGCTGTCACGACGAACGCCGTCGGTCGTGAACGCGAGGCGCGCACCGTCGGGGAGCGGCAGCACGGCGGCGTCGCCCATACGGGAGAGCTCGGGGTCGGCGCCGAGCGCCGGCACGAACAGGTCGCGGATCAGCTGCTGCGTGAGCTTGCCCGCCGCTGCCGTGGCCGAGCAGCACCGGCGTCGCCCGGCGGGGAGCGGGACGGGGCATCGCAGCGCGAACTCCCGGACCTCCTCGCGGCCTCCTCCGGCGGACGATCGCTCACGCGGACGCTTCCTCGCGGGTCCGGCCGGCCAGGAAGTATGCGGCGCAGGCACCTTCGGTGGACACCATCGGCGCGCCCGAGCGGCGTCTCGGGCGTGCACAGCGTGCCGAACGCCGGGCAGTCGAGCGGCTTCGCCCGGCCGCGAAGGACGTCTCCCGCGATGCAGATCTCCGACTCGCTCGGCCGGGACGCCGCCCTCGCAGGGGAACAGGCGCTCGGCGTCGTGCAGCGGCGTAGGCCTCGCGCAGCCGCAGGCCGCTCGCGGGGATCACGCCGATGCCGCGCCACGCGCGGTCGGCCACCTCGAACACCTCGTCCACGACCGCAGCGCGGCCGGGTTCCCGTCGCGCTCGACCGCGCGCACGTACTGGTTCTCCACCTCGGCGCGGCCCTCCTCGAGCTGGCGTCACGAGCATCTCGGATGCCCTCCAGCAGGTCGACCGGCTCGAACCCCGTGACCACGAGCGGCACGCCGAAGTCGCGCGCGATCGGCTCGTACTCGCGCCACCCTTGGATCGCGCAGACGTGCCCGGGGGCGAGGAACCCCTGCACGCGGTTCCCCGGCGAGACGAGGATCGCCATGATGGCGGGCGGCACCAGCACGTGGGCCACGAGCAGCGCGAAGTTCGTCGACGCCCAGACGCTTCGCCTGCAGCACGGCCATCGCGTTCGCGGGCGCGGTCGTCTCGAACCCGACGGCGAAGAACACGACGGTCTTGTCCGGGTTGCGCCGCGCGACCTCCAGGGCGTCGAGCGGCGAGTACACGACGCGCGACGTCGCCGCCGGCCGCGCGCGCCATGGAAGAGGTCCTCGCGCGACCCGGGCACGCGCAGCATGTCGCCGAACGAGCACAGGATCGTGTTCGGGCCGCTTCGCGATCGCGATCGCCTCGTCGATCAGCGCGAGCGGCGTGACGCAGACCGGGCACCCGGGCCCGTGCACGAGCTCGACCGACGCCGTCGAGCAGCTGGTCGATCCCCTGGCGGATCAGCGTGTGGGTCTGGCCGCCGCAGACCTCCATGATCGTCCACGGTCGCGTGGCGGTGCGCGTGATGTCGCTCCACGCAGCGCCATCGCGACGTCGTCGTCGCGGTACTCGTCGAGGTACTTCATGCCGCACCTCCGGCATGTGCTCCGGCCGGACGCCGTCGGGATCCTGCGGGAGGTCGATGTACTCGAGGTTGTCCATCTCCTGCAGCAGCGCGTAGGAGCGCGCGGCCTCCTCCTCGTTCACGGTGCTGATCGCGAACCCGACGTGGATCACGACCCAGCTGCCCGAGCCCGACCTCGGGCGCGTACTCGAGGCACGCCTTGCGCCGGATCCCCCCGAAGTCGACGGTCCCCATGCGGATGCCGTCCTCGTCGAAGATCTCGATCACCTTGCCGGGAACGCCGAGGCACATCTCACGACCACCTCCCGTCTGCGCGTTCGCCACGAGCACCTGGCCGAGCGCGATCCCGCCGTCGCCGACCGGCACCTCTCGGGGTAGGAACACACGGAACCCGATCCCCGTCAACCGGCGCGACCAGCTCCGAGGTGAACAGGTCGTTGTGGAAGACGCCGCCGCCGAGCACGACGCGGTCGAGACCCGTGCCTCATCGGATGATCGCCGCACGGCCGCGAGCCGCGGCGGCCGCGAAGCGATGCATGGAACCGGCCGGCGACGGACGCGGCCGGCGCGCCGAGATCGGCGACGAGCCGTCGGCGATCAAGCGGGCGGGTGTCGATCTCGACGAGGCCGTCGGCCGATCGCCGACGGCGCGCGTGGTTCCGGGGCGTCGCCGGCGCCGTCCGGCGCACTGCTCGAGCAGCATCGCGGGCTGGCCCTCGTAGCGTCGCGTCGCGGCAGACACCCGACAGCGCCGCGACGCGCGTCGAAGAGGCGGCCGGCGGAGCTGGTCGAGCGGCGATGCGAGGCCCGAACGGAGCTGGCCGCGAACGACCGCGGCCTCGGCTTCCGGCGGACGCAGTCGCTCGCTGGACCTCGTCGAGCACGCCGGCCGCGTCGGCGAACGCCATCGCCATCCGCCACGGATCGTCGCGTCGCCACATCGCCGCCCGGCTGGCGAACCGGCCGCAGGCGCCCGACGCGCCGGTCGAGCTCGCCGCCGCACATCGAGGAGCTCACCGCCCCAGATCGTTCCGTCGTTCGCCGAGTCCCAGTCCGTCGAACGCGATCCCGATCACCTCGCCCTCCAGCCCGTGCTCGGCCATCGTGGCGGCGATGTGCGCGTGGTGATGCTGCACGGCGACCGGCGGCAGTCCGAGCTCTTCGCGCGAACCGTGTGGTCAGGAAGTCCGGGTGCAGGTCGTGCGCGACCAGCTCCGGCTCCACGCGCGAAGACCTCGCGGTACGTGTCGAGCGCGCTCCGGTAGGCGGCCATCGCCTCCTCCGTGTCGAGGTCGCCGATGTGCTGCGAGAGGAACGCGCGTCCGCCGGTTGCGAGGCAGAACGCGCCGTGGAGCTCGGCCCCGCACGCCGAGCGTCGGCACCGGATCGGCGATGCGAGGTCGATCGAGACGGCGCGAAGGACCGGGCGCGTCGCAGCACCGACGGCCGCTCGTCCTGCGGCCGGACCCAGACGACGGAGTCGTCGTAGCGGGCGACGATCGCGCGATCGTGCACGACGAACGCGTCGGCGATGCCGGAGAGACGGACGAGCGCCTCATCGTTCCCGATGCAGATCGGCTCGTCGCTCGCGTTGCCGCTCGTCATCACGAGCGGGCCGATCGAGGCCGCGCGGAGCAGCAGGTGGTGCAGCGGCGTCGAGGGGAGCATCGCACCCTGCGGCGATGGCCCGGCGCGATGACGGGCGCCAGCCGGCCGCGATCGGCGACCAGCACGATCGGTGCGCGCCAGGACGAGAGCGCCGCCAGCCTCCTCGGTGGTCGGGTCGAACCACTCGCGCGCCGCCTCGAGATCGGCGCACCATCACCGCGAACGGCTTGTCCGGGCGGCGCTTCCGCTCGCGGAGCAGCCGCACGACCGCTCGCATCGGTCGCGTCGCACGCCAGGTGGAACCCGCCGAGCCCCTTGATCGCCACGATCGCCCCGCCGCGGAGCATCGAGCCGACGGCGTCCACGACGATCGCCAGTCGACGCGGCCGCCCGTCGCCGTCGCGGAGCTCGAGCGACGGACCGCAGGCCGGACACGCCACGGGCTCGGCGTGGAAGCGCCGGTCGCCGGGATCCTCGTACTCCTGCCGGCAGGCCTCGCACATCGGGAAGACGCGCATCGACGTGCGCTCGCGGTCGTACGGCAGCGACCTCGATGATCGTGAACCGCGGACCGCAGTCGGTGCAGTTGATGAACGGGTACCGGTACCGGCGATCGTCCGGGTCGAAGAGCTCCGCGAGGCACGCCGTCGCAGGTGGCGGCGTCCGGCGAGACGAGCCGATCGCCGGCCGCGCCTTCGACGCTGACATCGACGTCGAACCCCTGGAAGCCCTGGCCGTCCTCGGGCGTCCAGCTGACGTCCTCCACGAGGGCGAGCGGCGGCGCGTCGAGCCGCCGAGCGCCTCCACGAACGCGTCGAGCGAGGCCGGCGCCCCTTCCAGCGTGGATCTCGCACGACACCGTCGGCGTTGCGGACCCAGCCCGTGAGGTCGTGGCGCTCGGCCAGGCGCCAGACGAACGGCCGGAACCCCACGCCCTGCACGACGCCGCGGACCTCGAGATCCGGCGAGCCTCGGGCTCGGGCCGCATCATCGGGTCCACGTTCCGCCGACGGCCTCGCGGACGATCGCCTCGACGAGCGAGGGCAGCGCCGCCTCCACCGCCGGCGACATGCCCCGGCCGCGCGCGCACGTCACCGACCTCGACACCCAGGAACACCACGTTCGGGAACCGGCCCGAGCGCCGCAGCCAAGTCCGACGGCCTCGGCCAGCCCGAGACCGTGCGACGAGAGGGAGGATCGGAGCGCCAGCGGGAACCCGTCGGGCCCCGACTCGCCCGGACGACGCGTCCCGGGATCGCGGCGCGCCGGCGCGCGTCCGCATCGCGTCCACCAGCAGCACGGTGTCGGCGCCCTCCAGCAGGTCGAGGACGTGCAACGCGGTCGGCGCCGTCTCCACGCTCCACGTCGGAGCGGAACGAGCGCGCCGCGCGCAGCTCCACCGCCACGAGTCCGGCCGCGTCGTCACCCGCGTCGGGGTTCCCGCAGCCGACGATCCGGACGCGCGGCACGACGGCCTCAGACGCGCTCGACGTCGACCCGAAGGAAATGGGTCGCGCACGAGATGCAGGGGTCGTAGTTCCGCACCACCATCTCGCACAGGCGCGTGAGCTCTTCCTCGGGCTGCTCGAGCGCCCACGGGAGGAACTCCCGGAGGTCGCGCTCCATGTGCCGGAGGTTCTGCGACGTCGGCGGAACGATCTTCGCCTCGAGGATCGTGCCGTCGTCCGCGACGTCGTAGCGGTGGTAGAGCGTCCCCCGCGGCGCCTCCGTCATCCACATCGCCCGGCCGGCGCGCGGTCGGACCGGCACGTGCGGCGGGTCGGGCGGCTCGGTACGCCCGGATGAGGCGCGAGCGCGGTCTCGAGCGCGAGCGCGGTCTCCGCGACGCGCGCCGCCATCGACAGGAACGGATCCGGGTTCGGCAGCACGGAGAGGCCCGCCGCGCCGGGCCGCGTCGCGGGCCACCGGGGTGAGCGTCGCCTCGTTCAGGTTGATGCGGGCCAGCGGGCCGAGGAAGTACTCGGTCCCGCGTGTCCGCGAACACCGAGTGCAACGCGTTCGAATGCTCGACCTGGAACTCGCGCGTCTCCGTCCTCGTAGCCGGCGCGCGTCCCACCGGCGCCCCGACGTCGAGCCCATGTCGCCTTCGTTCATCGGGTACTCGTCCGGGTTGACCATCGACACGAGCTCGGCCTCCCGGGGGAAGGACGGGTACGTCGAGCGTCCCGACCCAGTCGGCCACGTCGAGGATCAGGGCGAGCGCCTCCTCGAACCGTCCCTCGAGCGCCTGGAGATCGCGCGGACGTGGCGCCTTCGAGAACCCCCCCACCATCGGCGAGACCGGGTGGATCTCCCGGCCGCCGATCAACGCGAGCAGGTCGTTGCCGAGCCGCTTGATCTTCAGGCCGCGTTCGACCTCGGCCTTGAAGCCGTGCTGCGCCATCTCGATCGCGCTGTCGAACCCCAGGAAGTCGGGCGCGGCGAGCAGGTGGACGTGCAGCATGTGGCTCTCGATCCATTCGGCGCAGTACAGGAGGCGCCGCAGCTCGTGCGTTCCCTCGGGCACCTGCGACCTCGAACAACCGCTCCAGACCGTGGATCGCGCTCATCTGGTACGCGACCGGGCAGATGCCGCAGATCCGCGGCACGATGTCGGGCACGTCCGAGAACGGCCGTCCGCGCAGGAAGGACTCGAAGAACCGCGGCGGCTCGTAGATCTGCAGCCGGAGGTCGACGATCTCGTCGCCGTCGAGCGTGATGTGCAACGCGCCCTCGCCCTCCACGCGCGCGATCACCGGGACCTCGACGAGCGGTGCGTCATGCGTCGCCGCCTCCCGTTCCAGCCGGTCGGCCACCTCGCGGAAGGCCGGCGCGTACCCGGTGATGAACCGGAACTTCTCCGCCACGAGCGACGGGCGACATCCCGAGCTCGATGAATCGCCGCGCGAGCGCCTCGGTGTTCGGCGGTTGCGACGGACCGAAGCAGCCGTAGCAGCCGCGGTCCATCCCCGGGCAGAGCGCGCCGCAGCCGGTTCGCGTGACCGGACCCAGGCACGGCTCGCCGCGCGCCACCACGACGCAGACGTAGCCGCGCCGCTTGCACTCGATGCACACCGGGGTCGTGGGCGGGCGCGGCACCGAGCCCTGCAGCAGCCACGCGAGCGCGGCGAGCAGCTGTCCGCGGTCGACCGGACAGCCGGTGAGCTCCAGGTCCACGTCGACGTGGTCGGCGATCGGCGTGGAGTCGGCGAGCGAGTCGATGAACGACGGGCGTCGGGTAGACGTGACGGATCGTGACGCCCAGGTCGTGCCCGTTGCGGAGCGCCTGCACACCGCCCGACGTCGCGCACGCGCCGATCGTGATCAGGAAGCTCGACGCCGCGCGGATCGCATGCAGCTGCTCGATCTGTTCGTTCGTCGACACGGAGCCTTCGACGAGCGTGACGTCGTAGGGGCCGGGCTCGCCACGAGATGTCGCCTCCGCGAAGTTCACGATCTCGATCGCGCCGGCGAGCTCGAGCAGCGCCTCCTCGGCATCCAACAGCTGGAGCTGACAACCGTCGCACGAGGCCATCTTGAACACGGCGACCCGCGGCTTGGCCGGCTCGAGCGGCGCGGTCCCCTCGGCGAACTCCGCGAGCACGCTCACAGCTCGTTCACCTCCACCAGGTCGCGGACCTCGTCCCACCGGAAGATGGGTCCGTCCGCGCAGACGAACCACGGTCCGAGCTGGCAGTGCCCGCAGAGCCGCACCGCGCAATGCATGTTCCGTTCCATCGTGAGCCACAGCCGCTCGTCGGGCACCCCCATGCCGTTCGAGCTCACGCAGCGCGCCGACCATCATGATCTCGGGTCCGCACGTGAACGCCGTGGTCGACCCGGGATCGATCCCCAGGTCCGCCAGGAGCGTCGTCACGAATCCCTCTCGGTGGGGCCACGTCTCGTCCGCCGTATCCACGGTGAGGTGCACCTCCAGGCCCTCGAACCGGGTCCGACGGAGCCACGTCTCGAGCCGGTGGCGGTAGAGCATCTGGCTCGGATCGCGCGCACCGACCGCGAGGATCACCCGTCGGTACATCTCTCCGTGGCGGAGCGCGTCGAACACGGCCGAGCGCAGCGGGGCCAGGCCGAGTCCGCCGGCGACGATCAGCAGGTCCCCGCCCCGCGCCTGGTCGACCGGCCACGGCCGGCCGAACGGCGCGCGGATCGTGATCCGGTCGCCCGGCCGGAGACCCGCGAACACGTTCGTGACGCGTCCGCACGCGCGGATCGTGTGCGCCAGGTGCATCGGTCGGGCGGGGTCCGACGAGATGCTGATCGGGACCTCGCCGACCCCGAAGATGCCGACCATGCTGATCTGACCCGGCGCGAACGAGAACGCACGACGCGCGTCGGGGTCGTCGATCGTCGACCAGAACGTGTACGTGTCGGCGGCGTCCTCCACCACCCGGTAGCACGGTCGACGAGAGCGTGGGGACCCCCGCGATCGGCTCGCCGATGTCGACGGCGGTCGCCATCACGCGAGCACCTCCCCGCCGACGCGGATCTCGCCGTCCGTCATGCGGATCGCGGCGATCTCCTCGGTGACGTCGATGCCGACCGGGCACCACGTGATGCACCGGCCGCAGCCGACGCACCCGCTCGTTCCGAACTGGTCGATCCACGACGAGAACTTGTGGGTCAGCCACTGCCGGTACCGGGACTTCGCCGACGACCGAACCTCGCCGAACGACATGTGCGAGAACTCTTCGCTGAAGCAGCTCGCCCATTCACGCTGACGCGTCGCCTCCGTCGCGTCCAGCGAGATCTGGTCCGTGAGGTCGTGGCAGAAGCACGTGGGGCAGACCATCGTGCAGTTCGTGCACGTGAGGCACCGCGACGCCACCTCGTCCCACCGCGGGTGCTCGCGGTTGCGGTACAGGAGTCCCGGAAGATCGGCCGTCTCGAGCGTTCGGCCCATGCGTTCCGCGGCGCGCTCCGACACCGCCTGCGACGCCGCGACCTGCGCGTCGTCGGCCTCGACGGTCGTGAGTGCGTCGATGAGGTCGGCTCCGGCGACCGTCCCCGCCTCGGCGGTGAAGCCGTCGTCGAGCTCGGTGAGCGCGATGTCGTATCCGGTCGTGCACCGCGGACCCGTGTTCATCGAGACACAGAAGCACGTCTCCCCCGGCGTCGAGCAGTTCACGCCGATCGCGACCGACCGCTCGCGTCGCGCGCGGTACGCCGGGTCGGCAGCGCAAGAAGACCTTGTCCTGGATCTCGATCGCATGCAGGTCGCACGCGCGCAGTCCGACGAACGCGTAGCGAACCTCGGGAGCCGGCGCCGGTGCCATCCGCAGCTCGCCGTCCAGGCCCTTCGTGCCGGTCTGGATCGTCTCGCGTGGCGGGAAGAGGTATCGCTTGCCGGAATCGGGCCCGTGCGCCCACTCGAACAGCCGGTCGTCGCCGGTCTGCTCGAGGCGGTAGGTGCCGGGACCCTGGATCTCGCGGATGCCCCGAGGGAGGTCGTCGACGCCGTCGATGCGGTCGAGCACGATCGCCCCGTCGCGCACCGTGGGGCCGATCAGCTCGAATCCCCGCTCCACGAGGAGATCGAGGAGCCGGCCGAGCACGTCGCGTTCGAGGTAGCGGGTCGACATGTTCACAGACTCCTCGACACCCACCTTCGGTCGCCGGTCCGTTCGGCACACGTTCGGCGGGCCGTCCGGCGACCATGCCGGTCCTCACGTAGCCTAACCGGATGCCCGGGGCGCTCCTGACGGACCTCTACGAGCTGAACATGGCCGCCAGCTACCTGCGCCGCGACATGACGGCTCCCGCCACGTTCAGCCTCTACGTCCGCAACCTCCCCCCGAACCGCGGGTTCCTGGTCGCGGCCGGTCTCGAGGCGTGCCTCGACGCGCTCGAATCGTTCTCGTTCGACGAGGACGAGCTCGGGTATCTGGAGTCCATCGGGTTCGACGAGCGGGACATCGAGGCGTTCCGCGAGGTTCGGTTCGACGGCGAGGTCTGGGCCGTACCCGAGGGCCGGATCGTGCATGCGGGTGAGCCGATCATCGAGGTCACCGCTCCGCTCCCCGCCGCGCAGTTCGTGGAGACGCTGCTGCTGAACCAGGTGACGCTCCACACGACGCTCGCGTCGAAGGCCGCGCGCTATCGGCTGGCCGCGCCCGGCAAGGACCTCGTGGACTTCGCGTTCCGCCGCACGCACGGGGTCGAGGCTGCCATGGCCGCCGCCCGCGGTAGCGCGATCGTGGGATTCGCCGCGACCTCGAACGTGGAAGCCGCGCGCAGGTACGGCCTGACGGTCGCGGGCACCATGGCGCACTCATTCATCGAGGCGTTCCCGTCGGAGAGCGAGGCGTTCCGCGCGTTCGCGGAGGATCACCCCGAACGAACGACGTTCCTGGTCGACACGTACGACACGCTGAACGGCGTCAAGAACGCGATCGCCGTGGTGAAGGAGATGCAACTGACCGGGCGGATCGGTGTGCGGCTCGATAGCGGCGACGTCGACGCGCTGTCGCGCGGCGCGCGGGCGCTGCTCGACGAGGCGGGGCTCACCGAAGCACGGATCTTCGCCAGCGGCGGCCTGGACGAGCTCGAGGTGGACTCGCTGGTGACGAACGGCGCGCCGGTGGACGCGTTCGGGATCGGGACGCAGATGGGCGTGTCCGCCGACGCCCCGTTCGTGGACTCGGTCTACAAGCTGACGGACCTCGACGGACATCCCGTCTTGAAGCTGTCGGCAGGCAAGGAGACGGCGCCCGGTCGCAAGCAGGTGTGGCGAGATGCCGACGGCGACGTGCTCGGTCTCCATGACGAGCCCGGCCCTGTGGACGCGCAACCGCTCCTGGAGCCCGTGATGCATGACGGTGTCCGAACGGTGTCCGCCCCGTCGATCCCGGAGATGCGCGAACGGTTCGACGCCGACCTCGCGGCGCTCCCGGCGGAGGCCCGGCGTCTCCGGGACGCGACCCCGGTGATGGTGCGAACCTCCTCCGCGCTCGCGGAGCTCACCGAGCGGGCGAGGAGCGAAGCGACGGATCGGGCAGGGCTTCCCCGCTAGCCGTCTTGGTGTTCCGCTTGCTCGTGTCGTCGAGTGTCATCCCAACGCCATCCCTTCAGCGGAGCCGGACGACATCGGATCGGGCAGTCGCATCATCCGGAACCCGTTGAACAACCCGACAAGCGCAGCGAGGAGCGGCACGAGGAGCGCCACCTGGAGCGCGATCACCCGTGCGTCCGTGTTGATCCTGATGATCTCTGCTTGAACATCCTGCGGCTGACCAACCAGGAGCTCCTCCAGTTGCGTGGTGCTCATGATCTGGGCATCCTCCTCGAGGCCGTCCGCGACGCGCTGCTGCTCGGCCGGTGAGAAGACGGCGCTCGACTCCGACATGTTCGTGAACGTGAACTGGAGGGTCGCCAGCATGATGGCTCCGGCGAACGCCAAGCCGAACGATAGCCCGAACGAACCACCGGCCGAGTTCACGCCCGCGGCCTCGCTCACCCGCTCCTCGTCGATCGGAGACAACGTGTAGTTGTTGAGCTGGGACACCAACAGGCCCAGCCCCGATCCGGCGATCACCAAGGGCACGAGGAGGTACCAGCCGGTGTCGCCGCGAGGCACGATCGCGATGATGCCCCCGACACCGACCGAGAGCAGCGCGAAGCCCAGCCGGATGATGCTGCTGGGGCGCCGCGCTCCCGCTCGTTTGCCGGCGAGCAGCGCCACCCCGAACATCGTGAGCGAGAGGGGTGCCATCGACAGACCGGTCTGCATCGCGTTGTACTCGAGCACCATCTGCAGGAAGATCGGGAGCGCGATCATCATCCCGCCCAGCGCGATCTGCTGGAGCAACTGGCCGGTGATCCCTGACCGGAAGAGCTTCGATCGGAAGAGATCCGGGTCGATCAGCGCGGGCTTGGCATCGCGTTTCCGGTGGACCAACCACCAGCCGAACGATCCCATGGCGACCGCGCCGACCGCCAGGAGCGCCGCGACGGACTCCCCGCCTTCCTGCCACACCAGGATGCCCAGGACGAGGCCGCCCATACCCAGGACTGAGAGGATCGCTCCGATCGCGTCGAGGTCTCGAGGTCCCGTGTATGGCACGTCCCGGACGCGACCGATGTTGAAGAGCACGACGGCGATGATCACGACCTCGAGTGCGAAGCCGACGCGCCACGAGAGGAACGTGGTGATGAAGCCCCCCAACAGTGGTCCGACCGCCGCGGCGATCGCCGCCGAGGCACCGACCAGTGCATATACGCGTTTCTGCGCCGCTCCCTCGAAGTTGCCGTGGATGAGGGATTGCATAGCGGGGAGCAACAGCGACGCACCGAGCCCACCGATCACGGCCCAGAAGACGATGATCGCGGTCACGCTTTGCGCGAGCGTCATCGCCAGCGCACCCACGGCGTACGCGAGCAGACCCAGCACGTACGCCTTCTTCCGGCCGATCAGGTCGCCGATCTTGCTGCCGATCAAGATGAACGCTGCGGAGACGAGCGCCTCGAGGGCGATCGCCGACTGGACGCTACTGACTGTCGTGCCGAGGTCATGTACAACGGCCGCGATCGACACATTCATCAACGAGGTGTCGACGACGAGCACGAACATCGCCATCGCGAGAAGCAGTGCGAGCCGCTGATCGAACGCGGCGTCTTCGGCTGTACCAGCGGTACCCTCGGTCACCCGAGATCCTCCATCCCCCAGCGTCGACCGAACGTATCACGGCGACACGCGCGGAGGGTTCGGCCACCCAAGCCATTACGCCGTGGGGAGCCAGGGGGCACGTCGGGATTCGTACGCCGCGATCTCGTCCAGGTTGCGCATGGTGAGTCCGATGTCGTCCAAACCCTCGAACAGCCGCCAGGCGGTGAACTCCTCGATGTCGAACGTCTCGTCGAGACCCGGCGCGGTCACGCTGCGATGTTCCAGGTCCACGACGATGCGCGTCGACGGGTCGTCGAGCACCGCGTCCATCAACGCACGGACCGACTCCAGTCGGAGCTCGACGGGGAGCAGTCCCACTTTCGTGCAGTTGTTCCGGAAGATGTCGGCGAAGCTCGGCGCGATGATCGCGCGGAACCCGGCGTCCTCGATCGCCCACGGCGCGTGCTCGCGGCTGGAGCCGCTCCCGAAGTTCGCGCCTGCCAACAGGATCGACGCGCCCGCGTACCGGTGATCGTTGATCACGAAGTCGGGATCCTTGCGCCACTCCGCGAACAGGAACGGCCCGAACCCGGTGCGCTCGATGCGCTTGAGGTATTCGGCCGGGATGATCTGGTCGGTATCGACGTCTGAGCGATCGATGGGAAGCGCGGTGCCCTCGATGACACGGATCGGTTCCATCTAGAGGTCCTCCGGGGTGGTGAAGTGGCCGGCGATCGAGGTGGCGGCGGCGACCGCCGGGCTGACCAGGTGCGTCCTGCCGCCCTTGCCCTGCCTTCCTTCGAAGTTGCGATTGCTCGTGCTGGCGCTCCGTTCCCCCGGCGACAGGATGTCGGGGTTCATGCCCAGGCACATGGAGCAGCCGGCGCCGCGCCACTCGAACCCCGCATCGGAGAACACCCGGTCGAGCCCCTCGAGCTCCGCCTGCTCCTTCACCGCGAACGAGCCGGGGACGACGAGCGCTCGGAGGCCCTCGGCGACCTTCCGCCCCCCGACCACACCGGCCGCGATACGGAGATCCTCGATACGCGAGTTCGTGCACGAACCGATGAAGATCGTGTCGGGACGGATCTCGCTGATGGGCGTGCCCGGCGCGAGCGCCATGTAGGCGAGTGCGCGGACCGCCGCCTCGCGCTTGCCCGGGTCGTCGATCGACTCGGGGTCGGGAACTGCACCGTCGATCGTCACGCTCTGGCTCGGGTTCGTGCCCCACGTGACGTACGGACGAAGCTCGGCCGCGTCGATCAGGACCTCCGCGTCGAACGTCGCGCCGTCGTCCGTCGGCAGCGTTCTCCAGTCGTCGAGCGCGCGCTCCCAGTCGGCACCGTGCGGCGCGTGCGGACGGCCTTGCACATAGGCGAACGTCGTGTCGTCGGGCGCGACCATGCCCGCGCGCGCGCCGGCCTCGATCGACATGTTGCAGATGGTCATGCGTCCCTCCATCGAGAGCGCGCGGATCGCCGACCCCCGGTACTCCACGATGTGACCGACGCCGCCGTTCGTGCCGATGCGAGCGATGATCCCCAGGATGACGTCCTTCGCAGCGACGCCGGCCGGGAGCTCCCCTTCGACCGTCACGGCCATGGTGTCGGGTTTCGTCTGCGGAAGGGTCTGCGTGGCCAGGACGTGTTCGACCTCCGACGTCCCGATGCCGATCGCGAGGGCACCGAACGCGCCGTGGGTGGACGTGTGCGAGTCGCCGCACACGATCATCAGGCCCGGCTGCGTGTAGCCCTGCTCGGGACCGATGACGTGGACGATCCCCTGGCCGGGCGACCCCATCGGGAAGAGCGTGATGCCGAACTCCGCCGCGTTCGCGGACAACGCATCCATCTGCCGCTTGGAGATCTCGTCGGTGACCGGCCCGATCGTCGTCGGGACGTTGTGATCCATGGTCGCGACGGTGAGATCCGGACGACGGACGGGTCGACCGTGCAGCCGCAGCCCGTCGAACGCCTGCGGGCTGGTGACCTCATGCACAAGGTGCAGGTCCACGTACAGGAGGTCGGGCTCGCCGTCGGCTCGATGGACGACGTGGCGTTCCCAGACCTTCTCGGCGAGCGTCTGCAGGCATCGATGACTCCTCCCTTCGGTCGTCTCGGGGTTGTCCCAAGATACTGGAATGCTGGTACCAATATGCGAAACATGAGCATAGCACGACCACATCGAGCGACACCCGGCGCCGGCAGCGGCGTGGGTGTGCTCGACCGCGTGGTCGCGATCCTGGACGCCATCGAGGCAGGGCGCGCCGAAGCCTGCCGCACATCACCCACGCCACCGGCTATCACGCGGTCCACCGACCCATCGGTTGCTCCAGGCGATGGAAGCGCACGACCTCCTCGACTACAGCGGCGGGCGCGCGGCTACCGCCTTGGTCCGCGGCTCCTGCGCCTCGGCGAACCGCGCGATGCGAGAGCTGCCGCTCAGAGACCTTGCGCATCCGGTGCTCGACGCGGCTGGCAGCGAGACAACGGGTGAGAGCGCGCAGCTCTACGTTCGCTCCGTCGACGAACGGGTCTGCATCGACGCCGTCGAGTCCCCGAGTGAGCTTCGGACGATCGTCGCCGTCGGTGCCGCGCTTCCGCTCGACCAAGGATCCGCCGGGAAGCTCTTCCTTGCCGTCGGGCTACGCCGCAGCCGACCGCGCACCGGCTCCTCGGCGGATCTGGAAGCGTCGACGCGTGCGCGACTCCGACCAGCAGATCCTCACCGGCCGGCGACGCGGATGGACGGACGAGCGTCGGCGAGCGAGAACCAGGGGTGGCGTCGGTCAGCGCGCCCGATCGTCGGGTCACACGACGCCCGGTCGCCGTGATCTCGGTCTCGGGCCCGGTGTCGCGGATCCGCCGCGCCGAGGCGCGAAGCGATACGCGCCGACGGTGATGTCCGCTGCGCCGCGACGTGGAACGGGCGCTGGGCTACCAAGCGTAGGCTTCGGGCGCCGAGCCTCCCGGGCCGGGAAGATCTGTCGAGCCGCGCGAGGACGTCATCGCCGAGCCGGATCTCGAGCGCCCGCATCGAAGCGTGCAGCTGATCGGGCGTTCGCGGTCCGATGATCGGAGACGTGACGCCCGGTTGCGCCAACAGCCATGCGAGCGCGACGTCGGACGGCCGTTCGCCGAGATCGGCACAGACGGCCTCCCAGCGCACGAGCTGATCGCGCTGTTCCTGGATCTCGCCCTGCAGGTACTCGCTGGACCGCCGCCCTTCCTCCACCTTGGACAGCGCGCCCGCGAGCAACCCGCCCGACAGCGGGCTGTACGGGATGAATCCCATGCCGTACTCGCGGACGGCGGGCAGGACCTCGAGCTCGACCGTTCGCGCGCTGAGGTTGTACAGGCTCTGCTCCGACGCCAGTCCCAGGAAGTTCCGCGCGCGCGCGATCTCGTTCGCACGCGCGATGTGCCATCCCGCGAAGTTGCTCGAGCCGACGTAGAGGATCTTGCCCTGCTGCACCAGCAGCTCCATCGCCTGCCAGACCTCGTTCCACCATGCGTCGCGGTCGATGTGGTGCATCTGATACAGGTCGATGTGGTCGGTCCGCAGCCGCTTCAGCGACGCCTCGCACGCCTTGCGGATCGCGAGCACGGACAAACGGCCCTCGTTGGGCCAGTCGCCCATCTGCCCGTAGACCTTGCTGGCGAGCACGACCTTGTCGCGTCGGCCGCCGCCCTTCGCGAACCACCGCCCGATGATCTCCTCGGTGGCACCGACGCCGAGGTGCCGGCCGTAGACGTTCGCCGTGTCGAAGAAGTTGACGCCGTGCGCGGCCGCGGCGTCCATGATCGCATGACTGTCGGCTTCTGAGGCGTGCGGTCCGAAGTTCATGGTCCCGAGACAGAGGCGGCTGACGACCAGACCCAGCCGCCCGAGATGCGTGTACTCCATGGGCAGGAAGTTACCCGGTGCTCGGCGAGAGCCCCAGGGGAGACGAGCGAGCCGTCGCGCTCCGGATCACGCGCGCCGGGGATGAACATGAACCCGATCGTGACGCCGCGCCCAGCAGGCCGGCCCCGATCAAGGTGGTCTGCGCGCCGAACGCGGCCGCGAGCGGCCCCACGATCGCGAACGAGATGGGCACGCCGCCGATCGACACCATCCAGTCCAGGCTGGACACACGCCCCAGCAGATCCGGCGCGACGAGCCGTTGCAGCAACGTCACCCACACCACGACGAGGACGGTGATCGAGCCCTCGGCGATGAACGCCACGATCATGGCCTGCCAGACCGTGTTGACCACGCCGAATCCGGTCGTCATCAACATCCCCAGCGCCCAGAAGAGGTAAAGGATCGTGAGCGGTCTGCGGGGGAGCCCGCCACGCTGCCCGATGATCAACGCGGCGAGCACCGACCCCACGCCGCCGGCACCGAACACCAAGCCCAGGTCGATCGCCGAGCCGTGCAACGCGTTCTTCACGATGTACGGAACCAGCGTCTCCCACGGACCCCACGTGCACAGCAAGCTGACGAACGCGCCGATCAGCGCCGCCCACAACCACGGGCGCTCCTTGACGTATCGGATGCCCTCCTTCGTGTCGAACCAGAACGACGAGTCCTCCGTCGGGATCACGCTCGGTCGGGCGCGCATGGATCAGCATGATCATCACGGCCGAGAACGCGAACGTGAGCGCGTCGGCGATGAACGCCCACCCCGCGCCGACGCTTCCCACCAGCAGGCCGCCGATCAACGGACCGACGAGCGTCATGGCGAACGGTCGGACGAACTGCCCGAGCGAGTTCGCCTCGACGAGCAGTTCTGCCGGGACGATGCTCGGTACGATCGACGAGAACGCCGGCCCGAACAGGGCTTGGCCCACGCCGTAGATCACGACCAGCCCGATGAGCAACGGGATCGTGAGTTCGCCGGCGATCGAGAGCACGCCGACCGTACCCATCGCCACGAGTCGCAGGATGTCGCCGGCGATCATCAGGTGACGACGGTCGACACGGTCCGACAACACGCCGGAACCCAGCAACAGGATGATCTGCGGGAGCGACCATGCGATCCCGACGGCCGCGAGCGCCGTGGGCGTGTTCGACAGTTGGTAGACCTGCCAGGCGATGGCCACGATGTAGATGCCGTCACCCACCATGGACACGGTCATACCGACCCACAGCCGTGCGAAATCCCGGATCGAAAGCGGCCGCAGGATGCCGATCCGTTCCCGACGTCCGCTCCGCTCACCCATCCGCCGAGCATACGAAGTGGTCGTGCCGAGCCGTTGGTAGGGTCCGCACATGAGCGAGATCGGCGAACAGGTCCGGTGGGGGATCCTCGGCACGGCGGGCATCGCGGAGAGCGCGTTCCTCCCGGCGCTCCGCCAGACCGGCGACGGCGTCGCGGTGTCGGTCGGCAGCCGAGACCTCGATCGAGCGCGGGTCTGGGCCGAAGCGCAGAGCGTCGAGCGTGGGGTGCAGGGCTACGACGCCGTGATCGCCGACCCGGACGTGGAGGCCGTGTACATCCCGCTCCCGAACGGGCTGCACGCGGACTGGACGATCGCCGCGCTCAGGGCGGGCAAGACCGTGTTCTGCGAGAAGCCGCTCTGCGGAACGGTGGATGAGACCGAACGGGTCCTCGCCGCGGCGCGCTCGTCCCCCGGATCCCTGTGGGAGGCGTTCGTGTTCCCGTTCCACGACCAGATGGATCGGGTCCGAGAGATGCTCGCCGGCGGCGCGATCGGCGAGGTCCGCGAGATCCAGTCGCGGTTCCATTTCGTCCTGGACGACCCCAACGACATCCGGTTCTTCGCCGACCTGGCTGGAGGCTCCATCCAGGACGTCGGCTGCTACCCGATCCGCCTGGCGCGGTTGCTGTTCGATGCCGAGCCCGATCTCGAGCGCGCCATCGCCGATGCCGAGTGGACCCCCGACGGCGCCGATACGGAACTGTGGGGTGCGCTGGTCTTCCCGGGCGACCGGCGCTTGGTGTTCTCGTGCGGCTTCCGCAGCGGCTACGACACGTTCACGCGCGTCCTCGGCACGGAGGGCGAGATCCGCATGACGGGCCCGTTCCACCCCGACGCAGACGACGAGATGGTCGTCGCCCGGGACGGGAATACCGAACGACAGCCCGCGACGACCACCGGCGAGATGTCGTTCACGCCGGCGATCCGCCACATCCATCGCGTGATCCGCGGTTTGGAGCGGCCTCGTCACCTGGCGGTGGACGAAGCGATGGGGAACGCGGAAGCGATCGCCGCGCTGCTTCGCAGCGCGAGATCGCGCTCGTAGCCCTCCTGCGGCAGGCACGAGAGATCGGATGGGTCTGAGGACTATTCAGGCGCAGGCCTTTTCGCCTATCCTGGCGCCCCCCACGTAGGGCTGGGCTATCGGCAGAGGGACGGTGGGTGAAAGGCACGCGTGAGGGCTTCCCCAAGCACTCAACTCCATAGGATGTTGCGGGGCCGGCCAACGGCGCTGCTGACGGTTCTGCTCGTCGTGGGTCTATGGCTGCTGGCGCCGCATAGCGCCGGCGCGGTCGACCAGCCGATCGGCGACGCGCAGGCGACCGTCGAGACGACCCCGGTGCTCCACGCTGGCGACGCGGCCGACGATCCGGCGATCTGGCGCAACCCGATCGACCCGTCCCGATCCACCGTGATCGGGAACGACAAGCTCGGTGCCCTCGAGGTATACGACCTTTCGGGGGCAGCGGATCCAGCGGTTCACCGGCGGGTTCTTCGGCAACGTCGACATCCGGCATGGGTTCGTGACCGGCACGGCACCACGGACATCGCCGTCACCTACCGCGACGGTATCCGCGTGTACGGCATCAACCCGGCGACGCGTCTCCTCACCAACATCACCGACAGCGCGACCGGAAGCATCTCCACCGGGATCGGTGGAGAGGGGATCTGTCTGTACCGCAGTCCGGTCTCGAACACGATCTCGGTGTTCGTGAACGCGCGCGACGGCCAGATCGCGCAGATGGCGCTAACCGACACGGACGGCGACGGACTGGTGAACGGCACCATCGTTCGGAAGTGGGACGTGGGGAGCGAGGTCGAGGGCTGCGTCGCGGACGACGAGCTCGGAGACCTCTAC
Organism: uncultured Actinomycetes bacterium; assembly: GCA_963727185.1. Lineage (GTDB taxonomy): Bacteria > Actinomycetota > UBA4738 > UBA4738 > HRBIN12 > JBBQVZ01. Next base: position 414,671 of record CAVSFP010000006.1, on the reverse strand, counting down.
ATCAGTGAGGAGGACGTCGCCATCTGGAAGTACGGCGCCGAGCCGACCGATCCGACGGCGCCGAACGCCCGAACGGCCGTCGATAGACCGGTCGCGGCCGGGGGTCATTTCCTCCCCGACGCCGAGGGCCTCACCATCGTCTATCAGCCGGGGGGGACCGGGTACCTGCTGGCATCGTCACAAGCGGCCTCGGACACCCTCAACTCCTACATGGTGTACGCACGTCAGGGGAACAACGCGTTCATCAGGAGCTTCAAGGTCGTCAACGGCACGGTCGACGGCTGCGGCCGCACCGACGGCATCGACGCCATCGCCGCCGATCTCGGGCCCGCGTTCCCGAACGGCATGTTCGTCTGCCAGGACAACGCCAACACGACGCCCGGGAACAGCGGCTATCAGAACTTCAAGTTCGTCCCGCTCGAGCGGGTCGTAGGGCTCACGGCGGAGCCGCCGAACCAGCCGCCGATCGCGGTCTTGGACACCACGTGTGATGCGTTGCGCTGCACGGCGAGGGCCGACGGATCGTCCGACCCCGACGGGACGCTCGCGTCCTACGCGTGGAGCTTCGGCGACGGGAGCACGTACAGCGGAGAGAGCGCGACGCACACGTACGCGAGGGGCGGGAACTACACGATCACCCTCACGGTGACCGACAACGACGGCGCGACCGATGGAGCCGTCGTGCTCGTGTCTGTCTCGGAAGCACCTCGCGGCATCGAGTTCGTGGGTCAGGTCATGGCCAACGCGAACTCAACGAGTCACTCGATCGTGATACCGGCCTCGGTCGCTCCCGGCGACGGATTGCTGCTCTTCTTCGCCACGAATACGACGAAGACCATCTACGAGCCCACCGGCGTGACGGGGTGGCAGCCTCTGGACACGCTCGTGATGTCCGGAGCCACGACGCGTGTGTGGCGGAAGGTCGCCGGCGCCACCGATGCCGGCGCTCGGCTGCGGATCAGCCTGTCGGGGGGATCGAAGGGGAACCTGGTACTCGTCGCGTACCGTGGCACATCGGGCATCGACCCGGTGGCAGCCTTCTCCCGTGCCATCGACGCTGCCGGACACTCCTCGCACACGACACCGTTCGCGTCGGTCACCTCGCCCGGAAGCTGGGTCGTGTCCTACTGGACACACAAAGACTCTTCGACGACGACACTGAGCCCGCCCGCAGATGTCGTCGTGCGGGCGAGTGGCACGCAAACCGGAAGCGGCGTCGTGACAGGTTTGGTCGTCGACAGCGGTTCCCCGGTGCCTATGGGGTCCTACGGCGGACTCACGGCCACAGCCGCAACGACCGCATCGAACGCCACGACATGGACGATCGTCCTGGCTCCGGGGTAGCAGCGCCCACGTCTACACCATCGAAGCGCGCCGGGAGGGAGTCGAACCCCCAACCTTCTGATCCGTAGTCAGATGCTCTATCCATTGAGCTACCGGCGCGGAACATCCAGTCTACCCAGGCGGCCGGACGCCGGGTACGGCCAGGTCAAGCGGACGCGGAGCGGGGCACCACGGCGACCGACGGGTGGGGTGAGTCTGTGTCCGGGGCCGCGACCTCCACGATAGCCTCGGTCCCTCCCCCGGCGCGAGCTTCGAACCTGATCGTTCCGTCGAGGACGGCGGCGAGCCGCGAGGCGGCGAAGAGTCCGAGTCCGAGCCCCTGGGTCGTCCGTGTCATCGACGGGTCGCCCTGCGCGAACGGCAGGGGCGACGTCAGCAACGTCTCGTCGATCCCCGGACCGCGGTCGGCGACCCGCAGCTCGAGTCGGCCATCCGCTCGGTGAACACGGACCTCGACCGGCTGATCGGCGGGTGAGAACTTCACCGCGTTCTCGATCACATGCCGCATCAGCTGGCTGAGCAGCTCGCGGTCCGAGACGAAGATCTCGGCGTCGGGGTCGATACGGACCGACACGCGGTTCCGCGGGTCGCGGACACCCAGGTGGTCCAGGACGTGGTCCATCACGTCGCGCAACACGATGGGTTCCAGACGGATGAACGTCTGATCCGGAGAACCGTCCATCACGGCGCCGACGGTGTTGACGAGGTCGGTCAGCCGGCGAGCGGCGTCCATCAGTCCGGTGAGGAGCGACTCGCCCTCGCCGGTCACCATCCCGTGAACCTCCAACGTCCTGGCGACACCGGTGATCACCGTCAGCGGCGTTCGGAACTCGTGCGAGACCGTCGCGATGACGGCCGCTTGCCGGATCGCGAAATCCCGCTCCTGCTCGGCCAGACCGAGCTCACGCTCGCGATCGGCGACGATCCGGTCGATCAGCCCCGCGGTCACGACCCCCACCAACGCGAAGACCAACCCGCGGCCGATCCAGACCGGCGGTTGCTGCGCCGTCGCCGCGTCGACCGCCGGTCGCATCGGACCGGACAGGAGCATCGCGACCACGGAAGCGACCAGCGCCCCGACGTACCGGAAGCGCGCCGCGGCCAACAACACGAAGGGGACGTACCAGGTCGTCGACACCATGTGGGAGCCGAACGCTGCGGTGACCGCGTAGCAGAGCGCGATCCCGGCACAGACGACGACGATGGCGACCCACGTGGAACGACCTTCCCGTGGCACGACGACGCGGTCGATCCAACCTCGCAACGGGACAGCGGAGCGTTGAGCGTCGACGGGATCCTCCATCTCTCCGATATCGACCGGTGTGCCGGAGGCATTGAGCAGTGCTCTGGTGGCTCAGCGCAGCGGCAGGGTCGCCACGATGAGCCATCGGCTGCCGGTCGGCCGGCTCAACACGAAGGTGAGCGCGAACGGAGATGCCACGCTCTTGACCTGGTCACCGCTGGCGTCATAGGTGACCTCCTCCAACGTGCCACGCGCGTCGACCCCCAAGCTCAGCCCGGCCTGGCCCGCGGATCGGATCACGGAGGAGAGACGGAAAGAGTCGAACCGATAGGTGTCCACGACGGTCTCGCCGGTCGAGATCGCGTTATCGATCCGCCGCCGCATCTCGATGAGGCGGTCGCCGGAGGTGACGGCCGAAAGGAGGTCTTTGTCGACGGTCAGCAGGGCCTGCGTCTCGGTCTCGAGGTCCTCGGCGAGATTCACGGCGACTTCCTGTCCGCCGGGGCCGGCCAGATCGCTGCTCGATCCAGCGACGTCGGCGTCGATGGTGACACGGGGAAGCGTCGACGGATCGATCTGGGCCGTCACCACCTGGAACGCCTCTGGATCGGTGCGGGCAACCTGAGGCATCCCGCGGGACGGCGTCCCGACCGCGACGATGCCTGCTACCAGGAAAACGGCCGCCGAACCGCCGATCGCGCCGTGCGTGAAAGCGCGTCGAGGCGAGCCGCCGGCCATGTCTCCGATCGTAGTGAGTCGCTTCACGAAGGCACCCGGTCGGTCCTGGTCCGAGCGCGCCGCCGGGAAGAACCGTTCCAACGGGAAGCGAATCGCGCACATCACGACGAGTCCCGCCAGCAACGCCACCTTGGAGCTGAACTCGGTCGTCTGCGGGGCGATCAGCAACGTGCTGACCAAGGCCACGCACGCGGCGAAGGCGAGCCGCGCAACCCGTCCGGCCGGCACCGTCTTCGGGTCGGTGATCATGAAGAACAGGAAGATCAGCACTTCGGGCGAGGTCACGATCACCCACCAGAACCGGGAACCGCACACGGGCGCGAACGACCAACGAGCCGTCATGCAGTGTCCCGAGGCGGCCACCACGCCGATGGCGACAGCCAGGGTGAGCCAGAACGCCGCCGACATGGCCAGCAGATGCAGACGGCGCGTGATGAGGACGCCTCCCAGGACGATGATCAGATACGCGGCCACCATCCAGACGCCGAGCGGAGCCCACCAGAAGTCGAGGGGTTCCACGCGCGTGCTGCCCAAGACCAGGAAGGCCGCGACGAGGCCGACGTTCGACGGGTTGAACACATGCGAGCCTCGGTACTTGATCGCGTACTTCGTGAGCAGGGAGAGCCCGGCCACGATGGCGAACAGGTACCAGCCGCGCCAGCTCCAGTAGTCCCCGTTCTCGGTACCGATCACCCGGAAGATCAGCGCGACGCCGCTCCCGGTCAGCATGGCGCTCGCGGGCCACACGAGCGATCGGGAGCTGACGAACGTCCACGTCACTTCGATCACGGCGCACGTCAGGATGGCGGCGAGGACTCTGCACTACCGACACCCGGAACCCGAGGACCGTCTGGCCGAGGATGTGGATCGAGATGATGACCGCCGCGAGATGCAGCCTGGGATCGCGGATCGTCGGAAGGACGAGCGGGTAGCGATTCCTGCCGAGACGGACGGTGCGAGAGGACACGGCCTTCACCATCGGCCGTGCCTCGGGCGAGGGGTGATCGGGCGCCTGGATCGCTCCCGCGTCACGTCCTGACGGAACCAGCTGTCCCATCGAGGCAGCTTCCCATAGCGGCGGTTCGGACACAGCCCACGCACGCGCGAGCCTCGATTGGCTACCATGCGCTCCCATCCGCACGCAGCACTCTCGGGAGGAGTAACCGCATGATCTCGACCGAACCCATCGGCAGCATCCCTCGGCCGCAGGCACTGATCGACGGGATGGGCGGGTTCGCCGCGGGCGCGCTCCCCCTCGAGGAGCTTCGCACGCTCCAGGACGACGCCGTTCGCGACACCGTCGAGCGCTTCGAAGCGACGGGCTCCCCCGTGATCTCGGACGGCGAGCAAACCAAGTCGAGTTTCGTGACCTATCCGCTCGAAGGCCTGGACAACCTGGCGCCCGAGGGCGCCGTTATCCCGTTCGCCGACGGGCACACGAGACAGCTCCCGGCACTCACGTCGGGGCCGTTCCGGTTCGGCCGGTACGCCGACGAGTACTTGGTCGCCGCGAAGCGTTACGCGCACGTGCCGGTCAAGCAGGCAGTCATCGCGGCCTCGGCCATGAGCCTGTTGTATCCGCAGGATGGGATCGACGGGTATCCGCGCGAGGCGTTCCTGGACGATCTCGTCGCGGAGTGCGAAACCGACATCCGCCGGTCGCTCCAACAGGGCGCGCACAGCGTCCAGATCGACTTCACCGAAGGGCGACTGTCGCTCAAGCTCGACCCGTCCGGCCAGCTGCTCCGCGACTTCGTGGCGCTGAACAACCGCGTGCTCGATCGCTTCTCGGCCGAAGAACGGGCAGCGGATCGGCGTCCACACGTGCCCCGGCGGCGATCGCGACTCGACGCACAGCGCCGACGTCGACTACGCCCAGTTCCTCCCCGACCTGTTCGCGCACCACGCCGGCAACCTCTACATCGAGCTGGCGGGCGAGGCGGACCGGGGCGGCGTGCTCGAGCTGATCGCCGAGCATCGGCGTCCAGAGCAGCGCGTCTTCGTGGGCGTGATCGACCCCATCGACCCGCGCGTGGAGTCGCCGGAGGAGGTTCGAGACCGGGTCGTCGAGGCCGCGTCGTACGTTCCCGTGTCGCACCTGGGCACGACGGACGACTGCGGGTTCTCCCCGTTCGCCGACGACACGTCGACCTCGAGGGACGTCGCGTTCGAGAAGATCGGCGCGCGTATCGAGGGCACCCGGCTCGCCGAAGAGAAGCTCGGCGTCTGATCCCTGACCGGCGGAGACGCCGGGATTCGAACCCGGGAAGGAGTGTTACCCCCTTAACCGCTTAGCAGGCGGCTCCTTTCGGCCACTCAGGCACGTCTCCGCGAAGGATTCTAGAGAAGATGGGGACCGGGGAGCCCGCCGGTTGAGAGCAGTGGCACGACGGGGAGCCGTGTTCCGGGCCCGCCGCGAAGCGGCGGGCCCGGTATCGGCAAGGAGCCGTACTTAGTAGTTGCGCCACCCGGCGCCGGCGGCCATCAAGAAGACGGCCATGGCACCCAGGGAGAGCAAGGTTCGCCGAAGGCGCTCCATCCGTGCTCCTTCCTTATCGGTTCTATCCCCCCCTATGTCGGCAGTTGTCCGACGGCTCTTTAGGGGCGATCTGGTCACCCGTTCGGCCGACAGCTCAAGCGAGCCCGCCCGCACCCCGATACCGGTAGGGGGAACGGCCCTGCGGGAGCGAAGATGCGGCTGATCATGCTCACTGTTGTCGCGGCGTCCGTCGCCGGCCTGTTGGCCGGCGGCACGTTCCGCGACTTCCCCTCGACGACGCTCCGCAGTGCCTGGCTGGCCCTGGCGGGTGTTGTGCTGCAGTTCATCCCCGTCGGGGGGACGCCCGGAACCATCCTCCTCTACGCGTCGTTCGCCGCCCTGATCGCGTTCGCGATCGTCAACATCCGGGCCCCAGGGGTCGTCCTGATCCTGATCGGCCTCGCCTTGAACGCGATCGTCATCGTCGCGAACCAGGGGATGCCGGTCACCCGCAACGCCCTGGAAGGTTCCGATCAATCGGCGACCCTGAACGAGTTGATCGCGAACGGAGGCGCGAAGCACCATCTGGCCGATGGCACGACGAACCTCCTCCCGCTGGGTGATGTGATCCCGCTGGGCCAGCCGTTGAACCAGGCCATCTCGATCGGGGACGTGTGCGTGCAGTTGGGCGCCGCATGCTTCATCGTGTTCTCGATGCCGCGACGCCGCCCTCGCACCGTCAGCAGCAAGGCCACCGCCTGATGGACGTGCGTGACCCCATCGAGGACATCGGCGGCCCCGAGGCCCTCGAGAAGCGATCCCCCTCGGTCGGGAACGTCGCCGCGGGGAGCGCCTCGGTCACCGCGCTCGAAGCGGTCCTGATCATCCCGTTGGCCTGCTGGCTCTGTTGGCAAGCGACCCTCGTGGACTGGACGACGGTCGGATGGGGAGCGCTCTTCTTCGTCGTGTGCATCATGGCGGTCGACCTCATCCCGATCCCGGCATGGGAGGACATCGAACTGTCGCTGTCCTTCCCGATCATGATCGGGGTCGCCATGCTCTACAGCCCGCCGGTCGCCGGGATGATCGCCATCGTCGGCTCGTCGGATATCCACGAGTTCCGCCGAGAGATCCCGTTCCTGCGGGCGATGTGGAACAGGTCCCAGATGGGACTCGCGATCATCGCGGCGAGCCTGGTGTTCCATCAGCTCGCGAGCGTGACCTCCCCGTGGTGGATCCTCGTCCCCGCCGCCCTGGCCGCCACGATCACGGCCTACGCGATCAACGCGATCCTCGTGGCCCTGCACGCCTCGCTCCAACATGGGCTCACGGTCCGGCAGGTCCTCAAGAAGATGCACGGTTCACGGCCGGTCGAGTTCCTCGCCTCGTACATCGGTCTGGCTCTCTTCGGCGTAGTCATCGCGCGGTTCTTCATCGAGGAGGGCGCCTGGTCGGTCGTCGTCTTCCTCGCGCCGGTCGTGTTCGCCCGTCAGATGTACTTCCAGAGCCGCATGATGGCCGACCGCCTCGCGGAGCAGAACGAGCTCCTGACGGCGCAGGCCGAACGATTAGAGCACCTCCTCCGCAAGGAGAGCGCGACGGTCGATCAGCTCCGAGAGCTGAACCGCATGAAGGGCGAGTTCGTCGCGGTCGTCTCGCACGAGCTGCGGACCCCGATCACGGCGATGACCGGGTACGCGAAGACCCTTCGGCTGCCCCAGTTCGCCGACGACGCACTCCTGCGAGAGGAGTTCCTGGAACGGATGGAGCGCCAGGGGAACCGCTTGATCGGACTGGTCGAGAACCTACTGACCACCTCGCGCCTGGAGAACGACCAGTTGTCCATCTCGGTCGGCCGCGTCCTGTTCGAAGACCTGTGCCGCGAGACGATCGAAGGCCTGGGCAACGACGCCGAACGGATCGTGGCCCACGTCCCCGACGACATCCCGGTGCTCCACACCGACCGGCAACTCCTGTCGCGCGTCATCACCAACCTGTTGGACAATGCCTTGAAGTACTCGCCCGAAGGATCGGCATGCGAGCTGGACGCCCGCGCCGATGGCGGCGAGCTGGTGTTCTCCGTCCGCGACTGCGGGATCGGGATCGAGCCGGAGCAGATAGAGCGGATCTTCGATCGCTTCTATCAGGTGGACTCGTCGTCCACCCGCCGGTTCAGCGGTGCCGGACTCGGACTGTCGATGGTCCGCGACCTCGTCCATCACCTCGGAGGGACCGTCTCGGTGCAGAGCGTGCACGGCGAGGGCAGCACGTTCACGGTTCGGCTGCCGATCCACGCGCCGGATGAGGCCGCGGCGACGGGATAGCGCGCTAGTCTGCGCCGGTGCCTGACGTCGCGATCGTCGGAGGCGGGATCATCGGCGCGGCCTGCGCGTACGAGCTGGCGCGGGCCGGAGCGACCGTCACGTTGATCGAGCGCGATGAGCTCGCGGCCGGTGCCTCGGGCCGCAACCAGGGATGGTTCGTCGTGCCGGAGGATCCGGCCCTGGTCCCGATGGCCCGCGCTACCCTCCCCGCGTACCTGGACGTCGCCGCGTCGGCAACGTTCCCGGTATGGCTCGATCGGGAGCCTATCGGCCACGTGTTGGTGGCGCTGGAGCCCGAAGACGTCGAGCGTGCGCAGCCCGCGTTGTCGTCGGCCGCGGCGCACGGCGTGTCGATCCGGCCGCTCGACGCCCGGGAGCTGCATGAAGTCGAACCGGCGATCGCTCCCGACGCCGCCGCCGGCTGGCTCCTGGACCAAGGTCACAGGCTGGATCCCGCTGCGCTGACCGTCGCCCTGGCGCTCGCCGCGAAGACGGCGGGTGCCGACATCCGCCACCACCTCCGCGCGCGCGCGTTGGTCGAGCAGGGCGATGCCGTGCGCGGAGTCGTGACGGACGACGGACCGATCGCGGCGGATACCGTCGTCGTCGCGACCGGGCCGTGGTCGACGTCGCTCCTGGACCCGATCGGGATCCGGCTGCCGGTGAGCGGCGCTCGTGGCTGGATCGTTCGCACATCGGCACCGAGCGAGCCTCTCCGCCACCTGATCGAACACGCCGGGTGGCGGGACGCGCCCGAACGGCTCGCCGCCGTCTCGAGGCCGTCCGCCGTGCGTGTCGCGACGGACGCCGTTCCGCGGGCGGAGGTCGGAGCGATCCTGCATCTGCACCCAGACGGCGCGGTCTTGGTGGGCTCGTCGCGTCAGGCGTGGATCACGCCCGAACCCGAGGATGCGACCGTGCCCCGCCGACAGCTCGCCGCAGCGATCGCGCTGGTCCCCTCGCTCGCCGAGACGCGGGTGCTTTCGACGTGGTGGGGTATCCGACCGATCACGCCCGACGAGCGACCGATCGTCGGCATCGTCCGCGACGGCCTGGTGGTCGCGAGCGGCCACGGCTCGGAGGGCGTCATCCTGGGCGCGGGGACGGCGAAGCTGGTGGCGTCGATCGCGCTCGGCGGTCCACCGCCGTTCGACGCGGGGCCGTTCGATCCGTTCCGTTTCGACCGGCCGTAACGCTGCAGGTCAGCGAGGCGCGAGGCGGCCGGCCCGCTCCATCATCGGCAGCACGCGATCGACCGGCATCGCGTGCAGTGTGTTCCCGTCACGACCCACGACGGTCTCTGCCGCGACGAGCGCGTTCACGACGGCTTCCTCGGTCGCCTCGATCGTCGCCGCGAACAGCGCACCGAGGAGCCACGGATCGCCGCGACGGGCATCGGCGACCGCACGGACGTCTACGACGGGATCGGCCGTCCGCACCGGGATGCGGTTGGCGGTCGAGAACGCAAGCATCTGCTCACCCGATCCGTTGGACGCCGTCGAACCGGTCCGAGCGAGACCCATACCTGCGCGCTGCGCCACGCGGCGCAGCTGGTGCGGAAGGAGCGGCGCGTCCGTGGCGACGATCACGACGCACGACCCTTCCGAGTGATCCACCGGCATCAGGTCGGTGATCTGCTCGCCCACCCGCACGCCGTCGATGCGGAGATCCGACGATCCGAAGTTCGTGAGCACCAACGCCCCCACCGCGTACGCGCCTGCATCGGCAGGGAGCACGCGCGAGGCCGTGCCGATCCCGCCCTTGAAATCGAAGCACTGCATGCCCGTCCCCGCGCCGACGCAGCCCTCGGCCACGTCGCCCTCGACCGCGCCGTCCAGCGCCGCCGCCACGTCCACGTCGCCGAGCGGGAACGACAGCACGTCGTTCAGGTCCGAGTCGTCACACTCGGAGACCACCGGCATCACTTCAGCGCCGGCGGCCGGGTCGCGCCCGGCGAGCCACTTCACCGTGGCGTCGTACGCCTTCCCGATCGCGAGGCTCGACGTCAGGACGATCGGCGACATCAAGAGACCCCATTCGGTGATCTGGTTGATCCCGATCAACTCGCCGTATCCGTTGAGGATGTGGGGAGCGGCGTAGACCGGCTGACGCCAGGGATCGCCTTCGTGCGGGAAAACGGCCGTCACGCCCGTCCGGATCGCGTGGGGATCCCCGTCGGCGCCTCGGACGACCGTCCGATGCCCCACTCGGACCCCGCTGACATCGGTGATCGCATTCAACACGCCGGGCTTCAGTCGCCCGATCTCGATCCCCAGGTCTCGCGCACGTGGTCTCGCCATCGGGCGGCTAGGATACGGCGGATCGTCCCATGCCCATCCTCACCCTCGGGATCAGCTTCCGACGCGCACCGATCGAGCTGCTGGAGCGGCTCTCGTTCGCCGACGACGAGCTCGTCAAGGCCTACCGCCACGCGCTCGACATGGATGCCGTCGACGAGGCGGTCATCCTGTCCACCTGCAACCGAGTCGAGATCACCGCGAACGTCCCCTCGTACCACGCCGGGTTCCTGGCGTTGAAACGCGTGCTGACCGAGACGCGCAGAGTTGCTCCCGAGGAGCTGGCCGAGCCGCTCTACTCCCATTGGGAGCAGGACGCGGCCGACCACCTGTTCGCGGTGGCCGCGGGGCTGGATTCGATGGTGATCGGCGAGACGCAGATCCACGCCCAGGTGCGCGAGGCGCTGCGAACGGCCGCGGCGGAAGGAGCCTCAGGCCCCGCGATGCGCTCCCTGTTCCATGCGGCCGCGCGGGCGGGCCGACGGGCGCGCGCCGAAACCTCGCTCGGCGCTGCACCCGACGCGTTCGTTGCGCTCGGGGCCGACCTGGCAGAGGAGGAGCTCGGCGATCTCCGCGACCGTCACGTGGTCGTGGTCGGCGCCGGCCGGATGGCCGGACTCGCGGTGCAACATCTGCATGCTCGTGGCGTCGGCAGCGTCCGGGTGCTGAACCGCTCGCTCGAGCACGCGCGGGCGTTGGCCGAGCGGGCTGGCGACGACTTCGCGGGTCTCGACCATCTCCGATCGGCCATCGCGGACGCGGACCTGGTGGTCTCGGCGACCGGCGCCGCCGGGGCGGTGATCGACGCCGAGACCGTCGGTGCGGCACTCGAACGGACCCGTACCGCTCCGCTCGTCCTGTTGGACCTGGCCGTCCCTCGCGACATCGACCCCGGCGTCGTGGCGCTGGATGGCGTGCGGCTCGATCGACATCCGCGCCATCCGCGAACGGCTCATGGCGGGGGGCGACGCCACCGCCGACGACATCGCTCGAGCGCACGAGATCGTGGCCGAGGAGGTCCGGCGGTGGGTGGTGCGGCGCCGCTCCGACGCGCTCGCCCCGTTGATCCGAGCCGTGCAGGCACGGGGCGAGGAGACCGTCCGCTCGGAGCTCGCCCGCTATGCAAGTCGTCTCTCCGACCTGACGCCTCGGGAGCGCGAGGCGGTCGAAGCGGTCGCACGTGGGGTGGCCGCGAAGCTCTTGCACGACCCGATCGTCGAGCTGAAGGAGCGATCCGAGCCCGGAGCCGACGACCTGCACGCGAAGCTGCTGATGGAGCTCCTGCGGCTCGACCCCGACGCCGAGTGACGCTGACCGGGACACGCCGCTCTCCGCTCGCCCTCGCTCAGGCGGACGAGGTCCGCCGCCGCCTGTCGGAGCACGGCGTGGAGTCCGAGATCGTTCCGATGTCGACATCGGGCGACGAGGGGGCGCCATCCGGCGAGGCGCCGGCCGGCCTGAAGGGCCTCTTCGTCGACACGATCCTCGACGCGCTCGAACGCGATGAGATCGACGTCGCCGTCCATTCGGCCAAGGACCTCCCGGCCGAGGACGACGAGGGCCTGATCATCGCGGCCGTTCCTCCCCGACTCGACGCCGCCGATGTCCTGGTGCTGCGGGAGGCGTCGCTCCGCACCGGGGCCGTGATCGGGACGTCGAGCATCCGCCGGCGAGCACAACTCCTCCGGGCGTTCCCCGGGGTGACCGTCGAAGACCTTCGCGGGAACGTGGACACGCGACTGCGGAAGGTGACCGACGGCGTCGTCGACGCCGCGGTGCTCGCGCTCGCAGGCTTGACGCGTCTCGGCATCACCGCGCCCCATTCCGCTCCCCTCGGGATGGACGTGATGGTCCCCGCACCCGGACAGGGCGCGCTCGCGCTCCAGGCGCGCGAGGACGATCTCGCGACGCTCACCGCCCTGGCGCCGCTCGACCATGCCGAAAGCCGGATGTCGCTCGAGGCGGAGCGCTCGTTGATGTGGCGGATCGGCGGCAGCTGTGCGCTCCCGCTCGGCGCACGGGCCACCGTTCACGGAGGCCGCATCGAGATGCTCGCCGTCGTCATCGCCCCCGATGGGTCGCGGGTGGCGCGCGTGGAGGTCGTCTCCGACTCCCCCGAGGGAGCCGCGGCGCTCGCGACGAAGGATCTCATCGCCGAGGGAGCCGAAGAGATTCCTCGAGGCGCTGGACGACGACCGGTGAAGCCACTCGCAGGCCGGACCGTCCTGGTGACGAGACCGGCCGACCAGTCCGTCGAGCTCGTCCGTCGGCTGCGCCGCCTGGGAGCCACGTCCATCGTGGCGCCGACGATCGAGATCGTTCCGGCGCGATCCGCCGCACTGACCGCGGCGCTGCGCGACCTCTCGGCGGGCCGGTTCGCGTGGATCACGCTCACCAGCCGCGCGACGGTGGAGATGCTGGCGTCGAGGCTGGATTCCCCAGCGGCCGTCCGTGCGAAGGTAGCGGCGATCGGCGATGGGACGAGCGCGGCGTTCCGCGCGTGGGCCCGGCGGCCGCCCGACCTCATGCCGGCGACGTTCACGACTGCAGGGTTGGCCCGCGCGTTCCCGCGCGGCGACGGAGGCGTCCTCTGCGCGCGAGCCGACATCGCACCCGGCGGACTCGAGGACGCGCTGGCGGCGAAGGGCTGGTCCCCGCTCCGCGTCGATGCGTACCGGACGCGCCTGGCGCGCTCGCTCCCGACCGACGCGCGAACCGCGCTCCGAGACGGCGGCGTCGACGCCATCACGTTCACCAGCGCATCGACGGTCCGCGGGTTCGTCGGAGCGATGGGGGTCGTCCGCGGGAACCCGAAGGTCGTGAGCATCGGTCCTGTCACGGCTCGCGAGGCTCGGGAGCACGGTCTGCGGGTCTCGGCCGTCGCCCGCCCGCACACGATCGAGGGCCTGGTCTCGGCCCTGGAACGGGTCTGGCGCTCCTCGGTAGAATCCCGCTCATGAGCTTCCCCCAGCAGCGACCCCGACGGATGCGACGCACGCCGGCGCTCCGAGCGCTGATCCGCGAGACCGAGCTGGCTCCCCGGCAACTGATCGCCCCGCTGTTCGTCAAGGAGGGCATCGCCGACGCGCTGCCCATCGCGTCGATGCCGGGGCAGTTCCAGAACACGCTCGAGACGCTCCGGAAGGAGGCGACCGACATCGCGTCGCGGGGCGTGATCGCGTTCATGCTGTTCGGGGTACCGGAGCGCAAGGACGCCGAAGGGTCAGAGGCATGGAACCCGGACGGCATCGCCCAGCGGGCGCTCAAGACGCTCCGGGAAGAACTCGGCGACGACCACGTCGTGATCGCCGACCTCTGTCTGGACGAGTACACCGATCACGGACACTGCGGCGTGCTCTCCGAGGACGGCAGCGTGGACAACGACGCCACGCTCGAGCGCTACCGGCGGATCGCGGTCGCGCAGGCCGAGGCCGGCGCCCACATGGTCGGGCCGAGCGGGATGATGGATGGACAGGTCGCGGCGATCCGCGACGCGCTGGACGCGACCGGTCACGACGAGGTCGGCATCATGGCCTACGCCGCCAAGTTCGCGAGCGCCTTGTACGGACCGTTCCGCGACGCGGCGGAGTGCGCGCCGAAGTTCGGCGACCGCGCCGGATACCAGATGGATCCGGCCAACGGCGACGAGGCGATCCGCGAGATCGTCACCGACATCGGCGAGGGGGCGGACATCGTCATGGTGAAGCCGGCCGTGCCCTACCTGGATGTGATCCGCCGCGCGAAGGACGCGACCGCGTTCCCGATGGCCGCGTATCACGTGTCCGGCGAGTACGCCATGATCAAGGCCGCCGTGCAGAACGGATGGCTGGACGAGCGTCGAACCGTGCTGGAGATCCTGACGTCGATCCGCCGTGCCGGAGCCGATCTGATCCTCACGTACCACGCGAAGGACGCGGCGGACTGGATCACCCAAGGCTGACGTGACGATCAGCGTCCGTCAGGCGGCCCCCAGAGCGTTCGTGAACTACGTGGCCGTGCTGGCGTCCACTCGACGGAGCGGCGTCGGCAGGGCACTGATGGAGGACGCGCAGCGCCGGCGGCCGATGCCGGTGCGGCGACCTGTTGCTGATGTCGGGCGACCACCGCCCGGAAGCCCACCGGTTCTACGCCGCACTCGGCTACGAACGGTGCGCCATAGGGTTGCGGAAGCGACTGCGAGAGGAGTAGCGATCGATGGCCCTTGCGATGCAGGTGACGTTCGATGCGGCGGATCCCGCCGCGCTTGCCGGATTCTGGAAGCAGGTCTTGGGCTACATCGAGGAACCGCCACCCGAGGGGTGGTCATCCTGGGAGGACTGGGCTCGCGAGAAGGGCATACCCGAAGAGCGATGGAACGATCAGAGCGCGATCGTCGACCCCATGGAAGCGGAGCGCGCGTGTCTTTCAACGGGTCCCCGAAGGCAAGACCGCGAAGAATCGCGTGCACCTCGACGTGCGCGCGCGCACCAGGTCGATCCGACGCCCGTCGCGCGCGACTGACGGAGGAGTCGGCGCGGCTCATCGAGCTGGGCGCGACGAAGCTCTACGAGTTCGAGGAGCGCGGCGCGTTCTGGATCACGATGCAGGATCCGGAAGGCAACGAATTCTGCCTTGATTGATCCGCCACGTACCATCGTTCGCGTGAGCAACTCCGACGACCTCTTCAAACGTGCCTCCAACGTGATCCCCGGGGGCGTCGACTCCCCGGTGCGCGCGTTCGGAGCGGTCGGCGGGACGCCGCGATTCGTCGAACGAGGCGAGGGCGCCCATCTGATCGACGTGGACGGCGTGCGTTACGTGGACTACGTCCAGTCGTGGGGGGCGTTGCTCTTCGGGCACGCGCGACCCGAGATCGTCGAGGCAGCGACGGCGGCGGCCGCGCGCGGTACGTCGTTCGGCGCGCCGACGGCCGGCGAGGTCGAGCTCGCGGAGCGGATCGTCTCGGCCGTCCCAAGCATCGACATGGTGCGTCTGGTCTCGTCAGGCACCGAGGCGACGATGAGCGCGATCAGGCTCGCGCGCGGCGTCACGGGTCGCGACCTGTTGGTCAAGTTCGATGGTTGCTATCACGGCCACTCGGACGCGTTGCTGGCGAAGGGCGCCGGCTCGGGCGTCGCCACGTTCGGCATACCCGGCTCTCCCGGCGTGACCGAGGGGTCGGCGAGGGACACGATAACGAGCCCGTTCAACGACCTGGACGCCGTCGCGGCGATCTTCGGCGAACGCGGGCGCGAGATCGCGGTCGTCGTGGTCGAGCCCGTCGCCGCGAACATGGGGGTCGTGCCGCCGGAGCCGGGGTTCCTCGAAGGGCTCCGCGCGCTCTGCGACGAGCACGGAGCCCTGCTCTTCTTCGACGAGGTGATCACCGGCTTCCGGGTGGCGTACGAGGGCGCCGGCTCGGTGTACGGGGTGACGCCCGACCTGACCGCGTTGGGGAAGATCATGGGCGGGGGGTTCCCGTGCGCGGCGTTCGGCGGACGCGGGGCCGTGATGGAGCAGCTCGCGCCGACGGGTCCCGTCTACCAAGCCGGAACACTGAGCGGGAACCCGGTCGCGGTCGCGGCCGGCATCGCGGCGCTGGATCTCGCCGATCGCGAGCGGCCGTACGACGCGCTCGAGCGGGGTGCCATCGACCTCACGGACGGTCTCGCCGAACGGTTCGCCGCCGCCGGCATCGCCGCCACCCTGAACCGGGCGCGGTCGATGTTCAGCGTGTTCTTCACGGATCGCACGGTGCGGAACTTCGAGGACGCGAAGGGTGCCGACCACGAGCGGTACGCGCGGTTCTTCCATCACATGCTGGACCGCGCCGTCTACCTGCCGCCGTCCGGCTACGAGCTGTGGAGCCTCTGCACCGCGCACGACGACGCCACGACCGAGCGAACGCTCGAAGCCGCGGCGTCGTTCGAGGGCTGACCCGTCAAGCGACGGCGGGCCGCTCGGCTTCCTCGCGGACATCTACGCCGTCGATGTGCATCGCGACGCAGTACGTCCCCGACGTCTTCCCGAGCCCGTCGGTGACGGGACCCACGCGGCAGCGGACGCTGACCCGATCCCCCTTCAGAGCGAACGTCGCGGCGTCCCCCCCGAGCGCAAGGATGTGCGCATCCAGGAGCGACGCGTTCGGCCCTTCCAGCCCGAAGATCTCCAGCAGGTCGCGCCCCTTGCACGCGTCGGCGGTCCGACCGATCACGGATGCGGCGGCATCGCTCACGCTCTGCAATCGAAGCGCGCCGTCCGTCGTCCAGAAGAACACGGGCTCGTCGATCGTCGGATCAACGACGACCCGTGGCGCCGGGCGCGGAACGGGCTGGGTCGTGATCGGTACCTGGTCGGTGATGCCGATCAGCTCCCACTGCCGCATGCACATCCCCCTCGATCGGTGTCCGGTTCGATTGTGGGTGGCGAGGGGGGCGCCGAACATCGGGGCACCGGCCGATTCACGCCTGCCCTCGGAGGGACACTCCATCGAGGGAGGGGCCATACCCGGTCGGACTACATCGGATGACCGGCACGGTCGAACGACCGCCCCGTTCCACGAAGGGAGGATCGGCGAAAGGCTGAGGGACGCGGCGTGGCCGGCCGGACCCTCAGGGCCGGAGCAGGTACAGCCGGAACGAATCGTCCTCGATCGGCAGGACGTCGAAGCCGGCGAATCCCGCCTCGCGGGCGTACGAACGGAGCGTCGATGGACGCATCACCGTGCCGGTACCCGCCGAACCGGGCTCGGTCATCGCCGCCGGAAGGCACACGAAGACGCTCCACCCGTAGTGATAGCGGTCCAGGTCGTCCGGTGCCCCTGTGAACTCGTCGTTGGTGCGCTCGTCGCCGACGAGCACCACGCCCCCGACGGCCAGCATGTCGCGAGCCACGCGCAGCGCTTCGACCGGACGGGACATGTCGTGCAGGCACTCGAAGAACGTGACCAGGTCGTACGCGCCGGCATCCGCAGATGCGCCCGCATCGCGAGCCTCGAACGACACGCGGTCGGCGATGCCGCTCACATCGGCGTTGTGCCGTGCGAGCGCGATCGACTCCTCGTCCCGGTCGAATCCGTCCACGCGAACGCCTGGGTACGAGTGGGCGATCGCGATCGAGGACCAGCCCGTCCCGCAGCCGATGTCGGCAACGCGAGCCGGCGGCGCCCCGCGAAGGCGGTCGTGGACCTCGGCGATGTTCGGGAGCCAAGCGCGCGGCAGGACCTGCAGGTACGTGGGACGGTTCGAGTCGCCGACCCCTTCCCGACCGTCCGAACCGTAGGCATCCCAGGGGACACCACCACCTGTGCGATACGCCTCGACCAGCGCGTCCATCACGGGGGTCAGCATCATCAGGCTGCGGACGGTGGGCGCCATGTACGACAGGCTGTCGCGGTCGAGCAGCACCTCCGAGTGGCCCGCCGGGAGCGTGAATCTGACGCCGTTACCCTTCCCGTCGGCGCGAACGATCCCGGCCGCCGTCTGCTGTTCCAGCCACTCGCGGGCGTACCGCTCGGCGATCCCGGCGCGGTCGGCCAGCTCGGTCGACGTGACACCACCCCCTTCGGCGAGCGCCGCGTACAGACCGAGCCGGTCGCCCAGCCGGATCGACAGGATGTCGAAGAAACCGAGCGCCGACCCGTGGAGACGCTCCGCGAACGCGTCACGCTCGATCACGACGTCGTCTGACATACCGGGAGCCTAAGAGGATGGCGAGGCCGCCGCCAGCCGTCGTTACGTGCGCCGCTGCCTGACGCCCTTGTCTTTCAGGATCTCGCGAACGCAGTGGTGGCCGGGCATCCCCGTCACGCCGCCGCCCGCGTGGGTGGCACTCGACGCCTGGTAGAGCCCGCGGATCGGTGTCCGGTAGTCCGCGTACCCAGGGGCCGGCCGCATGTGGAACAGCTGGTCCACCGTCAGCTCCCCGTGGAAGATGTTGCCGCCGATCAGGCCCCAGTCCTGCTGCATCTGCCTCGGGCCGATGATCTGCCGGTGCATGATCGAGCCCTTGAAGTTCGGCGCGACCGCGTTCATCCGGTCGATCAGCCGGTCGGCGTATGCCTCCAGGTCGGCCTCGTGACCGTCCTCGTCCGCCCACTCGGCCGGCACCCACTGCGTGAACATCGACATCACGTGCACGCCTTCCGGCGCGAGCGTCTTGTCGAACACGGTCGGGATCGCCGTGTCGCTGAACGGCAGCGTCGCCGCCTGGCCGAACCGCGCCTCCTGGAACGCCTTCTCCAAGTAGTCCAGGTCGTCGAGGACCTGGATCGCCCCACCGTGGATGTCCGGGTTGAAGCCGGGGTCGGCCGTGAACTCCGGAAGCTCGGCGAGCGCGAGGTTGATCTTCACCGTGCCGGAACGCGTGCGCCAGCTCTCGATATCCTCGACGAACGTCGTCGGGAGCTGCGATCGTTCGATCTGCTCCAGGAACGTGATCTTCGGATGGATCGCCGTGACGACGAGCGGCGCCGACAGCTCCTCACCGCCGTCGAGCGCGACGCCGACGGTGCGTCCGTCGCGGATCAGCACGCGCTCGACGCGCGCGTTCGTGCGGATCTCCGCGCCGAACGACTGCGCCGCAGCGGCACACGCATCGCCGACCGCGCCCATGCCGCCTTCGGGGTAGCCCCAACTGGCGATCTCGCCGTCGCCGATGTCGCCGACGGAGTGATGCATCATCACGTACGCCGTGCCGGGCGCATCGGGACCCGACCACGTGCCGATGATCCCGTTCACCGACTGCAGGCCGATGAACACCTCGTTCTCGAACCAGCGGCGCAGCAGGTCGGTCGCGCTCATCGTGAACAGCCGGGTGATGTCGGCCACGGTCTGCTGATCGACCTCCTTGCGGAGCTGCCACCCGAGCTGGGCGATGTCCTTGATGTCGCTCGCCTTCTTGGAACCCAGGTGCGGCGGCGTCTCCATCAGGAGCGGCCCCATGATGTTGGCGATCCGGCCGATCCACGCCTCGAACTTGGGCCACTGATCGGCGTCGTGCTTGGAGAACTTCGCGATCGACTCGTGGTCCTTGCGCTCGTCGCCCGATTGCAGGATCGAGCCGTCGGGCAGCGGCAGGTAGCCCATGCCCTGCGGGTGGACCTTGTAGCCGAACCGCTCGAGGTTGAGGTCGCGCTGGATCGAGGGCGGCATCAGGCTCATCACGTAGCTGAGCGTGGTGACCTTGATGTCGGGCGCCTCAGGCCACGGGGCCATGGTATCGGCGGCCCCGCCGGTCTTGTGGCGGGCCTCCAGGATCACGGTCCGGGCGCCGTATTTCGCCAGGTAGGCGGCGGCGACCAAGCCGTTGTGGCCGCCGCCGATGACGATCGCGTCGTAGCTGTTCGCAGGCAAGATTGAATCTCCATTCAAACCGGGATGGGCGAAGCCTACTTCCTTCCACCGCCCTAGTGCTACCGCTCGAAGGAACCTCAGGAAGCCGATACGGTCGCGACGATAACCAACGTCGGCACCAAGGCGAGCGCGAACATGGCGGTACAGACCAGAACCGCCCTCCCTTCGTCAGGAGTGGTCCTCGACACGAGAGGCTTGTGCGAAAGGTAGCGGATCCCGACCGCCAGCGCCTGGAACCCTGCGACCGTCATCAGCACGTGGACGGAGCGCCGCCCGTGCCACTTGAGGGCTTCCCAGACGATGGCGAACACGAGCGCGCTCGCAGGGAAGACGAAGTACCCATCGCCGAGGGCGAACTTGACCGAACAGAGGAGGCCGAACAACACGAGGGTGATGTCCACCACGAGGTTGAAACCCACCGGCGCCCCCCTTTCGTCGTGGCGAGCTTGGCGCCCACACGCAGCATGATCCGCGACCCCTCCGCTCGCTAGAGACAACTGGGATCCCTTCAGGCGATCAAGGCCCGGCGCCGGTATCCCTTGCTCCTGCAACGTTCGCGGTCTTCCCTGACACCATGTGGATGAGCGAAAGGAGCATGGATCATGACAACACAGACCGTGACGTTCGGAGCCGGCTGCTTCTGGGGCGTCGAGTACGTGTTCCGGCGGGTGCCGGGGGTGACTGGCGTCGAGGTCGGCTACTCCGGCGGCATCACCCCGGATCCGACGTACCAGGAGGTCTGCTCACATACGACGGGCCACGCCGAGGTACTTCGCGTGATGTTCGACGACGAGCAGGTCTCGTTCGATCAGTTGCTCGAGGTGTTCTGGGCGATGCACGATCCGACGCAGGTGAACCGACAAGGCCCGGACGTGGGCGATCAATATCGCAGTGCGATCTACACGACCACCGACGAGCAGATGGCGGCCGCGAAGGCCTCGAAGGAGCGCGCGCAGGAGCGGTTCGACCGTCCGATCGCGACCGAGATCCGACCGGCCCCGGAGTTCTACCCGGCCGAGGACTATCACCAGGCCTACTACGAGAAGAACGGCCACACGCCGTACTGCCACGTGGTCCCGGTCAAGGTCCTCGAAGAGCAGGGGCTGTTGCCCGCGCGAAGCTGAACGCGGTTAGGGCAAGAACGTCTCCATGAGCGTGACGATCCAACTACCTACCGAGGGCTTGTCCTCGGTAGGTGATGACGCCTGATCCGTTGGCCGCGAGGACGGGATGACTTCGGGCAAGTCCTGCGCCTGTGCTTGGGTGAACCGCCTCCCGACGTCGGTGATATGGAGCGACAGCCCGTCGTCGTCCGGTTCGATGGCGTCGGCCTGATAGAGATCCTCCAGGGCCTGCTCGATCCGCTTCAAGAAGAACCGTCGGTCGGAATCAGGGTCGACGGCATTCCTCGCCTCATCGGTGAGTTCGAGGTGCTGTGCGACCCGCTCTTCCAGGTCGAGGAGCTCGTCGTCGCCAAGGGCGTCGAGCACGACCAGGACCGGCCAGCGCAGGTCCTGCACGGACGGAACCCCGACGACCATCGCTCGATGGTCGCCGAGGCGCGTACGTCGGTCAAACCCTGTTTGTCAGAAGGTACGAACGGCCACCTCCGCCGGTGCCTCGAGCAGCGAGATGAGCTCGTCGTCGAGCTTCACGAGTGTCACCGAGCAACCGGCCATGTCGAGCGACGTGCAGTACTCGCCGACGTAGCTGCGGCCGATGTTGATCCCGCGCGACGAGAGTTGATCGTGGGCCCGTCCGTACAGCAGGTACAGCTCGCTGATCGGCGTGCCGCCCAGCCCATTGATCATGAGCGCGACGTTGTCACCCTTGCCGAACGGGAGATCCGACGCGGTCGCCTCGACCAGTTCGTCGACGATCGCGTTCGCGTCGGCGAGCTTCTCGCGCCGCCGTCCGGGCTCGCCGTGGATGCCCACGCCCATCTCCATCTCGTCGTCGCCGAGCTCGAAGAGCGGTGAGCCTTTCGCCGGCGGCGTGCACGACGTGAGCGCCATACCCATGGTTCGCGTGACCGAGTTGACCCGTTCGCCCAACGCGATCAGGTCCTTGAGCTCGGCTCCCTTCTCCGAGGCCGCGCCGATCGCCTTGATGACGAAGAAGTTCCCGGCGACGCCGCGGCGTCCGACGGTCCACGTGGAGTCCTTCACGGCGACGTCGTCGTCGACGATCACGGTCCCGATCGTGATGCCCTCGGCCTCGGCCATCTCGGCGCCCATCTCGAACGCCATCCGGTCGCCGGTGTAGTTGTTGATCAGGTGGAGCACGCCCTTCTTGGAGTTGAGCAGCTTGGTTGTCTCCAGGACGTAGTCCATCGGCGGCGCCGCGAACACGTCGCCCGGACACGCGGCGTCGAGCATCCCCTTGCCGACGATCATCACGTGCGCGGGCTCATGCCCGGACCCCGACCCCTGAACGATCGAGACCTTGTTATCGCTCGGCGCGTCGGTCCGCATGATCAGGTTGTACTCGGGCACGTACTTGAGCGTGTCCGGGTTCGCCAGCGCGATGCCCTTGAGCATCTCCGGCACGAACTGCTTCGGATCGTTCACGAACTTCTTCATGCGTGTCCCCTCCTTACTCGTCGGCCGCCCATGCGTCGGCGACCTGTTCGAACATGACCGCGACGGCGATCGCCCCCGCGTCCAGCGTCCCGATGCTGCGTTCTCCCGTGTACGAGGCCCGGCCGCGCTTGGCGAGCATCGCCTTCGTCGCCTCCGCCTGCTCTCGAGCGGTCGTCGCCGCCCGGCGGATCGCAACGGCAGCGTCGTCTCCCTCCGCGATCGCCTTCTCCAGCTCGTCGACGGCCGGCTCCAGGGCGTCGAGCAGGGTCTTGTCGCCCAGATCCGAGTTGCCGCGCTTCTTGATGCCCTCGATGGCCGCGCGAAGCATCGCGAGCGCGTCGTCCGACGTGAGCTCGGTCTTGTCCCCGGCCACCGCACCCGCTCGCAGGAACGCGGTGCCCCAGAGCGGACCGGACGTGCCACCGACCCGGCTGGTGATCACGACCGCGATCTTCTTGAGGAACGTCCCGATATCCGTGCGGTCGAACGAATCCCAGTCGGCCAGCACGATCTCGAAGCCGCGCGCCATCGAGTAGCCGAAGTCGCCGTCGCCGACGACGGCGTCCAGGTCGCCGAAGTACTTCTCGTTGTCCACCGCCGTCTGTGCCATCGTCCGCACGACGAGTTCGACCTTGTTCGGACTCGCTTCCTCCATCCACACCTCCCGATCGCTAGCTCCGATGCACGCGTTGAGCGGTCAAGCACGACTGCAGATCCTCGAGAGAGACGAAGTCCGCGGGCTCGCGGACGCCATGGTTGGCGAGCACCTTGGTCCGTTCTCCCTCCGGGTCGCCGAGCGAGGACACGACCAGCACCGCCTCCGAGAAGTCCTCGTCGCCGGTGTAGCTGCTGACGGTGACGACGCAGACCAGGTCGGCGCCGACGGCCGCGAGCATCCCGTTGCGGGAATCCTCGATCACGAGTGCATCGGCGGGCTCGGCGTGGAGCCGCCTGAGAGCGAGTTGATAGATGTCGGGGGCCGGCTTCTTCTTGGGGACCACGTCCCCCGCCAGGACCAGCGCGAAGCGGGCGGCCTGGTCGGCACCCGCCACGTGATCGAGCACGGCCCGGACCGACGCTTCCGACGACGTCGACGCGACCGCAAGTGACCACCCGGCATCGAGAGCCTCCGCGATGATGCGCGCGACACCCGGCCGCGCCGGCAGCCGGCCGGCGGCGACCATCTCGGTGTAGATCTCGGTCTTGCGCCGGTGCCACTCGGCGATCATCGCCCGCTGCCCTTCGGGATCGGCGGCGAGCCCGTTGTCGCGGACGAAGTCCTCCGTCAGGAGGCTCGCCATCCGTTCCTTGCCGCCGGCGATCGTGAGCTTCTCGCCGTACTCATGCTCGGACCACTGCACGGGAAGGCCGAACTCCTCGAACATGCGGTTGAACGCAGGGAGGTGCCCGTCACGCTCCGTGTCGGCCAGCACCCCGTCGCAATCGAAGATGAGCGCGGTCACCAAGCCTTGCCCTCGCTCCCGAACCGTCGGATGTGGTCCTGAGCCATGTCGACGATGTTCGTCCGGACGTGCATGAACAACGACGGTGGGTCCCACTTGTCGGCGGCCTCCGCCTCGCGGAGATAGGCGAGGTTGGACTTCATGTAGCGGCGCTTGAGCGCCGTGGAGATGTTCACCTTCGCGCAGCCACGCCCGATCAGGTCGGCGAACTGCTCGTCGGTCATGCCGCTGCCGCCGTGCAACGCGATCGGGATGGGCTCCGCCTCGACGATATCGGTCACCCGTTGGGCGTCGAGCGTCGGCGCGCTCGCGTACATGCCGTGCGCGTTGCCGATCGCGGGCGCGAAGCAGTCGATCCCCGTCTCACGGATGAACGCGAGCGCGACGTCGAGCGACTGACGCGTGGATTCCTGGTCCGAACCGACGCCGTCCTCGACGCCCTTGATGCCTTCGATCTCGCCCTCGACGTGCGCGCCGTACCGGCGCGCTTCCGCCACGACCTCCTTCGTCTGCCGTTGGTTCTCTTCGACTGGGAGCGACGAGGCATCGAACAGGACGGAGTTCCAGCCGCCCTCCAAGCACGACGTGATCACGTCGCGCTCGGGGCAGTGATCCAGGTGCAGCGTAACCGGAACCTCGATGCCGGCCGTCATGGTGCGCCACATGCCGTAGAGCACGTCCCGGCCGATCGACTTCACGGTCTTGACCGACGTTTGCACGATCACCGGCGCGCGGAGGTCGACGGCGGCGGCGAGGACGGCCTCGAGCGTGAGGTCGTTGACGATGTTGAACGCCGCCACGCCGTAGCGCTCCTTGAACGCGCGGTCGAGGACGTCCTTCAATGGAACGACAGGCATGGCAACCCTCCGAAGCCGGCCGGACGCTCAGGGTAGGGGGCGTCCGCGCGGTGACGCATCGGGGAGATCCCCCGTCCGTGTATCGGGGATGTCCCTACCCGGCGACGCGCTCCCGTGCACGAGCCACGGCCTGCGTGCGGTTCTGAGCGCCGAGCTTGCGCAGGAGCGAACCCACGTGCTTCTCGACCGTCTTGACGGAGATGGTGAGCGCCACCCCGATCTCGCGGTCCGTGCACCCCTGTTCCAGGAACGCGAGTACCTGCCGCTCCCGCTCAGTGAACGCGATCACGTCGCCCGTGTTGAGGTGGGAATGGAGCCGCTCGGTCGCGCGGCCCGACACGACCGTCTCCCCACGGGAGGCGGCGCGAACGGCCCTGACCAGCTCGATCCCGGAGGCCTCCTTGCCGATGTAGCCGCGGGCCCCGGCCCGGAAGGCGCCCGCGACCAGCTCGTCGCTGGCGAACGCCGTGAGCGCGACGACGCTCGCGTTCGCATCTTCGGCGCGGATGCGTGCGATGGCTTCGATCCCGTCGCCACCCAGCATCTGTAGATCCATGAGCACCACGTCGGGACGTAGCGCGCGCCATTCGACGATCGCCTGCTCTCCCGACCCGGCTTCTCCGACGACGTGTAGCCCCGGATCGGACCTCGACAGCAGGCTCACGATGCCCGCCCTCGTCACCGCGTGGTCGTCGACCACGAGGACCCGCACGGGATCGGTCATCCCGGCCGGCGTCTCAGCGACGTCGGGCTCGGACGGGATCCAGGCACGGATCCGCGTTCCCCATCCCGGCGTCGATTCGAGATCGAGCGCACCGCCGAGCAATCGGGCTCGCTCGGCCATGCCGCCCAGTCCGAGTGCGTGCTGCTCCCCGCTCGTCGTCGACCTGGGTCTGATCGAACCCCGCTCCGTCGTCCTGCACCAGGAGGGTGACACCGGTGGGCGAGTACACCAGGCCAACACGCACCGACGTCGCTCGAGCGTGTCGGATCGCATTCGTGAGGGCTTCCTGTGCGATCCGGAACAGCGTGTGGGCGACATCGGGCGGAGGCACCATCCGGCTGCCGGCGGTGACCAGGCGCGCGTCGATCACCCCCGTACGGTTCGCCCACGCGATCTCGAGCTCGAGCGCCTCCTCGAGCGAGCGGCCCTCCAGCGGCGACGGCGCCAGCCCGAGCACGCTCCGCCTGGTCTCCTCGAAGACGGCCTCGGCCGCGGACCGGGCCTCGGCGAGCGCCTCGTTCGCGTCGTCGGGCAGACCGTCGGCGATAGCTCCTTGCGCCGACCGGAGTTGTAGCAACACCGACACGAGCCCCTGCGCCACCGTGTCATGCACCTCGCGCGCCATCCGGTTGCGCTCCGCCGCGGCGGCCTCGGCGCGGGCGTTCGATTCCGCCGCCTCGTGGAGACGCGCGTTCGTGATCGCGATCGCGGCGTGCTTGGCGAACAGCTCGAGCAGTTCGGCGTCCTCTTCGACGAATGCCCGGCCGGGATCGCGGGTGAACACCACCAAGGAGCCGACGATGTCCCCGCGCCACCAGATGGGGACGCCGATCACACCCTTGAGCGCTTCCCGGTCCTCGGGACGGACGTGTCCGCCGGGAACGTCGCCGTAGTCCGCGAAGACCACCGGGCCTCGCCGAGCCATGAGCGCGCCGGTGGTTCCCTCGGTGAGCGGGAACACCTTGCCGGACTGGCACGCGATCCCTATGTCGGCTTCCTTGCGGTAGACGCCGGCCGCCTCGTCCACCAGGCAGATCGAGCCCGCGTCGCAGCCCAGGAGCTCCGTCGAACGCTTGAGGATCCGTTCGAGGAGCGGGCGGAGGGACAGCTCGCCGGCCAGGTCCTCGATCACCGCACTGAGCGCCTCGGCCGATTCCCGTCGATCGGGCGTCCCGCGGCGCCGGACGGTGCCGTCCGATGCGCGATCTCCGCTGGCGACCATGATCAACGAGGTCCGTTCCGGGAAGGGTCTCCTCCCGGGAACCCTAGGAGCTTTCGTGCGAACGGGCAATCGGGCACATGACGCCCGCGAGGACCATGCGCTCAACCGTCTCGGAAGCCGACCACCTTGTGCGTGCCGTCGCAGAACGGCTTGTTGCTCGAACGACCGCAGCGGCAGAGCGTGACGCGGTTCCTGACCTCGTAGGTCGTGCCGTCGGCGGACTCGACGGGGATGCCGCCGCGTACCCAGAGCGGTCCGTCCCGGATCACGGCGATCGACGGTTCGAACTCCGGCTCGTCGGGCTCCGCGTCGGCGGTTGCTGCGTGGGCGATCCGTCCCGACGGGCAGAGGTCGACCATGTGCTGCAGGCGGGCGCGGACCTCCGGGTCGGATGTCCGCCGGATCATCTCCCAGACGTCGGTGAACCGGTCGGCGCAATGCCCGGCGTGCGCGCAGAGCGAGATGTCGTCCGACAGCACGATCCCGTCGCCGACCAGGACCCTCGTGCGCTCCTCCCGGAGACGCCGGTCGGCGACCTCCGTCCCGTCGAACCTCGCGGTCTCGTGCGATGCGTCACAGAAGGGCTTGCGGCTCGACCGCCCACAGCGGCACAGGTCGAACTCCGCCGGCGCGTCGATCGGCGTCGGATCCTCCCACCCGATCGGCTCGCCGAACTCCGTCTCGACCTGCGCGGTCCGCACGAGCGACGGCGACCCCTTCACCTCGTAGGGACCGTCCTCGGAGATGCGGACGCGGAAGCTCTCGTCGGGCATCGTGCGAGCCTATCGTCACGTCGTAGACCGCGCGCATCCGAGGATGTAGGCTTCGAACACATGTTCGATGACCTCAACCTGGCGCAACGCTCCGCGGTGCTGTTCGGTGATGGCCCGCTGCTGATCGTGGCCGGCGCCGGAACCGGCAAGACCACCACCCTCGCCTGTCGCGTGGGACACCTGGTGGAACGCGGTGTGCGCCCGGAGCGGATGCTGCTGCTGACGTTCAGCCGGCGCGCCGCTCGCGAGATGCTCTCTCGCGCGCAACGATCGACTGGCCAGCGCGAGACGGAACGCGTGTGGGGCGGGACGTTCCACGCCGTCGCCAACCGGCTGCTCCGTCTCCACGGGCGCCCGCTCGGACTGCGCCCCGACTTCACGGTGTTGGACCAGTCCGACGGTGCCGACGTGATGAACCTGCTGCGCGAGGAGAGGGGGCTCGCCACGCGGGAACGACGGTTCCCGCGCAAGGACACGCTGGCGTCGATCTACTCGCGAACCGTGAACGCCGGCGAGAAGCTCCCCGACGTGTTGAAGCGTCACTACCCGTGGTGCGTGGACGAGATCGACGGCATCCGGCAGGTCTTCCAGGCGTACACGGTCCGTAAGCGCGATCAGAACGTCCTGGACTACGACGACCTGCTGCTGTTCTGGAAGGCGCTGGTGACCGCGCCCCAGACGCGCGACGCGCTGGCGTCGATGTTCGATCACGTACTCGTCGACGAGTACCAGGACACGAACGCGCTGCAGGCCGACATCCTGGAAGGGATGCGACCTGCGGATACGCCGCGCAACCTCACGGTGGTGGGCGACGACGCGCAGTCGATCTACGGGTTCCGCGCCGCGACCGTGAAGAACATCCTGGAGTTCCCGACCAGGTTCGACGGCGCCGCCGTGATCCGGCTGGAGCAGAACTACCGATCGATCCCGCCGATCCTCGCGGCGTCGAACGCCGCCATCGAGCTCTCGCCGCAGCGTCACGAGAAGACCCTGTGGTCCTCGCGGGAAGGAGCACGACGCCCGATCCTCCGCACGTGCCTGGACGAGGCCGAGCAGTGCGATTCCGTGTGCCGGAGCGTGCTGCAGCACCGCGAGGAAGGCGTCCCCCTGAAGCAGCAGGCGGTCCTGTTCCGCGCGGCCCACCATTCGGACCTGCTCGAGGTGGAGCTGGCCCGGCGCAACATCCCGTTCGTGAAGTACGGCGGGTTGAAGTTCCTGGAGACCGCGCACGTGAAGGACGCGCTCTCGCTGCTCCGCGTGCTAGAGAACCCGTTCGACGAGGTCAGCTGGTTCCGGGTGCTGCAGCTGCCGGAAGGTGTGGGGCCCGCGACGGCGCGGCGGCTGATGGACGAGCTGGGCGTGCGGCGCACGGACGACGATCAGCCGTCGCCTATGCTCCGGTTCCTCGAGGAGCCGGTCGCCGTACCGAAGGCCGCCGTGAGCGGTGTGAAGGAGCTGCGCGCGGCGCTGGGGGACTGCCTGGCCGACGAGACCACCATGCCCCCGGCCGCGCAGCTCGATCGCATCCGCACGTTCCTCGAGCCGGTGTTCGCCCGGCGCTACGACGCGTCGACCGCCCGGGCACGCGACCTGGAACAGCTGGAACTGCTCGCGAGCGGGTACGAGACGCGCGGGCGGTTCGTCTCGGAGCTGACGCTCGATCCCCCGTCGTCTACGGGCGACCTTGCCGGCCCGCCGCTCCTGGACGAGGACTGGCTCGTCCTGTCGACGATCCACTCAGCCAAAGGGCTGGAGTGGGACGTCGTCCACGTGATCCACGCGGCCGACGGCATGATCCCGTCCGACATGGCCACCGGCGACGACGACGAGATCGAGGAGGAGCGCCGTCTGCTGTACGTCGCCATGACGCGGGCACGCGACGCGCTGATCGTCTCGTACCCGCAGCGGTACTACCGACGACCGCGCGGGCTGGAGGATCCGCATAGCTACGCGCAGCTCACGCGGTTCCTGCCGGACCAGGTCCGCATGCACTTCGACGAGGTCGCCCCCGACGTGATCCCGCTCCCCGACGCCGACGCGATCGACGGGACCGCCGACGTCGACGCGTTCCTCGCCGGGCTCTGGGCGGACTGACGGTACGCACGAAGTCTCGAAGCCCCCTCCACAAGTCTTGGCCTTCGACCAGGACAACCTGGAGGACACTTCTGGGCGTGAAATCTTGTTTCTGCTGGTAGTGGCCTTCAAGATATGTAAGGTAACGAGGACATCTGGGGAGACGATATGAGTAGCGGTGATTCAGGTCGTGAGTACCTCTCCACCCACCCTTGGCTGAGCTTCGCACCGATCAACCTGAACCGTGCCCCGGCTCGACTGTGGATGCTCCTCGGCGAAGCTCGCTCGAAGATCGAACATCTAGGGGGTGTGCCGCTCCGGCCCGAGGCGCAGTTCAGGATGCAGCGCCTCTACTTGGCCAAAGGTGCGTGGGCAACAACAGCGATCGAGGGCAACACCCTGTCCGAAGAGCAGGTCCGCGCTCGGATCGAGGGAGACCTCCGACTCCCCGCCTCCCAGGAATACCTCGGGCGAGAGATCGACAACGTCGTTGTCGCCTTCAATCTGATCAAGGATGACCTTGTAGTTGGGGGACACCGCCCCTTTACCCTGGCTCGCGTTCAGGGGTTCAATCGCCTCGTACTTAACAACCTCGAACTCGAACCCGACGTCGAGCCTGGAGAGTTCCGAACGGGATCGGTGGCAGTGGGTCCGTACAGGGCTGCGCCAGCTCAAGACGTGATGTACCTCTTGGATCGACTCTTCGACTGGTTGGAGTCCGCATTCCAACCGCCCCCTGATGATCCCGACATGGCGCTCGCAACACAGATCGTCAAGGCCATCGTCGCTCACGTCTACTTCGAGTGGATCCACCCCTTCGGTGATGGCAACGGTCGCACTGGACGTCTGATGGAGTTCGAGATCCTCCTCGCGGCTGGGGTTCCATTTCCCGCAGCTCACCTGTTGAGCAACCACTACAACGCAACGCGCAGCGAGTACTACCGGCAATTGAACTTGACCAGCCGATCGGGAGGGGACCTCATCTCATTTCTGGTCTATGCCGTCGAAGGTTTCGTAGATGGACTTCGGGCGACCATCCACCAAGTCCAAGCCGAGCAAATGGATGTCATGTGGGAGAACCAAGTACACCAAGTCCTCCCCGGAAGTAGCCCCACGCAGGAACGACGCAGAGCTGTCGTGTTGGCAATGTCGAGAATCGAGGAGCCTGTCACGCGACAACAGCTTGCGAGCTTCGCACCAGAGGTGGCCCAGGCCTACCTCGGAAAGGGCTCAAAGACGGTAACTCGAGACCTGAATGAGCTTCGGAGACTCGGATTGGTTCGGAGCGAGGCTGGCGGGTATGTAGCGGCGAAGGAGCAGATGCGAGCGTTCCTCCCCGGCGCGGTGAGTTAGCTCACCAGTCGAGCCCCTCCGTCCGTAGACTCGGCGCGTGCCCGAGCCCTTCGACGCCGTCCTGCTCGACCTCTACGACACCATCGTTTGGAGCGAGTGGTTCCGGCTGCGCGATGCCATCGCGACCAGGATCGGCAACGACATGGAAGCGGACCGGCTCCAGAAGGCATTCGAACAGACCCGCCCCGCGAGAGGTGTCGGCGCGTTCGGCAGCGTGGAGGGCGACATGGCCGCGGTGCTCGAGGCCGCTGGCGTTCCCTACGATGCGACGCTGGTCGACGAACTGGTCGAGCTCGAACGTGCGCATCTGGCCAACGGCGTGCATCTCTACGACGACGTATTCTCGGCTCTCGTCTCGCTCCGAGAGCGCGGGGTGAAGACGGCGCTCGTCAGCAACTGCTCGCACTCCACCCGGCCCGTCGTGGAGCGGCTCGGACTCGGTGCGGTGTTCGACCGGGTCGTGCTCTCATTCGAGGCACGAGCGATGAAGCCGGATCCGGCGATCTACCGTGCGACGCTCGAGCAGCTCGGCGGCGTCGCGCCGGAACGCGCCGTGTTCGTCGACGATCAGCCCACCTACTGCGATGGCGCGACGGCGATCGGCCTCGACGCACGACTCATCCTGCGGAAGAACGAGGACGCGCCCGCCGACCGGAACGGCCACCAGGTGGTGACCGACCTGGCGTGGCTCCTGTAACGTCCGGGTCGTGAGCGACAAGACCGACGACCGTCCCGAGAAGTTCCCTCGCAAGCTCTACGAGAAGGAGCTCGCCCGGCTCCAGGTCGAGCTCGTGAAGATGGAGGAGTGGGGCGCATCCACCGGGATGCGCCTCGTGGTGATCTTCGAAGGACGCGATGCTGCCGGCAAAGGCGGAGCGATCAAGCGGATGACCGAGCACATGAACCCGCGGATCACCCGGCACGTCGCGCTGCCGAAGCCGACCGAACGCCAGACGACGCAGTGGTACTTCCAGCGATACATCGAACAGCTCCCCGCGGCCGGTGAGGTCGTGCTGTTCGACCGCAGTTGGTACAACCGAGCCGGCATCGAGCACGTGCTCGGGTTCTGCACGCCCACCGAGCACTACCGGTTCCTGCAGCAGTGCCCGATCTTCGAGCGGCTCCTCGTCGACGACGGGATCATCCTGATCAAGTACTGGTTCTCCGTGAGCGACGAGGAGCAGGAGCGCCGTTTCGAGGCGCGGATCGACGACCCGATGCGCCGTTGGAAGCTCTCGGAGACCGACCTGTATTCGCGGACGAAATGGGTCGACTACTCGCGCGCGAAGGACGAGATGTTCGTGCACACGGACATCCCTGAAGCGCCGTGGTACGTCGTGGACGCGGACAACAAGAAGCGGGCACGGATCAACTGCATCGCGCACCTGCTGTCGAAGATCCCTTACCAGGACCTACCGGACCCCAACATCGAGCTTCCGGTCCGCCAGCGCGACGACGGCTACGTGCGCCCGCCTCGCGATCTCTACACATACGTCCCCGATCATGTGGCAGAGATCCTGGCAGCGCGCAAGAAGAAGCACAGCTAGTCCCGCTCAGACGAGCGGAACCTCCGAGGTCACACGAGATCGGCGAACGCGTCGGCCACGCTCTTGCGGATGCCGGTCACGAACGGAACCTCGACCTTCGTGTAGAGGCGGGCCTTGGTCTCGCGCAGCCTGCGGATGCAATCGACGATCGACGTCAGGCGGTCCGCCTCGAACGCCAGGATCCATTCCCAGTCGCCGAGCCCGAACGCGCTGGTGGTGTTCGCGAGGATGTCGGGGAACTCACGCCCGGCCCCGCCGTGCTCGGCGAGCAACGCGCCGCGTTCCTCGCGCGGCAGCAGGTACCACTCGGGCGTCCGCACGAACGGGTAGACGCAGAGGAACGTCTTCGGCGGCACGCCCTTGACGAACGCCGGCTGATGAGACGGTGAGAACTCCGCCGGCTGGACCATGCCCATGAACGTCCAGGCGAGATCGGTGAGTCGGCCGGCTTGCGTGCGGCGGAACTCGGAGAGGAACGCCTGCACGTCTTCGGCCTCGCTCCCGACGAGCCAGAGCATGAGGTCGGTGTCGGGGCGGAATCCGACGGTGGAGTAGGTACCGCGAACGTCGACCCGCCCGTCGAACGTCTTGTACAGGTTCTCGACCTCCTGCACGACGTCGGCCAGCGCGTCCGCGGAGAGATCGCGGAACCCGTCCCGGGCGCGGAACGCTGGGTAGAGCGCGTAGATCGAACCGGTCGTGTCGTTCGTCGTGGTGTCGGTCATCGAGCCGTCTCCTTTTCGATCGTCGTGTGGTCGAGGTGCGCCAGGACCTGCTCGGCCGTCTCGCCCGCCGCCCTGACGCAATCGGGGACGCCCACTCCGTCGTAGGCAGAGCCGACGACGAAGATACCCGGGGGCAGGGTCGAGCGGATCCGCTCGACGCGCTCCACGTGCCCAACTTCGTATTGCGGCATCGCGCGCATCCACCGGACGACCGACGATGCCTGTGGCCGGGTCGGGAGATCGAGCACGGCGGACAGATGCCGCTCGCACGCGTCGACCAGGTCCTGGTCTGCCGCGCCGAGCACGTCCTCGTCGCCCACGCCACCCACGTAGCAGCGGACCACGGCACGCGATCCGAACGCCGGCTCGGGCCACTTGCTGCTGATCCACGTGCACGCCGTCATCGGTGCCTTGCCCCGCGGGACCACGAACCCGGTCCCCTCCGGAAGCGCGGCCTGTGTCCCGTCGCCGTAGACCAGGAACACGACACCGGTCGAGGCATACGGGATGGCGCCCAGATCGACGGACGCCCCCGGGGCGGTCGGGCCCAGGAGCCTCCCCGCCTCGAAGGACGGGACGGCCAGCACGATGGCGCTCGCGTCCCCCCGCTCGCCGAGGTCGGACAGCGAGCCGACCGGTGCTCCGGTCACCACGCGGTCGCCGAGCGACGCGGCGAGCGCGTCGGTCAGGCGTCCGACGCCGCCCTTCGGCTTCACGAACATCGGGGTCGGCGCACCCCGGCGGACCGATCGCATCGCCGCTTGCGAACCCCGGATGAGGCTGCCCTGCGAGGACTCCCACATGAGCAGCTCGGGGAACGTCGCGCGCGCCGACAGGGTATCGACATCCCCCGCGTACAACCCGGCGAGGAGCGGCGCGACGGCCATATCGGTCGCCTCGTCTCCCAGTCGCCGGCGCAACAGGCCGCCCAGCGTCTCCTCGACCCCGTCCTTCCGCTTCCCACGCAACAGATCCAGGGCGGCACGTCGCCGGCCCGCACGCGACACACCGGGCCAGCGGAACACGTCGCCGATGTCGCCGGGGATCCCGAACGGCGCGTCCTTGGGGAACGAGACCAATCCGCGATCGGTCCACAGGTACGCGCCCTTCGCACCCGGCGTCACCAGCTCCCCGGCTATGCCGAGCTCCCGGCAGAGGTCGACCGCCCACGGCTTGCGAGCGACGAACGAATCCGCTCCCGTCTCGAGCCCGAGGTCGCCCACCAGCGTCGCCCCGAGCTTGCCGCCGGGTCGATCGGCCGCCTCGTGGACGGTGACGTCGACCCCTGCCGCAGCCAGCCGGTACGCGGTCGTCAGGCCGGAGATCCCGCCCCCGACGACGTCGACGCGACGCGGAAGGCTCATCTCGTCGGCACCTCCGCCAGATGCTCGCGCACGACCGCCGCCAGCACGTCCAGGTACGCCGGATCCGCGTTCGGCATCCGCGTCCGCTCGAACCGCGTCCCGGCGCGTTCGGCGATCCCTCGGGCCTCGATGTCCAGGTCGTACAGGATCTCCAGGTGGTCGGCCACGAACCCGGCCGAGCACACGACCACGGCATCTCGGCCGGCGGTCGCCGATTCCTCGATCACCGCTTCGATCGGCGGGCCCCACCACGGGTCGGCGGTTCGGCCGGCGCTCTGCCACGCGATGAGGTAGTCGTCCAGGTCGAGTTCCCGAGCGACCAGGTCGGCGGTCTCCTGGAGCCCGTCCCGGTACCGGCAGGACTCGTCGCAATCGCACGTCTTGCAGCGTTGCGTGCCGTCGTCGAGCGTCCGCACCGGGAGCGAGTGGGCGGAGAAGATCACCGCGGCGTTCGTCCGCTCATCGTCGGTCAACCGGCCGAGCGCATCGGCCACGCGAGCCGTGAGGAACGCGATGAACGACGGATGGTCGTGATAGGACCGCACGAACGTGAACGCGGGGCCGCCGCCGTCGTCCTGCCTCGCCTGGATCACGCGCTCGATGTAGGTCTCGACCGACATCCCGGACCAGTGCGGCGCCATCACGATCCCGATCGCCCGTTCCACGCCGTCGGCGCGCATCGACGCGATCGCGTCCGGGATGAACGGCTCCGAGTGCTTCATCCCGAGGTAGGCGCGGTACGCGCTCGATCCGCCGGACCCCGCGTTCAGCCGCTCGACGATCCCGTCGGCTTGGCGACGCGTCGTCTCCATGAGAGGGAACACGTTGCCGATCGCGGCGTATCGCTCCTTCAGCTCGGCCAGATGTTCCGGCGACGGCGTCCTGCCTCCACGGATGTCGGTGTAGTAGCGCTCGATGTCGTCCGGACCGCTCGCGGTCCCGTACGCCATCACCATCACGCCGATCGGCTGCTCGCTCAACGCGGAACCTCCGAGCGTTCGGTGCGTTGATGGACCAGATCCACGAGCCATCGGAGTGTGTCGGGATCGGTGTCCGGCGGCACGCCGTGACCGAGGTTGAAGACGTGTCCGTCGCGTGCGCCCACCCGCGCGAGCACGCGATCGGTCTCGGCCTCCACCACGTCCCACGGCGCCGACAGCACGGCCGGATCCAGGTTGCCCTGCACGGCCACGCCGGGACCCACGCGGTCCCACGCGATATCGAGCGGGGTGCGCCAGTCCACGCCGATCACGTCGCCGCCCGCTCGACGCATCGACGCGAGGAGCTCCCCCGTCCCCACGCCGAAATGGATCGTGGGGATGCCCAGGTCCGACAGGCCCTCGAACAGGCGCAGCATGTGCGGGAACACGGACCGCTCGTAGGCATCGGGGCTGAGCGCGCCCACCCACGAGTCGAAGACCTGCAGGGCCTGTGCGCCGGCGCCGGCCTGCGCGCGTAGGTGGGGCAGCACGATCGCGACCAGCGCGCTCATCAACGCGGCCCAGACGCTCGGCTCCCCCAACATCAGCGCCTTGGTCCGCTCGTGCGTCCGCGACGGACCTCCCTCGACCAGATAGCTCGCCAGGGTGAACGGCGCGCCCGCGAACCCCAGCAACGGCACGTCGAGCTCCTTGCGGAGCAGCCGGATGGCCTCGAGCACGTGCGGGACGTCCGTCTCCGGCTCGAGCGGTCGCAAGCGACTCACATCGTCGGCGGTGCGGATCGGATCGTCCACGACCGGCCCCACGCCGGTCTCGATGCGGACGGGCACCCCCACCGCGGCGAGCGGCACCATGATGTCGCTGAACAGGATGGCCGCATCGACCGCCATGCGGCGGACCGGCTGCAGCGTGATCTCGGTGACCAGGTCGGGGTGCCGACACGTGTCGAGGATGTCGCCCCGTCCGCGAACCTCCCGATACTCGGGGAGGTAGCGGCCCGCCTGACGCATGAACCAGACAGGGGTGCGGTCGACGGGCTCCCGGCGACACGCGCGCAGGAAGCGATCCGATGCCGGGGAGGCGTTCACACCCTCAGGATACGGACGCCTGGACGTTCGAGCGACGCCGGACCTACGGGCCAGATCTACGGGATGGTCAGACGCCCGTCCTCCCCGATGGGGAACGCGGGGTTGTACGCGACCTCCCATGGGTACCCGTCGGGATCTGCGAAATAGCCTGAGCGTCCGAACACGGCGTCGGTCCCCGGCTTGAGGATCGACCCGCCGGCCGCCACAGCTTCCGCGATCAGGGCGTCGACGTCCCCGGACCGTTCCACGTTGATCGCCAACGTGATGCCGCCGAAGGAGCCCCGCGTCGGAGACGCGATCGCAGCGTCCTCAGCCAACTCCTCGTAGGGGAACAGGCCGATGTTCGTGTCGGCCGTCCTGAACCAGTGGATGACCCCTTCGATGGACGAGGAGCACTCCTCCCAGCCCAGCGCTCGGTAGAACGCGATGGAGCGGTCCAGATCGGCGACGCCGAGCGTCACCAGGCCCAGGCGAGCGGGGATCATCGCACCCTCCTTACCGACGCCGATGTTCGGCAGGTCGCATGACAGAACTGTCACTCCGCAGGCACCGTGTCCGACTATCCAGCCCGCGCGGTCGTGGCTACTGTATGCGGCGAGGTGGGGGCATGACGTCGTTAGCGGTGCGGTCCGAGGCCGAGGCGGCTCCCGTCGGTCGCATCTTGGTGATCGACGACGAGCAGCGGATCCTCAACTTCGTCCACCGCGGGCTCGAGGCCGAGGGGATGGCGGTCGATTCGGCGCGCGAGGCCGAAGAGGGTCTGCGGCTCGCGCTCACCAACATGTACGACCTCGTGGTCCTCGACCTCGTGATGCCGAGCCTGGACGGTCAAGCCGTGCTTCGAAGGATCCTCGACCGCAAACCCTCACAACCGGTCCTGATCCTCTCGGCCTTGAACGACACGGCATCGAAGGTCAGCTGCCTCGAGCTCGGCGCCGAGGACTACATCTCGAAGCCGTTCTCGCTGGAGGAGCTCCTCGCCCGCGTCCGTGCGCGCCTGCGGACCGCCGCCCGGTCGAACCCGACCCGCCTGCAGACGGGCTCGCTCTCCCTCGACCTGATCCGCAGGCGAGCCGACGCCGGTGCCGGCCCGATCCCGCTCGCCGAGCGCGAGTTCCTGCTGCTCGGCGAGCTGATGCGCAACGCCGGCCAGACGGTGTCGAAGGAGCGTCTGCTCTCATCGGTCTGGGGGTACCACTTCGATCCGGGTTCGAACGTGGTCGACGTCTACATCCGCAGGTTGCGCGCGAAGCTGGGCGCGGAGACGATCGTCACCGTCCGGGGCGTGGGATACCGGATCGATGCTGACTGACCGCGTCGAGTGGCCGAACCGGGTCCGCTGGTTCGACGTCGCGTGGGTGCTCTTCTCGCTCGCGAACCTCGGGGCCATGCTCATGTTCCCCGAATGGGAGACGGTGCCGTTCCACTTCATCTGGGTGAGCCTCACCATCCTCTACGGGTTCCGCGTGTGGAAGGCGCGTCCCACGTTCGTGATCCTGGCGTTCGTGATGGGATTGACCGGTCTGTTGATCTGGCTGGACGTGAAGAACGCCATCACCCCGCTCGATGAGCTGACCGAGGTGCCCCTGATGGCGGCCATGTTCCTTGCGATGGTGTGGCACGCCGGCGGCGTCTCACCGCGATGGAGGAGACGGAGCGCGTCTCCATGGAGAACCTCCGCCTGCTCGAGCGGGAACGGCGCTTCGTGCAGGATGCCTCCCACGAGCTGCGGACGCCGATCACGGTCGCGCTCGGACACGCCGAGCTGATCCAGCGAAGCGCGGACGATCCAACGGTCGCGGACGACGCCGCGGTGATCGCCGACGAGCTGATGCGGCTGCGGCGCCTGGCCGATCGGTTGCTCGTCCTGGCCGGGAGCGAGGATCCCGAGTTCCTCCATCCCGCGGTCGTGGACCTGGAGACGATCGTGATGGACGCCGTTCGCCGATGGACGGCGACACCACGTCGATGGCTCCTGGGAGCGGCCGAGGAAGCCACCG
Source organism: uncultured Actinomycetes bacterium (assembly GCA_963727185.1). Lineage (GTDB taxonomy): Bacteria > Actinomycetota > UBA4738 > UBA4738 > HRBIN12 > JBBQVZ01. The sequence goes on along the minus strand of CAVSFP010000006.1, from coordinate 376,202 downwards.
TCATCGCCGACGCCGACCGGCTCGAGGTGGCGCTCGACGCCCTGATCGAGAACGCCGTGAACCACACGCAGGAACAGGACACGATCGAAGTGGGCATCCACCGCGGCGGCTCACGGGCGGTGATCTCGGTCCGCGACACGGGGGCGGGCATCCCGGCCGCCGACCTCGATCACATCTTCGACCGGTTCGCCAGAGCCGACCCGGGACGCAGTAGACACACCGGCGGCTCCGGCCTTGGCCTGTCGATCGTGAAGGCGATCGTGGACGCCCATGGCGGCGAGGTGAGCGTCTCCAGCGCGGTCGGAGTTGGCACGACGTTCGAGATCCTCCTTCCGCTCTCCCCGGTAGTACCCACTCCACCCGAGCGCTCGTCGACCCAAGCGCGGGCGGAGCTGGCTCCCGTGTCGACGCGCACGTTCAGAGCGCTAGAGAGCGATGCTCGCGAACTGGACGTTTGACCCCGCGGTCATCTTCGGCCTCGGCGTGACCGGGGTCGTGTACGTCCGCGCGGACCGACGTGTCCGCCGCGCGCGAGGCGACCGACGGTTCCCACGGGCCCGCCGGCGGGAGTTCCTCGCGGGCTTGGGGATCATCTTCATCGCGCTCGAGTCGCCGATCGATACCGGATCAGCGACGTCGTTCACCGTTCACATGGTCCAGCATCTGTTGCTCACGATGGTCGCCGCGCCGCTCTTGGTGCTGGGTGCTCCCGTGACCCTTGCCCTTCTCTCGTCGTCGCCTGCCTCTCGACGGCGGCTCGCCGCCGCGCTCAGGCGTCCGCCGCTCCGGACGCTCTCCGAGCCCATCGTGGCCTGGTCCCTGTTCTTCGGCGTTTTGTGGGGATCCCACTTCACGGGACTGTTCGAAGCGTCTCTGCAGAGCGACGGCATCCACGCGCTCGAACATGTCGCCTACCTGGTGACCGCCGTCCTGTTCTGGATGCCGGTCGTCGGTCGCGACCCCTCTCCGGCGGCTCTCTCGCACCCTGCTCGGATCCTGTATCTCTTCTTCGCGATGGCGTCGATGGCGTTCCTGGGACTGGCGCTTTTCAGCGCCAACCATGTCCTGTATCCAACCTACGGAGCCGTGGAGGGTGCAGGGAACGCGATCGCGGACCAGCGGATCGGCGGGACGCTCATGTGGGTTGGGGGGATGATCCAAATCGTGCCTGCGCTCGCGCTCGTGATGCTCGATTGGATGCGAGCGGATGAGCGAGCGGCGGTCCGCATCGATGCCCAGCTGCTCCGTGAACGCATCACGGCTGAGGCCGCGGGCGGGACGGCTCGATGAGCGTCTCCGTCGACCGTGCCTCGCGCATCGGCGATGCAGCCGCGACGGTCTCGGACTACATCGCGCTGACGAAACCACGCGTCGTGTCTCTCCTGGTGGTGACCGGTATCTGCGGGTACCTCGCCGGAGCCGCCGGCCACGTGCAGATCGCGGTCCTCCTCGCGGTCGCCGGTGGCGGCGCGCTCGCGGCCGGAGGCGCGAACGCCCTCAACTGCGCCTTCGACCGGGACCTCGATGCCGTGATGGCGCGCACGCGCAGCCGACCGATCCCGGACGGGCGCATCCCGATGCTGCACGCGGTGGTGCTGGGTATCGCGATGAACGTCGCCGCGGGGATCTGGCTGACCCGGTCCGCGAACCTGCTCGCCGCCGCCCTGGCCCTCGCCGGAACAGCGTGGTACCTGGGGATCTACACGGCCTGGCTCAAGCGCCGGTCGACCCAGAACATCGTGATCGGTGGCGCGGCGGGCTGCTTCCCGCCGCTCGTGGGGTGGGCCGCCGCGACGGGGGGTCTCGATGCCACCGCGCTCACGCTCGCGGCCGTGATCTTCCTGTGGACGCCGCCGCACTTCTGGGCGCTCGCCACGTTGCTCCGCCGGGACTACCGGCGCGCCAACATCCCCATGCTTCCGGCCGTCATCTCGGTGAAACGCACCGCGAACCAGGCGTTCGTCTATGCGGTGGCGACCGTCGTCGTCAGCCTTGGGCCGGCCCTGTGGAACGGGGCGGGCGCGCTGTACACGGCGAGCGCCGCGGGGCTCGGCGGCGTCTTCGTGTGGCGGGCCGAGTCGTTCCGGCGGGATGCGGACACCGCGACCGCCCGCCGGCTCTTCCGCTACTCGCTCGTCTACCTGGCGGCGCTGTTCGCGGCGCTCGTCGTGGATCGGATGATCGCCGCGTGAACGTGACACGAGGGAGGGACCGGTGAAGGGAACGCGTGACCGCTACGACCGATGCATCCGATGCCACGAGCGCGTCCCGTGGGGCGAGTCGGTGTGCAGGCGCTGCAACCCGGCGCGGCTCCCCAGCCCGAGCCCCACGCAATACCACGCCACGGTGTTCCTGGTGGTCATCGTGACGCTCCTCGCGGTCACCGGCTGGATGATGATCCGCGCGTGATCGACCGCTCGGGGTGTTTCCGGCGTGCGCCCGGGAGTGGGCAGCGTCGCGGAGCCACCCGGCCGCAGCGAGCGCGAACGCGAACGCGCCGAGGACCAAGAGCCAGGGCGTGACGATCAGCCCGAGGGCGATGATCACCGCGGCGATCGCGAACCCGAAGGGCCAGATCGTCGGGCCCACGTGGACCTCCATCTCCTCGGCCTCCGCCTCGGCCTCGCGGCGTGCCACCATCCGTGACACAACCCCGAGGAAGCAGAACGTGATCGCCGCGACGGCGAGGAGCGTCGTTCCGGCGAGCTCATGGCTCGTCAGCCCGTACACGGTGCCGGCGACCGCCAAGAACACTGTGAGCGAGAAGCAGATCCGTGCAAACGAACTCATGGGATCACCTCGGCGTCAGCAGATAGAAGGTCGTGAACAGGAGCAGCCATACGACGTCGACGAAATCCCAGTAGATGGCGCCGGCTGCGAGGGAGTCGTGGTTCGAGGGAGTTAACGCACCGCCCATCGCCTGGCTGAACACGAGTGCGAGGAAGACGACGCCGCCGAACACGTGCGCCATGTGGATGCCCGTCATCACGTAGAAGAGCGTGCCGAACGTCCCGTCCTTCACGCCGAACCCGAGCTGTGAGTAGTCGTACAGCTGCAGGAGGAGGAACGTGATGCCCAGGGCGATCGTGATACCCAAGAGGAGACGCGCGCGCCGCTCGTTGCCACTTCGGATCGACCGGAGCGAGAGTTGGATGACCACGCTGCTGGCCACGAGGATGATCGTGAGGATGGTCGCGATGTCGATCTTGAGGTGCGGGATCCCCGGCGGCGGCCACACCTTCGCGTTGTCCTTGATCGTGAAGTAGCCCGCGAAGAACGCCCCGAAGAACATGGCCTCCGAGGCGACGAACAGCACCATGCCGAGGACGGGCCCGCTCATCTCGCGTTGAGGGGCTCCATCCGGCACCGCCACGGTGCTCATGCGCCCACCTCCTTGTTCGCCATGCGCAGGTCGTAGACGGGGCGGTCGGAGCGGATCGGCGGCAGCGAATCGAAGTTATGCGCGGGGGGAGGTGACGACGTCGCCCATTCGAGGGTGTTGGCGTCCCACGGATCGTCCGGCATCGGCGTCCGCGGCTTCCGCAGCGTGACGAAGATGTTCACGAAGAACACGATCATCGCGATCGCGATCACGAAGGCGCCGATCGTGGCGACCAGATTCAGGAAGCTCCAGCCACGGTCCGGCGCGTAGTCGGCGATCCGCCGGGGCATCCCTCGGAGCCCGAGGATGTGCATCGGGAAGAAGGTGAGGTTGAACCCGATCAGCTGGAGCCAGAACTGCCAGATACCGAGCTTGCGCGAGAGGAACCTGCCGGTCATCTTCGGGAACCAATAGAACATGCCCGCGAACACGCCGAAGATGGTCCCTCCGAACAGCACGTAGTGCAGGTGAGCGACGACCCAGTAGGTGTCCGTGATCGCGAAGTCCATCGCGGGAGAGGCGGCCCATACGCCGTTGATCCCCCCGATCAGGAACATCGCGATGAAGCCGAGCGCGAAGAGCATGGGCGGCTCGAACCGCAGTCGTCCTTTCCACAGCGTGCTCAGCCAGATGAAGAAGAGCACGCCGGTCGGGATCGAGATGAGCTCGGTCGTGACGCTGAAGAACGGAAGCTCCACTGCCCCGGTGGCGAACATGTGGTGCGCCCACACGCTGAACGACAGCGCCGTGATCAGCAGGAACGACAGCACCACGCCCCGGTAGCTGAAGATCGGCTTGCCCGAGAACACCGAGATGATCTCGGTCACGATGCCCCAGGCGCCCAGGATCAGCATGTAGACCTCGGGATGGCCGAAGAACCAGAACACGTGCTGCCACAGGATCACGACGCCCGCTTGCGTCGGATCGAAGAACACCGTGCCCAGTCGCCGGTCGGCGAAGAGCATGATCAGCCCGGCCGTGAGCACCGGCGCCGCGAGGACCACGAGGAGCGACGTCGCGAGGATGCTCCACGTGAAGACGGGCATCCGCATCATGGTCATACCCGGCGCACGCATCCGCAGGATCGTCACGATGAAGTTGATGCCGCCCAGGATCGACGCCGTCCCCACGATGATGAGCCCGGCGATCCAAAGATCCTGGCCGGTCCCGAGCTGTTCGGACAGCGGCGGATACCCGGTCCACCCGGCGGCCGCCGCTCCGCCCTTCGCGAAGAACCCCGACAGGATCGTGAGCCCGCCGACCGGCAAGAGCCAGAATGACAGCGCGTTGATCCGCGGGAAGGCCATGTCCAGCGCGCCGATCTGCAGCGGGACGAAGTAGTTCCCGAACCCGGCGAGCAGCGGGAAGATCACCAGGAAGATCATCAACGTGCCGTGCATCGTGAAGAGCTGGTTGTACGCGTGGGGTTGGAAGATCTGCGTCCCGGGCCGCGCGAGCTCGGTCCGCATGAGGAGCGCGAACACGCCACCGACCGCGAAGAACGAGAAGCTGCTGATCAGGTAGAGGATGCCGATCTTCTTGTGGTCGGTCGTCTTCAGCCAGTCGAGCAGCCGGCCTCGTTCCGGTTCGGGCGCAAGCTCTCTGGAAGGAGCTTCGGTCACGGCCATGTCGGGTCCTCCGTCGGCGCACTCATGTGACGATGAACGCCCCGGACATCGCGGGACCGTGGACGTCGCATTGGAAGTAGTAGCGACCCGGTGCCAACCCGTCGACGTTGAGGGTCTCCGAGGTGGGACCGGTGATCTTCGGTGACGTGAAGAACTGCTGTTTCTCGAAGAAGCTGTCGTAGATGGAGAAGTTGTGCTCGATCCCGACGTCCTCGTTCGTGATGTTCAGCGTGAACGGCGTGTTCCCGGGAACCGCGAGGCAGAAGGCGTTCCACGAGATGTTGTGTGCGACGAGCGAGAGGTCGGTTCCGGTTGGGTCACAGGTGATGCCGCTCGCGGCCTCCCGCTGCTGCTCGATCCACGCCTGGTAGTCCGCGGACGACACGACCTTCACGACGAACGTCATCTTCGAATGCCAGAGACCGCAGAACTCGGCGCATTGGGACTGGAACGTCCCGAGCACGCTCGGCGTGAACGTGAACGTGCTGGTGCGGCCGGGGATCGCGTCCCGCTTGAAGAGGAGAGCGGGTATGAAGAATGAGTGGATCACGTCGCGAGAGGTCAGCGTGATCTGCACGGTCTCGTCGACGGGCAGCACCATCTCGGCGGGGCGGACGAGCGTCTTGCCGCTCTCGAAGATGCCCTCGTTCAGGTACAGGAAGGTCCATTCCCACTGGAACCCCTCCACATGGATCTGCACCTCCGGTGTCTCGTGCTGCTGGAGCAGCAAGAGCGTTTCCTCGCCGAACGGGAAGAGCACCGCGACGATCACGGCGGGGATCACGAAGAACACGCCGAGGGAGCGCGATCCACCGACCGTTTGCGGAGCGGGTGTGTCGTCGCGCTTGCGGTAACGGACGATGCACCAGATGAGCGCCGCTTCCACGCCGATGAACACGGGCAGGGCGAGTCCCATGATGATCAGGTAGAGCGTGTGGACGTTCTGCGACTGCCACGAGATCCCTTGCTGCGCGCAGGATGAAAGCAAGAGCGACCCAAGCACCACCCCGATCCGAAGGAGATGGCGCCGAAGCCTGCGTTGCAGGCCGGAACGCCCCGAACCGCTCACGTGACCGTGAACTGGGCCACCATCCCGATCGAAGCGTGCGGCGGGCCGTTATCGCCGCCGCTCTGCGTCCCCGTCTGCCAGCAGGCGAACGCATAGGTACCTGGTGGAAGATTGAGGATCTCGATGATGCCGGCCCCGGTGTCGACCGCGCCGAAATCGCCCCCGATGTGCAGCCAGCTGTCCTCGTCACTTGGGCCGTTCGTTTTCGCCCCATCGATCACGTCCTGGGCCGTCTTCCCGGACGGTAAGGCGATCGGGATCATCTCGTGCGTGATCGGGAACGACTCCTGGTTCTGGAAGAGGAACTCGTGAACACCTGAGGTGATCGTGGTCGGCACCCCGTGGTACCTGAACTGCTGCACGAAGATCTTCGTGGGTGTGGAGGAAGAGGACCCGGTATCCGAGCTGCTCGCCGACTTCAAGCATGCCGGAGCACCCAGGACAACGACGGCGAGGAGCGCCGATACCCTTCCCCACCGAAGCGATCGGACCATGCCACCCTCCCTCTCGATGCCACCCCCACCCGTGCAGGCGCACCCTCCAACGACCCGGCTCGGGAAACAAGATTGATGACAGGACTGTCACGACCCGACCTCGGTCGGCTCTCCGCGACGGTGCGGATATCGCCGCAACATTTCACGGTTGTCATCCAGGGTTCGAGCGCCGCGGCCGGATCGATCCCTTTCAGGAGCGGACCAGGAACGTGACCGATGCCGTCACGGGTGGCCGGAACGGCCCGTGATCGGACGCAACGAACTCCGCTCGCAACGTGTGCTCGCCGGGCAAGGCGATGATCTCCGCATCGAGCCCGGCCATCGACAGGAGACGGTCGTCGAGGAAGACGTGGATGTGCCCCTCGTTCGGCACGACGGCCGTCGACGTGAGCGGAACGATCGTGCCGCCGTCGAGTCGAAGGGTCACCTGAACGGTCGCGGGCTCGCCGCGGAACGTCTGGCCCGGACGAGGCGACACGATCTCGAGGCGGGCCGTGGAAGCTGGCCTGATGAACGACGGACCCGGGTGATAGAAGAAGGGAACGGCGGTCGCGAACCCCAAGCACCCCGTTGCGACCACCACCAGGCCGATCCTCGCGGCTCGTTGCACGGAGGTCCGCGGGTGGCCGGAGAGCAGAAACACCCCCACCGCCGCTCCCATCCCCACGAAGAAGAACGCCATCGCGATCAGCGGCCCGTAGCCGGGGCCGACGATGTGGGCGAGGATCCCGACGATAGGAACGACCGTCACACCCTTCTCGCGAGACGAGCCGCTCGGTTCGGACCGCGGCGGGAGGAGTGGGATTCGAACCCACGGGCCCCTTGCGGGACCAACGGTTTTCAAGACCGTCGCCTTCGTCCGCTCGGCCATCCTCCCGACCGAAGCCTACGGGGTCCGAGCCATCGATTTCATTGCCTGGGTCTCACCTTCTCTTGGGCAAGGCTTGGAGGGGCGCTCCGTAACGTGAGCATCGTCATCGGACCGTTCGGTCCGGAGGCGGCAAACGCGGAAAGGAGCGCACCAGATGGCCTACGTGATCGCTGAGCCGTGTGTGGACGTCCACGATCGAGGGTGCGTGGACGAATGCCCCGTCGATTGCATCTACGACGGGCTCCGCAAGGGCTACATCAATCCTGACGAGTGCGTGGACTGCGCTGCCTGCGAGCCGGTGTGTCCGGTGACAGCCATCTTCAGTCGAGACGATCTTCCGGACGAGTGGCGCGGGTACGAGCAGATCGAGCGCGAGTTCTTCGGGCCCAACGTCACCAACCTCGGGAACCCCGGAGGTGCTGCCCAGGCAGAGGATTCGCACGTCGACCATCCGCTGGTCGCCGCACTCCCCGTCGTCATCGAAGCCTGAGCGACGGTGGTGGGGCACGCCCCGCGGGTCTACCCTGAGGGGATGAGCGCGGGGGCTTCCGGGATGCCTGACGCTTCCTCGGGGATGCCCGAGGATCTGTACCGGCAGGTGATCGAGGCGGTGCCAGCGGTCACGTACGTCCTGCCGTTCGGGCATACCGATCAGCGCTACCTCTACGTGAGCCCGCAGAGCGAGGCCATCCTGGGCCTGACGCCCGACGAGATGATGGGCGACGTCGCCGCACAGATCCGGCATATCCATCCCGAGGATAGAGGCCGGATGCTCATAGATGCGGCCAAGGACACCGGATCGTGGGACGAGGAGTACCGGATCCTCCTTCCGGACGGGTCGACGCGCTGGGTGCGCGATCAGACCAGTCTGGTTCCGGCCACCGGCGACAGGCCGGCCATGTGGTTCGGTGTGGTCACTCCGCTCGATAAGGACGACGACGAGATCGAGCCGCTCGTCCATGCGGAGACCCGCTATCAGTCGTTGGTGGAGCAGCTTCCCGCCGTCGTCTACATCGACACACATGAGGAGAACCCGGTCACGATCTATGTCAGTCGGCAGATCGAGACGATCACGGGCTATCCACCGGAGGACTGGATCTCCGACCCCGAGCTGTGGCTCCGGGTGATCCATCCCGACGATCGGGCCATCATGCACCTCGATTGGCCGCTCCATCTCGACGGCGCCGAGGAGGTCTCGTTCGAGTATCGCGTCGTGCACCGCGACGGACACGTCCTCTGGGTGAGAGATGTCGCTCGGCTCGTGCATGCAACCGACGGCACCCCGTTGTTCTGGCAAGGCGTGATGCTCGATGTGACGGAGCAACATCGAGCCGAGGACGAACGACTCCGGTCGGAGGCCCGGTATCGCGCCCTCGTGGAGCAGGTGCCGGGGATCGTGTACATCGATACGAACGAGGCCGACCCGGCCCCCGTGTACGTGAGTCCTCAGGTGCTCGAGCTCACGGGCTACACCGTCGAGGATTGGATGGCCGACAGAGGGCTCTGGCTGAAGGCCACCCATCCCGAGGACCGCGAGCGTGTGCGTGATGAGTGGCTGTCCGCGGTGGGAAGGCGTGCGCCCTTCTCGGTCGAGTATCGCTCGGTCCACCGTGACGGCCGGGTCTCGTGGTTCCACGACACCGCGCGCCTCGTGCGCTCCGAGGACGGTAAGCCGTTGTTCTGGCAAGGACTGATCCAAGACATCACTGAAGCCAAGCGGGCCGACGTGATGGTGCGTGAGTCCGAGCTGCGACACCGCGCGCTCGTCGAGCAGGTGCCCGCCGTGGTGTTCATCGACTCCCATGAAGAAGCGCCGATCTGCTACTACGTCAGCCCACAATCGACGGGGATGCTCGGGTATCGACCCGAGGAGTTCCAGGACGACCCAACGTTGTTCTTCCGGATCATGCATCCGGACGATGTCGAACGCGTCGGGAACGCATGGGTCGATGCGGTTCGGCACCGCGATTCCTTCTTCTGCGACTTCCGGTTGTTCCGCCGCGACGGCGCGGTCGTGTTCGTGCGAGAGGCGGCCGTGCTGGTCCGCGACGTCGACGGGAACCCGATCCATTGGCAGGGACTGATCCAGGACCTGACGGATCGCAAACGCGCCGAGGACGACCTCCGTGCGTCCGACGCCCGGTATCGGATGCTCGTCGAGCAGGTCCCTGCCGTCGTCTATGAGATGGACCCGGACGACGAACGACGCACACTCTTCGTGAGCCCGCAGGTGGAGGCCTTGTTCGGCTATTCGCGAGCCGAATGGTTGGACCAGCCGGACATCTGGATCGAACTGCTCCACCCCGACGACAGAGAGATCCAGCTGGCCGCGCACGACCTCCACAACGAGACGGGCGAGCCGTGGAGCCAGGAGTATCGGTTGATCGCGAGCGACGGCAGGGTCGTATGGGTGCGCGACCAGGCTCGACTCGTCCGCGACGAGGCCGGGAACGTCTCCACGTGGCAGGGAGTCATGCTGGATGTCACGGCACAGAAGGATCTGGAGGAACGACTCCGTCAGTCGAACGACGACCTCGAGTTCCGTGTGCTGGAGCGGACGGCCGAGCTCGAGGACGCGAACGAGATGATGGCGCTCGAGATCGGCGAGCGCAAACGCATCGAAGCCGAGCTCCGGCAGACGCGCGAACGCTATCGCAGACTCGTCGAGGATCTGCCCGCGGTCGTGTACATGCGGCAGGTCCACGATCGCGAGAACCCTTCCGGGATGTACACCAGCCCTCGCATCGAGAAGCTGCTCGGCTATTCGGCCGAGGAATGGAACAGCAGCGACATCTGGATCGAACGGCTCCATCCGCACGACCGTGACCGCGTCCTGGCTGCATCCGCGCGCAGCGAGACCACCGGTGAGCCGTTCAGCGAGGAGTACCGGGTGTTCGCCAAGGACGGCCGGCTCGTCGTCGTGTTCGACCACGCCACGCTGCTCTCGCGCGATCAACTGGGACGCCCGCAGTTGTTCCAGGGCGTTCTGATGGACATGACGGAACGCCATCGGGCGGAGGAATACGCCGCCCAGACCGCGCAGCGCTACCGTGAGATCGCCGAGGAAGGGCCCGTGGTCTTCCTCGTCCTCGAATTCGACCTGGCGCTCGAGCAGCGGTTCCGACTCCGGTACATGAGCCCGCAGGTCCAGGACATCCTCGGGTATCCGGCCGCGCGCTTCTACGCGGACCCATGGAGCATGCTGGACATGGTGCACCCCGACGACCTCGCATCGGCCCGGGAGCGCAGCCAACGCATCATGGAGGGCCACCCCTGGGACATCGACTACCGGATGATCGCGGACGACGGTCGGATCGTATGGATGCACCTCGAAGGTCGAACGGTGGAGCGTGAAGACGACGGTCGTCCCCGCCGGCTCCAGGGCATCATGATGGACGTCACCGACCGCAAGGAACGGGAAGAGCGCGAGCGTGAGGAGGCGGCCGTCCTGCGATCGCTCGTCGAACAGATGCCGGGGGTCGCGTGGACATACGGCGTGGAGGATCCGACCGACTGGCGTCCGATCTACATCGCGCCACAGGTGGAGCAGCTACTCGGGTACACGTCGGAGGAGCTCATCGCCGAACCTCGGTTCTTCTCCAGGCTCGTCTACCCGGGCGACCTCGCGGCGACGCTGGCGTTGGCAGAGCGCTGCATCCGCCGCGGCGAGCCCTGGCGGTCCGAGTTCCGCATCGTCGCACGTGATGGAAGGGTCCTGTGGCTCCGCAGCTGGGGGAACCTCGGCCACGACGACCACGGCCGCCCGCTGCTGCACGGGATGTGGGTCGACATCACCGCGGAGCGGGAACGCACCGAGTCCGCGAGCGAGGGAACAGCAGAGCGACGCGAACGCTAGCCCAGGATCAGTCCTTGGGACGCAACACCCGGACGGACTCCGGCAGGTACGGGTGCAGCTTCGCCGGCAACTCGACCGACCCGTCGGCCTGCTGATGGTTCTCCATGATCGCGATCAGGGAGCGGCCGACCGCGGTCGCGGTGCCGTTCAGCGTGTGCAGCGGCTCGACCTTGCCGTCGGGCCGCCGGACGCGGGTCTGCAGGCGCCGCGCCTGGTAGTCGGTGCAGTTCGAGCACGAGGTCAGCTCGCGATAGCGCTGCTGCGCCGGCAGCCAGCCCTCGATGTCGTACTTCTTCGCGGCCGAGCCGCCCAGGTCTCCCGCAGCGACGTTCACGACCCGATACGGGATCTCGAGGTTGCCGACGATCTCCTCTTCGATCGAGACCAGCATCTCGTGCTCGTCCCATGAGGTCTCGGGCGTCGTGAACGAGAACATCTCCACCTTGTCGAACTGGTGCACGCGGAACATGCCGCCCATGTCCTTACCGTAGGTACCGGCCTCGCGACGGAAGCACGTGGAGTAGCCGGCGTAGCGGAGCGGCAGGTCGGCCTGATCTTCGATCTCGGTCATGTGCAGCGCAGCGAGCGGCACCTCGCTCGTGCCCACGAGGTACAGGTCGTCCTCGCGCGTCACGTACAGCTGCGCCTCGTCCGCAGGCAGGAACCCCGTGCCGTACATCGCCTCCTCGCGGACCAGCACCGGCGGTATCACCGGCGTGAATCCCTTCGCCACCAAGATGTCGATCGCGTGCCGCACCAGCGCGAACTGCAGCAGCACGATGTCGCCCATCAGGTACACGAACCGCGAGCCCGACGTGCGGACCGCGCGTTCGACGTCCATCACGCCGAGCAGCTCGCCCAGCGCAACGTGGTCCCGAGGCTCGAACTCGAACGTCCTGGGTTCACCGTGTAGGCGAACCTCCACGGCATCCTCATCGGTGAAGCCGTCGGGCGCGCTGTCGTGCGGGATGTTGGGGGTCTTCGCCAGGAGATCGGTGAGCTCCGCCTCCGCGACCTCCAGCTCGGGCTCGAGCGCCTTGAGCTCGGTGGAGACCTTGCTGACCTCGTCGATCAGCCGTTGTTTCTCGTCGCCATGCGCGCCACCGATCGCTTTCGACGCCTGGTTCTGTGCGGTCCGCAGCGCCTCGACGCGGCCGATCAACGCGCGACGGCGCTCGTCCGCGGCGAGCAGCGCGTCGACCGCATCGGCGAGGTTGCGGCGGGCAAGGCCTTTCCGGAACGGGTCTGGGTCTTCTCGGATCGCTTTGATGTCGAGCATCTACGGCACCTTCACTTGCTCCGTCTTCTCGGTCGTCGCGGCGGCGTTCGCGGGCTGTGCCTGCGAGCCGGCCTGACCGGACGAGGCGCCCGTGGCGGCCCCGTCCATGATGCTCTGCCCGTGGAAGATGCCGCCCTCTTCGACGACGAGCGACTTCGACGTGATGTTGCCGTCGACGCGTCCACCCCGGGCGAGGTGCGCCTTTCCCTTCACGGCGATATTGCCCTTGAAGCGACCGGCCACCGTGACGTTCTGCGCGCGGATGTCGGCTTCGACCTGGCTCTGCGGTGAGAGCGTGACGTCGCCGTCGGCATTGATCTGGCCCTTCACCTGCCCGTCGATCCGCAGGCTCCCTGCGGAAACGACGTTCCCATCCAGTCGCGCTCCGACGCCGACGACCGTGACCTCACCGTTCTCCGCCATCTGCGTCTCCTTTCCCTTCTGTGGGCGTTCTCCTGATTCCGGCCTGGGTGGCATCGCCGCTTCCACGTCGTCCTGCTGGATCTCGTCGGCCTCGTCCTTCTTGAAGATCATCGGGCCTCCACCGCCTCGACCGGCGCTGCGAGCGCCTGCCGGATGGCCTCGTCCTCTTCCGAGGAGAGGTTGTAGCTGCTGCGTCCGTCCGTGATCGGCTTCGCGTAGACACGCGTCTCCTGGCGACCGTTGATGGAGGTGAGTACCACGCCGGTGCCGTGGTCGTCGAGCATGGCGCATGAGAACGAGAGGCGACCGCCCACATCCTCGAACGCGTCGTAGCGCAACAGGGCGACGTGGCGAACGCTGCCCTCGATCTGCCCTTGCTGATGCTTGTCCGTCTTGTTGAGCGTCCGCACCGCCTGCTCCAACCGTTCTATCTTCTTGGCCTGACCGTCCAGCACACCTCGCAGGGCGTCGTCCAATCGGATGGGTCCGCCGGGCTCGCGGTGACGAGATCGACCACCGGTCGCGAATATCGCGAAGACGACGCCGAGCGCGCCCAGGCCGAGCGCGACCAATACCAACAGCGTGTTCGTGTGGTCCGAGAAGGTCAAACCGGACTCCCGGGTCGCTGAAACGGGCATCTACCTGCGGGTTCGGTGGGGCTTCCTGAGTATACGATGGGGCCCCTCGTGGACGAACGAACCCTGGCTCGGCTGCTCGACGACGTCGCCGCCGGCACGACCCCCGTCGAAGACGCCGTGGAGGCGCTCCGGATCCTGCCGTACGAGACGGTGACGGATGCGCGCGTCGATCACCACCGAGAGCTCCGCACCGGTCATCCAGAGGCGATCTACGGCCCCGGGAAGTCCGTCGACCAGATCCGCGAGATCACGGCCGCATTGGCGGCGCGCTCGAACGGAGCCGTTCTGCTCACGCGGGCGACGCCTGAGCAGGCGGCGGCCGCGATCGACGCGGTTCCCGGTGCGCGGTACCACGAAACGGCTCGGCTGGTCGTCGTGAAGGCCGCCGACCGGCCGGTGGACGCGACGGTCGCCGTCGTGGCTGCCGGAACATCCGACCTGCCGGTGGCTGAGGAAGCCTCGGTCACCGTCGAGGCGACCGGAGCCACCGTCGAGCGGATCACCGACGTGGGCGTCGCCGGCGTCCACCGGATCCTCGAGCACCGAGCCGCGCTCGAGGCGGTCGACTGCGTGATCGTCGTCGCCGGGATGGAAGGCGCGCTCCCGTCAGTCGTGGCGGGGCTCATCTCCACACCGATCGTCGCCGTTCCGACCAGCGTGGGGTACGGCGCATCCTTCGAAGGGCTGTCTGCCCTGCTGACGATGCTCGCGTCGTGCGCCCCAGGGGTCGCCGTCGTGAACATCGACAACGGGTTCGGCGCGGCGCAGGTCGCCCATCGGATCGTTCGCGCGACGACGCGGGCCGACGGATGAGGCTGCTGTACTTCGATTGCATCGCCGGGATCTCCGGCGACATGGCCCTCGGCGCCCTGATCGATGCGGGCGCCGACCTGGAGCCGATCCGTAAGGGTCTCGAGGGACTCCCGGTCGAGTCGTTCGAGCTCGACGTCGAACAGGTGGAGAGCGGAGGGATCCGCGCGACCAAGGTCAACGTGCGCACGTCGACCGACGGCTTGATCCGAACCTACGCGAGCGTCCGGTCGCTTCTCGACATGGCGGAGATGCCGCTCGATGCCAAGGCGATGGCGCAGCGTATCTTCCGGCGACTCGCCGAGGCCGAGGCCATGGTGCATCGTCGCGATCTCGACCAGGTGACGTTCCACGAGGTGGGCGCCGTCGACTCCATCGTCGACATCGTCGGCACGTCGCTCGCGCTCGCGTCGTTGAAGGTAGACCGGGTGTTCGCCTCGGCGGTGCCGACCGGGATGGGGATGGTCAAGACGGAGCACGGACTCCTGCCGATCCCCGCACCGGCGGTGATGGAGCTCCTGCGCGGCGCACCGATCTATTCGCGCAACGTCTCGGTCGAGCTCGTCACGCCGACCGGCGCGGCGATCCTCGCCGCGCTCGTGGAGGGGTTCGGCGAGATCCCGCACATGCGGATCGAGCACGTCGGATACGGCGCCGGCAGCGCGCGGTTGGACTTCCCCAACGTGGTTCGGGTCGTGGTCGGCGAGGCGGACCCTTCGGCGAACGCCGCTTCCGAGACGGTGCAGGGGAGCGAGCTCGTGCTCGAGACCAACGTCGACGACCTCAACCCCGAGCTCTACGCCTACGTCCTCGAGCGCCTGTTCGCGGCCGGCGCCCAGGACGCGTGGCTCACCCCGATCGTGATGAAGAAGGGACGACCCGCCGTCACGATCAGCGTGCTGGCCTCTCAATCGCGGGAGGAAGCGATCCGCCAGGTGCTCTTCCGAGAGACCGGAACCCTCGGCATCCGTTCGTCCGCCGTGGACAAGCAGGCGCTCGAGCGCGAATGGGTCGAGGTCGCCACGCGGAACGGGTTGGTCCGCGTGAAGATCGGTCGTCTCGAAGGCAACGCCGTCACGGTTGCGCCCGAGTTCGAGGATTGCGTCAAGGTCGCTCGGGAGGCCGGCGTCCCCGCGCGAGAGGTCTACGAGGAAGCGACGCGCCTGGCACGAGAGGCGATCGGCGAGTGACGCTGATCGTCATCACGATCCTCGGCGCCATGATCGTGGGTCTGTTGGCAGGCGGCAGCTTCCGGAACTTCCCGTCGATCCCGCTCGGCTGGTGGTCGCTCGCGATCGTGGGCGTCGTCCTGCAGTTCCTGCCGCTCACGGGGAGCGCGGGATCCTGGTCCTTGACGGCATCGTTCGTGTTGCTGATCGCGTTCGCGTTGCTGAACTTCCGCGCGCCGGGCTTCATCCTGATATTCACCGGTCTGCTGCTGAACGCGATCGTCATCGTCGCGAATCACGGCATGCCGGTCGCCCGCCAGGCGCTCGTCCGATCGGGTCAGGAGTCGACGCTCTCCGATCTCCAGCACCACGGCGGATCGCAAACACCACCTCGCCGACGACACCACGGTGCTGCTGGTATTGGGCGACTCGATCGTCGTGCCTGAACCGATCGGCGTCGCGGTCAGCGTGGGCGACCTGTGCGTCTACCTGGGCGTGGCCTGGTGCTTCGCGGCATCGCTCCAGCCTCGCGAACGGAGCGCCGTCCACAGCTAGGGGCCCCGACTTGTCCGGCCGACGCTCACGTTCCCCGTCGTCTCGCCGATATCTGAACCATGGCGGAGTCCGTCCAGCTCCCCGACGACGTCCAACGCCGACTGGATGCCCTCAAGGCCGTCGGCGCCCTCGGCGTGTGCGCGATCTACGGGTGGTTCGCCATCGTGAAGAACACCCAGGTTCCCGTGCTCGTCTTCCTGGACATCGCGGTCCACGAGGTGGGGCACAAGATCTTCTCCCCGTTCGGCAACCTCATCATGCTGATCATGGGGACGGGCACCCAGATCCTGTTCCCCCTCATCGTCGGGGATCGTGTTCGCGATCTGGAAGCGCGACCTGATCGCGTGGGGCATCTGCTGGGCATGGGCCGCGAACGCCATGTGCGACGGCGCACGCTACATCTACGACGCGCCGCGCGGCGATCTGATGTTGATGGGCGCCTCCGACGGCCTCGGCGACTGGTCCAAGATCCTGGGGCCCGAGCACTTCGACAAGCTCTACCTCGCCGACCGACTCTCGGCGCACGTCCGGACGATCGGGATCATCACCTGGTTCGCCGCCGTGAGCCTGATCGTGTTCGCCCTCGTGCGGAACATGACGGAGAGCCGCCGCGCCGCTGCCGCCGAACGGGTCCGCTCGACCGCCAAACCCTCGGGCGAGCTGACGCCGGTGGGCGATGTGGATATGTGGCGTCGCTGATCGAACCTTTCACATCCTTGCCTTCCCGTTCCCGGCGTCGGCGCCAGCCGCTACGTTGTGGGCCATGGCCCGTCGACTTCGGCCGTTCGTCGAGCGAGAGGCGACCTGGGCGGTCGCGCTGGCCGCGCTGGGGTTCGTCTCCATGTGCGCCACGCTTCCCGCGGCCACGCTGCTGGGGATGCGGGCCATCCGCCGCCGCCACGGGGGAGATGGGTCCGAGCCCGCGCTCGGCGTCTTGGCGTTCGGCTTCGTGTGGCTCTCGTTCTTGTTGGCCTATCCGGCGATCCGCGTCATCGTGATCGCGGCGCGACAGCCCGGGGAGTGGGCGCCGCGCGCGTTCCTCGCAACGCTGATCGTCCTGGCTGCGACCATCGTCGCGCTCTCGACATTCGCGGTCCGCATCCATCCGGAGCGTTGGATGATCCGCAAGTTCCTGTTCGCCGGGATCGGGTTGGCCATCGTCGTCGTGTTCACACAGGCGATGATGCTCGTGCTCGGCGGCCTGCCGGCGTGGTCGTTCACGTCGTAGCGCGAAGTCGGGGCGTTCGTCAGGCAGGGTCGAGCCGAAGGGTGACCTCGTCGATCGCCCGGCCGTCTTCCATCACGAGCCCCCCGCCAACGATCCGGAACCCGCATTTCTCTAACACCCTGAGCGAGCCGGCGTTGTCGCGCACCGCGTGTGCGTGGAGCGGACGACGCGTCTCCACGTCCGACAGGAAGAGCGACAGCGCGCGGCTGGCGATCCCCTTCCCCCGATGTTCCTGCCCGATCCAGTAGCCCACCTGGAGTTCGCCGGATCGCTCGAAGCTCAGGATGTTTCCCACGACGCGATCGTCGGCGACGATCGCCTGCACGCGCCCGGCGTCGTTGCCGAGCACGTTCGTGGCCCAATGCTCCATGAACGCGTCGCGATCGCGCGGCGGGACCGCCGCCATGCGGCTCGCGACAGGATCGTTCTGCTGCTCGAAGAAGATCGGCAGGTCGTCCTCGGACACCTCTCGAAGCCGGACGTGGCCCGCCGAAGCCGTCACCCGCGCGGCGGAGGGGCGACGCCGTCGAGCACGGTCGTCACGATCTGCCGCACGAACCGCGCGTTCACCGGCCGGCCGGTGATCATCCGCCGCATCACGATCGGGCCGCCGAGAAGATCCGCGATGACCTCTACGTCCGCGTCCGGTCGGACCTCGCCTCGCGCCTTCCCGCGCTCGATCAGCGCGAACACGTCGTCTCGCCGCTTCGACAACAACCCCGATCGAACCGCATCGGCGAGTTCGGGATCCTGGGACATCGCGCCGATGATGCCTGCGAGGATCCGATCGGTGGGCTCGTTCAGATGGGCTCGGATCCCCTCCGACAGCGCGCGCACGAGCGCGTCGCGGGTCGACATATCGCCGGTGATGACGACGGAAGCCGGCATCTTCAGGTGCGTGAGCGCATCGACCACGAGAGGGATCTTCGACGGCCAACGCCGATAGACGGTGGTCTTGCCGACGCCCGCGCGCGCCGCGACGGCCTCGATCGACAGGCCGCCGAACCCCTCTTCGGCCAGGAGCTCGATCGTCGCCTCGAGGATCGCACGGTCGGCCTCCGGGTCGCGAGGCCGGCCGACGGCGCGAGCCACGACGGGCGCGGCAGGAGTCGGACCGATCACTCGACACGCTCGGCGACGGCGGCGAGCTCGCCCTCACGACGGGCGACGTGCAGCTCGATCGCCTCGACGTCCGCCGGGCGGTTGGGCAACCAGATCAACGCGACCATCGCGCCCAACAGTGCGATCGTCGCGCCGACCACCAGGCCGCGATCCATCGCGTCGATGAACGATGTCTTCGCAGCCAGGGTGATCGCCGCTCCGTGCACACCGCCGATCTTCGCGCCGATCGCGAGAGCGGCGCCGACCGAGCTCGTCGCTGCGGCGATGGAGGACGCGGGCAGGCCGGCGAGCGACGACGCGATATGTGTGGCGTACGAGGAGGCGAAGATGCTGCCAAGGATCGCGACACCGAGCGCGCCTCCTATCTGCCGCGTCGTGTCGTTCATCGCCGAACCGACCCCGGCCTTGGCGAGCGGCAGGGAGCCCATGATCGACTCCGTCGCGGGGACCATCGCCGTTCCCATCCCGAGACCCAGGATCAAGAGCGCGATCACGACGTGCCCGTAGCCCGACGTCACGCTCAGCGTCCCCATGTACCAGAGCCCGACCGCGACGGTCCCCATCCCCGTCGCCACCAGCACCTTGTTCCCGAACCGGGCGGTCAGCCTGCCGGCGATCGGAGCCCCGATCATCAGGACAAGTGCGAGCGGCGCCACGCGGATCCCCGCCTGCAGCGCGCTGTATCCGAGCACGAACTGCAGGTACTGGGTCAGGAAGAACAACGAGCCGAAGAGCGCGAAGAAGACGAGGACGATCGAGATGTTGGCGGCCGTGAAACGACGGTTCTCGAAGAACGTGACGTCCAACATGGGATGGTCGCTCCGCAGTTCCCACACCACGAACGCGATCAGGACGACGACCGCGGCTCCGAACGTCCAGAGCGTCTGAGTTGAGGTCCATCCGTGCGACGGCGCCTCGATGATCCCGTACACCAGGCTCACGAGTCCGACGATCGATAGGACGGCGCCAACGGGGTCAAGGGCGTTCGGCGACGGGTCCTTCGAGTTCGGCACGATCAGCCGGCCCGCGATGAGCGCGAAGATCACGACGGGAACGTTCACCAGGAACACGGAGCCCCACCAGAAGTGACTGAGCAACCACCCACCGACGATCGGACCGATCGCGATGCCCAGGCCGGAAACGCCCGCCCAGATCCCGATCGCCCGACCGCGTTCTTCGGCGGGGAAGACGTTCGTGAGGATCGACAACGTCGAGGGCATGATCAGTGCGCCGCCGATCCCCATGAGCGCCCTCGTGGAGATCAGCGTGTTCGCCGATCCCGCGAACGCGGAGAGGACGGAGCCGATACCGAAGACGACGAGCCCGGCCGCGAGCGCGTAGCGGCGCCCGTATCGGTCGGAGAGGCTCCCGGTCGTGAGGAGCAACCCCGCGAAGACCAGGACGTAGGCATCGACCAGCCACTGCAATTGGCTCGTGGACGCGTGGAGGTCACGGACGAGCGTGGGCAATGCAACGTTCAAGATGGTGTTGTCGAGTCCGATCACCAGCAAGCTGGTACAGAGGACCCCAAGGATCCACCATCTCCGCTCGTACCCTTCGGCATGTTCCATGGGGGAGGTCCTTTCCGCTACGGCAACGTTTCGGAAAGGATACCGGCGCGCGCCGGATTCCGCAACTCCCCCGTATCGGAATGGCTGGGTGTGTGGAACCGGATTGAGCGGTCGGCCTCAGTTCTGGCGGTACCCGCCGGCCAGGACCAGCTCGTCCACGGCGTCCGGGGCGCCGGGCTTGGCGAGGAGGAAGCCCTGGGCCTGGTCGCAGCCGAGTTCGGTGAGGAACTCGAGCTGGGCGGGGATTTCGACACCCTCCGCGATGACCTCCAGCCCGAACGCGTGGGCGAGACCGATGATCGCGTTGACGATCGCGTCCTCTCCCGACCCGCGATCGAGCCCGTGGATGAAGGACCGGTCGATCTTGACGAAGTCCAGCGGGAACTGCCGCAGGTAGGCGAGCGACGAGAACCCCGTTCCGAAGTCGTCCAGTCCCACTCGGATCCCTCCGTCGCGCAGTGCCCGCAATCCCCCCAACGCCGAATTGGACGCCTCCATGAGCACGCGCTCGGTGACCTCCACCTGCATGCTGTTGCGTGACAGACCCCTCGAGTCGAGCGCGCCCGTGATGGCGTCGTAGAACGACGCGTCGGCCACGCGGCGCGACGTGACGTTGAGGTTCAAGCCGGGGGAATCGGTCGCCCCCAACCGGTCGGTCCAGCCGGTCGCCTCCTCGAGCGCCCGGCCGAAGACCCATTCGTCCATGGTGGCCAGCAGCCCGGTCTCCTCCGCCACGGTCAGGAACGACTCGGGCTCTATGACGCCCAGCTCCGGATCGAGGATCCGCACGAGCGCCTCGACGCTCACGACGCGACCGGTGCGCAGGTCGATGATCGGCTGGTAGCGGACACCCAGGCGCTCCTCGTCGATCGCGCGTCGCAGCATCCGCTCCGTGCCGAGCCGCCCGACCGCCGTCGTCCGCAGGTCCTCATCGAAGACCTCCGCCCGGTCCCTCCCCCGATCCTTCGCCCGGTACAGCGCGAGGTCGGCCTCTTGCAGGAGGCTGTCCGGGACGTGGTGGGCGTCGGAGGTTGTTGCTATCCCGACGCTCACGGTGCAGACGAATTCCTCCGTGCCGATCCGGAAGGGCTGCCGGCCGGCCTCGGCGATCCGCTCCCCCAACGTGACCGCCTCACGCTCATCGGTCAGGTCCTCCGCGACGATCACGAACTCGTCTCCCCCGAGACGAGCGAGGGTGTCCGATGGACGGATGAATTGCAGGAGGCGCTCCGCCATCGCCATGAGGACCCCGTCGCCGACGAGATGCCCCAAGGAATCGTTGATGACCTTGAACCGGTCGAGGTCCAGGAACAGCACCGCCAGGATGCCGGGAGCGCGATCGAGCCGGTAGAGCGCGTGCTGCAGCCGGTCCATCAGCACGTTGCGGTTGGCGACCCCTGTGAGCGGGTCGGTTGACGCCCGGTGCTGCAGGAGAACATCCGCCTCTTTGCGCTCCGCGATGTCGCGCACGGATCCGACGACGAAGGACCCTCCGGCGGATTCGACCCGGTGGTACGTCGCTTCGATCCACCGGTAGGCGCCGTCGCCGCACCGGAACCGGTACGTCATGGTGTAGAAGCCGTCGCTGATGAGGCTCAGATCCCCGGCAGCCCGCATCGCCTGGACGTCGTCGGGGTGTACGAACTGCTCCTGGTGGCGCCCCCTGAGCTCGTCCGGATCCCAACGGAACAATCGCCGGGCCGCGGGAGAGACGTAACGATAGACGCCCTCGGCGGTGGCGACGGTGATCATGTCGGCGGAGGCAGCCGCCAGCGCCTCGACGTCGTCGAACTTGTCCTCGTGAGCTTGCACGAGATCCCTGGCTTCGCGCGCCATCGGCCAAGTGCTGGGGCCGCCCACGTCGCAGCCAAGTGCTGGGGCTGCACGTCGTTCAGCGAGCTGTTGCTCTGAGGATACACCAGCGCGGCCGGCGATACGACCTTCTCCCAGGCAGAACCCGCACCCATGTCCGAGCTTCAAGAAGAACGTTGCTCAATCGAACATCAACCGATGCACGATGCGGTCCAGATACCATCAGGTCATGCCGCGTCCTAAGAGCCAGCTCTCCGCGGACGAGGAGCGAGCCCTCGCTCGGTGGGTCGCGGATCTCGCCGAGGCCGATCAGCGCCGCAAGGACCTGCGAGCGAACTTCGCGACGTGGGTCCGAGAGGTCGGTCCGGCAGCGGTTGCGCACGGACTGGGGATCTCGCGCAACGCTATGAACGAACGCCTGAAGTCCTACGAGGGGACGTACCAGCGGCGAGGCACGAAGGGAACGAGCACCTGAGCGACCTGGCACATCGCGTTGCTGGCTACGCCGCGGCCATCACGATCGCATCGGCGTACCGGTCGACCGCAGTCGACGAAAGGGATCCGCTGGGGAGTTCGACGACGAAGGCGGCCGCCTCGGGGTGCCAATGGTTCTGCCAGCTCGTCACGCTGCCCGGATAGCGTCCCGTCAGCCTGACCAAGGGGAGTCCGACGCGCCGTGCGAACCGGCGCTGGATCGTGAGGTCACCAGCCGACCGAACCACGAGACCGAGCGGTTGATGGAACCAGATGCTGACCTTCGGGTGCACGCGCGCCATCAAGCGACGCGCGATCCGATCCTCGGGTTCGGAGAGCGGGTGTGGTCCGGAGTACTCCTTATCCCACGGCCGACCGACCGGGCGCCAGCGGAACGGGAAGTTCCGGTTCAGATCCACGCCTCGTCCGTTCTGGCGAGTGCCGGCGCGGAACCCGTCGGGGTTCAGGTTCCGGATCACCCACAGGTCGATGCCGGCCGGCGGCGAGGCGATCAACGCACGAGCGATCGCGGTTCCGGAGCATTCGTTCCCGTGGATGCAGCCCACTACTAGGATCTTCGTCTCGCTCGCGGGATCCCCCAGACGGAACGCGATGATGGGCCGCCCCTGCGTGGAATGCCCGAGCACCATCCGTCGAACGATCGGTGGGCCTCCTCCCGACGATCGCAGCGATGAACGCGCTCGGGTGATCGCGCGCGCATCTTCGTGCGCGCCGGTGCGGGCGTGCCCCGACATGGCAGCCGGGCGGCTCACGATCACGCACAGCGGCCCCAAGAGGATGCAAGCGACGATGGCTCGAGAGCTCGTCATCCGCGTCGCCATGGTCATGAAAGCTACTGGACGCGGTCAAGCCCTTGAAAGGTCGACTGCGGCGGGAGCCCTACGAGCGAGCATCCGATCGAGACCGCCGGCTCGCCGGTCAGCAGGTGGCCGGGGTTGGGGCCCCTTGGTAGAGGACGGTCAGGTCTCCGGCATCCATCGTGCTGCTTCCCGCCGACGACAAACGCCACTGCAGCCGGAACGTGTGCTGGTGCTCGGCCGGACTCGTCCCGACCCAGGTGAAGGAGAACGCAGTAGCGGACGAGCCCACACCGACCGTCGTCTGACCGGGGTCCATGGTGCTCGTGCCTCCGATCGACGCGTCGGTGACGCGAACCTGCGGCTGGCTGCCCTCGAACGTCCCGCTCACCTGAACGGCGAAGTTCTGCGCCAACGTGTCCTTCACGACCATCCCGGGCACGTTCGTCCACGTCGTGGAGCTCGTGGTCGCGGGCGCTGTGACGCTCGCCCAGTCGAGGCACGAGGCCCGTGTCCCCGGGACGGACGCCGACCGCGTGATCCCGTACGCGATGCCCATCGGAAGGACGACGACGACCGCGAGGATGATCCCGACCCATGTGCGACCCTGCTTCCGCATCTCGATCCTCCTTGCTCGAGCGACGCGAGTCTCTGAGAGAACCCTAGCGGGGTTGATCCGCTCGAGGACGGTAGAGCGGGATGGAAGCCGTCGCGAAGTCACGCGTTATAGTGTGTCGGAAACGATAAGGAACGACGGTGCCTCGACCTTCACTCGCAGATGTCCGTAAGCCTCAGCTCCTCGACTCCTACGCGCGCTGTCTGGTGAAGTTCGGCCCCGAGGGCAGCACACTCGATCGGATCGCGGCGGAGGCTGGAGTGACGCGTGCTCTCGTGCGCCACTACCTCGGCAACCGAGAGGACGTCGACCGTGCGTTCGTCGCGCACATCCGCACGATGTACGTCGACTGGTTCCTGGGGCTCGGAACGGGGCTCCACTCGGCGCAGCGGTTGCCGATCGTCCTCGATGCCCTGTTCTCGCAGGATACGGACGAGCCGAGCGGATCGGTAGACGCCTTGCTCGGAGCGAGCGCCGAAGACCCCATCCTCCAGGGACTACTCCGGGAGATGTACTTGGAGCTCGAGCATCTCCTGGACGCCGAGCTCGCCTCCTCCAACCCGGGAGCCGATCCACTGCAGCGCCGCCGCGTGGCGTACGGCATCCTCTGCCTGGCCGGCATGCACCGCTCGCTCGCCGACGTCGGCTTTCCGGCGGACCGCGGGTCGGCGGCCAAGGCGTGTGCCCACCAGCTTGTCGCGTCCCTCGGTTGACGACCGCCGGACTCTTTCTTTATCGTCTCCGATAATCTATCAACTAAGGAGCGGAGTGATGCGTGGGTTCTCGACGTGGTTCCGCACCGCCGTCGCGGCGTCCATCGTGGCGGGCGTTTCGGCAGCCGGGCAGCTGCCGGCTGAAGCCGGACCGATCTCGGAGCCGGACTTCTACACGAACGTACCGGCCGACCTCGCCCCGTATGCGCCGGGCGACGTGATCCACTGGGAGTCCGAGACTGATCTCGGGCCGAAGTTCGTGAACCTGGGCGCCTATCGGGTGATGTACCGATCCGACGGGTCCGCGGGAGATCCGGTCGCCGAGGTGACCATGGTCTTCATCCCGAACGGCACGCCCCCGTCGGACGGCTGGCCCGTCGTCGCGTGGGGACACGGCACGTCGGGCATCGGCGATTCCTGTGCGCCGTCCAAGTACCCATCGCTCTATCCGGACCCCTGGCCGCAGTATGGGAACGAGGTCGCTCGCCTCGTCCGCCAGGGCTACGTGGTGACCGCCCCCGACTACGAGGGGCTCGGCACCCCGGGTCTGCACTCCTACCTGAACACCGATGCGGAGGCGTTCGCGATGATCGACGCTGTGCGCGCGGCGCGCCAGATCGTGCAAGACGTCGGCATAGCCGTGAGCACCGAGTGGGCGGCGGTCGGCCATTCACAGGGTGGCCAGGCGGCGGTGGGTGCCGCCGAGCTCGCGGACACGCGCGCCCCCGAGCTTCAGATGGTCGGAACCGTCGCGCTGGCCCCGGCGGCGATGCTGAAGCGCACGATCGAACCGATGGCCGCCAATCCGGACTACTTCCCGTACATCGGCTACATCGCCGCCGGTATCGGTGCCACTCATCCGGGGTTCGACTACGCCAACTTCCTCGGGCCGCAGATGCTTCCGCTCTCGTCGTACGCCGAAGAGTGGTGCTTCGACACGTGGTTCCCGGCGATCATCCAGTACCTGAGGCCCGGGGTGCACCGCAACCTCGCGCCGGGATGGGCGAGCGACCCCGACGTGCGGGAGTACTTCGCCGACTCGCAGATCGGGACGCGGCCCGCCGACGCGCCGATCCTCTACCTCCAGGGGACGGTCGACCTCCTGCACATGGTGTCCCGGAAACAGGTCCACCGGATGTGTGCGGTCGGCGACGTAGTCGCGTACACGGAGTATCCGGGGCTGGAGCACGACCCGATCGTGTGGAAGGGATGGGCGGAGACGAAGAACTGGCTCGCCGACCGTTTCGCCGGCACACCCGCTCCGAACGACTGCTAGACCTCGTTGGAACGGAGCTGGACAGGCAGCGGTGGTGGGCGAGGGGTTGAACCCCCAAACCCGGGTGCCCGGATCGAACGAACGGTGGGTAGGATCGACCGCATAAGAGATAGGAGGGACTCCCATGTTCCGTCGTGCGTTGCTTGCTGCCGTGACCATCGTCGGTCTCGTGACCATCGCGCTTGTCGCCGCATCCCCCGCGTCGAGCGCGACCTCGCCGTCAACGGCGATGGCCTCTCCTGAGAAGAGCATCACCTACTCGCATGTTGTCGATCTCAGCCACGTCATCAATCCTTCGATCCCGCTGTGGCCCGGCGATCCGCACGTCGTGTTCAAGGTCGTGGCCACGATGAACAAGGATGGCTACTACTTGCGCAAGTTCACGATCGGCGAACACAGCGCCACGCATATGAACGCGCCCGATAGCTTCATCATCGGAAACACTGAGGCCATCACGAGCTACTCGCCTGAGCAGCGCGTCGTCCCGGCCGTTGTGATCGACGTGCGCGACAAGGCCGCCACGAACCCCGACTTTCGGCTCACCAAGCAGGACGTCCTCAACTGGGAGGCCGCGAATGGTCAGATCGCGCCCGGCTCGTTCGTGATCCTGTTCACCGGGTGGGAAGACAAGTGGAACGACCCCAAAGCGTTCATCAACCAGGACGCGAGCGGCGACCTTCACTTCCCGGGCTTCGCCGGGGCGACCACGAGCTGGCTACTTGCCGATCGGCAGATCTCCGGGGTTGGGATCGACACCCACGGCGTTGATCCCGGACTTGATACGTCCTACGCGACGAACACCCAGATCGCGCAGGCGCACAAGATCGCGATCGAGTGCATGGCGAACCTGGACCAGCTTCCGCCCACGGGCGCGACGCTCGTGCTCGGGCCGTTGCAGCTGAAGCATGGGTCGGGATCGCCGCTGAGCGTGATGGCCTTCATCCCCTAGCCTCCAGAGGTCTGATCGAACACGTCAGGATGCCGCGAGGCCGACGCCTCGCAGGTCAGAGGTGGTGGGCGAGGGGGGAGTTGAACCCCCACGTCCTTTCGGACACAGGAACCTGAATCCTGCGCGTCTGCCAATTCCGCCACTCGCCCGTGGGGGCGTTCATGGTAACAAGCCGTGTTCGCTGGACCCGCTGAGGCATCGGGGTAACTACCCCATACGGCATCACGTCGTAGTCAGATGGGGTGACCGAGGGAAAGGGGCTAGCTAGCCGATAGACCGCGAAGGGCGACGCAGGAAGACTAAGTCGCATGACAACGAGGGGGCGCACCGATCTCGACACACTGCTCAACGACCTGACGAGAGCCGCATTCGCAGTCCTGGCCGCGTGGTCGCTCGTCGGCCTGTACGGCACGATCGGCGGCTACCTGGAGGTCAACCGTCCCGCCACGCTCCGCTTCCTGCTCGCGGTCCTGGTGCTGGTGCTCGCGCACCATCTCGAGTTCCGCTTGCGCGAGCGGCGTCTGCAACGACTCACGCCCGATGAGCGTTACGGCTTCTTCGGAACGAGACCGGACGTCGCAACAGAGCCGCAACAGACCGACGGGTAGAATCGCTCGCGGAAGCGCAGGGCCTGCCACCTGCGCAAACGTTGACCCGTGGCGATCCTCCGCGAATTCGAACGACGACTCGGTGGTCTGGTCGAGGGACTCTTCGCCAAGACCTTCCGCAGCGGCTTGCAGCCGGTCGAGCTGGCCAAGCGCGTCCTCAAGGAGATGGATGCCGGGCGGAGCGTCGGCGTCTCCGAGGTCTGGGCGCCGAACGCGTTCGTCTTCCGGTTGTCACCTTCCGACGCGGAGCATTTCGAACAGGCCGAGGCCGCTCTCGTCGCGGAGCTGAAAGAGGTCGTCCGTGAGAACGCCTCCGAGCGTGGCTGGGGGTTGGTCGGACCTCCCGAGTTCACGTTCGAGACCGATGCTCGGCTGAAGAAAGGCGAGTTCCGGTGCAAGGCGTCGCTCGTCGAGGGCGAGGAGAAGGTCGAGCCCGTCCCGGCCTCCGCAGCGTCGCTGGTCGTCCATGAGGACGGTGAGTCGCGTTCCGTCGTGCTGGCCTCGGACGTCGTCACGATCGGACGCCTGCCCGAGTGCGAGGTCACGATCGCCGACAAGGGCGCCTCCCGACGGCACGCCCAGATCCGAGAGAAGGACGGCTCGTACACCCTCACCGACCTGGGCTCCACGAACGGCACGCGCCTGAACGGACAGACGATCCAGACCCGCCAGCTGTCGGACGGCGACCGCATCACGATCGGATCGACGATGTTGGAGTTCCGGGCAGGCTCGGCGTGACGCCGTTCGCGCTCTCCGCGCTCAAGTACGGACTCTTCGCGTTGCTGTTCCTTTTCGTCTGGCGTTCCATGCGTTGGGCGGTCCGCGGACTCACGGTGGAACCCGCGCCGTCCGGACGGAAGGCGCGCAAGGGAGGCGGCGCCGTCCCTGTGCCGACAGGCCCGTCGTCGGTCGTCGTGCATCCGCCGGAGGGCAAGGCGCGCACGGTCAAGATCGGGCCGAGCCTGACGATCGGCCGCGCTCCCGAGTGCGAGCTGATGATCGAGGACACGTACGCGTCGTCACAACACGCGCGGATCTTCGGCAAGAACGGCACGTGGTACGTCGAAGACCTGGGTTCGACGAACGGCACGTTCGTGAACGACCAGAAGCTCGCCGCCCCGGCCATGGTGCAACCCGGCGACAAGATCCGCGTGGGCACGACCGTCCTGGAGCTCCGTCGATGAGGGTCGTCGTGGGGGTGGCAACGGACATCGGGCGCGTCCGCGAGCGCAACGAGGATTCATACCTGGTGGAACCGCCCCTCTACGCCGTGGCCGACGGCATGGGCGGCGCCCGCGGCGGCGCCGTCGCGTCGAGCATGGCATTGGACAAGATGGAGGAGCTGTTCCGCAGCGGCAAGGGATCGCTCACCGAGCTGATCCGCGCGGCGAACCGCGCGGTGTTCGAACGCTCGATCTCCGATCGGAAGGTGTCGGGGATGGGCACGACCCTCACGGCCGCCACGGTCGACGACGAAGGCGCGCACCTCGGTCACGTCGGCGACAGCCGCGCGTACCTGCTTCGAGCCGGCGCCCTCCGCCAACTGACGGACGATCACACCCTGGTGAACCGCATGGTGAAGGCAGGCGAGATCACGCCGCTGGAAGCCGGCACCCACCCGCACCGCAACGTCCTGACCCGCTCCGTCGGCACCGAACCCGAGGTCGACGTCGACGTGGAGGACGTTCCGCTGATCGACGGCGACCGGCTGCTCCTGTGCAGCGACGGTCTGACAGGGATGGTCACCGAACCTCAGATCCAAGCAATACTCGAAGCCGCGCCGGACCCCCAAGACGCCGCCGACCGGCTCATCAAAGCCGCCAACCGCGCCGGCGGCATCGACAACATCACGGTGGTCATCCTCGACATCCACGAGGGCAACGAAGCGGACGGAGGGGCGGCGGCGTCGCGGAGGGCCGACCCTGAGGAGCGGAGCCGCGAAGCGGCGAGCACCGCAATAGTCGGACCGCAGCGACGCCGCCGCCCCTCATCGGCGTCCATCAAGCGATGGGGGATCCGGATCGGCGTCGTTGTCGTCGCGGCGCTGGCGGTCTTCTTCGCTGTTCGTATCTACATCGATCGGCAGTGGTACGTGGGCGAGGCCGATGGCAAGGTCGCTGTGTTCCAGGGGATCCCTGCGACCGTTGGCGGATTCACGTTCTCGCACGTGGCGCTCGAGACGGATATCCCTGCCTCTGATGTCGCGAAGCTGCCGCAATACCCGGCGCTCGCCGACGGGATCACGGCGAACGATCGCACGGAGGCGTTGGCGGTCGTGGAGCAGATCCGGAGCGATCTTGCAGCGGCAGCGGCGGCGGGCCCATGAGCCGCACTGCGACGGCCGAGCGGGCACCGCGCGCCTCCAACGGCATCTGGCTCCTGCTCCTGGCGCTCGTCGCCGGCATCGGCGCGTACGCGCTGGTCGGGCTCGGCAAGCACGGGCGGGTGCCACCGAGCATCGAGCTCTACGGCTCGCTGATCGCAGCGGGGTTCTTCGGCGCATGGCTCGCCGTGCGGACGTTCGCACGTCGCGCGGATCCCGTGCTGCTTCCTGCGGCGGCGCTCCTGTCCTCGCTCGGCTTCGCGGTGATCTGGCGGCTGCAGCCCGACCTCGCCGTCGAGCAGGTCATCTGGGTGGGCGTGGGGCTCGTCGCGTTCGTGCTGACGCTCGTCCTCATCCGCGACGACCGGATGCTCGACGCGTACACGTACACGATCGGACTGGCCGGGCTCGTGATGCTGTTGCTTCCGATCCTGCCCGGCATCGGGAAAGACGATCAACGGCGCGCGCCTGTGGGTCGAGATCGGACCGCTGCACTTCCAGCCCGCCGAGTTCGGCAAGGTCCTGATCGTGATCTTCCTGGCGTCGTACCTCTCGGACAAGCGGGAGATGCTCGCCGCGGGATCGGGACGATTCGCACTGCCCCGCGCGAAGGACCTGGGCCCGCTGCTGATCGCGTGGGCGACCTCGCTGGCCGTCCTGTTCCTGGAGAAGGACCTCGGCGCGTCCCTCCTGTACTTCGCGGTCTTCGTCGTGATGCTCTGGATCGCGAGCGGCCGTCCCCTGTACCTGCTCGTCGGCCTGGTGCTCTTCGTCGCGGGGGCCTGGGTCGGCTATATCGCGCTCAACCACGTCCAGCTCCGCGTCGATTATTGGCTGCACGCGCTGGACCCTCAGAAGGTGTACGGGGTGGGGTACTTCCAGCTGGCGCAGGGGCAGTTCGCGCTCGCGTCGGGCGGTCTGGTCGGCACGGGTCTCGGGCAGGGGTCGCCCGGTCTGATCCCGTACGCCTTGTCCGACTTCATCTTCGCGGCGATCGGCGAGGAGCTCGGCCTGCTGGGCGCGGCCGCGATCCTGCTGATCTACCTGACGCTGATCGGACGGAGCCTGCGGATCGGCATCGAGCGGACCGACGCGTTCGGCAAGCTCCTTGCGACCGGCCTCACGACGATCGTGGCGGTCCAGACGTTCGTGATCGTCGGCGGCGTGACCAGGCTGATCCCGCTGACCGGCATCACGCTGCCGTTCGTGTCGTACGGCGGGTCGAGCCTGGTCGCGAACTTCGTGATCCTGGCGCTCCTGATCCGCGTGTCCGCCGGGCCGTGGTCGCGGAAGGTCTCCGTGTGAACCGACGCATCCGACGGCTGGGGATCGGGCTCGTCGCGCTGTTCGGCCTGCTGTTCATGCAGGTGTCCTACATCCAGGTCTTCGCCGCGAGCAGGATCGCCGGCAACCCCGCCAACGCCCGCCGCCAGATCATCGCGGAGTACAAGGTGGAGCGCGGACAGATCATCACGTCGGACGGGACCGTGATCGCGCTCAGCACACCGACGGGTGCGAACGCGAGCCTGCGATACGCGCGGCACTACCCGCAGGGCCCGCTGTTCGCCGGCATCACGGGGTACTACTCGCAGATCTACGGCAGGACCGAGTTGGAAGAGGCCATGAACAGCTACCTGTCGGGCGACGCGCCGGAGCTCGCAGGCTCGACACTCGCCGATCTGGTGCTGGGCCGGCCGAAGAAGGGCGGCCACGTCATCACCACGATCGACGCGGGTCTGCAGAAGGTTGCGTCAGATGCGCTCGGCTCCCAGCCCGGAGCGGTCGTGGCGCTCGATCCACGCAGCGGCGACATCCTCGCGATGGTGTCGAACCCCACGTTCGATCCGAACGAGCTGTCGTCGCAGGATCCGGCCTCCGTGCTAGAGGCGTGGAAGCGACTGAACGCCGATCCGCGCACCCCCCTGCTCTCTCGGGCCAACGACGAGCTCTTCCCGCCGGGGTCGACGTTCAAGATGGTTACGGCCTCCGCAGCGCTCGAGAACGGCTACGGACTCGACAGCACGTGGCCCAACCCTCACGAGCTAGACCTGCCGCTCACGAACCAGACCATCCAGAACTTCGGCGGTGAATCATGTCCGGGCGGCGCGACCACGACGCTCCTCACCGCATTCACAAACTCATGCAACGTGATCTTCGGCGAAGTCGGACTGAAGCTCGGCGCGCAGAAGCTGGCCGATCAGGCGCACGCGTTCGGGTTCTGCCCGACCGACCCGCCGGGCCAGACCGGCTGCATCGAACCGACGATCCCGTTCGTGATCCCGTTCGAGACAGGACGCTTCCCGGTCGCGAGCTACTTCGACGGCAACGAGCCCCTCGTCGCCATCTCGGCGATCGGCCAGGACAACGACTTGGCCAACCCGTTGCAGATGGGGCTCGTCGCTTCCGCGATCGCCAACGGCGGAGAGATGATGAACCCCCGGCTCGTGACGGAGATCCGGGACCCGCAGGGCCGCATCATCAAGACGTTCCCTCCCCGGCCGTACGGGCGGCCCATCTCGGAGTCCACCGCCGCAGACATGCGAACCATGATGGTGAACGTCGTGACGAGCGGGACCGGCACCGCCGCGCAGATCCCCGGCGTGGTGGTGGCGGGCAAGACCGGGACCGCGCAGCACGGAGGATCCGGCACCGCACCGCACGCGTGGTTCGTCTGCTTCGCGCCGGCGGGACCGGGCCAGGTCCCCACGATCGCGGTCGCGGTTATCGTCTTGGACGGCGGCAACCTCGGGAGCGAGGCCACCGGAGGTCAGGTGGCGGCGCCGATCGCGAAGCAGGTCCTCGAGGCGTACCTCGGGATCACCGGATGAGGGAAGGAGCGATTTGAGCGCATCGGAGCTGGGCGGCCGCTACCGGGTGGAGGCCCTGATCGGTTCCGGTGGCATGGGCGAGGTCTACCGCGGCGTCGACACCGTGCTCGACCGCACCGTCGCCATCAAGATCCTGCTGCCGCAGTTCGCCCGTGACGCGAACTTCGTCGACCGGTTCCGGCGGGAGGCGCAAGCGGCCGCCCGCTTGAACCACCCGAACCTCGTCGGCATCTACGACTCCGGCGCCGACGGCGAGACGCAGTTCATCGTCATGGAGTTCATCCAGGGGCGAACGCTCGAGGACTTCATGAGCTCGGGCGGGCGCTTCGACGTCGGGCACGCCGTCGAGGTCGCCGAGAAGATCTGTGAGGCGCTCGCGTACGCGCACGTCGCAGGCGTCATCCACCGCGACATCAAGCCGGCGAACGTCATGGTCACGCGCCAGGGCGAGGTCAAGGTCATGGACTTCGGCATCGCCCGGATCGTCGCCGGGCCGCAGACGGCGCCGCAGACCTCGGCGGTGCTGGGGACCGCCGCATACATCTCGCCGGAGCAGGCTGCAGGGCCAGCCGGTGGACGGGCGGAGCGACATCTATTCGCTCGGCGCCGTGCTCTACGAGATGCTGGCCGGACGGCCGCCGTTCACCGGCGACTCGCCGGTGGCCGTGGCGTACAAGCAGGTGAACGAGTCGCCGGTGCTTCCGTCGATCGCGAACCCCGAGGTCACACCGGTGCTCGACGCGGTGCTGATGCGGGCGCTCGCGAAGAACCCCGCGAACCGCTACCAGACGGCCGACGAGTTCCGAGCGGACCTGGAGCGCGCGCGGCTTGGGCAGGACGTGCTCGCCACGCCGCTCATGCCGGCCGGCGGGGACGCCACGCAGGTGATCAGCCGCCCGCAGGCAACCGCGATCCTTCCGCCACAGGAATCGCCTCCCGGCAGCGGTCGCAAGGTGTGGCTGGGCGTGTTGATCGGCATCATCGTGGTCGCCGTCCTCGCGGGAGCCGGATACCTCCTGGCCCAGGGCCTGCTCGGGAACAAGAGCGACACGACACCGGTCCCCGTCCCCACCGTGATCGGCTTCACGCAGGACCGAGCGATCCAGGAGCTGCAGAGCGTCAACTTGAAAACCCACGTGGTGACCAAGGTGAGCGCCACGGTGAAGCCGGGGCGCGTTGTCGACCAGGAGCCGGTGGCGGGCACGACCCTGGCTCCGGGCAGCACCGTCACGATCTTCGTGGCGAAGGCGCCACCCACGGTCGTGGTCCCTACGTTCACCGGCCTCACGCTCAGCGCGGCACAGACGCTTGCGGACGCCAACCACCTGGTGTTGCGGCCGACGGATGGAGTAAGCACCACGGTGCCGGTCGGCAGCATCATCAGCCAGGACCCGCCGCCGGGAGGTCAGGTGCAGGTGGGGAGCGAGGTGGCGGTCGTCGTGTCGGCTCCGCCCGCTACGGTCACGGTCGATGACGTCACCTGTTTGTCGTTCGGGGCCGCGAAGGCGGCGCTCCGCGACCAGGGGCTGGTGGCCGCGCTCGGCGGCACCGCACCGCTGCTTCCCCAATGCCCCAACCCGAGCCGCATCGCCATGCAGGATCCGGCGGCCGGAGCCACCGTCGACGTCGGGAGCACCGTGACCCTGTTCACCGGGGAGGCCGGGACGCCAACGGGACCGACGGGGCCGTCGGGGCCGACGTGACGATCTGGTACGCGCCCGAGACGTTCACAGCGGACGAACGTCGCACCTTGGAACGCCATTTCACGAACCTGGACGGGCCGGTGTTCGCATTGACGAACCTGCCTGAGGTCGTGAAGGGCGCCTTGTTCGCCCGGTACTCCCGGACGAAGAAGTCATTGCGGCGACTGTTCCTGGACGAGTTCGCGGAGGACGTCGGCGCGACCGGCGAGCTGACCCGCGCCGGCGAGGCGCGCGCGGAGCAACTCTACGAGCGGGTATTCGTGGAGTACGGCGACGATTCGGTGGCCCAGCTGGGAGGTGTGCACCTGGCGTGCGAGCAGGCGTCGCAGCTGCTGTGCAAGGCGTTGGAGTGGGGACGCCTGGCCGCATACCTGGAGCAGTCGACGCGATATATGCGCTATGACGACACGCCCGGCGGCGCATGGCGCGCGACGCTTCCGCCCGAGATCGTCGGTGATCCGATCGAGCAGCGGTTCAGCTCGTACCTCGACTCGGCGTTCGCCGCCTACGGGCGGATGTACGAGCCGCTGGAGTCCTTCTTCATGGAACGGTTCCCGAAGGAGGACGGCGACACCGACTTCGTCTATCGATCCACGATCCTCGCCAAGACGTGCGACACCTTGCGACTGCTCCTGCCGGCCGCGACCCGTTCGAACCTAGGGATCTACGCGACCGGACAGTCCTACGAGCAGCTCTTGATGCGGTTGGCCGCGCACCCGCTCGCCGAGATGCGCGAGTACGGAGACCTGATGCTCGTCGAGCTCCGCAAGGTGATCCCCGCGTTCCTCACGCGGGTCGACGTGGACGAGCGAGGACGCGCCTGGACCGCCTACTGGCGCGAGACCCGTGAGTCCGTGCACGACGTCACGGCCAAGGCGTTGACGGGGATCGACCCCGAGCCGCGACCGGAGGTCACGCTCACCGATTGGGACCCCGACGGCGAGAGCAAGGTGGTCGCCGCCGCGCTCTACGCCCAGAGCGACCTGCCGGACGATCAGCTCCTCGCCATCGCGCGAGAGCTGACGCCGGAACAGCGAGCTGAGGTCCTGCGCGCGACGGTGGGCGATCGCGGCAACCGCCGGCACAAGCCCGGGCGTGCGTGGGAGCGCACGGATTACCGCTTCGACGTGTGCTGCGACTTCGGGGCGTTCCGCGACCTCCAACGGCACCGCCCGCTGACGATCGAATGGCAACGCCTCACCACGGAACACGGCTTCGAAACGCCAGCCGCGATCGACGACGCCGGGCTACGCGGGGAGTGGGATCGGGCCATGGATGCAAGCGCCGTCATGGAGCGCGATCTCCGTGACGCGGGGCTCGTCGAGGCCTCGCAATACGCCGTTGCGATGGCATACCGCATCCGATTCGTCATGCAGATGAACACGCGCGAGGCGATGCACCTGACGGAGCTCCGTTCGCAACCACAGGGGCATCCGACGTACCGGCGGGTGGCCCAAGAGATGCACCGGCTGATCGCCGACGTGCACCCGACGCTGGGCACCGCGTTCACCTACGTCAGCCACCAGGACGTCGACCTCGAGCGTCTGGAGGCGGAGCGCCGGACCGAGGTCAAGCGCAACGCCCTCGGTCAGGCCTGACGAGAAGGCGTTACCAGCCCTGCGTGCACTCCGCGGTGGTATCGACGTTCGTGTAGGTCGCGCTCTGGCCTCGAGAGGTGAGCGGACTCCCGGGGACCTGCGCGATGCAGAAGTACGTGCCGGTCTTGGACTTCTCGATCAGCAGGACCGAGTTCCCTGCGGCGACCTCGATGTCGATCTGGGTGCCGGTGGGCACCGTGCCCTGGGGAACCCAGTTGAGCCCGTTCTCGACCGCCTGCGCTGCCGTGACGTCGAACCCCGAGAACGTCTGGGCGGTCGCGTAGAACGTGGACGCGGCGAGATAGCCGTTGCGGAGGTCGGCTTGCGCGGCGCGGTCCTGAGCGCGGGTCCGGGCACCGAGGAAGGTGGGAAGTGCGATGGCGATCAGGATGCCGATGATGAGCACCACCACCATGAGCTCGATGAGCGTGAACCCGGCCTCTTGGTCCCCGCGCCGCTGCGCGGGGTATGTGGACATCCTGGGCTGCGCTCCTTCCTCAAGGATGACGGACGATCCGTCCTGAGGGACTTGTCGGCACGACTCGGCCCGACCTTGAAGATGTCTTGCCTCACAACCCCGCAGGTCATGGCGGCCGAGGCCTCGTGTACCCTGTCGGACTCATGACCCGACAGACCACGCTCCTGCTGGCACTCGGCATGCTGATCGCGGCGGCGCTCGCGGTCGGCGTGAGCGGCTGGGTGCTCTTCGTGCGCGACCGGGCGCTGGTCCGCATCGATCACGCTCCCTCGGTCACCGCCGAGGACTCGCACCATCACGAGGGCCTCGAGGGGTCCTGATTGCTCGGGCTCCTCGACCTGCGCGAGCGGGGGGAGCGGCTCGAGCCATCGAGGTTCGAGAGCGACCCCACCGTCACCGAGACCGTCCGCGGGATCCTCGACCACGTCCGCGCTCACGGCGATGCCGCCCTGATCGACCTCGCCAAGCGGTTCGACGGCGCCGACCTCTCGACGACCGGCCTCGTCGTGACCGACGCCGAGCTCGAGCATGCCGCGTCCGAGACGCCCGAGGAACTCCGCACCGCCCTCGACGCGCTGGTCCAGCGCCTGCATGACCTCCATCGCCGCCAGCTTCCCGTGGAGTGGTGGGACGAGCGCGACGGCGTGCGATCCGGTGAGGTCGTCAGACCGCTCGCCGGCGTTGGCTGCTACGTGCCCGGTGGCCGGGCGATCTATCCCTCGTCGGTTTGCATGACGGTCGTCCCGGCAGTGGTCGCGGGCGTCGAGAGGATCGTGCTCTGCACACCCCCGCAGCTCGACGGCTCGATCCCGGCCCCGGTCCTGTACGCCGCCGGGAAGGCCGGAGCAACGATGGTCGTGAAGTCGGGAGGGGCCCAGGCGGTCGGCGCGCTGACCTTCGGTACGGCGTCCGTCCCGGCGGTCGATCGCATCGTGGGGCCGGGGAACGCGTACGTCACCGAAGCCAAGCGACAGGTCGCCGGCATCGTGGGGATCGACGGGCTCGCGGGGCCGAGCGAGCTCGCGATCGTCGCCGACGCTACCGTCGATCCGGCGCTCGCGGCGCTGGACCTGATCGCGCAAGCCGAGCACGATCCGCAGGCTCGGACGTTCCTCATCACGACGGAAGCTGACGTCGTCGAGAAGGTCGGTGAGGCGCTGGATGATGCCTTGCGGGGCGCCGGGAGACGGGAGATCGTCGACGAGGCGTTGGGACATGCCCGCGTGGTGCTGGTCCGCGATCTCCGGCAGGCGGCGCACGTCGTCGACGACCTGGCGCCCGAGCATCTGCTGCTCCTGCTCGGCGACCCCGACGCGTTCCTCGGGACGGTCCGTAGCTTCGGCGCGGCGTTCCTGGGCCCGTGGTCGGCGGTCCCGTTCGGCGACTACGGGGTCGCATCCAACCACGTCCTGCCGACCGCAGGAACGGCCCGCTTCGCCTCCGGTCTGCGCGCGGCCGACTTCGTCACCGTGCGATCGGTCGTCGAGATGACTCCCCGGTCGGCGGCCGGTTTGGCTCCCGGAGACGTCCACCATCGCCCGCAGCGAGGGCCTGGTCGGCCACGCCGCCGCCATGGACGCGCGCGTCACGGAGGGCGAAGCATGACACCGACCGCCACACCGCGCCCCGGGCTGCGCGACGTCCCGCCGTACGTCTCACCGCAACTCGCCGTCACCGCACGCCTCAACACGAACGAGTGCCCGGTGCCTCTGCCCGACGGGTTCGCCGAAGAGCTCGCGGACGAGCTCGCGACGCTCCCGCTCAACCGCTACCCGGACGGCCAGATGACCCGCCTCCGCGAGGAGCTCTCGGTATCCGTCGGCCACCCGGTGGACGGGACCTGGGCGGCGAACGGCTCGAACGAGATCCTCACGCAGCTCCTGCAAGCGTACGGAGGCGTGGGTCGCAGGGCGGCCGTGCTCGAGCCCACATACCTGCTCCACTCCCGCATCGCCTGGCTGACGCAGACCCAGATCGTGTCGCTCACCCTTGACGACGGGTTCACGCTTTCGGAGGAGACCGTTTCCGCCGTCGTCGAGGCGAAACCGGACGTCGTCTTCGTCTGCTCGCCCAACAATCCCACGGGCAACGCGCAACCGGTTGCAGCGGTCGCGTCGCTCGCCGGACGCACCGAGGCGCTCGTCATCGTCGACGAGGCATACATCGAGTTCGGCGGATCCACGTGCCTCCCGCTCGTGACCGATCACCCGAACGTCGTCGTGACGCGCACCATGTCGAAGGCCTTCGCGCTCGCGGGAGCCCGGATCGGCTACGCGCTCGCGTCGCCGGAGGTCGTTGAGGACCTGCAACGCGTCCGGCTCCCGTACCATCTCTCCGCGATCACCCAGGCCGCGGGCGTGGCGGCGCTCCGTCACGCGAAGGAGGCCGTCGCGATCCTGGACGCGATCCGCGACGAGCGCGACCGGATCCTCCTGGCGCTCCGCGCCATGCCCGACACGACCGTGTTCCACTCCGACGCGAACTTCGTCCTGTTCGTGCCGCCGAAGCCGGCCGCCGACGTCTGGCGGGGTCTGCTGGAGCACGGCGTGCTCATCCGCGACCTCTCGAGCGTGGTCCCGAACGCGCTTCGCGTGACCGCCGGAACAACCGCGGAGGTCGACCTGTTCCTGAAGAGTCTCAAGGAGGTTCTCGCCGCATGACCGACGCCGCACGGACAGCCACGGTGAGCCGTACGACCAAAGAGACCGACGTTCGCGTGGAGCTGTCGCTCGACGGCTCGGGGACGGGGATCGCCGACACGGGCCTGCCGTTCTTCGATCACATGTTGCAGCAACTCGGCACCCACTCGGGGTGGGATCTGGAGGTCAACGCGAAGGGCGACCTGCAGATCGACGGGCACCACACGGTCGAAGACGTCGGGATCGCACTCGGTCAGGCGCTGGCGGACGCGCTCGGCGACAAGGAAGGAATCCGACGGTTCGCGTCGATCACGGTGCCGCTCGACGAAGCCGCCGTGGAGGTCGCGCTCGACCTGTCGGGGCGTCCGTTCGTGGTGCACGAGGTCGACATCC
This sequence comes from uncultured Actinomycetes bacterium, assembly GCA_963727185.1. Classification (GTDB taxonomy): domain Bacteria; phylum Actinomycetota; class UBA4738; order UBA4738; family HRBIN12; genus JBBQVZ01. The sequence goes on along the minus strand of CAVSFP010000006.1, from coordinate 336,879 downwards.
CGGCGGAGATGATCGGCACGTTCGACACGGGACTCGTCGAAGACTTCGTGCGCGCGTTCGCGACGACGGCACAGATGACGCTGCACGTCCGTTTGCGGTCGGGACGCTCACCCCACCACGTGGTTGAAGCCGAGTTCAAAGCGATGGCCAAGGCGCTCGGAGACGCGTGCAGCCTGACGGGGCGCTCGACGACACCCAGCACGAAAGGAACGCTGTGACGGTTCGGGCGGGATCGATCGCGGTCCTCGACTACGGGATGGGCAACCTCCACTCCGTGGCGCGAGCGATCGCGAAGGTGGGCGGCTCCGCCGAGGTGACCAAGGAGCCCGCCGAGGTCGCCGGCGCCGACGCGTTGGTTATCCCGGGCGTCGGCGCGTTCGGCGCGTGCATCCGTGCGCTGTCCCTACGCGGCCTGGATCGCGCGATCCACGACTTCGTCGGAACGGGACGGCCGGTGTTCGGCGTGTGTTTGGGCATGCAGGTGTTGTTCAAGGAGAGCGATGAGGACCCCGAAGAAGGACTGTCGATCGTTCCCGGTCGGTCGAGGAAGCTCCCTGCGAACATCAAGGTGCCGCACATGGGATGGAACACGGTCGACTGGGCGGGCGAACACCCGTACGTCGCCGGGATCCCGAGCGGGACGCGCTTCTACTTCGTCCACTCCTACGCGCCCGACGTCATCGACGGAACGACGGTGGGAGTCACCGATCACGGCCGCCCGTTCTCCTCGGTCATCGCCCAGGACAACGTGTTCGCCACACAGTTCCACCCGGAGAAGTCGGCCGACGCGGGACTGCACATCTACGAGTCATTCGTGAAGGCGGTGTCGACCCGATGATCGTGATCCCGGCGATCGATCTGCGCGGCGGCCGAGCCGTTCGGCTGGTGCGCGGCAACCCCGCAGAGGAGACCGAATACTCCGCCGACCCGGTCGAGGTCGCCGAGCGGTTCCAGGAGGAAGGCGCCCGTCGGCTCCATGTCGTCGACCTGGACGCCGCGCTCGAGCAGGGCTCGAACGCCGAGGTGGTCAAGGCCATCTGCCACGCGGTCGCGATCCCCGTGCAGGTCGGCGGCGGCATCCGCTCGCTCGCGTCGATCGGGGAGATGCTGGCGCAGGGCGCGGCCCGCGCGATCCTCGGGACGGCGGCGGCGGCCACCGACGCCGCGTTCGTCGCACGCGCCGTCGAGGAGTTCGCGGAGCACGTCGTCGTGGCGCTGGACGTGCGCGGCGGGCACCTGATGACGCGCGGATGGACCGAGGAAGGACCGGTCCTCGAGGACGTGCTCCCGGCCTTGAACGAAACGGGGGCCGCGCGCTACCTCGTGACGGCGATCGCGCGCGACGGCACGCTGGAGGGACCCGATCTCACGCTGTACGGACGCGTGTTGAAGCTGACGGACCGGCCGGTCATCGCATCGGGAGGCGTCCGGGACGCGGACGACGTGTGGGCGCTCCGCGACATGGGATGCGAGGCGGTCGTCACGGGCAAGGCGCTCTACGAGCGCACGCTCAAGCTCTCGCAGGTGATCAGGGGTTAGCGATGCTGGCGAAGCGCGTGATCCCCTGCCTCGACGTGGACGCCGGCCGAGTCGTCAAGGGCACGAGGTTCCAGGACCTCCGGGATGCCGGCGACCCGGTGGAGCTGGCCGCGCACTACGACCGTGAGGGCGCCGACGAGCTGGTGTTCCTGGACATCACCGCCACCGTCGAGGGACGCCAGGCAACGCTCGACGTGATCTCGCAGACCGCCGAGCAGGTGTTCATCCCGCTCACGGTCGGCGGCGGGGTCCGCGACGAGGAGGGCGTGAACGCGCTGCTCCGTGCCGGCGCCGACAAGGTCTCCCTGAACAGCGCGGCAGTCCGCGACCCGGCGATGCTCGCGCGTTGCGCCGACCGCTTCGGCACGCAATGCATGGTCGTGGCGATCGACGCCCGACGCCGGAACGGCAGCTGGGAGGTCGTGATCGACGCGGGACGCACCCCCGTCGATCGCGACGCGGTCGAGTGGGCGCGGGAGGCGACGGAGGTGCTCGGCGCGGGCGAGGTCTTGATCACCTCGATGGACCGGGACGGGACCGGCGAGGGATACGACCTGGAGCTGCTCACGGCCATCACATCGGCGGTGCACGTGCCGGTCGTCGCGAGCGGTGGGGCGGGCGACCTCGGAGCACTTCGCCGCCGCGCTCGACCAGGGCGGAGCCGACGCGGTCCTCGCCGCATCGCGTCTGCATTTCGGCCAGCTCACCATCCGTCAGATCAAGGAGCACCTGGCCGAGCGTCGTCTCCCGGTGAGGCTCTGAGCGTGGACGCCGTCGAGATCGACGCGCTGACGTTCGACGACCGTGGGCTCATCCCGGCCGTCGTGCAGGACGCCGAGAACGGCGACGTCCTGATGATGGGGTGGATGAACCGCGAGTCGGTAGCCCTCACCATCGCCGAAGACCGAACGGTCTTCTGGAGCCGCTCGCGGCAGGAGCTCTGGCGCAAGGGCGAGACGAGCGGGCACGTGCAACACGTCGAGGAGATCCGGGTGGATTGCGACGCCGACGTGCTGCTGATCCGGGCGCACCAGGTCGGCGCCGCGTGCCACACGGGCGAACGCAGCTGTTTCTTCCGTACGCTGGAGGACTGATGCTCAAGGTCGTGATCCCCAAAGGCTCGCTGGAAGAGCAGACGTTGCGCCTCCTCGAGGCCGCCGACCTCGCCGTGCGACGGAGCTCGAACCGCGACTACCACGGCTCGATCGACGACGAGCGGATCGAGCGCGTGTCGTTGCTCCGGCCGCAGGAGATCCCTACGTACGTGCAGGACGGCCTGTTCGACATCGGGATCACCGGACAGGACTGGATCGCCGAAACCGCCGCCGACGTCGAGGTGCTGGCCACGCTCTCGTACGCGAAGAGCGGGACGGGGCACGGCACACGTGTCGTCCTGGCCGTTCCGAACGAACACGTCGCCAACAGCGCCAGCGAGATCCCGGCGGGCACGCGCATCTCGACCGAGTTCATGCACCTGACCGAGCGCTACTTCGCCGAGCTCGGAATCGACGTCAAGGTCGTGTGGTCGTTCGGCGCGACCGAGGCGAAGGTCCCCGAGATCGTCGACGCGATCGTGGACATCACGGAGACCGGCAGCACGCTCCGCGCGCACGGCATGAAGATCATCGAGACGCTACTCGAATCTCAACCGGTCCTCGTCGCGAACCGGACGGCGGCGGCGGATCCGTCGAAGCGCGCCGCGATGGACGACGTGACCACGCTGTTGCTCGGCGCGCTCCGGGCGGAGAGCCGGGTCCTCATCAAGTTGAACGTCACCGAGACGGAGCTCGCCAAGGTCCTGGAGGTCGTTCCCGCGATGAAGGCGCCGACGGTCTCCCCGCTGTCCGAAGGCGGCTACGCGATCGAGACCGTGGTTGAGAAGCGTCTGGTCAACACGCTGATCCCGCAGCTGAAGGCGGCCGGCGCCACGGACATCCTGGAGCTGCCGATCTCCAAGATCGTTCCGTAGGTCCGGAACGGGTCGGAGCCCGACATGCGCCGAACCACGGTCGTCGCGGTCGCGTTCGTCGTGACGCTCATCGCAGGGGTCGCATTGGCCGACCCCGGCACGCTCGACCCGTTCTTCAGCCACGACGGGATCCAGACCGCGTTCCCGAACGGCGGCGTCGCCTACGCCGTGGCGATCGATCATCACGATCGGATCGTCGTCGCGGGATCCACGCTGGGCCGGCACCCGGATATCGCACTCGCCCGCTTCACACCGGGCGGAAGGCTCGACCCCACGTTCGGCCAAGCAGGAAAGGTGGTCACCGACCTCGGCGCCAACGACTACGCGTTCGACGTGGCGATCGAGGACGACGGCGGGATCGTCGTCGTCGGGGAACGAGCCGCCCTGACATCCGACCGATTCGTGGTGCAGCGCTACCGGCCGAACGGGACGCTCGATCCCGGTTTCGCGAACGCGGGCACGGCGCTCACAGGGTTCGGACGCCGGTTCCAGAGCGCGAGCGCGGTGGCGATCACATCCGGCGGGCGCATCGTGGTCGTCGGTTCGACCTCGAACGGCATCACGAGCCGCTCGGCCGTGGCGCGCTATCTGCCCGACGGTCGCCTCGATCGCGGCTTCGGTGGCGACGGTCGGGTGACGACCGACGTCAGTCCGAGCGCCGAGCAGTTCACCGACGTCGTGGTGCAACCCGACGGCCGCGTCGTCGCGGCCGGGTGGGCGGAGGTGTCCTTGGTGCCGGTGTTCGACGCGGTGCGGTACACGACGACCGGCCGGCTCGACCCGACGTTCGACGGGGACGGTATCTCGCGCGTCGACGTCGCCCCCGGAGCCGACCACGCGCGCGCGATCGCGCGCCAGGCAGACGGGAGGTTGGTGCTCGCCGGCGGCGTGTCGGCGAGCGGCCGCGGCGAGTGGGGCCTGATCCGGCTGGGCCCGCGGGGGCATCTCGATCCGACGTTCGCGAACCACGGCCGGCTCGTGACGGACTTCGGGCCAGGGTTCGACGAGGCGCAAGGCGTCGCCGTACAGGCGAACGGCAAACTGCTGGTGGCGGGGAGGATCCGCGAGGGCCGGAGGGACGACATCGGGGTCCTCCGGTTGAAGGCCGGCGGCGGACGCGACCGGTCGTTCGGGGCCGGCGGCCGGGTGCTGACGGACATAGCGGGCGGGTCGGACGACGCCCGCGACCTCGCGATCGCACCGAACGGGAAGATCGTGGTGGTCGGAGAGGCGACCGTGGACCGGATCCGTCGGTTCGTGGTCGTTCGCTACCTCTCCTCCTAACTCCCGACCGGAACCGGTCGGCTGATTGACACCTCCAGGGCCGCCGTGGAAAGATGAAGATGATGATTGAACGCCAGTTCAACTTCATTCGCACCGCCTGTACGTCGCTCGTCGGCGTATCCGGTACCTAGGGCGCTGCCTGGGCTCCACGAGCCCGGACGCGCCCCCCGACCCTTCGCCGACGGCGAGGGGTTTTCTCTTTCCCCCCGCACCCGACCCGACCAGGAGGCACCGATGATCGACACGACGACGAAGGCGAAGATCCGGCGCGAGGCCGAGGACCTCGAACGGCAGTGGGCGACCGATCCCCGATGGCGGGGCATCGAGCGCCCCTACTCGGGCGACGACGTCGTACGGCTCCGCGGCTCGGTCCGCGTGGAGCACACGGTCGCCCGGTTGGGCGCGGAGCGACTCTGGAAGCTGCTCGGGACGCGCGATTACATCGCGGCGCTCGGCGCCATGACCGGCGGCCAGGCGGTCGAGATGTTGAAGGCCGGCCTCGACGCGATCTACCTGTCCGGCTGGCAGGTGGCAGCCGACGCCAACCTCTCCGGGCAGACGTACCCGGACCAGTCGCTCTACCCGGCGAACTCCGTCCCGGCCGTGGTCCGCCGGCTGAACAACGCGCTGATGCGGGCCGACCAGATCGCGTGGTCCGAGGGCTCCGACATCCGTCTGCTCCCGCCGATCGTCGCGGACGCGGAGGCCGGGTTCGGCGGAGCGCTCAACGCGTTCGAGCTGATGCGATCGATGATCGAGGCCGGCGCCGCGGGCGTGCACTTCGAGGATCAGCTCGCGAGCGAGAAGAAGTGCGGGCATCTGGGCGGCAAAGTCCTGGTCCCGACGGAGCAGTTCGAACGGACGCTGATCGCCGCCCGCCTGGCGGCCGACGTGCTCGGCGTTCCCTCGCTCGTGGTGGCGCGGACCGATGCGCTCGCCGCCTCGTTGCTCACCTCGGACATCGACGCGCGCGACGCGCGTTTCGCCACCGGCTCGCGTACGCGCGAGGGGTTCTACCGGGTGGAAGCGGGCCAGGACGCCGCGATCGCGCGCGGCCTGGCGTACGCGCCGTACGCGGACATGCTGTGGTGCGAGACGGGAACGCCCGATCTGGACCAGGCGAGGGAGTTCGCGGATGCGATCCACTCGGAGTACCCGGGCAAGCTGCTCGCCTACAACTGCTCGCCGTCGTTCAACTGGAAGCAGCACCTCGACGACGTGGAGATCGCGCGGTTCCAGAAGGAGCTCGGGTCCATGGGGTACCGGTTCCAGTTCATCACCTTGGCGGGTTTCCACGCGCTGAACGCGAGCATGTTCGAGCTGGCGCACGGCTACGCGGAAGAGGGGATGACGGCGTACGTCCGTCTGCAGGAGCGCGAGTTCGCCATGGAGGACGACGGCTACACGGCGACGCGTCATCAGGCGGAGGTCGGCACCGGCTACTTCGACCGGGTCTCGGAGGTCATCTCGGGAGGAACCGCGTCGACGCTCGCGCTCACAGGCTCGACGGAGGAGGCGCAGTTCCGCACGGCGTGAGCGGCGATAGGATGACGGCATGGCCGGACGGCTGGATGGCCGCAAGATCGTCGTGCTACTCGCCGAGGGGTTCGAGGATCTCGAGTTCTGGGTGACCGTGATGCGCCTCCGCGAGGAGGGCGCCGTCGTCACGATCGCCGGGCTCACCACGGATCCCGTGCGCGGAAAGAACGGGCTGGAGGCGAAGGCCGACATGCTCATCGCCGACGTCTCGGACCAGGGCGACGCGGCCGTCGTCGTTCCCGGCGGATGGGCGCCCGACAAGCTCCGCCGGTACGAGGCCGTGACGGGATTGGTCCACGCCGCGTACGACCGCGGCGCGATCGTTGGTTTGATCTGTCACGCGGGCCTGGTCGGCATCTCGGCGGAGATCGTGAAGGGATCGCGCGCAACGGGCAGCCTGGGCATCAAGGACGACCTGGTGAACGCCGGCGCCGTCTGGGTGGACGAGTCCGCGTTCCGCGACGGGAACATCGTGTGGGGCCGGGTCGTGAAGGACATCCCCGACTTCTGCCGTGAGCTCGTATCCGCGATCGAAAGCAACGCGCGCTGAACGAGCAGGTTCGCCCCTATGAGGTCCTGACCGCGCGGAGCGGACGGCGCGTGCGATCGCGTTCCTGCGACGCGGCGACCCGGGTCCCCTCCTGCACCCCGACGATCATCGCGAAGTCGAGCCGAGGCACCACGTGGAGCATCTCCCCTGAGTGGACGTCCCACCCGGCCAGGAGCGTCGCCGCCCGCGCCGAGCCGGTGAGCTCGCGGTGTCGCTCCACCAGACGCCGGAGTCGTTCGAGGGTATCGCGGAACGGCGCTCGGACCTCGACCAGCTCCGGGTTCAACCGGATGGGCACGCTGCCGTCGGTGTCGTGGACGAACAGCTCTCCTCCCGTCATGCCGGCCGCGAGGTTCCGCCCCACCGAGCCGAGCACGACGACCGTCCCGCCCGTCATGTACTCGCATGCGTGGTCGCCCACCCCCTCGACCACTGCGAGCGCTCCCGAGTTGCGGACCGCGAACCGCTCGCCGGCACGACCGGCGACGAACAGCTCGCCGCCCGTCGCGCCGTAGAGCACCGTGTTCCCGGCGAGGCAGGGATCGCCTGCGTCGTTCGCCGGAGGGGCGATCACGATCCGGCCCCCGCCCATCCCCTTGCCGACGTAGTCGTTGGCCTCACCGACCAGCCGCAGCTCGACACCGTCCGACAGGAACGCGCCGAACGACTGTCCCGCCGAGCCGTGGAACCACACGCGGGCGGATCCGGGCGGCGTGGACACGCCGAAGGCCTTGCCGATCGCCCCACCCAGCCGCGCCCCCACCGCTCGATCCACGTTGGCGATGGGGAGATCGAGCTCGACGCTGCCGCCATCGCGGACGGCCGGCCAGGCCTCATCGAAAAGGCGATCGCCGAGCAGCGACGTCGGACGAGCGATCGCGTCGGTCGCCACCGAACGCCGCTCCCCACGCGGGCGTCTGAGCAACGTTCGGACGTCCAGGCGATCATCGGGCGCGTCGAACGCTCGGACCCGCAGCAGATCCGCGCGGCCGATGACATCGTCGAGCGTCCGGAAGCCCAGACACGCGAGCAGTGAGCGGACCTCCTCGGCAACCGCCGTCATGAACGCGGCGACCATCTCCGGCGTCCCGGCGAACTTCGCCCGGAGCTCCGGCCGTTGCGTCGCGATCCCGACCGGGCACGTGTCGAGGTGACATGTCCGAACCATGAGGCAGCCCTCCGCGAGGAGCGCCGCCGTGCCGAACGAGTACTCGTCGGCACCCAGCAGCGCGGCCACCATCACATCCCGGCCGGTCTTCAGCCCTCCGTCCACGCGGAGACGGACCCGCGACCGAAGGCCGCTCTCCGCCATCTCGCGCTGCGCCTCGACCAGTCCCAGCTCCCACGGCAAACCGGCGTTCTTGATCGACGAGAGCGGCGAGGCGCCCGTTCCGCCGTCCGCTCCCGCGATGTGGACCACGTCGGCAAGGGCTTTCACGACGCCCAACGCCACGGCGCCGACCCCTTCCTCGGCCACGAGCTTCACCGAGATCGCCGCGTCGGGGTTCACCTGCTTCAGATCGAACACGAGCTCGGCGAGGTCTTCGATCGAGTAGATGTCGTGATGCGGCGCGGGGCTGATCAGCGCGACCGCCGGCTGGGTGTGTCGGAGCCTCGCGATCTCGGCCGTCACCTTGTGGCCCGGAAGCTGACCGCCTTCGCCGGGCTTGGAGCCCTGCGCGATCTTGATCTGCAGTTCCTCGGCGAACGCGCAGTACTCCGGCGTCACGCCGAAGCGCGCCGACGCGATCTGCTTGATCTTCGAGTTCTTCGCGGTCCGGAACCGGCCGGGATCCTCACCGCCCTCTCCCGTGTTGGACCGGCCGCCGATCGCGTGCATGGCGAGCGCGAGCGTCTCGTGGGCTTCGGCCGAGATCGAGCCGTGCGAGATGGCCCCGGTGGAGAACCGCGCGAGGATGCTCGTGGCCGGCTCGACCTGTTCGATGGGCACGGGCGTCTCGCCCGGCACCAGCTCCAACAGGTCGCGCACGGTGCTCGGCGGGCGAGCGTGCACGATCGCCGCGTAGGCCGCGTACAGGTCGGTCCTCTCGGGCGCCTTCACAGCCCGACCCAGCGCGTGCGCCGCCCGCATGTCGTCGTCCTCGATCACGCCTTTCGCGCCCGATGCGTTCGTCCGGAGTCGCTCGAGCAGCGGATCCGCCACCCGGTGGGCGGCTCGAACCACCGATGGTTCGGTCGCGTGATGCTCGCCACCGTTGCGGAACTTCACGTAGCCGGGGTTCGCGAGCGCGGGGGCGGGCGTTGCATACGCGAGCGCGTGCCGCTCGAGGACGGCCGCAGCGACCTCGTCCATACCCACACCGCCGAGCGCGGTCGAGGTCGAGACGAAGCACGTTCGCACGATCTCGTCGTCGAGTCCGAGCACGTCGACGAGTTCGGCGCCGCGGTAGCTGTCCACGCACGAGATCCCGAGCTTGGCGAGCGTCTTGCGGATGCCGTCCTCGATCGCCTCGCGGAAGCGAGCGAGGGCCGAAGAGATCTGCTCCTCGCCGTCTCCGGCCGAGCGGGCCGACGCGGCGACCGTCGCGGCGGCGAGCGGGAGCCGGATCGCCTCAGCGCCCACAGCCAGCAGGCAGGCGACGTGGTGCGACTCCCGCGCGTCGTCGACGTCGGCGACGAGCGAGCATCGGGTCCGCAGCCCCGCGCGAGTGAGCGCGACGTTCACCGCCCCGACCGCGAGCGCGGACGGGATGGGCGCTCGGTCGGGACCCGCCGCGAGGTCGCTCACCACCAGGATCGACTCGCCGTCGGCCGCGGCGGCCACAGCCTCGGAGCCGAGCCGCCGGAGCGCGACCCGGAGGCCGCGCGTTCCGCGATGGACGCGCCAGGTCGCGTCCAGCCGCCATCCGGCCGGCCGTTCCCACTGGAAGAAGCTCTCGAGCTCCTCGAGCGCGGCGGGAGGATCGTCGCTCAGCAGCGGCGCCCGCGGGCCGAGCAGGACGCCGAGCGACATCACCGACCGCTCGCGGAGATGATCCATGGCGGGGTTCGTCACCTGCGCGAACCGTTGACGCAGGTGGTTGAACACGGAGCGGTCGTGACGACTGAGGACGGCGATCGGCGCGTCGTCGCCCATGGAGAACGTGGGTTCCTTCCCGTGCGCGGCCGCCGGCCGGAGCATCATCGTGAGGTCTTCCCGCGTGTAGCCGTGCAGGATCTGCCGCGTCAGGAGCTCGTCGTCGCTCACCGGCTCAGCGCGGGGCATCTCGGGCAAGCGCGCCACGCGGTGCGCATCGGACCGCGACGCCCACGGTTCCCGGTTCGCGACCGCACGGATCGCGTCATCGTCGAAACCGCCCTCCCGGGGATCGACGACGATCATCTGACCCGGGCCGAGCTTCCCGCGCCGGATCCGAGCGCCGGGCAGGTCGACCACCCCTGCCTCCGACGCGCACACGACGAGCCCGTCGTCGGTCACCCAGTAGCGCAGGGGCCGGAGTCCGTTGCGGTCGAGCGCCGCGCCGACGGCCACGCCGTCCGTGAAGATCAGCGCCGCGGGACCGTCCCACGGTTCCATCAACGACGCGTGCCACCGGTAGAACGCTCGCCGCTCCTCGTCCATGTCGGGGGCCTCTTCCCACGCGGCGGGAACGAGCATCGCGATGGCGCGACGGATGTCACGACCTTCCCCGTGGCGCCCACCCTCCTTGGTGAGGAGTTCGACGGCCTCGTCCAGGATCGCCGAGTCCGAACCTCGGTCGTCGATCACGGGCCGGAAGAGCGCCTCATCGGCCGGCGTGGCGAACCCCAGTCGGCCTTCGCGCGCCTGCATGCGGTTCGCGTTGCCGGCGATGGTGTTGATCTCGCCGTTGTGACAGAGCATCCGGAACGGTTGCGCGCGCTCCCACGTGGGCGCCGTGTTCGTGGAGTAGCGCTGATGGAAGACGATGAGCGGCGCGTCGAGATCGGGATCGAGGAGGTCGAGGTAGAACGACCCCAGCCGGTCGGCGGTCGCGAGCGCTTTGTAGGTGACGGTCGCGAAGCTGCACGACACCACATAGACGTCCCGATCGGCCGCACGCGCGAACGCATCGATCCGGCGACGAGCCCGGTGAGCGCGTTGCTCTGCGCGCGCGGGCGCATCGGCCGCCGGCGCGCGCAGCACCGCTTGCAGGATGCGCGGGCGGGTGGCACGGGCATGTTCGCCGAGCGCTGAGGGATCGACCGGGACGTCGCGCCACCGCAGGACCTGGAGCCGTTCGCGACCGCACGCATCCTCAACCGCCGCGCACACCTCCCCCGGCGATCGACGATCGGAGATGAACAGCATCAGCATCCCCAGGTCCGACACGTCGGAGAGCGACGAGCCGAACGCGTTGCTCAGAAGCCTGCGAGGGATCGGGAGCAGGACCCCCGCGCCGTCACCCGTCTGCTCGTCCGCGGCGAACGCGCCGCGGTGCCGGAGCTTCGCGAGTCCCTCGAGGCCGAGCTCCACCACTCGGCGGTCGGCACGACCCGTGACGTCTGCCACGAATCCGATCCCGCACGCGTCCCGCTCGACGGCCCGGTCGGGCCACGGGCCTCCGCGCGGGGCGAGCCGTCGGTCGAACGACGTCACGGTTCACCCCCTCGGTTGAGGTCGGAACGCACAACGTATGCGACCCGGGTTTCCCGGCCGTTTCGCGCGTATGAACGTTGCGTTACGACGCGCGACGGCGCGATCGGCGTGCTCCGCGGAACGTCACACAGCCGTTACGCGCGGTACACGGCATCGCAACTACGACTCCATACGCTCGCTCGGTAGGTGATGAAGACAAGTCATCGAACGGGGAAGAGGGAGGGACCGATGGTGAGGACACTCCGTCGTCGTCTTGCCGACGGCCGGACGCGGAAGCTGATCGCCACGATCTTCGCCGGCAAGATGCTCGGCGTGATCGCGGTGCTGTTCGTGGTCAACCAGATCGTAGGACTCATCGACACGCCCGCGTCGGCGCAGACGGTCACGCATCAGGCCAACGACCTGGTGAACCCCGTCAACACCGTCTGGGTCCTGGTCACCGCGTTCCTCGTGTTCTTCATGCAGGCAGGATTCATGGCGCTCGAAGCCGGGTTCGCCCGTTCGCGAGAGACGGTGAACGTCCTCACCGAGTGCGTCGTCGACACGTTCCTGTGCGGGCTGTTGTTCTGGGCGTTCGGGTTCGCGTTCATGTTCGGTGAGGGCAACGGCCTGATCGGCACCCAGTACTTCCTCCTACACGGCGCGCCGGCCACCTACGGCTCGACGGGCGTGGCGTTCCTGGCGTTCTGGTTGTTCCAGTTCGCGTTCGCCGACACCTGCTCGACGATCACGTCGGGCGCCATGGTGGGACGCACGGGGTTCAAGGGGGACCTCCTCTACTCGATCGGCGTCTCCGGATTCATCTACCCGATCTTCGGCCACTGGGTGTGGGGTCCCGGCGGCTGGCTCGGCACCATGACACCGGGCTTCCTCAGCACGTTCACCGGTGGGACCGTGTTCCGCGACTTCGCCGGCTCGACCGTGGTGCACACGGTGGGTGGCGTCATCGCGTTGGCCGGCGCGCTCGTCCTGGGTCCGCGGCTCGGCCGCAGGTTCAAGCGGGACGGCGGCGGTCCGCTCCCACCGCACGACCTGACGATCGCGGCGATCGGCGGCGTGATCCTGTGGTTCGGCTGGTACGGGTTCAACCCGGGGTCGACGCTCTCCGCACTCGACTTCGAGGGGATCGGGCGGATCGCGGCCAATACGACGCTCGCCGCGTGCGCGGGCGGGTTGATCGCGATGCTCTGGGTCTACCCCCGGTCCAAGAAGTGGGACCTCGGCATGTGCATCAACGGGATGCTCGGCGGATTGGTGGCGATCACCTGCCCCTGCTACTGGGTCTCCCCGGCCGGCGCCGTCCTGATCGGCGGCATCGCAGGCATCGTGGTCCCACTCGGCGTCGACTTCATCGAATGGATCAGGGTGGACGACCCGGTCGGCGCGGTCGCGGTCCACGGCATCGCCGGCATCTGGGGAACGCTGAGCGTGGGCCTGTTCGCCACGGGAGCGTTCGGCGTCCCCACCGCAGACGGCGTCGACACGTCCTCCACCGTGAGGGGCCTGTTCTACGGCGGGGGCATCGACCAGTTGAAGGCGCAGTTCGTCGGGAGCATCACGTGTGTCGTGATCGTCGGGGCCGTCGCTCTCGGGCTGATGTACCTCGTCAAGGCCACCGGTACCCTGCGGGTGTCGAAGGACGGCGAGCTCGAAGGTCTCGATATCCACGAGCACGGGACGCCGGCGTACCACGTGGAGTTCGGGCAGGGCATGACGTACTCCACGCCGGCCAACCTCCCGCGCCGGGAGGAGGTCACGGTCGTCGGGGAATCGGCGTCCGCCTCATCGGACGCCGACGTGTCGGCCTGACCATGGTTGCGATCGTGCCGGAGTCGCGCGAACGAGAGGAGGAGCCGGATGCCGTACCTGGTCACCGCGATCATCAAGCCGTACAAGCTCGACGAGGTGAAGGAGGCGTTGCGCACGGCGGGCGTGCTGGGTCTCACCGTCTCGGAGGTCCAGGGTTACGGCCGCCAGGGAGGCAAGAACGAGACGTTCCGAGGCTCCGAGTACCAGATCGAGTTCGTCCCCAAGGTGAAGATCGAGGCGTTGGTGGACTCGAGCCAGGCGGAGAAGATCGTCGACATCGTCGCTGCGGCGGCGCGAACCGGGAAGATCGGCGACGGGAAGGTGTGGGCCATCGACCTCGACCGGCTCATGCGGATCCGTACCAGCGAGCTCGGGGACGACGCCGTCTGACTGGAGCTCGCGCTACTCGGCGAGGCTGTGGAGGATCGCCCGCTCGATCTCGGCACGCGTGCGCGCGTCCGTGATCGTACCGCCGCGGTCGCGCACGTAGAACGCGTCGTGGACGCGGGTGCCGAGCGTCTGCACCTTCGCCGAACGGATGTCGAGGTCCAGCTCGGCGAGCGCGTGCGTGATCCGGTACAGGACGCCGATCCCGTCGGGAGCCAGGACATCGATGACGGTCGCATCGACGGACGCTCGATCGTCGAAGGCGACCGTCGGCTCGCGATCGTCGAGCGCGCCGTGCGTCGCACGTGCGTACGTCCGCACGCGCTCGCTCAGCCGGGCCTGGATCGCGAGTCGGCCGTCGAGCGCGAGGTCGAGATCCGCCGTCACCCGGTGCCACGGCGTTTCGTCGCGGAGCGGATCGGTCACGCGGAACTCGGCGAGCGCCCATCCCTGGGTCGAGTACGCGGATGCTGCGCGCACGTCGAGACCGTGGATGGCCAGGACGCCCGCCACGCGACTGAAGACGCCCGGACGATCCTCGGTCATGACGGTCAACACGTCGTCGGAGACGTCGAGCCGCCGGTCGCCGGACAACAGGCGCGCCAACTGATCTGCCGTCGGGAACGAGGTCGTCGCATCGGGAGCCTCCCTCCACCCGCGGAGTTGATGCGCGACCCGGTCGACGAGCTCGGCGAGCAGCTGGGCGGTCCAGGGATCCCACGCCGTCGCCCCCGTGGCCAGACCGTCGGCTTCCGTGAGCGCCGCGAGCAAGCGAAGCTGCTCGATCGACCCGACCGCGCTCGCCACGCGGTGCGCGGTGGTCGGGTCGTCGACGTCGCGGCGGGACGCGACGTCGCGGAGCAGCAGATGGTGCTCGACGAGTCCCGCGATAGTGACGACGTCGTCCGGTGGGAACCCCATCCGCCGACAGAGGCGAGCGGCGATCTCGACGCCGGCCTCGGTGTGATCGCCGCGGGACCCCTTGCCGATGTCGTGCAGGAGCGCCGCGACCAGCAGGAGGTCCGGCCGGGAGACCCGCGGCGCGAGGGCCGCGGCGGCGGCGGCCGTCTCCAGCAGGTGCCGGTCGACGCTGAAATCGTGGAGCGCTCCCGGCTGCGGGAGTGAACGCACCGAGAGCCATTCGGGCAGGATGCAGCCCCACGCTCCCCTTCGATCGAGCGCCTCGATCACGGGGATGGCCGGATCACCCGTGCGCAGCAGCTCGACCAGGAGAGCGCGAGCGTCGGGATGCCACGGCTCGATCCAGGGAGACGCCGCCGCGGCCAGCCGTTCGAGCGACCGGCGTTCGATGACGGAGCCCGCGCGAGCCGCGGAGACCGCCGCGCGGAGCACCAACGTCGGGCCCTGCAGGTCGGCATCGTCGGCGAGGCGCACCTCGGAGCCCTCGATCAGTAGCCCGGGGCCGACCGGCCGAGACCGGGACGATCCCGCGCGCACACGCGGAACGGACCGTCGTCTCCACGCGTCGTCACTGGTCCACGCGATGGCTCGAGCGGCTGCGGCGATGCGAGCCATCAGCTCGTCGGCGCCCGACAGACCGAGGGAAGCGGCGACCCCCGCCTGATGCTCCATGGTCAGCACGTTCGTCGGACGCGACGTCAGGCGCTGTAGCGCGACCCGGGCGTCGAGCAGCGCCGTATACGCGTCATCGAGGACCGCCTCGTCTCCGTCGAACAGGATCGGTCGCGTGGCTTCCGCCCACCGGAGCGTGTGGACATCGCGCAGCCCTCCCCTGCCCTCCTTCAGATCAGGCTCCGACCGGAACGCGATCTCCCCGGCCTTCTCGTGTCGATGCTCGACGCGCTCGGCGAGCTGCGACAGGACGAGCCTCGGACGCCTCCGCCATCGCTCGAGCGATCCATCCGCGAGCGCCGCGACCGGCGCGGGATCGCCTGCGACCAGCCGAGCCGACAGGAGGGCGGTCGCCGTTTCGAGATCGACGGCCCCGAGCGCGAGCGCGTCGCGAACCGTCGTGACGCTGTGACCCAGATGCAGCTCCTGCTCCCAGACCGGGTACCAGAGTCGCTCGGCGATCGCGCCGACGTCGATGCGCCGGTCGTGGAGGAACATGACGTCGATGTCGCTTCGCGGGCAGAGCTCGGCCCGACCGTATCCACCGATCGCCACGAGCGAAAGCCCGGAGGTCTCAGCTCCTGCGGCGTTCTCGAAGAGCTCGGAGAGCCAGCCGTCGACGAGATCGCTGTGGGCGCGGCACCAGCTCCGCCCGGAGAGCGTCTGTTCGGCCAGCAACGGACCGCGTTCGAGGCCCATGTCTTCGGATGCTACGGGCCGTCCGGCGATGCTCACCGCCGCGATAGGCACGCGTAACGCGTTCGTAACCGAGAGGTCATCCGGGGGAAACGCCGCGCGGCTACGTTCGTTGGACAAGCCGACGCACCCGGGCCAACGACACGGCCAACGACACGGGAGGACCGATGGACGACGACGTTCGTGCATTCGTCATCCGCACGGCCGAGGAACGCGAGATCCGGTTCGTTCGCCTGTGGTTCACCGACATCCTGGGATTCCTGAAGTCGTTCGCGATACCGGCGGAGGAGCTGCAGGAAGCGCTCACGGAAGGCGTCGGGTTCGACGGATCGTCCATCGACGGGTTCGCCCGGGTGCAGGAGGCCGACATGGTCGCGCACCCCGACCCGTCCACGTTCCAGATCCTGCCGTGGCGGCCCGGGATGGCCGGCGTCGCGCGCATGTTCTGCGACATCCGCACCCCCGAGGGCACGCTCTTCGAGGGCGATCCGCGCGCGGTGCTGCGACGGGCGATGTCGCGCGCGAGCGATCTGGGCCTGTCGTTCTACGTCGGGTCCGAGATCGAGTTCTTCCTGTTCGGCAACTCGAAGACCCCCGAGCCGCTCGACGTCGGCACGTACTTCGACCTCACGCCGCTCGACGTCGGCAGCGACTTCCGTCGGCGAGTGATCGACTACCTGGAGCAGTTCGGCGTGCCGGTGAAGGACTCGCACCATGCGATCGCCGCGTCGCAGCACGAGGTCGACCTGCGCCACACCGACGCGCTCACCATGGCCGACTCGGTCATGACGTTCCGGTTGGCCGTCAAAGAGGTTGCGCAGGAATTGGACGTGTACGCCACGTTCATGCCGAAGCCTATCCAGGGCGTCGACGGGTCGAGCCTGCACACGCATATGTCCTTGTTCGAGGGCGATCGCAACGCGTTCTTCGATCCGACCGACCGCTACTACCTGTCGAAGACCGCGCGTTCGTTCGTCGCCGGTTTGCTCCGCCACGCGCGCGAGATCAGCGCCGTCACGAACCAGTGGGTGAACTCTTACAAGCGGCTGGTCCCGGGGTTCGAGGCTCCGCTGTACGTGTGCTGGGGTGTGAGCAACCGTTCGGCCCTGGTGCGCGTCCCGCTCACGAAGCCGGGGAAGGAAGCAGCCGCGCGGATCGAGTACCGGGCTCCCGACCCCGCCTGCAACCCGTACCTAGCGTTCGCACTCATCCTCACCGCGGGGCTGCACGGCATCGAGCAGGAGTACGAACTGCCCGCCGAGGCGGCGAACGACATCTACGCCATGACCGACGCCGAGCGGAACGACGCGGGCATCGCGCAACTCCCCGAGAGCTTGCCGGAGGCGATCGCGGAGATGCAGCGGAGCGAACTGGTCCGTGACGCGCTCGGTGAGCACCTCTTCGAATGGTTCATCGCGAACAAGAGGGCCGAATGGAACGAGCACAGGAGCTACGTGACCGGGCTGGAGCTCGAGCGGAACCTGCCGAGGCTCTGACCTCGCCCGGCAGGCCCGCAACGCCCCGTCCGGGGTCAACCGAGGGCGCGACGGGCGGCGTCGTGCTAGTGCTGGCCGACGCCAGCACCGCGCGCGAACAACTCGTGACGGACCTGGTCGTGCTCGGCTACCGCCCGCTCCTGCATCCGGAGGGCGACCCCCCGGCGTCGAAGCCGGGGCCCGGCATCGCGCTGATCCTGTCCGAGGACGTTCGGAACCACGCGATCCCGCACTCCGAGGCGCTGCGTCGAACCGAGACCGGCCGCTCGATCCCGTTGCTCTGGCTCGTCGAGGAGTCCGACCTGCGATACGTCGCCGGCAACGAGCATCTGCTCGACGAGTTCCTCACCATGCCGTATCCGACCGCGGAGCTCGGCGCGCGCCTCGCGCTGATGCGATACCGCTCAGCCGGCGAAACGGACGACGTCGTTCGGCGCGGACCGCTCGCCCTGAACCCGCTCAGCTACCAGGTGCGGCTGGACGGCCGCGTGCTCGACCTGACGTTCATGGAATACGAGCTCCTCAAGCTGCTGATGGGCTTCCCCGGGCGCGTCTATACGCGCGAGGAGATCCTGTCGCTCGTCTGGGGGTACGACTACTTCGGCGGGATGCGCACCGTCGACGTCCACGTCCGTCGCGTCCGGGCGAAGATGGGACAGGATCACGCATGGCTGATCGAGACGGTCCGCGGCGTGGGCTACCGCCTCGCCGAGGTGCGCGCGTGATTCGGTCCGGTAGGCTCGCGCGCACATGGATCCGCTGCGGGGAACGTTGCTGTGGGCATCGGGGAACGCCACGCTCCGCGAGCATCTGCCGCGCTTCCGTGCCGTCCGCAAGACCGTCGCACGGTTCATGCCCGGGGAGACGGCCGAGGACGGGCTGAACGCGGCGCAGCGTCTGGCCACCGAAGGGTTGCCCGCCACGTTCACGCTGCTGGGCGAGAACGTCGACGACATGTCGCAGGCGGCGGCCGCGGCGGGCGAGTACCTGCGGCTCCTCGACCGGATCGATTCGCTGGGCCTGGACGCCGAGGTGTCGGTCAAGCTCACGCAGCTGGGGTTCGACCTGGAGCCCGAGGCGACGATGGTGCACATGGAGCGGCTGGCCGACCGCTCCGCCGACATGGGCCGTACGGTGTGGATCGACATGGAATCGTACGCGTACGTGGACGGCACGATCGACCTCTACGCCTCGTTGCTCGCGCGCTCGCCGAACAGCGGGCTGTGCCTCCAGGCGTACCTGCACCGGACGTGGGACGACGTGCAGAAGCTCGCCCCCCTGAGCCCGACGATCCGGCTGGTGAAGGGTGCGTACCGCGAGCCGAAGGACGTCGCGTTCCAGGACAAGCGCCTGATCGACGAGAGCTACTTCCGGCTCGCGAGCCATCTGGTGACCAGCTGTCGCCGGCTCGCGCTCGGCACCCACGACACGGACCTGGTCGCGCGGATCGAAGCCGCGGTGCCCGGTGGTCGCGACGCGTTCGAGGTAGCGATGCTCTACGGGATCCGCGCGGACGAGCAGCGCCGGTTGGAGCGCGAGGGCTTCCGCGTGCGGACGTTGATCGCGTACGGGCCGTACTGGTACCCGTGGTTCATGAGACGGATCGCCGAGAAACCGGTCGCCAATACGCTCCTCGCGCTGAGGAACGTGCTGTGACGCCGGGATTGCGCGGCGCCATCGCCGCTGCCGTCACTCCTCTCCGCGACGGAGGTCGTCATCTGGACGACGAAGCGTTCCCGCCGCTCGTCCGTTCCTTGGCCGCCGGGCGTGTCGACGGACTGCTCGCGTGCGGAACGACCGGCGAGGGCGTACTGCTCTCGGTGGACGAGCGCCGCCGGGTGGCCGAGCTGTTCTTGGCATCCCGCCCCGAAGGGTTCCAGGTCGCCGTGCACGCCGGCGCGCAGACCACGGCGGACTCCACGGCGCTCGCGGCGCACGCGCTCGAGGCGGGAGCCGACGCGGTCGCCCTGATCGCACCGCCGTACTTCCCGCTCGACGCCGAAGAGCTGGTTCGGCACTTCGTGTCGGTCGCGGACGCCTGCGAGCCCCTGCCGTTCTACATCTACGAGTTCGCCGGACGGAGCGGGTACGCGATCCCGATCGACGTGATCGGCCGGATCCGCGAACGCTGCGCGAACGTACGCGGCATGAAGGTGTCGGACACGCCGTTCGCGTCGGTCGAGCCTTACCTGGAGATCGAAGGATGGGACGTGTTCATCGGCAACGAGCCGCTGGTCCTGGAAGGGATGGAGCGTGGCGCGATCGGAGCGGTCAGCGGCCTGGCGTCGGCCTTCCCACAGATCACGGCGGCGCTCGTGCACGACCGGAGCGAACGCGCGAACGCGCAGGTCTCGATGCTCCGCTCAGGACTGCAAGGCATCCCGTTCCACGCGGCGTTGAAAGAGATGCTGGTCGCGAAGGACGTGCTGACGTCCGCGGACGTTCGCGCTCCTCTCCGAGGGTTGACGGATGACGAGCGGACATCGGTGCTCGCCCTCGCTCGAGACGTCGCGTGAAGTTCGCCGTGAGGTCAGGCGGGCGTAAGTCGCCGCGCTCGTAGCTGCCCCTCTCGACCCGGTGCGCCTTCGCGGGTTCGCTTGACACTCCCCGCGCGCGAGCCGTAGGTTTTGCACCTGCAATTCCTACGTGGGAGATAGGGAATCGTGATCCGCACCCGCACCGCTGGCCTCGTCGCAGCCATGATGCCGTGCCGCCTGTGCTGTCGCATGGCGCCGCACGGTGCCTCGGCAGCCGGCACCCACGCGATGCGGCCCTGAACGAGCCTTCTTCCTTCACCACCCAGGCCGCCGAGAGGCGGCTTTCCCATTTCCCGGGACACATCGAGAGGCCACATGAGCGACAGCCCCGACAGCGAGAGCGACTCCCCGCACGCGAGGCGAGGGACAGTGGGGGCTGGGCTACCACGAGCCGCTCAACACCGCCGAGCAGATCAAGAAGGACGACGACGGCCTGAACGTGCGCGAGCGCATCGACCGGATCTTCGCGCCGGGCGGGTTCCGTTCGATCGGCAAGCAGGACCTGCGTTCAGCCGTCTGCGGTGGTACGGCCTCTACACGCAGCGCAAGCAGGGCGTGCCGGGCGAACGCACGGGCTGCGCGGAGCCCGAGGAGCTCGAGGACGAGTTCTTCATGATGCGCGATCCGCATCGACGGCGGCCGCATGACGAGCGAGCAGCTGCGCACGATCGCGTGGGTGAGCGAGCGATTCGGACGCGACGTCGCCGACATCACCGACCGCCAGAACGTGCAGCTGCACTGGATCCGCATCGAGGACGTGCCCGCGATCTTCGAGCGGATCGAGTCGGTCGGGCCTCACGACGCAGGAGGCGTGCGGCGACACGCCCGCGCGTGATCCTCGGCTGCCCGCTGGCCGGCGTCACCGCCGACGAGGTGTTGGACGCGACGCCCGACATCCGCGCCGTCGCGTCGCGCTACCTGGGCGATCCGGCGTTCTCGAACCTGCCGCGCAAGTACAAGACGTCGATCAGCGGCTGCCGCGTTCAGCTGCACGAACCCCGAGATCAACGACATCTCGTTCGTCGGCGTCGACCGGCTCCGACGGCGGGCCCGGCTACGACCTGCTAGGTGGGCGGCGGCCTGTCGACGAACCCGATGTTCGCGCAGCGGCTCGGCGCGTTCGTCGAGCGCGAGCGCGTGCCCGAGGTGTGGGCCGGCGTGACCGGCGCTGTTCCGCGAGTACGGCTACCGCCGCTCCCGCAACCACGCGCGGTTGAAGTTCCTGGTGAAGGACTGGGGTGCCGAGCGGGTCCGCGAGGTCCTGGAGAAGGAGTTCCTCGAGGGCGACCCGTTGCCCGACGGCCCCGCTCCCGGCGCCGCGACCGCTCGCCGATCGCGACCACGTCGGCGTGCACGAGCAACGGGACGGCCGTGTGTTCGTGGGATTCGCGCCTCGTGCCGGGCGCATCGCGGGACACCAGCTGCGGATGGTCGCCGACCTGGCCGACCGGTTCGGCGACGGACAGCTCGCCGCGACCGCGCAGCAGAAGCTCGTGATCGTCGGCGTCGAGCCCGCGGGTGCCGACGCGCTGGTGGCTCGTCTGGACGAGCTGGACCTGCGCGCGCGACCCAACGCGTTCCGCAAGGGCACCATGGCGTGCACCGGCATCGAGTTCTGCAAGCTCGCGATCGGCGAGACGAAGGGTCGCGCGATGTGGCTGACCGAAGAGCTCGCGGCGCGGCTGCCAGGGTTCGACGAGGACATCCGGATCCACGTGAACGGCTGCCCCAACTCGTGCGCGCGCTTCCAGGTCGCCGACATCGGGTTGATGTCGGCGTTGCAGCCGCGATGGACGGCACGCGATCCGACGCGTTCCTGGTCCACCTGGGCGGCGGCATGGGCGAGGGCGCGGCGCTCGGCCGCAAGGTGAAAGGCGTGCAGGTCTTCGCGGAGGATTCCGCGGACTACCTGGAGCTGCTGCTGACGCGCTACCTGCAGCAGCGCGGTTCGCGGACGTCGTTCGGCGAGTTCGTGAACGCGCTGGACGACGAGCAGCTGGCGCGATTCGCGGCGCCGGTCCGGAGGCGTCGCGATGAGCACGCCGCACGCCGTCCCTTTCTACTGCCCGTTCTGCGGCGAGCAGGACCTGCGGCCCGACGACGCGGGCGGATGGCGCTGTCGGGTCTGCGAACGGCGATTCGAGCTGACCGTGACCGGAGTGGGAGAGCCGACGTGAGCGAACGAGAACCGATCCACGAGCCGGCCCTGCCCTACGTCGACGAGGAGGTCGAGGCGATCCACGCCGCGGCCGATCGCTTCGAGCACGCCACGGCGGAGGAGTTGCTCGAGTGGGCGCTCGATCGGTTCCAGCCGCGGATGGCCATCAGCGCCGCCGGGGGGGTCGACGGCATGGTGCTGATCGACATGGCATGGCGGATCAACCCGGAGATCCGCGTGTTCACGCTGGACACCGGCCGCCTGCCGCCCGAGACGTACACGCTGTTCGAAGAGGTCCGCGAGCGGTACGGCATCGCGGTGGAGTTCGAGTACCCGGACCGCGACGCCGTGACCAGGCTGGTGTCCACGGAAGGTCCGAACCTGATGTATCGAAGCGTCGACCTCCGCGTCGCGTGCTGCGAGATCCGCAAGGTCGAGCCGCTGAAGCGCAAGCTCGCCACGCTCGACGCGTGGGTGGCGGGCCTTCGCCGCGAACAGTGGAAGACGCGGAAGAACATCGCGAAGGTCGAGGTCGACCGCGACCACGGCGGCATCGTGAAGCTGAACCCGATGGCCGACTGGAAACTCGAGGAAGTCTGGGACTACGTCCGAAAGAACGAGGTCCCGTACCACGAGCTGTTCGACCACGGCTACGCCTCGGTCGGCTGCGCGCCATGCACGCGGCCGCTCCTGCCGGGCGAATCCGAGCGCGCCGGGCGTTGGTGGTGGGAGGAGGAGACCGACAAGGAATGCGGCCTCCACTGCTCCGTCGGGCTGCTCGGATCGAAGTCGGACCGCGAGCGCGCCGAAGCGACCCTGGCGCAGACGACCGAGGCGGTCTCGTAACGATGCCGTTCGCCTACCCGGTGTCCCTGGAGCTCGCGGGACGGCGAGCCGTGGTGATCGGCGAGACCGCGGTCCGCGAGGGCAAGGTCGAGGGACTGTTGGCCGCTGACGTCGGCGAGGTGACGGTGGTCGCGACCCGGCCCGTCGCGCGGCTCGAGTCGCTGGCGGCACTGGACGATCGCGTGACGATCGAACGCCGGCCCTGGCGCGCGAGCGACCTGGACGGCGTGTTCGTGTGCGTGGCGTCCTCGGACGATCCGGCGGAGCGTTCCGCGATCGCGCGCGAAGCGCGCGATCGCGGCGTCCTGGTGAACGTCATGGACGACATCCCGAACTGCGACTGGGCAGCCCCGTCGATCGTTCGTCGCGGCGAGCTGGTGCTGGCCATCTCGACGGGCGGCGCCTCGCCCGCACTGGCCAAGAAACTGCGACTCCAGCTGTCGGCGACGTTCGGTGAGGAGATGGGCCGAGATGCTCCGCGTGTTGCGTGACGTGCGCGAGGCCACCCTGCCGTTCCTCCCCGACATCGGTGACCGCGCGTCCCGGTGGGCCGCTGCCCTCGACACCGAGGAGGCGATCGCGCTCATCCGCGAAGGACGGGCGGACGACCTGCGGGAGCGGCTGGTCAGACGGCTCCTCGAGGACCGGGGCGATCGCCCCGGGCATCGTCTACCTGGTCGGTGCCGGACCCGGAGACCCGAAGCTGATCACGGTCCGGGGTGCCGAGGTGCTCGGCCTTGCCGACGTCGTCGTCTACGACCGCTTGGCGTCTCCCGCGCTGCTGGATCTGGCGCCCCCGGCCGCCGAGCGGATCTACGTCGGTAAGGAGCCCGGCCGCTCGGCGACGCCGCAGCACGAGATCGACGCGTTGCTGGTGGCCCACGCGCCTCTGCGGACGATCGGTCGTGCGCCTGAAGGGAGGCGATCCGTTCGTCTTCGGCCGCGGCGGCGAGGAGATGCTCGCGTGCGCCGGCGCGGGTGTCCGCTTCGAGGTGGTGCCCGGCATCACGAGCGCCATCGCCGCGCCGGCGCTGGCGGGGATACCCGTCACCCATCGCGGGCTGGCGCAGAGCTTCGCGGTCGTGACGGGCAGCACCGCCCACGGCGACGAGGTCGACCTCGCGCGAGTCGCGACCTCGACGGACACGCTCGTCGTCCTGATGTCCGCAGGGAAGCTCGCCGAGACGTGCGCCGAGCTGATCGCCGCCGGTCGAGCGGCCACGGAGCCCGCGGCGATCGTGCAGTGGGCCGGGACCCCCGAGCAACGCACGGTCGTGGGGACCTTGGAGGAGTCTGCCGGCCGCGGCAGCCGAGGCGCGGATCGGACCTCCCGCCACCCTGGTCGTCGGAGCGGTCGTCGCGCTCGCCGCGGCGACGACGCCGCTGCCTGCACCGACGGCCGGCGCCGTTCGTGCGTAGGGTTCGTCCCTGCGGGATACGCTCTGCGGATGGAACCGACCGCCCCACCCTCGTCCCCGACGTCGGGACCGGCTCGGGCGGCGGAGAAGTCCTTCCGTCGGCGCGTCATCGTGCGCGCGATCTTCCTGATCCTCACGCTCTTCTCGCTGTACGTGCTGTGGCCGTCGCTCCTGAAGGTGTTCTCCGCGTGGCCCGATCTGCTGACGATCCAGCCCGGGTGGTTCGTCGTGATGTTCGTGGCCGAGATCGCGAGCTTCGCGTGCGCGTGGGCGCTCCAGCGGTTGGCGCTCCGAACGGCGAAATGGTTCGCGATCGCCACGGCGCAGATCTCCGGGAACGCGTTCAGCCGGATCGTGCCGGGCGGAGCGGCAGCCGGAGCCGCGATCCAGTTCCGTTTGTTGGTCACGTCGGGCCTGGATCCGACGACGATCGGGACGGGCCTGACGGCGACGACGTTCATCAGCTCGGCGACGCTCTTCGCGCTGCCGGTCCTCGCGCTCCCGGCGATCATCTTCGGCGCCCCTGCGCCGAAAGGACTCGTCCAGTCGGCGTGGCTCGGCGCGGCGTTGTTCGTCCTCGCCGTCGCGGTCGGCGCCGTCCTGCTCTCGGCCGACCGCCCGCTCATGTGGGTCGGCAGGATGATCGAGCGGGTCCAGAACCGGATGCACAAGGATCATCCACCCAAGACGGGAGTCCCGGAGACCCTGGTACGGGAGCGGAACGCGGTCCGTGCCACGCTCGGCGACCGTTGGTGGCTGGCGTTGCTCACCGCGTGGGGCAACTGGCTGCTGGACTACCTCGCGCTGCTCGCCGCGGTTGCGGCCGTCGGCGCCCGGCCCCGCCCGGCGCTGGTGCTCCTCGCCTACGTCGCGGCAGCCGTGCTGGGCATGATCCCGATCACACCCGGCGGACTCGGGTTCGTCGAGGCGGGATTGTCAGCCACCCTGGTGCTCGCCGGCGTCTCGCCCCCCGACGCCGTGCTCGCGACGCTCGCGTACCGCCTGGTCTCGTACTGGCTCCCGCTGGTCGCTGGTCCGTTCGCCTACCTCGCGCACCGTCATCGGTACGTCGGTCGAACCGAGGAGCCCGCGGCGAGCGACGCCTAACCGATGCCGGGCAGGAGCGCGAGCAGCTCCCGAAGGTCGGCCACGCTCGCTCCGTTCCACTCCTCGCGTTCGGGCGTGAGGGACGTCTCGACGTCGACGGCCGGGTCGGCCAGGAGGTACGACGTCATGCCGACGGCTTCCGCACCCGACAGCTCGCCGTAGGCTCCGTCGCCGCAGTACAGGCACACATCAGGAGCGACGCCCAGGCCGTCGGCGGCGCGGAGGTAGATCGCGGCGTCGGGCTTGCGCAACCCGACCTCGCTCGAGAAGACCTCGACGTCGACGAAGGGCGCGAGCGCGGACGCGCGCCACATCGAGGGCGCGTCCGGGGCACACATGCTCACCAATCCGATCGGGTAACGACGCATCTTGAGCTCGGTCAGCGTTTCGAGCGCGCCCCTCCGAGGATGGAACCACGTCTGATAGAGCTGGAGCCGGAGATCGAGCGCCGTCGCGAAGGCATCGTCGGACGGATCCACGCCGAGCTCTCCGCAGATGTGGCGGACATTGTCCTCGACGGTCGCGAACGCGCCGGTCTGCCGGGCCTCGGCGGTCCGCCTCCACGCGTCCTCGAACCGGTCGGGGTCCGCGCCGAGCACACGCGCCATCTCGTGCACGCTCTCGAAGAAGTCGGTCTTGGAGAACTCGGGCACCAGCGTGCCGAAGAGGTCGAACACGACGGCCTCGGCGGTCACGTCTCGAACCGATCGGAGGCGAGCAGCCCGTAGACGACCTGGTCGACGTACGTGTCGTCGGGCTTGCGATGGCCGTCGCGCATCGACCCCTCCAGCGTGAAGCCCAATCGTTCTGCCACGGCGCGGCTCCGGAGGTTATCGGCGGCCGCATGGATCTCGATCCGATGCAGCATCCGCACGTGGAACCCGTGATCGACGAATCGGCGGCACGCCTCCGTGATCAGACCCCGTCCTTCGAACGAGCGGACGTTCCAATAGCCGATCTCGCCCGTGCTCATCTCCTCCGGATCGATGCGGAGCCCCACGTTGCCGGCGAACTCACCCGCGACCCAGATCCCGTTGGCGTCCTCGTCGGTCGTCGACGCGAGCGATCGTTCGATGAACGCGCGCACATCGTCCGGCGACAGGGTCGTCCGCTCCCAGTGCATGTACGGGCGAAGCCTGTCCCGGTTCGCGTCGATGGCTTGAAAGATGACCTCCGCATCGTCGAGCGTCAGGGTGCGAACGATCGTCCGTTCGTCGATCGACCAGGAGATGGGGTTCACGACACGGGCGGAGCGGCCGCGGCGGCGGCCGCCACCTTCGCTCGCTCCTCCTCCTGCAGCACGCGGCGCAGGACCTTGCCGATCATCGTCTCCGGGAGCGAATCCCGGAACTCGAACTCCCGCGGCACGCGGTAGCCCGTGAGCCCCTGCGCCGGGTCGCGACACCACGCGACGATCTCGGCCGCCGTCGCGGTCTCACCGGGCTTCAACACGATGAACGCCTTGACCCGCTCGCCGTGCTCGTCGTCGGGCACGCCGATCACGGCGCACTTCAGGATCTTCGGGTGGTGGAAGAGCACGTCTTCGACCTCGGTGGGGTACACGTTGAAGCCGTTCACCAAGATCATGTCCTTCATCCGGTCGACGATGAAGAAGTAGCCGTCCTCATCCATCACCGCGATGTCGCCGGAATGCAGCCAGCCGTTGCGGATCATCTCCGCCGTCGCCTCGGGCCGGTTCCAGTAGCCGAGCATCACCTGCGGGCCGCGGATGCAGAGCTCGCCGCGTTCTCCGGCGGCCAGCTCGCGATCCGGGTCTTCGAGGTCGACGATCTTGCAGTCGGTGTCCGGAGCGGGGAGCCCGATCGAGCCCTTGCGGCGTTCGCCTTTCAACGGGTTCACGTGCGTCATCGGCGAGGTCTCGGTGAGCCCGTACCCCTCGACGAGGCCACCCCCGGTGAGGCGCTCGAACTTCTCGGCCGTCGCGAGCGGCAGCGGCGCGGCACCGGAGATGCACGCCTTGATCGAACCGAGGTCGTACTTGGGCGTTTCCTCCGATTCGTTCAGGTTCAGGTAGAGGCGCGGCACGCCGGGGAAGAACGTCGGCTTCTCCCGCTGGATCTCCTTCAGGCATTGCTTCAGCTCGAACCGCGGCAGCATCACCAACTTCGCGGCGCGCAGGATGCCCACGTTCATGGCGACCGTGCCGAACGAATGGAAGAACGGCAGGATGCACATGATGGAGTCCTGGCCCGGACGGATGTCCGAGATGCACGCCACCGCCTGCATCGCGTTCGACACCAGGTTGAAGTGCGAGAGCGTGGCTCCCTTGGACAAGCCCGTGGTTCCCCCGGTGTAGATCAGCGCGGCGGCATCGACCCGCGGGTCGACGGTCGCGACCGGAGGAAGCGGGCCGGTCGCCTTCATGGCGTCCTTCCACCATCGCACCCGATGACCGGCGGGGATCGGCGGCCACGGGTGACCCTCCTTCTTGGCGTCCCTGCGGAACTTGATCGGCGCCAGCAGGTTGAGCGGGAACTTCATGTGGTCGGTGAGCTTGGCCGCGACGACTTCGCGGATCCCGGCCACATCGCGCACCTTTCCGAAGTTCTCGTAGACGTTCTCGAGCACGACCATCACTTCGATGCCGGCGTCCTTGATCTGGTGCTCGAGCTCGCGCTGCGTGTACAGCGGGTTGTTACCGACCGCGATGGCGCCGATCCGCTGGCACGCGTACCACGCGATGAGGTACTGGGGACAGTTCGGCAACAGGAGCCCGACACGGTCGCCCTGCTTCACGCCGAGCCCGGCGAGGACGGCCGAGAAGCGCTCGACATGATCGAGCAGCTCGCGATACGTGAGGTGCGCGCCGAAGAACGCCGTCGCCGGGTTGTCCGGGAACCCGGCCGCCGCGTCCTGGAGCAGTCGGAATAACGACAGTTCCGGGATGGGTTCGAGGGTTCGCGGGACGTCGGCGGGCCACTTGTGGAACCACGGCCGGTGCTGGGTCATGAGCCGCATCATTCCAGCAGGAACGCCCTCCCTCAACCCGTAGGATGCCTGGTCGGAGCGGAGGAGAGTCTTTGCAAGCCTACGTCGAGACACCCGAGATGGCGGAACGCGGCCTGTTCCTGCGCGGCCTGCGTCTGGTCGTGTCGTACGTCAAGACGCACCCCGGCCCGTTCCTGATCGCGGTGGGCGGTTCGATGGTGTACGCGCTCGCGTCGATCGGCCTGACCGTGGCGTTGGGCCGCGCGGTGGATAACGTCCTGCAGCCCGCGTTCAACGGCGGCGTGGCGTCGTCGCAGATCTGGCTCGCGATCGCCGCGATCATGGCCGCCGGCACGCTGCGCGCGGGCGGGATCATGGTTCGCCGGTACTACAGCGGCGTCGCGGGTGCGCGCGTCATGGCCACCCTCCGCACGCGGATCGCCGACCGCTACCGGGACCTCTCGCTCCAGTTCCACAAAGAGACCCCGACCGGCGAGCTGATCGCGCACATGGAGGCCGATGTCGAGGCGGCCGTGGACGTGCTGCACCCGATCCCGTTCGCCACCGGCGTGCTCTTCCTGGTGCTCTTCGCGATGATCTCGCTATTCGCGACCGACATCTATCTCGCGATGATCGGCGTCCTCCTGTTCCCCACCCTCGCGATCATGAACCGGAGCTTCGCGCGCCGCATGGAGGGGCCGGCCCGCCGCGCGCAGGAACGGATCGGCGACGTGTCCTCCGTCGCTCACGAGAGCATCGACGGCGCGATGATCGTGAAGACGCTCGGACGCGAAGCCGAGGAGACCGAACGGCTCGCGGTGAAGGCCCGCGCGCTCCAGCACGAGCGCGTCCATGCCGGGTACATCCGGGCTGGATTCGAACCCGCGCTCGAGGCGCTGCCGGCCGTCGGCGCGGTCGCGCTCATGGCGGTCGGATCGTGGCGGGTATCCGTCGGTGCGGTGACGCGCGGAGAACTGATCCAGTTCATAGCGCTGTTCGGCCTGCTCGCGTGGCCGATGCGGTTCATCGGATGGATCCTCTCGGAGCTTCCCCGAGCCGTGGTCAGCTACGCGCGCCTGGAGGGGATCTTCGCCGAGCCGGTCACGGTCGTGCCCGCCGCCGAGCCCGTGCGGTTGCCGGACGGAGCACTCGACGCGCGGCTAGCTGCGGTCTCGTACGGCTACGCCGGGACGAAGATCCTTGACGAGGTCAGCCTGCGGATCGACGCGGACGAGTCGGTGGCGATCGTCGGTCCGACGGGCGTCGGCAAGAGCACGCTGGCGCAGCTGCTCGTTCGCTTGGACGATCCCGACGAAGGTGAGGTGCTGATCGGAGGCGTCAACCTCCGCCACGCGGATGCGGCCTCGCTCCGCGACGCGACGGCGATCGTGTTCCAGGAGAGCTTCCTGTTCGCGGCGCCGGTGCGCGACAACATCGCGCTCGACACCGGAGCCGGGCCGGAGGCGGTTGAGCACGCGGCCAGTCTGGCGCAGGCGGATGCGTTCATCCGCCGCTTGCCCGACGGGTACGACACCGTGGTGGGCGAACGTGGCCACACGCTGTCGGGTGGGCAGCGGCAACGGGTGGCGCTCGCGCGCGCGCTCGTTCGAAGGCCGCGGATGCTGATCCTGGACGACGCGACGTCGGCCGTCGACCCGACCATCGAGGCACAGATCCTCGGTGCGCTCCGGCGCGAGCTCCGGACGACGCTCGTCGTGGTGGCGTATCGCCTGTCTACGATCCGGCTCGCCGATCGGATCATCTATCTGGAGGACGGACGCCTGCGCGCGACGGGGAGTCACGAGGACCTGCTCGCCAGCATGCCCGGCTACGCTGCGATGATCCACGCGTACGAACGGAGCACGTCGTGAGCGTCATCACCCAGGACGCCGTGACGCCCGACGAGGATCTCGAGGTCCCCCCGCACCTCCAGAGCGCACGAGCCGTGCTGCGTCGCGGTCTGCACGAGTCGCCGGAGCTGCGCAAGGGCCTCGGCCTGACCGTCGTCATCTCCCTTGGAGTCACGGCCGCGACGCTCATCACCCCCGTGCTCGTCCAGCAGATCTTCGACCACGGGTTCGAAGGGGGGTTCCGACCCACCTACGTCTACACCCTGTGCGGCGCCGCGCTCGCGTTGGTCATCTTCACCTATCTCGCGAGCCGCCTGGCCGCTCGCAGGCTGGTGAACGCGTCCGAGCAGGCGTTGATGGCGCTGCGCGTCCGCACGTTCGCGCACATCCACGATCTGTCGATCGCGGAGCAGACCGAGGAGAAGCGCGGCGTGTTCGTCGCGCGCGTCACGGCCGACGTCGACACGCTCTCGCAGTTCACGGAGTGGGGCGGGATCGCGTGGATCATCTCGTTCGCGCTCGTGTTCGGGGCGCTCGCGCTCATGCTCGTGTACTCCTGGCAGCTGACGATCGCGGTCGTCCTGCTGGTCATCCCGCTCCTGTGGGTCGTGTCGTCGCTGCAAGGCCGCCTGACGCAAGCGTTCGACCTGGTGCGCACGCGCGTCGGCCAGCTGATGTCCGAGGTCTCCGAAAGCGTCATGGGTGCGGCCGTCGTCCGCGCCTACGGCCTCGAGGACCGCACCGATCGCCGCGTGAAGCGCGCGATCGACGAACGGTACCGGGCGACGATCGTGGCGCACTGGCGCTCGGCGACGCTGTTCCCGATCGCCACGTTCTTCTACGCGATCGCCGTCTCGGTCATCGTCTGGCTCGGCGCTTCGCATGGGCCGGGATGGGGTCTCACGTTCGGCCGCGTAACCGCGTTCATCTTCCTGTCGGACATCTTCCTGCACGTGTTCACCGATCTCCCGGAGATCTACGCCGACACGCAGACCGCGATCGCCGGCTGGCGGAAGATCCTCACGGTGCTCGACCTCGCCATCGAGATCGTGGAACCGGAGGACGGGGTCGAGCTGCCCTCGGGTCCCATCGCGGTTCGAACGAACGGGCTGGAGTACTCGTACCGCGAAGGCGGACCCGTGCTCCGCGGCATCTCGGTCCGGGTGGAACGTGGATCGCACGTGGCGATCGTCGGTCAGACGGGCGGCGGGAAGACGACGTTCGCCAAGCTGCTGGCGCGTCTGGCCGATCCGGCGTCGGGAGACATCGAGGTCGACGGCGTCGACCTCCGCCGGGTGTCGCCCGTCTCGCGACGCGCCGCCATCCGCATGGTTCCGCAGGACGGGTTCCTGTTCGACACCACCGTCCGGGAGAACGTCCGGTACGGGCGGCCCGGCGCGAGCGACCGCGACGTCGAGACCGCGTTCGAGGAGCTGGGCCTGGCCGACTGGGTCGACGCGCTCCCCCAGGGCCTTGACACTCCTGTGGGCGAGCGGGGGGAGGCCCTGTCGGTCGGCGAGCGCCAGCTCGTGTCGCTGGCACGCGCACAGATCGACCAGCCCGGACTCCTGATCCTGGACGAGGCGACGAGCGCGGTGGATCCTGCGACC
Organism: uncultured Actinomycetes bacterium; assembly: GCA_963727185.1. GTDB lineage: Bacteria > Actinomycetota > UBA4738 > UBA4738 > HRBIN12 > JBBQVZ01. The sequence goes on along the minus strand of CAVSFP010000006.1, from coordinate 304,963 downwards.
GAGCGCCGCACCACCGAGGCGTTGCGACGGTTGTCCGCCGGCCGGACCGTGATCACGATCGCGCACCGGCTCTCGACCGCCGAGCACGCGGATCGCGTGCTGGTCCTCGACGCCGGACGGCTGGTCGAGGAGGGAACGCACGCCGAGCTCCTCGCCCGCGGAGGGGTGTACGCGGGTCTGCACGACAGCTGGCTCGGCAACACGCGAGAGGCGCTCGCAGGCTCCGGGGACCGATAGGCTTCCGGGCTGCATGAGCGACTTCGTCGAACAGCTGCGCGAGGTCGCCGCCGCGTCCCTCCTCCCCGAGAACGGCGAGCTCACGGTCTCGGGACTGGCCGAACCGGTCGAGATCCTCCGGGATCACTGGGGCGTGCCGTACATCAGCGCCGAGTCCCTCGACGATCTTTGGTTCGCGCAGGGGTTCGTCACCGCCGGTGAGCGCCTGTTCCAGATGGACCTGTTGCTCCGCGCGGCCAGCGGACGTCTCTCCGAGGTCTTCGCCGACCGCACGCTGGCCGACGATCGGTTCGCCCGGACGATCGGCTTCTCCCGCACGGGGGCGAAGCTCGCCGCCGGATGGGACGACGCCTCCCACGCGATCCACGCCCGGTTCCGCCAGGGATGCGCGGCGTGGATCGCGCAGATGCCGGCGCCTCCCGTCGAGTACTCCCTGCTCGACATGGCTCCGAGCCTGCCGACCGACGACGCCGGCCCGTGGGCGGCGGCGTTCGTCTACCTGGCGTGGGGGCTCTCCGGGAACTGGGACCAGGAGCTGCTCCGCACGGCGATCGCCGAACGGCTCGGGCCCGACGAGGTCGGCGCGCTCCTCCCGCCGTTGCCGGCCGATCCGCCGTCGATCGCCGCGGGCTCGCTCGCCGGTCGCCTGCTCGATGAGCTCCCGCGACCGAAGGGCGAAGGGTCGAACGACTGGGTGGTGGCGGGCACACGAACGGCGACCGGCAAGCCGTTGCTCGCCAATGACCCGCACCTGCTCGCCGTGCAGCCCGGCGCGTGGATCGAGATGCACCTCCGAGCTCCCGGGTACGAGGCGCGCGGCGTGGCGCTCACGTTCTCACCCGGCATCCTGCTCGGTACGACCGCGCATCACTCGTGGGGCGTCACGAACGTGAGCGGGGACGTCCAGGACCTCTACGTCGAGCATCTGAACGACGAGCGCACGGCCGCCGAGCACGACGGCGCATGGGAGCCGCTGACCGTCCATCACGAACGGATCCACGTCCGCGGCGCCGCCGAACCGGTCCTCGTCGACGTCTACGAGACACGACACGGCCCGATCATCGAGACGGCGGCGGTGGGCAACATGCACACCGAGCACATCCCGCTCGAATCGGCCGAGACGTACACGCTCCGATGGACCGGGTTCGACTGCGGCATCCGTCCATCGCTCGTCCTGGACGCCGCGCACGCGACCAGCTTCGAGGAGTTCCGCCGCGCGGCGTGGGGCGTGGAATGTCCGGGACAGAACTTCGTCTACGCCGACGTGGACGGAACGATCGGCTATCAATGCTCCGGACGGTTCCCGCTGCGCGACGCAGGAGACGGCACCACACCGGTGCCCGGGTGGACCCCCGGCTACGAGTGGAACGGATGGATCCCGTACGACGAGCTGCCGTGGGCGATCGACCCGCCACATGGATATCTGGTCACCGCGAACAACCGGATCCACGACGACGGCTACCCACACCTGATCGGGCACGACTTCCACACGCCGTACCGAGCGCGCCGCGTGGTCGAGCGGCTCGAGGCGATCGCCCAACACGATGTCGCCTCGATGGCGCGGATCCAGCTCGACACGTTCTCGCTCCCCGCGATGGCCGCGATCCCACGGTTGGCCGCCCTCGAACCGCGGAACGACGAGGAGCGACACGCGATCGGATCCGTGGCCGCCTGGGACGGGGACATGTCGGCGCACTCCCCGGCCGCCGCCCTGTTCAACGTGTGGTCGCGACACATCGCCCGGCGCGCGTTGCATCCACCACTGGGCGACGAGCTTTTCCGGCGCTACCACACGGACCGGGAGACCTTCCAGTGCGAGGTCCTGCCGGCGTGGCTCCGCGACCCGTCCGGCCCGCTCGACGACGACCTGCTCCACGCCGCGCTCGGCGATGCGTTGGCCGAGCTCACCGAGCAACTCGGCTCGGATCCTTCGGCCTGGAGATGGGGCGCACTGCACCGACTCGCGCTGGTCCATCCGTTGGGCGCGATCCCCGGCCTCGGATCGCTCTTCACTGCCGGTGAGGCCGAACTCGGCGGCGACGAGCAGACCGTGGCCCAGGGCGGGTTCGACGGACGCGACGGATACCTCGTCGACGTGATCGCGTCGTGGCGCGCCGTCTACGACCTGGCGGACCTCGATCGGTCCGTCGGCGTACTGCCGGCAGGCGTCTCGGGCAACCCGGCGTCGCCGCACTGGAACGACCAGTTCCCCTTGTGGATCGCCGGGGAGCATCACCCGCTGCCGTTCACGAGGCCGGCCGTGGAAGCTGCCGCGGTGGCCACGCTCCGCCTGCTCCCCGGGTAACATCGGGGTCATGCCGAAGTCCCGTTCGCGCAACACCGCCGCCCAGAAGCGCCGCTACCAGCTGGAGCCGACGAAGAAGGCGCCCCGCCAGAAGCCGAGTCCCCGCTGGTATGCACCGCTCGTTCTGGGGATCATGGGCCTCGGCGTCGTCATCATCGTCCTCAACTACATCTGGCCGCAGGTCCTGCCGTTCACGAACGACACCACCAGCCCGGTCGTCCTCTTCGTCGGGCTCGGCATGATCGGCGTGGGCTTCCTGGGGACGACGAAGATCCGCTGACGCGCGCGGCTCGAATCACATCGATGTGATCCTTCCACATGCTTTCCCCAGCTGTGGGAAACGCCGGCCGCCGGGTGTGGAGATCCGGTGGATGGCCGGTGCGACGACGGTGGATAACCTGCCTCAGCCCACCGCCGGACGGCGGACCACCTGCATCGGCTCGCCGCAATGACGAGGGATCTGCAGCTCGCCCAGGCGGGTGACGTGGAGCTCGGTTCCGCACTCGTGGCAGACCAGGAACACGTCGAGCTCCTCGACATCCTCGACCTCGGGCTTGGTGCGATCGAAGCCGCTCCCGGAGACCGAGCGGAGCATCGCGGTACCCACACGCCAGATCACGAATCCGAGCAGCACGGCCGTCGCGACGAGGAACGCCTGTTGCAGCGAGGGCATGCCGCCAAGGTAGCACCGGACCCGAACGAGCGGCGAACGGTGCTTCTACTCTGAGATGGACTAGGTCGTCGGCACCTCGACGCCGGGCACGTGCTTGGCCAAGAACTCGAGGATGGTTCGCACCTGCCGGACGTCCTCGTCCGTATCGAACGACCCGTGCCCCGTCCCGAAGAGGTACACCTCGTGGGGGTGGCCTCGAGCAGCGAGCTTGTCGACGTAGGCCATGGCCTGTCGGTACGGACACCGGCTGTCGTTCTTGCCGATGATGAACAGGACGGGCACCCGGACGTCGTCGGCGAAGTTGATCGGGTTCCGGTCGAGCATGAGGGCGGGCACCTCATCGGGTCGCCCGCCCAGCAGCGCGCGATCGTAGGCCTGCAACACCGGCGACATGTCGTCGTACGACATCTCGTAGTCACCCACGGGGATGCCGGCGACGCCGCAGAGCCACAGGTTGGGATGCTTGCCGACCTCCATCAGCGTGAGGTATCCGCCCCACGACCAGCCACCGACCACGGCGCGCAACGGGTCGGCGATGTCCTGTTGGACCAGCCACTCGAGGCCCGCGTTCAGGTCCTCCAGCTCCGGGCCGCCGATGTCGCCGATCAACGCGTCGCGCCATTCCGCCCCGTACCCGGTCGACCCCCGGAAGTTGATCATCGCCACGACGAACCCGGCGTCGACGTAGGCCTGCACCTCGGGGCTCCATCGATCCTCTTCCAACCACGTCGGTCCGCCGTGCGGCCGGATGAAGACCGGGAACGGTCCCTCGCCCTCCGGCGTGGCGTAGAAGCCGTGCACCGACTGTCCGCGCTCGTTGTCGAACCGGAACGAGACGTACGGGCGTCCGCCCACCGCGCGTTCGCCCTCGGCGCGCAACACCTCGTCACCGCGATCGTTCAGGACGCGCGGCGCGTTCGCGCCGTTCGCCCAGCGGAACCACACCTCCCCGTTCGGCCTGACGCGTCCGCCGGAGATCTGTCCTTCCGGATGCTCGATCGGCGTGGTCTCGCCCGTCTCGACGTCGTGCCGATAGAGGCGGTGACGGCCCTCGACGAGGTTCGCAAGGAGCAACGCGGACCCGTCCGGCCACCAGTCGAGTGCCGCCACCTCGCCGTGCAGGCCGGTCTGGAGATCGGTCCAGGTGCCGGTCGCGGGCTCCCAGATCGCGGTACCGTCTTCGCCGCCTCGCTCGTGGATCACCGCGAGCCGGCCGTCGCCCGCTACAGGAGACCAGGCCGCGGTCGACAGGCTCTTGCCCTCGTCGCGGAGGTCGCCGACGATCCCGGCGGTCCGAGGATCGATGACGCGCAGCGCCGGGTGCAGCATGTCGCCGCCCTCGCAATGCTGCAGACACAGCAGCGTTCCGTCCGCCGAGAGGCCGCCCCGGTTGAAGGAGGCACCTTCCGGCCCGGACACCCGCAGCCAATCCGTGCTTCGGAGCGTCTCCTTGGCCGGCCCTCCGTCGACCGAGACGTAGATCGCGAACCCGTCGCGATCGCTCACCGAGGCGGCCACGACGCCGGGCGCCTGTGCGAACCCTTCGCTCCAGCCGATCGGGATGCCGTCCAGGTACGGCCTGGCGTCGCCGCCCGCGAACGGAGCCGCGAACCACCGGCCGGACTCGTCGCCCGTCTCGTCCTGCCACCACAAGACGTCGGCGCCGTCCACGGAGACGGATCCGCCGACGACGCCGACCGGGTGATCGGTGACCTGGCGCCGCGCACCCGAGGCCAGGTCCATGCAGTGGACCTGCCACACCCCGCTCTCCGTACTCTCGTACACGACCCGGTCCGGCGCACCGGGCGGCCAGTCGGGCATGGAGATGGTGGGGGCGCGGTGACGTTGTTCCCAACGAGGCATCGAGGCATCCATGCGGGAAGCCTACCGATACCGGCGTTCGTTCTGCCATCCCGCGCCGAGCCCCGGGGGATCTCCAGACCAGCCCCCGGGACCCGATCGCGCGCTACGTCGAGACGCGTGCCGGCAGACCCGCCGGCGCGATGAAAGGATGCGACCGGACCCGCTCGGGCATCAGATGCTCCTGAAAGACCCAACGGTGCCCGGCGATGGCGAGTGCCGAGAGCGATCCCAGCATGCCGGCGAACAGGGCCCAATCCGCGATGGATCCGGGTGCGACCATCGTCTCCTCCTTCTCTCGTCGTTCCTCACGGACTCCGACACGCCCACCCTAGAGAGGGGTGCGTAAAGGGACGTCAAAGACAGCTGAGCGTTCCCGTAAAGGATCGAAGGCCTCGTGCGGTTCCGTGCGCCCGGTCGTCCCCATAGACTGTGCGCGCGAACGGACCGATGGAGGCGAGCGTGACCGACCCGAAGACGGTGGTGTTCTTCCCGGAAGGGGCGTTCGGTCCCACGAACAATTGCGTCGGCATCGGCACCGTGCTGAAGGAGCGCGGGCACCGGGTCGTGTTCGTCGTGGAGGAGTCGTTCGCCGGGACGCTCGAGGCCAAGGGCTTCGAGGAAGCCACGATGCGTCTGGCGCCGCCGCCCGAGGAGCCCGAGGTTCCGGGGCAGTTCTGGAAGGACTTCATCCGCGAGACCGCGCCCGAGTTCCGCAAGCCGACCATCGTGCAACTCGAGACGTTCCTGCAGCCGACGTGGCAGGCGCTGATCGACGGCTCGATGTACGCGAACGACCGCCTGTCCGAGATCTTCGACGAGCTCGCCCCCGACGCGATCGTCGAGGACAACGTGGTGGCGTTCGCCGCGATCCCCGCCAGCGGCAGACCGTGGGCGCGGATCGTGTCGTGCAACCCGTGCGAGGTGAAGGACGAGCTGATCCCGCCCGTGTTCTCCGGCTACCCCACCGACGACACGTCCGAGTGGAGCGCGTTCTGGTCGGAGTACGACCGCGTGCTGGGTTCACAGATCGCCGCGTTCGACGCATGGCTCCGCGAGCACGGCGGGCCGCCGCTCCCGGGCGCGCGCGACTACATGTACGAGTCGCCGTTCCTCAACCTGTACCTGTTCCCGGAGGCGACGGACTACCCCCGGGCGATCCCGCTCCCGCCGACCTGGCACCGGCTGGACTCGAGCGTGCGGACCGATGCACCGTTCGACGTGGACGCCGCGCTCCCGGGCGCTGCCCCGCTCGTCTACCTGTCGCTCGGCTCGCTCGGATCGGCCGACGTCGAGTTGATGCAACGCCTGATCGACGTCCTGGGCGCGACCGACTACCGCGTGATCGTCAGCAAGGGTCCGCAGCACGAACTGCTGAAGGTCGCCGACAACATGTTCGGCGAGGAGTTCCTGCCGCAGCCGTCGATCCTGCCGCAGGTCGACGTGGTCATCACGCACGGCGGCAACAACACGGTGACGGAGTGCTTCCACTTCGGCAAGCCGATGATCGTGTTGCCGCTGTTCTGGGATCAATACGACAACGCGCAACGCGTGGACGAGCTTGGCTACGGCGTGCGACTGGACACGTACCGGTTCGATGACGAGCAGCTGACCGACGCGATCGGAGGGTTGCTCGCCGACGCCGACCTGAAGCCTCGGCATCGGGTGGTGTCGCAGCAGCTGCAGGCATCTCCCGGCAACGTCCGTGCCGCCGCCCTGATCGAACGCCTCGCCGCGACCGGCGAACCGGTCACGACGTAGCGTCGCGGATCGCGCACCACACGCGCTCCGGCGAGAGCGGCAGGTCGATGTGGCGCACGCCCAAGTGCGACAGCGCGTCGATCACCGCGCTCTGCACGGCCGGGGTCGACCCGATCGTGGCCGATTCGCCGATCCCCTTCACACCCAGCGGGTTCAACGGCGTCGGGGTCTCCGTGTGCGCGATCTCGAACCACGGCAGCTCCGACGCGGCCGGCATGCCGTACGTCGACAGGTTGCCGCTCACCGGGTTCCCTATCTCGTCGTAGCGGACCTCCTCGTACAACGCTTGCGCGATGCCCTGCGCAAGTCCCCCGTGGACCTGCCCGTCCACGAGCATCGGGTTGAGGATCCGGCCGCAGTCGTCGACGGCGACGTGGCGCACCAGCCGCGCGTCCCCGGTTTGAACGTCGACCTCGACGACTGCCACGTGCGCGCCGAACGGGAACGTCGACTCCAACTCGCGGAACGTTCCCGACGCGACGAGGCCGGGGGTCATGCCTTCCGGCAGCCGCGACGGGTCGTCCGCGGCCACCGCGAGCTCCGCCCACGTGATCGCGCGCTCCGGCGCACCCGCGACTTCGAACCCCCCGTCGAGCGGTTCCGGGAGATCGGCTTCGTCCACCTCGAGCAGGTGCGACGCGAGCGTGCGGGCCTTCGCCACGACGGCCTGCGTCTGCTCGGCGACCGCCGAGCCGCCGACCTGCAGCGAGCGCGAACCCCACGTGCCCGCCCCGCGCGGCACGACCGCGCTATCCGAGTGGACGACCCGCACCGACTCGAACGGCACGCCCAGAACCGCCGAGGCGATCTGTGCCATCGCCGTTTCGTGGCCCTGTCCCTGCGGCGACACACCGGTCAGCACGGTCACGGTGCCGTCGGCGTGCACCTGCGCCGAGCCGAACTCCTTCGACGCGAACGCCGTGATCTCGACGTACGTGCTGACGCCGATGCCGAGCAGCAGGTGGTCGCCCCGCTCCCGTCGTGAGGCCTGCTCCGCCCGGAGCTTCGGCACGTCCGCGATCTTCAGCGCCTCGTCGAGCGCGAGCTCGTAGTTCCCGATGTCGTACGTCGTGCCGGATGCGGTCCGGTACGGGAAGACGTCGGCGGGGATCATGTTCTTCCGCCGGACATCGACGGGATCCATCCCGAGCTCCGCCGCGATCAGGTCAATCGCACGCTCGACCAGCGCCGTGGCCTCCGGCCTGCCCGCGCCGCGGTAGGCGGCGACCGGCGTGGCGTTCGTGACCACGCTCCATCCACGCGATGCGATCACGGGGATCGTGTAGACGCCGGCGAGCATCTCCTGCGTGGTCGTGGGCAGGAACGCCCCGACCGGATAGGCGCCCATGTCGGCGAGCAGCTCAACGCGCATGCCGACCACGGTCCCGTCTCGCTTCGCGCCGATCTCGACGTGCTGCACCTGCGCACGCCCGTGGTTGAGGTTCAGCATGCTCTCCGAGCGCGTCTCGGCCCACCGGATCGCACGGCCCAGCGCCTTGGCCGCCGCCGCCACGACCGCGAACTCCGGATACACGATCAGCTTGGCGCCGAACCCGCCGCCCACGTCGGGCGCCACGATCCGAACCTGCTTCTTGTCGACCTCGAGCAGCTCGGCAAGGTCGCTCCGCACGTCGAACGGCACCTGCGTCGAACACCAGATCGTGTATCCGCCGTCGTCCTCGGGCACCACGGCGATCGCGTTCGTCTCCATGGGTACCGGGGCAAGACGCTGCTGCACGACCCGTGCGCTCGCGACGACATCCGCTCCCGCCAGCGCGTCCGCATCCCACTGCTGCTCGAACGAATGCGCCACGTTCGAACCGTGGGCCGGGAAGAGCACCGGCGCACCGTCCGCGAACGCCGCCTCCACGTCAGTCACGGCATCGAGCGCGTCGACCGCCGGCCAGACCATCTCCGCCGCGTCCTGTCCGTGGGCCAGCGAATCGGCGATCACCACGGCGATGGGCTCTCCGACGTAACGAACCGTGTCGCGCGCGAGCACCTCTCGGGCGAACGGACCCTCCAACGAGCCGCTCGCTCCCTCGACGTTGCCGCTCGGTGGCTGCGGAGCGATGTGCAGGTCGTCGGCGGTGAACACGGCCACGACCCCCGGCATCGACCGCGCTCCTTCCAACCCTTCGATGCCGCTCAGCCGTCCGTGCGGCATGATGGAACGCACGAACACGGCGCGGAGCGCATCCGGGATCTGGATGTTCTCGAGGTACATGCCATCGCCCCGAAGGAACCGCGGGTCTTCGGAGCGGAGCGCGGGAACGCCGAACATCGAGGGAGGCAAGCTCACGCGCTCATGCTAGCCACGAACCGCACCCACCGAGGGAGGAACCCATGCGCCGCAACCGGTCGCTCGTCCACCTGTTCGCCGTCCTCATGCTCGCGTGCACGACCGTCGCCGCGCTCGGCGGAACGAGCGCGCAGGCGGGAGGAGGGATCGTCGCGCGTCGCGTGGTCGGAGGCCTACGCGGACCGGCCGGCTTCACCTTCCTGAACGACGGGCGCATCGTCTATCTGGAGCGGGGGACCGGGCAGATCCACATCTACGACCCGAAGACCAAGGCGAACAAGCGCTTCTTCACGGTGCACGGCGTCAACGGTGAGGGAGAGCGCGGCACCCTCGGCGTCGCCGCAGATCCCGGCTGGCCGAACCCACGGACGCTCTACGTCTACGCGACCCGATCGACCGGGAGCGGCTTGATGAACCAGATCCTGAAGATCACCCGTTCGAACGGGCACACGCAGATGCGCGTCCTGATGTCGCAGCCCGCGAGCTCGAGCCCGTACCACAACGGCGGGCGCATCCTGTTCGGGCCCGACAGCATGCTCTACGCGATCGTCGGCGACGGCCACGACAGCGCGAACGCGCAGGACCTGGGGGCGAACCTCCGCGGGAAGATCCTGCGCATGACGCCGTCCGGAGGGGTGCCGTCGGACAACCCGATCGCCGGCAGTCTCGTGTTCGCGTTCGGCATCCGGAATTCGTTCGGCTTCACGTTCGACCCGCAGACCGACAGCCTGTGGGAGACGGAGAACGGCCCCGAATGCAACGACGAGATCAACCGGATCGCCGGCGGCGGGAACTTCGGCTGGGGGCCGAGCGAGAACTGCGGAGGCAACGCCCCGGGGGACACGAACAACAGCGGTCCGACGCCTCGGACCCTGCCCAAGCTCTGGTTCGATGGAACGATCGGCATCACCGGGGACGCCTTCTGCGACGGATGCGGCCTGGGGAGCCAGGTCGAAGGCCAGCTGTTCTTCGGCGACGTGAACACCGGCGTGCTCCGTCGTGTCGCCCTGAACGCCGCCCGAGATGACGTGTCGGGGGGCGCGATCGACGTCCTGGACGCTCCTTCGGGCGCGGTCTACTCGATGGAAACAGGGCCGGACGGGCAGATCTACTTCAGCGACCCGCAGGCCATCTACCGACTCGCGCTCGCGTGAGGCGACGCAGGCCCGGGCAACATGCCGCAACGGCATCTGGCGACGGTCCCTTCCGGAGGAGTACCCTGGCCGTTGTCGCGCGAGGAACGCCCAGCCGGCGAGGAGGCCAGCCGTGGACATCGGTCAGCCCAAGCGCATCATCGAGGTCGAGCCCGTATCGCTTCCCTTGCCGGAGACGCTGCCCACACCGGAGCCGCAGCCGGCGAAGACGCCCGAGCCCGCCCAGCCCGCTCCGTAACGCGCCGTGACCCGGTCGACGCTCGATCGTTCACTGCCGGTCGACACCGCGACCGAACCCGTCCTGGCGTGGAGAGCGTGGGCGCTCACCGGCCGCCGCGATGGATCACACCTCCTGCTGCGCCCGGTCGCGGGCCGCGGCCGGCCCTGGCTCCCCGGACGTCCGGCAGAAGCCGGATGCCGGATGCTCGGACCGCTCCACGAAGCTCCGCACCTCGGATGCACCTGCGGCCTCCACGGCACGCACGGCCTTGACGTGTTGCGCCGTACACGGTGCCCGGCCGTCCTGGGCCGCGTGGCCCTGTGGGGACGGGTCATCGAGCACGAGCTGGGGTACCGCGCGCGGTACGGCTACCCACAACGGCTCGGGTTGATCTGCCAGTTCTGCTTCTGGCAGTGGGGAACGCACGGCGTCACACCGTCGGTGGTCGGCTGGTTCCAACGTGGCGAGTTGTTGCCGATGTGCGATGACCACGCGGAGATGGCCGGCCGCTACGGGATGCGCCCGCAGGCGTGGTTGCGGTTCGATGAGATCGACCAGCGACTCCGCGACACGTACGCGGTCGATCAGCTCGCGCTCTAGCGGCGCTTCGTCGGCCCGGGGGTCGGCACGGCGGTGGGGGTGGAGATACCGCGTCGCCTGGCATCGGTGCTGCGCACCAACCGGCTCCGGAGCTCGCTCCCGTCCACCTTCGCCTTCTCGAGCGCTTCGTCGTCCAGCACGGGCTCGGCGGCGGCGAGCTCTTCCGGCACCACATCGACAGGCTGATCCACGCTCTCCGCCGCGGGAGCGTCGACGCCGTCGTTCGCGGTCCCGTCGCCCTCCGCCTTGCCGTTCTCCCGACCGGTCCCGTTGCCGTTGCCGTTCGCGCGCTGCGTCGAGCGCGACCGGGAACGCCGCGGCTTCGCCTCATCCAGCCGCCGCTCGGCCTCGCGGGCCCGCTCTTCCGCGGCGGCGACCCGTTCCTCGAGCGCCCCGAGCACGGCGGGATCCACCCCGGCATCCACAGCGGCATCCACGTGAGCATCCGGCGCATCCTGGGGTCGAGGTCGAGCCGCTCCCCCGGACAGCTGGGCACGAAGCTCTGCGAGATCGTCCTCCAACTGTCGGTTCCGCGCCTCGTACACGGTCTCGGGACGGCCGGCCCGAAGCATCGCCCGCTCCGCTTCCGAGCGTTCGAGCTGCTGCGTGAGCTCCGCGATCTGCGCTTGCGCGTCCGGTGGGATCACGTCGGCGGTCGGACCGCCCGCAGCCTCGGCGAGGATCCGCTGACGCTCTTCCTCGGCCAGTCGCGCGTTCACCCGGACCTGGTCGAGCTGCGCGGCTTGCGATCGCATCTCTTCCTCGTGGGCCTGCACGAGCGCCTCACGCTCCTGCTCCACCCGTTGCGTCGCCGCGCGGGCCGACTCAAGCTCGTCCCGCAGGAGTTGCTCGGTCTCGGCCGCAGCGTCCAGCTTGGCCTGGATCGGGGCCGGCACGACGTTCGGGTCGACCTCCGGGGTGGCCTGCGCCTCCTCCGCCCGTTTCTGGGCGATCTTCATCTGATCGGTCGTCACGCGGAGCTGCGCCTCCATCTCCGTGACCCGTGATTGGAGTTGCGAGACCCGCGACTCTGCCCCGCGCGCCTGCTCTTCGAGCTGTTTCGCATGCGCCTTGAGCTGCTCCACCTCGGCAGGATCGGTTCCGGCGGGAGCGGGGCGCTGCTCGAACTCGGCGATGCGCCCCCGGAGCTTCTCCAGCTCGAGCTGCTGCTCGGCGACTGACTTGCTCTTGCCTTCGAGCTCCTTCACCCGTTCTCGGAGCTTCGCTGCCTCGGCTTGCGCCGCGGTCGCCTTCTTCTCGTCACGAGCCCCCGCGCGAACCTCGCGGCTGCTGGGACCGAACCCGGCAACCTCCTCCTTCCGGTGCGACCACACGAAGGACACGATCGCCATCACCAGGCAGAGGATCGCCACGATGGCAAACGCGATCTGCATCTGCTTCCACGGAGACGACGCGGCGTCAACCATGAGTGCATAGTCGTTGTCGATCTGGACGACCCCGTACACGTTCGCCTTGTCGGGCGTCCGGAGCGGGACGAACGTCGAGAGCAATGCCGTGGGCTCCGGCGTCGTCGATCGGTCACGCGCGAACGACTCGTTCACGACCGCGCTGACCATGTCGCCGCGCATTGCGGAGCGGAGGGACGCGTCGTTCGACTTCGTGACGCCGATCTGGGAGGGATCGTCAGTCGTGAAGACGAGCAAGCCGTCCGCATCCCAGACCCTGACGCGGACAACGCGCTGATCGGTGAAGAGTCCGTGCTTCAGTGTCGCCAGGAGCTGGTCGTATCCAGAACGTTCGATCGGCCGGGCGACCCGCTGGGCATCGAGCGTGCCGGCGAGCACGTTCTGCGTGAATCTGACCGCACGCTCCTGCGCAGCGGCAGTCTTGCGCTGCAACCCTTGCGTCTGCTGCTGGCGCGCCACCACGACGGCGACGAGGCAGACGACCGTGAGGACCGCCCAGAAGAAGAGGCGGACCCGGTCGCGAGTGCGTCGATCGGTCTGCAACGTGTGACCCCCCACGTCCCTCGGTAACGACAACATCGACCCGGCGATGGGCCCGGCGATGCCGGCCCTTCCATCCCATCGGCGTCTGCGACACGCGTCTGAACCCTCGAACGTGACATCGACGCTCAAGAAATCGGGCCCGTTCTGCCGATACCCGGGATGGTTCTCGAGGTTCCAACTGGGGAGGTTGAAGGTCTTGGATCGCAAGAAGCTCGTCACGCGCGGTGTCTCGCTCGCCGTCTGCGCCACGCTCGTCATCGGCGGGCTGGTCGTGTCGGCGCACGCCGACAATGCAATCAGCCGTGCGTTGCACGAGCGCAAGGTCACGGTCCGCAAGTTGGAGATCCTCCACGATTTCAGGCGGGTCGCGCGGCAGAACCTCCACCACCAGATCCGGAACATCCAGGCGCGGATCACCAAGGTCAGGGCCATCGGTCCGACGCTCGCGTCCGATCGCCAGCGGTTCAATCAGAACTCCGAGCACCTCGCGAAGCTCCGCCGCTCCCTGCGCCAGCGTCTGCACAAGCTCGAGCACAATGTCCGCCACCGTACGCTCGTGCTCCGGAGCCGGCGGATGGATCTCTCGACATGGGTCCAGACCTACGGCATCTTCCGTTACTGCCCCGTCCGTGGGTCGGTCGACGTCACGAACAACTTCGGCTACGCGATCCCGCATCGCCAGGGCGTCCCCGCGCACATCCATCAGGGCGACGACATGATGGCCGCCAGCGGCCAGCCGATCGTGGCGCCGTTCGACGGGATCGCCGAAGCCAACCACAACTGGCTCGGCGGCAACGCGGTCTTCGTCCGCGGTCCGAACGGCTACGTCTACAACGCGCACCTGTCCGCCTACGGCAAGCTCGGACCGGTGAAGGCCGGAGATGTGATCGGCTACGTCGGCTCGACCGGAGACGCCGGCGGCCCGCACGATCACTTCGAGTGGCACCCGGGCAACGGCAGCGCGGTAGACCCGTACCCCTACCTGATGGCGGTCTGCTAGTTCGTCTGATCGGTCACCTGCACGGCATCATCGACCGTTCGCACTGAAGTGCTGATAGTCGATGGTGCCCTGCCATTGGCCGCCCCACTCCCACCCGATCGCGTGGAACGCCCACCACACGGCGTCGTGCACATGGATCATGCCTGGCAGCATCTGCGTCCGATCCACGAAGGCGGCACCCGCCGGCGGCGACACGTGGGTGGGCGTCACGAACGGGTTCTCGACCGTGTTCACGTCCACCGCACGTCCGTAGGCATGCTGCGACCACTCCGTCGACGAGCCGGCCCGGAGCCGGCAATCGAACGCCGACGTGTTGTCGGCGGCCATGGACCGGTCGTCGTCCGCGCCGTAGTGATCGACCAGGGCGCATGCGACGGATTGGGAACCGCTCCTCGTACAGCCGCTCGAAGACACGGACGAACCCTCGTGCGTACCAGCGGTTCACGACCAACTCTCCCTGATGGGCGCGTCCGTCGAACCCGTAGTACCTGAGCCGGAGGAGCCGCAGGTCTCGGAGCGGCACCGGACAACCGGCGTGCCAGGAACTCCCGATCATCAGGTGACGCGTGGCGGCGTCGATGACCGACACCGTTCCGTGGAACGGAGGCAGACCCCTCAATGCGTCCTCGGCCGAAGCCGTGACGGTGGTCGTGAATGACGAGACGAGCACGAATGCCGCGACCCACCGGCGGGTCACCGGCGGTCAGGTACCGCAGTTCGTCTTGAACCAATCGTTCAGGCGCTGGGACGCGGCTTTGAAGTCGGTATCCTGCAAGGCCTGCGCTGCCTGCGACATCGCAGCGATCTGCTGGGCGGTCGGCGGCTGACTGCTGGTCGGGTCGTAGCCGGCGTCCTGCATCGCCTTCACGAAGTCGGAGTAACCCTGGTACACGAGCGTGAGGTCCGCCCGGATCTCCTCGGGTGCGGCCGCCGCGAATGCCTGGAGCCGGGCGAGCGAGGTGTTCAAGTCGCCCGCTTGCCCGGACATCATCGACGGGACCGAGGCGGCCGCGGCGCTCATCGCACCAACGACCTGCGCGCATTTCGCCGCGTCGATCGCCCCACCCCCACCGGAAGACCCGCTCGCGGATCCGCCCGTGGCGCCTGTGGACCCGCCCGTGGCGCCTGTGGACCCGCCACCACCGGCGGCAGGAGAGGCAGCATCCGACCCTCCGCCTCCGCACGCGGTGAGGACGAACGCCCCCACCACCATGACGCTCACGAATCCGGATACCTTCATCGGACGATCCCTCCGGCTCCCGCGATCTCGACGGACCTGCTCCGGACCATGGTACGTCACGTGCCTGGGGCGCCAAGTTCCGCCAGGCGGCGCTCGAGGAGACGCCGCTCGGCGTCGTCGTGAACCAATGTGAGCGCCCGACGATACGCGTCACTGGCCTCTTCGGTCCGGCCGAGACGGCGCAACAGCTCGCCGCGCGTGGAGTGCAGGTACCGGTAGTCCTCCAAGGAGAGGCGGTCGACGATGTCGAGCCCCGCCTCGGGCCCCTCGGCCTCGGCGACCGCAACGGCCCTGCTCAGCTCGACGACCGGAGAGCCGGTGATGTGGGAGAGCTCACCGTAGAGGGCGGCGATCTGCGGCCAGTCGCGCGGCTCGTCGGCATGTAGCGAGGCGATCGCCGCCTGCACCACGTAGGGACCGCGGCCGAGGAGCGCGAGCGCCCGGTCGAGCACCGCCCTCCCCTCGGCGATCTGCGCCGTGTCCCAGAGCGATCGATCCTGGTCGGCGAGCAACACCAGGTCGCCGTCGCGGAAGCGCGCTTCGCGGCGGGCGTCGAGCAGCAACATCATGGCCAACAGACCGTGCACCTCCGGCTCGTCGGGCATCAGCTCGGCGAGCGCCCGTCCGAGCCGGATCGCCTCCGCCGACAGCTCGGCGCGGCCGCCGTAGCCCTCGTTGAAGATCAGATACACGACCGCGAGCACGGCGACGAGACGGTCGGGCAGCTGATGGTCTGGAGGCACGCGGAACGGGATCCCGGCGGCCTTGATCTTGCGCTTGGCGCGCACCAGCCGCTGCGCCATCGTCGGCTCGGGGACCAGGAAGGCACGCGCGATCTCCTCGGTGGTCAGGCCGCCGAGCGAGCGAAGCGTGAGCGCTACCTGGGCGTCGACGGCCAACGCCGGGTGACAGCAGGTGAAGATGAGCTCGAGCCGTTCGTCGGGGAACGTCGTCGCATCCATCGGGTCCTCCGCCGCGTCGGGGAGCTGGAGCAGTCGGGTCTTCAAGGTCAGGGTCCGATCGCGGCGGATGCGATCGATGGCACGGTTGCGCGCGGTCGTCACCAGCCATGTGCGGGGGTTGCTGGGAGCTCCGTCACGTGGCCAGCGCGACGCGGCGATCGCGAAGGCCTCCTGCGCGGCTTCCTCGGCGAGGTCGAAGTCGCCGAGGAAGCCGACCAGGGCAGCGAGGACGTGTCCCCACTCGTCGCGGAAGGTCTGCTCGAGGATCGGTCACCACTCCACGATGGGGCGGACCTCGACCGCACCGCCGAGGCGCGCCGCCGGGACCCGCGCGGCCAGCTCGATGGCCGCGTCGAGATCGGCGGCCTCGAACAGGAGGTAGCCGCCGATGGATTCTTTGATCTCAACGAACGGGCCGTCGGTCGTGAGCGTCTTGCCGTCCTGCACCCGCACGGTGGTCGCCGTCTCGGGGAGATCCAAGCCCATGCCCGGCGTCACACCCGGGGTCTGGTTGATGGCCTGGTAGTCGGCGTACACGGCTTGCTGCTCGTCCGCCGACAACGTGGCCCATGCCTCCGGCGATGCGGGTGTCGGCGCGTCGCCCTGATGGATCAAGAGCATGTACTTCATCGCTTCCTCCTTCTCGATCGGTCACGTATCAGACGAACGGGAACGACGGAATCGACAGCTCCCCGCATCTTTCTTCTGGGCTCCTCGGTGGAGACGAGCGGACTCGAACCGCCGACCCCCTGCTTGCAAAGCAGGTGCTCTACCAGCTGAGCTACGTCCCCTTGCTGACCTGGGGAAAGACCATATGAAAGGGGTGCACAGCGCACTTCCAGCAGATGACATCGACTCGAACAGCAGCTGAGGATCGGATCGATCGAAGGAGCCGAGTGCAGTCTTCCGAGCAGGTCATGACATCCAGTGTAGGCGACCTAGAGGCGGCCTTGACCGAGTTCGAGTGGACGGCGGTTGGTCGATGAGCCCGCGCGTCTGGAAACGAGTATCGCAAGGCTTATCGCCTGCGTTCCGGCGAGCGCCGATCCCGGAGAACTCGTACTACATTGCTCCGGACGGCAAGCGCCGCAGAGAGCGCGACCACAGGCCCGACTCAGAATGGGCGAGTCAGGCCATCCGCGTTCTCACGCCCGTTGATGTCATCTGTCCGGCGTGTCATTCCCGCCAAGTCATCGACCCAGCTGTGCTTTCTTCGGGGGATCGCGGAGAGGGGAGGATCCGTCTTCGGGCATGATCTTCCTCCGGGCTTCAGTCTCCGCACATCTCCAATGGTCTGCCCGGGGCGTCTGCTGCATCAACCCTCCCGCTGAATCGCGTCCCATCCCCCCGGCGACTCCATCGGCTCCGGACGGTCGACTCTGCGGAGGCCGGACTGGGCGGTGAGACCCCTGACGATTATCAGGAACAGCACGATCGCGCCCGTGACCATGTACATCCACCACATGAGCGGCGAGTTGGCGTCGGTCCCGGTGAAGATCCCGTGGACCATCGCCAAGATGAACGCTGGCGTGCCCCAGACGTGGACGCGTCGCCACCACGTCGGACCGAACCTCGATCTCCACCAGGAAGTCACCAGCACGGTGACGACCACGTACATCGCGACCACCCCGAAGGCGACCGGGCCTGGCTTGAAGGAGGCGCGGAGCGGGACGAGCAGGTCGAGTACGCGGAACGGCCGGAACTTGTCGAGCAGCAGTCCGACGAGGTGGATGGCGAGGAGGACGACGATCGCCGTGCTGATGTAGTGGTGGACCACGATCGATGTTGCCTTCGAGATGCGTCGCTCGATCACCGCGGTCGTCCCCACGAGGCCCCATGTCACTGAGGCGAACAGCAGGAGGTAGGCGCCGATCCCCGCGGAGCGGAGCATCATCCAGGTGCTCATCGGGCTGCTCCGATCACCCGAGGTTGACCGGCACCCGGAGATCGATCGGCTTGTTCGATCCCCGCGGGGTGGCTCCGGCGACGAGCGTGAACATCTTCGTCGACAGCGGGAGCGTCGCGTTGCCGATCGCGAAGTTCCCGTACGCCGACACATTCCCGGTCATGACGAACGGGCTGCTGTTCTCAAACGACGATACGTAGAGTGAACCGTGCCCGAGTTGCCGTCCCTGGGAGTCGATCACGACGATCGGTTGGTCCCACGACAGTTGGGACGGAGTCTTGTTGACGATGTCCGCCCACACGTTCAGCTGCCCGGATAGCAGTTGCACGCCGACCGGCGTGATCGTGATCCCGCCGCTCGTAACCCCTCCGGAAACGTTGGGGAAGACCGAGGCCGCGACGCTCTGCCCGTTCTGGTAGTAGTCGGAGACCTTCCAGCGACCCGAGGTTCGGGTCAGCGTGACCGGTCCCGTGTAGTCGACCCGGTAGCCCTGCGTCGAGCGGCTCGCCACCAGCGCGACCTTCGCCTGGTTCCCCGATATCGAGGTAACGCGGTTCTGCTGGATCAGGACCGACCCGCGCTCGGATTCGGATTCGACGATGTCCTGCCGCGCCAGCCAGTCGGCCAACGTCACGAGGTTCCCCGTGGACTCCATGGCCATGCGCTCCCATTCACCCGGCCCGATCACGTTCGTGAAGTAGTCGTGCACCGTCGCCATCACGGCGGCGGAGCCGGGTGGGCCTGCGGGCGTGCTCGTCGTGACGCGTGTGTTCGAGCCCCCGATCGTGCACGCCGCCAGCACCGAGGTGGCACCGATCGCGAAGACCGGCAGGAGACAACGGAACGCGTGTCTGTTCACGCAATGACCCGCATCGCACCCCCGATATACCACGACCGTGGGGTCGGCGTGGCTCGGCGAGCGGGCTGCGTCCGAGCGGGTCGCGCGGACCACCCGATCCCGCCCGGGAGATCGCAGATCCCAATCATCCGGGGTGGTGCCATAATCGATCCGGCAGGAGGCACGATGGACAAGCGGACCGCGATGATTATTGCCGCCGCGCTGGTCGCGGCGATGATGGCCGGGGTCGTGGCCCACGAGTACACGCTCGGGAAGCCGCATCCAGTCCAGATCGTCGTGCAGAACCCGGCGGCCCCGGCGGCCGGTCAGCCCCCGGAGGGGGATTGAGCACCGTGGATCCCACGGACCGTTCCTCCGCCGGCAACGATCGCCCTCCCCCCGAGAACGTCGTCCGGGCGGTGAATGCCCGCTCGCTCAAGCTGCTGGTCGCCGGGGTGTGCGTCGCCGGGTTCGCGATCCCGTGGGTCGTGCTCACCGCCCTCCAGAAGACGAACCCGACCACCCCTCAGCAGGTGGTCGTGCCCGCGGGCTCCAAGGTGACGGTCCTGAAGTCCTCGACCGGCGCATCTGCAGGGGTGAGCGTCGTCACCGGACCCGGAACATCGACCGGCACCACGACCACGACCACCCGCGCTTCGGTACCGCCCCCTTGAGCCCGGACGTCGCCGACGGCGTGCGCACACGTACGTTCGCCGCAATGGGGACGACCGTCACGATCACAGGTGACGGGGACCGTCTCGGAGCGATCGCGCACCGCGTCCGGCGTCTCTTCGAGAACCGCGAGGCGCGCTTCTCCCGATTCCGATCCGACAGCGAGCTCTCCCGCGTGAATGCTCACGCGGGGAGGTGGACGCGCGTCTCGCCCGACTTCCTGGTCCTGCTGCACCTCGCGCTGGAGGGAGCCACCGAGTCCGACGGCCTGTTCGATCCGACCGTGCTGCCCGCCCTCACAGCCGCCGGCTACGACCGGGACTTCGCACACGTGAGGGAGTCGTCGCGACCGACGGATCCGGAGCCGCTCCCGCGGGGTTCCTGGCGCGACATCGAGGTCGAGGGCCACCGGGTCCGTATGCCGCAGCACATGATGTTGGACTTCGGCGGGATCGCGAAGGGATGGACGGTTGACGCCGCAGCCGAGCTGACCGTCGGCGTGCTCCCGTGGGCTCTCGTCGAGGCCGGCGGCGATCTCCGCCTGGCTGGGGAAGTTCCGGCGGGAGCCATCGACGCGGGCGTGGAGAACCCGTTCGAACCCGGCTCCAACCTCCTCGTGCTGCGGTTGTCGCACGGGGCGCTCGCGACCTCGTCCACCACCACGCGTACCTGGGGTCCGAGCCTGCATCACCTTATCGACCCTCGCACCTGGCGCCCGGCGGCGACGGGCGTCGTGCAGGCCACCGCGTGGGGGCCCACCTGCGGCGAGGCCGAGGTTCGGGCGAAGTGGGCGTTGCTCGCGGGCTCGGCCGCGTTCGACCGTGTCGCGGCCACCATCGTCTACGAGGACGGCCGCATCGTGACGAACCTCTCGGAAGCCCCCGCCATGGCTCCGGCGCGTCGTCACGATCCAGCGCGCCCAGGTCCGACATAGACCGGACTGCGCAGGGCCGCCACTTATCTGCCCCCGCGCGACGCTCGCGCCTTCTCCGGAACCTTCTCGATCTTGAGGGCGAGCTCGGGACACATGAGCGCGGCCCGCTTCCCGTCGCGGAGCTCGCGTCGGGTCAGGGTCTCGTTCTTGATGATCGGGTAGCCCCATTCGTCGAGACCGATGTGGCTCGGAAGGAGGTACGCGCACATGCCGTGCCCTCGGCACGTGATGAACTCGACCGAGACCCGATACGTGTCCGCGGTGTCGTCGCTCACGAAGCCACCTCCGATGTTGGCCGGGCGCTGCAATCCCCCTCGCGGTGCAGCTGGATCTCGTCTGCGAACACCGCCAGTCCGCTGCGCACCATCTTGACTGCTCCATCAGGATGGTTGCATCCTCCGCGGCCGAGCACCTCCGCAGCGAGCTGCTGGACCCGAGCGAGCATCGGATCCCCACCGGTCCCCGTAACGACGGCGCGCATAGCCCTCGCGATAGCCGGCAACCCGAACACGCACGGACCGCACTGACCGGCGCTCTCCCTCGAGAACCAGGCCGCGATCTCCGCGACCGCCGCCAGGCCGCACGCGTCCCTGGGGAGGAAGTAGAGCACACCGCATCCCGGGCTGGCTCCGAGGGGCTTCAGTGAGGCGTTCGAGATCCGAGCGCCGAACGCGTCGGCGGGGGGGAGCCAGGTCCCGTAGTTGCCGCCGATGAGGACCCCGGACACGAGCGAGGGGTCGCCGCCGTTCGCCTCGAAGACCTCAAGCAGCGACGCGCCCGGCTCGATCTCGCAGACGACGGGACCCGGCAGGGCGCCGGTCAGGGACACGAGCCTGGTCCCCGGCTCGTCAGCGGTTCCCATCGAGCGGTACCAGTCGACCCCGTGGGCCATGACTGTCGCCAGGTGCGCGAGGGTCTCGGCATTGTTCACGAGCGTGGGACGCCCATGCACACCACGCTCGGACGTTCGAGGCGGGGCTGGGGTCGGGATCGCCGGCCCGCCATTGATCATGTGGACGAGCGATCGCGCCTCACCGGCGACGAAGCGGTCGGGCACGAGGCGCCGGTCGACGGGGATGCCCGGGTCCTCGGACGCGCGGCGTTCCTCCAGGGCGCGCTCGATCCCTGCCACCGCAGGCGGTGAATGGTCCCCGACGCAGATGATGAGGCGCTCCGCGCCGATTGCGGCGGCGGCGAAGAGGGCGCCGTCGATGACAAGGTGCGGGAGACGGGACATGAGCACGGCGTCCTTGGCGGCCGCCGGCTCGCCCTCGGCGCCGTTCACGACGGCAATCGGCCGACCCCGCCCACGAGCCACCAGTCTCAGCTTCAGGTGCGCGGGGAAGTTGGCCCCGCCGCGGCCGGTGATGCCGGCTCGGTCCGCCTCCTCGATGAGGCGGGGATCGCCACCCTCCCGGACGGGCGGGGGAGCCGGGTTGTCGGCGCGGTGTTCGGCGAGCGTCTGGAAGCCCCCCGTCGGCGGCACGTTCGCCAGGAGGCGCGGCTCGAGACCGGGTGCCACCGAGACCGACCAACTGCTGGGGTTCACCCGGATCTCGGGGTGCGCTTCCATGGTGGCTACTATCGCACTGTGTCCGGGGCACGGCGGTCCGCCGCCCGCGGTCGGGATCCTCGCGAGCGTCGTCTTGATAAGGCTGCTCGAGCGGATGACCCGCTTGCGCGCACGGCGACGCCTCCTAGGCGGCGCGTGTGAAGGGCTGGTCCGTCGTCTGCTCCGATCCCGATGAGAGCTTCAACCGTGAACCTTCCTTCGATTGCGTCCTTGCGAAGGGCTCCGTGCGACCCGCCCACGAGCAACCGGTCCCCAAGGGCCAAGGTCCTGCGTCTGGCGGGACCCTGCGCCCTTGTTGCTGGTGGCCACCGCGTGCACAGGCCGGCAGACTTCCAAACAGACACCCGTGAGCGCCCCCCCGCAACAACTCACCCAGGCTACGCAGCACCTGCAGCACCTGGTCTTCATCAATCCAAGAGAACCGTTCGTTCGATAGCTACTTCGGGACATACCCCGGAGCCGATGGGATCCCGATGTCGAACGGTGTTCCAACGGTGTGCGTCCCCGACCCCCAGCTGCACACGTGCGTGAAGCCCTATCACGACACGAACCTCGTGAACGCGGGCGGCCCGCACGGCGAGGAGGACGCTGCAGGCGACGTCAACGGCGGCAAGATGGACGGGTTCGTCCAGGAACTGAGGAACGCGAGCAAGTCATTCTGCGTCAAATACCCGTACGACCCCTCCTGCACGAACCTCACCGGTCACAGCACGAGCCATGTTCCGGACGTGATGGGTTACCACACCGATGCCGAGATCCCCGACTACTGGGCGTATGCCAAGAGCTCCGTGCTCCAGGACCGGTTCTTCGAGTCGGCGTTCTCCTGGAGCCTTCCCTCGCATCTGTTCACGGTCTCCGCCTGGTCGGCGAACTGCCAGATCTCAGACCCGAAGAGCTGCAAGTCCAACCTCACGTACCCTGGGAACGAGACTTCCCACAACGAGCGCGCGACCACACCGTTCGCCTGGACCGACATCACCGATCTGCTTCATCAGCATGGGGTGAGCTGGGGCTACTACATCGACAAGGAGACTCCCAGGGACTGCACCTCCGACCCGATCACCTGCGCCACTGAACAACAAGTGTTGGGGAACCCGGGGACCCCCGCGATCTGGAATCCCCTCTCCAACTTCACGACGGTCCAGCAGAACAACCAGCTCGGCAACATCATGACCGTGGACAAGTTCACGGCGGCCGCGAAGAGCGGGACCCTTCCCCAGGTGTCGTGGATCGTCCCCGGGACAGGCGACAGCGACCATCCACCCAGCAGCATCGCGGTCGGCCAGACGTACGTCACCGGTCTGGTGAACTCCGTGATGCAGGGCCCGGAATGGAACAGCACCGCCATCTTCCTCACGTGGGACGACTGGGGCGGGTTCTACGACCATGTCGTGCCACCGAAGGTCGATGAGAACGGCTACGGGCTGCGTGTGCCGGGGCTCGTGATCAGTCCATGGGCGAAACAGGGCTACATCGATCATCAGACCCTGTCACAGGACGCCTACCTCAAATTGATCGAAGACCTGTTCTTGAACGGACAGCGGATCGATCCGCGGACCGACGGGCGGCCTGATCCGCGCCCCACCGTTCGCGAGACCGTGCCCATCCTCGGAGACCTTCTGAACGACTTCGACTTCTCCCAACCGCCACTGCCGCCACTCATCCGATAGCGCGGCCACGCGCGCAGCGCCGATGGCGCAGGCCTCGTCTTCGAAGACGTCGGATATCCACCGTCCCATCGGATCCCAACACGCCAACCCGTGACCATCACGACGGCCCCTTGACTCGGCAACCGCCTCGGCGAATGGCCCGTAAGAGTCGGGTCTTTCTCCCCTGGCCACTACACCGGTGCGAGCGGACGCTGGTCGGTGGGATGACCGTCGCGCGAGGCATCGATGGATCGACGACCTCATCACAAGTTCGGCACATGGAGTTGGTGTTTGCATAACCCTGCGCATGCGATCCCTTATCGAGCTGACGCCTAGCGTGGCTGCAAGTGAAGACGATCGTTGGGAGGGGGTGAGTTCGGTGCCGAAGAAGGGCGAGGAGAAGAAGCGCGATCAGAAGAAGGACAAGCAGGGCGGGAAGAAGTAGCCGCCTCCAAGCCTTGACGCCCGAGCCTTGCCGCGGCCGCACCGCGACCGCGGCGGGCTCGGGGCGCATGAGGGACCCACGACGGAGGATGGTCGTCCGTGGCTGATCTGAGTGAGACGGGGGGACCGAGCGACCCTCGACCTGCGCCCATCCCGTGGCGGCGCGTGATGGGGCTGGTGCGACCGCTCTGGCGCGGCGTCGCGGCCATGGTCGCCCTCACGGTCACGGGTGTACTGGTCGGCCTGATCCCACCGGTCGCACTCGGGCTGCTGGTCGACGCCCTCGTCGAGCGCAACGACCGACCAGAGGCACTCCTCATGACCGGCTTGATCGTGCTCGCCATCGTGGGCGAAGCGGCGGCTTACATCGCTTCAGACGGGATGTACGCGAAGAACGCGAGCCGCCTTTACATGGATGTCCGCCTCCAGATGTTCGGAGGGGCGGTCCGCAAGGCAGACGCGGGCGAGGACAGCGAAGGGCTCGCGTCACGGTTCATCTCCGACGCCGAGACCCTCGAGCAGGTCACGATGTCACTGATCGACAGCGGGTCGATGCTGGTGGTGGAGTTCGCGAGCGCGCTCGTCTTACTCGCGCTCTTGGAGCCCTGGTCCGTCGTGGTCGTGGTCGTCACGCTCACGAGCATCTGGTTCGTGATGAAGCGGACGCAGGAGCCGGCGTCGACCGCGGGTCAGCGTCGCCAGGAAGAGCTCGAGGCCATGACGAGCTCTATCTCGCGCGAGCTCCAGCGTCGCGACGATCCGGACGCTCCGAGCCGCTTCCGCGCGGCCGCCGAGAAGTTGATGGCCTCCGAGGTCCGGCTCGGCTGGTTGCGGGCGCTCAACTTCCAAGGGTCGGGCGGGCTCGCGAAGCTCGGACCCATCGCGGTCGTCGTCGTCGCGGCCTTCGTAGGCACGCAACACATCGGCACCCTGATCACCCTGTACCTCCTCTCGCAACGGGTCTTCTGGGGGTTCGACGGCCTGGTCGACCTCAGGCTCGGCATGCAGAGCGTGCGAGGCGGTGTCGATCGATGCTTCGAGCTGATCGACACGCCCGGCGACGATCTCGCACCCACGACCCCTGTGAGGACCGGATAGGAGGCGATCGATATGACCAAGGCGTTCCAGCCCGTGCTGAGCATCCGCGACCGCGTCGATGAGCGCCAGGCGCCGTCGTTCATCCGCGAGGCGCTCCGCCAGATCCGCACCTACATCGAGGAGCAGGGCGTCGACGTTCAAGGTCCGCCGTTCTCGATCTGCCATCCGGTGCCGAACCATCGGATGGACGTCGAGGCGGGATGGCCGGTCCGCGGCGCCTCCGGCGCCGGACGGATCGCGTGTCGCGAGATGCCACCCGGGCTGATCCGAAGAGACGGAGATGACGCCTCGCGATCGAGCCCCGCGAGCTCGCGGGACGCGATCGCCTGAAGGGCTCCGTTCTGTACCGTTGCGGCCCGGTCGCATAGCACTGCAGATAACTTCGACTAAACGCTCACGGCCGAGCTGCGGATTCGTTGCGCTGCACAGCGTTCAGGTTGGGGTGCCTGCAAAGCAGGTGCTCTACCAAGCTGAGCCACGTCCCCCGACCTTCGCCCATCGAGTCTACCGAGCAGGCCGTCGCGCGGGGTCGGAAACCCCTCCCGCTCGGATCGGCGGGATGGAAGAATGCCGCATGGGGTTCATCCTGCCGCAGTTCGGGATCTTCGCTCAGGGGACCTACGCTCACCACTTCCTCGAGTTCGATCTGCTTCCCGACGTCACGCCGACATCGGCCGTCGCTTCGTTCCGGAGGCTGCGCACGTCCGAGGTCTCGGCCGGTGGCGTGAACCTGGTGGTCGCGTTCGGCGCGGATGCCTGGCGCGAGGTCGCCCCGGCGGAAGCGCCGGCGTCGCTCGACCGGTTCCACGCCATCACGACACCCGACGGTCGCGGCGCGCCGGCGACCCAGCACGACGCGTGGATCTGGATCAGCAGCTCCTCGCCGGACGTGGCCTTCGACCACGCACGCGCCGCCGCGAACGCCGTCGCCGATGCGGCGCTCCTGGTCGCCGAACAGCCGGGGTTCGCGTACCACGAGGGTCGGGACGAGACGGGCTTCGTCGACGGGACCGCGAACCCACCGGTCCGCCGGGCCGCGGAGGTGGCGTTGGTTCCGCCGGGTGAGCCCGGCCAGGGAGGAAGCCATGTCCTGGCGATGCGATGGGTGCACGACCTGGAAGCGTTCCACTCGCTCCCCGTGAGCGAACAGGAGGCCGTGATCGGGCGGACCAAGGTCGACAGCATCGAGCTCGCCGACGCCGACAAGCCACCCACCGCACATATCGCGCGCGTCGAGATCGAGGCCAACGGCCGCGAGCTCCCGATCTTCCGTCGGAGCGTCCCGTACGGGAACGTCGGCGAGCACGGTCTCTACTTCGTGGCCTTCAGCGCGGACCCGTCCCGGTACGAGCGGATGCTCGCGCGGATGTTCGGGACTTCACGCGACGGCGTGCGGGACCGCCTGACGGACTTCTCGCGGCCCGTGAGCGGCGCCTACTACTTCGCGCCATCGTTGAACGCGCTCAACGAGCTAGCCGGCCCCGAGGAAGGATGACCCCATGCCCCACGTCGAGATGCCACCGGAAGACGTCCGAACGAAACGAGAGCTGCCGCGCATCCTTGACGCGCAGCGGCGTCTCCAGAAGGGGAACGACCTGTTGCCGCACCGCGGCCGCGTGGAACGCGGCCGCGTTGGTAGCGCGGAGCCAACGGGGTCGGCGGGCAAGAGCGGCGCGCTCCGGGCGGCGATCTTCGGCGTGAACGACGGCCTCCTCACGAACACGTCGCTCATCATGGGGTTCGCGGGCGCGTCGCAGAGCCGCTCGGTCATCGTGCTCGCAGGCATCTCCGGGTTGCTCGCCGGCGCCTTCTCGATGGGATCGGGCGAATACGTCTCGATGCGCGTGCAGCGCGAGGTGTTGGAGCGGCTGCTCCACCTGGAAGCCCATGAGATCGGCAACGATCCGGCCGGCGAGTTGGAGGAGCTCACGACGATCTACGAACGCAAGGGGTTCTCCCGGGACCTGGCCGAGCGCGTCGCTGAGGAGCTCATGCGCGACCCGAAGATGGCGCTGGACACGCACGCGAGAGAGGAGCTCGGGATCGATCCCGACGAGGGGCTCGGCTCCCCGTGGGGCGCGGCGATCTCGTCGTTCGTGATGTTCGCCTTCGGGGCGTTCCTGCCGCTCATCCCCTTCTTCTTCCGGGGAGGCAGCCGGGCCGTCCTGGCCGCCGCCGCGATCGCGGCCGTCTCGCTTCTCGTGGTGGGGGCCCTGACGTCGTTGCTGACGGGGCGAAGCCCTGCCTTCTCGGCGCTGCGGCAGCTGACGATCGGCGTGCTGGCCGCCCTGGTCACCTACGCGATCGGGCGGCTGGTCGGCGTCTCGGCTCCGGCCTGATGCTCGAGAGGCGGCCAGAAGGAGCGCCATGCGAACCCCTGTCCGTCTAGCGCCCACCGTTGGGTCGCTCTATCCTGTCCGTCTGGCCCGTTCCGTCTGACGGTTCCATCTGGATCGGGCTGACGTCGCCGGTGTCGCGCGGAGGAACGGAGGTATCGACGTGCCCGATGGGTCCGCTCCAGGTTCGGACGACGACGCCGTGGTCGATCCTCCCTACCTCCACCCCGCGTACCGGTCCACCATCCTGCGCGCGCCCGCCCGCGCGCTCGTGACGCTGCCGCGATCGCTGACGGAGACGACGGGGCCGCTGTTGGGCGAGGGACGGGTCGGCGAGCTCGATCACGATCTCACGCGCCAGCATGCGGACGAGCCGCAGGGCCAGCGGATCATCGTGCACGGCCGCGTGCTCGAGGGCGACGGCCGGCCGGTGCGGAACACGCTCGTCGAGGTCTGGCAGGCGAACGCGGGCGGGCAGGTACGCCCACCCGCAGGATTCCCACCCCGCGCCGCTCGACCCGAACTTCACCGGAGCCGGACGCGCGCTGACCGACGACGAAGGTCGGTACCGGTTCGTGACGATCAAGCCCGGCGCGTATCCGTGGAAGAACCACGCGAACGCCTGGCGCCCGGCGCACATCCATTTCTCGATGTTCGGGCGCAACTTCGCGCCAACGACTGATCACGCAGATGTACTTCCCCGACGATCCGCTGTTCCCGCTCGACCCGATCTTCAACTCGATCCCGGACCCGAAGGTGCGCGAGCGCCTCATCTCCCGCTACGACCACACCGAGACGGTCCCGGAATGGGCGCTTGGCGTTCCGGTGGGACATCGTCCTCGGGAGCGGTGGAGCCACGCCGCTGGAGAGCGAGGACGACGACGCGTGACGTCGCCGCGCACGCCGTCGCAGACGATCGGCCCGTTCTTCGCGATCGGGCTCGCCGTGGCCGGACGGGCCGTACGTGGTCCCCGAGGGCACGCCGGGCGCGATCTGGATCCGCGGTCGGTGCTGGACGGCGACGGCGCGCCGATGCCCGACGCGATGGTCGAGACCTGGCAGGCGGACCCCGACGGTCGCTTCGATCATCCGGACGATCCGCGAGGCGCCGTCGCGGGGTTCCGCGGGTTCGGCCGTTCGAGCGCCGACGCCGACGGTCGCTACGGCATCCTCACGATGAAGCCCGGCGTGGTGCCGGCGACCCGGACCGATCGCCCGCAGGCCCCGCACATCGACGTGTCCGTGTTCGCGCGCGGCCTGCTGAAGCGCGTCGTCACGCGGATCTACTTCGCCGACGAGCCGGACCCGAACGCGAGCGATCCCGTGCTGTCGCAGGTGTCCGACGCCGGCCGCAGGTCCACGCTGATCGCCGACCGACCGACGACGGGTACCGGTTCGACATCCGTCTCCAGGGGGAACGTGAAACCGTCTTCTTCGCAGTCTGAACCCGCGCAGAGCGGGCTCTTCGACGGCGTGCTCGCGCGCGGCGACGTCCGCGACGAGGTCGAGCGACGCGCGTGGCTCCAGGCGATGCTCGACGTCGAGGCCGCGCTCGCGCGGGCCGCAGCGTCGTGCCGGGACGATGGATCGCGCAGAGAGCGGAGTCGATCGCGCGGGCGTGCGCGTCGCCGAGAACTTCGACTCGAAGCGATCGGCCGGGACGGCGGCGCGGAGCGGGAACCCGGTCGTGCCGCTCGTTCGACGCGATCGAGGAGCGCCGGAGGACCCGGCCGCCGCCGACCTCGGTGCATCTCGGCGCGACGAGTCAGGACGTCCTCGACTCCGCGGCGATGCTGGTGGTCGAGCGAGCGCTCGCGTCCGCTGGCTCGACGATCTCGCGCGCCGCCGCGGAGACGGCCGCCGTGATGAGCGAACGACCATCGCGCACGTTGATGGCCGGCCGAACCCTCCTGCAACACGCGCTCCCGATCACGTTCGGGTTCAAGGCGGCCGGTCTGGACCGACGGCGCTCGACGAGGCGCGCGATCGCCTGCGAGGCCGTCCGACGCGAGCGGCTCGCGGTACAGCTCGGCGGCGCCGTCGGCACGCTCGCCTTGCTCGGCGCCGACGGGCCCGTCCGTGCTGCGCGCGTTCGCCGAAGAGCTCGGCTCGCCGAGCCGGTGATCGCCGTGGCACACCGACCGAACACGCGTCGGCGGAGATGGCCGGCGCCCTCGGCGTCGCCGGCGGGCGCGATCGGCAAGGCGGCGACGGACGTCGTGCTGCTGGCGCAGACCGAGGTCGACGAGGTGCGCGAGGGGGTGCCGGGGCGCGGCGGTTCGTCGACGATGCCGCACAAGCGCAATCCCGTCGCGGCCGTGAGCGGCGACGCGTGCGCGCATGCGGGCGCCGGGCACTCGTCGCGGAGCTGCTCGCCGTCGATGATCCAGGAGCACGAGCGCGCCGCCGGCGCATGGCACGCGGAGTGGAGCCGCTCTCGCGAGCTCCTGACGACGATCGGCTCCGCCGCCGCCTGGCTCCGCGATTGCCTCGAGCACCTCGAGGTCGACGTCGAGGCGATGCGCGCGAACCTCGACCGGACGGGGGGCCTCGTGCTGGCAGAGCGGGTCGCGACGCGCCCTGACGCCGGCCCTCGGCCGGCGCGCGGCGAACGACCTCGTCAAGCCGCGGCGGCCGACGAGTGACCGGTGCGATCTCGTTCGCCGACGCGCTCGCCGTCGCCCCCGAAGTGCCGCAGCACCTCGCGGCGGCAGAGGATCGCCGAACTGCTAGAGCCCGCCGGGGCCGTCGGGCGGCCGGCCTGTTCGTGGACCGGGCGCTCGCGCGCACAGCGGAGCCCGGGCGCACCGTGACCCGGCGTGAGCGTCGACGTCCATCACGTCGTCGAGGGTCCGGCGGACGCGCCCGTCCTCGTGTTCGTCGAACTCGCTCGGGAGCACGCTCGGAGATGTGGGACCCGCAGGTGCCGAGGCTCGCGGAGCGGTTCCGCGTCGTGATCGCTACGACCTCCGGGGCATGGGGCTCGCCGATCCCGCCGCCGGCCCGTACGACGTATCGGATCTCGGTGACGATCGTCCTGGCGCTCCTCGACCGAGCTCGGTGTCGATCGGGCGCACGTCTGGTCGGTCTGTCGCTCGGCGGGCTCGATGCGCATGTGGGTCGCGCGCAAACGCGCCCGAACGTGTCGACCGTCTGGTGCTGTGTTGCACGCGCCGCGACCTTCGCGCCTCCCGAGCCGTGGAGCGGAACGCGCGGCGGCGACGGTGCGTCGCGCGAGGGCATGGACGCGGTCGCCGACGTCGTCGTCGGTCGGTGGTTCACGCCCGCTTCGCCGACTGGTATCCCGGCGTCGTGGCGACGCATGCGCGACATGATCGCGTGCACGCCGCCCGCGGGCTACGCCGCGTGTTGCGAGGTCGTCGGGACGGACGGACCTGCGCCCGAGCCTTCGGTGCGATCCGGGCTCCGACGCTCGGTCATCGGCGGCGCGGACGACCCGGCGGTCCCACGCGAACGCGTGCGAGGCGCTCGCGCAGCGGTATCCCGGACGCCCGACTCGACCGTTCGAGCACGCCGCGCACCTCGCGAACGTCGAGCAGCCCGAGCGCGTCACCGATCTGATCGCCGAGCACCTGGCCACGGCGAGATGGAAGCGAGGGACCACGATGAGCGACCCGATCTACGAGAAGGGGATGCGGATCCGTCGCGAGGTGCTGGGCGACGAGCACGTGGACGGCGCCGTCGCCCGCACGACGCCGTTCACCGCGGCCTTCCAGGAGTACCTGACGCGGGCGGCCTGGGGTGACGTGTGGTCGCGTCCCGGTCTGGACCGGCGCACCCGTTCGTGCATCACGCTCGCGCTGCTCGCGGCCCTCGGTGCGGAGAACGAGATCGAGATGCACGTCCAGGCCGCGATCCGTCAACGGCGTCACGCCGGAGGAGATCGCCGAGATGCTCCTGCACACGGCCGTCTACGCCGGCATCCCGGCAGCGAACGCCGCGTTCGCGATCGCGCGAGCGCGCGCTGGGATCGGACGAGGCGCCGTCCGGCTGAGCGCGGCGCTCAGCTCCAGATGTCGCGGGCCACGCGCACCAGCAGGTCGCAGCTTCGCGCGCTGGTCCTCGAACGTGACCAGGTTGCCCGGCAGCGTCGACGCGAACCCGCACTGCGGGGACAGACGCGAGCCGATCGAGCGGCACGATGCGCGAGGCCTCCTCGATCCGCCCGTTGAGCTGGTCCGCGTCCTCGAGCTCCGGCTCCTTCGTCGTGATCAGCCCGAGGACGACGGTCTTGTCTTCGGGGACGAACCGGAGCGGCTCGAACGTGCCTGCGCGCGGCGAGTCGTACTCGGCGAGGATCCGGTCGACCGCGAGGTCGTTGAAGAGCTGCTCGGCGATCGCGTCGTAGCCGCCCTCGACCGACCACATGCTGCGGTGGTTGCCGCGGCACAGATGCACGGCGAAGGTGACGTCGCGGGCACTGACCGGATCAGCGCGTTGTCCATCTCGATCATCTGCGCGAGCCAGGTCGACGTGTCGAGCCCGACCCGCCGCAGGTTCGCCTGGCCCTCCTCGCTGACCATGTGCGTGTAGCGCGGCGAGTCGAGCTGCACGTAGCGTCGCGCCGGCGTCCACGACCTCGCGACGCACGACCTCGCGCATCAGCCGGAGCGCGTCCGCCATGTACGCGTCGCGGTCCGGGTAGACGGTGTCGGATAGACCGGGCACGTACAGCACGCTCGCGTAGGTCATCCCGGCGATCGTCGCCTTCGTCGGGCTGTGCGCGTGCTGGTCGCGCACGAACCGAGTACTCCGATGCGGGAGGTTGCTGTGCGCATGCCCAGCGTCTCGGTGGCCGACCGGCAGCACGCGGTGGCGGTCCCGGACGGCTCGCTCGGCGCCGCGCGTGAACGGGCACCGGCGCCGGAACCGTCCGGGTTGTAGCCCGACAGGCTCGCGGTGAGCGGGTCGAACCAGAACTTGCCGACGCACCTCGCCGTCGGTGATGACGTCGACGCCGGTCGACCTCCTGCAGCCCGATCGCCTCGAGTGCCGGCGCGGTCCTGCGTCGGCGCCAGCTCGTCGTCGCCGATCTCGCCGCGGTCGAACTGCGCGAACGCGTCCTTCAGGTACTCGGGCGGAGCAGGCTGCCGACGACCTCGGCGCGCCAGCGTGAGTGCGGTGCTTGGCCATCGCGTGACTCCTTCCTGCTCAGTCGAACGGCAGCCCGACGTAGTTCTCCGCCAGGCTGCGTGGCCGCGGCCGTCGAGCCGGTGACGTAGTCGAGCTGCGCCACGCTGGAGCCGCTCGACGGAACTCGATCGTCGCCGGGAACGCGGTGCAGCATCGAGCTCATGGACGCGAGAAGTCCTGGACGCGCCAGACGCGGCGCGAGGCACCGATCGCGAGTAGCGCGTCCAGCCCGGAGTCTCGCCGGTCGCGTACCACTCGGCGATCGCCTCGGCCAGCACGTGCACGTCGCTGACCGCGAGGTTCAGCCCCTTCGCGCCGGTCGCCGGCACGATGTGCGCGGCGTCGCCGGCCAGGAACAGCCGGCCGTACTGCATCGGCTCGCACGACGAAGCTCCGCATCGGCGTGATGCCCTTCTCGAGGACCGGTCCGTCGGCGAGCTTCCAGCCGTCGGCGAGCGCCAGCCGCGTCGCCAGCTCCTCCCAGATGCGGTCGTCCGGCCAGTCCGCGATGTCCTCGTCCGGTCGAACCTGGAGGTAGAGCCGGCTGATCTCGGGCGAGCGCAGGCTGTGCAGCGCGAACCCGCGGTCGTGGTACGCGTAGATCAGCTCGTCGGTCGACGGCGCGACCGCCGCGAGGATGCCGAGCCACGCGAACGGATACTCGTGGTGGTAGCTCGTGCAGGACACCCGACGGGATCGACGTCGCGGGACACGCCGTGGAAGCCGTCGCAGCCCGCCACGACAGGTCGCACGCGCAGCTCCTGGCCCTGCCGCGTTCGCCCGGTAGCGGATCGTCGGAGCCGTCGAATCGATCCCCGACGATCTCGACGTCCTCCACCTCGAAGTGCGATCGCGCCGTCCGGCAGCCGAGCCGCGCCGCGATCAGGTCCTTGACCACCTCCTGCTGGCCGTAGATCGTAGATCGACCGTCCGGTCAGGTCCGTCAGCGCGATGCGGTGGCCGCTCCCGTCGAACCGCAGCTCGATGCCCGTGGTGGACCAGCGCCTCGCGATCCAGCCGGTCGGCGAGGCCGGTCTCGCGGAGCAGCTCGACGCGTGCGCCTGCTCGAGCACGCCGGCGCGGACGCGTTGCTCGACGTACTCGCGGCTGCGCGCTTCGAGCACCACCGACTCGATGCCCTGCAGGTGCAGCAGATGCGACAGCACGAGACCGGCCGGGCCGGCCCCGACGATCCCGACCTGTGTGCGCATGCCGCCCGAGGTCCGGGTGGGCTCAGAACGGGTACGCGGGGAGGTCGCCGCGCATCGTCACCCACTGCAGCTGCGTGAACGCATCGATGTTCGCCTGCGCCCCGCCGAACCGCGCGCCCGGCCCCGAGCTCTTCACCCCGCCGAACGGGTTGACCACCTCGTCGCCGATCGTCTGGTCGTTGATGTGCACGATCCCGGTCGGGATGCGGTCCGCGATCTCGAGGCCGCGCATCACGTCGTTCGTGAGGATGCCGAGCGAGAGTCCGTAGTGCGTGTCGCTGGCGATCTTCACCGCCTCGTCGATCGAATCGAACGCGACCACCGGCGCGACCGGTCCGAAGATCTCCTCCATCGCACGCCGGCGAATCCGTCGGCACGTCGGCGAGCACGGTCGGCCGGTAGAAGAGGCCCTCGTACGTCCCGCCGGCCGCGAGCCGCGCGCCCTTGTCGACCGACTCCGTCACCGACCGTGCACCTGATCGCGCTGCTTCTCGTCGATGATCGGGCCGAGCGCGACCTGTCCGGCGTTCGGATCGCCGACCGGCAGATGGTCGGCGTGCTCGGCGAGCTTCTCGACGTACTCGTCGGCGATGCTGCGCTGCACCAGGTGCCGGCCGGTCGTCATGCAGATCTGGCCCTGGTGCATGAAGGAGCCGAACGCAGCCGACCGACGCGGCCTTCTCGAGATCGACGTCGTCCAGCACGATCATCGCGTTGTTGCCACCGAGCTCCAGGTGGATGCGCTTCAGGCTGCTCCGCGGCCGAGCGCGGCGACCGCCTTGCCTCCCGCCGACGAGCCGGTGAACGAGACCATGTCGACCTTCGGCTCGCGCACGAGCGCCTCGCCGATGTCGACGCCGCCCGGCAGCACGCTGAAGAGGCCATCGGGCAGACCCGCCTCCTCGAAGATCCGGGCGAGCGTGACACCGCCGGACACGGACGTACGGGGGTCGGGCTTCAGGATCACGGCGTTGCCCAGCGCGAGCGCCGGCGCGACCGCGCGGATCGACAGGATCAGCGGGAAGTTGAACGGCGAGATGACCCCGACCACGCCGACGGGTACGCGCCGGGACATGCTGAGGATCGGGTCACGCGTCCGGAGCAGCTCGCCGTAGGGCAGCGACGCCAGCCCGGCCGACTCGTAGCACGTGCTCGCCGCGAACCACATCTCGAGCTCGCCTTTCGGCGGGATGGCTCCGGTCTCGCGGACGATCCACCCCTCGACCTCTTCCTGATGCTGGTTCCACAGGTCGCCCGCCCTCCGCAGGATGGCGGCTCGCTCCTGATACATCGTGTCGGCCCACGCACGCTGGGCCTCGGACGCGCGGGCAGCGGCGCGGGCCACGTCCGCGACCGACGCCACACCGAGGCGGCCGAGCTCGTCGCCGGTCGCGGGCTCCGATGACGGCGTAGTCCCCGCCACCGCCCGGCTCCCATCCATCGACGAAGACCTGGCCGGTCCAACGATCCGCTTCGAGCAATGTCATCGCTCTGCCTCCCCTTCTCTTGCGCCGCAACGGATGTCGGTCGACCTTGAATGGGGCTTCGACCTCCGGCGTTCGCATGTCAAACATCCATGCGAGGGCCGAACCGACTCTGCCGGACGATACCGCCGACTGTCAAGCGGAGCTCTCGCCTGACCGACCGCTCGACGACGTGACGACCCTCGGCTACGTTGAGCGCCGTGGGAACGCCAGAGAAGCGCGCCGCGCCCGGAGCGCAGGCCGCCGCCGGTCGCAAGAGCAGCGAGTTCGTGCAGTCGCTCGACCGTGGGCTCGCGGTGATCCGTGCGTTCGGACCGGAGCACGATCGCCTGACGCTCTCCGAGGTCGCCCGCGAGACCGGGCTGACCCGCGCCGCCGCGCGACGGTTCCTCCTGACGCTGGTCGCCCTCGGCTACGTACGCACCAACGGCAGCGAGTTCTCCTCCGGACCGCGTGTGCTCGAGCTCGGGTACTCCTACCTGTCGGGCATGCGGCTGCCGGACGTCGCGGCACCGCACGTCGAGGACGTTGGTCGCGCAGGTCCAGGAGTCGTCGTCGATCGTCGGTCCTCGACGGACAGGACATGGTCGACATCGTGCGCGTCCCGGCCGAAGCGCATCATGACCGTCGTCGGTGCCGGTCGGCACGCGCTTCCCCGCGCACGCGAGCTCCAAGGGACGCGTGCTGCTCGCACACCTCACCCAGGCCGAGCTCGACGCGTTCCTGGCGACGCGCAACTGGACCGGCTGACCGACCGCACGGTCACCGATGCGGAACAGCTCCGTGCGCTCCTCGACGACATCCGCGCGAAGGGGTACGCGCTCGTCGACCAGGAGGTCGAGGAGGGTGTTCCGATCGGTGGCCGTGCCCGTTCCGCGACGCCGGCGGAACGGTCATCGCCGCGATGAACGTGCTCGTCGTATCGCCACACGGGTGAGCGTCGGCGCCGGCGCGGCAAGAGGTACTCCCCCTCCTTGCTGGCCACGGCCGCGCAGATCGAAGCCGACCTCAAGGCGCAGGGCTCGCACGCGACACCGGCGTTCGTCGCTGACGCCGTGAACCCGAACCCCCAACTGTGTTGACGCCCGAACCTCGGCATGTTTGAGTTTCGCTACTCGCATGAATGTGCGCTAGCCGAACATCAGCGAGGCGCGGCCCAACGCACGGAGGCGAGGGGGGAGTCAAGATGGAGAACGGCCCGGAACGTGAGACACCGCTGCTCGATGGACCCTCTCGCGGCGGTCGCTGCTGAAGGGAGCTCGGGCGTCGGCGCGCTCGCCGTGGGCGCGGGCGGCCTCCTCGCAGGCGTGCTCGAACCAAGGTCAAGGGCTCCGGGCACGTCGAGCACCGACAAGATCGTGATCGGCTTCGTGAGCCCCCAGACCGGCCGCTCGCCGGATTCGCGTCAGGCGACAACTTCGTCGTCGATCAGATCCGCGCGACCGACGCGTACAAGAAGGGTTCAAGGTCGGGCAGCAAGACGTACAGCGGTCGACATCCTCGTGAAGGACAGCAGTCTGACCCGAACCGCGCGTCGGCAGGTCGCCCGCGAGCTGATCCTGCAGGACCACGCCGACCTCATCGTCACGAGCTCCACGCCGGAGACGACCAACCCCGTCGCCACCGTGTGCGAGACGCAGGGGGTGCCGTGCGTGTCGACGGTCGTGCCGTGGCAGGCGTGGTTCTTCGGCCGGCAGGCCGACCCGGCCAACCCGGTCCCGTTCAAGTTCACGACGATGTACTTCTTCGGGGTCGAGGCGTTCGGCGGCTGCTTCGTGCCGATGTGGAACCGGATCGACACGAACAAGGTCGTCGGCGGCATGTTCCCGAACGACCCGGACGGGAACGCGTTCCGCGACGCGTGGCCGGCGATCATCAAGGACGCGGGCTACCAGTGGGTGGACGGCGGCGCGTACACGGACGGCACGACCGACTACAGCTCGATGATCTCGAAGTTCAAGAGCAAGGACTGCCAGGTGTTCATCAACGCCCCGCTCCCTCCGGACTTCAACACGTTCTGGAAGCAAGCGGCGCAGCAGGGTTACAAGCCGAAGCTCGCCACCGTGGCGAAGGTGCTCCTGTTCCCAGCGGACACCGAGGCGCTCGGCGACCTGGTGAACAACATCGCCACCGACCAGTGGTGGGGGCCGACCATGCCGTACACCTCGTCGCTGACGGGTGAGACCACGCAGGATCTGGCCAACGCGTACCAGAGCGACTCCGGCAACCAGTGGCTGCAGACGCTCGGATCGACGTACTCGTTGTTCGAGGTGGCGCAGGTCGCGCTGACCGCATCGAGCGATCCCCACGACAAGCAAGCGGTCGCCGCCGAGCTCCAGAAGGTCAGCTACGAAGGGATGTCCGGACCGCTGGACTTCACCAAGGGGCCGTTCCCGGGGATCGGCATCGTGAACCCCGTCGGCGTGCAGTGGAAGCCGGGCACGGACTACCCTTGGGAGATGGTGGTCGTGGACAACAGCATCAACGCGTCCGTGCCGATCGGGGGCGACCTCGTAGCCACCAACCCCTGATCGTGGGGGCACTGCTCGAGCTCGACCACATCACCAAACGGTTCGGTCAGGTCACGATCGCCGACGACCTGACGCTCGTCGTGCAACCCGGCGACGCGATCGGCATCGTCGGCCCCAACGGCGCGGGCAAGACGAGCCTCTTCGGCGTGATCGGCGGCGACCTGTCGCCCGACCGGGGTGAGATCCGGTTCGACGGCGCGACGATCACGCCGCTCGACCCGGCGCTCCGCTGCCGCCTGGGCATCGGGCGGACGTACCAGGTCCCTCGGCCGTTCGAAGACATGACGGTCTTCGAGAACGTCCTCCTCGCCGCGCAGCAGGGAGCGGGATCACGCGGAGGAGCCAGCTACGAGCTGGCGGCGTCCGTGCTCGACGACACCGGACTTCGCAGCGATGCGAACCGCCCGTCCGGCCAGCTGGGGCTCTTGCAGCGCAAGCGACTGGAGCTCGCCCGGGCGCTCGCGACGCGCCCCCGTCTCCTCCTGCTCGACGAGGTGGCGGGAGGGCTGACGGATCCTGAGGTCGTGGAACTGGTCGATGTGGTCCGGCGCGCGCGCGAGGGAGGCACGGCGGTGATCTGGATCGAACACGTCGTGCGCGCGTTGGTCGAGACCGTGGATCGGCTGATCTGCCTGGCCGGAGGACGCTTCGTCGGCGATGGGAGCCCCGCCGACGTGCTCGCGAGCCCCGCGGTCAAGGAGGTCTTCCTGGGCACGGAGGCCACCGCTGAGTCCCTGGCCGAAGCCGGTCTGGAGGCCGAGTGGCCCGGGTCCGAACCGGAGACGACCAGATGACGGACGCACAACGCCCCGTCCTGGAAGTGCGGGGCCTGACGGTGTTCCACGGACAGCTCCGCGCGCTGACCGACGTGAGCCTGCGCGTCGACGCCGGTGAGGTCTACGCGATGATCGGCGCGAACGGCGCCGGCAAGTCCACGTTGCTCCGTACGATCGCCGGACTGCACCAGCCGACCGAGGGAACCGTCCTGCTCGACGGCGACGACGTGACCTCGGTCACGCCCGAACGGCGCCTCGTCGCCGGGATCGCGCTCGTCCCGGAGGGTCGCCGGCTGTTCCCGTCGCTCACGGTCGAGGAGAACCTGCTCGTGGGGTCGTACCACAGCCGCCCCGGGCCCTGGGACCTCGAGCGCGTGTACCAACTGTTCGGCTGGATGCGCGAGCGCACGCACCAGCGCACCGCGCAGCTCTCGGGAGGCGAGCAGCAGGCCGTCGCGATCGGGCGCGCGCTCGTGGCGAACCCGCGCGTTCTGCTCCTCGACGAGCTCTCCCTGGGCTTGGCGCCCGTCGTGGTCCGGCAGATCTACGGGCTGCTACCGGAGCTGCTGGGCGCCGGGATGACCGTGTTGCTCGTCGAGCAGGACGTCAGTCAGGCGGTTCGCGCCGCCTCTCGCATCCAGTGCCTCCTCGAAGGACGGACCACGTTGGAGGGACGGCCGGATCAGTTCACTCCCGAAGAGATCGAGGCGGCGTACTTCGGGCTGTCCACGACGGGATCGGCGTCGTGAGCTGGATCGAACGCGATCGTGCAAGGGATCCTCGTCGGTGGGCTCTTCGCCCTGTTCGCGTGCGGCCTCTCGCTCTTGTTCGGCACGATGAAGGTGATCAACCTGGCCCACGGCGACCTGGCGGTCGTCGCGGCGTTCCTCGCCGTGGAGCTGGCGCCCGTGTTCCACATCCCGATCGTCTGGTCGTTCCTGTTCGTCCTGCCGCTGTTCCTGGTCCTGGGGTACGTCGGGCAGCGAACGCTGATCCAGGCGAGCCTCGACCGCGGCCCGCTCACGACCCTCCTCGTCACGTTCGGGGTGGCGATCGTCATCGAGAACCTCTTGCTCCAGGCGTTCTCGGCGGACAGCCACTCGCTGGACATCGGTTCGCTCGGAACCGCGTCGATCCACATCACGGACCAGATCCAGGTGGCCTACCTGTCGATCGCCATCTTCGTCCTCGCCGTGGTCGTCCTCCTCGGCCTGCAGTACTTCCTGTCCAGGACACGAACGGGACACATGATCCGCGCGGTCGCCGATGATCCGGAAGCCGCGAGGCTCGTAGGCATCGACTATCGCCACATCTTCGGGATCGCCGCGTCGATCGCGTTCGCGACCGTGGCGCTGGCGGGGCTCGCGTTCGGGACGTACTCGTCCTTCAACCCCAGCTCGGGCTCGAGCCGGCTCCTCTTCGCGTTCGAGGCCGTCGTGATCGGCGGGCTCGGTTCGCTCTGGGGAACCCTCCTGGGAGGCATCATCCTGGGCGTCGCCCAGGCGATCGGCGCGCACATCGATCCCAGCCTGCAGGTCCTGGCCGGGAATGCGGTGTTCCTCGTCGTGCTGGCCGTCCGACCCGAAGGCATCACCGGGGGGCGCGTCGAAGCGTGAGCGCGAGGAGCGTTCCATCCGAACCGGGAGCCACCGTTCGGGTCACCAGGTCGAGGGCGCCGATGCGCTGGACCGCGCTCACGAGTGTGGCCGTCGTAGGTGTGCTCGCCTACCTGCCGTACGCGGTGTACTCGGGGACGACGGATACGCTGGTCAACCTGTTCATCCTGCTCACGCTCGCGAGCATGTGGAACCTGCTGGCGGGCTACGCGGGATTGGTCTCAGTGGGACAGCAAGCGTTCATCGGGATGGGGGCCTACATCGTGTTGTTCCTGGCCCTCCACGGCGTCAGCCCGTTCGTCGCGATCCCGTTCGCCGCGGTTGGCTGCGCCGTCCTCGCGTTCCCGATCTCGCTCCTGGTCCTGCGGCTCCGCGGGGGTTACTTCGCGATCGCGACCTGGGTCGTGGCCGATACGTGCCAGCTGATCGTGAGCCGCTCGTCGACCCTGGGAGGCGGGACCGGAGCGGGCGTCGCGGGACTGTCCGGCGTCGACCCGACCTTGCTCACGGCATACACGTATTGGGCCGCGCTCGCCGTTGCGGTCATCGTGCTCGCGGCCACGTACCTGCTGCTGCGGAGCAGGCTCGGACTGGTGCTCACGGCTGTGCGCGACAACGAGGTCGGCGCGCGGAGCCTCGGCGCCAAGGTCTTGGGCGCGAAACGGCTGGTGTACCTCGCGGCCGCGGCCGGGTGCGGCGCGGGAGGCGCGTTGCTGGCGATCAGCCAGCTGAATGTCCAGCCGGCGTCGGTGTTCAGCGTCGAGTGGTCGGCGCAGATGATCTTCGTCACCGTGATCGGCGGGATCGGCTCGATCGAGGGGCCGATCATCGGCGCCGTGCTGTTCTTCGCGCTGCAACAGACGCTGGCGCAGTACGGAGCCTGGTACCTGATGATCCTGGGAGGCGTCGCCATCCTGGTGGCGATCTGGTTGCCGCGAGGGATCTGGGGCTTCATCTCCGAGCACACGAAGGTCCGGCCGTTCCCGGTCGGGTACTGGCTCCGGTCCTGATCCCGTTCAGCGCGGCGTCGCGACGCTCGGTGATGGAGTGAGCGTCGGCGTCGGCGTCGCGGTCGGCGATGTCGTGGGGGTCGGCGTGAGCGATCCGATCGGTTGCTCGAACGTGCCATCGTCGGGAACGCGGTCGATGCACGTGGCACGGCAGTTCCGTCCGGTGAACGTGGTAACGACCGACCACCGATACACCGTCCGGAACGCGCCGACATCGAGCTGCCCGAACGGGATCCGCACCGACACCTCGGTGTCGGAATCGTGGCGCACATCCAGACCCATGAGCCGCACGTCGGGCCCCCGCTTCGGCTCGCGCCAGAGCGAACCCGAGAGGCGACGGCCATTGGACAGGATCAACGCGTAGTAGTCGAACCCCTCGTCACCGAACGTGTCCAGATACACGAACACGTACCCCCGATCGCGGGTCTGCTCCGCCGTGAACGGCTGGTACGTCACGACGGTCCAGCGCGGCGGGTGGATCTCGGGTTCGAACCACACCCGACGCACGTCCAACAACCCGCGGGTGTCGTTCGGATCCTGCACCTGCGCCCGCGACGACGGGCCGGCGGCGAGCGCGACCACCGTCACCACCGTCACCGTGAGGACCGCCGCGGCGAACGGCAGGAGCCGACGCACCCGTACCCCGGTGCCGCTCACGCGTTCCCTCGTGCGAGCCAGACGGAGGCACGCCACACGACGAGTGCGGACGCCGTGAGCGCGCCGAGCGCGAGCAGCATCGGCAACACGTCCGCCGCGCCCGGCGCGCCCGGCCACGCGATCGACGGCGAGTCAGAGGCGCTCCCGAACACGAACACCGCAACCAGGAGCAACGCCAGGTTCCGAGCCAGCGCGGCGCTCACGTCGATGTCGCCGCTCCCCCCGAGGCAGCCGCATGGAACGCGACCTCCCACCCTCCGACCCGCGCGGACCAGAGCGCCGGAGAACAGCACGAGGAGGACGCCCGACCACACGGCCGCCGCACGGGGCAGGCCGGCAACGATGAGGGCCACCACCATCGACTCCGCCACCGGGACCGCCCACGCGGCCGTGCGCTCGAGCGCGGGGGGCAGGCCGTAGGCGGGAAGCGCGCGGCGCCATCGACGGGCACCCACCACCTTGGACGCCGCCGCCCACACGAACACCGCGGCGAGCGCGGCGGCCGCGGCGCTCCCCCACGACCCGGCGCCGACCCGGACCGATGCCACGCCGGCCGCGATCGCGATCGCGACGAGCGCGACGCCGTTCACGATGCGCCGAGGTGCGTCGCCTGCCGCGACCAAGCGGTCCACGAGCGCCCGGCTCCGTTCCTGGTCGATCGATCGCCACGAGACGACCGCCGACAGGCCGCGCGCCAACCCGAACGGCGCCATGACGAGCGCGCCCACCGCGGGGCGTCCGCTCGCCACCGCGGCGAAGGCGACCACCACGAGCGTGCCGTACGACACGTAGGTCAGGAACCCGATCCCGAGACCGGCGCCGTACAACAAGGCCGCGAACGATCTGCCGAAGTAGGTGCGCCACCAGTCCGGAACCTGCCGGCGGAGTTGCGGGACCGGCACGCTGAACCGTGTCAGGACGCCGATCGCGTAGATCGCCGAGATCGTTGCGAGCGCGAGCAGCCCCGGACGCTGCCACGGTGCGCCCAGCGCCTGCCCGATCCAGCCGAGGGTCGCGCCGAACAACGCGGCGGTACCCGTCGCACCGATCGTGTGCAGTGCGAGCGTTCCCAGCCAGCGCGCGCGCCCCCCGTGGACCACGGGGGAGATGGTCTCCACCATCGACAGGCCTCAGGGACCGTGGAGCGCGGACCAGCCGGCGATCGCCGACGCCACCACGAGCGCCGTCGACAACCTACCGTCTAGCACGACGCCTCGAGTTCCCGGTAGGTGATGCAGAAGACGCGGAGCCCGGTCGGGCAATAGCCGGTCAGCGACGCGTCCCCGTTGATCCGGATGCGCGACGCCGAACAGCAGTCCTGGATGTGGCGCAGGCGACCGTTGCAGCATCGCGTCCAGCCGCCGCCGTAGTGCGGATCCTTGACGAAGTGGTACGTATCCGGCACCCGTTGCTCACAGACCTTGCGCCGTATCTGCGTCGCGGGGTCCGTGTAGATCTCCCCGTCGTCATCGACGGGGTACCCGTACTTCGGCTGCACCGGATACCCGAACGCGTCGGTCCGGGCGAACTTGCCGAACGGGTGCGGGCACTCGCCCGTCGTGTACGTGTGCCCGCAGATATCCGTGTACGCCGACGCTCGCTCGGGCGCGAGCGCGGTCGCGACCAGGCCGCCGCCCGCCAGCGCCACCACCCCTCGTCCGAGCTTGCCGAGGAACCCGCGTCTGCTGGTCCGTGAGGCGATCCCGCGCCCCACGCGTTCGATGGGGGTCAGCTGGCCCGTCGCTCCGCCACCTCCCCCATCCGGCGGAGCGCCACATCGACCAGCCCTTCGACCTGCTCGAGGTTGTTGACCGTGCCTTTGGCACGGACCGTTCCGAGCTCGTCCATGACGAGCAGGAACGGCGTTCCCGGGACGTCGTAGGTCCGTTCGAGGTCGGGGTCGTGCAGGATCATCGGCGCAAGACCCGCCGCGGACGCGGCCGCTCCGATCCCCGGAGCGACCTCAGTGCAGATCGAACAGGTCGGCGACGAGAAGAGCACCAACCGCGGCGGCCCGGGACCGCCTACCAACACACGATGGCCGTCGTCCGCCGTCGCCGGCAGGGCGGGGGAGCTTCACCGACCGCGGGGCCCTCGGCATCGATCTCGAGCGCGCCGCGCGGGCCCAGCCGGAGATGGAGCGTCCCGACCTGCCGCGCGAGCGCCACGACGACCGCGGCGAGCACGAGCACCAGCAGCCACTGCGCGATGAACGCCGTCGCCCACCAGCCGTTCATCGCATGGTCCAGGTCGGTGCCTTCTGCTCGTCCATGAACTGGATGAACGGGCTGCCGTCGCCCGCCAGACCGACGACCGCGCGGAGCTCGCCCTCCTTGTCGAGCAAGCGCAACACCGGCGAACCCTCTGCGGCCAGGCCGAGCCTCACACGGACCTTGCCGGACCGGTCATAGAGACCCATCGTCGGGGACCCTTGCTCGGCCAGGCTGTAGACCTGGTGGAGCTCGCCGCTGCGGACCTGCATACCGAGCGTGGGAGACGCCTCGGGCGCCAGACCGAACTTCGCACGGATCCGGCCATTCTTGTCGCCGAACGCGAGGCTGGCGGAGCCGTCGGAGGACAGACCGAGCGTCGCACGGACCTTGCCGTTGTCG
Organism: uncultured Actinomycetes bacterium; assembly: GCA_963727185.1. Lineage (GTDB taxonomy): Bacteria > Actinomycetota > UBA4738 > UBA4738 > HRBIN12 > JBBQVZ01. The sequence continues at coordinate 260,178 of CAVSFP010000006.1, read as the reverse complement.
TCGCCGATCGCGAGCCCGGCGGAGCCGTCGGCCGAGAGCCCGAACCGGGCGCGCACCTGTCCGCCAGGATCGAGCATCGAGAAGAACGGGGATTCGTCGGCCGACAGGCCGATACGCAGACGGACGTTGCCGGCCGCGTCAACGACCTCGAACTCCTCGGCGCGCACCACACGTTTCTTCATGAGTGAGGACGCCGCGGCGAACTCGCGGCGTTGCGCCTATCGTCGCCTGCCCGGGGGCTCGGCTCAAGCAGCGCGCCGATATGAAACGCGCTACGGCGATAGCAGCTCTACGCGCAGCGTCGTGGCCGCGAGGCGATCCGGCCGCGGCGTCACACCGATGCCCGCCCCCCGTGGCACCTCCATCGAGCCGTCGGGCGCCATCACGAACGGCGTGGTCACATCGTCCGCGAAATATCGCGCCGACGCGCTGGTGTCGCCGGGGAGCGTGAATCCCGGGAGCGACGCCAGCGCGAGGTTGGTCGCCCGCCCGATCCCTGTCTCGAGCATGCCGCCGCACCAGACCGGAACGCCGGCGGAGCGGGCGACATCGTGGATGCGCACGGCTTCGAGCACCCCTCCCACGCGACCCTGCTTGATGTTCACGATGCGGCAGGCACCCAGCTCGATCGCTGCGGCGGTGTCGGCGGCCGATCGGATCGACTCGTCCAGGCAGATGTCGGTCCGGATCTGCGCCTGCAGCTTCGCGTGTTCCACCAGGTCGTCCTGGTGCAGGGGTTGTTCGATCATGAGCAGGTCGAACCCATCGAGCGCCCGGAAGACATCGACATCGGCGAGCGTGTACGCGGCGTTCGCGTCGACGGAGAGCGCGATGTCGGGGTGCGCGGACCGGACCGCGCCCACCCGTTCCACGTCGGTGCCCGGTTCGATCTTCAGCTTGATGCGCCGGTATCCCTCCGCCAGGTAGCCGTCCACCTGTTGCAGGAGCTGCTCGGTCGTGTCGGCGATGCCGACCGACACGCCGCAGGCCACCCGGTCCGTCCCGGCGCCGAGGTGCTCGGCCAGCGAGCGCCCCGCCGCCCGGAGCTCGGCGTCGAGGAACGCGTCGATCACCGTCGCCTTCGCCATCGGGTTCCCGCGGACCCCCACCAGCACGCGATCGAGCTGCGCGCTCGTGATGTCCCCGGCCGCGAACAGTGCCGGCGACAGGAACTCCCGAAGGACCAGCCAGGCGCCCTCGTTGAACTCCTCGGAGTAGGCGGGATCCGGGCTCGCCACGCACTCCCCCCAGCCCTCCGCGTCGTCGGTCACGACGCGCGCCAGCACGCAGACCTTGCGGGTCTCCACGCCGAAGCTGGTACGGAACGGCCGGACGAGCGGGATACCCACCATCCGAAGCTCGACGGCACGGACGGTCGTCATCGGCCCTCGGTCAGGACATACGCCGAGTCGTCGGTGAACCCGGTCGCAACCAACCCCCGCTCGAAACACGCGACGAACGCGGACGCGGTCGCCTCCCGCCAGCTCTGCGCGACCCTCCGGTCCCGTTCCCGCAGGTCGTGGTACTCGCGCGGGATGCGGATCAGGGCCGAGCCACCCTGAGGGGAACGGACTTCGGTGGGTGCCGGCATCTCGGGATCGTCCCCCGCGCGGCCCAGCACCTCGAAACCGGGAGGCGCCGCTCGGACCACCGGGCTCTCGCTCCAGGTCCCAGCGCACCATCAACCGGTCGCTCCGCTCCCCTCGGTTCAACGTATCCGTCATGTCTCCATAGAAGTTGGGCAGGAACCGATCCGCGATGGCACCGAGCTTGGTCAGGTTGAAGTATGCATTGCGCGACAGGAGCGGATCGAACGTCCATCGGACGACCCCGATCCCCTGCTCCAAGCACTGCGCGCGCTGCGCGAGCTTGAGCGCATAGCCCACGCCGCGGTGCCGGCGATCGGGGAGCGTCGCGAGCATGTGCGAGTGCGCGTGGAGCCCTTCGTCGGGATCGACGCCGGACCAGCCCAGGACGTACCCGATCATCGCCTCGCCGTCGAACGCCCCCCAGGGCGTGTTCCCGCTGTCGCTCAGCGCGCGGATCATCTCGCGGGGAAGCAGCTGATGCTCCCCCCAGGTGGCGATCATCACCGCCAGGATCCGGTCGGCGTCCTCGATCGTCGTGAGTGGTCGGAGCTCAACCCCCGCCACGCGCGCGGCTTGGTTCGCCAGCTCCCACGCCTCCATCGCGCGAGTCTACGTCGGTACCCGGAACGACCGAGAGCCCGTGCATCGCACGGGCTCTCGTCAGTCTCGGCGGTGTCGGAAGCTAGCCGCCCGCGGGGGGCGGGAGCTCCTGCCACTCGACGTCATCCACGTCGCTCCCGCGGCGGCGTTTGAAGATCGCCGCAACGCCCGCCACGATCGCGGCGATGAACGCCAGCTTGAACAGCTTCCTGAAGAAGCCGCCCTTCTTCTTCTCCTCGGTCACCTCGTCTGCCATGGGGGTGCCCTCCTTCCGGGAGTGGGCCATGAACTCGAACGCTTTCGGCTGATCGCCTACCACGATGGTAGCCCTTCCTCTGTTCCTTGCATCCTCCCAGGCGGGGACCGGACTCGTCCCGTCACTTGGTCGGATCCGGGGGGTCGAGACGATCCGTGGGCCCGGATGGATTTGAACCATCGACCTCTGCCTTATCAGGGCAGCGCTCTAACCGAGCTGAGCTACGGGCCCCGCGTCGCGGGTTCGGCAGCGTAGCCACGGCTCACAGACGGTGTCAAACGTGCGCGGACCGGGCGGTCGATCAGCGTTTCTGCGCGAGCGTGACCTCGATACCGCCCACGACGTCGCTGATCAGGTTGTAGAGGAACGCGACGAACACGTTCACGAGCGACCAGATGATCACGTTGCCCAACCCGACCAGCAGGAGCCAGCCGAACACCGAACCGAACCGGATCACGACCACCTGGCTCTGACCGGCGTTGCCCGTCGCGAAGACGTACCCCAACAGTCGCCCCGCCGAGTCGATCGCGCCCACCGCGCTCAGCAGCCCGTAGATGATCATCAGCGCGAAGTACACGATCAGCATCACGCACAGGTAGAAGAGCAGCGAGAACTTCAGCACCGACCAGGGGCCGACCTTGCGCACCACGACGCGCGTGCGCTTGCCGACCGGCTGCACGCTCCCGCTCCGACGGGGTGCCGGTGTCGGTGATGGCACGGGGGGCGGGATGGGGTTCTCTGCCGTTTGGGACATCTCCTCGAAGGGTTCTACGGGTCGGGACGGGCCGGGGCAAGCACCCTCCGCCGCATCACGTGCGGAACGGCCCCCCGCGAGCGAACAGCGCACGCACGTGCAACGGCGCCACCACCGCGAGGACGGCCGGCGCCGCGACCCAGGACGCCGTTCCCACATCGTCGAGCAACAACAGCCCGCCGACGCCGATCCCGGCCCCGGCCAGGGCCATGATCGCGTCGGTCGCCGGACGCGGCAGCGACGTGCGGAGCCACCCACCGGTCACGATCGCGAGCACGCCGGCGACGACGATGAGCGCGATACCGGCCGCGGGGTGCATCCCGGGATTATCGTCCACTCCGTGGCCGACGAGCCGTCAACCCGAACCGCGATCGAACGGGACCTCCGCCGGATCCTCGTGGTGCAGGCGATCCGCGCCGCCCTCTACGGCTTCGGCACGGTCGTGTTGGGTACCGCGCTCGCGGCCAGCGGGCTCTCGGATACCCAGGTCGGCCTGGTCTTCACGGCGATGCTCGCCGGTATGGCGCTCGCCACCATCTGCGTCGGCGTGGTCGGCGACCGGATCGGGCGCCGCCGCACCTATGCCGTCCTGCTCGTCCTGCTCGGCATCTCAGGCACGGTGTTCGCGTTGACCTCGTCGTTCACGATCTTGATCGTCGCCGCCATGACCGGCACGATGTCCACCGACGCCAACGAATCCGGACCGATCACCTCGCTGGAGCAAGCGATGATCGGCCAGGCGCCTCCTGCTACCCGGCTCCACGTCTTCGGCCGGTACAACGCGGTGGCCTTCCTTGCGGGCGCGTTCGGAGCGTTGGCGGCCGGAGGGCCCGCCTTCGTCCGAGCCGTCATGACCGGCGCGCCGACCGCGCAGCGATGGCTCTTGCTCTTCCCCGTCGGGGCCTTCGCCTGTCTGCTGATCGCCCGGAGGCTTTCGCCGTCGGTGGAGGCTGCCGGGGCCTCGCACGCGCAGCACCCGCTCGAGCGTTCGCGGAAAACCGTCTTCAAGCTCAGCTCGCTCTTCGCGCTCGACGCGTTCGCCGGCGGGTTCGTGGTGACGACGTTCGTCGTGTTCTGGTTCGAGCGGAAGTTCGGTGCGTCGTCGCAGGTGATGAGCCTCGTCGTGTTCGCCGGAGGGCTGCTCCAGGCCGGCTCATCCATCATGGCGAGCCGCGTCGGTGCCCGGTTCGGGCTCCTCAACACGATGGTGTTCTCCCATCTCCCATCGAACGTCCTGTTGATCCTCATCCCGGTGATGCCGACGCTCGGTTGGGCGATCGCGGTGCTGTTGCTGCGGTTCGTCCTCTCGCAGATGGACGTGCCCACCCGCCAGGCCTACATCGCGGCGATGGTCGACCCCGAAGAACGGACGGCCGCAGCCGCCTTCACGAACACCGCCCGATACGTGGCCCGGCCGTTCGGACCCGTGATCGGCACGGCGCTGATGACGAACGTGGCGTTCGGCGCGCCGTTCGTGGTGGCAGGCACGCTGAAGAGCGTCTACGACCTGCTGCTCTGGCGGGTGTTCCGACGCGTGCCGCTGCCCGAAGGAGCTACGCCTCGTCCTCGTCCATCTGGATGATCACCGGGGCGAGCGCCACGACCGTCGCGCCCTCCTCGACGCGCATGGTGCGCACGCCCTGGCTGGCCCGGCCGACCCGGCGGATATCGCCGGCCGGCACGCGCACCACCTGTCCGCTCGAGGAGATCACGAACATGTCGATGTCCTTCGTGCCGATGTACGCGCCGGCGAGCAGCCCCGTCTTCTTCGTGAGCTGGTGACCGATCACGCCCTTCCCGCCTCGGCCCTTGGGCGGATAGTCGGCGAGCTTCGACCGCTTGCCGTACCCCTGCTCCGTGACGCTGATCATCTCCTCGCCCTCGGAGGCGAGACCGACCGCGATGACCCGGTCGTCCTCGCCGAGGCGCATCCCGATCACGCCGGCCGTCCCGCGGCCCATCGGACGGGCGAGCGACTCCTTGAAGCGGATCGCCTGCCCCCGACGTGAGACGAGGAAGACCTCGTCCTTACCCTCGGTGAGCTTCACGTCGATCAGCTCGTCGCCCTCACGGAGGTTGATCGCGATGAGTCCGGTTCGCGGCGAGTCGTACTCGGGCAGCTTGGTCTTCTTCACGATGCCGTTCTTCGTGGCGAAGAGCAGGAACTCGCCCTCGGAATACTCCTTGAGGTCGATGACGGCGCTGATGCGCTCGTCGCCGTCGAGCGCGACCCCGGGCAGGTTCGCGGCGTAGAGCCCTCGCGCCGTCCTGCCCGACTCCGGGATGTTGTGCGCCTTCACGCGATACACGCGCCCCTTGGTGGTGAAGAACAGCATCCAGTTATGCGTGGTCGTCGTGAACACGTGCTTCACGACGTCCTCCTCCTTGAGGTTCTGGCCGCGCACGCCCTTGCCGCCCCGGAGCTGGCGTTTGAAGGCGTCCACGGGCAGCCGCTTCACGTACCCGGCCCGGCTGACCGAGATGATCACGTCCTCCTCGGCGATCAGGTCCTCGATGTCGAGGTCGCCTTCGTCGGCCATGATCTTCGTGCGCCGCGCATCCGCGTGCTTCTTGCGGATCTCGAGGATCTCCTCCTTGATCACGCCACGGAGGAGCTTCGGGTCCTTCAGCAAGCTGTTGAAGTACTTGATGTCCTCGAGCAGCTTCGTGTGCTCGTCCTGGAGCTCGGTGCGCGCCAGCTTGGTCAGGCGTCGCAGCGGCATGTCCAGGATGTGGTTCGCCTGGATCTCCGACAGCTTGAACTTGGTCATCAATCGCTTCCGCGCGGCCTCGGCGTCCTGGGAGGCGCGGATGATGGCGATGACCTCGTCGAGATGATCGAGGGCGATCAACAGTCCGAGGACGATGTGGTCGCGGTCCTCGGCCTTGCGCAACAGGTACCGGGTGCGGCGCGTGATCACGTCCACCTGGTGGTCGACGTAATAGCCGATCATCTCGGCCAGGTTCAGCGTGCGCGGCACACCGTCGACGAGCGCGAGCATGATGGCGCCGAACGACTCCTGCAGCTGCGTCATCTTGTAGAGCTGGTTGAGCAGGACCTGCGGGTTCGCCGAGCGCTTGCACTCGATGACCAACCGCATGCCCTCGCGGTTGGACTCGTCCTTCAGGTCGGCGATGTCTTTCAGCCGGCCGAGCTTCACCAGCTCGGCGATCTTCTCCGCGAGGCGTGCCTTGTTGACCTGATACGGCAGCTCGGTCACGACGATCTTCGAGCGGCCGTTCGCGCCCTCTTCCACCTGCGTGACCGCGCGGACCTTGATCGAGCCGCGCCCGGTCTCGTAGATGTCCTTGATGCCCTGGCGTCCCATGATCGTCGCGCCGGTCGGGAAGTCGGGTCCCTTGACGAACTTCATCAGTTCGCCCGGGGTCGCGTCGGGGTTCTCCAGGAAGTACACGACCGCGTCGATCGTCTCGCCGAGGTTGTGCGGCGGGATGTTCGTGGCCATGCCGACCGCGATCCCCCCGGAGCCGTTCACCAGCAGGTTCGGGAAGCGGCTCGGGAGGACGACCGGCTGCTGCTCGTACCCGTCGAAGTTCGGGACGAAGTCGACCGTCTCGGCCTCGATGTCGCGGAGCATCTCCATCGCCAGGGGCGCCAGACGCGCCTCGGTGTACCGGTACGCGGCTGCCGGATCGCCGTCCACGGACCCGAAGTTGCCGTGCCCGTCGACCAGCGGGTAGCGCAGCGACCAGTCCTGGGCCATCCGGACGAGGGCGTCGTACACGGATTGGTCGCCGTGCGGGTGGTACTTCTTCAAGACGTCGCCGATCACGGCGGCTGACTTGCGGTGCGGACGGTCGGGGCGGTACCCGGCCTCGAGCATCGCCCAGAGGATCCGCTTGTGGACCGGCTTCAGCCCGTCACGGACGTCTGGGAGCGCGCGTCCCACGATGACCGACATCGCGTAGTCGAGGTACGAGCTCTGGATCTCGTCCTCGAGCTGGATGTCCTCGATGCGTCCGGCGAACAGGTTCTGTGACATGGGTCTCCTTGGTTCCTTGGCCTCCGCTCCCGACTACACGTCGAGGTTGCGGACGTCTTTGGCGTTCAGCTCGATGAAGGCCTTTCGCGCCGGCACGTCGTCGCCCATCAGGATCTCGAACAACCGCGCAGCCGCCATCGCATCATCGAGCGTGACCCGCAGCAGCGTGCGACGCTCGGGGTTCATGGTGGTCTCCCACAGCTGGTTGGCGTCCATCTCGCCGAGGCCCTTGAACCGTTGCGGGTCCATCTTCTTGTTGCCGTTGCCGTTCGCCTTGCGGTACGCGTCCCACTCCTGCTCGGTGTAGAAGTAGTGTTCCTGCTTGCCTTCCTTGATGAGGTAGAGCGGCGGCTGCGCGAGGTACATGTATCCCGCCTCGATCACCTCTCGCATGTGCTGGAAGAAGAACGTCAGCAGCAGGGTGCGGATGTGGGCGCCGTCCACGTCGGCGTCGGCCATGATCACGATGCGGTGGTACCGCGCCTTCTCGATGTCGATCTCGTCGCCGATCCCCGTGCCGATCGCGGTGATCAGCGCCTGGATCTCCAGGTTCTCGAGCGTCTTGTGCAGGCGGGCCTTCTGCGTATTGATGATCTTGCCGCGGATCGGCAGGATCGCCTGCGTCGCACGATCCCTGGCGCTCTTGGCCGAGCCGCCGGCCGAGTCCCCCTCCACGATGTAGAGCTCGCACACCTCCGGATCCGTGAGCTGGCAGTCGGCGAGCTTGCCCGGCATGGACCCCGACTCGAGGAACGACTTGCGGCGGGTGAGGTCGCGCGCCTGCCGCGCCGCCATGCGCGCCTTGGCCGCCGCGATGCCCTTGGCCACGATGCGCTTCGCGTCGGCGGGGTGCTCTTCCATCCACGTGGCGAACTGCGCGTTCATCGTGGTCTCGACGAGCGAGCGCATCGACGCGTTGCCCAGCTTGGTCTTGGTCTGCCCCTCGAACTGCGGGTCGCGGAGCTTGACGGAGATGATGGCGGTGAGCCCCTCTCGGACGTCCTCGCCGATGAGGTTCTCCTCCTTCTCTTTCACCAACCCCTTGGCGCGCGCGTAGCGGTTGATCACGTTCGTGAGCGACTTCTTGAGGCCCTCCTCGTGCATGCCGCCCTCGTGCGTGTTGATGGTGTTGGCGAACGAGTAGACCGACTCGGTGTAGCCCGTGTTCCACTGCATCGCGACCTCGACCTCGTCGTCGCCCTTCTGGTCGATCGCGATGGGCTTGTGGACGACCTCCTTGCTGCCGTTCAGGTACTTCACGAAGTCCTTGAGGCCGTCGTTGTAGCGGTAGACGTCCTTGTGGACCGGGTCCTCACGTTCGTCGAGCAGGTGGATCTCGAGGCCGGCGTTCAGGAACGCGAGCTCGCGCAGCCGCTCGGTGAGCTGCTCGCGCTTGAACTCGACCGTCTCGGTGAAGATCTCCGGATCCGGCCAGAACCGAACGGTGGTCCCGTGCTTCGTGCTTGCCTTGCCCTTGACCAGCTTGGTCGTCGCACGTCCCTGCGCGTACTCCTGGTGCCACGCGAAGCCGTCCCGCAGGATGTCAGCCGTCATCTTCGCCGACAGGGCGTTCACGACGGAGACGCCGACGCCGTGCAACCCACCGGAGATCGAGTAGCCGCCGCCGCCGAACTTCCCACCGGCGTTCAGCGTGGTGAGCGCAACCTCCACGGCGGGCCGACGGTCCTTGGCCCGCGGGATCGGCTTGACCGGGATGCCGGCGCCGTCGTCCTGCACCGAGACGCTGCCGTCGGCGTGGATCGTGACGACGATCTTCGTCGCGCGACCGGCCATCGCCTCGTCGACGGCGTTGTCGACGACCTCGGTGACCAGGTGATGGAGACCTCTGGAACTGGTGGTTCCGATGTACATCCCGGGGCGGAGCCGGACGTGCTCGACGCCCTCGAGGACCTGGATGTTGCTGGAATCGTACTCCTGCGCTGCGGGCTTCTTCCTGGCTGTGCTCTTCGTCGTTACGGTTGCCACGGGCCTCCGATCCTGCCCACGCAGCGGCCTCGCCCTGACAGGGAGGCCGCACCGGGGAACTGCCTTGCGCGGATGCGTACATCTTACCAATCGAGGCCGACGAACGGCCCGGTTTCATGCGCAGTTTCAGGCCTTCTACCTGCTGTTTCGCACCACGACCCGAACCGTTTCGATCACATCGGAGCCGAGGGCTTGATTGGCCTTCAGACGGATCTGCTCATGCAGGAAACGGGCCTGCGCCCCCCACGGTCCGTTGGTCGCGGACACGGTCAACAGACCGCCCTCCAACGCCGTCGGGGAGGTCTCCGCGGCGAGCCGATCGCCCACGATCTGGCGCCACTTCGACGCGAGCTCCGCCACGGGGATCCCGCGCGAGAAGACCTCTTCGCGCATCAGCCCGTCGACGACGTCCCCGAGGCTGATCGCCTCGCCGGTCCGCTCGTCGCGTCGCGACCGCCATCCCTTCGCGTTCGGCATCAGGCGACCCTCGGCGTCACGTGGCCGGCCAGCACGTCCCACGTGGCGTGCGCCGCGTCGGGCACGTCCGCCTCGTCGGCGACCGAGATGACGACCTGCCCGCCGCGTGCGGCGAGCCGCTCCCCGATCTGATCGCGCCGTCGCGGGTCGAGCGCGGAGAACGGATCGTCCACCAACAATATGGGCGGCTCGCCGATCTCGCGCTCCACGGCGGTCGCGAGGCCGAGGCGCAGGCAGAGCGCGGCCGCCCACGCCTCGCCGTGCGACGCGAACGCGCGCGCGCCGAGGTCGCGGACGGCGAGCTCCACGTCGTCGCGGTGCGGGCCCACGAGCGACGATCGCCTGACCAGCTCGTCGTGCCGCCGTTCCTCGATCCGGGCGCCGAACGCACCCTCGAGGTCGCCGTCGCTCCAGAGGTTGGGCGCATAGGCGCAGGCCAGGCCGTAGCCGGCCAGTGCCTCGAACTCGTTGGAGGCGGGAGGCGCTAAGCGGCCGATCGCGTCGGCGCGAGCCCGAATCAAGGCGGAGCCCGCCTGGATCAGCTCGGCGTCCCACGCTTCCATCTCCGGCGGCACCCCGGGCCGATCCCACTCTTTCAGCAGGCGGTTCCGCTGACGGAGCGCCCGGTCGTACCCGGTGAGCAGCGATTCCTTCAGGGGCCACAGGGCGACGACCGCCTCGTCCAAGAAGCGCCGGCGATGCGACGGATCGCCCCGGACGACATCGAGGTCGTCGGGGCCGAAGAACACCGCGCGCACCTGGCGCCGCAGATCGCGCTTGCGGCGGACCGGCGATCGGTTGACCTTCACGCGGCTCGCCCCTTTGATCGGCACCTCGACCTCGACGAGCACCCGGCCGTCCATCGTCTCGACCTCGCCGCGCGAGTACGCGGCCTCGGCGCCGTCGCGGACGAGCGGTCCGGATGCGCTCACCCGCGGCGACGAGAGCGTGAACAGGTAGCAGATCCCCTCGAGCAGGTTGGTCTTGCCTTCACCGTTCGGGCCCACCGCCACGATGAGCCCGTCGGGCACCGGTTCGATCCGCGTGTAGGCGTGATTGCGGAAGTCACGGAGCTCGACCCAGGCCAGGCGCACGGGGGAAGCCTTGCGCCCCAGACCTTCCTAGCTCACCACTGCGGGCAGGCGAACCGGCATCACCAGATACGTGAACTCGTCGCCCTCTCCGTGGACCACCCCCGGCTTCAGCCCGTCGCGCACGTCGAGACGGACGGTCTCCCCGGTCGCGGCCGTCAATCCGTCGGCGAGGTACTGCGGGTTGAACGCGACCGTCAGGTCCTCCCCTTCGTATCGCGCCTCGACGGTCTCGACGGCCTGTCCGAGATCGGGCGACGAGCTCGAGAGCTTGACGCCGAGCGCGTTGAACTCCAGCCGGACCGGCGTGGTGTCGCGCGCGAGCAGTCCGACACGGCGCACGGCATCCAACAGCTGCTGACGCGAAACGGTGAGGCGACTCTCGGTGGCCTCCGGCAGGAGCTGCCGGTAGTTCGGGAACTCGCCCTCGATCAGCCGCGACGTGAGTGTCAGCGTGCCGATCTTGAACGACACCTGACTCTCGTCGACGAAGATCTCGACGGTCGACTTCTCATCGGCCGCGGCGGCGCGGCCTGCTTCCGACATGGCGCGCTCCGGAACGATCGCTTTGGCCTCACCCGATGCGCTCGCCACCAGATCGCGCACAGCGAGCCGGTACGAGTCGGTCGCGACCATCACGACGCCCTCACGGCTGACCTCGAGCAATACGCCGGTGAGTACCGGCCGGGCCTCGTCCCGGGATGCGCCGCGGCCCACCTGGCCGATCGCCTCCGCGAACGCGCCGGCCTCGGCCGTCACCGTGGTCCCGCTCGGCTCCTGCAGCCCCGGGAAGTCCTCGGCCGGGAGCAGCCGCAGCGTGCCCTCGTACGCCGCGCACCGGATGGTGACTTGGCTCTGGTCGGTCTCGAACTCGACGGGCGCGTTGGACAAGCTCTTGACCGTGTCGCCGAGGAGCCGTGCCGGCACGAGCGCGATCCCCGGCTCGGTCACCTGCACCGAGATCGTGAGTCGAGCCGACACCTCGAGATCGGTCGTGATCAACGTGAGCTCGCCGCCATCGGCCGCCTCGATCAGCACCCCGGTGAGCGCGGGGATCCCCGGGCGAGACGACACGCCTCGCTGAACGGTCTGCAAGGCCTCCGAGAGCGCGTCTCGGTCACACCGGAACTTCAACGTGGCCACCCCCTGTTGCTCTTAGGTTCTCTGACAAGACGGTAGTAGTAGGTGCTGTGGAAAGGTTGGCAAGGCAACCGTTCTCCCAGCGTAGAGGCCGCCTCCGACATGTGGACGGACTGGGGAGAACGTTCCGCCTCGACCCGGTCCGAGGGGTTGCGTGCACCGCACCCCACCGCCGGTCCCCGGGTTCTCCACAGGCTCATGCGGCCCCCCGAACGCGGCCGCGGATGATGCGGGTCAGGTCCTGGACCTGCCGGAACGCCGTGTCGCGAGCGCGCATCTCACCTTCAACCTTGTTGATGCCGTGCAGCACCGTGGTGTGGTCCCGGCCGCCGAAGATCTCACCGATCTTGACCAGGGAGAGCCCGGTGCATTCACGCACGAGGTACATCGCGATGTGACGTGCCTGCGTCAGCGGCCTCGACCGGCTCTTCGATACCAGGTCGCCGATGGAGAGCGAGAAGTAACGCGCGGTCTCCTCCAGGATCAGCGGCGGCGGGATCTCGTGCTCCGTCTGCGGGATCAGGTCCTGGAGCGCCCGTTCGGCGAGCTCGACGTCGATCGGCTGAGCGGTGAGCTCCGACCAGGCGACGACCCGAACGAGCGCGCCTTCGAGTTCGCGGACGCTCTGATCGAACTTGGACGCCACGAACTCGACCACGCCGGACGGGACGGCGATCGTCTCGCGTTCTGCCTTGAGCTGAAGGATCGCGATCCGGGTTTCGAGGTCGGGCGGCTGCACGTCGACGCAGAGCCCCCATCGGAACCTGCTGGTCAGGCGCTCTTCCATGCCCGAGATCTCGTGCGGCGGACGATCGGACGCGATCACGATCTGGCGCCCGGCCGTGTGGAGGTGGTTGAACGTGTGGAAGAACTCGGTCTGCGTCTCCTCGCGTTTGGCCAGGAACTGGATGTCGTCGACGAGCAGGACGTCGACCTCGCGGTACTTCTGCCGGAAGTTGTCGCCCTGACGCTCGCGAACGGCCTTGATGAACTCGGTGACGAACTGCTCCGACGTCACGTACTTCACGCGGAGGCTCGGCTTGAGCCGGTACATGTGATGCCCGACCGCGATCAGCAGGTGCGTCTTGCCCAGACCCACGCCGCCGTAGATGAACAGCGGGTTGTATGCCTTCGACGGTGGCGCTTCGGCGACGGCCATGGCCGCCGCGTGCGCGAACCGGTTGCTGGGTCCGGGGACGAACGCGTCGAACGTGTAGTTGGGGAACGGGAGCCCGGGGGCGCCCATGACGCGCTCGGTCGGATCGGCGTCCACAGAAGGCGGGCGATCCGGCGACGTATGGATGCGGCCCGAGACGCCCGGTGGATCCGTGGACGGGTCGGAGATGATCATCTCGTCGACGGGGCCGCGGAGCGCCTCGTCGACGTCGAGACGGATCTCTACGTCCGTCCCGACGGCCTGGAGGGCAGCGGAACGGATGAGGTCAAGATGGTTGTGCTGCAACCGTTCTCGCACCATGTCGCTGGGAACGTGGAGCGCGAGGACCCCGTCTTGCAACGAGATGGGATCGACGTCGGCGAACCACATGACGACGGTCGTTTCGGGGAGCTCGGCGCGGGCGCGCTCCAGGACGTGTGCCCAGGTGTCCTGCGCCTCGCGCTGAGAGAACGCTATCGCCATGCGTATCCACAAGCCCTTTCCACAATGGTGGATAACTCTTCGGGGAGTGTTCTGGCGCCGGGCCGCGGTGCGCCGGGTTTCGCCGGGGGGGTGAAGCGGCCGGAATATAGCACCGGGCTTTTCCACAGCGCGCGCCTTGAGCGGGGTCTTGACGCACTTTCTGTTGTCAACCCCTTTGTCCTGCGTCGATGGCGGCCCGTATACTTTCCGCCTGGCCGGCCGCGAGCCGGCCTTCGCATCGAGAGGAACCAGATGCCCAAGGGCAAACGCACCTATCAGCCGAACAACCGCCACCGCGCGAAGACGCACGGCTTCCGGATCCGCATGCGCACCCGGGCCGGGCGCGCGATCTTGTCACGCCGCCGCCGCAAGGGCCGCGCGCGCCTCACCCCCTGACGTCCGACGTGCGCGCGACCCAGGTTCGACGGGTGTTCGACGTCGGCCGATCGTTGCATTCCAGGCGGGTGGTACTGTTCCTCGCGCCGGGCTCGGGTGAGGTCGCCGTGGTCGCGTCTCGCCGTGTGGGCGGGGCCGTCCAGCGGAACCGAGCCAGGCGGATCCTGAGGGAGGCCTGGCGTGAGGTTGCGCCCACGGCTGGAGACGGAAACGATGTGGTCATCGTGGCCCGTGAGGCCATCCGAGGCGCGAAGACACAGGATCTGGTGGCCGAGATGAATGAACTGCTCCGCCGCGAGCCGCTGGTGCGCAGATGATCCGCCGTTCCGTCCGAACGGCCGGCGCTCCCGTTCGCGCGCTCGAGATCGGGCTGATCCGGGTCTATCGCGCGACGCTTTCGGGGTGGCTCGGCGGCCAATGCCGCTTCTATCCCACGTGCTCGCACTACGCGGAGGATGCGATCCGCGAGTACGGCGCCGTCCGCGGGACGGCGCTCGCGGCGTGGCGCATCCTCCGATGCAATCCGTTCGGCGCCGGCGGCATCGACCGGGTCCGCCCGCGTGTTGCGTATGATGACGTCACACGGCACCATGGAGCGGAGGTCTGATGCTCGCGCTGGGTGTCTTCCAGGGACTCCTGAACGCGATCGGATGGGTCCTCGCGCAGATCTACGACCTGGTGGGCAATTACGGCCTGTCGATCATCGTCCTCACCATCGTGATCAAGGTGGTCCTGCTCCCCCTCGGTGTGAAGCAGATCAAGTCGATGCAGGCGATGCAATCGATCCAGCCGAAGGTCAAGGAACTCCAGAAGAAGTTCAAGGGCAACAAGGCCAAGATCCAAGAAGAGACGATGAAGCTCTACAAGGAGGCGGGGGTGAACCCCCTGGGCGGATGCCTCCCGCTCCTGCTGCAATTCCCGATATTGATCGCGATGTACGCCGTCATACGGGCACCCCAGCTGCAGCCCGCGGACACCGCCGGCCAGGTGGTGGCGAGCGCCGACGCCACGGCCTACCTGGTCCATAACAGCCACCTCCCCGAGGACAGCGCGCTCTTCAAGAACGTGGTGCTGCACCAGAACCTCGATTTCCTGGGGATGAACCTGCAGTGCTCCGCGGCGCAATCGGGGACGCAGGCGACGATCTCGGACTCCAGCCGGAACCCCGTTAAGCCGGACAAGCCCATCTTGTATTCGGACGGAACGGCGCTTCCGTTCCAGGCCACCACCGGCGATGGGAAGCTCCCCTGCGGCTCCAAGACCGTCGACAAGATCCCCTATTTCGCGCTGCTGCTCTTCATGGTGGCGACGACGTTCTATCAGCAGCGCCAGATGCAGCAGGCGAGCCCACCCGGCGCGGCCAGCGGCCAGCAGCAGGCGATCCTCAAGCTGATGCCGCTCATGTTCGGGATCTTCGGCTTCACGTTCCCGGCCGGCCTGACGTTGTATTGGACCACCTCCAACCTCTGGCAGATCGGGCAGCAGTACGTCCTGCTTCGAGCCGGCCACATCGGGCCCGATGCCATTGAGCGGCGGATCGCCGAGAACCGCGCCAAGAGCGCGAACAACCCGGAGCCCGCCAAGCTCGGCTTCATGGCCAGGATGCAACAGCGGGCGGAGCAGTCGCAGCAGGCTCGGAGCGGACAGTCGCCGAAGAAACCGCCGCCCAAGAAGCCCACCGGGGGGCAGAAGCCGAAGCCTTCAGGAGGCTCTCCTTCGGCGTCGGGAAAGGGACCTCAGCCGAAAGGCCGGCGTCCCAACACGGGTGGTACACCGAAACCGGGCAGGCGGCCGAACACAGATCCTCGGAAGGGCGGCGGTGGAGGCAGCGATGGCGCGGGAGACGGAGAAGCGGGCAGCTAGCGTCGAGGAGGCCGTCGAGGCGGCGCTCCACGAACTCGGGGTCTCCGAGCAGGAGGCTCGCATCGACGTGCTCCAGGAGCCCCGAACGGGAGTCCTGGGCATCGGGTCGCATGAGGCGGTCGTCCGCGTTCGCGCGATCGCGCCGGAGGTCGATCCTGAAGATCTCGAGGATCAGGCCGACACCGCCGCCGACTTCCTCGAGGAATTGATGGGCCACATGGGGATCGATGCCGTGGCAGAACCCAACCTCCATCACGACCATATGTACGTCGACATCGTGGGGGAGGACGAGGACGACATGGCGCTGCTCATCGGCCGGCATGGGCAGACGCTCGACGCGATCCAAGAGTTGACTCGGATGGTGGTGGGCAGGCGTCTCGATGAGCGCGTCCGGGTCATCGTCGACGTCGAGGACTACCGCAAACGCCGCGAGACGCGTCTGGAAGAAAAGGCCCGCGAGACGGCCGAACGCGTCCTTCGCACGGGACAGGAAGAGGCGCTCGAGCCGATGAACCCGTTCGAGAGGAAGATCGTCCACGACGCGGTGGCGGAGATCGATGGGGTGGAGAGCTCCAGCCGGGGTGAAGAGCCCGACCGGTCGGTCGTGATCCGCCGTCGGTAACGCGCCCCGGTGTTTCACGTGAAACATGAGGGTTGGGAATCCGCGAAGGCCCTGGATCTTGAGCTGACTCCCGATCAACTGGCAAAGCTCGAAGCGTTCGAGTCATTGGTCCACGAACGAGCCGTCCCGTTGGGCATGGTCGCGACCGCCGATGCGCCACGATTGCGGGAGCGGCATATCGTCGACAGCCTTCGCGCGGCCACGATCGTGTCCGACAGCGACCGGACGGCATACGACCTCGGCTCCGGTGCCGGACTCCCCGGGATCGTCGTAGCCATCGCGCGCCCCGACCTGCAGGTGACCCTGGTGGAGTCCCGACGCCCGCGCGCCGCGTTCCTCCAGCTGGTCCTCGACCGCCTCGAGCTCTCGAACGGTGCCGTTAGCAACGTACGGGTGGAGACGCTCGTTGGGCCCGTCGATCTGTGCTTCTCCCGGGCGTTCGCTCGGGTCTGGGTCGCCTGGGACGCCGCCGACCGGCTCCTCGCCTCCGGAGGGAGGCTCGTCTATTTCGCAGGCGAGCGCTTCGACCCCTCCGAACTGCCCCAAGATGCCGCATCGACACTGGTAACGACGTCTGCGCTTGCAAGGTCGGGACCGCTCGTTATCATGAGCCGGCAGTGACGACCTCCGGTGCCAAAGCAGCTCCGCGGACCACCTCGTCACCCTCGGCGCCCAGCGGCGACTCCACCAGACCCCCCGCGCGCCGGAAACGCACCAAGAAAGATCCCCATCCCTCCCGAGACGCCCGGTGTGGCTCGCATCATCGCCATCGCGAACCAGAAGGGTGGCGTCGGGAAGTCGACGACAGCGGTGAGCCTCGGGGCGTCGCTCGCCGATCTCGGATACCGCGTCTTGGTGATCGACCTGGATCCGCAAGGCAACGCCTCTACCGGGATGGGTATCCGGCACGAGGCTCGGGAGACCACCGTCTACCACGTGATCGTGGCGGAGTCCCCCATCGACGACGCCATCGTCCATACCCCGGTCGAACGACTGCATGCGGTGCCCTCGACGATCGACCTGGCGGGCGCCGAGATCGAGCTCGTGAGTCAGTTCTCCCGAGAGACCCGTCTCAAGAAGGCCCTGGATCCGATCCGGGAGGGGAGGTATGACTTCGTCCTCCTCGACTGCCCTCCCTCACTCGGGCTGCTGACCGTCAACGCGCTCACCGCGGCCGAGGAGCTCATCGTCCCGATCCAGTGCGAGTACTACGCGCTCGAGGGTTTGGGGCAGCTCCTGCGGAACGTGAGCTTGGTCCAGCAGAACATCAATCCGGGCCTGCGGTTGTCGGGGATCGTCATGACCATGTTCGATCCACGGACCAAGCTGTCGAGCCAGGTCGTCGAGGAAGTCCAGCGGTTCTTCGGCGACCTCGTGTATGACGTGATCATCCCCCGGACCGTCCGCCTGTCCGAGGCGCCCGGGTTCGGCCAGCCGATCACCGTCTATGACCCGCGCTCCCGGGGGGCGCAGACCTATCGCCAGCTGGCGGCTGAGGTCGCTTCCCGGCCACCCCCGGCCGAGCCCATGCCGGTGTACGAGGATCTCCCCACCGTAGTGGTTCCTCCCGTTGTGGACACCGTCACACCGGAGCCGGCTGCGGAGGAGGACCTCGAGGCCCTTCCGGTCCCGACCGTCCACGAGGTGGTGGAGGAGCTGGAAGCCGAGGTCGAGGTGCAGGCCGACGCGATGGGACCGAAGGACGAGGCACCCCCGCTCCCGTCGGTTGCCGAAACCGTCGCCTCCGTTGCTCTCGCACCCAAGCCGGCGATCCAACAGTCTCCCGCAGGCCCGCATCCGGTGCCGGACGAGGACGACGTCTGGGAGGACTCCGACGAGCCCTCCCTATCGACCGAGCCCCCGTCGCAGGCTCGAGAACGCGCACCTTCCCCCGCTCCAGCCCCACCCGAACACCTTCCTGAACGACGGGTGGTGGTCATCGACGAGGACGCCGAACTTCGGACGTCCTCCAGGCCCACCTCCGAGGGCGTCGCCGTCGACGAGCCGGCCTCACAGCCGGCCGTGGCCTCGATCGGCGCGACCCTGGAGGAAGAGGGCCACGGCAAGCGCCGATGGCGACTGTTCCGTAAGGGAGGCGAATGATGTCCAAACGAGGTGGATTGGGCCGCGGCCTATCCGCATTGATCCCGGGAGCGCCGGAGTCGGGGGAGGCCTCGGGGCTTCTGGAGGTCCCCGTCAACGCGGTCTCCCCCAACCCGAAGCAGCCCAGAACCCGCTTCGACGACGAGGCGATCGGCTCGCTGGCCGCGTCCATCCGTGAGGTGGGGATCCTCCAGCCCATCGTCGTCCGCAAGGCCGGCGCGGGGTTCGAGCTGATCGCCGGCGAACGACGCCTGCGCGCAGCCAAGCTCGCCGGGCTGGCCACGATACCGGTCGTGGTCCGCGACACCGATGACGCCGACACGCTCCGTGAGGCGTTGATCGAGAACATCCATCGAGAGGACCTGGGGCCGATCGAGCTGGCCGAGGCGTTCCGACAGCTGCTCGAGGAGCTGGGTTTGAAGCAGGAGGAGCTGGCAGATCGGGTGGGCGTCTCCCGTTCCCACATCGCGAACACGATCCGGTTGCTGCAATTGCCCATCGAGGTCCAGCAGCTGCTCACGGATGGGAAGCTGCAGGCCGGTCACGCGCGAGCCCTGCTCGCGCTCGGCGACGCCGAGGCGCAGAACACGCTGGCGCTCCGTACCGTCGCCGAGGACCTGACCGTTCGCGACGTCGAGGATCTCGTCCGACGCTACGTCGACGGTCCCGCCGACAAGCCCGCCAAAGCGGAGGTCGCGGCAGATCCCCCACCGACCGACACCACCATGTCCGAGGTCGAGGAGATCTTGTCGGAGCAGCTGGCCACCAGGGTGCAGATCCAGATGGGGAAGAAGCGCGGGCGCGTGGTGATCGAGTTCGGGTCGGCCGACGACCTCGAACGGATCGTGTCGGAGATCATCGGATCGGGGCCCGGGCTCGCTCCCGACTGATCCGCGTCCCATACTGGTTCCAGCCCATGCGCTCTTCCCGTCGCGTCTCGTTGCTATCGGCCGTCGCCCTGGTCGTCGCGTTAGGAACGCCTTCGGCCGGACTTCCCGCGAACCGTCCGTCGGCCGAGCAGAAGCACGACGGCCCCGTCGTCATCCCAGTCGCCTGTCCCGACGGACGGGGGCTGGGGGTGGCCTCGCATCCGGGATCGGCGCTGGCGGTGGCTCGACGGTTCTTGCTCGCTCAGCGCGGACGACGGCACGAAGGGATGGCGGCCACCGCCGACCGATGGCTCAGGTACCGCGTGGCGCCTGGCGCGCGTGCCGGATTCCGCGCGGCCTTCCCGCGGATCCGTCCCGGGAGCCGGGAGTGGCGGTTCCGGATCCGGCCGCCTCGGTGGCTCGACGCCCGCTTCGGCCCGATCGGGCCGTACCTGAACGCGAGGCTCAAGCTGCTCGCGGCGGGGGTCCAGGCGTATTCGTGTCCGCGCCGTCTGATCCACCGTCTGGTGCGAGCGATCTGGTGGATCCGGGTGATCCTCCCTCGGTGCCGTTGCGACCCCGATCGGATGCTGGACCTCCTGGTCGTGCGACGGGATGGTCGGTACGGGGTCTTCGGACTCGCGTGATGCGGGTCTCACTAGTCTGATACAGACTAGTGAAGAGGAGTCCGCACCGCAGCTCAGGGCCGGTTCAGCGCGAGCCGGCCGAACGGATCACGCGCTCGCAGAGCTCCGTGAGCGACCAGCCGGCAGCTTGTGCCGCCATGGGGAGCAGGCTGGTCTCGGTCATCCCGGGGGAGACGTTCACCTCGAGCACCCATGGCGTACCGCTCGCGTCGACGATCGTGTCCACCCGGGCGACGTCCAGCAGGTGCAGTCCTGCGACGGCGCGCATGGCCTGGTCCGTGCAGACGGTCGCGATCTCCGCAGACACCCTGGCGGGTGCGAAGTACTCCGTGGCCCCGGCCGTGTAGCGAGCGGCGTAGTCGAACACCCCGCCCTTGGGCACGATTTCGACCAACGGAAGCGCCTCGGGAGGCGTGCCCACTACCCCGACGGCGAGCTCCGAACCCTCGACCTTGGCTTCAACGATCGCGGCTCCCGCGAACGACAGCGCGGCCATGACCGCCGTGGCCAGGTCGGATGCTCGCTCGACGAAGCCCACGCCGAGCGCGGAGCCGGAGCGCGAGGGCTTCACGACGCACGGCAGGCCGACCCGCTCCGTGACCTTGCCCAACGCCGACCCGGCGCCCAGGTCGCGGAGGGCCCAGCCCTCGACGACCACCCAGTCGGGGGTCGTGACGCCGGCCCGCACGAGCGCGTCCTTCGCCAGGACCTTGTCGAACGCCACCTCGCAATCGAACGGCGCGGTCCCGGTGTACGGGATCTGTAGGAGGTCGAGCAATCGCTGAACGGTTCCGTCCTCGCCTTCCTTGCCGTGCAGCGTGAGGTAGCAGATGTCGGGCGCCCGCTCCTGCAGCGCCTCGACGAGCGGGTTCTCTCCGGGGTCCACGAGCCACACCTCGTGTCCGGCTTCCCCGAGGGCATGGCTCACGCGCTGACCGGAGCGAAGCGATACGTCGCGTTCCGGCGTTCGCCCGCCGGCGATGACGGCGACCCTCATGGGTGCAGGGAGCGATAGAGCTGCTCTTCATCCTCGAGCAGCGCGCCGAGTCGAGCGATGCCTTCGCGGATCCGGTCCTCGGTCGGGTAACAGAACGCCAGTCGCATCTGGTTCCGACCCCGATCGTCGGGATAGAACGCCGTCCCCGGAACATACGCGACTCGCCGCTCAACCGCGGCGGCCAGCATCGCTTGCGCGTCAACCCATCCGGGCAGTGTGACCCAGACGTAGAATCCACCCGCCGGGTGCGTCCACGTGGCGTCGGACGGGAAGTGCTCGGGCAACGCCTCGAGCATGGCGTCGCGCCGGAGCCGGTAAAGATCGACGAACGTCGAGAGGTTCTGCCGCCACCGATCGCCCGCGAAGTACCGCTCGGTCACGAGCATGGTGAACGACGAGCCGCACAGGTCCGCCGCTTCCTTCGCGAGCACCAGGCGTTGCACGACGCTCTGTTCGGCGAGCGCCCACCCGACGCGAACGCCCGGCGAGAAGACCTTCGACACCGTGCCGAGGTAGATCACGTTCTCGGGATCCATCGAACGCAAGCAGGGGAGCGCCTCGCCTTCGAAACGGAGCAGGCCGTACGGGTTGTCCTCGATGATCGGGATGCCGGCCTCGCGACACAGCGCCACCAGCTGCCGTCGACGGGGGAGCGACATCGTGACGCCGGCGGGGTTGCCGAAGTTCGGCACGGTGTACACGAACTTCGGTCGCTCGCCGCGCACCAGCGCCTCCTCGAGCTGGTCGACGATCATCCCGTCCGCATCGAGATCGATCTGCAGGTAGCGAGGTTGGTACGCACCGAACGCCGTGAGCGCGCCGACGTACGCCGGCGCCTCCACCGCGATCAGGTCTCCCGGGTCGATGAAGATCTTGCCGATCAAGTCGAGGGCTTGCTGAGCACCGGTCGTGATGACCATGTCGTCCGGATCCGCGTCGACGCCTTCGTCGGTCATGAGCGGGATCAACCGTTCGCGGAGTGAGAGATGTCCCTGACCGCCCGCGTACTGCAGGATCGTCGCACCGTGGACGTCGAGCGCGTCGGCGACGACCGCCAGAACGTCCGCGGGCGGCAGCGCCTGCACGTACGGCATCCCGCCCGCGAACGACACGATCTCGGGACGAGAGGCGACCGCGAACAACGCCCGCACCTCGGAGGCGGACATGCCGGCCGCACGTTCCGCGTACAGCTCGACGAATCGATCGATGGAGAACTCAGCCATGGGAAGGTCCAAAGCCTAGCATCGGCCCTGGTCGCTCCCCTGGAACGGGTCCCGGCTAGTCTCCCGTTCGGCCGTCGATGGCCTCACGCATGATGTCGGCATGGCCCAGGTGTCGCGCGTATTCCTCGATCATGTGGATCATGATCCAGCGGAGCGAACGGCCTTTCGCTCGCGGGTCGGCGGCGGTGTCGTCGAACGACGCCGCCTCCGTCGCGATCACGCGAGCTCGCGCCACCTCGTCCTCGTGCAACGCGAGGATGCCTTCGGCGCTGTCGTCCGCCTCAACGCGGAAGTCCGCGTCCGGATCGTCGTCGTTCCACGGTGGGTCGATCCCCCGCTCACCCGCGAACGCGATACGGAACCACCAGCGCTCGACGTACGCCAGATGCTTCACGATGCCGAGCAGGGTCAGGCCCGACGGCGTCATCACGCGTCGAAGCCCGTCGTCGTCGAGCTCGCCGACCTTGCGCCAGAGCACGATCCGTTGGTAGTCGAGGAACTCCGTCAGCAGCAGACGTTCGTCGCCGACCAGGTCTGGGTCCGACGGCGCCGCGGGCGACGGAAGGGTCATGCGGTCACCTTCGGGAGTACTTGCGTAGCAAGGAGTTCAAGCATCTCGAGGTCGTCGTAGAGGGCGTGGTTCAACATGATGCGCTGCACGCCCGCGGCGGCGTACTCCGACAACCGCTCAGCCGCTCGGTCCGGCGTTCCCACGATGCAATCGGCCTCGACGTCCGCCCGGTACGCGTCGAACGGGCCGGTCGTCGGATCCTGCGACCGGACGCGCTCGAGCTTCGCGAGGTACTCGTCTTCCGTGGCCGCGACGACGCACCACGTCATCAACGACGTCACCAACGAGTCCGGCGCGCGCCCCGCTGCGGCGACGCCGTCCCGCGCGCGTCCGAAGCGTTCGCGCACTTCGGCCGGGGAGCCGCCGACGGTGTTGAACTCATCGGCCCACCCGCCGATCAGGCGCTGCATCCACGGACCGACCGTCTTCCCACCGAGCACGATCGGCGGACGCGGCCGCTGCACGGGAGCCGGGAGGAACTCGGCGTCCGTCACGGTGTAGTGGCGTCCGTCGAACGTGAACCGTTCCTCGGTCAACAGACCGTGCACGATCTCGAGTTGCTCCTCGAGCATCTCGAACCGTTCGCGTGTCGATGGGAACGGGAACCCGAACTGCGTGTGCTCTTCCGTCCACCATCCGGCGCCCATCCCGATCTCAACGCGTCCGCCGGAGATCTCGTCGACGGTCGCGGCGGCTTTCGCGAGCACGGACGGGAGGCGGAAGGTCACCGGCGACACCAACGTCCCCAACCGGATCCGGTCGGTCCGCGCGGCCAGCGCCCCCAAGAGGGTCCAGGCATCCGTGGAGCCGCGGCCTCCCACACCTTCCGCGCTGAAGTAGTGATCGGATCGGAAGAGCCCTTCGAACCCGAACCGCTCGGTCGCGTCCGCGAGCGCGAGCCACTGGTGCCAGGTCACGCCCTCTTGGCCCTCGACCATCACGCAGGAACGCACGGCGCGTAGCATAGTCGCGCCGTGTCAGCGGAGCGGACCAGCCCGACCGAGCAGCAGCGCGCGATCAGAGCGCTGATCTCCGGCGCGCTCCTGGGTTGGGCGCTCGCGCTCCTGGCCCGCCGTCGCCGCGGGTGAACGCCCGGCGAGGCTCGGCCCGGTCAGCCGGCGAAGAAACGGCGGAGCGCCTCGGATATGGCCCGTGCGATCCCGGGGACATCGTCGGCCGTTGTCATGCACGGTTGGATCTGCACGGCCGGCATGCGTGTCTCGCGCAGGATCGCGTCCGTGAGTCCTTCCAGCCGGCCTGACGACCCGGGGCCGCGATCGAGCTCCTCCAGCACCAACTCGGCCAGTCGCTTGCCCGCCGGCGAGTGCGTCGAGGCACTCCCGAAGTAGGCGCACACCGGCCCGCCCGCCCGCGAGCCGGCCGTGGCGATCTGGAGCGAGACGCACGCCGTCGCCGACAGCTCGTTCGCGGCGCGTGCCGCCTCGGACGTACCCGCCCGGTCGTCTCCCTGAAGCACCACCGGCTTCGCGCCGATCGCCGCCAGCTGGTCGGCGAGGGCGGAAGCGATCCGTCGCTCGGATGCGTCGCCCGCCGGCCCGCCTCCGCCGGCGTCGATCGCGATCACCTGTCCTTCGATCGACGAGCGCATCGCGCGGATCGACTCGGCCTCTCGGACGACCGAACGGCCGGGACCCGTACCCGTCGGGCGCATCCGCTCGAGCGTCGAGATGGTTTCGATCCCGACGATGCCATCGGGGTCCTCACCGACGTTTCGTTGGAACTCCCGAACGGCTCGGTCGGTGAGCGGGCCGAAGAGGCCGTCTTCCTTACCGGCGTCGAAGCCGAGCGAGTTCAGCTTCCGCTGGAGGGCGCTGACGTCGTCTCCGCGGTGCAGCGGCGAGCGCAGGTAAAGGGTGCGATCTCCCAGCTGGTATCCGGCCTCCACGAGCTGTCCCCAGGTATCGGGGCCCACCCGGCCGTCGACGCGCAGGCTGCGGCGCTCCTGGAATCCGCGGACGGCCGCGTCGGTCGACGGTCCGAACGTGCCGTCGAGCTCGGCGAACTCGATATGCCAGCCGAGTCCGATCAGGCGCTGTTGGATGTCGCGGATCTCTGCGCCGTGGTCGTGCAGGAGGAAGGTACGCACGCACCAAGTCTCCGCCGCCCCGTCGAGGGCGGCAACCGCGCCGGTGGAGTCGGGACCCGGGAGCCGGCTCAGACCACGGGCTGCGGCTCGAGGTGCGGCTCGACGTCCTTCAAGATGGCGCCCTTGGGCTTGGCGCCGACCACCCGCGCGACCTCCTTGCCGCCCTTGAACAGGATCAGCGAAGGGATGCTCATGACCCCGTAGGTACGGGTGGCCTCCGGGTTGTCGTCGATGTTGAGTTTCGCGAGCTTCAGGGCATCGCCCTTCTCCGACGCGATCTCCTCGACCACTGGGGAGACCATGTGGCACGGGACGCACCACTCCGCCCAGAAGTCGACGAGGACCGGAGTGTCCGAATCCAGGACGCTCGCCTGGAACTCCGCGTCGTTCACGTTGCCGATGTTGGCCATCTGGTGTCGCTCCTTTCGAGACGAACCCGCGCGCGGGTCCGCGCGGGCGTCGCCACGCTTCCAACCTCATGGCGGCGCTGGTGATTCCCGGTCATCCGGTGGCGTGGGCCTCGGCTTCCAGGAACCGTTCAGCGTCGATCGCTGCCTTGCAACCCTGTCCGGCGGCGGTGACTGCCTGACGGTAGATCGTGTCGGTGACATCTCCGGCCGCGAAGACCCCGGGGACGTTCGTCGTCGTCCGCGGCTCATCAACGAGGATGTAGCCGTCGTGGAGCCGGAGTTGATCCCCGAACAACTCCGTGTTCGGGGTATGACCGATGGCCATGAAGACCCCGTCAGTCGGGAACGCGCGCTTTTCGCCCGATCCCACATCGCGGAGCGTGACGCCCTTGACCGCGTCGTCGCCGTGGATCTCGTCGACGACCGTGTCCCAGATCACGTCGATCTTGGCGTTCGCGAGCGCCCGGTCCACCATGATCGGCGACGCACGGAACTCGTGGCGCCGATGCACGATCGACACCTTGCTGGCGAATTTCGTGAGGAACGTAGCCTCTTCCATCGCGGTGTCGCCCCCGCCGACCACGACCAGTTCGCGGTCCCGGAAGAAGAAGCCGTCGCACGTGGCGCAAGCGCTCACGCCACGGCCTCGTAGCTTCTCCTCGCCGGGGATGTCCAGCCATTTCGCGCTGGCACCGGTCGCCACGATCACCGCCTTCGCTCGCCACTCCTGATCGCCCGCCCAAACCCCGAACGGGCGGCTCGAGAGATCGACGCGTGTGACGTGCACCGGCAGGATCTCCGCGCCGAACCGTTCGGCCTGCTTCTCCATCAGCTCCATCAGCTCGGGGCCGAGGATGCCGTCGACGAAGCCGGGATAGTTCTCGACGTCCGTCGTGAGCATCAGCTGCCCGCCGGCGTTGAGGCCCTTGAGCACGAGCGGCGCCAGGTTGGCGCGGGCGGCGTAGAGCGCGGCGGCATAACCGGCCGGGCCCGATCCGATCACGATCACGTTGCGGGTATCCGTCATGGCGTATCCAATCCTCCCATAGGCGCAAACGCCCGCGTATTCCCGAGACGCTGCGCGACGAGCGGTCGCGGCTACAGCTGCGCGGAAGAGAAGGAAAGGATCCGGCAGTCCGTCGTGGCGAGGACCCACAGGGTCACGGTGTCGGCCGGCTGACCCGCCCCGGGTCCTTCCGTGAACACCGCCACGTAGGCGGGCGTGCCCTTGAAGCGCGCCCGGATGAGTGTCTGGAGGTCGCCGCCCTGGTTCGGGGCCGACTTCACGATGCAGGCGAGCGCCTTGTTGGTCTGGGCCTGCGAGCCGAACACCGGTGCGACCGGCGCCGTCGCGGTTCCGACCCCGCTCGCCCCCGGGGTTGGGCTCCGGTACGACGAGGTCAAGGCGGTCAATGAGGCGTCGTCGAAGTTCACGTGGCGGATCTCGATCGCGCTCGCCGGCGCCAGAGCGGCTGCCTCGCGAGCACCCCCTGCCGCACCCTGCTCTTTCCCATGCGAGGCATCGGACGCGGTTCCACTGCCGTTGCCGATGTGGGGCAGGACCAGCGTGAACACCAGCAGTCCGGCGGCGACCGCCGCGGCGATGCCCCCGAACCGGTACCACCGGGGCGTCCCGCCGACCGCCGGCCGAGCCCCGGTCGCTTCCTCGAGCGCCCTCGAGGCGACTTCCGGGGGAGCCGGCACCTCCGGCATCGACCGCAGCGCCGTTCGGGCTCCATCAGCCAGTTCGACCTCTCGACTGCACCGGCTGCACGCCGCGAGATGTGACTCGACGGCCACCCGGTCCGTGGCAGACAGGGTGCCGTCCACATAGCCGGCGAGGAGCTCTTCTGGATGCGTCATGACTCTTCCTCCGACGGCGGGGAGGAGGAGGTGGGTTCCCGGGAGGGGCCATCAAGGCCCATCGCCCGAGCCAATGCGATGCGGCCGCGGTGGACGCGGGACTTGACGGTTCCGACGGGGACGTCGAGCACTCGCGCGATCTCCTCGTAGGGCACGTCCTGGATGTCGGCCAGGACCAGCGTCATGCGGTATTCCTCGGGGATCAGTTGCAGCGCGCGCGAGACGTCGATCGAATCCACGGTGGCGTCGGCGTGATCGGCGACGGGCGGGCCGGTTTCGGGCATGTAGTCGTCTTCGTCGGAGACCAGCCGAAGCATCGGTTGGCGGCGACGCTTGCGCAGGATGTCGTAGCAGGAGTTGACGGTCACGCGGTGGAGCCACGTTGTGAACGCGGCCTCGCCACGGAACTGCGAGAGTTTGCGAAGCATGGAGACGAACGCATCCTGCGTGGCGTCCCGCGCGTCCTCGGGGTCGCCCAGGACGCGGAGGGCGATGTTGTACACCCGAGTCTGGTGGCGTTCGACGAGCGCCACGAACGCCTGCTGGTCTCCGGCGAGGAACTTGCCGACGAGGTCCTCGTCGCGTTCAGGCTCGGTCACGCGAGACAACGCTACAGGGCGGTCGGCCCGTTGGTCTCGGTGGCGCTCACCTTGGCAAACTTCTTCGTGAAGCTCAGCTTGCCGGCGAGGATCGTCTTGGCGTCCTTGCGGACGGTGATCGTGACCGTCCCCGTGGCCGGGTCGACCACGCATCCCTTCTTCGCCAGCTTCGCCGAGGCATCGTCGGTCGCGATGGAAGTCTCTGCAGCCTGGCACGCCGCCGCGATGTTCGTGCTCGAATGGTAGGTGTTCGCGGCGAGTGTGGATGCGTTGCTCGCGACATCGGCGAGCCGGAACTTGGTGAACGCGATCGAGCCGGCGTCGATCGCCGCGACCCCCACGACCACGACGACGGCGAGCCAGATGATGATCATCATGCCGACGGCGCCGGCCTGGCCGTGTCGGAGCCGATCGCGGGTATGCGTCATCGACGGAACCTCCTGAGCACTGCGTCCTTCACTTCATCGGCTTCGTCGATCCTCACGATAAGCGTCGACACCCCGAACACAAGCAAGCCCACGAGAACCCCCGCCGACACCTCCAGCAGGCGGCTGAGGTTCCCGGCGCCGGATCCGAACGCATGCTGGACCCCTTGCGAGGTGAGGAAGGCCGCGCCCGCGGCCAGCAACGATGCCGGGATCACGCGGAGGAGCGTCGACAGGATGCGCGCACCGTCGATGCCTCCCAGGCGCTTCCGCAACACGATCAGGCTCACCACCGTCGCGAACACATACGAGGTGGCGTGGCCCAGGGCGAGGCACCACACCCCCCACCCGAACGACAGGAACACCAGGTTGGCGCCCACGTTCACGACGGCGGCGCCCACGTTCACGATCGCGGGGGTCCGCGTGTCCTGCATGGAGTAGAAGGTCCGCGTGAGGAGTTGGAACACCGAGAAGAACGGCAGACCCACCGCGAACGCCTGCAGCGTGTGTGCGATGTCCTCGACGTCCCCCTGGTGCGCTCGCCCGTGCTGCAGCAGCAAGAGTGTGATCGGCACCGCGAGCGCGATGTAGCCGAGCGCCGCCGGAACGATCACCACGATCGTGTCGCGGGTCCCGCGCGAGAAGAACGTGCGCAGCCCGTCGACGTCGCCGGCGGCCCATCGGCTCGACATGGGCGGGAGGAGCGCCGTGAAGATGGACACCGCCACGATCGAGTGGGGCAGCTGGAACAGGATGAACGCGCTCGAGTAGATCTGGTACCCGTCGGGGGGGAACCTCCCCGTGAACACGATGATCACGACGTACGCCAGCTGGTTCGCCACGACGTAGACCACGACCCAGAGCGCGAGCTTGCCGAGGCGACGCACCGCGGGGTGGTTCCAATCGAACCGGAGGTGCCAGCGGAACCCCAGCCGTCGGAGCGACGGCCACAGGGCCAGGGTCATGGCCGCGACGCCGAACGTCGTTCCCGCAGCGAGGACGGTCTTCTCGGCGAACGTGATGTGTTCCACCGAAGAGGTTCCACTCCCGACGAGCCACGCGTAGATGCCGAACGTCGCGATCACGGAGAGGTTGTTGAGGATCGGCGCGAACATCGGGGCGGCGAACTTCCGTTCTGCCTGGAGCAGACCAGTCGCCACCGCCCCGATCCCGTAGAAGACGATCTGCGGCATGAACCACCGGAGGAAGAACGTTCCGAGCGCGATCTGCGCCTCCTTGTCGGGGGCGTGGGAGGCCGACAGGTAGAGGCTGATGATCTGCGGTGCGAGGATCGCGCCGACGATCGCGACGGCGGCGAGCACCACGAGCGTCAGTGTGAGGACGCGGTCGGCGACCAGCCACGCCTCCTCGCGACCGTGCTTCTGAAGCCACTCCACGAAGACGGGCACGAATACGGACGTGAGGATCCCACCCAGCACCAGCTCGTAGATGATGTTCGGAGTGGTGTTGGCGGTGGCGTACGTGTTGCCGAGGGCGCTGACCCCGAGGGCCGCCGTCTGAGCGGACAACCGGAGGTATCCGGTGATGCGCGACAGCGTCGTGCCGACCGACATGACCGCGGTATCGCGAACGAAGTCGCTGCGTGTGTCGATCGGCAGCTCGCCCGGATCGGGCTCTAGGTCGTCCGTCGTTTGAACAACCTCCTCGACCAGAGACCGACCAAGACGAGCGCCGCGGCTCCCGTCACCAGCAGGGCGATCCGGTTCACCGAACGCGAACTGACGTTGAGCGTCGTCTGACGGATTGCGCGCCCGGACGGAGCACGGAGCACGACCTGGATCGTGCCCTGCCCCGAGGCGAGCGCGGTGGCGTCGAACGTCACGATCTGGTTCGGCTGCGTCAGCGTGACGGTCTGCTGATCACCCCCGGGGAAACGGAACCGGTTCGACCGCAGCTGAAGGGAGAATCGGATCGGGAGCGCGCCGGGGTCGCCCATCCGCAGCGGGATCGACGCGGTGTCGGACAGGAACGTGAACACATGGCTCGTGTCGGGGACGGCGCGCGAGAAGACGTCGTGGGTGACCTGGTTCACGTGATCGATCCACGCCCGCCCCGCGGTCTCGTTGCCGAGGTACTCGCCGGACTCCGCGTACAGCAGGTCGCGACCGAGTCGGTCGGGCAGGGGCGTCGGCTCCACGAGCATGGATCGGAGCGCCAGGAGATCGCGCCGGGCATGCTTGATGTCCTCGACGTACACGGGCGAGAAGCGGTCCGTCGGAGGCGAGACGATCGCGCTTGGCGCCGCGGGCGGAGGGATCTGCGCGACCAGATCGGCGGCAGCGAGGGGTCGCAGGAACGGGGCGGATGCCAGCCGTCCGAGGAACGCACCCCAGAACCGTCCGGGGGCTCCCGCAGGCAGCAGCACACTGACCCCGCGCGGGGAAGACGGCACCGGTGCTTCCTGCCAGATGGTGGCGAGCTCGCCGAGCGTCGCCTGGGCGGCTCTCACCGGGTCCGCCAGGAACCCGGCTTGAGAGAGCAGCGCCTGGGTGCCGGCGTCGGGGAGCACCATGCCCACCGTCTGCCCGCCGGCCGCGAGCGTCGCGGTCGGCGGCGGGGCGAATTCGTTCGGCTGGGGAGGGCGTTCCACCGTGTCGGCGTCTCCGAGGATCGTCGATGCCCCGATCGCGGCGAGCGCGGAGACGGCCGGGTCGTCCAGCGCCCCCTCGGGCGGTCGGGCGACGGCGGTGGAGGGGTCGATGCCCAGGACCTGCTGGACCATCGCGAGCCCGGCCGCTTGCTGAGCGGCGAGATCCGCGGTGAGACCGCTCTCGAGCAGCGAGGGGATGGTCGGGGCCGAGAACGGCATCGCGGTGACGTGGACCAACGGGGATGAGACCGCTTGGCGGAGCTCCGTCAGCAACGCGTCGGCATGGGCCGCGCCGCCCTCGCCTTGCGGAACCCGGCTGCCGTCCGCGCGCTCGTAGCCGTCCGCCATCCGGGAGAGTTCATCGAGCAGTGACGGTTGGACGACCAGGTCGACCGGGCTGACCTGCTGCCCGCGCGCGAGCCGGGCGAGCGCGGAGACCTCGGCGCCGAGGATCCGGTCGGCGCGACGGACGCCTCGAGGTCGGGATCGACCAGCAGCCCGCTCGGGTCGAACGCGATGGGCGCCGTCAGCTCGATCGTCGTCGAAGCGAGCAGCGGCACCTCGGGAACGCGGACCAGGAAGATCACCGCGGTGTCCACCACGGCGACCTGGGAGCCGCCGCTGCGAAGGTCGATCCGCATCGGGTAGATGAGCGAGTCGCTCCTGCTGATCCCGCCCACGGTGGAAAGGTCCACGGACGTCCGGAAGCGGCGCGTCCCACCCGGCCCGAGCGGGTCGTTCTCGGGGACCGTGACGGCGAAGACCGGCAGCTGGGGTCCCGACACGAGGGACGTCTCGTACGCCGTCCGTGACCGGACGGCCGCCCCGATGGTGACGCCGAGCGTGAGGTCGTCGATCGGCGAGTCGCCGGCGTTGTCGGCGCGGACCGCGATGTCGAGGACGGGGTCCTTCAAGGTGTTCCATGGCGTCTGCGACACGAGCCGGAGGGTGACGGGCTCCGAGCCTTGCGCGCGACCCGACGGAACGGCCACGAATGTGGTGACCAGGAAGATCGCGAGCACGATGAGGCCTCGAACGGCCCGGCGGATGGTCATGACGGCGTCCCATCGTATCGGGAGGGATCCGCCCGGCCGGGTAGCGTCGAAGTCAGCGCAAGATCTCAGCAGCGCGCCCGAGGACCTCGCGCTCGCCGCGATAGGCGGCGCGCTTCAACGCACGCTCCAGCGGGAACCACTGCACGTCCTCCATCTCGTCGTCGCGGTCGCCCGGGTCGCCTCCGGTCGCGCGCATCAAGAAGAAGTGCACGGTCTTGCGGATACGCACGTCGTCCCAGACGTAGAAGTACCGGGTCTCGCCGAGGGGAGCCTCGATCTCCGCCTCGATCCCCGTCTCCTCACGAACCTCGCGCACCGCCGCTTCCTCCGAGGATTCGTCGGGTTCGATCCCGCCCTTCGCGAGGCCCCAAGCGAGCTCGCCCCGTCGAGTGCGACGGGCGGCAAGGACCACCTCGATGCCATCGGGCTCGCGACGGTAGACGACGCCCCCCGCCGATACCTCCTTCCGGGTCTCGGTCTTGCGTGGTGCCTTGCGTGTGGCACCGCGGCCGGTCGTGGAACCCTCTTGGCTCTTGCCGCGGCTCGACGTGTCCTTGGTCGCCCCGTTCGGTGCGACCGCCGACGCCGGCCGTCGCCGCCTCCGGGGTGGCCGGCCCGCCGTCACCGCGCGCCTCGAGGAGCGATCGAGCTCGTCATCGCGGGGATTCTAGGCCCCCGGGAAGCGGCGACGGCGGCGAGCATCCCCATGAACTTGGCCCTTTGGGAGATGCACGAACGTGCCGATGGTGTGGCGTAGGCACGGATCGCGTGCCCGTGTATCGGCACGACCGAGGAGAGGAAGCGCGATGGAGATCAACGAGCTGCTCCGATACGCGGTGGAGCGCGGCGCGAGCGACCTGCACCTCAAGGTCGGGAACGTCCCGTTCATCCGTGTCGACGGAGACCTCCAGCCCACGGCGTTCCCCGCCCTCACACCCGCCGACACCGAGGCGTTCGGCATGGAGCTGATGTCGGACCACAAGAAGCGGGAGTTCGAGGAGACGAGCGAGGCCGACCTGGGCGTCACGCTCGCCGGCGTCGGTCGCTTCCGCGTGAACGTGTTCCGTCAGCGCGGCGTCGTCGGTTTGGCGATCCGTCGCGTGCGCTCGGAGATCCCCTCGTTCGAGGAGCTCCGCCTGCCCGAAGTCATGCAGACGCTCGCTGACTCGCCGCGCGGGCTCGTGTTGATCACAGGGCCGACCGGGACCGGGAAGACCACGACGATCGCGTCCATGATCGGCCACATCAACAACACGCGGCGCACCCACATCGTGACGGTCGAGGACCCGATCGAAGTCGTGCACGACGACGCGCTCTCCATCGTGCAACAGCGAGAGATCGGCATCGACACGAACTCCTACGCGAACGCGCTCCGGCACGTGATCCGGCAGGACCCCGACGTGATCTTCATCGGTGAGATCCGCGACCCGGAATCGGCGCTCTCCGCGATCCAGGCGGCCGAGACCGGTCACCTGGTCATCTCGACCCTGCACACGATCGACTGCGTCGAGACGATCAACCGTCTGCTCGACCTCTTCCCGCCGTCGCAGCAGCGCGAGGTCCGCTCGTCATTCGCCGGGCTCGCTCCGCGGCATCGTCGCTCAGCGTCTCGTTCCTCGCGCGCGACGGCAAGGGTCGCGTGCCGGCCGTCGAGGTGCTCATCAACACCGGCCGCATCTTCGACCGGATCGTGGACCCCGACGAGACCGATTCGATCCCGGAGGTGATCGCCGACGGCGACTACTACGGGATGCAGACGTTCGACCAGGCGCTCGTGAAGCTCGTGAAGGAAGGGCTGGTCGCGGAAGACGAGGCGCGGCGCACGTCCACGAACCCGCACGACTTCGACCTGGCGTTGATGGGTGTCATGGATCGCCGGTCGTCGATCCGGCGCGCCCGCCCGACCGCCACCCCTTAAGCGGAACGTTCCTCTGCCGGGAGCTCTCCCGCCGCTCGCATCGCGCTGAGCTCCATCGGGTGTCGCCGGTATCCGTACGGGATCGCCAGGCCGAGGTACACGGGGATGAACAGCGGGCCGAGGACGCAGTACTGCTTGATGTGATGCCGCTCATGGACGGAGAGCCGCCCGGTCACGGGGGACGCCGAGACGATCACGAACCCGATCGTCATCGCCGTCCGATGGAGCCGGGGCATCAGCTTCGTCAGGCCCCGCGGCGTCGCATCGAAGATGATCGCGCCGTCGATCCGCGGCACTCTGGAACGTGAAGAGCCCCACGATCAAGCCCGAGGATCGTGTTCGGCACGGTCCAGCAGAACCCCAGCCAGGTGGGCATCGGCCACACGCTACCGCGCAGGTCGGGCGAGGGCGAAGGGTATCGTGACCATGATGGCGAACCTCGATGTCGACCCCGTGGCGAAGCAGCTCGGCGAGCGCTTCGGCGACGCCGGGTTCGAGTTGTACCTGGTGGGCGGCGTGGTGCGCGACGCGATGCTCGGCCGGACCTCGCCCGACATAGACCTCGCGACGTCGGCGAAGCCGCACGAGACGACCAGGGTGCTGCAGGGCTGGGCCGACAATCGCTACCACGTCGGCGTCCGGTTCGGAACGGTCGGTGCGCGCAAGGACGGTCGCCTCTTCGAGATCACGACGTTCCGCGAAGAGGTGTACGCGGAGGAGCATCGCAAGCCTGCGGTGACGTTCGCGAAGGACATCGAGACCGATCTTTCGCGGCGGGATTTCACGATCAACGCCATGGCCGTGCGGTTGCCGGACGGCGCGTTCGTCGACCCGTTCGGCGGCGTGAAGCACCTGGCGGCGAAGATCCTGGACACGCCGCTCGAGCCGGAGGTCGCGTTCTCCGACGATCCGCTGCGCATGCTACGCGCCGCGAGGTTCGTCTCGCAGTTGGAGGTGGAGCCGTCCGAACGCGTCGTGCGGGCGATCACGGAGATGCGCGAGCGCCTGGCCATCGTGTCGGCGGAGCGGATCCGCGCGGAGCTGGACAAGCTGCTGGTCGGTGCGAAGCCTTCGGCGGGACTAGCGCTGATCGTCGACACCGGACTCTCCGACGAGTTCCTGCCGGAGCTGTCGGCGCTGCAGCTCGAACAGGACCCGGTCCATCAACACAAAGACGTGCTGCGGCACACGTACGCCGTCGTGGAACGGTGCGAGCCCGACCTGGTGCTGCGTCTCGCCGGGCTGCTGCACGACATCGGCAAGCCGAAGACTCGCGCCATCACCCCGGACGGCGTGCAGTTCCACCATCACGAGATCGTGGGCGCACGGATGGCGGAAGCGTCGGCTGAAGGAGCTGCACTACTCCCAACGCGGTGGTCGAGGAGGTCCGGAAGCTGGTCGAGCTGCACTTGCGTTTCCACGGGTACGGCGACGGCTGGACCGACAGCGCCGTGCGGCGCTACGTCCGCGACGCCGGGCCGCTGCTCGACCGTCTCAACCAGCTCACGCGTGCCGATTGCACCACCCGAAACGTCTCCCGTGCTCGCAAGCTCGAACAGCTCCAGGACGAGCTCGAGGAGCGGATCGCGCGTCTCGCTGAGGAGGAGAACCTGAGCGCCCTCAGGCCACCGATCGACGGCGCCCAGGTCATGAAGCACCTGGGCATCCCGCCCGGTCCGCTGGTGGGGGAGGCGCTGGCCACCTGTTCGAGCTCCGGATGGAGCGCGGGCCGATCCCGGAAGACGAGGCCCTGGAGCTGCTGGACGCCTGGGCGCAGGACCGCGACCTGGGGATCTGACCCCGGCGGCCCGATCCCGCCGCACATCCACAGGTTGGACTGGTTCCGTGCCGATACTGGGTCCGTGGGGAGGAATCAGACGTCGATCGCCGCGCGCGTGCGCGCGGCGCAGAACACCGATGGCGGCTTCGGGCCGCGTGCCGGCCTGCCGTCCGAGCCCGAGCCGACGGCCCTGGCGACGATCGCGCTCGATGACACCGGCGGCCGGACCTGGCTGGGCTCTCACCAGATCTCCGACGGCTCGGTCCCGATCGACGCCGCCATCGTCGTGAACGATTCGGCGACGGCGTTCGCCGCGATCGCGTTCGAGGTCGGGGACGGGCGCGATCGTGCGCTCGACCACGTGGAGGCGACGCAGGCGCGATCGGTGGGCTCCACCCCCGCGATCCCGCACGACGCGTCGGTACACGGATGGGCGTGGACCGAGGAGACGTTCGGCTGGGTCGACCCGACCGCTCGCGCGGTCCTTGCGCTGCGGTTGCTCCGTCCCGACGCCCCGGCGATCGATGATGGCGTCGGCTTGCTCCGGGACCGCGAGACCGTGGGCGGAGGCTGGAACTACGGGAACCGGGTGGTGTTCGGCGGCGACCTCTGGCCGTACGCGCAGACGACGGCCAGCGCGCTGATCGCCTTGCAGGGCGCGGATCCGGAGCTGGAGCAACGTGGGCTCTCGACGCTCCGCCGGCTGTGGCGGGACGAACGCGAGGGAGGGCTGTCGCTCGCGATGTCGACCGTGGCGCTCCGTCTCCACGGGGATGCCGACGCGGATACGTCCGAACGCGCCTTGCTCGATCTCTTCGCCCGAACGGCGTTCATGGACGACGTGGTCACGCTCGCGTGGTCCGCGATCGCGACGGGCCCGTCGTTGGCGAGCCTCGAGGTGACGGCCTGATGGCGACCATGGACCGCCGCACGTTCCTCACGCGAGCCGCGATCGCCGCGGGCGCGGTGGGAGCGGCCACGCTCGTCGGCGAGCGCATCGTGCGACGTCGTGAGCCGCAGCCCTGGGACGCATCCGCGTTCGCCCCTCCCGGGATCGCGCGGGTGGCCGTGCTCGGCGCCACGAGCTACGACGTGGGCCTGGAAGACGTGGTGGGCGAAGGTCTCCGCGCGATCGGCACCGACGTCCGCGGGGCGCGCGTGGTCTTGAAGCCCAACCTCGTCGAGTTCGACGAAGGCACGGCGATCAACACCGATCCACGTCTGGTGGCCGCCGCCGTCGTGGCTCTCCGACGGCTCGGCGCGGCCGGGATCGTCGTGGGAGAAGGCCCGGGCCACCGGCGCGATACCCAGTTCGTGGTGGCGAGCTCCGGTTTGCTCGAGGCGCTCGACGCGGTCGACGCGCGGTTCGTCGACCTGAACACCGACGCGATCGGGCGCGTGCCGCTCCGGAGCCGGTACACGCAGCTGGGCGACCTCTGGCTGCCGCGGACGATCGCCGACGCGGACGTCGTGGTCTCGATGCCGAAGATGAAGACCCATCACTGGGCCGGCGTGACCCTTTCGCTGAAGAACTGCTTCGGGTGCGTGCCGGGCCGGGTCTACGGCTGGCCGAAGAACGCGCTGCATTGGGCGGGGCTCGAGCAGTCGATCCTGGACGTCGCCGGCGCCGTTCGCCCCGACTACGCGATCGTGGACGGGATCGTCGGCATGGAGGGGAACGGGCCTATCCAAGGGACGCCGATCGCCGCGAACGTGCTCGTCTTCGGCGATGACCCCGTGGCGACCGACGTGGTCAGCGCGCGGGTGATGGGGTTCGACCCCGAGAAGATCACGTACCTTGCCGAGGCGGGACGGTTCCTCGGGCAAGGCGACATGGATCGCATCCGCGAAGAGGGCGAGGACGTCGACGCGGTCACCACGGACTTCGCGACGCTTCCGCAGTTCAGCTCGATGAAGGCCTGACCAGCGCACGGGTACGCTTCCGGCATGGTCGACGCCGATCGAGGTCTGAGCTCGGCCGAGGTCGCGGAACGCGAGGCAGGGGGGCAGGTCAATCTCGTT
Source organism: uncultured Actinomycetes bacterium (assembly GCA_963727185.1). Taxonomy (GTDB): domain Bacteria; phylum Actinomycetota; class UBA4738; order UBA4738; family HRBIN12; genus JBBQVZ01. The sequence continues at coordinate 222,561 of CAVSFP010000006.1, read as the reverse complement.
CCGCGGACGCACACCAGGACCGTCGCGCAGATCGTCCGCTCCAACGTGTTCACGCGGTTCAACGCCCTCCTCGGAGCGATGCTGGCGATCATCGTCGTGGTCGGGCCGTTCCAGGACGCGCTGTTCGGGTTCGTCCTGATCGTGAACACCGGCGTCGGGATCGTGCAGGAGCTCCGCGCGAAGCGGACCTTGGATCGACTGACCCTGCTCACCGCCCCGAGCGCGCATGTCGTCCGGGAGGGCCTGGTCGTCGAGGTGGCAGTGGATCGCGTCGTACTGGACGACGTGTTGGATCTCTCGAGCGGCCGGCAGATAGTCGTGGACGGCGAGGTGCTCGTCTCCGACGGGCTCGAGCTCGACGAGTCGCTCATCAGCGGCGAACCGGAGCCGGTCGCGAAGCAGCCGGGCGATCAGGCGCTCTCCGGGTCGTTCGTCGCCGCCGGCTCGGGTCGCATGGTGGCGACGGCGGTGGGCGCCGACGCGTATGCGTCGAAGCTCGCGTTGGAGGCCCGACGGTTCACTCTGACCCGCTCGGAGCTCCGCGACGGCGTCAACCAGATCCTGCGCTGGGTGACGTGGGCGATCGTGCCCACCGCCGCGCTCCTGTTCTTCAGCCAGCTGCGCCACCACGCCAACTGGCGCCTGGCCGTGTCGGGCGCGGTCGCCGGCACCGTGGCCATGGTGCCGGAAGGGCTCGTCCTGTTGATGAGCATCGCGTTCGCCGTGGCGGTCACGCGCCTCGCCAAACGGAACGTGCTGGTGCAGGAGCTGCCGGCCGTTGAGGGTCTCGCGCGGGTCGACGTGTTGTGCATCGACAAGACCGGAACGCTCACTGCCGGCAAGCTCGCGGTCGTCGCCGTCGAACCGCTCGATGGAGACGATCGGTTCGAGCCGGCGCTCGCGGCGATCGCAGCCGCCGACGAACATCCCAACGCGACCATGGCCGCGATCGCGGAGCGATACCCGACGGCGCCGAGCGGCTGGTCGGAAACGGCCTCGGTGCCGTTCTCCTCGGCGCGGAAATGGAGCGCCGTTTCGTTCGCGGATCAGGGCTCCTGGTTCGTCGGCGGCGCCGACGTGTTGATCGACGGCAACGACGCGGCGAGCAGCCGCGTCGCAGACGCGGCTGCGGAGGGGGCGCGTGTCCTGGTCCTGGCGCGCGCCGACGGGCTGCCGGAGGACGGTCGGTTGCCGGACTCGCTCCGGCCGGCGGCCCTCGTTGTGTTGCAGGACACGCTTCGACCGGATGCGGCACAGACGCTCGCGTACTTCCATGAGCAGGACGTCACGGTGAAGGTGATCTCGGGAGACGATCCCCGCACGGTGGGCGCGATCGCCGGGCAGCTCGGGCTGGATGGCGCGGACCATCCGGTCGATGCCCGCGATCTGCCCGAGGAAGGGCCAGCGCTGGCCGACGCCGTGGAGCGCGGGTCGGTATTCGGTCGCGTCACCCCGCAGCAGAAGCGCGCGATGGTCAATGCTCTGCGGTCGCGCGGCCACACCGTCGCCATGACCGGCGACGGCGTGAACGACGCGCTCGCGCTGAAGGATGCGGACCTCGGCATCGCGATGGGCTCCGGGAGCGACGCCACGCGCGCGGTCGCGCAGCTGGTGCTCCTCGACTCGAACTTCGAGGCGCTGCCGCAAGTGGTGGCGGAGGGGCGACGGGTCTTGGGCAACATCGAGCGCACGTCCGGCCTTTACATCACGAAGACCGTCTACGCCATGCTTCTGTCGTTGGCCGTGGGCGTCGCGGCGTTCGCGTTCCCGTTCCTGCCTCGCCACCTGACGTTGATCGGCGCGCTCACGATCGGTATCCCGTCGTTCTTCCTGGCGCTCGCGCCGAACACCGATCGGTTCAGGCCGGGGTTCGTGAAGCGGGTGGCGCGCTTCGCGCTGCCGGCCGGCACGCTCGCGGCGATCGCGACCTTCCTGGCGTACACGATCGTGCGACGGCAGCCGGGCGTCGACCTGGTCCAGGCGCGAACCGCGGCCGTGATGGTGCTGACGTGGATCGGACTGCTGGTGCTCTCGATCATCGCTGCGCCGCTCAATCGCCCGCGGCTCCTGCTGATCTGGTCCATGGCGGCGCTGTTCGTTGTGTGCGTGACGTTGCCTGCGACGCAGAAGTTCTTCGCGCTCGAATCGCCCGATGAGCTGGTGTGGCTCGCGGCGTTCGGGATCGCGGCGATCGTGTGGTCGTTCGCACGGCTCTTCGTTCCCGGTGAACAGCCGATGGGGCCTCGTGCGCTCGAGGATCGATCGGAAGGTAGTCCGTAACGGACTAGTTGAGCAGGCCGAACCGGGACGGAGGCCAGATCTTGATGAACGCCTCGCCGATCACCTTGTCGATCGGCACGTCCCCCAGGCCGAACCGCGAGTCCAACGAGTTCCCGCGGTTGTCGCCCATCACGAAGAGCTTGCCTGCGGGAACCGTATGCGCTTTGAACGGCTGTGTGGTTTGCGTGAGGTACGGCTCGTCGAGCTTCTTGCCGTTCACGTAGACGAAGCCGTGCTTGCCTTCGACGACATCGCCCGGCAACCCGATCACGCGCTTGATGAAGTCCTCGTTCTCCGGTTGCGCGAAGCCGAGCCCCTGGAACAACCAGTGGAAGAACCCGCCGATCGGGCCTCGGTCGGTCGTCGCCGTGGGGTGTGGGTTCTCGAACACGATGATGTCGCCCCGGCGCGGATCGTGGAAGTAATAGGGGATCTTGTTGACCAGCACGCGGTCGCCCTCCATGAGGGTGTTCTCCATGGACGGGCTGGGGATGAAGAACGCCTGGAACAGGAACGTCCTGATGATCAGGGCCAGGACGAACGCCATGATGACGAGCCCCGGCACCTCGCCGAGGAACCCGAGGAACCCGTGTCGGGTCTTCTCGTTGCTCGGTTCCGGTTCCTCGAGCGAGGAGCGCTCTGCCGTCTTCACCGCTCAAGCGTACCGGTCGGCGTCCTCACTGGACGTTCCTGTGGGTCGCGCTTCACGGCAGCACGAGTTTCACCTCGAGGGCCTTGAAGGATGCCCACGCGGTTCCTCCTTCGTGAAGGCCGAGGCGTTCGGCCGATCCCCGTGTCACCTCGGCCACGACCGGCGGTGCGCTCGTCAGCCGCACCCGCGCACGTTCTCCCTCCACGGCAAGCTCGGCGATCGATCCGTGCACCACGTTGAGTGCTGAGCCTTCCGGCTCGAGCGTGTGCAGCGAGACGTCCACGGGGCGGAGGGTGGCGTGGACATCGTCGACCGGATCGATCGGGAGGTCGATAGGCCACGGGACAACGACCACGCCCAGCGACGTAACCAGGCGACCAACCCCGTCCCCGTGCGGCTCCAGCCGGCCGACGAACAGGTTCACCCCGACCAGATCGGCGACATACTCGGTCTTCGGAGCGTTCCGCAGTTCGTCGCGGGTTCCCTGCTGGGTCACGCGCCCCTCCTCGAGCACCACGATCCGGTCCGCGAGCGTCATGGCTTCGACCGGATCATGCGTGACGAACACGCGAACACCAGCGAACCCGCGCAGGATCGTTCGGATCAGCGGCCGGAGCTCGGAGCGAGCGCGAACGTCGAGGGACGAGGTTGGCTCGTCCAGGAGGAGCAGTCGGGGCTCGTGGATCAGGGCTCGCGCGACCGCGACCCGTTGGGCTTCGCCTCCCGAGAGGTCTGACGGGCGGGCATCGGCGCGGCCGGCCGGGAACCCGAGCCGCTGCAGGAGCGCTCCCGCCTGCTGGCGTGCCTCCGGTGCTCGTACGCCTCGCGCGCGAAGCGGGAAGGCGACGTTCTCGGTCGCGGAGAGGTGGGGGAAGAGCATCCCGTTCTGGAAGACCACGCCGATCGAGCGGTTCTCGGGCGGGACGTAGCGGCCAGAGGCGACGTCGATCCAGGTTCGATCGTCCATGACGATCCGCCCGTCGGACGGATCCAACAGCCCGGCGAGGCAGTCCACCACCGTCGACTTCCCGGCGCCGTTGGGGCCGAGGAGCGCAACGGTCATGCCTTCCAGGCATTCGAACGTCGCCTGAACCTCGAGATCGCCGCGGGCGATCCGGACGTCGACCGAGAGGGTCATCGCGCGAAGATCCGGTCTCGCATCGCGATCAGCACGATCAGCGAGAGAGCGACCAGGATCAGCGAGATGAGGATGGCGGCGCCGGGGTCGTTCTGACGCGTCTGGTAGACGGCAAGGGGAAGCGTCTGCGTCCGTCCGGCGAGGTTCCCCGCGAACGTGATCGTGGCTCCGAACTCGCCGAGCGCGCGGGCCCACGCCAGGACCAGGCCTGCCGCCAATTGCGGTCGCAGCATGGGGATCGTCACCCGTCTGAGCACGTACCAACGCGAGGCACCCATGGCGAAAGCCGCACCTTCGAACCGGGGATCGAGCGAACGCAACCCCGACTCCGCCGCGATGATCACGAGCGGGATCGAGACGAACGTCGTCGCGACGATAGCGCCCCAGATGGTGAACGTGAGCTGGATGCCGAGCGCGTGGAGCCAGCGTCCGACCACGCCGCTTCGGCCCAAGGCGGTCAACAACGCCACGCCACCCACGACGGGTGGAAGAACGAGGGGCAGGATGACCAGGGCGCGGACGATAGATCGACCGGGGATCCTGCCGCGCGCGAGCATCCACGCGATGGGCGCTCCCAGGATGAACGAGAGCGCGGCGGCACCGAGCGACACGACGATCGAAAGTCGGAGCGCGACCCAGGCGCCAGATGTGGAGAGCTCATGCAAGAGGTCGGACCACGGTGCCCGGATCAGCAGCGCCGCGATCGGCACGCCGATGAGCGCCACGCCGATGCCGGCGAGGATGGCGATCGGCAGCGGCACCGCACGCCGCCCGGAGGGAGCCGGCATGTCGGAAGCCTATGACCCCTACGACGTCGGCGGCGGCAGGAAGCCGTAATCCGCAAGCGTCGTCTGACCAGTCGAGCTGGTCACGTAGTCATCGAACGACTGCGCCATGTCGGCGTTCGGGGACCCGGTGATGACCGCGATGGGATAGGTGGCGATCACGTTCACCGCGTCGGGCACCGTGACGGCGTTCACCTGCGGAGCGACCGTGCTCGTCACGTCGGACACGTACACGATCGCCGCGTCCCCCTCGCCGGCCGTGATCTTCGCGACGACCGAGGCGTCGTCCTCCTCGTTCGAGACGACGTTCGCCATGACGGCCTTCTTGATCCCGGCTGTATCGAGCGCCTGGCGAGCGTAGTCGCCAACCGGCACCCCTTCCGCTGCCAGAACGACCTGCACGCCGGGGTTCGCAAGATCGTTCAAGCTCGTGATGTTCGCGGGGTTATCCGGGGGCGTGATGATCACGAGCTTGTTCTGCGCGAAGTCCACACGGCCGCTGACGCCGACCTTGTCGCTCACCTCGTCCATATACGTGCTGCTCGCCGACGCGAAGACGTCAGCCGTGCCTTCGGACTCGATCGATGCGGCGAGGTCGCCGGAACTTCCGAAGTTGAACGTGACCGTGGTTCCGGCGTTCGCGGCCTCGAAGTCGGAGCCGATCTGCGTGAACGCCGCGGTGAGGGAGGATGCCGCGAACACGGTGAGCTCGGTGGTTCCCCCTCCGCTGCTGCCACTCCCGGTGCTCCCCGAAGCGCTGCCGGATGAGTCGTTGTTGTTCGAACAGGCGACCAGCGCGACTGAGACACAGGCGAGTGCTACGAGCGACCGCTTCAACCGCATCCTCAGGACCTCCCGTGGGTAGAGATGCAGGATAGAAGGTTCGGTAGCTCGACCACAAGGAAAACCAGTATCAACACGGCGAGAAAGCTGGCTATCGTCGCATCTCTGAGACACTGGCGGCAGAGCCCACGGCACCGCAGGCCGTCCACGGCTCCCACACAGAAGGGGCACACATGGAAACGAGCGCACGCAATCAATTGCGAGGAACGGTGAAGTCGGTGTCGATCGGTGCCGTGATGGCTGAGGTCATCGTGGGCGTGAACGGGATCGACGTGGTCGCAGCGATCACGAAGGACTCTGCCGAGCGCTTGTCGCTCGCGGACGGCAAGTCCGTCGTCGCGGTCATCAAGGCGACCGACGTCATGATCGGCGTCGAGTAGACCTACTCGGGCAGGTTCACCATCACGCTGGTTGCCTTGACCGTGGCAACCGCCTCCATCCCCGGCCTCAGCCCGAGCTGATCCACCGCCTCCCGCGTGATGAACGCGAGGATGCGATGGGGGCCGGCTTGGATCTCCACGGTCGCGGAGAGCTTGTCGCGCTTGATCTCGGTGATCACGCCGCGGAACCGGTTCCGCGCGCTCCCCGCGACGATCGGCTCCTGGCTCCGATCGGCGGCGAGCAGCCGTCGCCACCTCGGCCGCGGGCACCAGACGCTGACCGCCGGCCGAACGCTGGGTCTTCAGCTTCCCGTCGCGCTCCCAACGCCGGAGCGTCTCCACGCGAACCCCGAGGACCTCCGCGGCCTCGCCGATCCGGTACGTGTCGGCCATCGCTCGCGATGCTACGTGTCGCGAGCGCTAGACCGCGAACCGCACGTGGAGGATGTCGCCCTCGCGGACGACGTAGTCCTTGCCCTCCACGCGGATCTTGCCGTGTGCCTTCGCGGTCTCCATCGACCCTGCCGCGACCAGCTCGTCGTAGCCGATGACCTCGGCGCGGATGAACCCCCGCTGCAGGTCGGTGTGGATCACGCCGGCGGCCTCCGGCGCGGTGGCTCCGCGGCGGACCTCCCACGCGCGCGTCTCGTCCTCACCGGTGGTGAGGAACGTGATGAGGTCGAGCGCTCGGTAGCACGCCGCGATCACCTTCTCCAGGCCGGGTTCATCCACGCCGAACTCCTCGAGCAGCGCGCGGGCCTCGTCGGCATCCATCTCGGCCGTCTCCGCCTCGATCGACGCGAACACCCCCACCGCGCCGGCTCCCGCCAAGGGACGTCGGCACCTCCGTTCCCTCCTCCAGGTTCGCGACGACGACCTCGGGCTTCAGCGTGAGCGGCGCGATCCCGCGGAGCTCGGCGACCACCTCGGGATCGAGCTTCGCGTCGCGCAGCGGGGTCTCGGACTCCGAGCGCCACGTGGGCCGCCTGCAAGGCGGTGACCTCCGCCGACGCCTTGCCCTTCGCGCGTTTCTCCGCCTTGTGGAGCGCCGAGTCCACGACCGACAGGTCGGCGAGCAGCAGATCGCCGCGAACGGTCGCGAGCTCCTCGGCCGGCTCCGTGTCGGCGCCGAACGACCGGATCACCAGGGCGAGCGCCTCGACTTCCCGCAGCTTCGCGATGCCCTGCGCCGAGGAGACCCCGCCCGGCACGTCGACGAACCGCACCTGGGCGGCCACGGTCTTCTTGGAGCGCTCCATCTCGGTGAGAACGGCGAGCCGGGGATCGGGGACGGGCACGACCGCGACGTTGGCCTGACCGCCGTGCGAGCCCGAGCGGGTCAGGGCCGTGAAGAGGGTCGACTTCCCGGAGAACGGCACGCCGACCAACCCGATGTCCTTCACGCACGGCGAGCGTATCAGCCGGTTGCCGCCAGACGGACCTGTGAGACGGACCGGACGGCGTCCCCGGCCGGAGGAGCCGGTATCGGCCGTTCGGCGAGGAAACTTCGGCCGTTCGGTCAGTGCGGCAACGGCCGACGCGCTGCCGATGTCACATACGAGACCAGGCGGTGGCGGGGTGCCGCCAGACCCACCCCGCCCCGCCGGGTCCTCTTATCGGTCTGGTTTGTGTGGCTCATAACGGTCTGGTCATCGTGCGGACGGGCAGGGATCCGACGGCCCCGCCCGTCCGCCGTCTCTTGCACCGTCGGCACACCGCACGAGGCCGGGGCGGAACGCCCCGGCCTCGGGTGGATCTCCGCCGGATCTGCCCTACGACTTCGTCGCCCAGAAGATCTTCGCGATCTCGTCGACGGCGTTCAGCAGCTCCTGACCCTGCGCCGGGTCCTCGCTCTTCTTCGAAGCGCCCGCGAGCTTGGTCGCGTTCCAGAACTTCTCGTGCAGGTCGGGGTTCGCCTCCAGGTGCTCGGGCTTGAAGTAGTCCGTCCACAGCACCCACAGGTGGTGCTTCACCAGGTCCGCGCGCTCTTCCTTGATCGCCACGGCGCGGTCCTTGAAGATCGGGTCGTCCGACCCCTGGTACTTCTCCTGACAGGCCTTCACCGACTCCGCTTCGATGCGCGCCTGCGCCGGGTCGTACACGCCGCACGGAAGATCGCAATGCGCGTGGACGGTGCGCGTGGGCTTGAGCAATCCTTCGAGGATGAACATCCCGCCTCCTTCTGATGGGCCAACTCCGGAAACCTATCACCGAGGTCGGAAACCGTTCTTCGGCATCGGCGCCTCGGTGGTCGTCGCGGCAGGTGTTGCGTGGGCATACCTGCGCTGGAAGCCATCGCGCGTGCGCATCGACGGCGAGAGCATGGCGCCGACGCTGGTGCCCGGCGATTGGGCGCTGACGATCCCGATCCGACCGCCCGAAGATCGGCGACGTCGTCGTGGTCGAACACCCCGACCGTCCCGGCTACGAGATGGTGAAGCGTCTCACCGGCGGTCCCGGGCGATCGCGTGGGCGAACGCGCGCTCGGCCCCGACGACTGGTGGGTCGAGGGGGACTTCGCGGCCGCCTCCACCGACAGCCGCGGGTTCGGCCCCGTGCACCAGGACGGATTGCGGGGCAAGGTCGTGCTCATCTATTGGCCCAAGGAACGGCGCGGTCGCGTATAGGGCTCACGGGATCGCACACGCACCCCTATGCTCGTGTCGTGCGCTTCGTCCCGTCGGACCGCCGTTGTCCTCATCGCGCTGCTCACGCTCTTCGGTTCGGCGTGTGACCGAACCGTCGACCGCGCCTCGACCTCCTCCGCACCCGTCGCCCTCGGCCGAGCCGAGCGAGGGCGCGACCCGCGGCGGAGAGGGCGATCAGGGAGGTGAAACGGAGGGCCAGGACGCCGACCGGATCGACCGGCACGGGGTCGCCGCACGCACGGGTCCGGTCCGCCACGATCCGACGCCCGGATGGCGCGGGGCGACGCTCTTCGGCCGCGCGAACGACTGGGAGCCCGCGACCGCGGCCGACCCCTCCGCCCCGTACGTGTACGTCCTGACGACCCGGTACTCGGGGAAGGGCCCGCTTCCGTGCGCGTCGTGTGACCTGCCCGCCATGGCGTTCCGGGCGTCGAGCGACGGCGGACGGACGTTCGGTCCCGTCCGGTACCTCCAGCCGAACGTCCCGGGCGGGCAGTTCGACCCGCAGCTCGCCACGGACGGCGCCGGTGACGTCCTGGCGAGTTGGATGGACGGGAAATCGCGGATCATGTTCTCGAAGTCGACCGATCACGGCCAGACGTGGACGCCCGCTCGGGTCGTGTCCCATGGAGCCGGCTGGGGCGATCATCCATGGCTCGGCGTCAGCCCCAACGGCCTGCACGTCTACATCGGCTTCAACCACGCGGCGAGCTGGGTGGCGCAGTCGCACGACGGAGGTGCCACCTGGCTGCCCGCGCAACAGATCAGCACCGAGGACCGCTACTACTTCGCGAACGGCACAGTGGTGACGGACGACGGGACCGTGGTGATCTCGACCGCCAGCTACGCGTTGCCGTATTCGTCGGTCGGGCGCCGGTCGCCGATCCAGGTCGAGGTCGAGCGGTCGACGGACGGCGGTGCGACGTTCGATTCGACGATCGTCGACACCGTGAAGCGGCCTCGCGGTTGCGTGAGCGACGGCTGCCCGTTCGGCCACTACGGCGGACACGCCGTGATCTCGTTGTCCGGGGACACCCTCGTGCTCGCGTACGACGGCGCGGTCCAAGCCGGTGGCGACCAGTACCTCTGGGTCCGTCGCTCGACCGACTTCGGTGACACCTGGTCCTCGCGCGAGCGGCTCTCTGCGAAGACGCCCGGTGTTGTGGCGATGAACGCCGGGTATCACCGCCGGACCGAACGGCGAGGTTCGCATCGCGTGGCAGGACAGCCGCAACGGTCCGTTCCGGTGGAACACCTTCGTCCGCGCGTCGCATGACGCGGGCGCGTCGTGGGACCCGGCGGTCGACGTCTCGGACGTGCGGAGCGGCTTCGGGTACCTCCATCCACGCGGCTACGACGCCGACTACGGCGACTACATGCAGGTCGCGCTGACGTCGGAGGGCTCGACGTTCGCGGTGTGGGGCGCGGGGTTCGGCTACGCCGGCCCGGGCGGCACCTGGTTCAACGTCGAAGCCTGATCGCTCGCACGGCGCCGGACGGGCCCGTCTCAGCCATCGTTCCGCGGACCGCGGATAAGGTTGAAGGTGATGCGCGCCGACCTTGAAGGGATGCAGGAAACGTCTTCGCGACCACCCCTTCCCCTGCCACCACGTCCGGACCTGGGCGGCATGTTCCCGCCGGGCCCGGATCACGTGCTGGGGACGGACTTCTACGTGCCCGAACCGCGCCGGTCCTCGCGGATGGTTCGGCTCCTGGCGCTCATCACGCTCACCTGCGTGATCGCGAGCGTGGCGCTTCCGCCGCTCGTGCACGCCTGGGAATCCGGTCAGCGCAGCCACGAGTTCACGTTCATGGCGACGATCGGAGGCGCGCCGGTCCGTTGGAACCCGTGTGAGCCGATCCACTACGTGGTGAACCTGGGCGCGGCACCCGCGGGGTCGCTGCAGGACGTGCAGGACGCCGTGCTCCGGCTCTCGGGCGCGACCGGGATCGCGTTCACGTACGACGGGCTGACCGACGAGGTTCCGACGCGGTACCGCGACGTGTACCAACCGGACCGCTACGGCGATCGTTGGGCGCCCGTCCTCATCGGCTGGGTCGACCCGCGCACGAGCACCTTCGACTTCGATCCGGGCGGTCGCGAGGCGGCCGGTGTCGCCGGGCCGCTTTATCCCGACCCGGGGCCGGCCACGATCTACGTGAGCGGCGTCGTCGCGATCAACGTCGCCGATCCCGAACCCACCGGGGTTCGCGTTCCCGGGGGCGCAAGGCCCGGTCGTGATGCACGAGCTGGCCCACGTGCTGGGTCTGGGCCACATCAAGGCCCAGGGCGAGTTGATGGAGCCATCGGGTGGCGGCGTCACCGACCTCGGTCCGGGGGACCTCGAAGGGCTCAGCGAGCTGGGACGTTCGGCGGGCTGCCTCACGACCCCGCCTCCGCCGTGAGCTTGCTCATCGGGCCCGGTAGCCGGTAGGCTGTTGCACCTGCAAATGATCTGCACACGCGAACTCGGCACCGTGGCGGCCATGATCCCCGACCGCATCTGCTGTTCCTGCTGACCACAGGGAACAGCTCTCCTCCCACGCCACTCCCCGACCCTCCTGGAGGTTCCTCCGATGGATGTCATCACCCGTACCGTCGACGCCCGAGGCCAATCGTGCCCCGGCCCGCTCGTCACCCTCGCCAAGGCGCTGAAGGAGTCCGCGCGGGGCGACCTGCTCGAGCTCCTCGCCACCGATCCCGGATCCCGGTCCGACGTACCCAGCTGGGCGACGATCAGCGGGAACCACCTGCTGGAGGCGGACGAACTCGAGGACGGCTCGTTCCGTTACGTGGTCCGGAAGGCGTGAGCCCGATGACCGAGGGATCGACCGACGAGCTCACCCAGCTCCTCGATCAGGCCGCGCGCACCGACGGTGGTCTGAACAAGGAGAACAAGATCACGATCATCGCGTGGGGCGGGGACCTCGACCGCATCTGGCCCACCCTGATCCTGTCGACGACCGCCGCGGCCTCCGGCATGGAGGCGAGTGTCTTCTTCACCTTCTGGGGCCTGTTCACGTTGGTGAAGCCCGGCGTCCGCATCACCGGCGACAACTGGATGCAGAAGATGCTGTCGGTGATGAACCCGGGGAACCCCTCGAAGGCCAAGCTCAGCCGGTATCACTTCGCCGGCGCCGGGCCCGGCATGATGAAGAAGCTCGCGAAGGACTACAAGACGCCGCTGCCGTCCGAGCTGCTCGAGATGGCGCAGGACATGGGCGTGCGGCTGATCCCGTGTCAGATGACCATGGACCTCCTCGGCCTCAAGCACGACGACCTCATCGACGGGTTGGAGGAGCCGATCGGCGCGGCCACCGCCCTGCTCGAGATGAAGAACGCCGCCATCCAGCTGTTCATCTAGTCGGGATACGCTCCCGGCGTGGCCGAGCGCGCCGACCCCGCGACCCCGACGCACGGCGTCCCATTCCGTGAGGCGGCCCGCTTCTGGGTGAAGCTCGGCTTCATCAACTTCGGCGGGCCGACCGGCCAGATCGCGATCATGCACGACGAGATCGTCGAGCGCCGAAGATGGATCACGAACGGTCGGTTCCTGCACGCGCTGAACTACTGCATGCTGCTGCCCGGTCCCGAGGCGCAGCAGCTGGCGATCTACGTCGGGTGGCTCCTGCACAAGGTGAAGGGCGGCCTCGTCGCCGGGATCGCCTTCGTGCTCCCGGGCTTCTTCGTGATGCTCGCGCTGTCGTGGCTCTACGCGGTGCACGGCGACGTGACGTGGGTGAGCGCCACGCTGTCGGGCCTCGCCGCCGCGGTGATCGGGATCGTGGCGTCCGCGACCATCCGGATCGGGAAGAAGGCGCTCGCGAACGGCCTGATGGTCGCCGTCGCCGTCGTCGCCTTCGTCTCGATCTTCGTCCTGCACGTGCCGTTCCCGGTGATCGTGCTCGGCGCGGCCGTGATCGGCCTCGTCGGTGGCCGCGTCGCGCCCGGGATGTTCGACGTCGGGGTCGGGCGCGAGCTGGAGGAGAACGAGCGGGTGGCGCTCCGCGACGACGCGCCGGCCGCCGCTCACACGCAGCCGTCGCTCGGGCGGAGCGTCGTGGTGCTGATCGTCGGTCTGGCCGTGTGGCTGATCCCCATCGTCGCGGTCGCGGCCTGGCGCGGACCCGGGCGACACGCTGACGGACATGGGCTGGTTCTTCAGCAAGGCGGCGCTGGTGACGTTCGGGGGTGCCTACGCGGTGCTGTCGTACGTGAACGTGGCCGCCGTCGTCCAGTACGGATGGTTGCTGCCGGGGCAGATGGTGGTCGGCCTCGGCCTCGCGGAGACCACCCCGGGTCCGCTCATCATGGTCCTCGAGTTCGTGGGATTCGTCGGCGCGTACCAGCACCCCGGCGACCTGTCGCCGCTCGCCGCGGGGGTGCTCGGCGCCATGGTCGCCACGTGGGCGACGTTCGCGCCGTGCTTCCTCTGGATCTTCCTGGGCGCGCCGTACATCGAACGGCTCCGCGGGAACCGTCGCATGGCGGCCGCGCTCGAGACCGTCACGGCGGCGGTCGTCGGCGTGATCGCGAACCTCGCGCTGACGTTCGCCATCCAGACGCTGTTCGAGCGCGTGCGATTCGTCGACACCGTGAACGGCGCGATCCCGGTGCCGGTCTGGTCCTCGCTCGACGTCTTCGCGCTGGTGGTGGCGACCGTGTCGTTCGTCGGTCTGTGGCGCTTCCGATGGAAGGTGCTGCCCGTGATCGGCGCGAGCGCCCTAGCGGGGCTGGTCGTCAACGGGTTCCTGCACTGACGTCGCTCGGACGCCGGAGCGGTGTCAGGCGGCCCGACGTGCGGTGATGTTCAGCCGGACGTAGTCGATCACCGGTTCCGGCATCCGGGATGCGACCTCGTGGACGAAGTGCGCGCGTTCGTCGTCGCCCATGTCGTCGACGATCCCACCCAGGCACACGGTCTCCATGAACGCCTCGAGATCCTCCGCGGGTATCGGCGTGGGCTCGTCGTTCAGCCACGTGTCGATGTCCTCGAAACCCGCCGCCTCCAGTCGAGCCCGGGTCTCCTCCGGCGTCGCGAACGTCTTCCCGCCGCCGAACGTATGCCCCATCTCCGAGATGATCCGTTCGAGCGACGAGATGTTCCCGGCTCCTCCGCATTGCGCGACAAGTTGTCCGCCCGGACGCAGCACCGCGGCGAGGTTCCGGAACAGCGACGCGTGGTCGGTGATCCAGTGGAACGTCGCCGTCGACAGGATCGCATCGACCGGTTCGTCGAAGGGGAGGGGCTCGCGTGAGGTCGGCCACGACGAGCTCGACCCTCGGCTCGTCCGCGAACCTGACGCCCGCCTCCGCGATCATCGCGCTCGACCCGTCCAGGGCGATCACCCGTCCGTGGGGCAGCCGCTCCAGGAGGATCGACGTGACACGGCCCGTCCCGCAGCCGGCGTCGAGCACGCGCTCGTGCCCATCGAGCTCGAGGCGATCGACCACCACGCGGCCCCAGCGGGTCTGTGGCGCGGAGAGACGTTCGTAGGCCGTGGCGTCCCACTCGCGCGTCATGCGCGGAGGCTACCGGACGCTCAGCGGTCCTCGTCCTCCGGTCGGGTGTCCTCGAGATCGGGAACGACGACCTCCGGGAGACTCGCTTCGGGGATGACGACCTCCATCCCCTCCGCTTCCGGGATGACGAGCGGTTCCCGGAGCGACGCACGCTCCGTCAGGAGCGATCGGTACCACCCCGGCTCGTACGAGAACGCCAGGCATTCGGGACAATCCGGATCCGTGCCGGGCTCGTGAGCCGCGTGGTCCATCCGCAGAGCGTACGACCGCGAGGGACACCGAGCCACGACCTCGGCGATCTCGGGAGAGCCCGCCAGATGGTACGTGACACTAGTTAGTGTGGCGTACTATCATGGGTTCCATGCCGACCGCTCCCCCTGCGACCGACGTCGCCGATCTCGCCTCCCGGCTCCGTCTGGGCGTGACGCGTCTCGCCCGAAAGCTTCGCCGGGAGGCCGACACCGGTATCACCCCCACCCTCCTGGCCGCGCTCAGCACGATCGAGCGCCACGGGCCGATCACCGCCGGCTCGCTGCGCGTCGCACGAACAGGTCGAGAAGCCGACGGTCACCCGCCTGCTCGCCGTCCTCGAAGAGCGAGACCTGATCGAGCGAACGCCCGATCCGCTGGACGGACGCGTGACCTGGGTCCAGATCTCGGCATCGGGCCGGAAGGTGCTGCAGAGCACGCGTCGTCGCAAGGACGGGTACCTCGCGAAGCGGATCAAGGGGCTGTCCCTCGACGAACAGGCGACGCTGGAGCGCGCGGCCGAGATCCTGGACCGGCTGGCGGAGGAGGACCGATGACCCGCGTCGGTCTCGCCGTCCACCGCACGTTCCATTCCTTGCACACGCGCAACTTCCGCCTGTACTTCATCGGGCAGGTGGTCTCCGTGACCGGCACGTGGCTGAACGCGACCGCGTCCGCCTGGCTGGTCCTGCGCCTGTCGAACAGCGGCTTCGCGCTCGGACTCAACACCGCGCTGACGTTCCTGCCGATCCTGCTGGTCGGGGCGTTCGGCGGCATGCTGGCCGACCGCTACGACAAGCGGAAGATCCTGATCTCGACCCAGGCCGCCTACGCGATCCTCGCGCTCACGCTCTTCGTCCTGGCCGCCACCGACGTCGCGCAGCTGTGGATGGTCTACGCGCTGTCGCTGGGCGCCGGACTCGTGACCGCGCTGGACAACCCCACCCGCCAGAGCTTCTACATGGAGTTGGTTCCCGAGGACGACCTGACGAACGCGGTCAGTCTGAACAGCGCCGTGTTCATGGGCGCGCGGATCGTCGGCGCGTCCGCAGCGGCCCTGGTGATCACGACGATCGGCCTGGCCAACTGCTTCCTGATCGATGCGCTGTCGTACGTCGCGGTGATCGGCGCGTTGCTCGCCATGCGCACGAAGGATCTCCACGGCCGGCAGGAGCGGAAGACCGGCGAGCGCGGCAGCGTCCGCGAAGGGTTCCGCTATGTGTGGAACACGCCCGAGCTCCGGCGTCCGCTGGTCCTGATGACCATCGTGTTCACGTTCGCGTTCAACTGGGCGGTGCTGCTGCCGCTGCTCGCGAAGCGCACGTTCGGGGGCGACGCCGCCACGTTCGGCATCATGTCGGCACTCACGGGAGCGGGCGCGTTCGTGGCCGCCCTCATCATGGCGAACCGGTCGAGCAGGTCGTCGGTCGCCGCCCCGGACTTCCGCCGACTGTCGACGTGGTCGATCGCATCGGGGAGTGGCGCTGCTGTTCACCGCGGTCGCGCCCACGCTCGGTGTGGCGTACCTGTCGATGCTCCCGCTCGGCCTCACGGTCATGACGTTCATCATCAGCGCCAACTCGATGCTGCAGCTCCGGTCGCTGCCCGAGTACCGGGGACGTGTGATGGCGCTGTACGGGATGGTGTTCCTGGGCAGCACGCCGATCGGCGCCATCATCACCGGCTCGCTCGCGCAGAGCATGGGGGCGCGCGCCGGCTTCGTCCTGGGCGCCGTCTCGGCGCTCGCCGCGGGGATCGGCGGGCTCTGGTGGAAGGCGCGGAGGCCCACCGCGACGACGGTCCCCGTGGAGGTCGTACGCGGACCAGCAGCTCACCGCCTGACCGTCAGGCCGTCTCCGCCCTCGGCTTCCCGGTCGATCCGCCAGGTGCCGTCCGGCTCGACACGGCTCACGTCGATGACCGAGCCGTCCTGGAGTGCCAATCGGAACCGTCGCATCCTGACGCCGTCGCGTTCCTCGTTCCAGAGCGCACGACCTCGACCGGCTCCTCCACGCCTCCCCACGCCAGCGCGCGCGGCCATTCCTCGGCCTTCGCGCCTTCGGAGAAGCGGATGACGATCTCCGGCGTCCGCCCGATCCAGCGGGGCAGGACCGGCGTCCAGAGGAGGAACACGATGCCCACCACGGCGACCGATCCGCTCACGCCGAGGTGCGGAAGCATCGGGATCGCCAGCGCCGCCGCCACGATCCGAGCCAGGTTGTACGCCACGTCGTAGGCGGCGAAGACGCGTCCGCGGTAGCCGTCGGGGAGCGCCTCCTGCACCATCGTGTCGATCGGGATCTTCTTCCACGCGAACGTCAACCCCACCGCGAAGCTCGCCAGGAGCACGGTGGTCGCCGTGATCGCGAACGAGACGGCCAGCATGACCAGCCCGCCGACGAAGAACGCGCCGGCCACGATCCGCTCCTTCGAGAACCGATCCTCCAAGGCGCCCACCGTGAGGATCCCCAGGAGCACGCCGATCCCGCCGGCGCCGATCAGGTTGGAGAACGAGCCGACGCCCTCGCCGAACCGCTCACGGAACACCACGAGCGAGAGCGTCAGCACCAGGCCCTGGCCCAGCTGGTCGAGCGAGATCGACGTGATCGGTCCGATGGCCCTCGGCGTGCGGAAGAGGCGCTCGATCCCGTCGACGAACTCGGCTCCGACCCGGCGCAGCTCGTGACGCAGCAGCGAGGGGTCCTCGCGGATCGTGTGCGGCGCCAGGTCGTTGCGGATCCGCGACGCCAACCAGGAGCCGAGCAACCACAGCGCGCCGGCTCCGATGACCGTGGCGGTGTTCCCGAACGCGTCGGAGATCTGACCGCCCAGGTAGACGCCGGCGAGCAACGCGACCGTGCCGCCGACGGTCGCGAGGGAGTTCGCCATCAACAGGTCCTCGGTCGGGACCAGGCGCGGCACCACGGCCTGCGCCGTCGCTAGGAAGAACCGGTTCGCCGAGATCACGAGCAACGCGCCGGAGAAGAACAGGACGGGCGCACGGA
Organism: uncultured Actinomycetes bacterium; assembly: GCA_963727185.1. Classification (GTDB taxonomy): domain Bacteria; phylum Actinomycetota; class UBA4738; order UBA4738; family HRBIN12; genus JBBQVZ01. The sequence continues at coordinate 205,057 of CAVSFP010000006.1, read as the reverse complement.
CCGGATCGAACAACACCAGCCAGACGAGTCCGGTCTTCACCCAGGGCGCGACGACCATGATCCGGCGTCGCCGCCACCGGTCGATGAAGACACCGGTGAACGGCCCGATCACCGAGTAGGGGAGGGCGATGACCAGCGTCGCCTCGAACAAGCCGATCGTCGTGCTCTGCTTGTCCGGTGAGAAGACGACCGACGCGATCAGCGAGACCTGGAAGAGCCCGTCGGCGAACTGGCTCGCCAGCCGCACCAGGAACAGGCGCCGGAAGTCGGGGCTGCGGAGCGCGCCGCGCGTGCGCTCGAGCGTTCCCTTCGCGGCCATGGCGCGCATCGTAGGGCTTGCGTCGATCAGCCAGGAGCCTCGCTCACCTCGCGGAGGAGTGAGGTTCGAGCGTTCGAGTGAGTCGGACTACGCGCGCACGTCGAAGAACGCGGTCCAGTCGGCGTCCGCCGACGCCCCGTTGCCCTGGATGAACTCCTCGACCATCTCGCGCGCCGCGTCGTCGCTGAACTGGACCGGCGGCGACTTCATGAAGTACGCGCTCGGTCCGATCAACGGTCCGGCGATACCGCGGTCGAGCGCGAGCTTCACGCAGCGCACCGCGTCGATCACGATGCCGGCGGAGTTCGGGCTGTCCCACACCTCGAGCTTCAGCTCGATGATGAGCGGCACGTCGCCGAACGACTGACCCTCCAGGCGGATCTGCGCCCACTTGCGGTCCTCGAGCCACGGCACGTAGTCCGACGGCCCGATGTGGATGTTGTTCTTGTCCAGCTCGCGGCGGAGCTGCGACTGCACCGACTGCGTCTTGGAGATCTTCTTCGACGTCAGGCGCTCGCGCTCCAGCATGTTCATGAAGTCCATATTGCCGCCGAAGTTCAGCTGGTAGGTCCGGTTCAGCTTCACGCCGCGGTCCTCGAAGAGCTTCGTGAGGACCCGGTGCGTGATCGTGGCCCCGACCTGGCTCTTGATGTCGTCGCCGATGATCGGCAGGCCGGCCTCGCCGAACTTGCGTGCCCACTCCACCTCCGATGCGATGAACACCGGCAGGCAGTTCACGTAGCCGACGCCCGCGTCGATCGCGGCCTGCGCGTAGTGACGCGCCGCCTGCTCGGAGCCGACCGGGAGGTAGCAGACGACCACGTCGGCCTGAGCGTCTCGCAGGACCTGCGCCACGTCGACAGGCTCCTGATCCGACTCCACGATCATCTCGCGGTAGTACGTGCCCAGGCTGTCCATGGTGTGGCCGCGCTGGACCGTCACGCCGGTCGGCGCCACGTCGTCCGCGAACCGGATGGTGTTGTTCGGCTCGGAGAAGATGGCTTCGGCGACGTCCGTCCCGACCTTCTTGGCGTCCACATCGAACGCGGCGACGATCTCGATGTCGCTGATGTGATAGCCGCCGAGATCCACGTGCATCAGGCCGGGCACGCGGTCGTCGGGGTTGGCGTCCTTGTAGTACTCGAGTCCCTGCACGAGCGACGAGGCACAGTTCCCCACGCCCACGATCGCCAAACGGACCTTGCTCATGAGGCGCGCTCCTTTCTGCGAAGCGCCGCTTCACGACGCTTCGTTCCCCCCCCAGCGGTGGTGCCATCGCTGCGGTGACGTTCGGCCTGGATCAGGCCATCGAGCCACGCGATGTCGGATTCGGTGGCGTTGCGCCCGTGCTCCATGAGCGCGAGCGTGTAGTCGTCGACCCGCTCGCGGGTGGCCCGCAGCGAGTCCTTGATGGTGGACAAACGGTCCTCCAGGAGCGCGCGCCGCCGTTCCAACAGGCGGATGCGAGTCTCCGGAGGCAGGTACTTGAAGAACGCGAGGCGCACGCGGAACCGTGTGTCCTCGGTGGAGTTGTCGTGCGGCGTCTCCTGCAGCAGCTCGAAGAAGAGCTTCTCGCCCTTCTCCGTGACGCGGTAGACGTTCTTGCGCCGTCCGCCGCGCTCCTCGTCGCTCGGGACGCTCTCGACGGCGCCCTCCTTCTCCAGGCGCCGGAGCGACGGGTAGAGCGAGCCGTAGGAGACGCGCCAGAAGCCGCCCAGCGACTCCCCGAGCTCCCGAGAGAGCTGGTAGCCGTGCATGGGCTGCTCCTTGAGCAGGCCGAGGATCGCGAGTTCCAGCATGCGGGTTGTCGTACCCTTCGTTCGAGGATCAGGCGGTTCGATGTATCGACCGCGTATATCGCTTCGATATATCTAACCGCGATGTCGGCGCTTCGTCAAGCAGCCTGAGAGGTGACCCCGTATGGCGGCAGAGGGCACGGCAGGGGACAAGGACGTCCTGGACCACATCAACGATCTCGCGAACGAGGAGCACGAGCTGTTCGAGAAGGAATCCCGCGGCGGGGCCACCCGCTCCGACCGCGAACGGCTGAAGGAGATCGGCGTTCAGCTGGACCAGTGCTGGGACCTGCTGCATCAACGCCGGGCCCTCCGCGACGCGGGGATGGATCCCGCGGAAGCCGACGCGCGCGACGAGCGGACCGTCGAGGGCTACGTCAACTGATCGCCGACGACCGTCGGCACCGGCTGACGTCCCGCGGCGAGTGCCAGCGCCGCCGACCCGAACCCCGCCACGCCGCAGCCGATCCAGAGCGCCGTCGGGCTGAAGTGGTAGATCCAGGTCCCGACGAGCGGACCGACGACCGCGGCCGAGGCGTACATCATCCCCAGTGCTCCTTGATAGCGGCCCCGTGCGTGAGCCGGCGCGCGGTCCGCCACGAACGCCGACGTCGCCGGGGACTCGATGATCTCCCCGGCCGTCCAGATGACCACCATCAGCAGCAGACCGGGGACCGCCTTGATGAATGCGAGCTCCGCGAACCCCAGACCCACGAGCACGGCGCCGAGCGCGATCATGTGCGTCCGGTGTCGATGCTGCGTCCATGAGCTGATCGGGAGCTCGAACAGGACGACAAGCACCCCGTTCATGGCGAGCAGGAAGCCGTACACGCGCGTCGAATAGCCCAGGTCGGTCACGTGCAGCGCGAACGTGGTCGCGTTCTGCATGTAGATCGCCGCGGTCGCGAACACCGCCCCCATCACCAACAGGAATCCCTTGTCGGCGAGGATGGAGCGGCCGGCGCTCGTGCGATCGCGCTCGCGCTCCTCGCGTTTGGTCGTCCGCGTGCCGTGCGGGAGCGCGGTGATCGCGATCAGGGCGAACAGGGTGGACGTGACCGCGTCGCCGATGAACAACAGGTGGTAGGACTCGCCGGCGAGGATGCCTCCGAGCGCCAGGCCGCATGCGAAGCCGATGTTGATCATCATCCGGTAGACGCTGAACGCCGCGACCCTCGCCTCGGGAGCCACGAGGTCCGCGACGAGCGCGCTCGACGCGGGGCGGTAGAGCTCGCCGAAGAAGCCGAGCAACAGCACGACGAGCACGATCGGCCACAGCCCGTTGACCCACACCAGCGACAACGTGAGGGTCGCCCCGCCCAGCATCGAGAGCACGATGGTGTTCCGCCGGCCGATCCGATCGGCGAGCAACCCGCCGACGGCCTGCGCCCCGATCGCGCCCAGCCCGTAGCCGGCGAGTCCGAGTCCCGCCTGCGGCACGGAGTAGCCGCGGCTCGTCAGGTACAGCGTGATGAACGGCAGCACGAACGTCCCGAGCCGGTTGACGAACGCGCCGATGAACAGGACCCAGACCTCGCGCGGCAGCCCTCGAAGGTTCTGCCGCAGGGTCCGGCGCTCAGGATCGATCGGTCGCAGGGAGCGCCTCCCGGTCCGGATCGGACGGGTACCGGTACTTCCGCCACATGGGTCAGCGACCCGGCCGGCGATAGTCGGTCACGTAGGACGGCGGGTCGATGCCGGCCTTGAGGTCCGGGGCCGGCTCCGGCTCGCCGGCGACGGTGCGGATCGGGATCACGCCCGCCCACACGTCGAGCGCCAGGTCCTCGTCGGGGTCGAGCGGCGGGCCGGTGCGGACCTTCGCAGACGCCTCGTCGAGCGGGAGCGCGAAGAGGGCGGTCTCCTTGTATTCCACGTCGTTCGGCGGCCGCGCGTCGGCGCCCCGGCCGCGCACGACGTGTTCGGCCAGCGCGCGTTGCGCGACGTGCATCTCATCGCGGTCGGTGACCTCGCGAGGGGCGCCGAACACGATCACCGACCGGTAGTTCATGGAGTGCTTCGGGGTCGAACGCGCCAGAACCAGCCCGTCGATGATGGTCGTCTCGATGCAGACGTTCGCGCCGCCGCGGATCGCGCGCAGGGTGCGGCTGGCCCGCGAGCCGTGGACGTAGAGGACGTCGTCGACGCGGACGTGGATCGTCGGGATGCACGCGGGGCTCGCCCTCCGAGGTGACCCAGGCGAGGTGACAGATGAGGGCCTCGTCCAGGACCGCATCGATCGTGGCGCGGTCGTACATCCCTCGTTCAGGGTGGCGGTGGACGCGCGTGCGATCGGAGGGAGCATCGGCCATGACCGCGATGCTATCGGCGACGCGCGGGATCCGACACGGGCTCGAGCGGGTCGGATAGACTCCGCGCAACCGCATAGCTTCACGCGCCAGCAACGGGAAGCCGGTGAGAATCCGGCACGGTCGCGCCACTGTGACCGGGGAGCGGACCCGACGGAACCCACTGGGCCAGGAGGCCTGGGAAGGGGTCGGGCGAGCGAGGATCCGGGAGTCAGGAGACCTGCGCAGGCTCGGGGAGCGTTCGTCCTTCGCACGAAAGGAGACGCTCGGATGCGCAAGCGTTCCATGGGGGCTCTCGTTGCCCTCCTCTTGGTTCTCACCGCGTGTGCCGCAAGCACGGACACGTCCGTACCCGCGAACGGATCGTCCTCGGTCCCGACCTCGGCCGCCACTCCGGCCGCTGCGTACCCGCAGGCCCTCACCGATGATGACGGGCAGCCGGTCACGGTCGATGCGATGCCGCAGCGCATCGTCACGTTCGCGCCCTCGATGACCGAGATCGTCTTCGCGCTCGGCATGGGCGATCGCGTGGTGGGCGTGTCGGGCAAGTACGACGACTACCCGGCGGCGGCCAAGTCCATCCAGGAGGTGGGCGGCGCCGGAGACTTCGGCGTGGATCCGAACATCGAAGAGGTCGTATCGCTGCAACCCGACCTGTTCCTCACCATCGCCGGCGGCGATCAGTGGAAGCAGCGCCTCCGGGACCTCGGCATCCCCGTGGTGACCCTGGACGCGACGGACTTCCCGGTATCTGTTACACGACATCCGGACGGTCGGCGATCTGATCGGCGCTCCGCAGGCTGCCGACGAGCTGACGGCGGACATGCAACGTCGTGCGGACGACGTCGCTTCATCGGTCGAGCAGGCCGGCGGACCGGTCACGTGCTTCTTCGAGGTCTACTACCCGCCGCTCACCACGCTCGGCCCGAACACGTTCATCTTCGATCTGCTGAAGCGCGCGGGGTGCGATCCCGTGACGGCGTCGGCCAAGACGGACTACCCGACGTGGTCGATCGAGAAGCTCGTGGCGGAGAGCCCGGATGTGTACCTCAGCACGCCCGAGTCCGCGAAGAGCGTGCAGGCCGTCGACGCGCGGCCCGGGTTCGACGCCATCGCTGCGGTCGCCGCGGGACATGTCCTCTTAGTGGACTCCGATCTGGTGACCCGTGCCGGCCCGCGGGCGATCGACGGCCTGGAAGAGCTCGCAGCGGCGTTGCATCCCTCGACCTGATGGCACCGGGGGCGCGGCGATTCCGCTCGACCATGGTGGTGCTCGCGGTCGTGCTCGTGGTCGTCGTGCTCGTGGCGGTCGCCGTCGGTGCGGTGTGGATCTCGCCGTGGACGACCATTCGGATCTTCGCCTGGAAGTTGCACCTCACACCGCCGCCTGCCGGGGTCTCGCGGGCGACGGAGGTCATCGTGTTGCAGCTCCGGCTCCCGCGGGTGGCGCTCGCGGTGCTCGTCGGTGCGGGCCTCGGCGTGTCGGGGATGGTGTTCCAAGGGCTGTTCCGCAACCCGCTCGCCGACCCGGCCGTCATCGGCGTGTCCTCGGGCGCGGCGTTGGGCGCGATCGTGGTCATCGTCGCGGGCGGCGGCGCCGCGGCGGGCGGTCTCTTCGTCTCGGCGGCGGCGTTCGCGGGGGCCCTGGTCACCGCGTTCGTGGTGTACCGGCTCGCCCGCGTCGGTCCGGCGGTGCAGGTCGCGACGCTGCTCCTGGCCGGTATCGCCATCGCCGCCATGATCTCGAGCGTCATGTCCCTCGTGATGTCGTTCTCGGGTGAGCAGATCCGCAGCATCTACTTCTGGTTGCTGGGCGGTCTGAGCGCCCGGGGGTGGAACTCGGTGACGGTGGTCGTGCCGTTCCTCGTCGTCGGGATCGTGGCGGCCGCGTCCTTGGTACGCGACATGAACCTGGTCGCGCTCGGTGAGGAGCGAGCGTCGCAACTGGGGGTCGAGGTCGCGAGCTTCAAGCGGCGGGCGATCGCGATCGGCGCGCTGCTCGCCGCCGCCGCCGTTTCCGTCGCGGGCGTTATCGGATTCGTCGGGCTCATGACGGCCCACGTCCTGCGCCTGATCGTCGGCGCCGACAATCGCCGGCTGTTGCCGGCCGTGCTCCTGGGAGGACCGATCTTCGTGGTGCTCGCCGACCTGGCCGCCCGGACGGTGATCGCTCCCGAGGAGCTGCCGCTCGGCGCCATGACCGCCCTGATCGGAGCGCCGTTCTTCCTGTGGCTGCTCCGTCGCGAGCGAGGGAGGGCCGCCGGTGTCCTCGGCTGAGCCCGCCCTCTCGTTGACCGGCATCCACGCCGGTTACGGGTCGATCGAGGCCCTGCGCGGCGTCGACCTCTCCGTCGACGCGGGTGAGGTCGTCGGGTTGGTCGGGCCGAACGGGTGCGGGAAGACCACGCTCGTCCGCGTGGCGTCCCGGACCCTGCAGCCGTCGGCCGGCGCGGTCCACCTGACCGGGCTCGATCCGTTCTCGCTCTCCGGCCGCGAGACGGCCAAGCTCGTCGCGGTGGTGCCACAGGACGTGATCCCGGCGTTCCCGTTCTCGGTCCTCGAGTTCGTGCTCATGGGTCGCACGCCGTACATCTCCCGGTGGGGTTCGGGCTCCGACGTGGATTGGGCCAAGGCGCGCGACGCGATGGTCGCCGTCGGCGTGCAACACCTGGCCGATCGGTTCATGGGGGAACTGTCCGGCGGCGAGCGCCGGCGTGTCGTGCTGGCCCAGGCTCTGTCTCAGGACGCGCCGATCCTGCTGCTCGACGAGCCCACGACGCATCTGGACATACGGCACGTCGTCGAGCTCCACCGGCTGATCCGCGAGCTCGCGGATGCACGGGGCACGGCCGTGCTCGCCGTGCTGCACGACCTAACGTTGGCGGCCGCGGTGTGCGACCGGTTGGTGGTCATGGCCAACGGCGAGGTGGTCGCGTCGGGGCCGCCGCGTGACGTCGTCACCCGCGAGCTCCTCCGCTCCGTGTACGGCGTCGCGGCGGAGGTCGAGCCGAGTCCCGCTACCGGAAGGCCGGTCGTGGTCGTCGCCTCGCCCGAGACCGCGGTGCCGGCGCTCGACGTGCGGGTGCTGGTGATCGGCGGTGCCGGCCGCGGTGCGCCGCTCTTCCGTATGCTCGCGGAGCGGGGGGTCCAGGTGAGCGCGGGCGTGCTGCACGGGATGGACACGGACGAGGATGTCGCGACGCGCATGGATCTGACGCGCGTATCGGTGCCGCCGTTCTCGGCGATCGACGACGACGCCGCGTCGACGTGGCGCGAGCTCGCGTCGGCGGCCGACGTGATCATCGTCTGCGACGCTCCCGTCGGACCGGGGAACCTTCGCAACCTGGAGCTCGCGCTCGAGGCCGCCCGCGCCGGTCGCGCGATCGTGTTGGTCGATCAGGTGCCGATCGCGGAGCGAGACTTCACCCAGGGGCGGGCCACGAAGCTGTGGGCGGAGCTCCGGGAGGTCGGCCGCACTGCACCCGACAACGACGGAGCGGTCGCCGCGGCTCTCGCCCTCGTCTGACGCTCAGCGTCCCTCGAACGGCCCGTCGTCGCCCGGCTCGCGGGTGCGATCCGACAGGAAGCGCTCGATCTCCGACGCGAGCTCGTCGCCCGACGTCAGTCGATCCTCACCGGCCAGGGCCTCGAGCCGCTGGAGGTACGCACCCGCGTCCTCGTCGGCCGCCACCGCCGCGTCCAGCCGATCCCGCTGTTCCTGCGCGTCGGCGATCAGCGTGCCGAGAGGCAGCTCCACACCGAGGTGCCGCCCGAGGTGCTCGAGGAGCGCGATCGACGCGATCGCGAACGGACCGCCCACGTAGTGAGGGACCTGCGCGAAGAAACCCACCGCCGGTATCCCGGTGCCGCTCACGGCGAGCTCCAACGTGCTGAGCGCGGCGCCCGGCACCCGCAGCAGCCCCTGCGGCCCCTTCGACTCGTCCTCGTGCAGGAGTCCGTCCTTCGACGCGGTGGCGAGGACGGGCACCGGCCGGGTGTGCGGTACGGCGGCCGGGATCGCGCCCAGGCTCACCCACTGGACCACGCCGACGCGCAGGCAGAGGTCGAGCACGTCGGTGCCCATCTGGCGCCAGTGATAGTCGGGCTCGGGACCGGTGAGGATCAAGAGATGACGTCCTCCGGCCTCCACGCTCCGAACGGTCAGCTCCGGCCACTCCAACCGCGCGAGCGTGCCGTCGACCACGTCGAGCACCGGGCGACGGGCGCGGTAGTCGTACAGCGCGTCGCCGTCGAACGTCGCGATGACCTCGCCGTTCTCGGCGAGCGTCGCCGCCGCGGATGTCGCCGCGGCGGACGCGTCGATCCATCCGTCGAACGCGCCCACCATGACGGGAGCGACGAACGGGATGTCGGCGGTCATCTCGTACAGGGAGGGCATGGACCAAGCATAGGTCGGACGCCACCGAGCGGCCCGCCGTACGCTGCGCGTATGGTCGGACCCCTCGCCCTGGTGGGCGGCGACGAGCTGAACCCCGGCAACGAGGCGCAGGACGCGTTGCTCGCCGCCGCCGCGGGCGGGCGGACCCGCCTACGTGGTGGCGACGGCCGCGGCGCGGCACCGGCCCGAGCTCGCCGTGGCGCACGCCCGCGAGTGGTTCGCTCGGTTCGATCTGGACGTCATCGAACTGCCGGTACGGAACCGAACGCAGGCGCGTTCGCGGGAGACCGCGGAGCTTGCCGAACATGGTCGGTTCTTCTATCTGGTGGGCGGCGACCCCGGCATCGTTCCGGATGTGTTGCGCGACTCGCCCGTCTGGGCTCGCGATCGTCTCCGCATGGCGATCGGGTGCGGCGCTCGCCGGGTCGTCGGCCGGCGCGATGGCCATGGGGCAGTGGACGCTGATCCGAGGCAGGTACCCCGGAGATCGACGACGCAGCTATCGCGACGCGCTCGGGCTGGTGCCGGGGATCGCGGTGCTCCCGCACTTCGCGACGTTCGGCCGCGAGTGGGTGACGTCGGCCCTCGAGGGGCGTCCGTCGGATGACGTCACGCTGCTGGGGATCGACGAGCGGACGGCCGCCGTGTGGTCGGACGACGCGTGGCGGGTGACGGGGGACGGCGACGTCGCGGTCATCACCACGCAGGGGAGCGGGTCTTCCGGTCCGGCGAGGCATTCGATCTTCCCTCCCCGGTCGACTCATGACCTGCCAGACACCTCGGAGCAGCGTCGACGATCGTGCGGGAGTAGGCTCCCGCCGATGCCCGACGACCCATCCATCCACGCATGGTTCCTGAGCCCGGAGGATCGGGGTAACCCGGCCACCGAACTCGATCGACGGCGCGGAGATGGGCGAGCGTTCACCGTGGGCAACCAGGTGGATATCCTCGTGCACGGGGCTCCGTACTTCGAGCAGTTGTACCTCGCGCTCAGCGAAACGCAACGCGGCGACACCGTCCACTTCGCGGACTGGCGGGGAGATCCTGACGAGTTCCTCGTCGAGGGTGTCGAGTTCGCGTCCCTCCTGGCGGACCTCGCGGAACGCGGAGTGGCGGTGCGCGGGCTGGTCTGGCGGTCGCATCCCAAGGTGACGGGCTTCCACCTCGAGCATCACGTCGAGCTCGCCGACAAGGTGAACGACTCCGGGGGTCTGATCCTCCTGGACCAGCGGGTGAGGCCCGCCGGCTCGCACCACCAGAAGTTGGTGGTCATCCGGTACGCGGGCGAACGTCAGGATGTCGCGTTCCTGGGCGGGATCGACCTGTGTCACGGCCGGAGGGACGACGTGAGACATCGCGGCGATCCCCAACCTGAGGAACTCGATAGCTCGTACGGCGACCGACCCCCGTGGCACGACGTCCAGGTCCGGGTCCGAGGTCCTGCGCTGGGTGATCTCGATCTCGTCTTCCGAGAGCGATGGGACGATCCGACACCGATGGCCGATCGGCGGACGCCCTGGCGGGCGATGATCTCCAAGCTCGCCAAACAGCCGGACCGGCGTGACAAGATCCCCCGCCTCCACCCGACCCGTCCGCGGCAGGCACGTCCGCGATCCAGGTGCTGCGGACGTACCCGGCGAAGCGCCCGCCGTACCCCTTCGCTCCCGACGGCGAGCGAAGCATCGTTCGAGCGTATGAACGCGCATTCGCGCGAGCTCGGCGCCTGATCTACGTCGAGGACCAGTACATGTGGTCCAGGGAGATCGCGGCGTTGTTCGCGTCGGCCCTTCGCCGCGAGCCGGACCTTCGCGTGATCGTGGTCGTGCCCCGGTTCCCCGATCGGAACGGCATCGTCTCGGGTCCGCCGCACCGCATCGCGCAGCTGGAGCTCATCGATCGGCTGCGCACCGAGGCGGATGGTCGCTTCGCGATCTACGACCTCGAGAACGACGTCGGGACACCGATCTACGTCCACGCGAAGACGGTGGTGATCGACGACGTCTGGGCGGCGGTCGGATCGGACAACCTGAATCGACGATCCTGGACGCACGATTCCGAGCTGTCGATCGGCGTACTGGACTCCCAGCGTGACCCCCGTGAGCCGACCGATCCGGCGGGTCTCGGCGATGGGGCTACGGGTCTTCGCCCGCGACCTCCGTCTCCGACTCCTGCGCGAGCACACGGGGTTTGGATCAGATGAAGGCTTGCTCGATCCCGCGGATGCCTTCGAAGCAGCTCGACGCGTGGCGGATGCGCTCGACGCGTGGCATCGCGAGGGAGCGGTCGGGCCACGCCCACCGGGGCAGCTACGGGATCATCACGTGTCCGCCGTGCGGTGGTGGGAGTCGTGGTGGGCTCGCCCGATGTACCGAGGGCTCGTCGACCCCGACGGGAGGCCGCGGGATCTGAAGCGACGCCGGGCCTATTGAAGCGCGGGTTCAGGAACTGCCGTCGGTTCCTTCTTACGTCGAGACCGACCGGGCGACCTCACGATCACGCCCGCCCGCCTCCACGGAGGGATCGGCATCGAGAGGGCGAGGCACTCCCGCTCGAACGGCCTCGAGTTGCGCGATCACGGCTCCGCCGTAGAACACCGCGAGCGACGTGACGAGTGACCACAGGAGCAGCGCGATCAAGCCGGCGAGCGAGCCGTACGTCTTCCCGAACGAGGAGCCGTTCTGGAAGAACAGGCTGAGCCCGATCGTGGCGAGTCCCCAGAGCGCCACCGCGACGAGGCCGCCGAAAGCCAGCCATGACCAGGACGGCTGGTGACGGAAGGGGGACCAACGGAACATGAGAGCGATACCGGCGATCGCGAGCAACAGCCCGATCGGCCAACGCAAGACGTTCCAGATACCCGCCGCCGTCCCGGCCCCGAACGACGAGGTGACGGCGTGTCCTACCGCGATGGCGGCGAAGGCAGCCACGACGAGCGATCCTGCGCTGACGGAAAGGACGAAGGCTCGACCGTACTTCTTGAGCGTCGGACGGTCCTGCTCGATGCCGTAGAGCCGGTTGAGTCCACGCTCGACCTGCCCCATCAGCGAGCAGGCCGTGATCGTCGAGGAGATAACGAGGCCGACCAACAAGAGCGTGAAGTTGTGGGAGGCCCCCGCCTGGTGTGCCTGTTCGACGGCGTCGGTGAGCACCTTCCCGGCGGGCCCCGGGGCAACCGTTCGGAGCGTGTTGGTCAGCAGGTCGCTCCATCCACCTCGGTGAACCATGCTTGCCAGCGCCACGAGCGCGATGACGCCCTGCACGAGCAGCAAGGTCACCAGGAAGGCGAGTGAGCGAGCATGGCTCGTCCCGTCGGCGGCGCGGAACCTCCGGAAGGCATCACTCGCCAGCCGGCGGCGTCCGGTTCGCTTCAAGGTCTCCCATGCGTCGTCGCCAGAGAGGCTCCACGTTTCCGGCACGTCGTTGGCAGCGCTCATGATGTCCCCTCCCCCTCCTCAGGTACGCAGATCGAAACCGATGCTGGGTCGATCGAGATCCGAAGTCGTTTCGTCGGCGGGCGCTCGCCACCGTCGACCTCGTACGGGACCTTCCGTTCGAGACGGATATCGAACGAGGTGCCCGATGCCGTTCGGACGAAGGGCGATTCATCGGGGTCCCCGAGCATCGTTCGCCCGAGGGCCCGACCCCACTCCATGACGCCTTTCGCCGTCACCACGCCGACCTCCACCGCGCCGTCGTCGGGCAGCGCATCCGGGAAGACCGTCATGCCTCCAAGCACCTTGCCGACGTTGCCGAAGAGCACACAGCTCGCTTTCCCTTTGAACCAGTGGGCACCGTCGACCTTGACGTCCATCCGCGTCTGACGATCGCGCAGATGTTTCGCCCCGGTCACGATGTAGCCCACCCTGCCAACGCGATCTTTCAGTCCCGAGTCCGCGTCGCGGATCATCAGCGCGTCTGTCCCGACGCCGGCCATCACGGCGAATCGCTCGCCGTTGATCACACCGGTGTCGAGACTCCTCCTGGCGCCGTGCAGACCGATCCGGACGGCCGCCGAGATGTCCTTGGGGATCCCGAGGTTCTTCGCAAGCAGGTTCGCCGTCCCGGCTGGGATGATGGCGACGGCGGGCATCTCCTTGCCGAGTGTGTCGAGACAGCGTTGGACCATACCGTCGCCGCCCCAGATGAACAGGAGGTCCGCGCCCGCCTTCAGCGCCTCTCGCACCTTCTTCGGCGCCTTCCTGCTCTTCGGCACCTCGTACCACAGGGGATCCGTGACGCCTTCTTCAGTGAGCACTCGTCGGAGTTCTACGAGCCCTCCACCCAAAGACTTGCCCGTATGTGCGAGAACGGCGACCGATGTCATGCGTGGATCTCCAGTTCTGGCGCGAATGCCGGAGCGTCGATCGCTCCTTCGGCCCGGAGTCGAGAGTCGGTAACGGCGGCGCGGATCGCAAGGATCGCGAAGAGGAGGGCGCCGGTCCCGAGCACGACGCCGGCGAAGACATCGATCGGGTGGTGAAGCCCTCGATACACGCGCGAGATGCCCACACTGACGACGATCGTCACCGCGACCGCCCACACCGCGATCCGGAGGGCGAGGTTGCGGGTGCGCGATGAGATCAGGATCGCGAGACCGACGTACAGCACGATCGCCGCAGCCACGTGACCGGACGGGAAGCTTGATGTCGACGGGACGCCGTCGAGCTTCGGAACGCTCGGGCGCGGTCGTTCGATCAAGGTCACCGTCGTCAGGAAGACCGCGAATTCGATGAAGAATGCCGACGCCAGGAAGCCCAGCTCCCACCAGAGGCGGCGGATCGCCAAGATGGCGGCGGTCGCGCCGGCGATGACGAGGACGGTGCCGGTTCCCGCCATGATCGAGGCGTAATCAGTGAAGGTGTTCCAGGTAGGCACCCGATGGGCCGCGGCCCATCGGTTGACGCTGTTGTCCCACACGCCCACAGGTCCGGGAAGCAGCAGCTTCGTGAGGATCAGGCCGAGGCTCACGAGGACAACGGCCATCACGACGTATCCGACGAACGTCACCAATGCCGCAACGGTTCGGGGGGACCGATGTCGCAATCGGGTCCCGATGTCCCGACCCAAGCCGGACCGCTCTCCGAACAACGATGTCTTATCCATGGAACCGGTATGCACGTCACGGCCGGTTCTCAAACCCAAAACGAAGAAGTTTGTCGGTCGGAGTGCCTCAACGGATCGAGGCGCTCGTCTCCTGTGGCTCGGTGCTCGCGACCGACGCTTCGATCGGCGCTCCGAGCTCGACCATCCGACCTCCGAACGCCACCGCACACAGCGCAAACCACGACCACCCGAGCGCGAGCCCCGCGACGACGTCGGAGAACCAATGCACCCCCAGGAACATCCTGGAACACGCCACGGCGACCGCGATCGATACCGCAACACCCATCAGGACCGCCCGGGTTCGAGGAGAACGCTCGAGACCCACGATCAAAGCGAGCGCCGCGAACGTGGCGGCGGCTGCCGTCGAATGGCCGCTGGGGAAGGAGGAACCGGAGAACACGCTCAAGCGGTGGAGATCGGGCCGGGCACGGTCGACCGCCAACTTGATCAGGTTCATGAGCACGAATTGGCCGCCGACGACGATCGTGAGGAAAAGCACGATCGAGGGTTTGTGCCAGCGCACGACACCGTAGGCCCCGCCAGCGAGCGCAAGCACAACGATCACCGGAGTCGATCCGAGCTGTGTGATCCACGTCAGCACTCTGAACGAGGTGCCGGAGACGTTGTCCGCCGCCCACCGGACGATGTGTTCGTCGATCGTCACCACGCCGGAATTGCTCCGGACCATATACACGAAGACGCCGATGATCGCGCCAGCCACGACGAGACCGAACAAGGCGGCGGTCAGAGCCAGACCGGTGGCGACAGCGGGATCGAGCCTGGACTGCAGGAATCGAACCAGCCGCCGACGGTTGCCCAACTCATCCGCCACCGCGATGGTCGCTGCGGTCGCCGGGTCGGCCCGGGGCCAGCGCCGGATGGCCCACCAGGCGACCGCGCCGGCAAGAGCACTGATCCCCAGCGTGATCGGGAGTGCCATCAGTCGGTCCTCTTCTGATGGGTCGTCGCGAGTCGACCGCTTCCGTTCAATCCTTACCGTAGGCGTTGTCGCGTTTTCATCACGCCGTTACCGATCTGTTCGGGCTGGCGTTCAGTTCGGTCTCTTCGACGATCCGTTCCACCACGTCTTCGGCGACGTCCTCTCGCTCGCGCTTCTCCGCCTCTTCCGCCTGCGCGACCTCAACCCGAGCCGCTTGCCAGGCGGACCAATGGCCCGAGACGAGCGCCCAGAGCGATAGGGCGGCCACGTAGGTGACGCTGTTGATCCACCCGGTCAAGATCGAGAACGGGATCATGACGATCCAGAAGATCGTCAACCAGCCGTTCACCCTGCGCATGAACACAGGATCGCCCTGGATCGATGCCCACAAAGACTTCATGACGTTCATCGAGACTCCGTTTCTGCTGGAGATGGCGTCTCGGCTCCTGTTCGACGCGACCCCCCGCGCGCCCTGTTCTTCGCAGGACCAGAACGCGCGAGGGGCTGCGCGCAAGATCCTATGTTCCCCCGAGCATCAGAACGAAACATCACCCGCTCCCGCTCTTTCAGTGCTCTGCCGGATCCGTCGGGAGCACGTCGTCCTCATGCGCCTCCATCAGATGTTTCGATAACGCCAGCTGCGTGTCGAACGTCTGCCCACAGACGTGACATACCCCGATCTCTGGGTCGCCTCGTTGATCGTCCCGCTCGCTCATCCGCAGCACCTCCAGCTCATGGTTACGTCCACATGACTCAGGCCGGTGGATTACCCATCCTTCCGCCCGCCACACATGCCGGTTGGCGTTTGCCGATCCCCGACGTGGGTACCGGCCTGTCACGACAAGAGAGGAGAGTCGGATGCTTGCAGCTATCGGTTTGGGGTTGGTCGGAACGATCCTGATCATCGTTCTGGTGATCGCCGCGATCATGTTCTTCCTTCGGAGGGCGTAGTCGTGGATGCGTTGCAGTTGCTCAAGGAGGATCACGAGAAGGTGAAACGCATGCTCGAGGAGCTCGACGCAACGACCGAGCGAGCGGAGAAGACGCGGACGGAGACGTTCGAGCGACTGAAACGTGACCTGACGATCCACGAGACGATCGAGGAGGAGATCCTCTATCCCGCGCTCAAAGAGTTCGCCAAGACCAAGGACATCACGCTCGAGGCGTTCGAGGAGCATCACGTCGTCGATCTGATCGTCGCCGAGTTGGGCGCGACTCCGGTGACCGACGAGACATGGGGCGCGAAGCTCACCGTCATGAAGGAGAACCTCGAGCATCACATCGAGGAAGAAGAAGACGACATGTTCAAGAAAGCTCGCCAGGTCATGGACCACAACGAGCTGGTTGAGCTCGGCGACCAGATGGGTGCTCGGAAGAAGAAGCTCTCAGAGGAGGAGCGATGACGCTGATGCACTGTCTCGCCTGCGACGACCTTCGTGCGCTGTCGGAAGGCACAGGAGAGGGACGATGCGCCTGCGGCCACTCGAGCGCGGAACTCACGCGCGGCACCGTGATCGTGCACGGTCCTTGCCGCGTGGTCTGGGTCGATGACTCACAGGTGGTCGCGACCGTCGTCGGTTCGCCGGAGTGGCCCGTCATAGCACCCGATGTGGTGCGCAAGCCTGTCCCGCCACTCGTGTGACTGGGTGCGCCCATGAGGGAGAGGCCACGCATCGATGCGGAGCGGGACTCAGAGGGAGACGAGGAGCACCTCGACCGCAAGCTCACCCAACTGCTGGATGAAGTGCGGGTGGCGCTCCCGGGCGTCCAGGTCTTGTTCGCGTTCCTGCTGATCGTGCCCTTCAGCCAAGGGTAGGTCAAGACGTCGGATGACCAGCGAACGATCTACGTCCTGGCGCTGGTGTGCGCGGCTGCGGCATCCATCCTGTTGATGGCGACGTCTGCGTTCCATCGCCATCGGTTCCCGCGGCTCGCCCGGGAGACCGCGCAGGACAAGAGGGAAGTCATCGCCGCCCAGGATCGCCTGGCGGTGGGAGGGCTGATCGCGCTCTCCCTAGCCGTGTGCACCTCGATGTTCCTCGTGTTCGACGTACTCTTC
Organism: uncultured Actinomycetes bacterium; assembly: GCA_963727185.1. Classification (GTDB taxonomy): domain Bacteria; phylum Actinomycetota; class UBA4738; order UBA4738; family HRBIN12; genus JBBQVZ01. The sequence goes on along the minus strand of CAVSFP010000006.1, from coordinate 188,135 downwards.
GATGGAGCGATCGCCGGCGCGCTCGTGCTCCTGGTCGCCTTCGCCTATGGATGGTTCTGGTACGGCCTGCCGATGCTGCGGCGATGGAGGGATCCTCGTTCGGACCTCGGTCGGTGGTCTTAGCGCTTGTCAGAGAGCGCCCGTTCGAGCTCCCGCTTGTTCATCTTCGAGCGCCCGCTGATGCCCGCCTCGCGGGCCTCGTTGTAGAGCTGCCGGTACGTTCGCCCCCCCTGCCCGGAGTGGGATCGGAGTCCTCCTCGCCGCGCTGAGGAGATATCGCGAACCGACGACCGGCTGGCAGTCTCTGCCTCTCCGGATCGGGCTCGCTCCTTGTTGACGGTCCTCGCCGCGATCTCCTCGGCAAGGTCCTCAGGGGTACCTCGTTCCTCGTACCCCTCTTTGACGTGCTCGTACTGCCGTTCGCGTTTGGCGCTCCACGCTCGTTGCGGCATCCCCCTGGACCTCCCTTCGCTGATGGCCCATCGATGCGCGACGGGCCGGGTCTTTGAGGGGAAGACCCGGCCCGTCGACGTTCCGGTCAGCTATCTCGTTGCGTCTTCGACGCCTTTCTTCACGTCCGAGGCCGCGTCCTTCACCTTGCCGACGGCCTTCTCGGCGCCGCCCTTCACCTGATCGCGCCGACCTTCCGCCTCGAGGTCGCGGTCGTTCGACGCCTTCCCCGCGGCTTCCTTCACCTTGCCCTTGGCCTTGTCCCACGTGCCCTCTGTGCGATCCCGCTCGCCTGCCATGAACTGACCTCCTCTTGTCGTTGGCCTATCGATTCCCGATATCGCTCACCGCCAAACCCGTCCCGTTTGGCAGCGAGGTCGCAGGGGTACCGGCCATGACAGGAAGACGGAGCAAGGAGGAGGAACGAGCATGTTGGCACTCTTCGCGATGACCGGAGCGACCGCGACGTTGTTGTGGGTCCTCGCCGCGATCCTCGTGATCGCCGGGATCATCGCCCTATTCCGAGGAGGCGTCCTCGCGGGCGTGGCCCTCATCGTCATCGGGTGTTTGGTCGGCCCTGGCGGTGCGAGCTTCTTCAAGTAGCTACCAGCCGGACGACCCGGGGAGGTTCAAAGGATGTCCCCGTACTCTCCCCGGGTCTCGCCCGGTCCCGGGACGTCGCTCGACGCCGTTCCGCGTAGGTGTTCCAGCGTGTTCGACAAGATCCGGGACACGTGCATCTGCGAGACACCGATGTCTTCGGCGATCTCCGATTGCGTCATCCCGGCGAAGAAGCGAAGGTACAGCACCCGGCGCTCCCGGTCCGGGAGATCCTTGATCGCCGGAGCGATCGCCGACCACCGCTCGACCAGCTCGTAGGACGGATCGTGCCCTCCGACCGTCTCGATCAGGCTCCGTTCTCCTTCGCCGACCGGGGCATCGAGCGAGGCGGTGGAGTACGCCTGCACGGCGTCCATCGCCTCGAGAACATCCTCGGGCGTGGCCTCGAGCCGCTCGGCGAGCTCGTGGATCGTGGGGGAGCGGCCCAGCTCCTGGGACAGCTCGGGCATGACCCGGTTCATGCGTAGACCCAACTCTTGCAGCGGACGTGGCACCCTGATCGCCCAGGCCTTGTCCCGGAGGTGGCGCTTGAGCTCGCCCAGGATCGTTGCAGCGGCGTACGTTGCGAAACGGACCTCGCGGGTCGGATCGAAGCGGTCGATCGCGCTCAGGAGGCCGATATTGGCGACCTGGTTCAGATCCTCGATGGGCTCACCGCGACCGGCGAAGCGTCGCGCGAAGTACTCCGCGAGCGGTTGGAACCTGACGACCAGCTCATCCCGCGCCGTGGCGTCGTTCGGGATACGATCGAACAACCGAAGCACCTCGGCCTCCTCGACCTGGCGGTCATCGAGCGGCGCCGTCATGCGGGTCGCGGATCGAGCGTTCGCTTCGCGAAGCTGATCATCGGCGTTCCCCGCTCGGAACGAGCCATCTTGGCGTCGTCCGTCAAGCCGGAGATGACCTGCCATGGAAGGATGTCGTGATATCGCTGAGGGGGCCAGATCTCGATCGGCGAGTCGATGCCCACGATCGCGGTGAGCTCGGTGTCCGAGGGGACCAGCCGCATCTCGATGCGGGACGCTTCGGGGCTCGTCTTCAGGAGCAACGACACCGCCTCGTCCACCGCGAGGCGAAGATCGTCGATCGCGTCGACGGGGAGTTGCATCCGCATGGCGACGCCGCCGGTCACCGTCCGAAGGAGCGCGATGAACTCCGTGCGCGGTGGAACGCTGACGAACACGGAGCGGTCCTGAGGGTCGGCCACGGCGGGTCCTTATACTAGCGATGAGTGAACGGGCGACCCGCCTCGATCCGCGGGAGACGAGATGACGGAAGCAAACGAGATGGATCTGACGTTCGAAGATGCAACCGTCGGTGCATGGAAGGTCCTGTCCGTGGCAGGCGAGCTCGACATGCACACCTCGCCCGCGCTGCAGGAGCGACTCGACGCGCTCAGCGTCGGTGACTCGCCCAGAGTGGCGGTGGACCTGTCCGCCGTTCCGTTCATGGACTCCAGCAGCCTCGGGATCCTGGTCTCGAACTTCAAACGGCTGCAGGAGCGCGGCGGGGATCTCGCTATCGTCGGGGTCGCCGGCTCTCCGCAGAAGGTTCTCTCCATCACGGGGATCGATCACGTGATCCCGCTCTTCGACGACGCGACCGAGCTTCCCCAGGACTGATGGTTCTCGCCGGGGCGGCATCCGCCCAGCGATCGTCGCTCGAGATCCCGTTGGATTCGGCGCACATCCTCACCGCCCGACTTTTCGCGGGTGGGGTGGCTCGATCGCTCGAGCTGGACGACGAGACCATGGACGCCCTGCGGCTGACGCTGACTGAGATCTGCTCAGAGGCGATCGAGCGCCGCAGCGGAGGGAGGATCGCCGTCGAGATGGTGGCCGATGCGGACCGATTGCGCGTAGCCGTCACTGCCACCGGTCTTCTCGCCGGCGAGGCGCAGAGCGCCGCGGCCGAAGCAACGTACCGGCGGACGTTGATCGAAGCGCTGGCACCGGATGCGACGTTCGTCGAGGAGCAGGATCGCTCCATCGTCGAGTTCACGTTGTCCGTGATCTGAGCATCCACTCCGACGGTCGTGATGTGTGGCGTCACCCCGAGCGGGGTAGGGGTCCTCGAGCAGTTCCCGACCGAGCGAGGAGGATCTCGATGCGTACGAGTTCGTTCGCGGCGGCAACACCGTCCCGGCTCCGAGCAGAACGACCCGAACCCCAACCTGCTCCCAACCCCGGTCCGGCGCCGGTGCCGCCTACCCCAGATCCGGCTCCACAGCCGATGCCGCCTACGCCGGTGCCCGATCCACCCCTGCCTCCGGATCGACCTCCGGTTCCGACCGTCTAGGAGCGCACCTTCATCACCAGGACGGCGACGTCATCGGTTCGCCGATCCTCGAGATCGGCAACCGCCGTCTTGATCCGATCGGCGATCGCGTCCGGGGAAAGCTCGGTGCACGTGCCGAGCAGGCGAGGGATGATCGTTCGCTCCCATCCAACGTCTCGACCGGCTTCCAATACCCCGTCGGTGAGCATCACCACGGAGTCACCCGCGTCCAGATCCACGATCTGGTCCGAGACGTCGATCTCCTCGAACATCCCGAGGAGGGTTCCGGGTATCCCCGCCTCCTCGACATCGCCGTTCGCGCGCAGGATCAACGGCAAGGGGTGCCCGGCCACCGCGATCGTCAAGCGCGCTCCCGCGTCTGTTGGGCGGATCCGCACCACCGCGGCGGTGCAGAACTCCTCGTTGCTCCCCCCGAGCTCTTCGAGCAGGGCCTTGTTGAGCTTCACGAGCGCCTCGCTCGGCTTCGTGTCCTGCCGGCTCGCGGCGCGGGTCGTGAAGCGAACGAACCCCATGAGGGCAGCGGCCTCGGGGCCCTTGCCGCACACGTCCCCGATGACAGCCTTCCAGCTGCCGTCGTCCATCTCGAAGAGATCGTAGAAATCTCCTCCCGCTTGGAGAACATCTCCGGCGGGAAGGTAGCGGGCCGCGACGTCGACCCCCGGGATCCGTGGGAAGCCTCTTCGGCAGCAGACGTTCCTGGAGCGAGCGCGCGATATGGTCCCGTTCTCGATACAACCGGGCATTGTCGATGGCGATGGCGGCGCGGCTCGCCAGGTCCTCACCGAGGCGGAGGTCGTCTTCGGTGTAGTGCTTCCCCGATTCAGCCCAGACCATCGTGAGTGCTCCGAGGGTCCGGCCCCGCGCGATCAGTGGGAGGGTCATGACGGAACTCAGTTGGAGGCGCTCGACGACCTCTAGCAGCTCGGGGTCGGTGATGTGCGCTGCATCGATCAGCTCTTGCGTGATCTCGGGGATCAGCTCGGATACCCCGGTTCGGACCACGTGCGCGACCCCCGAAGGGCTGTCGGGTTCCGTCGGGAACCGTCGGCGCAATTCATGCGCCCATTCGACCTTGGCCGGATCGACGTGTGCCAAGGCGATGAGGGACAGCGACCCGTCGGCTTCGAGGACGTCGACGGCGCACCAGTCCGCCAGATCGGGCACCGCGAGCCGAGCGACGCGCTGGATGGTCGCCTCCCAGTTCAGCGATCGACTGAGCTCCTGGGTCGCGGTGGCCAGGAACGACTGCGCCCGCTGCCGCGCCCGGTCCTCCGTGACATCCACGAAGACGTTCACCACATGATGGACCTCGCCGCGTGTGTCGAAGAGCGGCGTCGCGCGAACGAGCGCCCACCGGTCTCCGCCACCGGAGCGTCTCCGGAAGCGAACGACCGCCTGTGGTTCCCGTTCCCCGGCAAAGGCTCGGCGTCCCGGCAGTTGACCAACCGGGAGTGGATGACCGTCCTCATCCAGGATCTCGAATCTGCCGACGATCTCTTCGGTCGAGGCTCGTTGCATATCTTCTCCAGAAGCGAATCCCGACATCCGGGCCGCCGCATCGTTGGCGTAGATGAGCGCTCCGGTCGCGTCCTGGATGGTGATTCCATCCGCGCTGCTACTGGTGATGATCTCCAGGACGTCCCAGCCGGGAGCTCCCCAGCCATCCCCAGGCAGCCCGAGATCTGCCTCGACCTCCCTCATGGCGCCCATTCAAGCTCCCTCATGGCGATTCGGCAACCGGGACAATGGTTGGTAGTTCCAAGCAGTGAGTTCAGAGATGCAGTTCCGCACGCTACAGTTAGCCGGCGGCGGCGGGCTGGATCGGATAGGTGGGTGTGGGGGGTGGACCGGTCGGGTAGACCGTGGTGGTGGAGGCGAGCGACGTGTCACCGATGACGGAGCCGCGCTGGCGTCTGGACCTGCGTGTCCCTGCCGGTACCGGCTCCCTGGCGGAGGTGCGAGAGGCGCTGGGCGCCCTCGCGATACCTCCCGATATCTTGGAGGACGCCAAGGTGCTGGTGTCCGAACTGGTCGGGAACAGCGTGAAGCATGCAGGCCTGAACGTCGACGACCAGGTGCACGTGACGGCGGATTGGTCGGGAGAACGCCTCCGGGTCACGGTGCACGATCGGCTCCGTCCGTCGACGCCTCCGCCCATCGCCGCCGCGATCCGGCCTCGTCCCGGAGCCGACTCCGGATGGGGGCTCTTCATCGTCGATCGGATCGCGAGCCGTTGGGGGACCGACGAAGCGGGGTACTGGTTCGAGCTGGACGGCTCCCGGAAGACTCGACGCTAGGACCTGGGGTCCTCTTCCTCGGCGATCCGAGCCGGCGTGCCCTCGTGCTTACGCACCACGGTGAAGCGTTCCGTGTCTCGCACGATGTCTTCGACGTCGGGCATGACATGCGACCTGACGACCGCGAACAGGCGAGCGTCCGACCGAAGCTCCTCGTACTCGGTGATGGCGATGGCGATCACGCGCTCGCAATCGGCCCGACCACATTCGCACAGGATCCGGAAGTAGTCGTCAGGTGATCGCGGGTGCGCCTGCTCGATCTTCTCGTTGATCTCGCGCGAGGTCGTCTCGTTTTTCGCGACCCGTGCTTCCCGCTCACTCATGACCGAGCCAGTCTGCCACGGTCAGTTGTTTACTTCCCGTGCTCGACGTGTCGGCGCAGCGAGTCGAGCCGCTCGTCCCATCCGGCGCCGACGTCGACCATCCAGCCCATCGCATCCGCGAGCGGCCGGGGGGTGAGGCGGTACGTCCGCCGGCGGGTGTCGCCCGAGGCCCGAACAAGGCCCGCCTCCTCCAGCACCAGGAGATGCTTCGAGACGGCCTGCCGCGTGACGGGGAGGTCGGCGGCGAGCTCGACGAGCGTCGTCGGACCATCCTCGGACAGCCGGCGCATGACCTCGCGCCGCGTCGGATCGGAAAGAGCGGAGAAGACCGCGTTCGGCCCTGTCGATCCCGGCATCATGCGTTCTCCGCCATCGCGAGCGGTGGGTCGGCGGCGAAGAGGCCGGGCGATTCCGTGACCGTGACGCGCGTCGCGCCGTTCGTCGGCCTCCAACGTGAACGCGACGACGGTGGCGTCGGAGACCGCGAAGCCGGACGCGGCCGTCCGGAGCTCCCGCCAGCGGAACGTCAGCCGGAACGGCGGGTCGACGTCGATCACGACGCCGCGTCGCTCGGTCCCGTCGGGCCACCGGAACCGGACGGCTCCACCGGCGCGAAGATCGATCTCGGCTTCCGCTCCGAACCATTCCGCGAGCTCGTCCGGGTCGGTCAGGGCGTCCCACACCACTCTCGGCGCTGCGTCGACGATGACGTCGCGTCTGATCGGCTCGTCCACGAACCCTCCCGTGGGCTTGGCAACCGTTGAGTTGCCAATTATCGTACCCACATAGGCAACCGCGAGGTTGCGTCCTTCGGATGGTACAGGAGGTGGCGAGCATGGGTGGTGGACAAGTGCTGGTCCCGACGGTCGTCGAGGCGACGGACAGAGGGGAGCGCGCGTTCGACATCTACTCTCGGCTGCTGCGCGAACGGGTCGTCTTCTTCGGAACGGTGCTCGACGATGACGTCGCGAACCTGATCGTCGCGCAGTTGCTGTTCCTGGAGGCGGAGGACCCCGTGAAAGACATCGCGATGTACATCAACTCGCCCGGCGGCTCGGGGACGGCGATGTTCGCGATCTACGACACGATGCAGGCGATCCGCCCCGACGTCGCGACGTGGTGCATGGGTCAGGCCGCGTCGGCCGGTGCGACGCTGCTCGCGTCCGGTGCGCCGGGCAAGCGCTACGCGCTCCCGAACGCGCGCGTGCTGATCCATCAGCCGCACGGCGGCGTGGAGGGGCAGTCGAGCGACATCGAGATCCAAGCCAAGGAGATCGTGCGGCTGCGCCGACGGCAGGAGGAGATCCTGGCGGAGCGCACGGGTCAGCCGATCGAGAAGATCCGCGCCGACACCGACCGCGACTTCATCCTTTCCGCCGAGGACGCGAAACGCTACGGGCTCGTGGACGAGGTCGTGACGGACCGCAAGCTCCGCGTGGCGGCGGCAGAGAAGGCGCTTACCGCATAGACGACCGGACGGCTCGCGCGGCGCCTATCGCACCAACCGGTACGCGGGTCCGTCGCGCTCGGCTTCGCCGAGCGCGACGAGCTCCTCGAACGACTCGCGAGCAGCGGCCGCACCGCCGTGGAACGCGTTGCCCAGGTGGTACGGCTGCGCCGCGAGCATCGTGTCCAGGAACATGCGGGCCGCGCTCAGGCGGCTCACGTCCGGGTCCCGATCCATCGGGATCGTGAACACGCGTGTCGTCAGTTCGAGGACGGCACTCGGCCAGCTGTGTCCCTCGTCTCTCGTGCCGAAGTTCGTCACGACGAACACGCGCGCCAGCTCTCCGACCGCCTTGCCGAACCGTTCAGCGCCGCGCGATCCCTCCACGTCCAGCGCCTCGCGCAGCACGGCGGTCGACTGCGGTCCGTCCAGCAGCAGGATGCGCGCGATGCGATGAGCGTCGGGCGAGAACGTGGCCTCCTCGAAGTCGTCCGGCCTGCCGGCACGCGGGTAGAGGTTCGTCAGCAATGCCGGCGACAGGAACGACTTGCGTCCGCGCACGAACTCGCCGTACCACGCGAGCCCGCGGCGGGGGAGCTCATCCTTCCATCGCCACACACGGTCCATGTCCGGTCCCCAGTCGCCCTCTGCTTCGGAGGGTGTCCGATCGGTGGTCGCCTGCCACAGGGTCGGCAGCTCCACGCCCGCCTTAGGAAACAGCAGGGCGAATCCGACGTCGTCGATGAACCGCGCGGCGCGATCGATGCGCGCGATGGGTCGTCCGGACTGCCACCACCGCTTCGCTCGAGCGATCTCGATGTCGTCCGCCATCGGGGGAACGTGCCGATCGACCCTCGTCAGGTCGTGGGTTCGATCTCGACGACGCGGCCGTCCTGGAAGCCGAAGTCCCAGACGTCGATGAGCGGCGGTTCCACGCCGAGCGTCGTGAGGGCGGTGCAGATCTGACTCCGATGATCCGTCCCGTGGTGGAGCGCCTGCGCGAGCCGGATGCTGATCGGCGCCTGGGTCTCCGATCCGTCGGGTCGATGTCTGACGAGGACGGCGTCTGCTTCGAGATCGTGGCCGAGAAGGTCCGACCACGCGGCACCGTGCATGTCCATCGCCGCCCGGAGCTCGGCGAGGTCCATATGGTCTTCGTCGATGTCGGGGGTGCGCCCACCGCTGATGACGAACAAGTACGACGCATCGGCCCCGACGGTGTGGCGCATCGTGTCGATGATGGAGCCGTAGGTCCCAGGGACTGCGGTCTCCAGCAGTTCGGGTGTGAGCGCCAGGCACACATCGATCAGCGTCAACGTTGCCCACACGTGATGGGCGAATGCGTCATCCATCAGAGGCTTGCTCACTCCGTCACCGTAACAAACCCCGGCGACACGCCCGGCCCCGTTGCGTGTGACGAGCCTCCTACACTTCCGGCATGGACGGCGCCTCGCTCCGAACGCTCCTCGCCGAACGGCCGCTCCTGGCGGACGGTGGCATGGGCACGTCGCTGATCGAACAGGGCGAGCCCGTCGGCACGTGCTTCGAGCTGCTGAACGTCGAGGCTCCCGAGCGTATCGTCTCCATCCATCGCGCGTTCATCCATGCGGGTGCCGACGTCATCCTCACGAACACGTTCGGTGGCAACCGGAACCGACTGGACGTCCACGGTCTCGCCGAGCGAACCGGCGAGCTGAACCGCGCGGCCGTGGCGCTCGCTCGGGACGCGGGCGCTCGCTTCGTCGCGGGGTCGATGGGGCCGCTCGGGGTCCGGCTGGCGCCGTACGGCCGGGTGAGACCGGAGGATGCGTTCGCGGCGTATCGAGAGCAGGCCGCGGCCCTCGCGGAGGGGGGCGCCGATCTGCTGATCATCGAGACGCAGACGGACCTGCTGGAGATGGAGCAAGCGCTCGGGGCCGCGCGCGAGGGAGCGCCTGGCATCGCCGTCGCGGTGAGCGCCACGTTCACCAAAGACGATCGAACGCTCCTCGGGTCCTCGCCGGTGCAGGTCGCCGAGCGTCTCGCCGAGCTCGGAGCGGACGCGATCGGCGCGAACTGCGGCGAGGGGCCGGCGCAGCTCCTCCGCGTGATGCAGCGCATGCGGCCGGCCGCCGGGGTCGTTCCGCTCGTCGCCCGCCCGAACGCGGGCGGTCCCACGCAGGTCGGCGGTCGGTTCGTGTACCCGGCGACGCCCGAGTACCTGGCGGAGCACGGACGCGCGTTCCTCGACGAAGGCGTGTCGATCATCGGTGGGTGTTGCGGGACCGGCCCGGCTCACACGCTGGCGATCGCGGAGGCGATCCGAGTGCGCACCCCCCGGGCGCGGGTGATCGTTGCGCGCGAGGCGGATGAGCCCGAGGCTGGCCCGCGACCCGCGGCCACGCGCACCGTGCTCGAGTCCAAGCTCGTGAGCGGCGACTTCGTGGTCGCCGTGGAGATGGAGCCGCCGCGATCGTTCGACGTCGGGACGCTCGTCGCGGCGGCGGAGACGCTCGCCTCGGCTGGCACCGATGTGATCGACGTCGCGGACAGTCCGATGGCGAAGATGCGCATGAGTGCGTGGGCGGCATGTCGGCTGATCCAGGAGCGCGGCATCGAGACCGTGCTGCATTTCCCGACACGCGGCCGCAACCTCCTCCGGCTCCAAGGCGACCTGCTCGGCGCGGCCGCGCTCGGCATCCGGAACCTGTTCGTGTGCGTCGGCGACCCGGTGACGATCGGCGACTACCCGCAGGGATCGAACAACGTCGACGTCACGGCGACGGGTCTGCTCGCGCTCGTGAACCAAGGGTTCAACGAGGGACGCGACCGTGCGGGCTCATCGATCGGCGAGCCGACGTCGTTCTTCACGGGCGCGGCGGTGGCGCCCAACGCCTCGGACCTCGAACGCGAGTGCCGGCTGCTCGTCCGCAAGGTCGATGCAGGCGCGAGGTTCCTGCTCTCGCAACCCGTGTATGACGCGGACGCGTTGCGACGGTTGCGGACGATGTTCGAACGCGTCGCCGGCCGGCCGCTCGACGTGCCGATCCTGGCCGGCGTGTTGCCGATCCACTCCGAACGGCACGCCGACTTCCTCCACAACGAGGTACCCGGCGTGGTCATCCCCGAGCGTGCGCGTGTTCGCCTGCGATCCGCCGGAGGGGACGCGTGGCGCGAAGGGCTTGCGATGGCGGTGGAGCTCATCGAGGAGCTGCGCGCGGACGGTGTGGCGGGGATCTACCAGATGCCGCAGTTCGGCCGGTTCGACAGGGCGGCGGAGGTGGTCGAGGCGATCCGGTCGCCGATCGGCCGGCCCGAGCCCCGAGGCTCCCGCGGATGACGGAGCTCCATCTGGCGCAGGTGAACGTCGCCCGGCTGGCCGCGCCGCTGGATTCGCCTCAGCTCGCCGACTTCGTCGCGAACCTCGATCCGGTCAACGCGATCGCCGATGCGAGTCCGGGCTTCGTGTGGCGGTTGCAGACCGAGACCGGCGACGCGACGGCGCTGCGGATCTTCGATGACGACTGGATCATCGTGAACATGTCCGTGTGGGATTCGCTCGAGGCGCTGCGGGACTACGTCTACCGCTCGGCGCACGCCGACGTCCTGCGGCGGAGACTGGAGTGGTTCGAGCAGATGGCCGAAGCGCACGTCGCGCTCTGGTGGATCGAGTCCGGCACGCTCCCGACGTTGGGCGACGCCCGCGAACGGTTGATGACGCTCCGCGCCGAGGGGCCGACGCAGCAGGCGTTCACGCTGAGGGAGCCGTATCCGGCTAGACCGCCGGCTCCAGCGACATGATGCCGGTGCGATACGCGTCGCTCGCTGCGCCGTCCTCGCCGCGGAAGCGCAAGAGGTCGCCGAGCGCCCGATAGGTGATCGCGAGCTCGAACCACTGCTCGGAACGTTCGTAGAGATCGATCGCCGTCCGCAGATGCTTCTCCGCGTCGGACGGGTCGTCATCCGTGAGCGTGAGACCTAGCTCGCGATGGGCCCATGCGAGGATCGGTTGGTCGTTGCTCCCCATCAGCGAGATCGATCGCTCGAGGAGGTCCTTGGCGCGCTTCGGGAACCCTTCCAGCCGTTCGACCCGTGCCATCTCGTTCAGCGCCCGTATCAGGTCCGGCTCGTTCGACGTCTCCTCGAAGATGTCGATCGCATGGTCGAGCTCGGTTCGCGCGCCGGGGAGATCCCCCTCCCTGCTGGCCACGTACCCGAGCGCGAGATGTGCCCCGGCCGTCTCGGTCTTGAGGTTCCGGTTCCGGTACACCTCGTCCGCGCGACGGAGGGAGCGTTGCGCGTCGACGATGCGTCCCTCGTGGAGGAAGAGCCTGGCCACGTTCATGTGCATCTGAGCGACGCGGAGCGGATCGGTGAGATGCGGGGCGAGCGCCATGAGCTCAGCTCCCGATTCCGCCGCCTTGTAGGGGATGCCGGCTTCCAGATACGCGAAGACGAGCGAGGCGTGCAGGCGAGCGAGCGCGTCGGGATCGCGGAGCTTCTCTCGCTCCAGACGGTCGAGCAGACTCTCGAGGAGGAAGATCGCATACCGTACGTCGCCCAGCGCTTCGAGGCAGCGCGCCTTGCCCGCGACGGCGTCGACCCACTCGGTGGCAGGTTCGTCCTTGAGCAGATCCTGCGAGTTCTGGTGATGCGCCAGAGCTTCCTCCGGCTGCGATCGACGCTCGTACCACAGGGCGAGGCCCTCTTCCGCCTTCGATCGGATCCGGGGAAGGTGGAACCGCTGCGCGTCCTTCGCGATCGATCGGAACAGCTCCTCCGCTTCGTCCACCGCCCCACCCGACAGCGACACCACCGCCTCTTGCAGGCTGAGCTCGAGCCGCGCCTCCAGATCCGCCGGTCTGCCCGTGAGGAGCTCGTCGGGGGTCACGCCGAGTCGCATGGCGAAGTGCTCGACCGCTTCTCGGGACGGCGTTCGGCGCCCGGCTTCGATCGTGCTCACGTACGCGTAGCTGTACTTGGGGTCGGCGAGATCCTTCTGTGTCATCCCGCGCGCCAGCCGTAGCCGCCTCATCCTGGTTCCAAGCACCGGCTTGCCTCCTGCCTCCGAAGTTGCCTGAAGTCTAGTCCTAGGTCCATCTGAGGTGATACGTCCGTTCGGCCGTGACCTGCGGCGATGGGGCGATCGGGCATCGGGCTCAAAGCTTGACAGAATCTGTGAGGCAAGGTTAAGTCGTGGAGTTACATCCGCCGAAGATGGATCAGGAACGAACGGAGCCCGCGGGAAGGAGAGAGACGGATGAACCACTCGTTGAAGCGGACGCTGAAGTCCCTGCTCTTCGCAGGCGCCGCCCTGATGATCCTCGTCGCCGGCAGCGCCAACTGGCCCAAGCACTGAGCCCCGCTCTCTGCTTCTCCGATCACCGCCCGGAGGAGCGGCCATGGATGTCTACTCGTTCGAGAACGAGGTCTCGCTGAGGCCGGGAGATATCCTGCTGTTCCACGGGCATGGGTTCGTGTCGTGGGCGATCCGCCGGTTCGATGAGTCGGACGTGGATCGCGCGGCGATCGTGCTCAGGCCGGAGACGATGGCCGAGGCCACCGCCTCCGGCCTCCGGCACGTCGCGATCGAGCCCGCCGTCGACGGCAACGCGTTCACCTACGTTCGACGCTTGACGACCGGCGTCGCGCCATCCTCGGTCGTCGAGCGCGCGCTGACGTTCCGGACCGAGCTTCCTCCCACCCACGACCCGGTCGTGCTGCTCGCCCTTCTCGCGATGACCAGGAAGCTGCCGATCAGCGAGCCGTCAATGCGGCGGCTCCTCTGCGTGCTGCTCGATCGCGCGTCGGCTGTCGTCGACCGTCTGCGTGCGCGCCGCAGGAGCCTCTTGCTCGGCTCGGACTTCGTGTTCCGCTGTTTCGATCCGGCGGACGACGCGCGTGCCACGATCGACGTCCCGATCGCACCCGGCGCGCCTCAGATCCTGCGTTCCGCGCCGGCGGCGGGGGTGACGAGGGCCGAGGTGATGCTCTGGGAGTGGGCCTCGACCGTCCCCGACGTCGGGCGGCGGGGATCCCGATGGCCGGAGGAGCCGCTGGAACCGTTGATCGCCGCGTTCGCCCGTGTCGACAGCCCGACGGACCCCATCGTCCCTCGCTCCTATGTTGCCGATGCCGCGATCGTCGAGCCCTCCCGGCCCGTGGACGACGTGCAGCTCCACGCGGCCTGTGTGCGGTTCCGCGACGCGATGCTTCGCCTCGAGGTCCGTCCGGGTGACTCGGTCGTGGGAGACGCCGAGAGCCGGTGGGCGCGCTTCCGGACGATCGCGAACGTGGTGTCCCCGGGCGACCTCCGTTACAGCCACTCGCTCGAGACGATCACCTCGCTCCGTCCTTCCGACCGTTCGAGCACGTCGTCGAGCAGCCGTGGACGAGAGTCGCACGACGCCGATCGCTGATCGGACCGATCAGGTCGGGCGTTCCTCGCCGAGGATCGTCTTCAGGGTCGAGATCGCGTTCATCGCCGGAGGGAAGCCGGCGATCGCCGCCGTCTGCAGGATCACCTCCCGCAGCTCGTCGGACGTCACCCCCGCCTTCAGCGCCGCCCGCATGTGTTGCGGGATCTGCGAGGAGCGGCCTAGCGCGACGAGCGTCGCGACGGCCGCGAGCTCACGGTCCCGGAGGGAGAGACCGGGTCGGAGGTAGATGTCGCCGTAGACGAACTCCAGGATCGAGCGGCCCACGTCACCGAGCCCCTCGACGGCTCGGAGCGCTTTCTCGTCGTGGATCTCGAGGAACCGTGCTCGCCCGCGTTGATAGCGATCGTCGTCGGACATCACGCCATCCTATGCGGCGCGACGGCACGACCTCAGTGCGCACCGTTCCACAGATGCATGACGGCGTACGCACGCCACGGACGCCAGCGCTCGGCGTACGCGAGCGTGTCGGCAGGTGCGGTTGACAACCCGAGCGCTTCGAAGCCCAGCCGGACGCCCAGGTCACCGACCGGGAAGGCGTCCGGGTCGCGCAGGGCCCGCATCGCGATGTAGGCCGCGGTCCACGGGCCGATGCCGGGCACCGCCAGCAGCCGCTCGGTCGTCGCCTGGCGATCCGCCGTCCCGGAGAGATCCAGGTCACCTGATGAGACGAGCTCAGCGATCCGCCGCAGCGTGGCCGCGCGAGTTGTCGTGAGCCCGAAGGACCCCAGAGGGCTCGCGGCCAGCTGCTCGGCGGTCGGGAATAGATGGGTGATGCCGTCGAGGGGTCGCTCGATCCGCGTGCCAGTCGCCGCGGCGATCCGGCCGGCGAACGTTCGAGCCGCACGGACGCTGACCTGCTGCCCGAGGATCGCACGCACGGCAAGCTCGAACCCGTCGGCCGCACCCGGGACGCGGATGCCGGGCGTCGCTCGCACGAGCGGTCGGAGCGCGGCATCCGACGACAACGCGGCGTCGATCACCGTCGGATCGGCGTCGATGTCGAGCAGACGTCTCGCCAACGGGATGAGGGGGGACGGCCGCACCACGTCCGCGGGCAAGCGGAGGATCACCTCGTGCCGGTCGAGGCGGGGCGTGAGGGCGATCACCGTGTGCGCTCCGTCGGGGGTCCGCACCGCGCGACGGAACGTGGTTCCGTCGAACGACTCGATGCCCGGGATCGCGCGATCGCCCAAGAACTGCAGGAGCGGATCGATCGCGATCGGCGGTCGGTACCGGAGCCGCCTCACGATGGATCCGGAGGTCACGGCTCCGCGCCGTCCGGCATCAGCGCACCCACACGCGCCATCGTCCGTCGCCCGACGAGACCGATACCGGGAGATCGAAGCACGCGGTCATGTCGGCGTCGGTCAGCACGTCGTGGATCGGGCCGGAGGCGACGAGGTCGGCCGCGCCGCAGGAGCGCCGCGTGGGTCGCGGTCCTGGGTATCTCTTCCACATGATGGGTGACGAGCAGGGTCGTCGGGGACGCGTCGGCGGTGGAGGACAACGCCTCGAGCAGCAGCTCGCGACCGGGGAGATCCAGCCCGGCCGCCGGCTCGTCGAGCAGCAGGAGCTGCGGACGGCCGAACAGCGCCCGAGCCAACAACACGCGTTGGCGTTCGCCCTGGCTGCAGGTCGCGAGCGGGCGTCTCGAGAGATCGGCGCACCCCACGCGTCCTAATAGGTCGTGCGCGCGCCGGCGATCGTCCGCGTCGAACGTCTGCATCCACGGGACGAGCGTGGAGCGCTTGCCGGTGAGCACCACGTCGCGCGCCACGAGGTGTCCGGGGATGGCCTCGGCGACGTGATGTCCGACGAACCCGATCCGCGCTCGCATCTCGCGGACGTCGACCGCACCCAGGCGACCCCCGAAGAGCTCGACGACCCCCGATGTGGGATGCCGGATGCCGCCGGCCAGATCCAACAGGGTGGACTTGCCGGAGCCGTTCGGCCCTACGATCGCCCACGACTCCCCGTGTCGAACGGTCAGCGATACCGGTCCCAGGATGGTGTTCGACGCGATCCTGACCGTGGCGTCGACGACGCGGACGACGTCGGGCGCGGCGTTCGGTTGCATAGGCGCTCAGTATGCCGGTGGTCGGCACCGCGCTCGGCGTGGGACGGTGTGTGCCTACCGAGAGGTGGCCGGGACGAGCGAGCAGATGGACGGGCACAGGGTGATCCGCGGGTCGGGGGTTTCGATGACATCCCCCGAAGGCTCGTCCATGCTCGCGGGGTTGTTCGGTGATGCGGTCGGTCCCGATGACATCGAGGTCTTCCCGTTCGAGCTCGCCGCGACGAGCGTCTTGCAGCCGCACAGGCACACCTCCGACCTGGCGGCGTGGGTCACCGAGGGGCGGATGGCGTTCGGGTTCGGAGAAGGGTTCGCCGATCGGATCGAGGTCGGCCCCGGCGACGTGATCTGGCTGCGTGCCCGTGAGGCGCATGCGGAGGAGGTCGTCGGCACCGAACGCGCGAGCATGGTGGTGGCCTACGTCGATCGGTTCGACACGGAACCCGCCGACGGATGAACGGACGGCGCTGGGACACCGACGAACGGGGTGAAGGGATCGCGTCGGGCGCGGCGTTCTCGCCCAACCTCCAGGAGCTCGCCGACGAGATGCGGGATGCCGGTTGGGTCGCAGAGGATCCCGAGGTCCATCTGCTGCCCCATCTCGAGGCGGCCTGCGCGGCTCCCGGGTCGCCGTGGACGATCGACCTCGTGGTCGCTCGGCGACGACGGGGTCGTCGACTTCGAAGCGGTGTGGGCGGGTGAGTGGGGAGCGTGGGGCGCGATCCGCGCGGGGGTGTTCTCCCTGCTCGGATCCATCGCGGAATCCACCTCGCACATCCGCCAGCGCACGTTCGAGGATCGGGTGGAGTTCGAGATGGCGACGGGGACGTTCTCCGAAGGGTCCCCGTTCGCGCCGCACGGCCACCTGATCCGCCTGCGTGTCCGCCCCACCTAGGCGGACGACGGGCGACCGCTCGAGCAACGGGTTCCGCGCCCTGTGTCAGGCTCTGTGTCTGGACTCACACGGAAGGAGTGGTCGATGGCTGCGGGGGACGTGAAAGGGACGGGAACGAAGGAGGATCCATGGGTGCTGAAGACGCCGCCGGGGACCTCGGAGTATCAGATGTGGAAGGACGCGGAAGCCGACCCGCCGACGCTCATGTGCAAGGTCGGCACGACGACGCTCAGCTATCAGCTTCGGTGTTTGAACGATCTGCAGAAGATGCTCGAAGACCATGGAGACTGGATGCCGCTCGGCAGCGCCGATGAGCAGAAGCCGGCGGCGGACGGAACGGTCGAGGCATGGGCGCGCTCGGACTCGAACCCCGTGGGAGGCTGGTACGGGTTGAAGAAAGGCCTGCGGGGACGCTTCGGGATGTACGTCCCGCCGCTGATGGAGGCGCTCGGACTCGCTGAGGTCGAGCACAACCCCCGCAACAACCGGATGCGCGCCCTGTAGCTCGCCCAGCCGCGACGACTACCGAGGAGGTCACGACCGGATGTGCTTCGAAACGACCGCTCGACCGCCGTTCCCTCCCATCGCCGGCGGTGCCGGTGTCGCCGGGAGCGAGCGCCTGGTGCTCGAGGCAACCGACGGCAATCGGTTCAACGCCTTCAGCACCCGCGCGAACGCGCCCGACGCACCCGGGATCATGATCCTCCCCGACGTTCGCGGGCTCCATCCGTTCTACGAGGAGCTCGCCACGCGGTTCGCCGAAGCGGGCGTGAACGCGACGGCCCTGGACTATTTCGGGCGAACCGCGGGCCTCGACGAGCGCGACGAAGACTTCGATCACTGGGCGCACGTGAAGCAGATCACGGCGGACGGCCTGGAGGCCGACACCGCGGCCACCCTCGAGCACATCCGCTCCGATGCCGGAGGCGGCTCGCACGCGGTGTACTCGGTCGGGTTCTGCATGGGTGGACGGATCTCGTTCAACCAGGCGTGGAGGGATCACGGACTCGCGGGCGTGATCGGCTTCTACGGGGGTCCGCAGGGCAGGGATCCCGACGACGATACGGCGCCGGTGAAGCTCGCGCCGCACTACCGCTGTCCGGTGCTCGGGCTCTTCGGGGGGGCCGACGAGGGCATCCCTCCCGAGGCGATCGAAGGGTTCAAGCGGGCGCTCGACGATGCCGGCGTCCCGAACGAGATGGTCGTCTACGACGGTGCTCCGCACTCGTTCTTCGACCGGTCGTTCGAGGAACACCGTGACGCCTGCGACGACGCGTGGATGCGGATGCTGCGATTCGTCGGGGCGGCCGCCTGACCGTCAGCGGGGGCGGCGCGCCTTGGCTTCCTCCGCCCGGCGGAACCGCTCTTTGGCTTGCGCTTCGTCACCCCGCCGCTCCGCCACCCGTGCGAGCGCGGTCCAGGTCCATCCGCCCAGTTGCCGATCGCCGAGCTCCTCCAAGATGCGGATCGCCAGGTGCAGGTCATCCTCGGCCTCGTCGAGGCGTCCCAGCTCGCGCTTGAGGATGCCGCGCTCGGCGAGCGCGTCGGCCAGCTCCCATCGCGCTCCCAGCTCTTCGAAGATCGCCACGGCCGGCTCGATCACGAGCAGCGCTTCGTCCATCCGGCCCAGGTCCTCGATCACGCGGGCACGCTGCACGGTGACGACGGCCACGCTGAACAGATCGCCGGAGTCGTCCGCCAGCGGCACCGCCTGATCGATCAACCGAAGCGCCGCCTCCAGGTCCCCCATGCTGTCCCGGTTGATCGACAGCGCCGTCAGCGCGCGGATGCGTCCCCAACCGTCGTCGGGGTGTGCGCCGTCGAGGGCGCGTCGCCAGATCGCCTCCGCCTCCCCATAGGCGTCGCGCGTCCAGGGGACCCAGCCGGCGAACAGCAGGACGCGGGTGATCGCCCACGGGTCGCCGAGTTGCTCCGCCGCGAGCAACGCGCGATCGAAGAGCTTCTCCGCCTTCTCGAGGTCCGCATCGACGTTGATCGCGATGTCGCCCAGGAACCGCAGGGCCAGCGCCAGGGTGAACGGATCGTCGTCCGCCTCGCCCAGGGCCGCCGCGCGTCCCAGTACGTCGGCCGCTGCGTCGTATTGGCTCAGCCAGTACCGCGATTCGCCCAGGCCGCCGAGCGCTCGAGCTTCGCGGACCCCCCAGCCGTCCTCGGGGCCCGCGATCGCCAGCGCACGCTCGTAGAGATCGACCGCCGCCCGGCTGACCATCCGGCGTCGTGCTCGATCACCGGCACGGATCAGCTGGTCGACCGCGCGATCGACCAGGCGTCGATCACGCGGGTTCAGGTCGATCGACGCGAGCGCGGCCAGTTCGAGATGGTCGGCTGCATACGAATGGTGGCCCGACGCGATGAGCCGGTCCGCGATGATCTCGTGGAGGCGCATGCGTTCGCGCTTCGGGAGGCTCCCGTACGCGACGTCTCGAAGCGTGGCGTGTCGCATGCGCCAGCGGAGGGCACCGGCCCCCTCTTCACGCACGACGATCTCCGCGTCCTCCAGTTCGTGGAGCTCGTGGATGGTCGCATCGGGGTCGATGTCGGTGAGCTCGTCGATCTCGAAGGAGTAGCGGAAGACGGAGGCGCGCCGGGCGAGCGTGCGGAGCCGGGTGGGGAGCGCGTCGAGCCGAGCCGTGACGACCGCCTGAACCGTCGGCGGGAGTGCCCCGCGCATCCGCCGCGGACGGCCGTCGCTCTCCGGGAGGAGCATGCCGGTCGTCTCGACGATGAAGAACGGGTTCCCGCCCGTGCGCCGCGCGATCTCGGAGGCTTCTTCGTCGGTGATCTGACCACCTCCGGCCTGCCTGGCCAGGACGATCGACTCGTCCATCGAGAGCGGCTCCATCCGGAGCAGCACCCCGTTGACCGAGTTCGATCCCCAGGACGGCCGCTCGTCGAAGAACTCGGGCCGGGTGAGCGCGAGGGTGAGCGATCGACGTTCGCCGCCACGCGGGCGAGCACCCATGCGCTCCACGAGATCCTGCATGGACCCGCTGAGCGTGTGGAGGTCTTCGACGACCATCACGAGCGGCTGCGCGGCAGCGATGCCGTCGACGAGCGCGAGGAACCCTGCCTGCACGTCGTGGACGAACGTGGACTCATCTCGTCGTTCGGACACGCCGAACAACAACCCGAGTCTATCCGTGACCCGGTCGATCTCGCGTTGATCGACATACCGGCCGGCGGACTCGCGGAGGCGCTGCCGGACCTTGTCGGGGGTATCACCGTCGTCGATGCGAGCCAGGTCGCCGACCACGGACGCCAGGGGAGCGAACGTGGCCGTCTCCGCGTGGGAACGGGCGCGCGCCACGAGCACCGTCACGTCCTCGTCGAGACAGGCGGTGAGCTCGTCGGCGAGACGGGACTTGCCGATGCCCGCCTCGCCGGCGACGGTGACCAACGCGGGCGTCCCGGTCGCGGTCGCGTGCGCCAGGCACTCGCGCAGGATGGTCAGCTCGCTCGATCGGCCGACGAGCGGGATGGTGCGGCGCGCCGAACGCGTCGTGATGCCCTCAACGAGGTACGCGGGAAGATCGAGCGTGAACCCCTTGGCGCGGATGTTCCGCTGGACCCCGAACGCGACCTCGGACTCGGTGAGCGTGTGCGTGGTCTCTCCCGCGAGCACCTCTCCGGGGCCGGCGGCCGTTTGGAGCCGGGCCGCGGCGTTCACGACGGGTCCAGTGACGAGGAGTTGTCCGGCCGGCCCCATCCCCGTTGCGGCCACCCCGGATTCGATGCCGACGCGAACCCGCAGTGGTTCCGCGAGTCCGAGCGCGCTTCCCAGGCGACGGAGACGGCCGCGGATCGCCAGGCCGGCGCGCACCGCGCGGAGCGCGTCGTCTTCGTGGACCGTCGGCAGTCCGAACACCGCCATCACGGCGTCGCCGATGAACTTCTCCGGACGCCCTCGAAGGGCTTGCAACTCCTCGGTCGCGGCGTCGAAGAACGCGCCAAGGACCTCGCGGGCGCGCTCGGGGTCAAGGCGTTCCCCGAGACCCGTGGAATCGACGAGGTCGGCGAAGACGACGGTGATCATCTTGCGTTCCTCGGTATCGAGCGGGGTCGCCACCGCCGCCCCGCAATTGGGGCAGAAACGGGCGCTGGGCGGGAGCGGATGGCCGCACACCGGACAATCCATCCACGCAGCATAGGCAGGGTCCCCGACGCCCGGATGCCGCATCCAGGAGGTTCAAGCAAGATAGGGAACAGGTGACGCCGTCGGCGCGTTGCCGGCGTCGGGAGGAGAGACCGATGGCGATCAAGCGGATGAACCACGCGGTGCTTTACGTGCGAAGCGTCGACCGAACGTTCGCGTTCTACCGGGATGTGCTGGGGTTCCGGGTGGTGAACGAGATGCCGGGCGCGAAGTTCCTGCAGGCTCCCGATTCGACGAACGATCACGACCTCGGGATCTTCGAGATCGGGATGGCGGCGGGGGAATCGGCCGCGGGACGCGCGACCGTCGGGCTCTACCACATCGCGTGGGAGGTGCAGACGCTCGCAGACCTGCGGGAGATCGCCGCGAAGCTCGTCGATGCGGATGCGCTCGTCGGAGCGACCGACCACAGCACGACGAAGGCGCTCTACGGCAAGGATCCCGACGGCCTGGAGTTCGAGGTCTGCTGGCTCGTTCCGCAGCGGTTCCTGACCGACGATGTCGTCGCGGCCAAGTCGCGGATGCGCGCGCTCGACATCGACGCGGAGATCGAGCGCTACGGCCTGGAGACCGTGGGCGGCATCTGAGCGGGCGTCGCTAGGAGCGCACCTTCCCCAACAGGTCGTCGAGCAGCGGCGGGCCGTCGGGGTCGATCAGCTCGTGGAGATGCGGGTTCTCGATCCCGACGGCAAGCACGCGCGCCGCGTCGATCGCGGAGGCGTCGCCGAGGTCTCGACGGTACAGGTATGAATGGACGGAGAGCTCGCGCATCCCAGAGCGGCCGGCCAGTGAGCCCAGATCCGTGACCCACGCGGTCGCCGTGGGATGCCCGGCCGCGGTCGCCACCGCGCAGAGCGCGTCGAGGACGTAGGCCCGCAGCCACAGGTGCGTGTCCCGTTGGCGGGCACATCGCGTCAGGGCGTCTTCCATCAGCTCGATCGACCCCGCGAGGTCGCCCCGGCCGGCGCGGAGCAGACCGAGCCCTCTCACGCCGTACGCCTCCCAGCAGGCGTCGTTCACCTGGCATGCGAGCGCGAACGCGTGCTCGAACGTCTCTCCGGCACGATCGAGATCGCCGATACGCATCCAGACCTCCGCGGCCAACGCCTCCGGGCACGCGATGAACGCGGTCCAGTGCTCGCTCCGAGCGAGCCGGCATGCCATGTCCAGCGTCTCTTCAGCCCGGTCGAGCTCGCTCCGTAACAGCTGCGAACGTCCCAGGAACGCGAGCGACCATGCGCGCTGCTTCGTCTGGCCGGTTGACTCCGACAACACGATCGATGCCTCGTAGGCATCGGCGGCTTGATCGTGAGCGCCGACGTCCCCGCGGCAGGTTCCCGTGATCGCCAGGATCCGCGCCATCTCGAGTGGGTCGCCGTCAGCCAGACCCTCGGCGGTTCGGAGCCAGGTGCTCGCCCTCGGATAGTCGCCGCGGAGGAGCTCGACGTACCCGAGCTCGCGATGCGCTGAGGCCGCTACCGCCCGCTGTCCCGTTGTCTCGGCGACGGCGATGCTTCGGTGGAGCGCGGCCGCGCCCTCCTCATCCTTCTCCTTCGTGGCGTGCACGAGCGCCGTTCCCAGCGACAGCAGCGCCACGGTCTCGATCTTGGTGTCGCCGGATGCTCGTGCGGCCGCCGCCGCGTTTCGTAGGCTCTCGATGCCGGCCTCGATCGCCCCCGCGTCCACCGCGGCTTCGCCCGACTCGAGAAGCGCCTGGAGCGCGGCGCGGCCACCTCCGACCGCGACGGACGGGCGGCTCGTCGCGATCGCTCCGGCTTCCGCGAGCTCTGCCCCCGGCTCGACGCCCAGCTCCCGCCGGAACAGGTCGACCGACGCAGAGAGCTGGCGTTGGACGGCGACCTCGTCGCCGGAGGCCGCGAACGCGCGAACCAGGAGCACATGGGCGTCCTCGTTCAACGGATCGGCCGCGACCAACCGGGTGGCGAGCTCCACGGCGGCTCGCACGTGGCCCGAGGCGAGTGCGCGGAGCGCTCCCTCTCGAAGGACCGCCTCGCTCAGCCCCTGGAGGTGACGGCGCTCACCCAGCAACCACGCGGTGAAGCCGGGGCTCGCGTCGACATCCATCCCCTCGAGCAGCTCGCGTCCGAGTCCGGGGAGCTCGACCGCCTCGCCCGACGTGCCTCCCATCAGGACCTGGACATCGATCACGGTGCCCGCCGGGAGGCGGAGCTGGACCACGGTGGCACTCCCCACCGTGTCGGGTCCGCCGAGGAGTCGTCGTAGCTCCGACAGGTTCCAGCGGAGCGTGCCGGCCGGGTCCTCCGCGTCCGGGAACAGGAGGTCGATGAGTTGCTGCCGGCTGGGCTGGCCGGGGGAGAGCGCCAGGTAGGCGAGCAGCGCCCAGACCTTCCTGCCCCGTGGTGCGGCGAAGACCACGCCGTCGCGCACCAGGAACGGCGGACCCAACAGGTGCACGGTGATCGGCACGCCGACCATCCTGCCCGCCGCCGACCATTCGGACAAGTGATGGGAAACACATGTCCGTCACACGCCCTGTCACACGTCTGCCTCCTAGGCTCCGCCTACGTTCGCTCGGACGGACGGTCCGTCGGTATCGGAAGGAGGACGAGACATGAGCGCAGCCAAGCTCGATCGGCTACGGGAACAGGTTCGGGGCCGGGTGACGGCTCCAGGGGACGAGGGGTACGACGAGGCCCGAGGCGTGTTCAACGGCATGATCGACAAGCGCCCGGCCGCGGTCGTGCGCGCGGAGACCGCCGGCGACGTGGTGACGGCCGTCAACTTCGCGCGGGACGCAGGACTCGACCTTGCTGTCCGCGGCGGCGGTCACAGCGTGCCCGGGTTCGGAACGGTCGACGACGGTGTCGTCATCGATCTCTCCGGCATGCGGGGCGTCGAGGTCGATGCGGGGGCCAAGACGGCTCGCGTGCAGGGCGGGGCGACATGGGGTGACTTCAACGACGCGACGTACCCGTTCGGGTTGGCCACCACCGGCGGCATCATCTCGACGACCGGTGTCGGCGGCCTGACGCTCGGCGGCGGGATCGGCTACCTGACGCGAGGATTCGGCCTGTCGCTCGACAACCTGCTGGCGGCCGACGTGGTCACCGCGGACGGCAAGCAGCTGCACGCGAGCGAACGCGAGAACGACGATCTGTTCTGGGCGCTCCGCGGGGAGGGAGCGGGAACTACGGCGTCGTCACGTCGTTCGAGTTCCAGCTGCATCCGGTCAAGGACATCTACGGCGGGCCCATGTTCTACGAGCTGAGCGAAGCGGAGAACATCCTGAAGTTCTACCGCGAGTACATCGCGGACGCGTCGGAGGAGATGGGCGTGTTCCCCGCGTACCAGATCGCGCCGCCGCTGCCGTTCATCCCGGAGGATCGTCACGGCGACACGTTCATCGCGATGGTGGCGTGCTGGTCAGGACCCCTCGAACAAGGCGAGGCTGCGTTCAAGCCGTTCCACGACGTGGCGCCCGTCGTCGCGGAGTTCGTCGGGCCGGCTCCGTACCCGGCGCTCAACAGCGCGTTCGACGCGCTCTACCCGCCCGGGCAGCTGCAGCACTACTGGAAGGCGAACTTCGCCAAGGAGCTCACGGACGAGGCCATCGCGGCGCACGTGACTGCACGGCTCGGAGGTGCCCGTCGTGAACTCGACGATGCACATCTATCCGATCAACGGAGCTGCGCATCGCGTGGCCCCGGACGCGACGGCGTTCGCGTACCGCGATGCGAACTTCGCCACGGTGATCGCCGGCATGTGGCCCGATCCCGCGCAGAACGAGGCGAACACGAAGTGGGTGCGCGACTACTACGACGCCATCGTCCCGTACTCGGAGGAGGGCGGCTACATCAACTTCATGTCCGGCGACGACCAGGGACGGATCAAGGCGAACTACAAGGGCAACTACGAGCGCCTGGTCGACATCAAGCGGAAGTACGACCCCGACAACCTGTTCCACGTCAACCAGAACATCAAGCCCTGATCGATGTCACGACGGAGTCGCCTCAATACCGGGTGCCGGTGACCTCGGGAAGGTCGTTCAGCTCGGCGAGATCCTCCACGAGCAGGCGGATCCCCGAGGCGGCTGCGTTGTCCTCGAGATGACGCAGTCGCCTCGTGCCGGGGATCGGGACGATCAGATCGGCTTGGGCAAGCAGCCACGCGATCGCGATCTGAGCCGGCGTCGCGCCGTGGCGGTCGGCCACCGCGCGAACGCGGTCGACGATCGCCTGGTTGGCGTCGATCGCGCTCTGGGTGAACCGGGGGAGCGACGAGCGGAAGTCCCTCGGGTGCGTCGATGCGGTCGCCATCGTCCCGGTGAGGAACCCGCGTCCCAGCGGTGCGTAGGGGATGAATGAGGCGTCGTTCGCGGCGCACCACGGCACGACGTCGTCCAAGCGCTCGGTGAACCACAACGAGAGCTCGGACTGCACGCTCGCGACCGGGTGGATCGCATGGGCGCGCGCCAGCTCGTCGACGTTCGCCTCGGACATGCCGAGCGCGCGGACCTTTCCTGCTCCAACCAGATCGGCCAAGGCTCCCCGCGACTCTTCGAGCGGGACGGCGGGGTCGATCCGATGCAGCTGATACAGGTCGATCACGTCGGTCTGGAGCCGACGGAGGGATCCGTCGATCGCCTCGCCGATATGCTCCGGACGGGCGTCGTTGCGAAGGGGATAGCCGCCGTCGGGACCGGCCACCAGGCCGGTCTTGGTCGCCAGCACCGCCCGGTCGCGGCGGCCCCGGAGCGCACGTCCCACCAGGCCTTCATTCGTGAACGGACCGTAGACGTCGGCCGTGTCCAGCAGGGTCGCTCCCAGATCCAGCGCGCGGTGGATGACCTGGACGGACTCGGTCTGCGACGAGTCGCCGATGTAGGCCCAGTTCATCGGCATGCAGCCGAGCCCGATCTCGCCGACCGAGAGCCTGCTCGATCCGAGCGTGCGTGTCTTCATGCGATCCGCAGCCTATCGCCGGGCTCGGACGGCTCCGCCGCGAACCGAAGGACTCCCGCCGGCTACGCGGGATCTACCCGGTCTCGATCTCTCCGTCGTGCCACTCGGGCTCGTCTTCCATGAGGGCCCGGTACTCCAGGTAGCGCTCGTTCTGTGCCGGGTCGTCGGCGTTGCGGTCGTAGGTCTCGCGGTCCTCGAAGATCGCGAAGAGCCAGCCTGTGTCGCTGTCGTTCTCCCACAACATGTATCCGGCCACGAAGCCGGTCACCTGCGCGGCGTTCTGCTTCTCCATGACCTCGCGCAGCTTGTCGCGGTTCTCCGGCTTGACCCGTGTCTTGGCGACCGTTCCGTACATCTCGAACCTCCCTCTGTCGCTGTGTCCGGTGAGCATAAGACGGTCTTCGCGAACGTGCAGCGGGCCGAGGACAAACGTGGCATAGTTAACTCTGTCCACATCACGAGTTACATCGGGAGAGATATCTTGTCCTCGCTGGGGTACGGTCGCTGGGAGTCCCTCTACGCGTCTCACGCCGACCAGGTGTTCGCATATGCCAGCCGGCGCGTCGGCGTGGACGACGCAGCCGACGTGGTGGCGGACACGTTCCTGGTGGCGTGGCGCCGTTTGGGGGACGTCCCGGATGACGCGCTCCCGTGGCTCTACGCGGCCGCCCGCAACGTCGTCAGCAACGCTCGCCGAGCGGAGATCCGCAGGGGCGCGTTGCGGTCGCGACTGGCGGCGGCGGAGTTGCGCGCGACCCACGACGACCCCGCTCCGGCGGTAGAGGCGCGAGCCGACATCTTGGCGGCCATGCGACTCCTTCCCGCTCCTGAGCGTGAGGCGTTGATGCTCGTCGCCTGGGAAGATCTCGAGCCCCGACGGGCCGCCGCCGTCATAGGGTGCACGCCGGGAACGTTCGCGGTCCGCGTTCACCGTGGGCGGCGACACTTGAAGCAGATCCTCGCTTCGAATGAGGTCGATGCCGAGGCGGCGGATCTAGCGTTGAGCGAGCGGCGAAGGGAGCGGCACGCCGGAGCCGCGTAGCGCCGCCCCGCGATGCTTCATCCAGCCTCCGCGGAGAGATGGGCCGCACCGTGTTCTCCGATCGGGGAAGCGGTCGCCGACCTCCCCATCGCTCCCTCGGGTCTGCGCCGTGTCCAAGAATCGGCGAGACCTCGCAGCGAAGGCGATCGACACGTAGCCCGGGTCGATCGCGGGGGGCCACGTTCCTGGGGACAAGATGCCCATGGCATAGGCACGGGCGACGAGCCCGGCCCGGGTATCGGCGCGGAGCTTCATGAACAGGTTGCCGATGTGGTAGGTGACGGCCTGCCGGCTCACCCAGAGTCGCTCTGCGATCTCCCGGCTCGTCATCCCGAGCGCGACGAACCGCAGCACCCGCAGTTCAGCCGGGGTGATGCGCCGAACCGGTCGCAGCAGGTCGGCCACTCCGGGATCGGGTTGGAACGCCGGTTGATGTCCGACCATACGGGAGCCTTCTTCCTGGACTTACCTCCTTGTGTCCGGCTCCGAGCCTCTGATTACCGGTGGATTAGGGATATGCCCAGGGAAGCAACACCCCGTTCCATGGCAGAGTCCATCGGGTGAGCGCTCAGCTCGAGATCCACGCTGGCGATGGGTTGCTCATCCAGCGCTTCCGCTTCGGCCACCGGATGGAAGGAGAAGGGATCATGTCGATGCACGAACGGTTCGACGCTCCGTTCGACGGGTGCTCGATCGCTCCACCGGACATCTTGATCCAGGTGGCGGAGCGCGGAAGGACCCGGGAGGACCGCGACGCCGCCACCAGGACGTTGGCGGCCTCGGCCGCGCTCCGCGCCCGCCGAGGTCTCGTGAGGCAGATGATCCGGCAGAACCTGGCGTCCGTGGCGTCGCTCATGCCTACGAGCACGGGTGAGCAGAACACGGTGTACGACCTCGCGGGCGGCGGGAGCCAGCAGCTGCCGGGTTCGCGCAAGCGAGGGCAGGGCGATCCGCCGAGCGACGACACCGCCGTCAACCAGGCGTGGGAGGGGGCGGACGAGACGTATCGCTTCTACTCCGATGTCTTGGGCCGCAACAGCGTCGACGATCGCGGGATGGAGCTGGTGTCGTCCGTGCACTACGGCTCGGATTTCGACAACGCCTTCTGGAACGGGACGCAGATGGTGTACGGGGACGGGAGCGGGCGGATCTTCGTCAAGGGCGGGCTCACCGCGGCGATCGATGTGATCGCGCATGAGCTGACCCACGGGGTCACGCAGTACACGGCGGGACTGGAGTACTCCTCACAGCCGGGCGCGCTGAACGAATCGTTCTCGGACGTGTTCGGATCCATCGTGAAGCAGCGGGCGTTGGGGCAAACCGTCGATCAGGCCGACTGGCTCATCGGCGGCGGCATCCTGGGCACCGCGTTCACGAAGAACAAGACGGCCCTTCGATCGATGAAGGCGCCAGGGACCGCCAACGATTTCGATCAGCAGCCGTCCAACATAAGTGAGTACGTCGACTTGCCGGACGACGACGACCCCAGGCACGACCACGGCGGTGTGCACATCAACTCCGGCATCCCCAACCACGCCTTCTATCGGGTGGCGATGACGCTCGGGGGGAACTCGTGGGACCGCGCAGGGAAGATCTGGTTCCACGCGCTCACGAAGGTTCTGCAAAGCGATTCCGATTTCCACGCCGCCGCCGAGGCCACGGTGGACGCCGCGGCAGAGCTATTCCTCGATTCCGGCGAGGAATCCGACGCGGTGCGGCAGGCGTGGAAGGAGGTGGGGGTCCTCTAGCGCTGGGGTTCCGACGTACCTCCCTGAGAGAAGATGGTCTTCATGAAGGTGTCCGTCGTTCGCGGGGGTGGCGTGTCCGGGCTCGTGACGGTCACGACGGTCGATTCCCAGGCGCTTTCCGCCGACGACACGAAGACGCTCGCTCGGATGATCGAGGAGGCCGACGCCTTCGGCGAGCCCGACGTAGAGGCCACGCACGGCGCCGGCCCGGACGAGTTCCAGGTATCCGTGACGCTCGAGGACGGCACACGACGCCGAACCGTGACGGCGGCCGAGCACGACCTCCCGAGCCGGCTCCGCTCGCTCGTGGACTGGGTGAGCGCGGCGCCAGGGCGGACCGAGGAGGTCGGCCCTCCGGGAACCGCCTGACGCGCCCACACGACGGGGGAGCCGTCAGGCGAGTTCGGCCGCTTCTTTCAGGTTCATGCGCGCCTCGATCGCGGCGGCGACCGCCACGATCAGCGCTGCGCCGGGGTCTGCCCACGTCCACCCGAAGAGCACGTTCAGGCCGAGACCGGTAAGTGTGAGGGTCGAAAGGATGCCGTCGAGGAACGTCAACGTGGCTTCGGAACGGAGCGGTGCCGACCCGAGCGAGATGGCGGTGCGTCGCTTGGCGAACGCGAGCGTGAACATCACGACCGCCGTCACCGCCAGGTAGACGATGCCGATCACGGACTCGCCGGCCTTCCGGCCGAGGACCAACTCACGGATCGAGGCCGTCGCCAGGACCGCGGCGAGACCCAAGTACGCGAAGGCGACGAGGCGGAGCGCCAGTCGCGTGCGATCCGCGTGATCCACCGCGTGCCCGGGTCGAACGTGCCAGACGACCACAGACGACGCGAACACCTCGATGATGGAGTCGGTTCCGAACCCGATCAGTGCGAGCGAACCCGCCGCCACGCCGAGGCTGATCGTGAACACCGCTTCGCCCAGGTTCCAGGCGATGGTGCTGTACTCCAGTCGGAGTGCCCGCCGTTGCAGGCGCAGGCGTTCGTCGCTGTCAGCGGCAGGCTGAACGGACATGCGTCGAGACTAGCCCCGGCGGCCGTCTCGATCGGCGAACCCGTCAACTGAGGATCAGGCAGAACTCGTTGCCTTCCGGGTCGGCCATCAGTCGCCACCGGAAGCCGTACTCCTCGATGTCGGGGCCGGGCGCTCGGCGTCCGCCGAGATGCTCGATCCGGCTGCAGCCCACGTCCAGGTCGTCGACGACGACATCGAGGTGGAGGCGATTCTTGCCGGCCTTCGACTCGGGCACGCGCTGGAACGAGATCCACGGGCCGCCGGACGCCGTCGGCGATACCACGACATAGTGCGGAGGATCGCCGATCGTCTCGTCGACGGTCGAGCCGAGAACGTCGGCCCAGAACGTCGCCTGTGCCACGGGATCTGCGCAGTCGACCTGCACCGACCCCCAACGTCCCACCGCCTCCACGTTCTGCTGTTGGTGCATCGTCACGGCACCGTGATGACCAGCTTGCCGAGCGTGTGTTCGTTCGCGAAGTCCCGCAACGCTTGGGCGGCGTCGGCCAGCGCGTACGTGCGACGGATC
Organism: uncultured Actinomycetes bacterium; assembly: GCA_963727185.1. GTDB lineage: Bacteria > Actinomycetota > UBA4738 > UBA4738 > HRBIN12 > JBBQVZ01. The sequence continues at coordinate 157,852 of CAVSFP010000006.1, read as the reverse complement.
GCCACGCGGAGCTTCCCGTTCACGACCAGGTCGGCCAAGTGGAGCAGGTGGGCCGGGTTGCCTCCGACGTTCGACACGGACACGCCGTTGATCTCCGCCGACTCGCCCGCCGCGCCGACCACTGAGGTCGCGTTGCCGCCCTGACGGACGATGGCGACGAGGCCGGCGAACGCTCCGGAGTCACGGTTCACGGCGTCGATCAGCGCATCGACCCCGTCGGGATAGCGTTCGCGGATCGCGGCAACGACATCGCCGGTGTAGTCGACCGTCTCGTCCGCCCCGAGATCCGTCACGAACCCCTCGTCACCGGGGCGCACCGACGCGATCACGTGGGCGCCGCGGAGCTTCGCCAGCTGGATCGCGAACGTCCCGACCCCACCGGTCGCGCCGACGATCAGGACGCGTCTGCCCTCGCCTGGATCGACGGCGTCGACGGCGCTCATCGCCGTCGTGCCTGCCACCGCGAGCGACCCGGCGTCGACATCTGACAGGCCCTCGGGCGCGATCGCGACGGACGCGGCCTGTGGGGTCGCTCGCTCCGCGAACGAGCCGTCGTGGATGGCGCCCTTCATCCCCATCATCCCGAACACGCGATCCCCGACCGAGAAGCCCTCGACGCCGTCGCCGACGCTCTCGATCGTTCCGGTGACGTCGCTCCCGATCACCGCCGGGAACTCGTAGGGCATGTAGTCCTTCATGAAGCCCGCTGCGACCCCCACGTCGAACGCGTTCACCGACGCCGCATCGACCTTGACCGACACCTCGCCGGGACCGGCGACGGGGTCCGCGACGTCGATCACCTCGGCCGGAACATCGAACGACTCCAGCGCGAGTGCCCTCATCGGTCCTCCTCTCCTCGGGTGTGTCAGGAACCAACGGAAGCTCCCGCAGTATTCCTACCCTACGGTGTCGCCATCGGCCGTCGTCCGTCCCAGAGCGACCGGGTCTTCCGTCCCTCTCCCCGATTGGTCCGGTGCAGGAGCATGTGAGGAGGCGTGGAAGGAGGGATGACGATGGGCACCAAGGAGACGGACCTTCTGGAGCAGATCGGGAAGGCGGAGGAGTCCTTCACCGTGCGACGGGTGTTCGGTGAGCCGTTCGAGAGGGACGGCGTGACGGTGATCCCGGCCGCGCGCGTCCAGGGTGCGGTCGGCGGCGGCGGCGGTCAGGCGCCGGGAGGAGAGGGAGGCACGGGAACCGGGTTCGCGACGAACACGAAGCCGTTCGGGGTCTTCGTGATCAAGGACGGAGAGGTCGGCTGGCGTCCGGCGGTCGACGTGAACCGCATGTTCGTCGGCTTCCAGGTGGTCGCGATCGTGGCGCTGTTGACCGTCCGGTCGATCGTCAAGGCGCGGCTGAAGGCGGAGATGAAGGCATCGACCGTCGCGGCTTTGGCAGCGAAGCTTCGGCCAACGACTGGATGACCGCGCACATCTGAGTGCGGTCAGCGTCCATCGAGGTAGGCGAGCACTGCCAGCACGGGGCGGTGGTCCGAGCCCGCCGGCGCCAGCTCGCGTCTCCTTTCCACGTCCGTGCGGTGAAGGGCTGGATCAAGGAACGGGCGACGGGAATGGTCGAACCGGCGGCAACGGTCTCGGCGCACATGGACGAAACCTACGCGTCCGTCCGTTCGCCGACCATCCTGCAGGCGGGCCTATCCGACCGGGGGTTCTCCCTACCCGTGAGTGGCATCGCGTGCGCGGCATATGACATGATTCGCCTTGCCCGTGTGGCGGGCAGAAGGGCCCCCAACCCCCGGGACCTTCGGCGGTGCGAAGGTGCGGCTGACACAAGAAAGTACCGGGGTATGAAAACGTCCTGGCTCCGAGCGGTGGTCCTGGCGGCCATCATGCTTGTGGCGAGCTACCTCCTCTTCGTCTTGGTGCCGAACAACCTGCTCTCGTACCTCTCGCTCCACACGGCGCCCCGGAACCGCGACCTCCTGGTGACGATGTGGTGGGTCGTCTCGTTCGTTTTCGCGTGCTGGCTCTTCGTCCGGTTGCAGCGGACGAGGGCGGAGTAGGGCGTGGCGTTCGCAGCGAACCCCGTTGGTGCCGAATGGTTCGACGACAACGTGCCCTGCACGCGGGCATGCCCGGTCCTCACGAACGCCGGTCGGTACGTCGCGGCGATCGCCGCCGGTGACGACGAGTTGGCGTATCGGATCGCTCGCCTGCCGAACCCGTTCCCCTCGATCTGCGGCCGAGTATGCGCGGCGCCGTGCGAGATCGCGTGCCGTCGGGGTTCGATCGACGAACCGATCGCGATCCGGGGGCTCAAGCGGTACGTCTGCGAGCGGTTCGGCGTCGAGAGCGGGCATGGTTCGAACGTGTACGCGGACGTGATCCCGAAAGCGCCGCCCCGTGAGGAACGCGTCGCGATCATCGGATCGGGCCCCGCCGGGATGGCGTGTGCCCACGATCTCGCTTCCTTCGGATACCGCCCGGTCGTGTTCGAGGCCCAGGACCGTCCCGGAGGCATGATGGTGCTCGGCATCCCTCCCTACCGGCTGCGTCGCGAAGTGCTCCAGGACGAGATCCGGGCCATCCTGGACATGGGCGTCGAGCTGCGCACGGGGCAGGCGCTCGGTCGCGACTTCTCGCTCCGTTCGCTGAAGGACGAGGGGTTCGCGTCTGTGTTCCTGGGCATCGGTTGCATGCGGGGCAGGGACCTGAGCATCCCGGGCGCCGGGCTCGACGGCGTGCTCCGCGCCGTGGACTTCCTCTTGAACGCGAACCTCGGATACCGGGTCGAGCTGGGCGACGACGTCGTGGTGATCGGTGGCGGCAACGTCGCCCTCGACGCGGCCCGCACCGCTCTGCGAGAGATCGCGGCGGGGCGGTCGAGCGGCGACCCGTTCGCGGAGGCCGACCAGGAGCTCGAGGGCGCCGTGACCCAGACGCTCGATGTCGCTCGCGTGGCCAAGCGTCTCGGCGCGCGTCGTGTGCGCGTCGTGGCTCTCGAGAGCCGAGAGGAGATGCCCGCCCACGAGTTCGAGATCGAGGAGACCGAGGTCGAGGGCATCGAGGTGCTGACGAGGCTGGGTCCGAAAGCGATCCTCGGGAATGGGCACGTGAGCGGGCTCGAGACCCTCCAGGTGGCCTCGGTGTTCGATCCCGACGGCCGGTTCAACCCCCGCTTGATCGACGGGACGGAGTCGGTCCTTGAATGCGACTCGGTCATCATGGCGATCGGCCAGGCGCCCGACCTCTCGTGGTTGTCGGAGGACGACGGCGTCGAGCTGAGCCCGCGCGGCACCATCGCGGTCGACCGGGAGTCCCTCGCGACGAGCGCCGACTGGATCTACGCGGGCGGCGACGTCGCGTTCGGCCCACGCAACCTGATCGATGCGATCGGGGACGGCCGTCGTGCGGCAGCGTCGATCCACCGGCAGATCGCGGGCGAGGACCCGCCGACGCCTTCCCTCGGGATGCGCAAGCTCCTCCCGATCGTGGAGGTGCGCGGTAGGACGCCCGACTACACCGAGTACCCGCGAGTGCCGATCCCGGCGGAGCTTACGGAGCGACGGATCGGATCGCCGGAGGTCGAGCTGGGATATACGGCGGAGGAGGCTCGCGAGGAAGCCTCGCGCTGTCTGCAGTGCTTCCTGAACATCATGCTCGAACCGTCGATCTGCATCTTGTGCGGAGGCTGCGTCGACATCTGCCCCGAGAAATGCATCCGCATCGTCCCGATGGAGGACATCACCGGCGTCGAGCCGGCCCCCGCCGGCCCCGCCAGCGCGCTGATCATCCAGGAGGAGCTGTGCATCCGGTGCGCGCTCTGCGTCGACCGGTGTCCCACGGATGCGTTGTCCCTGCAGGGGTGGTCGGAATCATCGACCGCTCCGATCGCGCTCGAACCGATCGGAAGCTGAGGAGCAGCGATGGCGTCTGACGGACGGCGGGTACGCGACAAGGAGTGGTACCGGTCGATCTTCCATCCGGGCGAGGCGATCAAGGGGAGCGAGCTCTACCGATCGGCCATCCGTCACCCGTCGACCTCGACACCCCGTGGCCGAGCGCTGACCTCGTTCCAGAACTTCTTCCTGCACCTCTACCCGGTGAAGGTGCCGCGCAAGGCGCTCTCGTTCCGTTCGACGTTGCGGTTGGGCTTCATCTCGGCGGTGCTCTTCGGGGTGCTCTTCATCTCGGGGATGTACCTGATGTTCTTCTATCACCCGAACCCCCCCGACGCGTACTTCGACATGCATGCGCTCGCGACGACGGTCGCCTTCGGACAGTTCGTCCGCAACATCCACCGCTGGTCTGCGCACCTGATGGTGCTCGCGGTATTCGCGCATCTGTTGCGGGTCTTCTACTCCGGCGCCTACAAGCCGCCTCGCCAGTTCAACTGGGTGATCGGCGTCTTCCTGTTGCTGGGCACGTTGTTCCTCTCGTTCACCGGCTACCTGCTCCCCTGGGACCAGCTCTCGTACTGGGCGATCACCGTCGGGACGAACATCGCCAGCTACGTGCCGGTGATGGGCGACGGGGTCCGGAAGATGTTGCTCGGCGGTAGCGACGTGGGGAGCGCAACGCTGCTTCGCTTCTACGTCTTGCACGTCTACTTCGTGCCCGCGCTGCTGGTGATCGGGCTGTGCATCCACATCTGGCGCGTGCGCAAGGACGGGTTCGCGGTCGCCGATCGCGAGGAGGAGGCGGCGCCGGGGGCCGAGGTCGCCGTCGTGCCGGAGGAGGTGAGCGCCGATGCCTGACGAGGACAAGCCGCAGGAGCGCTACCGACTCCTCGGCGTGGTGCCGCGCGAGATCGAGCAGCGCGAGGAACAAGAGCCCGACGACACCGTCTTCACGTGGCCCCACTTCCTCATCCGCCACGTAGTGATCGCGGCCGTCACGATCGCCGTCGTGTTCCTGCTCGCGATCTTGTTCGATGCGCCGCTGAAGGACATCGCGAACCCCAGCCTGACGCCGCAGGAAGCGAAGGCTCCCTGGTACTTCGCCGGGTTGCAGGAGTTGCTCGCGCACCTGCAGCCCATGGTCGCGGGGATCCTGATCCCCGGTGCGGCCGTGCTCTTCCTGCTCGCGTTGCCGTATCTCGACCGCGCCAAGGGATGGCGGATCCGGGATCGGAAGATGGTCGTGATCGTGTTCTCCGTGCTCGCCGTGGCTGCATTGGTGTTGACCGTGATCGGAGCCTTCTTCCGCGGGCCAGGCTGGTCCTTCGTCTTGCCGTGGCACCACCTCTATCTGGAGCTGTAGGGATGAACGACGACGAGAAGACAACCGAAGCGCCTCCACCCCAGCCGGTCGATCGGCGCGACTTCCTCAACACCACGTGGAAGGTGCTTGGCGTCGCGCTGATCGTGGAGGCGGGCTGGACCAGCTACGACATCTTGAACCCGAAGCCGGCCGTCGGGTTCGGCGGGTCGGTCGACGCCGGCCCCGTGGAGGATTTCCTCACGGAAGGCACCGTGAAGTACTTCCTGGACGGCCGGTTCTACGTGACGCAGTTCCAGGGCGGTCTCCGCGCGCTCTTCCAGAAGTGCCCCCACCTGGGCTGCAAGGTCGGTGACTGCAACACGGCGGGGGAATCCGCAGGCTTCCGGTGCCCGTGTCACGGCAGCGAATACAACGTGATCGGTGAGTACCTGTCGGGGCCGGCGCCGCGCGGCATGGATCGGTTCCCGATCTCGATCGAGAACGGTCACGTGATGGTCGACACGTCGTCGATCGTCGAGGGGCCTGCGCGCGGCGTTCTCACGGGGCCGACGGAACCTCCGACGTCGTGCGGGACCGGCGTATGAGCGAGGGCCTGCGCGAGGATCCGGTCGTCGTTCGACGGACGCGGCGCTGGACGTGGGTCGGTACGTTCATGCTCCTGCTCCTGGTCGTGGCGTTCCCCGTCTACAAGGCGGTCGAATCCTCTCGGCGCACCGACGCGTTGCGCTCGCAGGATGCCGCCCTGATCGCCTCGGGGGCGCAACTCTGGGGGCTCAACTGCGCCGCGTGTCATGGGCTCAACGGCCAAGGTGTGAGCGCGCCCGCGCTGAACTCGCAGGAGTTCTTCGCGGGAACCACCGACGAGCAGATCGCCGGGATCATCCGCGGCGGCGTTCCGGGCACCGCGATGCCCGCATGGTGGAACGAGTACGGAGGGCCGCTCACGGACCAACAGATCACCGAGATCGTCGCGTACATCCGGTCGTGGGAGAAGACCGCGCCGAGCTGTCCCGACTGGCGGACGCCGTCGTGCCCGGGGGCCGGGGGAAAGCCGTGAGGCTTCGGCTCGCGACCGCCGTCGCGATCGGAGGGTTGTTGCTCGCGGCCTGTTCCGCCGGCGGACCCGGCGCGTCGGGCAAGACCGTCGCGTTCATCCCCAACTACAAGGCAGGTGGAGGAACCGCGGCAGCGACCCCACAGGGGTATTCATCGGCCGACCAACCGATCACGGTCGGCCTCGGCGAGACCGACGCCACGCACATGTTCATCGACCTGTCCCAGCCGTATGCCACAGAGGGCCCGGTCTCGTTCATCGTGACCAACTCCGGAACCGAGACGCATGAATTCGTCGTGCTGCGGACGGACGCTCCCGCGGGGTCGTTCCCGATCGTGTCCTTCGAGGGCGAGCCCAACCGCATCGACGAGGCTGCCAAGGGCGTCACGAACGTGGGTGAGACCGGCGACATGAAGCCCAGTACCACGATGATGCTGTCGCTCGATCTGGCTCCCGGCCACTACGCCATCGTGTGCAACCTCCCTGGTCACTACGCGATGGGCATGCACCAGGACTTCAACGTGGTGCCCGCCGGCTCGACGCCGATCACGGTCGGTCTGGGCGAGACGGATGCGACCCACATGTTCATCGACCTGTCCCAGCCGTATGCCCCCGAGGGCAAGGTCACGTTCATCATCACGAACCAAGGGGCCGAGGATCACGAGTTCGTGGTCCTTCAGACCGACACCATGGCCGCGGACTTCCCGATCACCGGGTTCGAGGGCGAGCCGAACCGCTTCAACGAAGACGCCAAGGGCATCACCAACGTCGGGGAGACCGGCGATCCGGCGATGAAGCCGGGCACCTCGCTGATGCTCACGATCGACATGACGGCGGGCCACTACGCCGTGGTCTGCAACCTGAACGGTCACTACGCGATGGGCATGCACCAGGACTTCAACGTGGTGCCCGCCGGCTCGACGCCGATCACGGTCGGTCTGGGCGAGACGGATGCGACCCACATGTTCATCGACCTGTCCCAGCCGTATGCCCCCGAGGGCAAGGTCACGTTCATCATCACGAACCAAGGGGCCGAGGATCACGAGTTCGTGGTCCTTCAGACCGACACCATGGCCGCGGACTTCCCGATCACCGGGTTCGAGGGCGAGCCGAACCGCTTCAACGAAGACGCCAAGGGCATCACCAACGTCGGGGAGACCGGCGATCCGGCGATGAAGCCGGGCACCTCGCTGATGCTCACGATCGACATGACGGCGGGCCACTACGCCGTGGTCTGCAACCTGAACGGCCACTACGCGATGGGCATGCACCAGGACTTCAACGTGGTGCCCGCCGGCTCGACGCCGATCACGGTCGGTCTGGGCGAGACGGATGCGACCCACATGTTCATCGACCTGTCCCAGCCGTATGCCCCCGAGGGCAAGGTCACGTTCATCATCACGAACCAAGGGGCCGAGGATCACGAGTTCGTGGTCCTTCAGACCGACACCATGGCCGCGGACTTCCCGATCACCGGGTTCGAGGGCGAGCCGAACCGCTTCAACGAAGACGCCAAGGGCATCACCAACGTCGGGGAGACCGGCGATCCGGCGATGAAGCCGGGCACCTCGCTGATGCTCACGATCGACATGACGGCGGGCCACTACGCCGTGGTCTGCAACCTGAACGGCCACTACGCGATGGGCATGCACCAGGACTTCAACGTGGTGCCCGCCGGCTCGACGCCGATCACGGTCGGTCTGGGCGAGACGGATGCGACCCACATGTTCATCGACCTGTCCCAGCCGTATGCCCCCGAGGGCAAGGTCACGTTCATCATCACGAACCAAGGGGCCGAGGATCACGAGTTCGTGGTCCTTCAGACCGACACCATGGCCGCGGACTTCCCGATCACCGGGTTCGAGGGCGAGCCGAACCGCTTCAACGAAGACGCCAAGGGCATCACCAACGTCGGGGAGACCGGCGATCCGGCGATGAAGCCGGGCACCTCGCTGATGCTCACGATCGACATGACGGCGGGCCACTACGCCGTGGTCTGCAACCTGAACGGCCACTACGCGATGGGCATGCACCAGGACGTGTGGATCACCCCCACCACCGCCACCGCCTGAGCGACGTCCGCGAGGGCCTCGCGACGCTTCGCGATCTCAGGTCAGCGCCAGCGCGGCCACCGCATCGATGTCGTACTTCGTCGCGTTCCCCATGACGGCGACGCCGACGCCACGGGTCGGGTAGATGCGGATCACGTTGAAGAAGCCCGCACCCCCGCCCAGGTGTTCGACGAACGGAGGATCAGCGTCTCGGGCGTTCGAAGGTCGGAACCATCCGAGCCCCAGGTCGAACCGCTTGCCGTCGATGCGGATCTCGCGCATGTCCCGCGCATCGTCGGCGTCGAGCAGACGGACGCCATCGAGCTCGCCGTCGCGCAGGTGCAGCTGCACGAATCGTGCGGCGTCGGTCACCGTGCCGATCAGCCCGCCGTACGCCTGACCATCCAACAGGAACCGGTTGAGCGACAGCCATCGACCCGTTGGGGGGCCGATCACCCACCGGTGAAGCACGTATCGCATCGGGTTCCGTCTCGGGTGATAGCCGGTCGCCGCGTGCGTTTCCTTCTCGGGCGAGTACGCGAATCCCGTGGATCGCATCCCGAGCGGCTCCAACACGTCGCGTTGCACCAGATCCGTGAACGATGTGTAGGTGAGGTTCGCCATCGCCGCTCCCAGGACGAGCGTGCCGAGGTTCGAGTAGCTCGATCTGGTGCCCGGTTCGAACCGGAGCTTCTCGTGCTTGGAGAGCAGGCCGTCGAGGAACGCGTCGGGGTCGGGACCGGCCTGATCCGGTGGGTGGATCCATCCGACGGGGATCGGGTTCGCCAGGCCGCCGCTGTGGGACAGGAGGTGGCGAGCCGTGATCTTCGCGGCGGCGGCGGAGGGACGAAGATCGCGCATCTGTGCCACGTGCGGGGAAAGCGGCGCGTCCAGGTCGAGCACCCCGCGTTCCATGAGCCGCATCGCCGCGGTCGCCGTCACGATCTTCGTCATGGAGAACCACGGACACACCATGTCCGGGGAGGCGGGCCGGCCGTCCCGGATGTCGGCCATGCCCACGGCGACCGCATCGCGGACACCGTCGGGATCCACGACTGCCATCGCGATCCCGGGGACGCTGGTCCCAACCGTCTCGCGGAGCCGATGCTGCAGGTTCGTTCCCGTCGTCACGATGGCCTTCCCTACTGGACGGACGCGGTCGTCGCGCACCATATACCCCATATTGCGACTCCCCCGCGACCCGGGCGACGATACGGGCATGGCGCGATGGGAGGTCCGGTGACGACGTATCCCGCGGCTACCGTTCGCTCCGCCTGGAAGACGCGGCACGAGCGAGGCCGGTCGCGATCGACGCCTGGTACCCATCGCCGTCGGCCGGCTCGGAGATACCGCATGACTACGGCTTGGGTGCGGGGCGCGTCGTCGAAGGCGCGCCGGCCATCGACGAGGCGTTGCCGGTGATCGTGCTGTCGCACGGCGCGTTCGGGTCCGCGCGGAACTACGCATGGATCGCGGAGGATCTGGCGCGAAGCGGGTACGTGGTCGCGGCGTGTCGCACTTCGGAGAGTCGCCCGTCTACGGCGTCGAGACGATCGATCCTTCGGTCGTGCTGGACCCGAGCGACCGCGTGATCGACTGCTCATTCGCCCTCGACCACGTGCTCGGCGGGTCGGTGCTTCCGGGGATCGTCGATCCGTCACGGGTCGGCGCCGTGGGCCACTCGTCCGGAGGAGCGACCGCGATCGCGTTGGCGGGAGGACTCTTCGATCCGGCCGCGATGGCTCGCTATTGTGCATCCGAAGAAGCCGCGGAGGATCGGGGATGCGCGTACGGGCGGCGCCCGGCCGCTGCACCTCGCATACCGCCGGCCCCGCGCTCGCACCACGACCCGCGGGTTCGTGCGGTGGTTGCGCTCGACCCGGCGCTCGGTCCGGGTTTCGACCCGGACTCGTTGTCGGAGATCTTCGATCCCTGTGCACGTGGTGGGTGCGGTCGACAACGACTTCCTGCCGGTCAACGCCCACGCCGGCCGATACGCGGGGTTGATCCCCGGATGTTCGTTCACTCGACTGTCGGAGGAGAGGGGCACTTCGTCTACCTGAACGAATGCGATTCGGATCTCGATGCGAACGGCGTCCCCTTGTGCCGCGACCGTCCCGGCGTCGATCGCCGCGCGGTTCACGCCTCGCTGGGGCCGCTCATCGGCGGGTTCTTCGACGCGAACCTCTGATCCCACGAGCGAGTAGCTCTCAGCTCTTCGTTGGGAGAGCGAGACCGGTTCGACCGCCCTAAGCGTGTCTCGCTTGCATCGGCGGCTCCGCGGCTTCCTTCGCGAACGTCGGCTGCTCGACGCCGTACAGGTGGGCGACGCGATGCCAGGTCTTCTCGCCGATCTCCGGATAGATCTGGCCCGCCTTGTTGAGTTCCTTCCGCAGGCCGTCGAGCACCTTCTTCGGATCACCGCGTTTGTGCTCGGGAAGGGCAAGCAGCTCTTCGATCTCTCTTCGGATCGAGGAGTACCAATCGGCTGCCTGTGCATGTCGCTCCGCGCGTTCGGCGAAGCGCAGGAACGTCTGGATGGCGGCCAGGACCGCAGCCAAGATGCTGATGGATCCGATCGCGAACCGCGCCCAGCCGGGGAGGCCGCTCGATCCGGTGGAGGGATCTGACGACGTGGATGCCATCGACGCGAAGAGGCTCGTGCCGACGACCGTCGTGAAGATGACCACCGGGATCCCGAGGGCGAGGTTCCGTTTCTTGAGGCCGGCAGCCAGGTAGTAGTGGGCGTGCTGGGCGGCGACGGCTCGCCTGCCCCAGTCTTGCGCGAGCTGCGTCTCGTCGTCGGTCCACAGCGTTGTCGAGCTCATGGTTTGCCCTTTGGGAGCGGGTGTGTTGCACGCTAGACGTTCGTGTGATGCCTGGAACTAGGCATATGCCTAAGCGTTGGTTCCGGGCGGGCGGTTCTCTCCACAACTAGGCGGGTGCCTAGGGATTCGTTCGCGACAGCGCGGGACAGTCATCGACGGGGTTGCAGGAACGTGCAACCGGCGAACGTGGGAGCCGCGATGACGACGACGAACGAGACCGACGAGCGGACGGTCGACGGTGTGCGCGGGATACCGGTCCTCATCGGCGCATGCGTGGTGATCCTCGTCGTCGCGGGACTCGGGTTCAGCGCGTCCGGTGGGAACAACCGCGCCGGTCTGCTCCTGCTCTCCGTGATCGTCTTCCTCGTGACGGCAGTCTGGTTCTGGCAGCACAACCGGTTCCCCGCGTTGGATGCCCGTGGAGCGACCCTGTTGATCCTCGCGCTCGTGGTCGGACTCATCGGACTCCTCCCCGTGCTGTATCTCGGGAACGCCGAGCGGATCTACGTCCTCAAGCTGGGTGCGATCGTCTTCCTCTCCCTCCTGCCGGGGTTGCTCTATCTCCAGTTCGTGGTGGTGAAGGGCCTTGGACTTCGCAGTGAATACGTCTTGGCCCTGCACCGGCTCCATATCGACCGCTACGAGAACCTGCCGACCCCACCAGAAGGCTCGTTGTTCTATCGGCCGGGCCCGCAGCCCCCAGGCTCGGGCAAGGACAACGTCTACCTGCGCCGGTTCGATTCCTACTACGGCCGGCCACACACGCGGCCTGATGGCGTCGTCGTCCAGGCAGGCGTCGGGAACCTCTTACCCGTCCTGATCGCGACGATCGTGATCGCGACCGGCTGGACGCTGTTCCTTCAGCCCGAGTTCATCTCGGGTGTGCATCTGGAGCTCGGCGGGCTGGTCTTGGGCGGGAAGCCGGTGCTGCCGGTCGAACCGCTTCGCTTCGCGTTCCTGGGCGCGTACTTCTACTCGCTGGAGATGCTGACCCGCCGTTACTTCCAGGAAGACCTGAAGCCGAGTGCCTACCTGAACGCGGTGACTCGGATGCTCGGCTCCGCGCTCCTCGTCATCGCGATCGACGCGATCTGGCCCGATTCCATCTCGCCCGCGCAAGAGCTCGGCATCGCGTTCGTGATCGGCGTGTTCCCGCAGATCGGCATCAAAGCGATCCACAACCTGATCGCCTTGCCCCTCAAGCCGCTGATACCGAGCCTCGAGCGCGACTATCCGCTCAGCGACCTGGACGGGCTCAACGTGTGGTACGAGTCCCGTCTGCTCGAGGTGGGCATCGAGGACATGCAGAACCTCGCCACGGTGAACCTGGTCGACGCGATCCTGCGGACAAGGGTCCCGGTCGACCGCTTGGTCGACTGGGTGGACCAAGCACATCTCTGCCTCCGGGTGAGCAACAAGGGAGAGCCATCGGATCGCGCACGTCTTCGCCGTCTCGGGATCCGCACCGCCACCGATCTTGAGGACGCGTTCCAGCCGAGGTACGACTCGGGGACTTCCGGTCCTGCCGGCATCTCGGGGGAGGAGCGAGCTGCGTTCCTTGCATCCCTGCAGGGAGTGCTCAACACGGACGACGGGTCACCGAGCGTGACCGAGTCCGTGCGGCGGACGTTCTGCGGTGAACCCAACCTGTTCCACGTGCGCTACTGGAAGAGCTACACGTCGATGTTGGAGAAGGACAGCCACCAGAAGGCGGAGCGGCCGATCCACATCGGCGAGGCTGCGCCGAGCCCGGTGGGAGCCGAGCCGGGCCTCGGATCGACGGGATGAGGCACGACACCGGGTCGACTCGAGGCCCGTGTTTCACTCGCTCGGGACGCGCGCGCGAGCGACCCGCCGATCGCGCAAGCGGACCTCGGTGGCGTTCCGCAGCGAGTTCGGGATCTCAGCGATCGCATCGACGCGCGCGATGAGATCCTCGAGGTCCTCTTCGCTTGCATCGCCGTCCACCTCGACGTCGTACTCGATCGGTGTCGAGACCGCGGGATCGCCGTGGTAGTCCGCGTCGACCGTCACATGGACCCGTGAGAGCGCGACCCCTCGTGTCATGGCCTCACGGTAGAGATCGTTCGAGATGCAGGCGGCCACTGCGAGGTTCAGCAGCTGCCCGCCGTTGAACCCGAGTCCGTGACCGCCTGCGGACGCCGGCCTGTCGCTCACCAGCGTGAACGACCCGGCCCGTCCCAGCGCGGTGGGTCCGCCATCCACGGTGTGCATCTCCACCCGAAACGCGTCAGCCATCGCGCCACCTCCCCGGTCGGACCTCGAGGATACGGACGAGGCCCGACCGGGGTCACACACTCAGGACGCGTTCGCCGCGTCCTCCAGCATCTTCACTTCGATCTTCTGCATCTGCAGCATCGCCTGCATGGCTCGCTGGGCGCGCGCCGGATCGGGGTCGCTCAACAGCTCTCCCATCCGCTCGGGGATGATCTGCCAGCTCAGGCCGAACCGATCCTGGAGCCAACCACATTGACTCTCCGTGCCGCCGTCTGCGGTGAGCGCCGACCAGAGCCGGTCGACCTCGTCCTGGTCCTTGCAGCTCACGTTGAACGAGACGGCCTCGGTGAACGGGAACTGCGGCCCGCCGTTGATGGCCATGAACTCCTGGCCCGCGAGCCGGAAGAACACCAGTGCCACGTTGTCGCCGCTGGGTGTGCCGTCGAGGCGCTGGACGTCGGTCACCTCCGAGTCCTCGAGCAGGGAGACGTAGAAGTTGGCGGCTTCCTCTGCCTGGGTGTCGAACCACAGGCACGGTGTGATCTTCTGCATGGTCTTGCTCCTTCCTGTCGTGGATCAGGCTGTTGGCGACGAGCGTGGCGAGCAGCTCGTCGAGGCGTTCGTATCCCTCGCTCATGCCGCCGGCCATACCTGCGTCGACCATCGCGTCTCGGGCCTGGACCGACTGGAACACCGAGTTGGTGCGGACCGTGGTCTTGCCGTCGTGCTCCTCGAACGTGACCGTGTCCATCGAGACGTGGCCGGGTGCGCCTTCGAACTCGAACGTCTGCACGATCCCGTCGGGAGACGGTTCACCGTGGAAGACGCCGTGGAACCCCCACGCGTTGCCGGAGTCGTCGGCGTGGACGTATCGCCACGTGCCGCCGTCGCGGAGGTCGTAGCGGTCGACCGTCATCGTGTACTTGCGTGGCCCGAGCCACTGCGCCAGCAGCTCCGGCGTCGTGAACGCGCGGTAGACGAGCTCGAGCGGCGCGTCGAGCTCCCGGCTGGTCAGGACCTGTGGCACTCCCGGCTCAGCGGTGACCTGCATCTCGGTCATGTCGTGCTCCTTCCTGTCGGATCGCCCGGTTGCGATCGGTTGGCTTCTGGCTCCTGCAACGACGCGAGCAGTTCCTCGAGCCGCTCGTAGCTCTGTTCCCAGTACTCCCGGTAACCGGACAGCCACACCGTCGCCTGTCGGAGGGGCTCGGCCCGCAGGTGACTCAGGCGAGCGGTCGACCGACGCGTGCGGGAGATCAATCCGGCGTGCTCGAGGACCTTGAGGTGCCGGGAGATCGCCGGCTGGGACACGTGGAACGGCGCGGCGAGCTCGGCGACGGTCGCCTCACCTTCGGTGAGCCGCGCGAGGATCGATCTCCTCGTGGGATCCGCGAGGGCCCCGAACACCGCATCGAGCTGATCAGTTGTCGCCATCGATAACCTCTCATTTATATAATGAGAAGGTTATACAGCCGATCGAACGTCAGCGTCAAGCCGCCATCGGGCTACGACTCAGCTTCCCGGGATCCGCAGGAGGATCAGCTGCCCGCGCTGGCCCTTGCCCGAGTCGATCCCGAGGTCGATGCCCTGCTGCAGGATGCTCGTGTGGTGCGCCTGCACGTTGAGCAGCCACGTCCCCGGACCGAAGAACGCGCTGGCGTCGACCACGCCGCTCGACTCCCACACCCCCGGGCCGCCTCCGCGTTCGATCGCCGCGGGGGGAGGATCGAGCCGCGCGATCGGAGTGAGGACGCCCGTCGTCAGGTCGTACAGCAAGACCCGGTTGTAGCCGGAGGCGGTGTCGTTCCGGTCCTCCTGGATGAGGAGGACCTGTCGATCGATCCCCAAGTTGTCGGGGTTCACGATGTCGTCGCCCGCATCGCCGTCGAGCACGACCTCGAGCGTGGCGTTGCGCGGGTTCGCCGGATCGAACGTCATCCGGTACAAGCGGCCGTGCTTCGTCTCCGACTTGTTGGCACCGGTGTCCGAGAAGTACACGACGCCGGGGTTGCCGGGGTCGGTGGCGGCGTCCTCGATGCGGACGAAGTTGAACGAACCGAGCGCCTCCGCCTGCTCGTTCAGCTGCAAGCCCGTGTAGCGATCGGCGTGCGGGATGGTCACGAAATGACCCGAGAGGGTCTCGCCCTTGGCGATGTCGTTCGTGGAGGGGTCGCCGTCACCCTGGTCGTCGGGCACCCACACGGCGAACGCGCCGTCGCCGTGGATCGCGCCCGGGAAGTCGTCGGCGAAGTACGCGTAGGCCTGCGACCGAAGGCGGAACGAGTCTTCGGACAGGTAGACGACCGCGCGATCCAGGCCGTGGACCGGCACGACGTTCTCATGGTTCAGCGAGCCGAACTGCGGCGTCTGTACGACCCTGCCCGTCTGGGCGTTGATGGCGATGGACATGCCGCCCCTCGGCGACGCGATCCACTCCTCTCCGGTGAAGTACCACGGGGTTCCGTCGATCATGTCCATCGTGGACGAGCAGAAGTACTCGTAGCGCTCGGTGCCGTCGACGGCGTAGCTCGCCGACACCACGTTGCCCTGCGGGTCGAGCGTGAGGTGCGAGACGCGCGACCACGCGGGGTCGCCGTACCGGTACGAGAGCTCATGGTTCGTGAAGACCTCGAGCCGGTCGGGGGCGCTCTGGAAGAGACCGATGCCGTCGGGCACGCCGGTGTACTGGAAATCAGCACCGACCCGGTCGCCGGAGCTGATGATCGGCGTGATCTCCACGCCGGGCTGCAGCGAGACCAGCATCGGACGCGCCGCGGTGGCTCGCCGCGCGTCCCGCTGGGCGATCGCGGATCCCGACCATGCGGACGTCATCGCGAGCGTCGCGACGAGCACCGTCACCAAGCGCCTCATGGACCCCTCCCTCTCAGCACGTGACGGGTGGATGGTGCCACGTCGGCGCCGTCGGGCGTGAGCGCTTCACGGGAGTAGCCTCGTGTCGGTTCCCGATGACGGTTGGGAGGGTCAGATGGTGATCGCGGCTCGAACCGAGGAACTGTCGAAGACCTTCGGCACGACGCACGCGCTGGTGTCCTTGAACATCGAGATGCCGCAGGGCGAGGTGCTCGGTTACCTGGGTCCGAACGGCGCGGGGAAGACGACGACGCTCCGTCTGCTGCTGGGTCTCATCGGCGCGACGTCGGGACGGGCGGAGATCTTCGGTGTCGACTGTCAGGCCGATCCCGTCGAGGCGCATCGCCGCGTCGCGTACGTCCCGGGCGAGGTCAACCTGTGGCCGTCGTTGACGGGCGAGGAGACGCTGCACCTGTTGGGTCGCGTCCAAGGGCACGTCGACGTCGCGTACCGGGACCTGCTGATCGAACGGTTCGAGTTCGACCCGTCGAAGAAGGTCCGTGCGTACTCAAAAGGCAATCGGCAGAAGCTCATCCTCATCGCCGGTCTGATGACCCGGGCCGATCTGCTGCTCCTCGACGAGCCGACGAGCGGCCTTGACCCGCTCATGGAGCGGGCGTTCCGGGAGTGCGTGGCCGATGCCCGCGAGCATGGCCAGACGGTGTTCCTCTCGTCGCACATCCTGTCGGAGGTCGAGGCGCTCTGCGATCGGATCGCGATCCTGCGCGAGGGTCATCTGGTGGAGGTGGGGACCATGGCACAGATGCGCCACCTCTCCGCATTGCAGGTCGAAGCCGAGCTCGACGGGACGCCGCCCGATGTGTCGAACGTCCTGGGCGTGAGCGGGGTGCACGTCGACGGGAACCGGCTCCGCTGTCAGGTGACCGGTTCCGTCGAGCCGCTGCTCGTCGTGCTCACGCAAGCCGGCGTTCACCATCTCGTGAGTCGAGAGCCCTCGCTCGAGGAGCTCTTCCTCGCGCACTACGGCTCGGGTGCCCCGGAGGAAGGTTCGTCCGATGCGGCGTGACGAGAACGACGACGAGCGGCGTGCCTCGAGGGTGGTGGCCGTCACCACCGCCAAGCGAGCCGGGCGAGGCGGCGCACTCTGGGGCGTGGTCTTCGGAGCGACGATCGCCGCGACCGAGTCCACGTACCTGTCGTCGTTCCCCACCGCGGCCTCGCGGGCCCGGATCGAACTCTCGGTGCAGGGGAATGCCGGTTTCGAAGCGGTGTTCGGACCCGATCCGCCGGATGGATACCGTGGCGGGCTACACCGCCTACAAGACGACCTACTTCATGGTCATCCTGGGCGCGATCTGGGGGTTGTTGATCGCGACCCGGGTGCTGCGCGGGGAGGAAGACGCGGGACGGTGGGAGCTGTTCCTGTCGGGGCGCACGACTCGAGGACGGGCTGCGATGCAGGGCGCGCTCGGGCTCGGGCTCGGGCTCGTCGCACTCTGGGTACCCACGGCGGTCCTTGCCGTCGCCGGAGGAAGTCCTGCCAAGGTGGGTATCGGGGTCGGCGCGTCGCTGTTCTTCGCGACGGCGGCCGTCGCCGCTGCCGCGATGTTCATGGCGGTCGGCCTACTCGTGGGTCAGCTGGCCGCGACACGGCATGACGCCAACCTGATCGGTGCGGGCGTCCTCTCGGTCTCGTACCTGATCCGGATGGTGGCCGACTCCGTCCCCGGTCTCTCGTGGCTGCGGTGGGCGAGCCCGCTCGGCTGGATCGAGGAGCTCCGTCCGCTCACCGGTTCTCAGCCGTTCGCGTTCGTCCTCATCGTGGCGTTGGTCGTGGTGCTGACGGTTATCTCGATCGAAGTGGCGAAGGGACGGGATCTGGGCGCGAGCGCGTTCGCCAGTCGCGATGTGTCCCGGCCGCGCACGCTCCTGTTGGGTGGCCAGGCCGGCCTGACGCTTCGCCTCACGAGACCCGCGGTCGTCGCCTGGGTGAGCGTGCTCGCCGTGATCGGTCTGGTTTTCGGCCTGGTCGCGCAAGCGGCGGGGAGTGCCCTCAAAGGGTCGCCCGGCCTCGATCGCGTGATCGCACGGCTGGGCGGGAGCAGCGCTGGGGCAGCTTCGTACCTTGGGTTCGTGTTCGTGGTCGCTGCCGGTCTGGTCGCGATAGCGGTCGCGGGCCAGATCGCGGCGATCCGCAACGAGGAAGCGGCGGGGCATCTGGACAACCTGCTCGTCCGGCCGGTCGCCCGTGCTCGGTGGCTGGTCGTCCGGCTCGGGGTGGGCGTGGGTCTCGTCGTCGGCGGGAGCGTGCTCGTCGGCGTCGCCGCGTGGATCGGAGCGACGACCCAGCACGCGGGTATCGCGTTCGGCGACCTCGCGCAAGCCGGGCTGAACGTCGCGCCTCCGGCCGTGTTCGTGCTCGGGATCGGCGCGCTCGCCTACGGCCTGTGGCCTCGGGGAGCGATCGGCGTCGCGTACGGCCTGGTCGTCTGGTCGTTCCTGGTCGAGACGTTCGCCGCCGTCGTCGGCTCGAACCACTGGCTGCGAGACACGTCGCCGCTCCTCCACATAACTCCGGCACCGGCGGCATCTCCCGATTGGGTGGCAGCGGCGTGGCTCATCGGAATCGGTCTCCTCGCGGCGGTTGTAGGCGTCGCCACCTTCGGACGACGCGACCTGGTCGGCGCCTGATCAGCTGTGTCTGCGGGCTTCGTTCTCAGTGAGCCGCGCTCTGACGATCTTCTTCACGAGTGCGACGGGGATGGGCTTGTTCGCGTCGAAACGGATCGTTCCCTTCCCGGTGACATAGGGTTTCAGTGCGTCGCCCAGAACCTCCATCATCGCCGTGCTCGCCGGGTAAACGCTGTAGTGGTCCGCGAACGCGGCGTAGTACACCAGGATCCGACCATGGTCCTTGAAGGCCGGCATCCGGTAGCTGATCGTCTCGGTCGCTTCGGGCGCGGCGGCCTTGATCGTGCTCCGAAGCTTCTCGAGCGCGGCCCGCGATCTTTCAGGAAGGGCGGCCATGTACTCGTCGACGCTCGTCGGTGCATCCTCTCGCATCAGATCGAGCGTAGTCCTTCACGGGGCCGCGTTCGAACGGGCATCGTTCGTCGCACCTCTCGCGACGGTGACGGTGGCCGCGCCTCCGTGGGCGTCGAAGGTGAACGTCGACAGACCGTTGTGGTCGGTGCGCGCCCACGTGATGGAACCCTGGCCCGCGAGCAGATCCAGGACGGCCTGGGTCGGGTCGGCGACGCTGTTCTCGCCGGCGCAGATGCCGAAGTTCGTCGTTCCGGCCCATTGGTCCATGACGCTCTGATCGAACGCGTTGCTGGAGCCGTGGTGGGAGAGCTTCGCGAAATCGAAGGGAGCGTTCTTCGCGACCTCGCTCCGGAGCGCATCCACCTCCTCCTGGAGACCGTCGGCGGAGACGCCGGGATCCGCGAACTGCATGTCACCTCCGAACAGGAACTTCCCGCTGCTCGTCTGCGTGAGGAGAACCAAGCTCTGGAGATTGATCGCGGCACCCACATGTCGGGAGGCGCTCGCGGCGGCGACGAGCGCATCGGCGCCATCCGCTGCCGCGACCATCGCGGGTGGCGTCATGATCCGACGGTAGAGGTCGTTCTCGGTCATGGCATCCGCAGCCACGGCTTCGGGACCCGCGACGAGGATCGGTGCGAGCGCATCGGCGATCGTGGTCGTTCCACCCGCGATGGCCGTCGCGCAGATCTGGAGTTGGTTCTTGGTCGGCCCGAGGATCGACAGACCGATGGGTTCGAAGGCGCTGAGCAACGCCTCCGTGTCGTCGTTCCCATATCGAACGACCGTGGTCCCCGCCGCCGTCAGGTCGTCGAGCATGGTTCGGTACTGCTGCTCGAGGCCGACGGAGTCGGAGAGGAGATCGAGGGAGATGTCGTCACTGGTGTCCTCGATCGGCTCCTCCCTCAGCCGGGTCACCATCGAGATCGCGGGGCCATCCGGCTGCGGCGCGCCCCCCGGCAGGATCCCCCAACCCAGGTCCGGATCGGCAACGAGCGCCCATCTGGCATGGATCACATCGTTCGTCACCAGGTTTGGGAGGCAGCCGATGTGATCCAGGTGCGCGTGCGAGACGACGAGGAGATCGAGCTCGAACGGTGGCCCACCCCCCAACAGCTGCCCGAGCTGCGCCGGGATCGACGGGTGGACGCCTGAGGGGTTCTGCGTCCCGGGATGAGCGCCGTCGATCATCACCGTCGTCCCGTCGAAGCGGCAGAGGATCGAGTCTCCGTAGGCCGCAACGCCGACGTCAAGCAGGTCGATGTCCATATCCGGGTGTCCGTTGCGAACCTTCGTGTTTCACATCTGGATTGTCAAGAGTGAAGTCCGACCACGCACCGGCTGCAGTTCCTTGTCCCTACCCGGCCGGAACGAAGACCAGTTCGAACCGGGCTCGCGCCGTACCCGTATGCCTTTCATCCGTCGGGTCGATGCGCATCTGCGCGTCTCGAGTGAGGAGGTGGACCATGAGGTTCCGTTCCGTGATCGTCGGAACGGTCACGTTCGTGCTGGCCGGCGCACTGGTGACGTTGGCGATGTCGTTCGTTGGGCTGTATCGAAGCATCCCGGGGGAGCTTCCCGATATCGGCTTCTAGGGGGCGGGTGTCGTGAACGGAGCCGGGGTCATCCGATCGATGCAGCTCGTGTCCAGGCCCGCGACCGAACCGGCTTCGAAGAACGCCCCCACGATGTCCGGCAGGCACCCGAAGTGCCCGACCGTGTGGCCCAGAGCCGGAACGGTGACGGCGAGGCTGTTGGGAAGTTCGGTGCCGGCGTCGGCCACGTTGGAGGGTGGATCCTGCGGGTCCTCCGCGCCGTTGAGGAGCAGCACCGGTACCTCGGAGCGGACCGGATCGGCATCCCCGGGCAGCAACGACGCCTGCGGCATCAACCCGCACCCGAGGCGCGCCGAACGGGCCGTATCGAGCTCGTTGGGCAAGAGATAGGACCCGGCTCCGAGGCGGGCGGTCTCGCCGGGATCGAACCGTGCCCATCCCTCTGAACACGCGATCGACCAATACATCACCATGGCCTGTGCCGACGTGCTCGGATCCTCGCTGGTGTCCCGGATCCGCTGGGCGATCGGTTCGATCGTCCCGGTCGCGGCCTGGTGCAGGACCAGGGGCACGTCGGCGCTGTCGCTGATCACGAGCAGGGAGTGGATCTCCCCGGCGAGGGCCGCGGCGTCCACCACGATCGGCTCGTCCGTCCACGTGTCCCGGAGATCCGTGCGGACAGGGTGATTCGCAAGCCGAGCCATCGCACGCTCGAGGTCACCGGCCGGGTCGGGGAACGCCGCATGACAACGTGTGTCGGCCGTGCAGCGTTCGAGCACCGAGTCGAGGGCCGCCTGGCTGCTCCGAGGGATGCGCTCGAAGATCGGGACGTCGAGCAAGGTTCCCCCGTCCAGCACGACGGACCGGACATGCGACCCGTGCTGTCGCAGGTAGTACTGGGCGAGCGTCGCTCCGTACGAGCCGCCGTAGAGGTCGATCCGGTCGTACCCGAGCGCCGCCCGGACGTCGTCGAGATCGTCGGCGGCCTGGGGACTCGCGTAGAAGCGAGGGTCGGCGTCGAGTCCGGCCAGGGCCTTATCCAGCCACGCGGCGAGTGTCACCGACATCTCGTGCCGCGAGAGCCCGGAGAGATCGGGAGTGTCCTGCCACAGCAGCTGGTTCGAGCTACCCGTGCCTCGCTGGTCCACGAGCACGATGTCCCGGTCCCAGTGAACGACCGGGAACAGGTCGGGTGCGCTCAGCCAGTTCTGGGTCGCCGCGCCCCCCGGCCCGCCGGCCAGGAAGAAGACGGGATCGGGCGCGGGATCGGACGCCACCGCCGGCACGACCTTGACGTTGAGTTCGATCTGCCGCCCCTCGGGGTGACTCCGGTCTTCAGGCACGGTGAGCTGACCGCATATCGCCCTGTCGGGTCCGCAAGCAAGCATCGGCACGCCGTCGAGGATGAAGCTCCTGGAGCTGCTCGCGCTGATCGGTGTCGACGTCGGCGGCCTGGTTCCCGGGACCGCGCTACAGGCAGACATCGCCGTCAGAAGAAGCGCTGCAACACAGAGACGGATCGATCGCATCCGCGCGCCTTTCACCCTCTGGGATCAGCATCCTTCTGCGCGGCGAGCCGGGCATGGGTCTTGAGGTCCTGAAGAGCCGGGACGGATCGCCCAAGACGGTGGCGAGATACCCAACCACGAGGTCGGGTAGGGTCGACCGCATCGGCATGCCCGGCGAGGTGGCGACGTGGTCACGAACGTTCCCGAGGTGCGATACGCCCGCAACGGAGGCGTCGCGTTGGCCTATCAGCTGGTCGGCGACGGCGCCATCGACGTGCTGTTCGTTCCGGGATTCGTCTCGAACATCGAACTCAACTGGGAGCTTCCCGCGTTCGCCCGGTTCCTCACGCGGCTCGCATCGTTCGCTCGCCTCATCGTGATCGACCGGCGGGGCACCGGCTTGTCCGATCCGTTCGCTCCCGATGATCTTCCGTCACACGAGACGATGGTCGACGACCTGCGGGCGGTGATCGACGCCGCCGGGGCTCAGCGCGTGGCGATCTTCGGGTTCCACGAGGGCGGCTTGCTAGGTGCGTTGTTCGCGGCGGGTCGGCCGGACCGTACCAGCGCGCTCGTGACGTTCGCGACCGCGCCGTCCGGCATGAAGACCGACGCCTACCCCTGGCAATGGTCCGAGGAGGAGTGGGAGCCGTACTTGGCGGACATGTCGGCGCGGTGGGGCAGCCGCGACTACAGCGACGAGGTCCTTCGGTTCGTTGCGCCAACCGCATCCAACGACGAGCGCGTGCGCAGCTGGTGGTCGAGGTACTGTCGCCTTGCCGCAAGCCCGACCTCCGCCACGACGATCGAGCGCATCTACAGCCGGACGGACATCTGCGAGATCCTTCCGGCGATCCACGTCCCGACGCTCGTGCTGCATCCCACGTCGGATCAGCACGAGGACGTCGAGGGCGCGCGCTACATCGCCGGTCGTGTTCCCGGCGCGCGACTCGTGGAGCTGGCCGGGAACGATGCTTTCCCGTGGGGCGACAACGCCGACGCGCTCCTCGCCGAGATCGAAGAGTTCCTGACCGGGACCCGTCCCGTGGCCGATCCCGACCGCGTGCTGGCGACCGTTGTTTTCACCGACATCGTGGGGTCGACCGACCTGGTCGTGACCATGGGAGATCGCGCGTGGAGGGATCTGTTGGAACGCCACCACGACGACGTCCGCAGGTTGCTGGCCGAGCATCGGGGGCGCGAGATCGATACCGCGGGCGACGGGTTCTTCGCGACGTTCGATGGTCCTGCCCGAGCGGTCCGATGCGCCGACGGGATCGCGGCATCGGCTGCGGAGATCGGATTGAAGGTGCGTGCGGGCGTGCACACGGGCGAGGTCGAGCTGGCCGGCGACGAGGTCCGTGGGATCGCCGTTCACGTCGGGGCGCGCATCGCTGCTGCGGCGGGCCCATCGGAGGTGTTGGTCTCCGCCACGGTCAAAGACCTGACCGCAGGATCAGGGCTCGTCTTCGAGTCTGCGGGGCAGCATGAGCTCAAAGGTGTTCCGGGCGATTGGCATCTCTATCGCGTTGTCCGAGCGCAGACGTTGGAAGGATCGCGTTCTCAGAACTCGTCGGCGTAGTCCCACGCACGGAGTTCGCCCGGACCCGGCTCGAGCCGGATGATGACGGCATCGTCGCCGGTCTCGACCGCGGCTGCGTCGGCCTCGCCGACTTCTTCTCCGTCGAACCGCACTGCCAGGCGCCTCAGCGTCTCGCGTGCGCCGTCCGTGACGAGCCGAGCGGTCGTGTGCACCTCCACACCTCGGTACGGCGCTCCGTCCTCGAACAGCACCAGCGACGCTCGAGGATCTCGCCGCAGGTGCCGCGCCTTCACATCGTTCGAGGCGACCGCGACGTTGAACCCGCCGTCTCGCCACTCCTGATACACGGGGGAGAGGAGCACCGTGCCGTCCTCGCGGTGCGTGGCCAGCACGGCCACGTGGGGTTCGGTCACCAGGTCGCCCAGCTCTTCGATCGAGAGGTCGCGTCTCATGTCCGTCGCTCCTCGATCTCCAGGAGCTCGTCCATCACTTCGTCGAACGGAGCGGTGACGGACGTGTGCCCGTGGCCGGGGAGGATGTGGGCCGTCGCGCCCGGGATGTGACCGGCGAGCCATCTGCCGTGCTCGACACCACACAGTTGGTCGAGCTCGCCGTGTCGGATCGTCAACGGCACTCGGATGTCCCGCATATGGAAACCCCACGGGCGCGCCGAGGCCACCGCGTCGTCCATCCAGCCGTCGACGCCGGTGGCGCCACGGCGGATCGAATCCGCCAGGGCGTCCGCGAGCCCGGGTGACCGCGCGAACGTGTCTCGATCCGCGGCTGGAGCCTCGGGTGACTTCGGGAAATCACGGGCGGTCAGGGTGGCGAGCTCCGTTGCGGCTTCCTCGTACTCAGGCCGGAACGCTTCCGCGGATCCGGTCGCCAGGGCTCGAAGTTCCTCCCGGTGGTCCTCCGGGAACCACTGGTACCACTCCGCTCCTACCTCTTCGACTGGGGAGTTGCCGGCGAAGACGACGCAGGAACGCACCCGCTCGGGGAGCAACGCGGCACAGGCGAGCGCACCGGGCCCGCCGCCGGACCAACCGGCGACGAAGAACGTCGATGCGCCGAGGTGGTCGGCCAACGCCGCGGTGTTGGCGGCCTCCTGGGCGACGGTGCGACCCTCGCTCCGGGTCGAGCCTCCGTACCCCGCGCGTGAGAACGACGCCGTGGCGATCCCTCGAGCGTCGGTGACGGCCGTGACATGAGGGAACAACGCGGCCGCGCTCGGCGTGCCGACATGGAAGATGAGCCACCCCGCGGGATCGACCGGACGACCGGTTCGGCAGAACTCCAACGAGCGGCCGTCCGCGAGCTGGATCGACTCCATATCCACGTCGAGAGCCTAGCCCCGAGCGGGTGAACTACGTCATCGGTTCGAGTACGAACACCGGGATCTGCCGCTCCGTCTTGGTCTGGTACTTCGCGTAGTCGGGCCACGTTGCGACCGCGCGCGCCCACCAGATCCCCTTCTCGTCGCCGACGACCTCGCGCGCCGTGTAGTCGCGTTTGGTCGCGCCGTCCTGCAACTCGACGTGCGGGTGCGCCTTCAGGTTGTAGTACCAAACCGGATGCTTGGGGGCGCCGCCGAGCGACGCGACTACCGCGTAGACGCCGTCGTGCTCGACGCGCATGAGCGCGGTCTTGCGGAGCTTGCCGGTCTTCGCGCCGACCGAGGTCAGCACGATCACCGGTCTGCCGCGGAGGTCGCCGCCCTCCTCGCCGTTCGTCGCCTCGTACAGCTCGGTCTGCTTCCGCGACCACGCGGATGTGCTCGGTTCGTACTCTCCCGTCAGAGGCATGTCCCGCGTCCCTTTCGCTCCCATTGGTCCCAAGCATCGACGATCCGCATCCCGACACGCTCGTAGACACCGGTCGCTCCGGTCGGGTTCTGCGCATCGACGCTCACAAGCACGCGTCGGATGTCGCGTTCCGCGAACATGCCGAACGAGCGACGGAGGAGGGCGGCTCCGATCCCGCGCCCACGATGGGACGCCGAGACCGCGAGGTAGTCCACCCAGCCTCGGTCTCCGGCCGCGCTCGCGGTGAGCACACCCGCCGGTACTTCCCCGTCCCGCGCCAACAACCAGAGCGTGGGGTCGTACATCGGGGTGCTCGTTTCCTCCTCGACCCACCGATCGAACGGCGCCGGGTGATGGCTCAGGTCGTCGACGAACGCCGCCGCCAGCAACGCGTGGATCGCCGGGAGATCCTCGTCCGGATCGATCCCGCCGACATCGATCCCCTCCGGCGATCCACGGGGCTCGAGCGGTTCGTCCAGATCGATCTGCATGTGCCAGAAGTGATGGACGGGTCGGAGGCCCCGGGAGCGGAGCATCGCCGCGGCGGCATCGTCTCCCGCGTTGATCGCGTGCTGGAATCGGAGCGACGACGGCGCGGCTGCCAGCTCGGGCCCTCGCTCCTCGATCCGGTCCAGCAGCGAGGTTCCGATGCCCCGCCCCCGGTGCTCAGGGTGAACGACGCCCCAGGACCGCGCGACGTCGGGCTCCTCGAGCGTGACCTGTGCGTACCCGACGATCTCCCCGGCGCCGTCGACCGCCACCCAGGCGTCCGTGGCGAGGTCTCCCACACGGCTCCATTCCCCTTGCACGAAGTCCTCGCCCAGCACGATCTGTCCGGCACCATCGAGCTCGTCGGCGACGACCACATCGGCCACCGCATCGAGGTCGTTCGCCGCCGGCGCCCGGAGTTGGTACGCGGAGGGATCGTCCACGTCGGGAATCGTATACGTGACCTCGGTCGGGTTGTCCCGCGATAGCCTGGCGTCGAGTTGATCACAGGGGGATCGATGCGCACGCTTGCAGAGCTCGAAGCGATGATCGACGGCATCCGCGATGCACCGGCCGAGACCGGTGTCGTCGAGTTGCTCGTCCGTCGTCCCGCGGTCGACGAGCGCGAGGTCGTGAACGAGGTCCGCTTGGACGTCGCCGAAGGTGTCGTGGGTGACTCATGGCGGGCTCGGGGGAACAGCCACACGTCCGACGGATCGGCGGATCCGCAGGCGCAACTCACAGTGATGAACGCCCGGGCGGCGGATGCGATCGCCGGCGATGTCTCGCGGTGGCCGTTCGCCGGCGATCAGATCTATGCGGACTTCGACATCGGTGTCGACCATCTGCCTCCCGGCACGAGGCTGACGATCGGCGACGCCGAGATCGAGGTGTCGGAGAAGCCGCACACCGGTTGCGCCAAGTTCTCCGCTCGATTCGGCGCGGACGCGTTGCGGTTCGTGAACAGTCCCGAGGGCCGCAGGCTTCGCTTGCGCGGCATGAACACGCGGGTTACGAAGAGCGGGATCGTCCGTGTGGGCGATCCGATCTCGGTCCGCTCGACGGTGTCTCCTTCGGACCTGCGGATCGGCTAGGACGCCGGCGGGACGTCGATGACGCGGCCCGCCTGCGCGCCGAAGTCCCAGACATCGATGCCCGGCGGTTCGAGACCGAGCGTCGTGAGCGCGGTGCAGATCTGGCTCCGATGGTCGGTTCCGTGGTGGAGGGCCTGGGCGAGCCGGATCCCGATCGTGGCGTCCCGTTCATAGCCCGCCTCGTCGACATCCTTCAGGACGCTGTCGGGGTCGAGGTGCTCGGCGAGAAGCTCGGTCCACGTCCGTTCGTCCGTCTCCATCGCGGTCCGCAGTTCCCGCAGACCCATGTGCTCCGATTCGATCTCCCGAGCCGGATCCCCCGTCAGGTGGGACAGGTAATAGGTGTCGCCTCCGACGAGGTGGCGCATCGTTGCGAGGATCGAGCCGTATGTCCCGGGCATGGGCGCGTCCAGCTGCTCCGGGGTGAGCGTCAGGCAGGTATCGATCAGCCGCAGCGTCGCCCAGACATGATGCGCGAACGCGTCGTCCAGGAGCGACCCAGTCATGGACGCGGAGGATAGCCGCCTCGCCTGACACGGAGCGTTCCGGTCAACACTCCCAGACGTCGGGATCGTGCGCGAAGTGGACCCGGATCGGGTCGAACGAGCGCAGGCGTTCGACGGAGCCCACGTAGCCGGGATCGGCAGCGGCCGAGGCACCGGACGCCGATGGTTCCGTCGCACCCTCGAACGTCAGGCACGGGCGTTCTAGCTCCCGTGGGCCTTCGCGACGTCGCCGATGATCACCGCGAGCTCCTGCGGGCGCGACCACATGGGCCAGTGGCTCGTGGGCAGGTCGACCCAGGTGACGTCGCGGAGCTCGGGGACACCGGCGAGCCACGCGTAGCCCTCCTTGACGGCGTCCTTGTACTCCTCGGACGTGTAGCCCGTGCAGATCATGGTGGTCGGCAGGTCCAGACGCGCGTCGTTGGTCAGCGCGATCGCCTCGCGCAGTACGCCACCCGGCTCCGGAACGGCGCGACGCCGGAACGTCTCGAGCTGCTCCTCCGTGAGTCCATCCAGGTTCTCCTCCGCGGCGAGCTCGTCCCAGTTCAAGGGCTTCTCGACGGCGTCGAAGCCGGGGTCCAACGGTGGCTTGCCCGGAGCGGAGTCGACGTAGACCATCGCCGCGATCAGCTCGGGGACCCGGTCGCTCGCGACGTAGCCGGAGAACCCCGTCCCACTGTGCACGGCGAGCACGACCGGCCGCCCGGCCGCCTTCACCGCATCGCAGATCGCGTCGACGTGGTCGGATAGCGAGATCGCGGAACGGTCGGCGTCGACCGACTCGAGACCGGGCAGCGTCAACGCGGTGACGTCGTGGCCGTCGGCGCGCAGCGCGGCGGCGACCTCGTCCCACGCCCACGCGCCCAGCCAGAACCCGGGAACCAGGATGATCGGTGCGTTCGTCATGGTTCGACCCTAGAGGTGGGCACCGACACCCGGCAAACCGTCAGCCGCGGTGCGCTCGCAGCAGGTGCACCGTTCCGGAGACGCCTTTGAGCTCCACCGGACCGATATCCGCGAACACGATCCCCTCCTCCTGCGAGGCGTCGGCTACCGCCTGAGTGACGAGCACCTCGCCCGGCCGCGCGTAGTCGGCGATGCGCGCGCTGAGGTTCACGGTCTGGCCGAAGTAGTCCCCCTCCTGGAAGAGGACCGGCCCCGCGTGCAAGCCGACGTGGGCTGGCGGCAACCCGGCGGCCGCCAGCCCGTCCACCATCTCGACGGCGGCGCGCACACCGGGGCCCGGATCGCCGAAGTAGAACATCACGCCGTCGCCCAGCCACTTGATGGGCTTGCCGCCGTGCTGCACGGAGCTGCGCTGTACCAATCGCGCGACCGTCCCGGCCAGGTCGGCGGCCGCATCGTCGCCGCGCTCCTGGGTCAGCCGTGTATAGCCGGTGATATCGAGGAAGCAGATCGGCGGGTAGTCGCTCGAGTCGGCTGTGGATCCCCGCCTCGGCCATCAGCGTCTCGAAGCCTTCGATGATGTTGGCGGTCCAGGCACGCGCCTGCTGGGCGTGATACATGGCTAGGACGGCCTGCTCCGACAGTGGGGCATTCCGATCTGCGAGGTCGGCGTTCGCGATCTCCTCCGCGCCCTTGCCGGCAGCCAGGGCCGGCTCGATCACCTCGGAGTTCCACCAGGCGGCCTCCTGTTCGGTGATCCGACGGGTGCTGTCGCCCTGGACACGGAGCAGACGCTCGATGGCGGCCGGCCGGAATCCCTCGGAGACCTGGAGCTCGATGAACGGCACGATCGCCATCTCGTCCTCGCGAAGTCGGTCATCGGGCGACGGCTGCGCCATGCCGATCGCTTCGCGGATGACCATCAGCAGCTCGAGCGGGATCCCGGTCCGGTCGCAGACCTGCTGGAACGTCTCGGAGGCGAGGGCGGCGAACCTCTCGAAGCTGGCCGCGTCGAGGAAGTCCATCGACAAGGCACCCCGCTGGATCGCGGCGCCCACACCGTCGAGCGGGATCCCGGCACCCTCGAGCGATCGGGCCATCAGCGCCCGGCGGACGTCGCCCGGCGAGAACCGGTTGGGCTCCTCGGGCGCCAGGATGCCGAGATCCACCAGTCGAGCGACGTACGACGGCTCGACCCCGGCTCGCTGCGCGACGTCCTTGCCTGCGTACCAAGTCACGCCGGCAGCCTAACCGGCTGACCGTTGGTCGATTGACTTTCTCGAGCCGGCCGTAGATAAGTCTTGGACGGAACGTCGGATCGAGGGGATGCGGTCGACCGTGTGACGGCCGGCGTTGACGAGGGGGTCCGGATGAAGGTTCGGTTCGACACGCGGCGACGCATGCCGTTGCGCGTCGTTTGCTCGATCGTGGTGTTGGTCGCCATGGTGTTGTTGCCGGGGGGACCGGCCGCCGCGACGACGTTCTCCAACTCGAGCGCGATCACCGTCGCCGACAGTTCGGCCACGAGCGGACTTCAGGCGAACGTGTATCCGTCGACGATCGCCGTCTCCGGGGTGACGGGTGCGATCGCGGATGTGAACGTTTCCCTCGTCCAGGTCGGATCGACCTACACGAGAGGGCTCGACGTGCTCTTGGTCGGCCCGCACGGTCAGAGCCTCGTCGTCGTGGCGGACGCCGGTGCCGGTACCTCGCCGAGCTCCTCGATCTACACGTTCGATGACGGTGCGAGCTCACAGCTGCCCGCCACGGGGAACCTCTCCGGCGGGACCTACAAGCCGTCCAACCTCGGCAGCTTCGACGGAACGCCTCCGGCTCCCGGCGGCCCATACGGGTCGACCCTGTCGGTGTTCAACGGGACGGACGCGAACGGGACGTGGAGCCTGTACGTGTTCAGCGACGCCAGCGGTGGAGCCCAGACGTTCTCCCAAGGGTGGTCGCTGGACGTCACCGCCGCCTCCGCACCCAGCATCACGTCGTTCGCGCCGGCGAGCGGCAAGGTCGGCGACACCGTCGTGGTGACCGGCACGAACCTCACCGGAGCGACCGTCGTGCGGTTCGGCGGCACCGCCGCACCGACCTTCACGGTGGACTCTGCGACGCAGATCACGGCAACGGTCCCGGCCGGAGCGCACACCGGCCCGATCGCGGTCACCGCCCCAGGTGGGAGCGCGACGAGTGCCGCGAACTTCGCGGTGCAGCACGAGCGTGAAGTGTCGCTCAGACTGGTCGGCAAGAACGCGAAGGGTCAGGTCGGGGTCGTCGACGGCTTCGCCGCCTGTGCGTCGAACGTCGTCGTGAAGCTGCAGCATCGCGAGCACCATCGCTGGCGACTGGTCGGTGAAGCGTTCTCCCAGGCCGGGGGCTCCTACCAGGTCGGCGGACTCCACGATCCCGGGAAGTATCGGGCGATCGCCAAGACCGTGACCCAATCGACGGGTGATGTCTGTCTGAGGACCGTTTCTCCTGTGATCAAGAGAAACCGACCCTGAATCGGTTCCGCGTGGCTCCACGCCAGCCAGTGGTCACTCGATCTCGGCCATGTCAGGAACCGAGTGCCGCAAGCGAAGTCTCGGCCTGGGTTGCCCGAACCAGGTTCCCCTTCCTCCGACACAGCTCGAGGGCCTCCCGGAGCGCCCCGGCGGCGTCCGAGCGCCGGCCGGCGAGCTGCAGTACCTCCGCGAGAGCGAAGACGGCGTCGGCATGCAGATCCAGGTAGTCGGTCGGGGCCGCGATACGCACGGCCTCCCTGGCGAGCGCCTCGGCCTCGTCGTACCGGCCACGTTGGGCGAGCGTCTTCGCGCGCAGCTGGCGCCAGCGCACCTCCGCGTCGACATCGCCCTCGATCGTGATCTGCTGCGTGTAGGTCGATAGGTCGAACGCCTCGTCGTACCGTCCCTGGGCGTACACGATGTCTCCGAGGTGCGGAGCGGTGCTCGCGAGGTTGCCGACGTTCCCCATCCGATCGAGGATCTCGTAGCTCGCACGCGCTTCCCTCTCCGCGCTCGCCGGGGAAGCCGCGAGCATCTCGACACGTGCCGAGTCGCTGAGCGCTCGGGACAGGGCGATCTGGTCGCCGAGCTCTCGAGCGAGCGACTTCGCGCCGGTCACAAGCTCTCTGGCAGGCCCGAACCGCCCGAACATCGCCTCCAACTCGGCACGCTTGGAAGCGACGGCCACCTCCACTTTCCG
Organism: uncultured Actinomycetes bacterium; assembly: GCA_963727185.1. Taxonomy (GTDB): domain Bacteria; phylum Actinomycetota; class UBA4738; order UBA4738; family HRBIN12; genus JBBQVZ01. The sequence continues at coordinate 126,004 of CAVSFP010000006.1, read as the reverse complement.
ATCGGCCAGGCCGCCTTCGAGCATGGCCTGCAAGCGACGGAGGCCCTCGACAACGGGCTCGGGGCCCTGGGAGATCACCAACGTCAACAACCTCGCGATCTCGCCCTCTTGCGTCCGGCTCCCGGCCCGGCGCGCGTGAGCATTCGCGCGCTCGAGATCCTTCCTCCGCCAACGCGCAACGCCCGGCCCAGAAACGGATGGTCCCCGCCAGGGTCAGCGCTTCGGCGACCCCGAGGTCATCCGACCATCCATCGAACAGCTCTGCGTATCGCTCGGCTTCATCGAGCGATGCTTGCTGAACCGCTTCGGGGTCGAGCATCATCCGAACGAATACCCGCCGCACGCCCGCGAGCGCCTCGAGCCGGCGATCATCAATGGCACGGGCACCCTCGATCGCATCGGACAGCACGACATCCGCGCGCGGCAGGTCCCACCGGGATAGTGCCAACCCGAGATCCGGGAGAAGCTCGAGCCGGAACGGATCCTCCGGAGGGAGGAGTTCGGCCGCTCGCGCCAAGAGGTTCACGGTGGCCGAGACGTCCCGGCGTGCCAACGCCTGTCGGCCGGAGGCGGCGAGACGCTCCGCCGCCCGGCGGGCGAGCGTCCGCATCCGGTCGTCGATCGGACCGAGCTCGGCGCGATACCGGTACGCCTGCTCCAGGTGATACCCGACGATCTCGTCACGCTCCCCCAGCGACCCTGCAGTCCCGTCGAGCCACGCCGCGAATCGCTCATGGAGGTCCGCTCGGGTCGCCTTCGGGATCGAGCCGTACGCCGCGTCACGGATCAGCAGGTGTCGGAACCCGAGCGCCTCGGTCGCGGAGAGGTCGGAGCGCTCGGGGCGGACGAACTGCTTGCGGACCAGCGCCGCCATGCCGTCGCCCGCATCAGACACCTCGCTCGAGAGCTCGCGGACGGCGTCGGGATAGAAGACCTGCCCCATCACCGACGCGACCTCGATCAGCCGGCGCTCCGATGCAGGGAGCCTGTCCAGCCGCGAGGCGAGCAACGCCGAGATCGTCGGTGGGACCGGCAGGTCCGCGAGATCTCCCGTCGGTGTCCATCGACCCTCCTTCAGGACGAGCCGACCCTCGTCGACCAGGAGGCCCGTGATCTCCTCCGCATAGAGCGGGTGGCCCTCGGCGGCGGCGGCGATGCGCTCCCGGACGACAGGGTCCACCGAGTCATCCGCCAGCAGGTTGGTGACGAGCCTCCCGCACTCTTCGGCGTTCAGCGGCTCGAGCAGGATCGAGGTGGCGTTCAACTTCCCGCCGGCCCATCCGGGGCGATCGTCGAGCAGCTCGGGGCGCGCCATGCACGCGAGCAGGATCGGAGCGTCGCGAGCCAGATCGGCGATGTGCTCGACGAGCTCGAGGAACGTGAGCTCGGCCCATTGGAGGTCGTCGATCACGAACACCACGGGTCGCTCGGCGGCGAGCCGCTCGAGCAGCGCCCGGACCGCCCAGCGCATCTCCTCGGGGGTGGTCTCCCCGCCGTGGAGCCCGATCGCCTGCCCGACGCGCTCGGCGATCGCGACCGCGTCGACATCGTCGCCGCGCCAGCACCGCGAGCTTGCGGCGGGCTGCCTCCGGGGTGTCGTTCTCGCGCAGGCCCGCGACGTCGATCAAGGCCTCGGCGAGCGGGTAGAACGTGATCCCCTCGCCGTACGGCAGGCACCGACCGCGCAGGATCGTCGCCCGGGCACCGAGCTCGTCGGTGAACGCCGCCATGAGCCGGGACTTGCCCACGCCCCCGATGCCGAGCACCGTGAAGAGCTGGCACGACTGATCCGTCACCGTGCGGTCGAACACGTCGCGGAGGAGCGACAGCTCGCGTTCCCGTCCGACGATGGGGGCGTCGAGATGTCGTGCGAACCCGGCGGCACCAGGCACCACCTCGACCAACCGGTGTGCCGGCACGGGATCGGCCTTCCCCTTCATGGACAGATCGGCGACCGGCTCGGTGACGACCGCGTCGCGCACGAGTGAGAACGTGCGTTCCCCGAGCAGGATCTCGCCGGGCGACAGCGGCCTGTTCCAGGCGGGCCGCCACGTTCACCGCGTCGCCCGTCACGATCTTCTGGTCACCCTCACCGGCGACTACGTCGCCGGTGTTCACCCCGATCCGACAGGCGAGCGTCATCCCGTGGTCGCGATCGAGCTCCGGGTTCAGACGCGTCGAGCGCGGCGCGCATCTCGCTCGCCGCGCGGACGGCGCGCAGCGCGTCGTCCTCGTGGACCTGCGGCACGCCGAAGACGGCCATGACGGCATCGCCGATGTACTTCTCGACGGTGCCGCCATGGTGTTCGATCGCCGTCCGCATCACGTCGAAGTAGCGCTCCATGACCCGACGAACCGACTCGGGATCGAGCGCCTCACCCATCGCGGTGGAGCCGGCGACGTCGCAGAACACGACCGAGACGGTCTTCCGGACCTCGTGTGGGGTCGCTTGGGCGGTCAGCGGTGCAGCGCAGTTCTCACAGAACTTCGCCGCCTCCCGGTTCTCATGTCCGCACGCCTCGCATCGCAGCACGTGCGCAGCCTAAACGGCAGAGGGCGGGGTGCAGGTTGCTTCCGGTCCGCGCCCCTGGTGGGCCGTGGCATGATTCGACACCCGATGGATCGGATGGTGAGGGGTCGTGGGCAGATCGACAGGACCGGGACCCCCACGTAACCACGGCGGCGTCGTTTCCCGATTCATCGACGCCTGTTCGGCCGACGACCGGATCGTGGCCGCGTTCGTGGCGGGCTCCAACGCGACCGGCACGGCCGACGCGTACTCCGATCTCGATCTCGGCGTGATCACGACCGATGCGGCGTACGCAGATGTCATCGTCGACCGGCGCGCGCTCATCAGCCAGCTCGGGGAACCGTTGTTCCTCGACCACTTCGCTCGCGAGTGGAACGTGTTCTTCATCCTGGCCGACGGGACGGAGGGCGAGATCTTCTTCGGGCATGAGGGAGCGTTGGGCGAGATCGACGTCGGGTCGTTCGATCCGCTCGTGGACAAGCGCGGCATCCTGGCGGGCGCGGAGTTCCCGTTCTCGCCGCTCGACCCCGACGCGCAGCGCGAGCACCTGCGCCAGATCCTGAAGTGGTTCTGGCACGAACTCTCACACTTCATCGCCGCACTCGGGCGGGACGATCTCTGGTGGGCATACGGGCAGCTCGAGGCGATGCGCAGCCTCTGCGTCAACCTGATGCGGATCCAGCACGGCGCCGAGGCGCAGGACGAGCCGTACGAGAAACTCGCGAAGGCGATCCCGGTGTCTGAGCTCGCGCCACTGCGGACGACGTTCTGTCCGATGGAGCGCGATGCGATGCTCGACGCTGCTGTCGAGATCGTGGGCTTCTTCCGCACGCACGCTCCCCGTGTCGCGGAAGCGGATGGATCCGACTATCCGGCGGCGCTCGCGCAGCTCATGTCGGACCGCCTGAAGGAGCTCAGTCCCGCCGGTCTTGGCGGCGCTCCTTCCGGCGCCGGTGACGGCGCATGACGCCCAAGCCGAACCACACCAAGGCGCCGAGGAGGGCCGACAGCATGACGACCAGCCAGAGCGGCCACGTGAAGTGCCAGAAGAGGAAGTCGAGTCGAACGTCTTCGGTGTTCTGGAACATGAAGATGACGAGCAGTCCGACGCCCGTGAGCGATGCGATCGCGCCGCCGCCCAGCCGGCCTTTGTCCGATCCGCCCGATCCACCTTCGGCCATGGCTACCCCCTCGCTGCCGCCTTGCGATCGATGAGGATCCGTCCCGGCTTTGCCGGCCGGGGCATCGTCTCACGTCGGTTGGCGGTTCCGCTCGGGGTCAACCGAACGTGAACGCGAACGCCTGCGCGCCAGGCTCGAGGAACTCGATCTCGAACCGTCGGTCGCCGATCGGGCCCTCCTGCCGGATCAGTTGGTACATCCTCGGATAGGTGAGGACGCCGGACCCGTCGGCGTCGACGTCGCTCCCGTGGGCGGCGCTCAGCGGCTCTCCATCGAGGGTCACGCGGAATCGCACGGGAGCCTCGCGGGTCTGCGGACCCATCACCAGATGGACGTCGCGCGCGTGAACATCGAACGCGATGCGTCCGCCCGCCTCGTTCAGCGTGACTGCCTCCGCGCCCGCCGTCCAATCCCCGGAGAGGCTCCAGTGGTTGCGACGCAACTTCTGCGGGGCGCCGTACACGCGAGGCTCGTCCGGAGTCAGGCCGCCCGGTGACGCGAAGTCCATCGTTTGCCGGTACCCCAGGTATGTCTCCGGAGACAGCAAGCTGTTCCAATCGGCAGGCGCTTCGGGACCGCGCGCGTCGACGGAGACGAACTCCTGCTCGTCGTCGTTCAATCCGGCTTCGGCCAGGAGCTGCTGGATGACGCTCTCCGACCGCTCGTAGTCGCCCTCGCCGAACCGGTGGTACCGGATCCGTCCTTCGGCATCGATGACGTAGAGCGCCGGCCAGTAATGGTTCGCGAACGCCTCCCAGACCGCGTAGTCGTTGTCGATCGCGATCGGATACTCGACCCGTGTCTCACGCAGCGCCCGGCGGACGTTCTCCAGATCGTGCTCGAACGAGAACTCGGGTGTGTGCACGCCGATCGAGACGAGGCCGTGATCCCGATAGGCCTCGTCCCAGGCGCGGACGTACGGAAGCGACCGGAGCCAGTTGATGCAGGTGTACGTGCAGAAGTTGACGACGACGACCTTGCCGCGCAAGCCGTCGGCCTCGAGCGGCGTCGAGTTGAGCCAATCGTTCGCGCCTCCGAGTGAGGGGAAGCGTCCCTCGCTGGCCGGGGAGATCCCGTGTCCGAGCATCGGACGATGGTGCCAGAACCGTCGCTCCCGCGCACGCCGGGCGACCGAACACTAGGCTCTCGGAGCATGTCGGGCGACCGAACGGCCGGATCCGCTGCCGGGCGATCCGAGACCGCCCGGCTGGAGGCCTTCAGCGACGCGGTCATCGCGATCGCGATGACGATCCTGGCCCTCGACCTCCGCGTCCCGATCGTCCAGGTCGTGACGTCGAAGAACCTCGTCTCCGCGATCCTCGATCAGTGGCCGTCGTACTTCGCGTTCTCGCTCAGCTTCATCACCATCTTGATCATGTGGATCAACCACCATGCGCGGTTGTCGCTCGTGCAACGGACGGACGGCCTGCTCATGTTCGCCAACGGGTTCCTGATGATGGCCATCGTGGCGCTGTCGTATCCGACCGCGCTCGTCGGCCAGTACCTGAACACCCCCGCGGGCCGAGGCGCGGTGGTGACGTACGGCCTCGCCGTGCTCGCCACGAGCGGAGCCTGGAACATCTTCATGCTGGCCCTTCGGCCGGAGCGCGGCCTGCTGAGGCCCGGCGTGCCGCCCGAAGTGATCGCCACGACCCGACGCCGCGTCGCGCTCGGCTTCCTCATCTACCTTGTGGCCACAGGGCTCGCGGCGGTCAACGCCTACCTCGGGCTCGGCATCATGACGGCGATGTGGGTGTTCTGGGCGACGTTCGCGTACCGGGCGCTGAACCGCGGCGAGCGCTGGTCGGCCGACGCGATCGGCGCGTCGGAGGTCGATCCCGGCCAGACCTAGATCCACACCCGGTCGATAGCAAGGCGGAGTTCGATGACATGAACCAGCGGCTCGGGTTGACCACGCACGGCGCATGGCACCAGGCGAACCCAGACGGCTCCAACCTTGCGGTCGTCGTGATCGACGGTCCTGGGGCAGAGTCCTTCCTGGGCAAGATGGCCACGTCGGAGAACGAGTTCGACCAGTGGTTCCGCACGTCGATCGAGGACATCCACCCGATGGACTTCTCGGCGCCGCCGCCGATGCCCACCCGCCAGCTGTAGGAAGCGATCAGACCTGCTGGGTGCGGCCACGTACCCCAGCGGGTCGGCCGCTAAGATCCGCGATCAACCGTTACCGAGCCCGCGCTATCGGAGTGACCTGAACGTCGCGCGGAGCTCCTCGGAGAAGAGCTCCGGCTGCTCCCACGCGGCGAAGTGTCCGCCCTTCGGAAGACGGTTGTAGTGGACCAGGTTCGGATAGGCCTGCTCTGCCCAGCGTCGTGGGGCGGCGTAGATCTCGTCGGGGAAGGCGCTGACGCCGGTCGGCAGCGGGACCCCTTTCGGCGCGAAGAAGGCGAGCTTGCTCTCCCAGTACAGGCGCGCCGACGAGACGGCGGTCTTCGTCAGCCAGTAGAGCGTGACGTTGTCCAGGATGTCGTCCTTGGTCAGACCCTCGGACCCGTCGTCGAAGACGCGCGCGATCAGCGACAAGCTGCGCGCGTCGTGATCGAGCATCCAGGCGGCCAGGCCGACGGGCGAATCCTCGAGCGCGTACAGCGTCTGCGGACGGCCCCCCATCTCCTGGGCGTACGCGAGGCCGTGCGCGTAGAACTCGGCGAGCTGATCCCACGCGTACCGCTCGTCGTCCGCCAGGTCGGCCGGCGGCGGGCCTCCCGCGTCGAGCGCTTTCTGGATGTCGTCGGGGACCGTCGCCGCCATGTTCGTGTGGATGCCGAGCAGTCCTGTCGGCCTCAGCAGCGCCATCTGTTCCGTGACGGCGTTGCCCCAGTCGCCACCCTGCGCCACGTACCGCGTGTAGCCGAGCCGCTCCATCAACACGTCCCACGCGCGCGCGATGCGGATCGGATCCCAACCGGTCTCGGTCGGGGTGCCCGAGAACCCGTGACCAGGGAGCGACGGGATCACGACGTCGAACGCGTCGTTGGCGCTCGCGCCGTGCGCCGTCGGGTCGGTGAGCGGGCCGATGATCTTGAGCTGCTCGATGATCGAGCCCGGCCAGCCGTGCGTGACGATCACCGGCAACGCACCTTCGTGCTCCGAGCGCACGTGGATGAAATGGATGTCCACCCCGTCGATCTCGGTGATGAAGTGCGGGAGCGCCTGCAGTCGCGCTTCCACATCGCGCCAGTCGTAGTCCGTCGCCCAGTAGCGGGCGAGCGCTTCCATCGTCGCGAGCTGCACGCCCTGGGTCCGGTCGTTCACGATCTCGCGCTCCGGCCAGCGCATGGCGGCGACCCGCCGACGGAGATCGTCGAGGGCGTCCTGCGGCACGTTCACCTCGAACGGGCGGATCGAAAGGTCGCTGATCACCGTCACGTCATCGTTCGTCGTGCCGGTCGTCGCAGCGTCGGTCATGGCCGCGCTCCTTCCCACCTCGGAGGTCGGCGGGCCCGCGCTGCACGGCCTCGTTGTCATCGGCCGGTCGACGGTCGAGCCAGGAGCTGGGCGGGCCTCACGACGCGACCGGCGAGCGAAAAAGTAGCACGCGTTCAGCGAACGTGAAGGTGCCGCGGCGCCTTCACCGCGATCGCCGCTGTTCGATCCCATCGAGGATCAGGTCGAGACCGGATCCGAACTCTTCGTTGTAGTCGTAGCCCGACGTGCCGAATTCCGCGACGATCTCGAAGAGGTACGGGTATTCGTCGTCGGGGGATGGGTGCTCTTCGGCGATCACTTTGGCTCTCGCCTCCACCGCCTCCGCATACTCTTCGGGTGTTTCGAACGGCAGGGTCCGTTCCAAGAGGGCGAAGCCGTAGATATAGCTGTCCATGACGCTGTAGGCGTGGATCGCCATCCGGAAGGGGAGGCCAGCCTCTTCCCGAAGGCACCCCATAGTCGCGTTGTGGTGTCTGAGGTTCGCGGGCCCGGGCTTCCGGACCTCCATGAGGTCGACCGCCCACGGATGTCGCAACAGACCCTCCCGCATCGACATCGCCCGGGCTCGCATGGCGGTCTTCCAACCGCCGCCGGTTGGGAACTCGAGCTCGCCGAACACGACGTCGACCATCGCATCCAGGAGCTCGTCCTTGTTGGCCACGTGCTTGTAGAGCGCCATCGGCACGACGTCCAGCGTCTCGGCGAGCTTGCGCATGGTGAGTGATCCGAGCCCGCCCTGGTCGGCCAGGTCGATAGCGGCTCGCACGACTCGGTCGCGATTCAACGCGACCCGACGTGGGGCCTCCGGTTGAGACATCTCCTACCTCTTTTCCCTGATCAGCCACGGGATTCAAGAACTCCCTTGACAAGTGTACAACGTACACCTAGGGTGGCGTACTTAGTACACCCGGACCGCCGAGCAGAAAGGAAATCAGGTGCATCTTCGAAAGATCGCACGAGTCACGGGTTGGCTCTTCATCGTCACCTTCGTCGTCGGGATCCCACCGGCGCTGATGCTGTACACCTCGATGCTGGGTCACCCCAACTACATCGTCGGCGCCGGTGCCGATAGCCGCATCGCCTTCGGAGCGCTCCTCGAGATGATCCTCATCGTCGCCAACATCGGCACGGCCGTGGTGCTGTTCCCGGTCCTCAAGCGGCAGAACGAGAGCCTCGCCCTGGGCTACGTCACCGCCCGTGTCATGGAATGCGTGTTCATCGGCGTCGGCATCCTCAGCTTGCTCGCGGTCGTGACGTTGCGGCAGGACGTCGGGGCCGCCGGCGGGGATCCGCTCGTCACGGCCGGCAGGTCGCTCGTCGCGATCCACGACTGGACGTTCCTGCTCGGACCCGGCTGGGTCGTCGGCGTCGGGAACGGGCTGATCCTGGGCTACCTGATGTACCGATCCGCTCTCGTGCCGCGGGGCATGGCGATGCTGGGCCTGATCGGGGGTCCGCTGATCATCCTGTCGGGGACCCTGGTGCTGTTCAACGTCATCGAGCCGGGCTCCGGGGCGCAGGTCATCGCGACGGTCCCGGAGTTCTTTTGGGAGCTCTCGCTCGGCATCTACCTCATCGTCAAGGGGTTCAGGACCTCTTCACCACTGCTGGCGATGTCCGATGTCGCCTTGGTGGACGGGGGTTCACCGGCCCTGGTGGTTCCCGTCGGCTGATCTTCACCGCGACCCGGCAGAGCTCAGAGCCCGGCTTCGGCCGGGCTCTGACGTGCTGCGGGGGGCTAGCGCGGGTTCGGCTTCCATCCGATCGCCCGGCACCACGCGAACGCTGCGTACGCGTCGGATGATCCCGACCATACGCGCCAGGCCTGGGCCATGGCGCTGAGTTCTTCGTCCGTCGCGAATCCGTTCGCTTTGGCGCCGCTCGCGTACCACTCGTCGAGGCAATCGTCGGCTCGACCGAGCCCGAAGGACTTCACCTTCTCGGCCGTGCCGTAACAGATGAACTTGGTCGTCGCCTCGACCCGGTCGAATCCAGCATCCGTGAGCAGACCCCGGAGCGCTCGGCCGCGATACGGATCGGAACCGTCCAGGAGCCAGAGCTGTTCGCGGATCGCATAGAAGCGGCGGAGGAGCGGCTCATCCGGTCCCGCCAGGATCAAGCCGCCGTATTCCACGGCGGCGACCCCGATGACGCCTCCGGGCTTCAGGGTGCGGCTGATCTCCCGCAGGCCATCGATCGGCCGGTCGAGCGTCTCCAGCATGGAATGACAGAGAACGACATCGAAGTGCTCGTCGCGCAGATCGAGCTCGTACACGTTCCCAGCGCGGAACTCGATGTTGGCGATGCCGTGGTGCTGGGCGTAGGTCCGAGCGGCAGCGAACCCCTCCTCGTCCAGATCGACACCGACGACGTGACCCACCATCGAGGCGATGCCGATGGAGATCTCGCCGGATCCGCAACCCATGTCGAGGACGGTCGCATCGCTCGCCAGATGGGGCATGAGGAAGTCGGCGTAGTCTGCCGCGCTCCTCGCCGTCATCGCGGCTTCGAACGACGACTCGTCCTCAACCATGAAGGAAGTATCGGTCTCGTTCCACTGTTAGTCGGGGAGGAGCGGAACCGAGATGCCCTCGCGGCGTCCGAGGAGGACGCCACGCGTGATAGCCGACGTTCCGAACCGGTCTCGCACGGTGTCGAGCGTGGCGTCGATCGACGATCCGTGCCAGCCGTCGAACGGCAACGCGAGCTGGATCGCTCCGTCGTCGTGGAGGTTGGTGAAGCTGATGCCGATCAGCGTGATGCCTTGATCGCGGATCAGCGGCAGTGCCGCGACCAGTAGCGCTCGCTCGGCCGCGAGCAACGTCGCGGTATCGGCCGTCGCCTCGGGGATCGTGTGCGACCGTGTGACACGCGAGAAGTCGTCGAACCGGAGGCGGAGCACGACCGTGCGGCAGACACGGTGGGCCGCTCGCAACCTGCGCGACAGGCGATCCACCAACGCGATGAGGTCGGCGTCGAGCGTCTCCGGCGATCGCGGCCGTCGGCCGAGCGCCCGTTGGGTCCCGATCGACCGGCGCCGACGGCTGGTGTCGACACGCCGAGGATCCCGGTTGTGCGCGAGCGCGTGGAGGTGTCGTCCCGCGGCGCGGCCGAGGATCCGCACCAACGCAGGTTCACCGAGCCGGGCGACTTCCGCCACCGTGGTGATCGAGCGTTCGCGGAGCTTGTCCGCGGTCACCGGTCCCACCCCCCACAAGCGTTCGACCGGCAGCGGGTGCAGGAACGCCAGCTCGCCGTCGATCGGAACGACCAACAGACCGTCTGGCTTCGCGACGCCGCTCGCCACTTTGGCGAGGAATTTGGTCCTGGCCACGCCCACGGTGATCGGCAGGCCCACCTTCTTGCGGACCTCTCGTCGCAGGCGAACCGCGATCTCTGTGGGCGTTCCCGAGATCCTCCGTAATCCACCGACTTCCAGGAACGCCTCGTCGATCGACAGCCCTTCGACGAACGGCGTCGTGTCGTTGAAGACCTCGAACATCGCCTTGCTCGCCGCGCTGTATGCGTCCATGCGCGGCGAGACGACGATCGCGTCCGGGCAGAGCCGCAGCGCCTGGCCCTGACCCATCGGCGTGCGCACGCCGAACGCCTTGGCCTCGTAGCTGGCGGCCAGCACCACGCCGCCACACACGAGGACGGGCCGGCCTCTCAGGCTCGGGTGGTCCCGCTGCTCGACCGACGCGTAGAAGGAGTCGGCGTCCGCGTGCAGGATCGTGCCCTCGTTCGACACGACTGGATGGTCGCATCGCCCTCCGACATCGAAGGCCGACGGTCGCTACGTCGAGGGGATCAGCTCGAAGGCCCCCACGTCGCAGGACGAACCCTGGGGGCGTGCCACCCCTCGCTGATCCGCGGAGCCAGTGATCGGGCACAGGACGATGGTGCCATCCACCGAGAGGATCCCGACTGGGATCGCATCCACCGCCGGGCTGGTCTGGAACAGAGCCATCGTTCGCGTCGGTCCGCCGTTGTTCGCGAGCGGGCCGATCCCGATCGCGCTCATGTTGTCGTCCACGGTCTGGTCGCCTGCGTCGGCGAACGAACAATCCGCGCCAACCAGGTTGTAGCCGTTCGACACCGCCGTGCCCACGCCGGAGCAGTCGCCACCCGCGTTCCCCGCCACGATCGACGCGGCGATACTGGCCGAACCCACGATCGGGCCGGAGTTCCCGTTGAAGATGCCTCCGCCGCTCGAAGCCGAGTTCCCGCTGAGCGTGCTGCTCGACATGGTCAGTGTTCCCACGTTGATGATGGCTCCGCCGAAGGCATCGGCGGAGTTCCCGCTCATCGTCGAGTTCACGATGTCGACCGTGCTGGACGAGCCGACATCGATGCCGTTGAAGATGCCACCACCACCACCGTTCGGATCCGAAGCCGAGTTCGCGCTGAGGGTCGAGCTTCGGATCGTGAGCTGGCCGTCCGAGTTGAAGATGCCCCCACCGTTGAACGAGACGGAGTTCTCCGTCACCGTGGAGCGGAGGACGCTCATCGTGCCCCCCGTGTTGAGGAGGCCTCCACCGCTCGAGGCCGTGTTCCCGCCGATCGTGGAGTCCGCCACGGTGACCGTCCCACCCAGGTTGAACATCGCGCCCCCGGCGCTGTTCGCGGTGTTCTCCGTCATCGAGGAGCGCGTGAGATCAACGGTGCCGTTGGTGAAGACGCCCCCCCCGATGCTCACGAGCGCTGCGTTGCTATTCACCCGTGATCGCGAGACGTCGAGGACGCTTCCGAGCGAGCCATAGATGCCGCCGCCGGTGCCGGCTGAATTCCCACGTACCCACGATCCCTCGATGCTGACCCCTCCGCCGGCCGCGAAGAAGCCGCCCCCGGCGTTGGTGGCGGTGTTGGCCTGGATCGCGGACCGGTTCACGGCGACCGTCGCGGTCGAGCTCGCGTACACGCCGCCCCCGTTGCCCGCGGAATTCCCGGCGATCTTGGACGAGGTGATGGTGAGGCTCCCACCACCCTCGAAGATCCCCCCGCCGGACGGAGCGGAGTTCTCGCTGATCGATGAGCGGGTGAGGATGACGGCGCCATCGGTCTGACCCATGATGCCGCCGCCCAAGGCGGTCGCGGAGTTGCCGCTCACCACCGAGTCGGTGATCGAGACGGTGCCGATCTGGTTGGTGATCGCGCCGCCGTAGCCGCCGGACGCCGGCGCGGAGTTGCCGCTCAACGTCGAACGGTTGATGGTGAGTGTGCCGTTGTTGATGATCCCGCCGCCGAAGAGGTCGGTCGCAACGTTGTCGCGGACCATGGAACGCGTGATCGTGAGGTTGCCGTTGTTGACGATCCCGCCACCGGCCTGAGCCGTGTTCCCGTCGACAGTCGACCGCCAGATGACCACGGTTCCAAGATTGCGGATACCCCCGCCGGAGAAACTTCCCGTGTTCCCGCTCACGCGGGACCCGACGATCGTGGACGTTCCTCCAACGTCGTTGAAGATCCCCGCGCCGAGGTTGCTCGCGGAGTTCCCATCCACGCTCGAATGCACGAGGGTGAGTGCAGCGTGGTTGTCGATGCCTCCGCCCACGATGCACCCATCGGGCGAACAGGCATCCGTACCCGTCCCGTTCGTGATCCTGAGCCCGAACACCTTCACGTCGCCTGCCGAGATCGTGAGGGTGCTCCCGGTGCTGTTCCCGTCGAGGGTCGCGCCGTAGACCCCGAACAGCCGGAGATCCTGCGCGACCGTGAAGTTCCCGACGCACGTTCCGGAGATCCTCAGCGCCGCGCCGGGCGCCGCTGCCGCGATCGCACCCTGGAGGTCGGTGGAGAACGTCGACGTGTTGAGGTTCTTGACCGAACACGTGGTGGCGGCGGCACTTCCTGCCGATACGCCCACGAACGCGGGTATCAAGAGCAACGTAAGAACGAGGCGAGAAGCACGCGGGCCTGGGCGCGAACCGACAGGAGCCATTTCCCCTCCTCCGTTTGGCCTGCGCGCGAGCGTTCGAAGGCCACCTACCGTGAGCGGCGAGCGTAGAACCGCCGAGAATGGCCGGTCAACCGGGACTTAAGGACTAGCGCGGCCCGGGGCCTATCCACTGGGCGAACGCGCGTGAGCGAAGGATGTCGAGCCCGCCCTCTCGCGCTTCGATGTCCGAGATGAGCGACGGCCAGGCCAGCTCGTCGGCCACGTCGAGGTGGGCGTAGCGCACCGGCAGCTCCTCGTCGGTGAGCGCCTCTACGGTCCCCGCTCCGACCTCGTCGAGGACATCCGCGATGATCACGCGCACACCGGCCACGGCGAGCGCCCCGCGTAAGCGGCACTTTGGCCTCGGGCGCCGCCGGTGACGAGTGCGACCTGGTCGGACACGCGTGAAGCCTCCTGCTAGCAGACACTGTGGTGTTGAGTGATGCCATCCTGCTGGACTGGTGCGTCGAAGGTGTAGGACCCTGGAGATACGGATCCCCTGAAAGAGATCCGGGAAGGCGATGTCGGATCGGGGCAGCGGTGTTCGTAGCAGGGGTGAGCGGCGCCCACGAGGGGCGCCACCCACGCACCGGAGGTGATCGGAGATGCAGTACCTGTTTTCCGTGATCGACGACGGCACCGGCCCTGCCACCCCGACCGAGGATGCCGCCATCGACGTGTTCAACGATCGGCTCCAGGCCGACGGTCAGTGGGTCTTCGCCGGCGGCCTCGGGTCGCCCGACCCGGCCACCGTCGTCGACAACCGCGATGGGAAGGCCGTGTTCACCGACGGCCCGTTCGTGGAGTCGAAGGAGCACCTGGCCGGCTTCTGGATCATCGAAGCCCCCGACCTGGACGTGGCGCTCACGCTCGCCACCGAGGGCTCGAAGGCCTGCAACCGGAAGATCGAGGTGCGGCCGTTCCTGTGATGAGCGCTCTCGACGTTGGCGAGGCGATCACGCGCGTCCACCACGAGGAGTGGGCGCGGGTGGTCGCCTCCCTGACCCGGCGCTTCGGCGACCTCGACATCGCGGAGGAGGCGGCGGCCGAGGCGTTCGCGACCGCCGTGGAGCAGTGGCCGTCCGACGGCGTTCCCCCCAACCCCGGCGGGTGGCTGACCACGACCGCCACCCGCAAGGCCATCGACCGGATCCGGCGCGAGCACAAGCGCGACGACAAGCAGGAGGCGGCTCTGATGTTGCACGACGACGACCCGACCGAGCCCCTCGGCGCCATCGACGACGACCGGCTCCGGCTGATCTTCACCTGCTGCCACCCGGCGCTCGCCATGGAGACCCGCGTGGCGCTGACGCTGCGGATGATCGGCGGTCTGACCCTGCAGGAGATCGCCCGTGCGTTCCTTGTGCAGGAGGCCACCATGGGCCAGCGGATCACCCGTGCGAAGGCCAAGATCAAGGTGGCGCGCATCCCGTACCGGGTGCCGTCCGCGGAGGATCTGCCGGCGCGCGTCTCGGGCGTGCTCGCCGTCCTCTTCCTGGTCTTCAACGAGGGCTACCTTGCGAGCGGCCCGGACACCGATCCCGTCCGTCACGACCTGACCGCGGAGGCGATCCGGCTCACGCGCCTGGTCCGTGCCCTCATGCCGGAGGACGGTGAGGTGGCCGGACTGCTGGCGCTGATGCTCCTGACCGAAGCCCGCCGCACCGCCCGGGTTTCGGCGAGCGGCGAGCTGGTCCCCCTCGATGAGCAGGACCGCGGTGCGTGGGACGCGGCATTGGTCGCCGAGGGGCATCGACTGGTGCGCGAGCGCCTGGCAGCCGGGGAGGCTCCGGGTCGCTACCAGATCCTCGCGGCCATGAACGCCGTCCACACCTCCGCCCGCGAGATGCGCGACACCGACTGGTCGCAGATCGTCGCTCTCTACGACCAGCTCGTCCGCCTCGACCCGTCCCCGATCGTCGCCCTCAACCGGGCCATCGCGGTCGCCGAGCTCGACGGCCCGGAGGTGGCGCTGGCCGCGGTTGACCGTCTGGACCACACGTTGGTCGGCTACCACGCGTATCACGCGACCCGCGCCGACCTGCTGCGCCGGGTGGGCCGCGATCAGGAGTCGCGCGCGGCGTACGACCGAGCCATCGAGCTGGCGGGCAACACCGCCGAAACCGCCTACCTGACGCGCCGCCGCGATCAGCTGGCGTGAGAACTTTCTATCGGCCGCCTGTCGGATACGGGGCGAGGCGTTCGTAGAGCAGGTGAGCGGCGGCCGGAAGAAGCTGCCCAGGACAAGGAGGGATGGGATGGCGCGGTACCTGATCTCGTTCGATAGCGGTGCGATGGATCACATCCCCGAGGAGGACATAGCCGAGGTGGGCGTGGCCGCGCACGAGGTGGTCTTCGCGGCGCAGGACGCCGGCGCGTGGGTGTTCGGCGGCGGGCTGGAGCGGCAGCAGGCGAGCATCGTTGCCACCGACGGGACGATCACCGACGGCCCCTACCCGGAGACCAAGGAGGTCATCGGCGGGTTCGCGGTCGTCGACGTGCCCTCACGCGGAGAGGCGCTGGAGTGGGCGGCCAAGATCGCCGTTGCCTGTCGCTGCTCGCAAGAGGTGCGGGAGCTCCTGCCCGACCCGACCGTCTGATCGAAGGAGGAGAAATGCCCGAATACCTCATCGCCTTCAACGACGAGTGGGTCCCCGACCACACGGACGAGGAGATGCGCGAGAAGTCCAAGGCCGTCAGGGCGTTGCGGGCGGAGATGAACGAAGCCGGGGTGCTCATCTACACCAACGGCCTGGACCCGGATGCCCCGGTGTTCAGTGTCGATGCGTCGAGCGGCACGCCGCTGTTCACCGACGGTCCGTACGTCGAGTCCAAGGAACACCTCGGCGGCTTCGCCGTCGTGACGGTGGACGACGAGGATGCGGCGCGCCTATGGGCGGGAAAGGTCGCGGTGGCCTGCGGTTGGCCGCAGGAGGTGCGACGTTTCCCGGTCCCCATGCGGCGTTCGTAGGTACGAGGAGGATCGCCGATGCGCAGCGTGACCTATTCGATGGGCGCCTCCCTCGACGGCTACATCGTCGGGCCGGACGGCGGCTTCGACTGGCCCGGCTTCGACGAGGAAGTGTTCCGGTCCCACATCGACGAGATCCGCAGCGTCGGCGTCCACCTGATGGGCCGACGTCTCTACGAGACGATGCTGTACTGGGAGACCGCCGACCAGGATCCATCGCTCGGCACGGCAGAGCTCGAATGGGCCGCGCTCTGGAAGCCCCTCCCGAAGGTGGTGTTCTCCACCACGCTGTCGGCGGTGCAGGGCAACGCGCGTCTGGCCTCCGGCGGCCTGGCGGACGAGATCGAGCGGTTGCGAGCCGAGCCGGGGGAGGGCGAGATCGCGATCGGCGGCGCGACCCTCGCCGCCGAGGCGAGCGCGTTGGGTCTGATCGACGAGTACCGGCCCAGGGTCTACCCGGTGCTGGTCGGCGGCGGCATCCCGTTCTTCCCACAGCGCGAGCGCCGGGTGGATCTCGAACTCGTCGCGACCCGCACCTTCAGCTCGGGAGTCGTCGACCTCCGCTACCGCGTAGCTCGGTAGCCCTCTCAGGTCGGACTCCGTTATTCCACCTGATCGGCGCGCATCACGGCGTCGAGCGTGGGGTACGGTGGACCCTCGCGTAGGGCGTTGAGGAGTTCTCGCGCAGCTCGTTGGCCGTTCGGGAATCGGTCGCCCGGATCGCAGCGCCACGCTGCGACCATCGCAAGCACGAGCATCCGGCACTCGCCGAGCAGTTCTCGATCAGCGTCCGGATAGTGCTCGCTGACCTCTTGGGGCACATGGGCGAGGTCGAATTCGACCGGCCCACGACAACAGGTCTCGAGGTCGATGAACAGCGGCCCGTTCTTCGTGCGGAGCACGTTGCCTGGGTGCGGCTCGCCGTGCAGCAACTGCTCGGCGGCGCCGCGGTCGCCGATCGCTCGTCTGAGGCTTCGTAGTGTGTGGCTGAGAAGCTCCCGGTCCGCATCCGCGAGCGCCGGAGTGAGGTCGTGGCTGGCAACGAGTTGTTGGGCCTCCGCGACTCGATCCGTGAAGTGAGGCGTCGTGAAATCGTCGAGCTTCCGCATGCCCGCATGCAGCCGCACGAGCGCGTTGGCGTATTCGGTTGGTGAAACCTCTGGAGGTGACAGAGGTCCGTAGTAGGTCCACAGCGTGACCACGAAGCCGTCATGCTCGTAGACGCGCGGCTCCACTCGAGGTTCCAAAGCAGCCACAGGGCTCTCGGCTCCGGAGAGCCGTTGCGCAAGGTCGACTTCGAACCGCGCGGCCTGGTGCGCGACAGGTGCGACTCGGGCAAGGACGTCACAGGGCAGCAGTCGCAGAGCGAGCCTGTTCGAGTCGTGAAGGACGATCGCGTCGTCGACCGTCAGGTCAAGCGCTGAGGCGATAGACGTAGCCGCGGCTACCGCACGCGGGACCGCTGATGTCTGCATCATCACCTACCCTCGCCGGATGGGCACTCACCCTACGGCTTCGATCACGTGGGCCGACGCGCTGGGCTGGCGGATGGAGCGCCACCTCCTCGATCCGGTCGGGTCCGACTCGGTGGCTGACGTCGTGCGTCGGCTCGGTGTGGTCCTGTCGATGGACGAGTCGCTGGCCGAGCTGGCGGTACGCACCCGATGCACGGCATC
Source organism: uncultured Actinomycetes bacterium (assembly GCA_963727185.1). Classification (GTDB taxonomy): domain Bacteria; phylum Actinomycetota; class UBA4738; order UBA4738; family HRBIN12; genus JBBQVZ01. The sequence goes on along the minus strand of CAVSFP010000006.1, from coordinate 108,258 downwards.
GCGACCCGGCGAGCTCGCGCAGGCGCTGGCCGACGGTGAGGTGATCATCGCCTTCGCGTTCCGCGGCGCGATGCACTACCTCTCACCCGAGGAGGGTGGCGTCTACCTCGCGCTCAGGGCAGCGGGCCGGCAGTGGGAGCTGCCGAGCTGGGTCGAGTACTACCGGCTGCGCCCGGCGGACTGGCCCGACTTCCGCGCCGCCGTCCGCGACGCGCTGCAGGACGGCCCGCTGACGATCGCCGAACTGGGTGAGGCGCTGACGAAGCATCGGGCCTACCGGCACCTGAAGCCCGTCTTCGACGAAGGGTCGGTTACGCTGATCAAGGCGCTCACCTGGCAGGGGGACATGAGCCTCGGGCCACTCCGCGACGGGCAGCGCACGTTCCAGCGCCTCGACAGCGACCCGAAGTGGAAGGGCATCCCTGATCTCGAGGACGCCGGACCACGCGCGATCACGGCATACCTGCGGACGTACGGGCCGGCGACGTTCGATCACGTCCACCACTGGCTCGGCGACAACCTGAGCGCGGGCCGCAAGCGGCTCGATCGTTGGCTTTCCGACTTGGCCGACCGGTTGGTCGCCGTCGACGTCGAAGGCACCACGGCGTACGTCGTGGCCGAAGACGCCGAGTCCCTTACCGCCGCACGCCCCTCGAACGCCGTGCGCTTCCTCCCCGGGCACGACCAGTGGGTGATGGGACCGGGCACGAAGGACAGTCACGTCACACCACCGGCCATCCGCGAAGCCGTGACCCGCAAGGCGAACCCGGTGATCGTCGGCGGCGTCGTGTGCGGAACCTGGGCGGTGAAGAAGGGCACGAAGCACGAGAGGAACGAGATCGCCGTTACCTGGCTGGACGAGCGGCAGCCTCCCCAGGAAGCGGTCGAAGAGGAAGCGCAGCGACTGGCAGCGATCCTGGGCGACGACCTGCGACTCATCCTGGAGACTTGACGCCCTTCAGTCAGCGGCGGTCTGCGCGAGGGTGACGTACTCCAGCAGGTCGGCGTCGAAGGTGCCGCGGGAGGCCTTCTCCGGACCTTCCTCCCCGTACATGCGGCCGAGGCTCTCGGTGATGCCGGGGTCGTCGCCGGTGAAGCCGGCGATCGTGCGTTCGGTGAGGTCGCGCCAGCGCTCCGCGAGCACGCGCACATCGGGATCCGACGGGTCCGTGCCGGCGTCGCGGTGGGCCTTCATCTGCGCCGAGAGCTCGGCCCACTCGCGTTCGATGGCCGCGATCTGGTCCTCGCCGACCTCCTCGCGCCGTGCTTCGAGCTGCGCGAGCTGTTCGGGCGTGTAGTACCTCTCGTGCATCCTCATCACCTCCATGATCTGCGTGAGCTCCTCGACCGATGGGTCGTCGGAGCGTTCCAGCACCTCGAGGATCCGCTCCAGGCGCCGTCGCAGGCGCCGCGCATGTAGGAGCTCGGCGTCGACCGCCTCCAGTTGGGCGGTGACCGCGTCCTTCAGCGTGAACCCGTCGCCATCGAGCGCGCGGGCGATCCGCGCGAGCGGCACGCCGAGGGAGCGGAGCGCCACGACCTGGTACAGCCGGCGGACGTCGGCCTCGGAGTAACGCCGGTGGGCAGCCTCCGTCCGCTCCGAGGCCCCACGAGCCCGATCTGGTCGTAGTGGTGCAGCGTGCGAACGGTGAGTCTGGCGCGCTCCGCGAGCTCCCCGATCCGCAGGCCGTCCACAGTCGCTGTCGCATGCATTGACGCCTGCGGTAAGACCTGACGTGGGGTCAGGGTCAAGCGGCCCAAGATATAGAAGCGCCACCACTCCAAACGACTAGCTCACCGCGCCGAGAGCGGCGAACGAACAGTATCGTCGGATAACGGATTTCCTTCACGGCTCATACAAATCCTCCTCACTCACATCCAGGTCCGAAGCCCTCCGACGCTTCGGGATGCGCAGCGGCAGTCGTGTTGACGTGAGTTCGGGAGCGGGCGCTACTTCGATAGACTCCCCCGATTCGCCACGACACAAGAGAGGTCTTCTCGCATGTCCAGAGTGATCCTGATCGCGTGGGATGGCGCCGATTGGCGCATCCTCGACCCGCTCCTCGAGCGTGGCGACCTGCCGAACCTGCAGGCGCTGATCGACCGGGGGCAGAAGAGCGTCCTGAAGTCCACGGTCCCCACGCACTCGTGGGCCGCGTGGCCGAGCTTCCTGACCGGCGTCGACCCGGCCGACCACGGCGTCTACGACATCCTCGAGACCGTCCCCGGCACCCACAAGGCGTACCCGGTCACCTACAAGTCGATCAAGGAGCGCACGTTCCTGGCCGACCTCACCGCGGCCGGCAAGCAGCAGCTCCTGCTGGACGTCCCGCTCACGTTCCCGCCGCCCGACATCACCGGGAACCTGATCGCCGGCGGCGTCCTGCCGAAGGGCCGCAGCGTCAGCTACCCGGCCGACCTCCAGGACATGCTGCAGAAGGCCGGCCTGGAGTGGCCGATCAACGGCATGAGCTGGACCACATACCGGCATCGGGCTGACGCGTACCTGGACGAGGCGCTCGCGGTCACCGGCAAGCGCATCAAGGCCAGCGAGTGGCTGATGGACAACACCGAGTGGGACCTGTTCGCCACGGTTTGTGTGAGCGTCGACCGCACGCAGCACTGCCTGTCGAACTACGTCGCCCCCGACCATCCCGACTTCGCGAAGAACACCTCCACCGCGATCGGCGCCAAGACGCGCAGCATCTACAAGCAGCTCGACGACGCGATCGGCTCGTTCCTGTCGCGCTCCAAGCCCGACGACCTGATCCTGTTCATCAGCGACCATGGCTTCCAGTCGTGCACGCGCGCGCTGCACATGGACCACCTGCTGCACCAGTTCGGCTACCTGGAGTTCTCGGCCTCGAACGCGATCTTCGGCCCGATGCAGTGGGGACCGGTGCGGAACGTCGCGCGCAAGGTGTACGACCTGCTCGGCCTGCACGGCAAGGTCTCGTTGCCGCAGTCGGTGAACTGGGCGAAGACGCAGGCGTACACGACGATCCGCTCCACCGGTGAGGGCGTCAGCATCAACCTCGCCGGTCGTGACGTGGACGGCATCGTGGACCCGGCCGACTTCGAGCGCGTGCGCGGCGAGGTGATGGACCGGCTCGCGTCGTTCGTCGACCCGAAGACCGGCAAGAAGCCAGTGAAGGCGATCTTCAAGCGCGAGGACGTGTTCAAGGGCAAACACGCCGACACCGCGCCCGACATCCTGATGGAGCCGAACGAGGGCTACAGCCTGACCCACGCGAAGTCCGCGATCGAGGACGCCGACTGGGTGAGCGGCGACCACCGCATGGACGGCGTGATCGTGGCGGCCGGACCGCGCGTGACGCCGTTCACGACCACGCCGTACCTGATCGACATGGCCCCGACGATGCTGGCCGCGCTCGACGCGCCCGCCGGCATCAAGCACACGGGCTCGGTCCTGTCGAACGTCGTCGGCTCCGAGGCGTCGGTGAAGTCCGAGGCCGTCGCCGGCACCGTGGAGATCGAGCCCGAGGAGCAGACCGTCAGCGACACCGAAGCCGACGAGATGGAAGAGCACCTGCGGGGCCTGGGCTATCTGGAGTAACTCGGCCGATTAGCTCTTGGATCCGACACTTGCCATGTGTGTGACCACGGTCACGGTAGGCTCCTGAGCTCGGTGCTACGGTGACCTCATGGCGGCTGCGACGTGGAGCGCGATCGCCCTCCTTGGAGCCGTATCTCTAGGCACGCTCTTCTACCTCGGCTCGCGCATCGACGCCTTGGGCGATCGGATCGATTCTCAGGGCGACTCGCTCCAGGGCCGGATAGATGCGCTCGGCTCCAGGCTCGACGGCAGGATCGACGCGATCGGCGGGCGCGTCGACTCGATCGCCGGTCGGATCGATTCGCTCGAAGTTCGGATGGACGCGCGATTCGATTCGGTCGACGGGCGACTGGATGCTCTGGGCGCCCGTATCGACGTGCACGTCGATCGCCACGCCAGCTGAGAGGCACAACTCTCTTCGTATCCAGGTGTCATTCTGGGCGCCGGCCGTTCGTAGCAGGGGTGAGCGGCGGGATCGACCCGCCCGAGCCACAGGAGGAGCTGCACATGGCCAAGTACCTGTTCTCCCACTACAGCGTCGAAGGTGAGCCTCGGTCCCGCGATGACCGACGAAGAGATGCAGCGGTTCATGAAGCGCATCTTCGAACTCGAGGCAGGAGATGAAGTCGGCTGGCGCCTTGTTCTTCGGCGGCGCGCTCCACGGCCCGGACACCGCGACCGTCGTGCGCGTGTCCGAGGGCGACGTGCTGACCACCGACGGTCCCTTCGCGGAGTCGAAGGAACACCTGGGCGGCTTCTACATCATCGAGGCCGACGACCTCGACAGCGCGCTCGTCTGGGCCTCGAAGACCACCGCCGCAGTCGGGCATCCGATCGAGGTCCGTCCGTTCGCGCACGAATCCGCCGCTCTGACAGACTGGGCGACATCGACGCCGCACCCCAGCTCGACGGGGCCGAGGTCGGCCGGATCTTCCGCGAGGAGTCCGGCCGATCGGTCGCGACCCTGATCCGCACTCTTCGGTGACATCGACGTCGCCGAGGATGCCGTGCAGGAGGCGTTCGCCGTCGCCCTGCGCAAGTGGCCGCTCGACGGCCTGCCGCCCGAACCCGGGCGGCTGGATCACGACGACCGCCCGCAACGCAGCCATCGACCGCCTGCGCCGCGAGTCGCGTGGACGGGAACTGCTCACCGAGGTGGCGGTGCTCTCGCCGGGCAGACGACGATCCCGGCATGCCCGAGGGAGTGGGACCCGTGCAGGACGACCGGCTTCGCCTCATCTTCACCTGCTGCCATCCGGCGCTCTCCACGGAAGCGCAGGTGGCGCTGACCCTGCGTCTGCTCGGCGGCCTGTCGACGGGCGAGGTCGCCCGCGCCTTCCTGGTCGCCGAGCCGACCATGGCCCAACGGCTGGTGCGCGCCAAGCGCAAGATCAAGGCGGCGCGGATCCCCTACCGCGTGCCGGAGGATCACGAGCTGCCCGACCGCCTCCGCCCGGTGCTGGCCGTCGTCTACCTCATCTACAACGCCGGGCTGACCGACCCAGCCGAACCGGGTCTGTGCGCAGAGGCGATCCGGCTGGCGCGGATCCTGGCGACGCTGATGCCCGACGAGCCGGAGGTGGCCGGCCTGTTGGCGCTGTTGCTCCTCACCGAATCCCGTCGCTCGTCGCGCACGGGCCCCGACGGCTCCCTCGTGCTGCTCGGCGAGCAGGACCGCACACGATGGGATCGCGCCCTGATCGAGGAGGGCCAAGCGATCGTGCGCGCGGTGCCTTCGCCGCAACCAACCCGGTGCGTATCAGCTCCAGGCGGCCATCAACGCCGTGCATGCGGACGCCTCCGACGGTCGAGGAGACCGACTGGTCGCAGATCGTCGCCCTGTACGACCAGTTGCTTGGCGTCGCTCCCACGCCGGTCGTGGCGCTCAACCGCGCCATCGCCATCGGCGAGGTGGAGGGGCCCGCCGCTGCGCTGGCCCTGGTCGACGCGTTGGACCTCGACAACTACTACCCGTTCCACGCGACGCGAGCCGATCTGCTTCGGCGGCTTGGGCCGACGCGGCGAGGCCGACGGCCGCCTACGAGCGTGCGGCCGCCATGGCGCCGACGGACGCCGAGCGGGACTTCCTGAGGCTCGGTGGCCGAGGGGCCTAGGACGCCGGGGGCGGTTCGGCGAAGCCCAGCTGCATCATGATCGACAGCTGATCGAAGTAGTTGTCGTGCGTCGTGACCCGGCCATCCCCGTCGAAGTGAAGGATCTGCACGCCTCGGGTCGTGAAGTGCCGGCCGCTCGCGGGCATCGGCCCCATCGGTCCGTCGTTGGTTCCCTCGGTCTGAAGCACGGTCACGACGACGTCGCCCGCGTCGATGACCTCGACGACGCTGACCTTCCCGTCCGAGGAAGCGGCGATCCACTCCTACATCCAGCCCTTGACCTCCCGCTTCGACCGAACCGTGAGGCCCCTGGCGTGATCCGTCATCGTGAAGCTGTCGGCGTATCCGCTGACCTGGGCGTCGAGGTCGCGCCGGTTGAACGCTTCTACCTGGGCGAGCGCCGCTTCGGCGTTCTTCGATGTCATCGCTTCCCTCCGAACATGTCGACGGTTCCTGACGATGAGACCCGGCCGAGGTCCGAAACTCATCGGCGTCACATTGGGATCAAGAACGGGACCGCTTGGCCGATGAGTTGGCGCCGCTCCGCGGGTCATACCCATCGAACGGCGCCGGATGCTCCGGCCCGAGGAGGGAGATCGATGGGAGACGCCAAGGACGTGGTCGACCGCTTCTACGAGGTCACGGACGGACGGCGCGCGCAGGATCTGCGCGCGCTGGTCGCCAATGACGTGACGTTCGACGGACCGGTGATGCACACGAACGGAGCCCAGGAGTACGTGGCGATGAATGAGCAGCTCCTCGGATTCCACGCCGGCACCCGCATGCTGCGCCAGTTCGAAGCGGGTAACGACGTCTGTTCGATCTACGAGATGAACATGTCGACGCCGGAGGGTGGGTCGATCTCCGTGACGATCGCCGACTGGATCAGGGTCGCGGACGGCAAGATCGCCTCGCAGCGGATCTACTTCGACCCTCGCGCGTTCGCCGATGCGTTCGGCATGTAGGCTCGCGTGATGAGCGTCCCCGCTCAGCAGGAGCCCTTCCGCACACTCGCCGAACCCCATCTTCGCGAACTCCGGTTGCATTGCTACCGGATGTTGGGCTCGCTCCCGGACGCGGAGGATGCCCTCCAGGAGACGTTGGTACGCGCGTGGCGGAATCGGGACGCGTTCGAGGGAAGGGGGACGTTCCGTTCGTGGCTCTATTCGATCGCGACGAACGTCAGTCTGTCGATGGCGACGCGTCGGCCGGTCGAACGCAACGAAGGGGGGTTCACGCACCTCACGCCGATCCCGGATGCGCTGCTAGACGAGATGCCGTCGCGCGAGGAGGATCCCGCCGCGCTGTACGACCGCCACGAGAGTGTGCAGCTCGCATTCCTGGCGGCGATCCAGGTCTTGCCGCCCAAGCAGCGAGCGGTGCTGATCCTCCGCGACGTCCTGGGGTGGTCGGCCAGCGAAGTCGCCGACCTTCTGGAGACGACCGTCGCGAGCGTGAACAGCGCGCTCCAGCGTGCGCGAGCCAGCCTGGAACGGGAGAGTCGAGCGGGGCGGCTCGGGACCCATCGCACTGTTCCGCCGGACGTGGCGGCCGGCCGGATCCTCCGGCGATTCGTGCAGGCGTGGGAAGCGGTCGACATCGAGGGTCTCGTTTCCCTACTGAAGGAGGAAGCGGTGCTCACGATGCCGCCGTTCCCTATGCGCTTCGTCGGCCGGAAGGAGATCGGTGAGTTCCTCTCGAGGGTCCCCGCGGGTGGTGCTCTCGACCAGTTCCGGCTCATCCCGATGCGCGCGAACGATCAGCCGGCCGTCGCCGCGTACATGCTCGAGCCGGAAGAGGGTGTCTACCGCGCTTACGGGATCATGGTGCTCACACTCGACGGTGATCGCGTCGTCGAGATCACTGGATTCTCCGATCCTCCGCTCTTCGCGGTATGCGGCTTACCGATGCAAGTCGAGACCGGAGGCTGATCAGTGCAGTATGACGAACGGCTCGCCGCGCGATTCCGCGACATGCTCGCGTCGTTCGTCGACCCGAAGACCGGCAAGAAGCCAGTGAAGGCGATCTTCAAGCGCGAGGACGTGTTCAAGGGCAAACACGCCGACACCGCGCCCGACATCCTGATGGAGCCGAACGAGGGCTACAGCCTGACCCACGCGAAGTCCGCGATCGAGGACGCCGACTGGGTGAGCGGCGACCACCGCATGGACGGCGTGATCGTGGCGGCCGGACCGGCCGTGACGCCGTTCACGACGACGCCGTACCTGATCGACATGGCCCCGACGATGCTGGCCGCGCTCGACGCGCCCGCCGGCATCAAGCACACGGGCTCGGTCCTGTCGAACGTCGTCGGCTCCGAGGCATCCGTGAAGGCGAGCGGCCTGGCCGGGACCGTGGAGATCGCTGACGAGGAGCAGACCGTCAGCGACACCGAAGCCGACGAGATGGCAGAGCACCTGCGAGGCCTCGGCTACCTGGAGTGATGCCCCTGGTGGTGCTGGCTCGCCCCTTCTTCGGAGGCGAGCGCCCTTCCCAAGGACCGGTCGCCGGGATCAGGATCGGAGCGGATGAGCCGCTTCAAGCCTTCGACGCTCCGCACGGTGGCGCTGGTCGCCGGCTGCTCGTCCATCGCGTGCCAGATCGCCGCGCTGGTACTCACCTTCCTCGACCGCACGGCGACGCTGCCGAAGGCTGTGTCCCTCTGGAACGTGAGCGGCATCCTGAACGCCGCCCAGAGCCTCTCGGTACCCGTGATCGGGATGGTCCTGGCAGTCAAGAAGCCCCAGAACAAGCTCGGCTGGGTCTTCTTGGTCGCCGGGGTCAGCCTGACGTTCGCAGCATTCGGTCAGGCGTACGCCGTTCACGCGCTCCTGGCGGAGCCCGGGTCTCTGCCGTTCCCCGATGTGTTCGGTTGGCTCCCGAATGCCCTCTGGCCGATCGCGATCGGGATGTTGATCTACCTGTTGCTGCTGTTCCCCGACGGGCACCTGACGTCGCGACGCTGGCTGCCGGTGGGTTGGTTCACCGGCGGGATCACGGTCCTGCTCACCGCGACAGCGATGATCCAAGCGACCACGCAGTGGTCGGACCCGATCGCACAGCTCACCTCGAACTCTGGTTCCGATGCAGGTTCGATCGTCTCCGTGGCGATCACGGTCGCCTTCTTCGGGATCCCCATCGCCATCCTGGCGGCGCTCGCCTCACTGATCGTGCGGTTCCGGGGGTCGGTCGGCGAGGAGCGGCTGCAGCTGAAGTGGTTCGTGACCGCGGCGTCCTTCGTCGCCGTGACGTTCGCGTTGTCGGTGCCGCTGTCGTTCCGATTCCCGATCCTCAACGTGCTGAGCGCGCTGTCCCTGCTCTTCCTCTACGCCGCGATCGTGATCGCGGTCCTGAGGTATCGGCTCTACGAGATCGACGTGGTGATCGGCAAGACGGTCGTGTTCGCGGTGTTGGCCGCGTTCATCACCGTGGTCTACATCGCCCTGGTCGTGGGCGTTGGCACGATCGTCGGCAACCGACGGAGCCCGCTGCTCTCCGCGGCGGCAGCGGCCATCGTGGCGGTCGCGTTCCAGCCCGCGCGACAGGCGGCGCGGCGCGTGGCGAACCGGGTCGTGTACGGGAAGCGAGCGACCCCGTACGAGGTCCTGTCCGGGTTCACCGAGCGCGCGGCCGAGGCGTACTCCTCCGAGGACGTTCTGCCGAGGCTCGTCCGGGTCCTGGCCGAAGGGATGGGGGTGGATGAAGCTCGCGTGTGGCTGTCGGTCGGTCACGAGCTCCGACCCGCTGCGGCGTGGCCGGTCGATGGCGCCATCCGCGCCATCCCGCTCGCCGGCGGCGGGGAGATGCCCGCGTTCCCCGACAGCGAGCACGCGTTCCCCGTCCGGCATGCCGGCGAGCTCCTCGGCGCGATCAGCGTCATCCCGGCGACCAACGATCCTCTCGGGCCCGAGCGGGAACGGCTCGCCGCGGATGTGGCCGCGCAAACAGCGCTGGTCCTGCGGAACGCCCGCTTGATCGAGGAGCTCCGTGAATCGCGCCGGCGCATCGTGGCCGCGCAGGACGCGCGAGCGAAGGCGCTGGAGCGCAACCTGCACGACGGGGCGCAGCAGCAGTTGGTGGCGCTCGCCGTGAAGCAGCGTCTGGCCGAGTCCCTGGTCGACCGCGACCCCGCGAAGGCCAAAGCGATGCTCGCCGACATCCAGACCGAGACGCAGGACGCCTTGGAGACGCTGCGCGACCTGGCGCGCGGCATCTACCCGCCGCTCCTCGCGGACCAGGGATTGGGAGCCGCGCTCACGAGCCAGGCGCGGCGGGCGGCCGTGCCGGTCGAGGTCTCATCCGACGGCGTCGGTCGCCACACGCCGGAGGTCGAAGCGGCGGTCTACTTCTGCTGCCTGGAGGCGCTGCAGAACGTCGCGAAGTACGCCGGCGCGACGCGCGCGTGGATCGGGCTCACGGAAGACGCGGGCATGCTCCGGTTCGAGGTCCGCGACGACGGCGCGGGGTTCGATCCGGGCGTCACGTCGTTCGGCACGGGCCTGCAGGGGATGACCGACCGCCTGGAAGCGATCGGCGGCTCCGTCCGGGTGGAGAGCGCGCCGGGTGAGGGGACGACCGTGAGCGGGTCGATCCCGGTGACGTCTTAGCGCGGATCGCGGATCAGCTGTCCATCCAAGAGGATGAGCGCGGGGTCGGCGAGCGTGCCCGGATCCTCGCGTGGATCCTCGCGGAACGCGACCAGGTCGGCGGGCGCTCCCTCCTCGATACCGGGCAGACCGAGCCACGTGCGTGCGGTCCATGACGCGGCGCCCAGCGCCGTCTGCGCGTCGAGTCCGGCTGCGATCATCAGTTCGACCTCGTGACGGATGAGTCCGTGCGGACCCATCCCGGCGTCGGTGCCGGCGAGCACCGTGACGCCCGCCAACACGGCCTCTCGCATGACCTCAGGTTGGCCGTCGAGGCCTTGGTCGATCGCACGGACGTCGTGCTCCGGCCAACCGGCGTCGCGAGCGAGACCTCGGATCATGCCGTCGATCGAACACGTGGGAACCCACGCGATCCCGCGTGCGGCGACGGCCTGCACCTGATCGAGTCGGAGGAAGCTCCCGTGCTCGAGGGAGTCGAACCCTGCATCGATCGCGTCCTGGATCACGTCGGGGAGGGCGCAATGGATCGCGATCCGCCCGCCGACGCCGTGGACACGGGCGGCGGCCTCCGCGAGCGCGGCAGCGCTGAACGTGCGAGTCAAGCCGGGGCCCGGGATCGGCGTGTCACCGATCATCTTCGCCCAGGCGCCGCTCGCCTTCGCCTCTTCCGCGGCCGCGTCGGGAAGGTCGCCGTCGGTCACGTCGCGTGCGAGCCCGGGGAAGTACCGCCCGGGCGGCGCCAGGAACCGGCCGCCCGTGAACGTCCTGGGCAGCCCATCGCTCGGTCCGATCCCGTTCGAGCTGTGATCGAGGCTGCCGGGTTCGCGCACGACCAGCACGCCCGCGTCGAGATGGACCCTCGCGCTCGCCTCCGCTCGCTCGCGCGTCGAGGCGCCCTCGGGGGCCGGGCTCGCGATCGCGAGGTGCGCATGGACATCGACGAGCCCCGGGACTAGCACGCCGTCCTGGAGCAGCGTCTCGGCGCCCTCGACCCCGTCGAACGTGATCCGCCCGTCGACGACGAAGACGTCGCGGACCACATCGTCGGGAAGAACCATGCCGCGGATCCTGTACGCCACAACCGCCCTCCTTCACCTCGTGCCGATCACGCCGCGCCGGCGCGGAGGCGTGCCACCTCGTCCGAGGCGAGCAGCGTCTCGCGGAGGTACGCATCTTCCAGCCGTCCGGCGGTCTCCTCGACGATCGCGACGCCGGCCATGTACGCGGCAGCAGCGTCCGCACGGCCGGCGGCGGCACGGACGTCACCCACCGCGAGGGCCGTCCGCCACCGCAGGCTCGGGGTCCCGACGGCATCGGCTCCCTTCATCGCCCGCTCGACGTCGGCGACCGCCTCTTCGATGCGTCCCAGCGCCACGAGCGCCCGCGCGCGCGTTTCGCGCCCGCGCGCGATGTATCGCGGTGAGCTCGTCGCCTCGGCCAGCTCCACGCAACGGTCCGCGTAGCGGAGCGCAGCGTCGGGATCCCCCGCGGCGAGATAGGCGTCGGATGAGCTCGCCCACAGGTGCTGGATGTAGCGCCACTTCATCCACTCGTCGCCGCGGGTCGAGTCGGCGGCGCAGGCGGACTCCACCTCATCGAGGACCCGGATGGCCTCGGCGACGTCGCCGTGCGCCAGGGCGCAGTCGGCCAGGTTCAACTGCGCGTTGCGGACGATCTCGGGATCTCCGATCGGGATGGCTGCCTCCAGAGCCGTTCGGTTCCATCGCTCACCCTGCTCCCAGTCCGCCAGCTGCATGTGGGTCCAGCCGCGCGCGTTGAGCGAGCGCGCCGTCCAGAACCCCGCGTCCTGGATCCGGCGGCAGAGCTCCAGGTGCTCGGCGAACAGGCGGAGCGCCTCCTCGTACCGGCCGATCGCGGCGACCATGAGCGCGTGGTCCCAGTCGATCCAGAGCATGGCCTCCTTGATCTGCAGCGCGCCGGCGACCGAGCTCCCCCGCTCGCTCAGCTCGATCGCCTTGGCCTCGTCGCCCATCCAGTGGTAGACCTCGTCGACCACGCCGAGGCCCATCGCTTGGAACGTCGGGCTCGCATCCTCGATCGCGGCCTCGATCTCGCCGAGCATGCCGTGCACACGGTCCATGTGGCCCTCGGCGACGTCGATGAACGCGAGGTTGATGACGGCCGCGGCCCGAGCGTGCTGGTCGTCCAGAGACGCGCCCTGCCGGGCGGCGTCAGACGCCTCGTCGAACCGATGCGCCAGGATCAGCATGTAGGTGAGATCGCTGAGCGCCGCGCCTCGGACCGCGACGTCTCCGGCTTCGGCTGCCAGTTCCGCGACCGCGCGGTAGTTCTCGATCGCGCGCGGGAAGTCGTTCATCAGCCCGCACGCCTGCCCGAGCGTCCGGTGCAGCGTGATGCGCGCCGTCCTTGGAAGTGCGGATGGGGAGCGCTCGCCGATCTCGAGCGCGCGCTCGCAATACGAGACCGCCCGTGGGACCGCGTCCGCGGCCAGGGCCTTCGTCGCGGCGAGCGAGAGGTATTCGACCTCCTTGTCCCACCGCTCCGCGAGCTCGAAGTGATGAACGAGGATCTCGTAGAGCTCCGGGAGCCGGTCGGGGTAGAGCTCCTCGATCGCGTCGCCGACGTCGCCGTGCAGCACGCGTCGTCGCTCCTTCAGCATGCTCTCGTACGCGACGTCGTGCGTGAGCGCGTGCTTGAACATGAACACGAGCTCGGGGTAGAGCGTCCGTTCGAAGATGAGCTGGGCGGCCTTCAGCTCCCGCAGGCTCGGCTCCGCCCGGGCTCCGAGACCCGCGGTCCGATCGAGCAGCCGGACGGTGAACTCTCGACCGATCACCGAGGCCGTCTGCAGGGCCCCACGCGCGTCATCCTGGAGGCGGTCGAGCCGAGCCATGATCACGTCCTGGACCGTGTTCGGGATGCCCGCGGGGACCGACGTCCCGCCTCCCTCGATCAGCGCCCGGGTGACCTCTTCGATGAAGAACGGGTTGCCCTCCGTCTTCAGGGAGATCGTGGCGCGGAGCGACTCGGGGAGCGCGGCCCCTCCGTTCGCGGCCTGGGCGAGCGAGATCGCGTCCGACTCCGAGAGGATCGGGAGCCGGACGCTGGCGTAGTACGGACGCTCCCCGAAGGGCGACTCCCACTCCGGCCGGTGCGTGAGCAGTAGCAGGACGCCGTGTTCGGGGAGCGTTTCGGCGACGAAGGACAGCAGCTCCGTCGAGAGCGGGTCGATCCAATGGGTGTCCTCGATGACCAGCACGACGGGTCGTTGCGACGCGGCGGAGGTGAGCACGTCTCGGAAGGACTCGAACACCCGGGCCTTGCGGAGCGTGGGTTCCTGCTCGGCGATCGTCGGATCGCCCGGATCCACCGAGAGCAGGTACCGGAGATAAGGAAGGTTCGCGGGGTCGCCGTTCACGGCCTCCACGGCGGCGTCGAGCTTGGCGACCATCGCGGCCTCGCCGTCCGCCTCTTCGATGCCGCTCGCGTCCTTGATGAGGTCGACGACCGGCACGTACGGGATGTCGGCGCCGTAGGAGATGCAGCGCCCCGTGAGCCACATGACGTCGTGCGCCTCCAGCTGGGATCGCAGCTCGTACAAGAGCCGGGACTTCCCGAGGCCGGCCTCGCCCGAGATAAGGACGAGGCGGCCGTGGCCGGCGCGCGCGTCTTCGAACGCGGACGTGAGGGTCCGCATCTCCTCATCGCGGCCGAGGAACGGGGAGAGGCCTCGTTCGATCCCGACGTCGACGCGCGAGCGCGAGCGGCTGGGCCGCTCGACCTCGAAGACCCGCAGCGGCTCCGCCTTGCCCTTCACCTCGAAGGACCCAAGGTCGTTGAACACGAAGTACCCCTCAGCCAGACGCCACGTGCTCTCGCTCGCGACGACGGCGCCGGGACTCGCGAGCCCCTGCACCCTCGACGCGGTGTTGACCGTGTCGCCCACCGCCTGGAGCGTGAACTCGAGATCGGTCCCGACGTGACCGAAGACGACCGGACCGCTGTTCAGCCCGACCCGGATCCGGAAGTCGATGCCGCGCTCCGCGAGCTCCGACCGGTAGCCCGCCAGCGCGTGCTGGACCCCGAGGCCTGCTCGGATGGCCCGCTGCGCGTGATCCTCGTGCGCGATCGGCGCGCCGAACAGCGCGAGCATCCCGTCGCCCAGGAGCTGGCTGACGGTGCCCTCGTAGCGATGGATCTCTTCCAGCATCAGCGCGAACGCCCGCTGCATGAGGGCCCTGGTTTCCTCCGGGTCCAGGCGCTCGGAGAGACTCGTGTATCCGGCCACGTCGGCGAAGAGCACGGTGATCTGCTTGCGTTCACCCTCCAGGCCGGGCGTGCCGGCGCGGATCTTCGTCGCGAGCGAGGGCGGTGTGTACGACTGTCGGTTCGATAGGGTCGCGTCGAGCGTCGACGTCGCGAGCGCCGAGCCGCATTCCAGGCAGAACGAGCCGTCGGACGGGTTCCGGTGGCCGCAGCGCGGACACGTGGCGTTGACGGCCGCGCCGCACGAGCCGCAGAACTTCGCGTCGGCGGGATTCGCTGCGCCGCATGCTGGACAGTTCGGCGTGCTGGTCATGAGCTGGGCCGGATAGTAGGTGGCGGCGCGGGTGGGCGCCACTGCCGGTCCGGCGAGGGCGCGGCTCGTTCGCGCGTGTCGGACACCCGTCGTAGGGTGATGTCCCCTACCGGAAGGAGCAGGCCATGGATGGTGTCGTGCACTTCGAGATCCCCGTCGACGACCTGGAGCGCGCGAAGGCGTTCTACGGAACGGTGTTCGACTGGGAGCTGCAGTCGGTCCCCGAGATGCAGTACACGACCATCACGACGACTCCGATCGACGAGCAGACGATGCGGCCGACCACGCCCGGCGCGATCAACGGCGGGCTGATGGACCGGAGCAAGGACACGCCGTCGCCGGTGATCACGATCGGCGTCGACTCGGTCGAGGAGTCGCTGAAGAAGGTCGAGGCCGAGGGCGGCACCGTCATCACGCCGAGCACGCCGATCCCGGGGATGGGAGCGTTCGGCTACTTCAAGGATCCCGAAGGCAACGTGATGGGGCTGTTCCAGTACGCATAGAGCATCGGGCGGAGCGTCGCTACGTCGGGGGGCCGAGGCGGATCCAATCGCGCACGGCGTCGAGCGGTTCGCCCGGCCCCGGACCGACCAGCCACCAGTTGACGCCGAACGACACGAGCTCCTCTGCGGTCGCGCGCGCCTCGGTCGTGTCCTCCGGCAGGTAGCCCGTGAACACGCGGTCGAACGGCCCGTCGTCCGTCCGGTGCTCGTCCGTGTACGCCACGATCTCGCGCATCGCCGGGACGTCGACCAGGATCTCGTCCTCGTTCGCGTCCCTCGCGATCGGCACCACGCCGTCGTAGCGCGCCGCCCGCCGGAACGGCTTGCGGTACGGCCATGTCCCCGCGACCCAGATCGGTACGCGGGGTCGTTGCACGGGCTGCGGCGCGAACTCGACGCCGTCCAGTTGGAAGTGCCGGCCGTCGTACGAGAACGGCCGTCCCGACATGAGCCCCGTCACCACGTCCAACCCCTCGTCCAGCAACTCGGCCCGCACCCGCTCGTCGCCGGACTCGCCGAAGACCTCGTACTCCTGCTTCGGCGGGTAGCCGATCCCGACGCCGAGCACAGCGCGGCCGCCCGAGAGATGATCGAGGGTGACGATCTGCCGGACGACCTGCCACGGGCGGCGGCGGGGGAGCGGGGTCACCATCGTTCCGAGCCGGATCCGCTCCGTCGAGACCGCGATCGCCGCCAGCAGCGTCCACGGATCGGCGACGACGTTCCCGTTCCGCACAAGCACGTGATCCCAGAGGAAGAACGCGTCCCAGCCCGCCGCCTCAATGTCGCGCGCCAGCGCGATCGTCACCGCCGGGTCGGCGAAGTCGCCGTAGTTCGGCACGCTGATCGCGTAACGCATCGGGCGAGCCTAGAGCCGCGGCTCACGAGCCGACCACCCGGGCACGGGTCGGGTGGATGTCGGTCGCATGTGCCAGCCTGATCGGAACCGAACATCCCTGGAGGGTCAGATGGCCGTGTCGTACCAGCTGGTGATCGACTGCACATCACCCGGACCGCTCGCGCATTTCTGGGCCGAGGCGTTGCACTACGTGATCGCCTCTCCGCCGTCCGGCTTCGACTCGTGGGACGACTTCTACCGGTCGATCGGTCTGCCCGAGGAGGAGCTCGGCGGTGGCGCCGACAGGATCGAGGACCCGAACGGTGGGGGTCCGAGCATCTGGTTCCAGATCGTCCCCGAGAAGAAGTCGATCAAGAACCGCATCCACATCGACGTGAACGCGAGCGGTGGGCGCGGTTCGTCGCTCGACATCAGGCGTGAGCGGATCGAGGCCGAGGCGGCGCGGCTCGTGTCCCTCGGTGCGACCCGCCTGCCCACGATCGTCCAGGAAGGCCTGGACCACTACGCGGTCGCGCTGACCGATCCCGAGGGCAACGAGTTCGATATCAACTAGCCGCTGCTGGACGACATCCGAGCCGACACGCGCGAAGGGACCCGTGTCGTCACGGGCCCCTTCGGCCTTGGTGATACCGGTGGATCAGTGGTGCATGACGAGGCCGTCAGGGCAGCCTCCACCTTCGCATGTGTCGTTGCCCGAGCCACCACTTTCGGTGTTGTTGCCCGGGCCGCCGTCGAGCGTGTCGTTGCCCGACCCGCCGGACAGCGTGTCGTTGCCGTTGTCACCCGACAGCGTGTCGTTGCCCTGACCGCCGTCGAGCGTGTCGTTCCCGGCGCCACCGCTCAAGTGGTCGGCACCCGGGCCGCCGAAGATCTTGTCGGTACCCGCGCCGCCACAGATGGTGTCGTTGCCACCCTTGCCGTGGATCACGTCGTTCCCGCCGAGGCCGACGATCACATCGTTGCCCGACGTGCCGTTGAGGACGTCGTTGCCGGACGTCCCCACGATCGTCGCCTGCAAACCGTCGCAGGTCGGTGTCCGCGGCTGCGCCGACGCGATCGCCGGATGCGCGACGAACACGGCCAGGAGCGCGCTCGCGGCGATGATCATCCCCGACCGCAGCTTCCATGTTCTCGCGGTGTCGTGCATACCACCCTCCTTTGCCCGACCGCAGTCCGACCTGCGGCGTCTGAGAGCACCGTGTCAGCGACCGCGGAAACGGCTCCCCACCAGGTGGTTAAGGGCCGGAAAAGTGGTTCGTATACAAATCATCTTCTAAACCGCTCACGTTGGAGCGCTAGACCCGCTTCGCGATGCGTAACAGGTAGGCCTCGCGGTTCAGCGGATCGTGATCCGTTCGCGACCGTGTCGGGGTCGGGCCGGTGATCGGTTCGTAGCGATCGAACGCGCTCTCCAGCGCGCCTTCGCCGCGCGTGAGTGACGACAGCCTTTGTTGCAACTCGTGCACCTGCGCCGCCGGGATGTCGCCCTCCAGCACGGTGTTCGATGCACGCACCTCCTGCGACCGGGGGACGGCGCGCAGACGTGCCAAGACCGGCGCCGTCGCGCCGTACGTGTCCGACGGGATCTCGAGGCGGAACCGATGGATCGGCTCATGCACGCCCGTGCCGGCCTGCTTCAGGGCGTCCATCAGCACCAGCGGCGTCAGGTTGCGGAAGTCCCCGGCGGTGCTCGACATGCTCTTGTCGAACGTCCCGTGCATGTGGCTCTGCCGCGGCCAATAGCCGGAGTGCGTCATCGCGATCGAGCAGTCCGTGACCTCCCATCCGCTCAGCCCCTGCCGCAGCGTGGCGTGAACGGTCTCTTCGACCGCCCGGAAGAACGCGAGCGGGAGCCCGCCCAGCTCCACCTCGATCCCGTAGTGGATCCCGCTGCCCGCCGCGGCCGGTTCGACGCGCAGCCCCACCGTCGCCAGGAACGGGTTCGGCGGCGTGTCGATGAACTCCACTGCGGCTCCCGTCCCGAACGGTCGTTCGATGCAGATCGTGGTCGTCTCGCGGAACTCGACGTCGATGCCGAACTCGTCCGCCAGCGTCGCCTGGATGACCTCCTTCTGCACCTCGCCGTAGAGTGAGACAGACGTCTCCTGCCGGATGTCGTCGCGGCGCACGTCGATCAGCGGATCCTGTTCCGCGAGTTGCGTGAGCGCGACGTGCAGCGCACCTCCGTACGATCGCCGCCGGGGAACCACCACCGTTTCCAGCGTCGGCGGGGCGAAGTGGTGCTCGTCCGAGCCGTTCCGCGCATCGCCGATGGCATCGCCGATCCGGATGTCGCCGAGACCCCAGAGCTTGCCGATCTGGCCCGCGGCGACCGACGGACGCTGCACCGCGGAGCCGCGGTCGAACACGCTGATCGCGGTCACCTTCCGCTCGTCGTCATCGCCGAAGCGCAGCCGGTCGCGCATCCGGATGGTTCCCGAGAACATCCGAACGTACGCGATCTTCTCGCCGGCGGGTCCACGTTCGACCTTGAATACCGAGCCCGACAAACCTCCGTCGACATCGCCGGCCGTCGCGGGCAACAGTTCCGCGATCCCGGCCGTCAACGCATCCACACCTGCACCGGTGATCGCCGAACCGAAGAACACCGGATGCACGAGCGTCCGCGCGGTCTGGGTCGCCAGCTCGCTGCGGAGCCGGGTGTATGGGATCGCCGAAGGGTCATCGACGATCGCGGTCAGCAACGCGTCGTCGTGATCGGCGAGCAACTCGGCGAGCTCGGCGAGGAACGTGTCATCCATCGCCTCGTACCGGGTGAACCCCGCGCCTTTGGTCTCTTCGTCGTGCACCGCGCCCATCGCGATGACCGAAGGGGTCAGCTTCTCGACGATCGCCTCGAGCGTTCGTTCGCATCCCGCCCCGCCGCGGTCGATCTTGTTCACGAACAGGAGCGTCGGGATGCGCAGCCTTTGTAGCGTCCGCATCAGGACGCGTGTCTGCGACTGCACTCCTTCCACGGCGGAGATAACGAGCACCGCGCCGTCGAGCACGCTGAGCACGCGCTCCACCTCGGCGATGAAATCCGGGTGGCCCGGCGTGTCGATCAGGTTGACCGTGACGTCGTCGCCGATGACGAACGACACCACGGCTGACTTGATCGTGATCCCGCGTTGGCGTTCCAACGCCAGGGTGTCGGTCTGCGTGTTCCCGTCATCGACGCTGCCGATCTCATCGATGACGCCGGCTGCGTAGAGCAGCCGTTCGGTCAGAGTGGTCTTACCGGCGTCGACGTGCGCCAAGATCCCCAAGTTGAGCGTTCGCATCGAGCGTCAAGTCCTTCATGGAGGTAGTGAAACCTGCCTGCATGGACGTTGACGCTCGCCTCATCTCACGCTCCTTGGTCGATCGGCGCTTCAAGAAGTGTACCGGGGCGTCCCCGGCCTACGCCTGAGCGGTCCCTTTGATCCGGCCCCTGCCGTGCGTGAACGGCCGCTCGGACCGTGGGAGTGCACTCAACGCTCCCCGCAACGCTTCCAACCGTTCGAGACCGAGCCCCAGCAACTCCGGCGGTGGTTCGAGGAGGTGGGACAGGACCTTCGTCTTCACGCGCACGCCGCGCCGGGTGAGGGTCACGACCTTGACGCGACGATCGGTGGTGAGCATCCGTCGCTCGACGAGCTTGCGATCCTCCAGCCGGTCGATCAGCCACGTGGCCATCGAGGGATCGCACGACAGGATCTCGGCGATCGCCCCCATGGGGAGCGCCTCATCGGGTTCCAGGGCCTGGAGGACGCGCAGGTGTCCGGGTGTCAGGCCGAGCGCTTTCAGCGCGTGGAACGCCTGCCCCCGCTGCATGCGGCTCCACGTGAACTCCGCCATCTGCCGCCAGACCTCGCCCGCGACCGCCGTGACGGCCGGGTCGCTCGCGTTCGCTCCGTTCGACGTCATTGCGCCCCATCCTTCGCCATCGCCATCGCCATGATACTTCAATCTTCTCGACCTTTGATATATCACGATACTTGACAAACCGCAAGTATCTGTGGGAAGGTGCTGCCCATGAGCGATCCCGCGGTACGCGTCGAGGGTCTGGTCAAGCACTACGGACACCTCGTGGCGCTGGGGGGTATCGACCTCGAGGTGCCGGAAGGCACGGTCTTCGGGCTCCTCGGGCCCAACGGCGCGGGCAAGACCACGGCCGTCCGGATCCTCGCGACGATCCTGAAGCCGGACGGCGGACGCGCCGAAGTGCTGGGCCACGACGTGGTCAAGGACGCGCCGGCCGTGCGGCGCCGGATCGGCCTCGCCGGTCAGTACGCGGCCGTCGACGCGAACCTCACCGGCCGCGAGAACCTGCGCATGGTCGGGATCCTGGGGCAGATGCCCACCCCGCAGATCATGCCGCGCGCGGCGGAGCTGCTCGAGAAGTTCGAGCTGAGCGACGCGGCCGACCGCCCGCTGCGCACGTACTCGGGGGGCATGCGCCGGCGGTTGGACATCGCGGCGTCGCTCGTGACGCGTCCCCCCGTGCTGTTCCTCGACGAGCCCACCTCGGGGCTCGACCTCACCAGCCGCAACGCGCTGTGGGAGACGATCGAAGCAACTCGTCGCGGACGGGACGACCGTCATGCTGACCACGCAGTACCTGGAGGAGGCCGACCGGCTCGCGGAACGGATCGCCGTGGTCGACGGAGGCCTGGTGATCGCGAACGACACCCCGAGCAATCTCAAGTCGCAGCTCGGCAGCACGGTGGTCGAGATGCGGTTCGAGAAGCACGACGGGTCGGAGCGCGCCGCCACGCTGCTGACGGGCAACGTCAACGGCCAGGTCGAGCGGGACGACGGCACGCTGCGCATCACGTCGAACGACGGCGCGCGCATCCTCATCGACGTGTTGCGCGCACTCGATGCGAACGGCATCGAACCCGACACGCTCGCGGTCCGCGAGCCGAGTCTGGACGATGTGTTCCTGGCGCTGACCGGTCACCACGCCGAGGCCGACGAGGAAGCGAGCGACCAACCGGTCAAGGGCCGGCGAGGAGGAGCGGAATGAGCACTGCCCAGGTGACGATCGAGCGGGAAGTCATCGATCGGCGGATCCCGATGGGACGCCTCCGCGACACGAGCGCGGTCATCAAGCGGAACCTGCTCCAATACATCCGCGTCCCGCAGCTGCTGGTCTTCTCGACGGTCCAGCCGATCATCTTCGTGCTGATGTTCCGATTCGTGTTCGGCGGATCGATCAACACGGGGAAGATCCCGTACGTGGATTACCTGATGCCCGGCATCTTCCTGCAGGTGGTGGTGTTCGGCTCCCTCGCGACCGCGATCGGCCTGGCCACGGACCTCAAGAGCGGCCTCATGGAACGCTTCCATGCGCTCCCGATGTGGACGCCCGCCGTCCTGGTCGGGCGTACGCTCGCCGACCTCTTGCGCAACGTCTTCGTCGTGATCCTCATGATGATCGTGGGGTTCCTTGTCGGGTGGCGGATCCACACCACCCTGCTCGCGCTGGTGCCCGGGGTCATGTTGGTGCTTCTGTTCGGCTACGCGATGTCGTGGATCTTCGCGACGATCGGGCTCGCGGTGAAGGATCCCGAGACGGCGCAGGCGGCGGCGTTCCCGATCCTCGCGCCGCTCGTGTTCGCCTCGGCCTCGTTCGTCCCGGTGGAGAACATGCCGGGCTGGCTGCAGCCGTGGTCCAGGAACCAGCCGGTCTCGGTCACTGCCGAGACGTTCCGCGTCCTCACGATCGGCGGCCCCACGCAGATGCTCGTGATCAAGTCGATCCTGTGGTCCGTCCTGATCATCGCGATCTTCGCGCCCATCGCGGTGCGCCTGTACCGCAAGGCCGTGTAGCGGCCGGGCCGGACCTACGGCCGGTACCAGTCGCTCGTGTTCGACCAATCGGTGTGGCCGTCCGTGCCGGGGGCGGAACCGATGCGCGCCACCGGACCCGGGGCGTGGGTGGCCTTGCCCGTTGCCGGGTCGACCTTGAAGAGCAACAACGCGCCGGGCGAGCTCGGGTCGAGGCCCCGCTTCACCACCAGGAGGAACCGGCCGTCGGCGGACCAGCGCGGGACCTCGTACGCGAAGTTCCCCGGTCCGGTGAGGCGGGAGCGATGCGTCCCGTTCGTGGCGAGCAACCACAGGGCGCGGATCCCGTGTCCCGGCGGCGACTCGGCGGTGTTGGGGGTGGCCGTCGCAGCGATCCACTTCCCGTTCGGCGAGCAGGCCGGCCAGATCCAGCTGCGGGTGAAATCGGCAGACAGGTTGTGGTACCGCCAATCCGAGGGACCGGAGACGAGGATCTGGTTCCCTTCGCTCGGCGACCGGTCGCCACCGCCGGAGAGCGCCAGCTGCCGGCCGCACCAACTCAAGAAGTCGTCGTACGGAAGCACGGGATCGAACACGTTCACCCAATTGCCGCCGCCGCTGGGCACGGTGTTGAGCGGCACTCCCGTCCGGCCCGCGAACCGGGAGAAGAACAACACCCAACGCCCGTCCGGCGACCACCCCGCCGCCTGTGGTGGCGCCTTCGTCCCCGGCGACACGCGGTAGACGGTCGTCGCGGCACCGTCGACGACATCGATGATCGCGACCCGATCGCCGCCCAGGTCCGCCTCGAGCGATCGCCCGTTCGGACTGAACATCACCTGCGTCGCGCCGGACCCGTCCTTCACCAGGACCCGCCGGTCGTCGTTCGGGCCTCCGACCACCACGCCACCGTGCGCGGTCACGCCGGCCAGCACATCGTCGGTGGGCGACCACTGCCACGTGCTGAGCTTCCCGACGGTGTTCTGCACGTTGCCGCCGCCCGACGGAACGATCGTGCCGTCGCCGAACGCGACCCACGTCCCGTCGTGGCTGAACCGGACCGTCGGGGCGGCGCCGGCCGCAACCAGGGTTCGCTCCTCGCACGTGTCCATGTCCACCAGGTGGAGCGCCCCGCCGTCCACCCATGCGACGGACCCGAGTTGGGTGTCGCCGCCGGCGAGACGGGTCGAGGGGCATGATGGAACCTCGGGCGTCGGTGACGGGGCGGACCCCTTGGATCCCGACCCGAGCAGATCGGGAAGGAACACGGCTCCGGCGACGCCCCCGGCGACGACCGCGACCAGCAGCAGCCCGCCGAGGAGCCTTCGTTTGGTGATCCGACGCCCGCGGGCGTACATGTGACGGCCAGTGCCCGGCATCTCCGTACCGACGGTACTCCGACGTTTCACGTTCCCTTCGCAACGACGCCCCCCGATCTCGATGTAGCGCGTTCGGCGGCGAGGGCATAGGCTCGGAGCCTGCTCGAAGGAAGGAGGGCACGATGCCCAAGTACCTGTACAAGGTCTCCTACTCCGCCGACGGGATGCGCGGCGTGATGAAGGAGGGAGCCGCCAGCCGGGCGGACTTCATCGGGAAGCTCGTATCGAACCTGGGCGGCCAGATGGAGAGCTTCCATTTCGCGTTCGGGGAGACCGACGTCTACGTGATCAACGAGCTGCCCGACGACGCGACGGCCGCCGCGGTCGCGATGGCGGTCGGCGCCGCCGGCACCGGCAGCATCGAGACCGTGAAGCTGCTCACCCCCGCCGAGGTCGACGCGGCACGGGCGATCGACACGGGCTACCGGGCGCCGGGAGGCTGATCGTCCGCATCAGCTGACTGACGGGACCAGGCAGGTCCGACGGCGGGGGCGCGCCTCAGCCGATGAGCGGGAGGCGCGGGTCGTCGTGCGGGGCGCGACCCGACGCCGCGCGCACCCACGCGAGGTCGTCCGACAGGTCGCCCGGCCGTCCACCCACCGTTCGCCGGCGGAGCAGCTCGTCCATGACGCCGGCGGTGAACGCGACCCCGTCCGGCGTCGCGATCGTGTCGATACCGAGCGCATCGGTCAGATCGAACCCGTGCACGACAGCCTCGACGATCCGGCTCGGCGCGAACTCACCCAGCTCCATCAGCGCGTAGTACCCCGAACCGACGAGCGAGGGCGGGTTCGCACGCGACTCCTCGATCGTCTTCGTGAACGTCTCGCGGAGCACGCCCGGCATGTCGGTCGGCGTCTTGCCCTCGACCATCGTGTACGCGTACGAGTACACGACCGGCGCCACCTCAGACCGCGGGAAGATGAAGAAGCTGACGCGGTCGCGGCCGACCTGTCCGTCGGACGGCTGCGCGATCAACATGCGCGTGAGCCCGATCGAGATGTCGAAGTGCCCCGCGAGCTCGAAGACCGTCCAATGCTTCACGCCGGGGTCCAACGGTTCCAGCCGGGTGGGCTTCTTCCAGTCGTCGCCCGACACGCCGTCGAAGACGGCCAGCACGCCCTGCAGCTCACGCTCAAGCATGTCGATCTCGTGCTCGTAGGTACCCATGACCACTCCTTCAGTCATACCGCGGCGCGCTTCGCGCGCCGCGGTGCTAGCCGTCCCGGCCGACCACGAACCAGATGCCGTGCACGGGCTCGTCGCCCAGGTTCCAGAGCCGATGCGGCAGGGTCGAATCGAACCCGATCGAATCTCCCGGTGCGAGCTCGTACTGGTCGAACCCCAGCTGCACGCCGAGGCGACCGGACATCACGATGCCGTACTCGCGGCCGGGGTGCCGCATCATCATCGTGTCGGACGCCGACGACCCGCCGACGTCGTAGATCACGTGGAGGAAGTCGACGTCTTCATGCTGATGGCTGGTGAGTCGCTCCCACCGGACCCCCGAGTCGAGGTCGATCACGTGGCGCTCGTCGGATCGCACCACCGGGGCCTCGTCGGCTCCCGGTCGACCCTTCGCCGGGTCCGTGGACGGCACCGCTGTGACCGTTGCTCCCGCGGAACACGTCGTCCACGGAGACGCCGAGCTCGGTGACGATCGCGTAGAGCGTGCTCACGGAAGGCTTGGATTGCCCCGACTCGATCTGGGAGATCAGGCTGGCCGACGAGTCCGATCCTCCGCGCCAGCTCCCGCTGGCTGATCTGGACGCGCTCGCGTTCCTCACGGAGCCTGGTTCCGATGTCCTCCAGTTCGCCGGCCATCCCGCCCTCAGTTCCGCTCGACGCTCGCAGGATAGACGTTCAGCCACGACTGGACATCTCGGGTCGTGGCTCGCCCGCGCAAACAGCAAGGCTACTAGCGAAGGATCGCGGTGTGCAGCCCCGCTGTTCGATATGCCTCGTCCTACCTAGCGCGGCCGACCCAACCTATGTAGTGTCCCTGGACGGTGAGGGGTCGCTCATGCAGGGGGGGCGCTGATCGGGCTCGGGATCGGGGATCTCGACGTCCCGGCAGCTGCATCGGCGGGGACCGGGTATGACATCGAAGATCCTGCTGAGCGGCGGCTGCGTCCTCACCCTGGGGGCGAAGACCCCCAACTTCACCCAGGCAGACGTTCTGATCGACGACGGCCTCGTGGCGGAGGTCGGCCCCGGGCTCCGCGCCCGCGACGCCGAGCGGGTGGATGCGACCGACACCATCGTCATGCCCGGCTTCGTCGACACCCATCGTCATGCATGGACGTCGCTGTTCCGCAACGTCGAGGAACACGGCGCGAACGGCGAGTCGCCGGTGCCGGCGGAGGTCGCCGATCACTTTCAGCCCGAGGACGTCTATGCCGCCACCCTGAGCGCCGTGCTGGGCGCGGCCGAGGCGGGGATCACGACCGTCGTCGATTGGTCGCCCATCCGATCGGACGCCGGCTTCGCGGAGGCCGCGCTCCAGGCACACGCCGACGCCGGGCTGCGCACCGTGTTCGTCCACGCCCGTCGTCGCCGGACGGAGGGCACGCATGCCGGGCCCCCGACCCGCGAACTCGTCGCCCGGCTCAGCGCCGCGGCCGGTCCGACCACCAGCGTCGCCCTCGGGTTCGACGTGCCCGGGTCGGCCGATCTCGACATGGTCGCGGAGGAATGGGCGGCGGCCCGGGACCTCGGCATTCGCATCCACGCCCACGCCGGTTCGCGGAGCTCGGGGCGTGGCGTGATCGCCGACCTCGCCGCGCGCGGCCTCCTGGGTGAGGACGTCACGCTCGTGCATTGCGTGGAACTCGACGACGCGGACGTCGATGCCATCGCGGCTTCCGGCGCGTCCGTGGCGTTGGTGCCGACGAACGAGATGTCGAGCGATCTCGGATCGCCCCCGATCGTTCAGCAGCTTGTCGACCGCGACATCCGGCCGGGGCTCGGGGTCGACGACGAGTGCGTCACGCCGGGCGACATGTTCGCGCAGATGCGAGCCATGATCTCGATGCAGCACGCCACCGTGTTCGATCGCAAGCTGGCCGGCAAGGCCGGCGTTCCCCGAGCTGATGAACACGCGCGACATGATCCGCTACGCCACGATCGACGGCGCGCGGGTCGCCGGGTTGGGCGGCGTGACCGGATCGCTCGAGCCCGGGCATGCGCGCCGACGTCATCGTGCTGCGGACCGACCGCCCCAACGTCTTCCCGATCAACGACCCGATCGGTGCGGTCGTGTGGGGCATGGACACGTCGAACGTCGACTGGGTGCTTCGTCGACGGACGTGTCGTGATGCGCGACGGCGTGCTCGAACGCCGACGTGCGACGCGCGCGAGAGCTGGCGACCGCGGCCCTAGAGCGTGTGGCGGCCGCCTCCGGTCTCGTCGTCGGCGCGGCACACGGAGGGCAGCGATGAGTCGTCGCCGGGGCCCGTCGTCGGCGGTCACGTCCTTCGTCGTCGCGTCCCGCTACCTGCCCGTGTACATCGCGATCGTGTCTGCTCGTCGTCGATCGCCTCGATCTGGGCGCCGGCGACGCTGCGCGGGCCCGGCCTCAGCTCGATCGCGCCGTTCGGCACGTTCCTGGCCATCACCGCGCTCGGCCAGATGCTGGTGATCATGACCGGGGGCATCGACCTCAGCGTCCCCGGGACGCTCACCCTCGCGGCGGTGATCACGGTCGGGGTGGGGCAGGGAGTCCGACGAGCGCATCTGGACCGCGATCGGCATCGCGCTCGTCGCTGGCCGCGGTGGTCGGGTTGGTCAACGGGATCCTCATCGGCGGCCTCGGGCTCAACGCGCTGATCGTCACGCTCGCCGTGGGGCAGATCGTGAGCGGCATCGCCTTCCGCTACTACTCGAGCGTCGCGATCCAGACCGCGGTCCCCGATCGGGCTCTCCGCTGGACGTCGACGCGCTTCCTCGGCGTCACCCGGACCTTCTGGATCGGGGTGGCCATCACGCTCGTGCTGATCGTCCTGTTCCGGTTCACGACGGCCGGGCGGAGGTTCCAGGTGGTCGGCGCCAACCCGACCGCCGCGTCGGATCGCCGGCCTGCGGGTCAATCTGAACCAGATGTCGGCCTACGTCGTGGCCGCGGTCCTCTACGGCATCGCCGGGATCCTGCTGGCGTCGTTCCTGCGGCACCGTCAGCATCACGATCGGCGCTCCCGTACCTCCTCGGTCCGATCGCCGCCGTGGTCATCGGCGGCGCGTCGCTCACCGGCGGTCTGGCCAGCCCGCTGTCGACGTGGGTCGCGGCGTTCTTCCTCGCCGGGCTCGAACCAGATGATGCGGGTGATGGGCCTGCCGACCGCGCTCCAGTTCGTGGTGTTCGGTCTCGTCATCATCGGCGGCATGTTGGTGTCGGGAGACCGCATCATCCGGGGTGTCGAGCACGTCCTTCGGGAGCGCAAGCGAACGGAGGTCGTCGAGACACCGACCGTCAGCACTTCCAGCGGCGGGACGCGATTGAGAAAGGAGGCACGCGCATCGCAGGTCCGAGCGAATCAACAGATGGTGAGTGCCATCGACCCAACGGGAGGGGGAACATGAAACGCATCAAGATCATCGGCATCGTCGCGACCCTCGCGATGGTGGCTGCGGCATGCAGCAACGGTGGCGACGCCGGGTCGGCCCCGGCCGCCGACCGGCGGTGCAGCGACGGGAGCATCCGGCGCCGCGAGCGGGCCGTTGGCGCAGTACGGCGAGAGCACGAACGCCGACCCGGCGCTGGTGACGAAGGCCATGGGGCCGGTCGCCTGACGTGCCGGACATCATCCTGGCCTCGATCGCCCGCGCGAACCAGGACCTCGACCAGGCGACGATCGACAAGGCGATCGAGTGCTGGAACGCGACGTAGTGCGACACCGGCACCGGTGGCGACATCGTCATGGGCTACGCCGACGGCGGCGGGCTCGAACGTGTGGCGTCAGGTGACCCGCATGGAGGCCATCCTGCAGGCGCTGACCTACCCGGAGATCGGCAAGATGATCTTCACCGACGCCCAGTGGAACCCCGATCCGGCGGTCGCCGCCAACGACATCCGGTTCCTGATCCAGGCCGGCGTCAGCTTCATCATCGGCTACCCCGACCAGGGCACGAACATCGCCGACGCCGATCCTGGAAGCGAAGGCCGCCGGGATCCCGTACTCCACGTACTCGGCGGGCTGGGTCGGACTGCCCGGTCAGGAGGGCGCGCTCGTCCCCGGTCAGGACTACCTCACGGTGGTCGGCGAGGACCTCTGCGCGCTCGGCAAGAGCTTCGCCGAGGTGATCAACGACGGGCGTCGGCGTCCGGCGACGGTCGGCCTCATGGGCGGCACGCCGGGCAACGCGCTGTCCCTCGGGTGGCAGCGGCTGCTACCTGCAGAAGGCGTCTGAACCCGTCGATCAAGACGCTCGGTCCTGCCGACACCTACTGGGTCGAACGACGATGGCGCTCAAGACGGTCAACGGCTGGCTCTCGA
This sequence comes from uncultured Actinomycetes bacterium, assembly GCA_963727185.1. Lineage (GTDB taxonomy): Bacteria > Actinomycetota > UBA4738 > UBA4738 > HRBIN12 > JBBQVZ01. Next base: position 79,391 of record CAVSFP010000006.1, on the reverse strand, counting down.
CGAACCCGGACATCGCGGGGTACGCCTACGAGTACGCCGATGGGCTCAACACCGCCCTGAAGGCGTACGACGCAGCTGGGCATCCCGATCGGGAACCTCACCGTCGCGTTGCGGACCGACGAGCAGACCCTGTTCTGCACGTGGAAGAAGATGGACGACCCCAACTTCAACATCTGGTACTCGGCGGGCGGCAACTTCCAGTCGCGGGTCGCCGTCACCGCCTCGATGATGTACCTCAAGGGCGCGACGATCCCGCCGGCAGATCGTCGTCCCGCACGTGATGCGTCAGGTCACCGGCGTCGGACTGCAACCCGGACCGGGTGACGCCGACGGTGTCGGGCACCTCGCTGGTGCCGGACAACGTGCTCGCCGTGATGTTCCCGAACGGATGAGCAGCAGCGATCCCGAAGGAGGGTCGGCGACCGGCGGACCTGGTCCTCGAGCTGCGCGGCGTGTCCCGGCAGTTCGGGGCGGTTCGCGCGCTGACCGACGTCAGCTTCGACTGCCGCGCCGGCGAGGTGCACGCGCTCGTCGGCGAGAACGGCTCCGGGAAGTCGACCCTCCTCGGGATCGCGAGCGGGTTCGTGGACCCCGATCTGGGCACGGTCCGGATCGGGGGCCAACCCCTGCGCCGGGACTCGCCGGCGCTGGCCAGGAAGCTGGGCCTGGCCATGGCCTACCAGGACACGTCGCTGATCCTGGCCCAGCCCGTCAAGAACAACCTCTACCTGCGCCGCGCCATCGGCGCCAGCGTACCGCCATTCTGGCGGAGGAAGCGTGGGCGCGCCGGGTGCTCGCCGACTTCGACCTCGACCTCGAGCTCTTCCCCGACGCGCCGGCCGGGTTCCTCACCCTGGCCGACCGTCAGCTCTTCGAGGTGGCCAAGGCGCTCGTCACCGAACCCAAGGTGCTCCTGCTCGACGAGCCCACCACCGCGCTCGGTCCCGACCGAGGTCGAGGCGCTCCACCGAACCGTGCTCGCGTGCCGGCGATCGCGGCGTCGGCGTCGTCTACGTGAGCCATCGACTGCCCGAGGTGCTCGAGATCGCCGACCGGATCACGGTCCTGCGCGACGGCCGGAACCAAGGCACGTTCGACGCCGCCACGACCACCGAACCGGCGCTGGTCGAGCTGATCGTCGGGCGCCCGTTCGAGGCGGCGTTCCCGCCGCCGTCGCCGGACGGCGGTCGAGCCGCGCGACGTGCTCGTCGTCGACGGCCTTGCAGGGTCAGTCCTTCGGTCCGGTCAGCTTCACGCTGCGCGCCGGCGAGGTCGTCGGGATCGCCGGCGCCGAGGGCAACGGCCAGCCCCAGCTCTTCGACTGCCTGGCGGGCCGGCAGCCGCCGCGGGCGGGCCGCGTCGGTCTGCGACGGCAAGGAGCTGATGCTGACCTCGACCCACGAGGCGGTGCGGTGCCGGGATCATGCTGCTTCCCGGCGATCGCAAGCGCGAGGCGTTGATGCCGGTGCTCGGGCGTCCGGGTCAACGCGACCGTTCAGACGTTGCGACGGTTCAGCGTGATCGGGTGTGCTGCGTCGACGGGCGGGAGCGCAGGACGCGTGCAGGAGCTCGTCGAGCAGCTCGAGATCCGCACGCCGTCGCTCGAGCAGCCGGTGCGAGTTCCTGTCCGGCGGGCAACCAGCAGAAGGTGGCCGTCGCGCGCTCGTTCCTCAGGGAGCCGTCCGTGATCCTCGCCTACGAACCCACCCAGGGCGTCGACGTCGGCTCCCGCTTCGACATCTATGCGGCGCCTTGCGCTCACGGACCGACGCCGGGGCCGCGCTGCTGGTCAAGTCGAGCGACCCGCTCGAGCTCTCCGGTCTGTGCGACCGGGTGCTGGTGATGTCCCGCGGCCAGATCGTCGAGGAGATCCCCGGCGACGAGCTCGACGAGCGTGCGCATCGTCGAGGCGATCGTGCGCGGGCCCGGCCTGTCGAAGGCGGGGCGGTCGCCGCTCGGCGTGGCGATGCCGAAGAGCCCCGTCCTCGCAAGCGCGTGACGTGACCACCACCCGGCTCGATTCGGCGGCAGGCTCGCGTCCGCAAGGTCGTCCGCGACGCCCGCGACAAGAACAAGTGGCGCAAGATCGTCCAGTTCCGCCTGTGGATGCCGGTCGTGCTGCAGCTCCTGCTGATCGTGGCGGTCGCCGTCGGTACACGAGCTCGCGGTTCCCGGGATTCATCAACCACGCGAACGTCACGAGCGATCCTCCTGCTGGCCATGCCGCTCGCGCTGGTGGCGATCGGCCAGACCCACGCGCTCCTCGTCGGCTACCTCGACCTCTCGGTCGGGGCGATGGTCACGCTCGGTGTCGTGATCGCGCTCGTTCCTGATCGGCCCCGACTCCTCGACGGTCCGCGATCGCTGCTCGGTGTCGGTGTCGTCTTCGCCGCGGCCTGGCCCTCGGGCTCGGTCAACGCCGTGTCTGGTCCGCGGGCTTCAAGATCCCGTCGATCATCGCGACCCTGGCCACGCTCAGCATCCTCGAGCGGGATCTCGCTCACGCTGCGAGCCACGCCCGGGGGATCATCGATCGCGACTTCACTGTCGTTGCTGGCGAACGAGATCGGCCCGATCCCCATCGCGTTCATCGTCATCGTCGATCGGGGCCGGCGTGCGCTCGATCTACTGGCTCCACGCCACCGGGTTCGGGTCTCGGCGTGCGCTCGACCGGCTTCGACGAGCGCTCGGCGAAGCGCAGCGGCGTCCGGACCACTGGATCCGGGTGCGGGCGCTGGTGCTGTCGGCGCTGTTCGCGGCGACTCGCCGTCGTTCTTGGTGATGACGCGTTCGGGGATCGGGAACGCACAGATCGGCGACAGCTACGCGCTCAGCAGCATCACGGCCGCGGTGCTCGGCGGGGCCGCGCTCTCCGGCGGACGGGCCACGTTCATCGGCGGCACGGTCGCCGTCGGTGCTCCTGGCGCTGATCATCGCCGCGCTCCCGTTCCTCGGCCTGCAGCGCCGAGCACGGCTCTGATGATCACGGGCGTCCTGGTGCTGCTGGGGATCATCCTGTTCCAGGCGGGCGACATCAAGGAGCTCGTGAAACGGAACTACAAACGGGCCCGGCGCCGGGTGATCGGGAGCCGCGTCGCCGAGCGCGGCCGTGCTCCCCGACCTCTACCCGTCGGGGCCCGACTTCCGCGTGGTGCCGACCGGACGGATGCTGATCCGCGGACGGCATCGTGCTCAGCCTCGATCCGCAGCGTCGGGGACTTCGCGACGGCCGACGTCCTGATCGAGCACGGCGACGATCGTCGCGATCGGGCCCGGCCTGGAGACCGGCGGAAGCCGAGGTCATCGACGCCACCGGCATGATCGTGATGCCGGGCTTCGTCGACAGCCATCGCCACATCTGGGAGGGCGCTCCTGCGCAACATCGGCACCGACGTGCCGCTCGAGGGCCGGTCCGGCTACATCTCGTTCGTCCTGCACAAGCTGGCGCCGGCGTTCCGACCCGAGGACGCGTACATCGGCGACCTGCTCTCGGCGCTGGGCGCCATCGACGCCGGCATCACCACGCTGCTCGACTGGTCGCACATCCAGGGCTCACCGGCGCACACCGACGCGGTGATCCAGGCGCTGCGAGGACTCCGGGATGCGGGCCGTGTTCGCCTACGGGTTCCCGTGGTGGGGCAAGTGGGAGGAGCGTCAGCCGAGCTGGTTCGTCCGCGCCGCGACCGAGCACTTCTCGATCGAACGACCAGATGCTGACGCTGGCGCTCGCCGCGCCGGGCCCGGAGTTCACCGACTTCGAGGTGACGCGCGACCACTGGAAGCTGGCCCGGGAGGCGGGAGCGCGGATCACGACCCACGTGGGCGTGGGGAGCTACGGGCAGGACGCCAAGCTCCAGGAGTTCGGGCGAGGCGGGGCTGCTCGGTCCCGACACCACCTACATCCACTGCACGACGCTGAACGACACCGAGATCCAGATGATCGTCGACACCGGGCGGCACCGTCTCGCTGGCGTCGCCGGTGGAGATGATGATGGGTCACGGCATGCCGCCGATCCAGAAGTTCCTGGACCGCGGCCTGCGTCCCAGCCTGAGCGTGGACGTCGAGACCAACGTCCCGGGCGACATGTTCAACCAGATGCGGTCGGTGCTGGCGCTGCAACGGGCGTTCGGCGGCCGCCGAAGGCAAGGCGCCGCTGCCGAGCGCAGGAGGTCCTCGCCTGCGCCACGATCGAGGGGGCCAAGGCGATCGGGCTCGACGCGAAGATCGGGACCGCTGACGCCGGGCAAGCAGGCCGACCTCATCATGCTGCGCACCGACCGCATGAACGTGACGCCGCTCAACGACCCGGCGACCGCCGTCGTCGACGGGCATGGATACCGGCAACGTCGACACGGTCGCTGATCGCGCGGCCGGGTCATGAAGCGACACGGCGAGTTGCTCCACGTCGACTGGCCGGCCGTGAAACGGATGGCCACCGAGTCCCGAGAGTTCGTCCTGGCCAAGTCGGGCTTCAAGCCCCCGAGCATCTGATGAGAGAGGAGCTCCGGTGAGTAGTGTCACTGCACACGATGGTGCCGTGCACGCGAACGAGAGACCTGCGTATGATGCACATCGCGACGGGCCCGGTAAGTGGGGCTATCCGATGGTCGGTCGCCGTTCCGAGCACTCGAGGAGGACATGCCCATGACGACGGACGGGTTCCCGGTTGCGACGACCCCAGCACCCGGCATCGCCGGTGTCGACTGGGAGGTACGCGTCGACTTCGAGCGGCTCCGCACCTACCGACTGAACCGCGACCCGTGAGGCGCTCGAGGCCTCCGATCTGGGCGCGCTCCTGCTGTTCGAGACGAGCAACATCCGCTACGTCACCGCCACCCAGATCGGCTACTGGGCGTTCAACAAGGGTGAGCGCTACGCGCTCCTCACCCGGACGGGGCGTCCGCGTATCTTCGACTTCGGCTCTGCCGCGAAGGCGCACCGCTTGCAGCTGCCCCACCTGTACGACGAGAAGAACTCGGTCGGGGGCAACACCGGTCTCCAAGGTGCGATCCATCCGCGGGTCGGTCTGCAGAAGCGCGCCGTGCAAGAGATCCAGTCGATCATGATGGAGGAAGGCGTGGGGGACATGCCCCTCGGCGTCGACGTCGCCGAGACGTCGGTCTTCCTGGAGCTCGCGAACGCCGGCATCATCATTCGCGACGGCCAGCAGGTGATGGCCGACGCACGCGAGATCAAGAGCCCGGACGAGATCATGCTCTTGACCCAGGCGTGCGCGATGGTCGACGGCGTGTACCAGGACATCTTCGAGGCCTTGAAGCCCGGCGTTCGCGAGAGCGACATCGTGGCCCTCGCGCACGCGCGCCTGTTCGAGATGGGTTCGGAGTTCGTCGAGGCGGTCAACTCGATCGCCGGCGAGCGGTGCAGCCCGCACCCGCACGTGTTCACCGACCGGATCATCCGTCCCGGCGATCAGGCGTACTTCGACATCATCCACGTCTTCAACGGGTACCGGACCTGTTACTACCGGACGTTCGTCGTCGGTCGCGCAAGCACCGCCCAGCGCGACGCGTTCAAGCAGTCGCGCGAATGGATGGACGCCGCGCTCGACCTGGTCAAGCCGGGGGTATCGACGGACCAGATCGCGGCCGTATGGCCGAAGGCCGAGGAGTTCGGGTTCGCGGACGAGATGGATGCGTTCGGGCTGCAGTTCGGCCACGGGGTCGGAGCCAGCCTGCACGAACGTCCGATCATCACGCGCCTGAACTCCTTCATCGATCCCCTCGAGATCAAGGAGGGGATGCTGTTCGCGCTCGAGACGTACTGCCCGGCCGCGGACGGTCGTTCGGCGGCGCGGATCGAGGAAGAGGTCGTCGTCACCGCGGACGGCCCTCGCGTGATCACGCTCTTCCCGTGCGAAGAGCTCATGGTCGCGAACGAATACTGATCATGGACGCGGGCGGACGGGGCGATCGATGACGGAGACGGCGACGCGGTCGGACCTGGACGTGCGGGTCGACATCTACCGGAAGATGCAGGAGGGGCGCCTGTTCGAGAAGCGGGCGCACGACCTGTTCCTCGAGGGCCTGGTGAAGGGGACCTCGCACCTCGGTCTGGGCCAGGAGGCGGTGGCGGCGGGGTTCGCCGCCGCGCTGGAGCCGAAGGACCTGGTGTTCTGCACGTACCGCGGCCACGTCCACACGTTGTTGCGCGGCGCGCCGATGGGCGGGCTGATGGCCGAGCTGATGGGCCGTGCGACCGGCGTGTGCGGCGGCAAGGGCGGGTCGATGCACCTGACCGACGTCGAGCACGGCGCGATGGGGTCCTACGCCATCGTCGGGGCGCACATGCCGATCGCGGCCGGCGCCGCGTGGGCGGCGAAGGCGCGCGGTACCGGACAGGTCGCGGTCTGCTTCTTCGGCGACGGGACGACCAACATCGGCGCGTTCCACGAAGCGCTGAACCTGGCTGCGGTGTGGAAGCTGCCCGTCGTCTACGTCTGCGAGAACAACCTCTATATGGAGTACACAGCGATCGGGGACGTGACCGCGGTCGAGCATCCGGCGGCCGACCGGGCATCCGCGTACGGCCTCGAGTCGATCCTGATCGACGGCAACGACCCCGACGAGGTGCACGCGACCGCCCGTCGCGTGGTCGACCGGGCGCGGGCCGGCGAGGGTCCGTCGCTGGTCGAGGCCGTGACGTACCGCCACGGCGGCCATTCGCGCGCCGACCCCGGGAAGTACCGGCCCGACGACGAGGTGGCCGAGTGGATCGGACGGGACCCGATCCCGATGTATCGCGAGCGTCTGGTGGGCGAGGGCGTCGAGGCCGGCGTGCTGGACGGGATCGACGCCGAGGTCCTGGCGGCCGTCGACCGCGCGACCGAGGAGTCGAGGTCCGCCCCGCCGCCCGACGCGGGCTCGATCGATTCGCAGCTGTGGGCCGACGGGGGGTCCGCGTGGCGGAGCTGACCTACCGCGAGGCGGTCGCCCGCGCCATCGCGCAGGAGATGGAGCGCGACCCGACCGTCTACTTCATCGGCGAGGACATCGCGGCGGCCGGGGGTGTGTTCAAGACGACCGAGGGGCTGCTGGACCGGTTCGGTCCGGAGCGCGTGCGCGACACGCCGATCAGCGAGCAGGCGATCATCGGCGCCGCGATGGGCGCGGCGATGAACGGCCTGCGCCCCATCGCCGAGCTGATGTTCAGCGACTTCTTCGCCGTCTGCTGGGACATCGTGGCGAACCAGATCGCCAAGACCCGATACATGACGAACGGGCAGGTCGCCCTGCCGCTCGTGATCCGGACCGCGAACGGCGGCGGCGTGCGGTTCGGCGCCCAGCACTCGCAGAGCGTGGAGTCCTGGATGATGGCGATCCCCGGCCTGAAGGTCGTGGTTCCGTCGACGCCGGTCGACATGATCGGACTCTTCGCCGCGGCGGTGCGCGACCCGGATCCCGTGATCGTCGTCGAGCCGAAGGTGCTCTACTCGTCCAAGGGCGAGGTTCCCGACGGGGAGATCGTCGATCGGCTCGGGACCGTCCGGGTGCTCCGCTCGGGAGACGACGTCACGATCTGTGCGTTGGGCGCCATGGTGCCGAAGGCGCTCGCGGCCGCAGAGGTGCTGGCCGGCGACGGCGTCTCGGCCGAGGTGATCGACATCCGCTCGCTGGTGCCGCTCGATGTGCCCGCGATCCTGGACTCTGTCGGCAGGACCAGCCGGCTCGTCACCGTCGAGGAGAACCCACGCTTGTGCGGCTGGGGAGCGGAGGTCGCGTCGATCGTCGCGGAGGAGGGGTTCTTCGCGCTCGACGGGCCGATCGTCCGCGTGACGACGCCGCACATCCCGTTGCCGTCCGCCGACGTGCTCGAAGACGCTGCGATCCCGTCCGTCGATCGGATCGTCGAGGGCGTGCGTCGCGCCGTGGGCTGAGCGAACGTCGATCGACCGAAGGAGGAGACGACATGGCGGATCGGATCTTGCTGCGAGGGGGGCACGTGCTCACGGTGGACCCGCAGCTCGGGGACATCCCCGGCGGCGACGTCCTCATCGAAGGCGACACGATCGTCCAGGTGGGGAAGGACCTCTCCGCCGACGCCGAGGTGATCGACGTCACGGGTGACATCGTGATCCCCGGCTTCGTCGACACGCACCGGCACACGTGGGAGGCGGCGATCCGCAACTGCGCCCCCAACGCGACCCTCGACGACTACTTCGTGGAGGTGCTCGACAGCTTCGCGCCGCTGTATCGCCCCGAGGACGTCTACGCCAGCAACCTGGCCGGGGCGCTCGAGTGCATCAACGCCGGCATCACCACGCTCGTCGACTGGTCGCACATCAACAACACGCCCGATCATCCCGACGCCGGGATCCAGGGCCTCAAGGAAGCGGGCATCCGCTCCCTCTACGCCTACGGCAGCGCCAACACCTCGCTCGCCGACTACTGGTTCAACAGCTCGATCGCGATCCCGCGCGACGACGTCGAGCGGATCCACTCGACGTACTTCGGGTCGGACGACGGGCTGTTGACGATGGGGCTCGCCACGCGCGGCCCCGGGTTCTGCCAGGACGACGTGGTCCGGGCGGAGTGGGGGATGGCCCGAGATCTCGGCATCCCGATCACCGTGCACATCGCGATGGGCAAGCTGGCCGGCAAATGGGGGATGGTCAACCAACTTGACGGTCTCGGATTGCTCGGCGCCGACACGACGTACATCCACTGCTGCTATTTCAGCGACGAGGAGTGGGACCTGGTCGCCAAGAGCCGCGGGACGATCTCGATCGCGCCGCAGGTGGAGATGCAGATGGGGCACGGGTGGCCGCCCATCATGAAGGCGCGGGCGCACGGCCTGCGACCCAGCCTGTCGATCGACGTGGTCACGACCGTGCCCGGCGACATGTTCACCGAGATGCGATGCGCGTTCGCTGAAGAGCGATGGAAGTCGAACGATTCCGTCTGGGAGAGCGAGGCGCCGCTCCCCGACGACGCGCTCACGGCCCGCGACATGCTGACGATGGCGACGCTCGACGGTGCCCACGTGGCCGGGCTCGAGGACCGCACCGGTTCGCTGACGCCGGGCAAGAAGGCCGACGTGGTCGTGATCGACGGCAAGGCTCCCGGGACCGCTCCCGTGATCGATCCCGTGGCAACGGTCGTGCTCTGCGCCGACACGTCGAACGTCGACACCGTGATCATCGGCGGCGCGATCCAGAAGCGGGGCGGGAAGCTGATCGCCGACTGGGAGTCGGCGCGCACGAAGCTTGAAGCCTCGAGCGCCTACCTGCGGGACGCGCTGGCGAAGAAGCAGCAGGAGGCAGCGGGATCGTGAGCTCCCGCCATGTGGTCCGCAGGGGCGGCGATATCGACCTCGCCGCCCCTGCGGGTTCCAACGCCACGGGGTTGCGCCGGTGGTCGATCGTCGACGAAGACACGCCCGGCGCGGTTCACACCGGCTTCGCGATCGTCGAGCTGGCCGCGGGCGGCCTCATCCCCTGGCATGTCCACAGCTACGAGGACAGCCTGTACGTCCTGGAGGGCGAGGTCGTCGTCGACACCGGAGAGGGCGCGAACCTCCTGCGCGTCGGAGACTACGGGGTGAGCGCCGTCGGGGCGCCTCACGCGCTGCGCAACGTGTCCGATGCGCCGGTCCGATGGGCACAGATGCTGGCGCCGCAGCCGCGCGCGCGGGTCCAGGGTGATACCTACGCGGTGCCGGCGCTCCCCGAGCGCGAGCCAACGCCGATCGATGTCCGCGATCCGCGGACCCGGTCGTTCGGCCACATCGACCCGGGGAACATGGAGGTCGACAAGCAGACGCAGGACATGCTCGCGGTCTCGGCCAGCATGCGCACCGCGCTCCTCGTCTACAGCGGGATCACGGTGAAGATGATGATCGACAGCGATCTGGGCGCGCAGCTGCTCACGATGTTCATGGTGCAGTACGAGCCGCGTGGGATGGCGGGCAGGCACGACCACGCGTACGAAGAGACGTATCTGATCCTCGACGGCGAGGTCGACGCGGAGTTCGACGGCGAGTCCTACCACCTGGTCCCCGGCGACGTCGCGTGGGCGGGCGTCGGTTGCGTCCATGCGTTCTCGAACCCCGGGCCCGGCATCGTCCGGTGGCTCGAGACCCAGGCGCCGCAGCCCCCGGCGCGTCACTCCTATCGGTTCGCGCGGGACTGGGAGTACCTCGCCGACGCGACCACGACGGAAGGATGAACGCCGATGGATGAGCATGCGGTCGTGGTGGTCGGAGGGACGCAGGGGCTCGGTCGGGACCTCGCGCGGCGCTACGTGGAGGCCGGGCAGACGGGTCGTGATCACGGGGCGCGACGCGGACCGCGCCGCGGCGGTCGCGGCCGAGCTGGGCGACGAACGTCGGCAGCGCCGCGTTCGACCTGTCCGAGCCGGAGTCGATCGCGGCCGCGCTGGCGGACGCTCGGCTCGATCGACCGCCTGGTGCTGGCCGCGCTCGACCGCGACCTCAACAGCGTCGCCGACTACGACGTCGCGAAGGCGATCCGCTTGGTCACGCTGAAGCTCGTCGGCTACACGGAGACGGTCCACGCACTGCTGGGCCGGCTCACGCCCGACGCGTCGATCGTGCTCTACGGCGGGCTCGCGAAGCTGCAGCCGTATCCGGGCTCGACCACGATCACGACGATCAACCACGGCGTGGACGGACTGGTCCGGACGCTGGCCGTCGAGCTGCCGCCGATCCGCGTGAACGCCCTGCATCCGGGGATCGTCGGCCGACAGCCCGTTCTGGGCGCCGAAGACCGAGGCGCTCGAGGCGACGCGTGCCGAAGACGCCGACCGGTCGACTGGTGGAGATGCGCGACGTCACCGACGCGGCCGTGTTCCTGCTGGAGAACCCGTCGATGCACGGCACCGAGGTCCGGATCGACGGGGGCTGGTCGCTCACGTGACCGCACCGATGACGTCGCCGTCCTCGGCGCCGGTCGGATGGGCGGCGCCATGGTGGGGACGCTCCGGCGCGCCGGGCGTTCCCGTCCGCGTCTGGAACCGGACCGCCGCGGCCGCCCTGAGGTGGCCGAACGAACCGGGCGCCTCGGCCTCGGACACGATCGCCGAGGCGATCGACGGCGCGGATGTCGTGATCTCGAGCCTGGCCGACGACGCCGCGGTGATCGGAACCTACGCCGGGCCGGGCGGCGTCACCGCCGGGCTGCACGAGGGTCAGGTCGTGCTGGAGATGAGCACGATCGCTCCGCATACCGTGCGAGCGATCGCACCGCCGATCGAGGTCGCGCGGAGCGATGCTGCTGGACGCTCCGGTCTCCGGCAGCGTCTCGACGGTCGAGAAGGGCGAGCTCACGATCATGGTCGGCGGCGACCCCACGACGTTGGATCTCGCGCGCCCGGTGCTCGACGTGCTGGCCACGAAGGTCTTCCACGTCGGCGCGCTCGGCGCGGGAGCCACGATGAAGCTCGCGGTGAACTCCCTGATCCATGCGATCGACGTCGGGCTGTCCGAGGCGCTCGTGCTGGCGGAGAAGGCCGGGGTCGATCGCCTCGCCGCCTACGAGATCTTCGCGTCGGGCGCCGCCGCCGCTCCGTTCGTCCTCTACAAGCGAGAGGCGTTCGAGCGTCCCGACGAGACGCCGCCGGCGTTCCTCATGGAGCTGATGGCGAAGGATCTGGACCTGATCCTCGCCCTCGCCGGAGGAGGTCGGCGCGCCGATGGACCAGGCGGCGCAGAACCGCAAGACCGTGGGCGACGCGCTCGCCGCAGGGTTCGAGGGCCACGACCTGAGCGCCGTCGCCGAGTACCTGCGCGGCCTGCCGGGACCCACCACCTGATCCAGCGGCTTCCCTTCGGACGTGCCTGCGGAGAGAATCGGCGCGTGAGCGGCGGTAACGCGTGGTGGAAGGCTCGCTGGGTCGCGTGGGCGATCGGCCTGACGTCCATCGTGCTGATGGTCGCGAACCTCGTGCTCGTGTACGTGGACCGCAGCGTCACGCTCCCGGAGGCGTCCGACGGTTGGAGCGTGAGCAACGTGTTCGGTCTCCTGGTGAACGTCGGCGTGCCGGTGATCGGCCTCGTGATCGCGGCTCGTCGCCCGGATAACTCGATCGGCTGGCTGCTGCTCGCCGCCGGTTTCGCCCTGGGGCTGGGCGGGTTCTCGCGGGCATATGCGTTGCACGTCCTGATCGCCGAGCCGGGGACGCTCCCGGGCGGACGGGTCTTCGGCTGGATCGCGAACGCGATCTGGCCGATCCCGGTCGCGTTGCTGCCGTTCCTGTTCCTCCTGTTCCCCGACGGTCACCTCCCGTCGTCGCGATGGAGGCCGGTGGCATGGTTCGCGGCGGCCTCGTCCGCCTTGATCGTCTTCACCACCACCATCTTCGCCACGGCCATCTGGACCCGGCCGTTCACGCTGGCGAACACCGTGCGGGGCGGGTGGCTCACGTCGTTCGCGCTGACGCTGTTCCTGATCGTCCTGTTCGCGATCCCGGTCGCGACGTTCCTCTCGTTCGCGTCCCTCGCCGTCAGGTTCTCGCGGTCGAGGGGACATGAGCGCGTGCAGCTCAAGTGGTTCGTGATCGCGGCGCTCCTCGTCGCGATCTTCTACACCGCCACGATCCTCACCGACAGTCCGCTCGCCTCGCTGTTGTTCGACGTATCGCTGCTGCTCCTCTACGCGGCGATCGCGACCGCGATCCTCAAGCACCGTCTCTATGACATCGACTTCTTCATCAACAAGGCGGTCGTCTACGGACTGCTCGCGGCATTCATCACGATCGTGTACGTCGCGTTCGTCGTCGTGGTCGGCGCGTTCGTCGGCGCGACGCAGTTCCTGTCGCTCGTCGCCACCGCGTTCGTCGCGATCGCGTTCCAGCCAGCGCGTGAGAAGGCCAAGCGCGCCGCGAACCGGGTGATCTATGGCAAGCGTGCCACACCCTATGAGGTCCTCTCGGGGTTCTCGGCCCACGTGAGCGAGACGTTCGCGGGCGAGCATCTCCTTCCGCGCATGGCGCGGCTGCTGGCGGAGGGGACCGGCGCCACCGACGCTACCGTCTGGCTCCGGGTCGGCACCGAGATGCGTCCGGCCTCGTCGTGGCCGGAACCGACGGAGCTGCATCCGCCGATCGCGTCCGAAGGAGACGCGCTCCCCACGTTCCCCGACGCGGACGCCGCTGTTGCCGTTCGCCACGGGAGCGAGCTGCTCGGCGCGCTCACCGTCACGAAGCCGCCGAACGATCCGGTCGTTCCCGAGGAGGACAAGCTGCTCTCGGACCTGGCCGCGCAGGCCGGGTTGATCCTGGAGAACTTCCGGTTGATCGAGGACCTCCGCTCGTCACGCCAACGATTGGTGGCCGCGCAGGATGAGGAGCGCCGGCGGCTGGAACGAAACCTGCACGACGGCGCGCAGCAACAGCTCGTCGCGCTGGCGGTGAAGGTCCGGATGGCCGAAGGGATGGTCGGTCAGGACGAGCAACGGCAACGCGAGGCGCTCCACGGCATCCTCGACGACGCACAGGACGCCCTGGAGAACCTCCGCGACCTCGCCCGCGGGATCTACCCGCCGCTCCTCGCCGACCGGGGCCTGGCCGAGGCGCTCGAGGCGCAAGCTCGCAAGTCGTCGCTCCCTGTGACGATCGAGAGCGACGGCATCGGCCGGTACCCGCGGGAGATCGAGTCGGCCGTCTACTTCTCGGTGCTCGAGGCGATGCAGAACGTGGCGAAGTACGCGCACGCGTCGAACGTCGTCGTCCAACTCCGTCGCGAGCACGGCGACCTCGCGTTCTCGGTGACGGACGACGGGGTGGGTTTCCGGAAGGATCCGACGCGCTTCGGCATGGGCTTGCAGAACATCGCCGACCGTCTCGCCGCCCTCGGCGGCTCGTTCGACGTGCGCACCGCTCCGGACGAAGGCACCACGGTGCTCGGACGGGTCCCCGCTGATGTCGGTAACCCCGGAGGCCCACGAGAACCCTGATGACGAGCCGAAGGAGCCGGAGCTAGGTCTCCGCGAGCGGATCTTCGCCGAACGTCCTGCGTTCCTCGATGGCTCCGGTCGGTCCGAGGACCAGGACCTCGCTCGGCTGCTCTTCCTTGGCGCGGTTCATGGCGACCGCGACGGCATGCGTCCGGCTCGGCAAGGTCGCCACGTCGACGTCGTGGTGGCGGACGATCCACTGCCGCGCTCGTTCCATCACCCAGAAGGTGTTCCGCTCCTGCACGACACCATCTCCCGGCCGGACGTTCGATCGTTCCCGAGTGAACGGGTTACTCAAGTGTCCCGGCCGTGGAACCGAACCCATTATCCCTGCTCGACGGGCATGGAACGACCGCCCGGGGTTCCCGGGCGGTCGGTGAGGCCTTTACCAGTGCGCTCCTAGACGGATGCGCCGACCAACTTACTGTTGTCGGTGTCGGAACCCACGGGGGCGTCAACCGCCGCCGTGCGCTTCGAATGGCGGAATCCGAGGATGGAGAGCACCCCGAGCAGGAGCCCGAGCGCGATCATCGCGTACCCTACGTACAGGGCGATCGTCGCGACCGTCCACCAGCCGTAGGCGTTCAGCATGATCGAGCGGAGCGTCTCACCCTTGAACAGGATGTCGGCCTTGGCGGAAAGGTCCGCCGCAACCTTGGGGTCAAGACCTTCGGCACGGGCTGCTCCGCTGGTCTCCGCGTAGGTCGCCCCACCGTTCACCTCAGCGAGGTGTCCCGCGATGTAGCGGGCGAACGCCTCTGCCTGGGGGCCGGTCGTGACCTGCTGTCCGGCGTATGCGCCGAGCGTCTGCTGCTCTGTCGGCGACATCGCGTCGTACGGTGCGAACGTCACCTTCTCCGGCGTCAACCGGCTCTGCACGTTGTCGCGTCCGAAGTTCCCGCCCCAGATGGCGAACCCGCCGAGCACGATCATCGCCACGGCGATGACCGCGGCGCTCGCACTGACGATCTTGTCCCATGCGGTCCTGTTCATGTGGTGCCTCCCTTGGATCGGGCCCTTCCTGGGCCGCTAACACGTATGCGTTCAGTCTCGGGGTTGGATGGCGGGTCCTTGCGGGCCGAAGGACCCCGCGCCGTAGGGACCTCCGTTGGGCGGGAAGGGTCTTCCGGACGGAACCGCCCATTGAGCCGGTGTCACCCACGCCATGGAGGCGATCGTGGGCCGGCAGCGCGACGCGGCTGTTACGGTTCGCGCATGGCTGTCGAACGGCGGAACGCCTCAGGATCGGCTGATCCTCCCGGCTACTCGCACGTTGCGATCGCGCGCGGCGCCACGCTCGTCTTCACGGCAGGCGCCGTCCCATTGGATGCCGCCGGCGAGTTGGTCGGACCCGACGACGTCGTTGCACAGACGGACCAAGTCATCAAGAACCTGCTGGCGGCGCTCGCCGCCGGCGGCGCGGGGTCTGAGGACGTGGTGAAGACCACGGTCTATGTCGTGGGCGGCGATCACGACCGGCAGGCGACGGTGTGGGAGGCGGTGCAGCGTTCACCGATCGCGGCGGCGCCGAGCACCTTGGTGGGCGTCCCCCTGCTCGGCTACCGCGGGCAGATGGTCGAGATCGAAGCCGTCGCTGTCCTCGACGACTGACCCGCGCGTCGGGTGCTACGTTCCCGCGGTGCGACCGCGGCGCGCGACGGCATCGATGGTCACGGCCGCGAGGAGCACGATGGCGGTCACCATGTACTTGGACGCCGCGCTGAATCCCACCAGCCCCATGCCGTTGTCGATGGCGGCGATGACGACGCCTCCGAGCACGCCGTGCAACGCCTTGCCCCGGCCGCCGAACAGGCTGGTGCCGCCGATCACGGCCGCCGCCACCGAGTAGAGGACGAGGGTTCCGCCGTCCAGCGAGGTGGAGATCGATCGCAGCCGAGAGGCGTACACGACCCCGGCGATCCCCGCCGTGAACGAAGTCAGCATGAATGCGATCGTCCGGATCCTCCGGACGTTGACGCCGGCCCGTCGCGCCGCCTCGGTGTTCCCGCCGATCGCATAGATGTATCGGCCCAACCTCGTTCGGCCCAAGAGGAACGTCCAGGCGGCGAGCACGGCGAGGACCAGGAGCACGACCCACGGCACGCCGCTGATCGCGATGAGTGCGCCCCGGTTCGTATTGCAGAGCAGGACGAGCGCGACGCCGGCGACCAAGACCGCACCGATCTTCATCCAGGTCAGGCCGGGCGGGGGTGCCACGAGCCCGGCCGCACGTCGCCGCGTATCACGCCGCCACGTTCGCAAACCGAATAACCCGACGATGACGAGCATGACGATCCATCCGGCGGCGGGTGTCAGGGTGCCGCCGCTCGCGATGTCGTTGATGACGGAGTTGTTGATGGGGATGACTCCACCGTTCCCCAGCATCTTCAACATGACCCCCTGCCAGAACAGGAGGCCGGCGAGGGTGACGATGAACGACGGGAGGCCGACCCGGGTGATGATCGTCCCCTGGAGCGCGCCGATCGCGGCGCATACCAGGAGGGCCATGAGGATCGCCGCCCACCACGGCCATCCGTGTGCGGGCTTGGCCAGCTCGGCCATCACGACTCCGCCGATCCCGGCGACGAAGCCCGCCGACAGGTCGATCTCCCCGAGGAGCAGCGCGAAGACCTCGCCCATCGCCAGCAAGCTGAACACCGCGGCCTGGACCAAGCAGGTTGACGAGGTTGCCGGCTTCGAGGAAATGGGAATTCAGGGACTGGAACAGGACCGAGACCAGGAGCAGGCCGCCGACCACCGGCAGGACGCCGCTCTCTCCGGCCTTGACCCGGGCGAGCGAGGCGCGCAGATATTCTCCGACGGAATCGGAGACCAGCTCGGGGGCGACCGCCAGGTTCGCCTGGCTCGCCGCGGCGCCGGTGAGTTCCTCGTCAGGTGCTCCGGCGGGAGGCGAGGCGGGATCGTCGACCTTCGCCATGGATCAAGCGCCCCCTGGACTCGACGGTCCTGGTCGACGCGCCCGTCGTCATGAGGTCGACCACGATCTGGCGGTCGAGCTCGGCGGCCGGGCGCACGGCGACCATCCGGCCGAGATGCAGGACGGCGATCTGGTCGGCCACCTCGAAGACGTCGCTCATGTTGTGGGAGATGATGATGACCGCGTGGCCGCGATCGGTGAGCCGTTGCACCAGATCGAGCACCATCGCCGTCTGCGCGACCCCGAGGGCGGCGGTCGGTTCGTCCATGATGACCAGCTTGTTGTTCCACAGGACGGCTTTCGCGATCGCCACCGACTGCCGCTGGCCTCCGGAGAGCGATGCGACCGGCTGGCGGATCGAACGCACGGTCGTGACCGCGAGGCTCGTGAGGGTCTCTCGCGCCGCGGTCTCCATCCCCTCCTCGTCGAGGACGGTGCGCTTCGTTCGTTCTCGCCCGAGGAACATGTTCTGCACGATGTCCAGGTTGTCGCAGAGCGCCAGGTCTTGATAGACGGTCTCGATCCCCAGGCTCGCCGCATCGCGAGGCGTCCGGATGTGAACCGGATGGCCTTCCCAGAACATCTGGCCCTGTTCGGGTGCGTGGATCCCCGATATGCACTTGATCAGCACCGACTTGCCGGCACCGTTGTCTCCGGCCAGGCCGGTCACGTGTCCGGCGGGAACGTCGAGGTCGACCCCCACGAGCGCTTGGACCGGGCCGAAATTCTTACCGATCCCGCGCAACCTGAGCAGTGGTTCGCCCTGGCTCGCGGGCTGAGGGGATGGACGATCCGACGTCGGGTCGGCGAGCGCGCTCATGATCTCGTGTCGCTTGGACCCATGTCTTCCACCCCCGGGCACCCGAGCCGTGCCCAGCGGTTGCTGGGCACGGCTCGTTGCCGATCGAGTTTGGCTAGCTTATGCCTGCGGCAGCGCAGGCGCTGGCGAGCTGTCCGGCGCACAGGTCGGAGACCTTGATGGCGCCGTCCTTGACGACGGTGGCGGCCATGTTGTCGGCCGTGACCCAGATGGGCACCGTGTACACGGACGCAACGTCCGCGCCGCTCGTGGAGTCAGCGGTGGTCGCGTTCACCAACGCCGCCGGCGGGGTCTGACCCGCACGGAGGTACAGCGCCAATGCGGCTGCAGCCTGGGCCTCGAGGTAGATCGGCTTGTAGACCGTCCCACACTGGTAGCCCTTCAGGATGTTCTGCAACCCCGACGGCGACGCGTCCTGACCGGTGGTCGGGAACGTGTTCGGCGGGATCTTGTCCTTCTGCAGGACCGAGATCACCGCGTTCGCGTTGTCATCGTTCGGCGTCACGACCGCGTTGATGTTCGGGTGGGCCGTGAACTGCTGCTCGAACGTGGTCTGGGCGGTGGGTGGATCCCACGTCCCGGCGGGCTCGCCGACCTTGACGTAGGAGCCGTCGGCGAAGTGCGGCTTCAGCACGCCGTTGTACCCCTGCGCGAACAGCTTCGCGTTGTTGTCCGTGGGGTCGCCGTCCATGATCAGGATGTTCGGGTTCTTCACGTTCCACGCGGCGATGCAGTCCACTTCACCCTGGCCGATCAGCTTGCCCACGCTCACGTTGTCGAAGCTCACGTAGTAGCGGTTATCCGGGCCGCCGAGCGTCAGGCGGTCGTAGTCGATCACCGCGACGCCCTTCGAGGCGGCGTTGGCCTCGATCGCCGCGCCGCTGCCCGAGTCGAGCGCGTCGACCAACAGCACCGAAGCTCCTGCCGTGATGTCCGCTTCGGCCTGGGTCTGCATCGTGTCGGCACTACCTTGTGCGTTGTCGATCTTGAACTGGTCGGCGGACAGGCCTGCGGCCTCGAACGCCTGCGTCAGGTACGGCGCGTCGTAGGTGACGTACCGCGCCGAGGTCGTTGTGTCCGGCAGAAGCACGCCGACCATGCCGGTTCCCTGCGACGCGAGGCCGGTGAGCTGCTTCATGACCGAGAAGTCGGCCGTGAAGTCGCCAGCCGCGATCGACGGGGCCGGCGCGGCCGACGTCGGAGCCACGGTCGGCGAAGACCCGGAATTGCTCGATTTGGAGCACGCCGCCAGCATCGTGGCGAACAGGACGGCGGTCGTTACCGCCACCAGGTATCTCTTGGAACTCATGGGTCCCCCGATCTATCGTGCACTTCGATCCAGCGACGCTGGTTCGACCCTTCCGTTTCTCGACCCTTTGCCACCTCCTTCTTGCTATACGGCGCCCCAGGACGGAGAGGCTCTTCGCCGCTCGGTCGGACGGGGTCTCCCCACGGGGTACGGGCCTATCCCGATGTCGATGAGGGCACCGGACTCGTGCATGGCGAGCGCGGCGCCGCCGAGCGCGGTCGCCCGCTCTCCGAGTGCCGCGCGAACGACTTCCACCGATTCAACGGCGTGCGGAAGCGCATGGCGGGCGAACGTCGTGCGGAGCGGCTCCAACACGATCTCGTCGGCCTCGGACAGCTTGCCGGCGATGATCACCAGGCGGGGGTTCAGCAGGTTGCACAGGTTCGCGACCTGCACACCCAGCTGACGTCCGGCGTCGGCGAGCGCTCGTCGACAGCCGACGTCGCCGTCGGCCGCCGATCGCAGGACGTCGTCCATGGTGAGATCGGCGCGGTAGCGGGTTCGGAGGCTCTCCACGAGCGCCGCGGTGCCTACCATGCCCTCGAGACAGCCGCGGTTGCCGCATCGGCACACCGGTCCGTTCTCGTCGACGGTCGTGTGCCCGATCTCCCCTGCGGTGCCCGTCGCTCCCCGGTAGATCTGCCCCGCGACGACGATGCCGACACCCACGCCGGTGTCGACCTTCACGTAGGCCGCTTCCGAGACACCTCTTCCGACACCCCACGTCATCTCGGCGAGCGCGCCGAGGTTCGCATCGTTGTCGATGTACACGGGCATCCCGAGGAGACCCTCGAGCTCCTTCCGGGCATCCACGAACTGCCAGCTCGGAGCGATGCTCGACGGGTGGACCCGTCTGGTCACCAGATCGACCGGCCCGGCGAGCCCCACCCCGGCGCCGGCGAGTTGCTCACGCTTCACGCCCGACCGCTGGACCGTTCGCGCGACGAGCCTCGCCGTCAGGCGCATCACCTCGTGGGCATCATGATCGCGTTCGAGGGTCCGATGGTCCTCGGCGAGCACGGTGTGCGCGGCGTCGGCCACCAGGACGGAGAGGCGTTCGTGATCGATGTCGACGCCGATGACGGCACCGACCGAAGGATCGAGCGACAGGAGCGACCCGGGGCGGCCGGGTTTCCGGGGCGGAGCGATCCCGACATCGGGATCGTTCCGGACCATGCCGGCGCTCTGAAGCTCAGCAACGATGCTCGAGACCGTTGACCGCGACAAGGACGCTCGACGCGCGAGCTCGGCCTGCGTCAGCGGCCCCTCGGTACGCAGGAGGTCCAGGACGCGCTTCTGATTGGCCTTCCGCAACGTTCCCTGGCCTCGACTCCGGTCCCCCATCAAGTGGACTGTTCCACCTCCGGCCCGGGTTCGTCAAGGTAACGAACGAACCAGAGCAGGCAGGGACGAGATTAGGTCTGATCCCGAACGTACTCCGTGCCCTCGGCGGTCACGCGGGAGAACGTCGCTTCAGTCGGCGGGGCGATGCCACGGATAGCGCCGGTAGTAGCGCCAGCGCCGCCACCTGTGCCGGAGGCGGTGGAACGCGCCGAAGAGCTTCATGGCCACACCGTATGTTCGACACCCGCGGAAGAGGTGTTCGATCCGTGTTGACGACGTGACAACTTCGTGACGGGGACGATCGGCGGGCATACTTGGCGCACATGAGTTCTTCCAACCGACTCGGGGACGCCCTCGGTCTGGGCGGCGACGATTCGCAGGACCGGAGGACGATCCTGGCCGGTACCGGCCAGAACGTGGTCGGCCTGGGCATCTTCGTCATCGCCAGCTTCGGGATGAACATCCTGATCGCGCAGGCGTTCGGCAAAGGGTCCGCGGCGTTCGGCCAGATCACCGTGGCGACGCAGCTCGCGTTCGTCGTAGGCGCCGCCACCCGGTTCGGCATGGACATGGCCGCAGTTCGGCGCGTTGCCATCGAGGTCGGCAAGGGCACGGGAGGCAGGTCTCGGGCGATCGTACGCATCGCCGTCACGATCGCGCTCACGGTGTCGGTGGTCGTTGGGCTGTTGGCGTTCGTCTTCGCGCCGGCGATCGCCTCGCTGATGAACGCGCCAACGGGTGCTTATCGTGCCGCGGCGATCGCGCTGGTGTTCGTCGCGGTCGCCCAGGTCTACCTGGGCGGCAGCCGCGGCCTGAAGATCATGAAGCACACGCTGTACGCGTACTGGATCGGGCAGTCCATCAGCTGGATCGTGTTCACGCTCATCGCGTGGGGCGCATTCCACAAGACGGTGGGCGTGACCGTGTTCGCGTACGCCGCCTCGTGGGTCTTCGCGACCGCGGTCGCGTGGTTCTTCTGGCGCAAGGAGTCCGGCAGGTTCAAGGAACATCTCCCCGCGGAGGAGGGCGAGTCTCGCGCGTTGATCCGATACGGCGCGCCTCGCGCGCCCGCCGCGCTGCTGTCGCAGGCGCTCTTCTACACCGACCTCTTCGTGCTGTCGATCAAGCTGCCTCAGGGCGATCCGTCGCTCAGCGTGTACGCGGCGTGCGTGCGCGTGTCGCAGGCGCTCGTGTTGTTCCTCACGGCCGTGTCGTACATGTTCAGCCCGTTCGTGGCCGATCTCCATGAACGGGGCGAACGGGAACGGCTGAACGAACTCTTCAAGACGATCACCCGGTGGACGCTCGCGCTCACCGTGCCGTTGTTGTTGCTCTTCCTGATCGCGCCCGCGCAGGTGCTCCACCTGTTCGGCTCGAGCTACGACGAGGGAACCGCGTGGCTGCGGACGTTGTTGGTCGGCCAGGCCGTGAACGTCAGCGTGGGCGCGGCCGGTTTCGTCCTGATCATGGTCGGACGGACGACCTGGGACCTGGTCGTCTACTCGTTGTCGTTCGTGCTGGACATCGTGATGGCGCTGCTGCTGATCCCGCACCTCGGTCCCGAGGGTGCGGCGATCGCCCAGGCGAGCACGCTCGTGTTCTCCAACATGCTTCGCCTGTACCTGGTCTGGCGGTTCGTGCACATCCAGCCGTACGATCGGGACTACGCGCGCATGCTGATCCCGACGGCGCTCGGGGCGGCGGCGATGATCGTCGTCCACTCGATGCTGCAAGGTCCGAAGTGGGGCCTCGACCTCCTGGCCACCGGCCTGGTCGGTGGGTTGGTCTACTACACCGCGTTCCTGCTGTTCGGATTGACGCCGACCGAGAAGGGCGCGGTCATGCGGCTGTTGCACCGCTCCTCGGTCACGTGACCCCGATCGTCCGGCCGCTCGGAGACGACGATCGTGGGTGGGTCCGCGACTTCATCCGGGATCGCTGGAGGGACGAAACCGTCGTCGGTCACGGCGTCGTGTTCCGGCCGGCCGCGCTGCCCGGCCTCATCCTGACCGACGAGCGGGGGAACCTGGGCGCGCTCCTCACGTACGCGATCGATGCGGATGCGTGCGAGATCGTCACGATCGACGCGGTGGTCGAGAGCCGTGGGTACGGGTCGCGTCTGCTGGACGAGGTCTCTCGCGTCGCACTCGAGGCCGGCTGCTCGCGCCTCTGGCTGATCACGACGAACGACAACGAACGGGCGATCGGCTTCTACCTCGCCCGCGGGTTCGAGGTCGTGGAGATCCGCGAGGGCGCGATCGAGGCCTCGCGCAGGCTCAAGCCCTCCATCCCTCTCGCCAACGACCACGGCGTGCCGATAACGGACGAGATCGAGATGGCACGTGGGTTGTCGTCCGACACGGACGGTAACCTCCCCTCGTAGGGAGGAGCACGAGGATGGAACGCCCGGCGTCACCCGATCCGATCGACGACCCCAAGGGGTATCAGGACCACCTGCTCGGCCTGCTGGGGGACGACGACCCCGCCGCCGTGCAGGCGAGGACCCCCGGCACCCTGCGCCAGCTCGCCGCCGGAGCGGGTCCGGACCTCTTCCTTCGCCCGGAACCGAAGGAGTGGTCGGCGTTCGAATGCATGGCGCACATCACCGATGCCGAGATCGTGATGTCCGGACGGTACCGATGGGTGCTCGCGCACGACGAACCACCGTTGATCGGCTACGACCAGGATCTGTGGGTGGACCGGCTCCACGTCGACGATGACGGTCTCGACAGCTTGTTGGACCTGTTCGACGCGCTCCGTCTGGCGAACATCACGCTCTGGCAGCGCACGCGCGGCGAGCAGCGCCAGCGCGTGGGCATGCACGCGGAGCGCGGCCCGGAAAGCTACGACCTTGCCTTCCGCATGATCGCCGGCCACGACCGGTTCCACATGGCGCAGGCGAGCCGCGCGCTCGAAGCGCTGCGCGATCAGTAGCGCCGGGTCGGGGCACGGCTCACCCCCACGGGTCGCCGAGGATCGCCGCCAGTAGCGCCGCCGCTCCCTGCTTGTCGAGGGGCTCGTTGCCGTTGCCGCATTTCGGCGACTGGACACACGACGGGCAGCCGTGCGAGCACGGGCACCGCTTGATCGCTTCGAGCGTCGCCGCGAGCCAGCGGTCCGCGGTGCGGAACCCGCGCTCGGCGATGCCGGCGCCGCCCGGGTAGCCGTCGTAGATGAAGATCGTGCAGAGCCCGGTGTCGGGGTGCAGCGGCGTCGAGACGCCGCCCACGTCCCACCGGTCGCACGTCGCTACCAACGGGAGGAGACCGATCGCGGCGTGCTCGGCCGCGTGCACGGCGCCCGGCAGGGCGCGAGCCGAGACCGCTGCTCGGTCGACCGCGGTTTGCGGGATCGTCCACCACACGGCCTTGGTCTCGAGATGCTGCGGGGGGAGCGGGAGCGGGATCTCGTCGATCACATCGTTGGTGGAGACGAGCTTCATCACGTAGCTCACGACCTGGTTCGTGACGCGCACCGTCCCGAAGAACGCGTCGACGTCGCCGGTCCTCCCTTCCTCACCGACGTCGACCACCTCGATATCGGTGATGTCGCGCGACTGCGTGTAGTAGTCGGGATCGGCATCGTGCACGACCGCGACGCGCGACACCAGGTCCAACTCATCGACCAGGTACTGATCGCCCTGGTGCAGGTACACGGCGCCGGGATGCAGCGACGCGTACGCGCGATGCTCGTCGGCCGTGCCCAGCAGCTCACCCGTCTCGCCGATGACGATCGAGTAGATGTGCCCGGCCCCGGCGCGGATGTCCACCGAGCGGTGCGGGGACTCCCTCCCACGATCGTTCCAGGTCTCCCTGCGCTGCACCAGTTCTTCGCGCTCGACCATCCGATCGACCGCTCGTCTCACGTCGGGCACGTCCCCGAAGAACGCGAGCTCCTCCTCACGGATCGGAAGCTCCCGCGCCGCGCATCGAAGGTGCGGTTCCAGGACGTACGGATTCGTCGGGTCGATCACGGCCGCCTCGGCCGGCTTGTCGAACAGGTCCTCGGGATGATGCACGAGGTACTGGTCGAGCGGATCATCCTGCGCCACCAGCATCGCCAGCGAGTCCCCGTCCCGACGCCCCGCGCGCCCGGCCTGTTGCCACATCGAGGCGCGCGTGCCCGGGTAGCCGGTCAACACGGCGGCGTCGAGCGAGCCGATGTCGATGCCGAGCTCGAGCGCGTTCGTCGACGCGATCGCGAGCAGTTCGCCGTTGGCCAGCTCCCGCTCGAGCTTCCGGCGATCCTCGGCCAGGTAGCCGGCTCGATACGACTTGATCCGCGCGCGCTTCTGGGCATCGCCCACATCGCGACGGGCGAACTCGGCCAGCAGCTCCGCGGCTCGCCGCGACCGGGTGAACCCGATCGTGCGTATGTCGCTTCGGACCAGCCGTGACATCAGCCATGACGCCTCGGTGAGCGCGCTCCGCCGTGTCCCGTTGTCCTCGTCGATGATCGGCGGGTTCCAGAGCGCGAACAGCTTCTCGCCCGACGGCGCGGCGTCGGCCACGACCTCGTCGAACGTCAGCCCCGTCAGGCGGGCCGCGAGCTCGCCGGGGTTGCCGATCGTCGCGCTCGCCAGCATCCACCGTGGCGAACCGCCGTAGTGCGCGACCATCCGCCGCAGCCGCCGGAGCACCAAAGCCACGTGCGACCCGAACACGCCGCGGCACACGTGCGCCTCGTCGACGACGACGAGCGAGAGCCGGAAGAAGAAGTCGGCCCACCGGGCGTGGTCGGCCAGGAGCGCCAGGTGCAGCATGTCCGGATTGGTCATCACCAGGTTCGCGTTCTTCCTGATCAGCGGCCGCTCCGCCCGTGGCGTGTCTCCGTCGTAGACGGCCGCCTTCATCTGCGGGATCGTGAGGGCGCGCACCGCCCGGAGTTGGTCCCGCGCAAGGGCTTTCGTGGGGAAGAGGTAGAGGGCGGTCGACGTGGGGCGCTCGACGGCCTCCGTCGCGAACGCCAGGTTGTACACCAGCGTCTTCCCGCTCGCCGTTCCCGTCGCCATGATCAGGTTCCGATCCGCCGCGAGGACCTCGAGACCGTCGGCCTGGTGCGGATACAGGCCGCGGATCCCCACCAGTTCCATCCGATCCCGCACCAGCGGCGGGATCCAGCCGGGGAACGGCGAGATCACAGGATGCCTCGCGGGCAGCTCCCGCACGTGGACGAGCGAGGGCGCGACCAGGTCGTCCTCGGTCAGCGTCGCGAGGAACGCACGGGGATCCACACGGCCGATGCTACCGGGGGCCGGCCGGCGTCCCGGGTTCGGCCAGCTCCCTGTGCGGCGTCGCGAAACCGTCGCGCAGGAGCCGTGGGAGTCCGCGCCCGGTCGCCGACGAGCACCCAGGTGCCGAGCGCCAGGTAGACCATCCCGACGCCGATCAGCTCGGCGGCGTGCCACGACTCCGGCACCAACGCGCCCACGATGAACTGGGCCCAGAACAAGGCGAACAGGAACCACGCCTCGCGGACCGACATCGAGAGGTTGGACAAGATCGCAAGCGCGAAGAACGACTGCGCCGCGGTGAGGAACAGCTCTTCACGCTGTTGCGCATCGATCGGGAGGCCGTGCAGTCCGCCGGACGCGATCGAGAAGACGATCGGCAGCGTTCCGACCAGCAACGTCCACTGGTTGACCTTGGACGAGACCAGGGTCCCCAGGCCGGCGTTCGTGTTGAGCCGCCAGGCGAAGAGCCCGGCGATCAGCAACTCGGGAGCCTCGGAGGCAAGCGGGGCGAGCCACTGCACCAGGACGAACTCGCTGATCCCCAGGTCGGCTCCCGTCTGCACCAGTGAATGCGCGAATCGCCCGGCGCATACAAGGATCACGCCCGCTGCGAACACGAACATGGCGACGATCCAGGTTCGCCGGGCAACCGTCGAGAACGTGCCCAGGTAGCGCGCCGGTCCGACGAGGTCGGGGTCCTCCGGCGGCGCCCCGGATACCCGGATCGTGTAGAGGACGAAGATCGTGACCAAGACCAGGGCATCGAACGGCGTGACCGAGTGCTTCAGCGGCAGGGTGAGCGAGTAGATCGTGGCGACCGCCAGGTAGGCGAGCTCGACGGAATGGCTTCGATCGAGCCGGATGCCCTCCCACCGCTTTGCGGTCGCCGCGCCGTCGCGCCGTCGGATCCGGTACCAGGCGATGAAGACCACCATCGACCAGCCGATCCCGATCAGCAGCCGGTTGGCGCCGGTCATGTTCGCGAGCGCGAGCCCGCACGGAGACTCCGTGCCCCCGCCCGGAGGCGGCAGGCACGCCGGCCCGGTCGCCTCGAACGCATTGCCGCCCTGCCAGGCGAAGACGAAGTCGACCGCGTACTCCGGCAGCACCGCGATGAGCGCCAACAGGGCGATCGCCAAGCCTGCGGAGATGTCCAGCTGCGCGACCTCCGCCGCCCACGACAGGATGAACGCGGCCCCGACGATCGCCAGACCGAACAGCGCCGCCTCGACCGGGTGCGGGAGGTCGGGCGCCGTGGCGCGGATGATCAGGGCCGGCACGGCGCCGCCGATCGCCAGCGCCAATGCGAGTCGCTGACGCGACGGGTGGATGTCGGTGGGCGCGTCTCCGAGCGACATCGGTCGTTCCTCCAGCCATCAGGCCGAAGGTCTCGTCCCCGTGTCGGCGGAGGGTCGCCGGGCCGCGATCGCGCGACCGTGATGACGGCGTGACCCTTGTCGGACTACTCCCCTTCGAGACTCCACCGTAGCAGAGGGGTGGGACAATCCGCCGATGGTCTGGGGCCTCCTCGTCGCGTCGCTGGTGATCATCCTCGCGGGCGCCGAGCTGTTCACGAACGGCATCGAATGGGTCGGGGAAGGGTTCGGGCTCTCGGAGGGAGCGGTCGGGTCCGTGCTCGCCGCGGTCGGGACCGCGCTCCCCGAGACGCTGCTTCCGATCGTCGCGATCCTCTCAGGTCACAGCGCGGGGGACGAGATCGGGATCGGCGCCATCCTGGGAGCGCCGTTCATGCTCACGACGCTCGCGATGTTCGTGCTCGGCGTGACGGTCGTCGTCATGGCACGCACGGGCAAGCGATCCGCCACCCTCGAGCACGACCCGGGGGTCTTCGTGCAAGACCTCCGGTACTTCCTTGGG
Organism: uncultured Actinomycetes bacterium; assembly: GCA_963727185.1. Taxonomy (GTDB): domain Bacteria; phylum Actinomycetota; class UBA4738; order UBA4738; family HRBIN12; genus JBBQVZ01. The sequence continues at coordinate 51,938 of CAVSFP010000006.1, read as the reverse complement.
ATGTACTCGTTGGCGTTGATCGCCGGTCTCGTCCACGTGAAGGCGTTCAACGTCTGCCTCGCGATCGGGCTGGTGATCGCGTACGGGTTCTACGTCCACCGGCATTTCGCGTCTCCCGGCGAGGACACCCAGGCGGCCGAAGCGGCGGGTGAGGTCAAGCGCCTGCATCTCCGCCGCCTCTTCCGCGGCGACGGCACACCTCTCTCGCTCTCGATCGGCCAGGCCGTCATCGGTCTCCTGGTGATCATCGGGGGTGCGCAGATCTTCATCCATGCGATCGACGACATCGCCACGCGGTTCGACGTGTCGCACCTGGTGTTCGCGCTTCTGGTCGCGCCGATCGCGACGGAGCTCCCGGAGGCGCTCAACAGCAGCGTGATCTGGGCTCGCCGCGGGAAGGACGTCCTCGCGCTCGGGAACATCACCGGCGCCATGGTCTTCCAGGCGACGTTTCCGGTGACGATCGGGCTGCTGTTCACGCCGTGGCGGCTCGATCAACCCGCCGCCGTCGCAGCTGCGATCGCCCTCCTCGCCGCCGGGGTCCTCTACGTCACCGCAACCCTGAAGGGTCGGCTGCAGGGCAGGCTCCTTCTGCTGCAGGGCATCTTCTACATCGGCTACGTCGTGTACGTCGCGACGCGCTCCTGAAGGGCAGGCCGCTAGGTCTGGTTCGCGGTAGGACTCGGTGGGATGTGCTTCTTGCTGAGGATGCCGTCGGGCTTGACGTCGGCGAAGATCGCATCCTTGTCCGGCAGCAGGTGGACGACCGACAGTGTCCCCTCGAAGCCGGTCGTGCCGGGAAGCACGGCGTTCGTCACGCCTTTCGGGTTGATGTGCGAACAGGTGTAGGCGAGCAGCATCACTTCATCGAACGGAACGGTGGTGTCCACGTTCCGCATGCCCGACGCGATCCAGCTGAACAACGAACTCTGGTCCGACTGGAACTCCTTGCGGAACTGCGTCAGCGATGCGATCAACACACGGCCGGCGTTCTCCGAACGCCCGAAGTCCCCGCTGGTCACGCTGTGCCGGTCCCGGGAGAACGCGAGCACCTGTTTGCCGTCCATCGTCTGCACGCCCGGCTGGAAGTCGGCGCCCGAATAGGAGTCCTGCATCGGGAACGGAACGTCGATCGTGAGACCGCCGAGGTTGTCGTACAGCTGTGTCAGCCCCCAGAACGTGGTCAGCGCGTAGTAGTCGATCTTCAGACCCGAGATGCTCTCCACGGTCTGGATCAGGAGGTCGGGTCCGCCTTCCACGAGCGACGCGTTGATCTTGTTGGTGCCGAATCCGGGGATATCCACCCACGAGTCGCGCGGGATTCCGATGATCGTCGCCTTGTGCTTGTCGGGGTTGATCGAGACGACGTGGATCGAGTCGGCGAGCGAGTGCTGGATGTCGTCGCCCATGCGCGCGCCGCTCCCGACGACCAGGAGCACGATCGGTTTGTTGCCCGTGAGCGAGGGCGCGTACCCGGCGTGCGCCTTGCCGATCACGAGCCCGGCAGACTGGGCCGACGCGGGCGCGACCGCACCGATGGAGCCGAGCGCGGAGCCGGCGACCCACGCCGCCAGCGCAACGACTGCGAACACAGCTCGCCGCCGGCCCGTCACGATGGGCTCTCCGTGGGGGTCGCGCTCGGGGACGGGCTCGGCGCTTGCACCTCGTTGTTGCGGAGCACCTTGAACGACACGACCCGCCAGTTCCCGTCCACCCGCTGGAACACGTACTGACCCTTGCTGGTCATCCGAACGTCGTCCTGGCCGTCCTTACCACTACCCACGGCCTCGAACCTGGTGATCGCGACCACTGAGTACGGCTGGTCCTTGAGGTCGAACAGCACCTTGGCCTTCAACTTGCCGGCGTCGGGCAGGATCTGCTCGAACGTGTCGCCGGCGCTGGTCCCGGCGGTGAGCGTCTCGACCTGCGACTGCGCTTCGGTGCTCGCCCCCTGGTCGAACAGCTCCCAGACGCTGTCGTAGGAACCGTTCAGCCAATTGCCGGGATCGAGGAACGCGCCGATGTACAACGTGTTCATCTGGTCGGTGACCTGACCTGCGGCTTCCTTGGCCTTGGTCTCGAGATCCTTGTGGGTGCTCTCGGAACTGGTCGCCACAGGGGTGACCTTCGTCATGGTGAACGCGAACTCCGGGGTCGTCGGGGGCGGACTCCCTCCGATGATGGGGAGGCTGTCCGCGCCACCCATCAATACGACACCGAGCACCACAGCCGCGACGACAACCACCCCACCGGCGATGAGGTACGCGGGCTTGATGCGGGAAGACTTCGATACGTGTCGACCGTCTGACAAGACGCGCAAAGCGTACGGGCGCTCCCGGTGAGCAACAACCGAACCCGTGTGAGGAACTCGTGAAGGGATGTGACCCGGGGTAGCATTGTGCCGGTCCGAAGGTGCGCCGGGAAGTCTGGTCGGCAGGAGTGCGACGCATGGCACCGACCAGCTCAGCTCCCGACGACCGCGAGCCGCCCGAAGGGCGGCTTCCGTGGACGCATCCGGATCGGCTCCTGCACCGTCGGGTCATCCGGCCACTTCAGGAGTTCCTTCAAGACTCCACCGCCAGCGGGGTCCTGCTCGTTGCGGCGGCGATCGTCGCGCTGGTGTGGGTCAATTCGCCGGTCGGCGACACGTACGAACGATTCTGGCGAACCACCATCTCGATCGGGTCAGGTACGTGGGGAGTCTCCGAGAACCTCCGCTCTTGGGTGAACGAAGGCCTGATGGCCCTGTTCTTCCTCGTGGCCGGAGCGGAGATCAAGCGGGAGTTCTTGACCGGGGAGCTCCGCGACCGTCGGGCGGCCGCGCTCCCCGTGATCGCCGCCGTGGGCGGGATGGCGGCTCCGGCCCTGATCTACCTGGCGATCAACGCCGGTGGAGAGGGAGCGCGCGGTTGGGGCATCGCGATGCCGACCGACATCGCGTTCACGTTGGGGATCCTCGCGTTGGCATCGAGGCAGGCACCGCCGGGCTTGCGGGCGTTCGTCCTCTCCCTGGCCATCGTCGACGACATCCTGACGTTCGTGATGATCGCGATCTTCTATCCGACGAACGTTGACGTCGTCCCGCTCCTCGCCGCGGTTGGTCTCGCCGCGGCGATGTTCGGGTTGACGCGTTTCCATGTCCGCCTACCCGTCGTGTACATCGTGCTCGGCGTCGGGATATGGGTGGCGCTGCACGCTTCCGGGGTGCCGGCAGCGCTCGCGGGGGTGGTGATCGCGTTCCTGACCCCGGCGTCGCCCATCCGGCGCCGGCACGTCGAGGGCGAAGAAGAGGTCTCACCTCTTGCCAGGGTCGAGCACGCGTTGCTCCCGTGGACGAGCTTCGTGATCTTGCCTTTGTTCGCCCTCGCGAACGCCGGCGTTCGCCTATCGTCCACCGCGATCGCGGACGCGCTCAGCAGCCCCGTGTCCGTCGGCATCGTCGTGGGGCGGATAGCGGGCAAGATCATCGGGATCGGGCTCGTCACGTGGGTGGCCGTCCGGTCCGGCGTCGCCCGGCTGCCGACGGGGGTGCGGTTCGCTCACATCGTGGGGGTCGCGGCTGCAGCGGGCGTCGCCTTCACGGTGTCGCTGTTCGTCACGGATCTCGCGTTCGGCGATCGGCCGGACCTCGTCACCCTGGCCAAGATGGGCATCTTGGCGTGTGCGCCGATCGCCGGTCTCCTCGGCTACGTCCTGCTCAGGAAGTCCACCCGCGAGCGCTCGTCCGACGCGGACTAGAGACTGCTCTCAGCCGATCTGGAAGACCCCCGACTCGAGGTACGCCGCGTAGTGCCTGAGCGCCACGGCCGAGCTGTGCATCAACGGCTGGGGGAGCGCGTCACGCGAGAACCACCCGAGCTCCACCAGTTCGTCCCCGTCCGCTTTGGGCTCTCCGCGCCACCGGCGGAGCGCGAACCAGATGCCGAAGTAGTGGGTGAGGTCACCGTTCGGGTACGTGATGAGGTGGTCTGCGGATTCCGAGACGCACGCGAACGCGACCAGGTCGGCGGCGTCGGCCTCGAGCCCCATCTCTTCCCGCAGCTCGTCGAGCGCCGTCGCGGCGAAGCTCCCATCCTCCTCGGCGCCGCCCCCGGGCATCGTCCACTCGTCGTTGTCGCGCCGCAGGCCGAGGAGGATCCGGCCTTCGGCGTCTTCCAGCAAGACGGTCGCTCCCGGCCAGAGCAGCAGGTCGTGTCCGATCTTCTGCCGCACGCGCCAGAGCGACGACCCCTCGAAGCTCACTCCGCTCACGACTCCTTCGCGGCTGAACGGTAGGCGATGATGTGGACCTTCTCCACCGTGAGCAGACCTTCACCGACCATCTCGTCGAGGATCGGCAGGATCCGATCGATCTGTTCCTCGGTGTCGACGATCTCGATGAGCACCGGCAGGTCCGATGACAGCCGCAGGATCCTGGTGGTGTGGACCCTCGACGCTTTCCCGAACCCTTCGATCCCGCGGACGACCGTCGCTCCCGCGAGTCCTTCCTTCCGGACCCGTTCCACGATGGCCTCGAACAGGGGCTTGCCGTGCCAGGAGTCGGATTCGCCGATGAAGATGCGCAACAGCTTCCCTTCGCCTTCCATCTTCATCTAGACCGACCTCCCCACCGTCATGCCCGCCCAAGCGGCGATCAAGCCCAGGGCCACCGTCGCCCCCACGTTCAACGCTGCAGTCCTGAGGGCTCCATCCTCGATCAAGCGGACCGTTTCGAACGAGAACGTCGAGAACGTCGTGTACGCCCCGACGAAACCGACCGTGAGCGACGTCCGCACGGCCGGCGAGACCACGACGCGCTCGGTGAGCACCACGAACAGCAACCCGAGTACGAAGGACCCCGTGATGTTGATGACGAACGTGCCCCACGGGAACGAGCCGGGGAAGCGTTCACTGACCAGCCCTTCCAACCCGTAGCGGGAGAGCGCCCCGATGGCTCCCGCCAGTCCAACCCCGACGATCGTTCGCACCGATGCCTCCTCGTGAGAGCGAGTAGGAGCCATCAGCCTTTCGGCGGTTCGGGCGAGCTCCATCGCCCTCGCGAGCGGGCCCGCGCGGCGCGAGTATACGCAGGTCACACGCATGAACCTTTCCCCTATACTTCACGCGTTCCCGGCCCGGTCGGGTGAGAGAGGCACGCTCCCACACATCTCGAGGAGGTTCGATGCACGGCGTCTTGGCCCAGGAGAGTGGCCCGATCCGAGCGGTATTCGGGTCGTTCGAAAACACGTTCTTGTGGGTGACCATGGGCGTCTCGTTGATCGCCCTCCTGTTCGCCTACTACCTGGTCCGCGAGGTGCTCGGGGCTCCCGAAGGCACCGAGAAGATGAAGGAGATCGCCAAGGCGATCCAGGAGGGTGCGAAGGCCTACCTCTCGCGCCAGTTCCGGACGCTGGCGGTCTTCCTGGGCATCCTGACCGTGATCCTCTTCTTCATCCTTCCGGCACCGAAGGACGCGGTGCACTCCGAGTTTTCGATCAAGTTCGGGCGTTCGCTCGCGTTCATCCTGGGCGCGGTCTTCAGCGCGACGACCGGCTACGTGGGGATGTGGCTCGCGGTCCGGGCGAACGTCCGAACGGCGAACGCCGCCCGCGAGTCGGGTCTGCGGCGCGCGGTCCGGATCGCGTTCCGCGCCGGCGGGGTGGCCGGGATGTTCACGGTCGGACTCGGCCTGTTCGGCGCGACGGTGATCCTGCTCATCTACAAGCAGGACGCCACGAGCGTGCTGGTTGGTTTCGGGTTCGGCGGCGCCCTGCTCGCGATGTTCATGCGGGTGGGAGGCGGCATCTTCACGAAGGCGGCCGACGTGGGCGCCGACCTCGTCGGTAAGGTCGAGCAGGGTATCCCCGAGGACGATCCGCGGAACGCCGCGACGATCGCCGACAACGTGGGCGACAACGTCGGGGACTGCGCGGGGATGGCGGCCGACCTGTTCGAGTCCTACGAGGTCACGCTGGTGGCCTCGTTGATCCTGGGCGCAGCCGCGTACAGTGGCTCCTCGATCGGCGCGATCGCGGGCGTGATGTTCCCGCTGTTCGTGCGAGCCGTGGGCGTTATCACCTCGATCATCGGGATCCTCTCCGTGGCTCCTCGGAGCGAAGAGGAGCACGGGATGAAGGCCATCAACCGCGGGTTCTTCATCTCGGCGGTCATCTCCGCCATCGCCGTGTTCGTGATCTCCAACGCCTACATGCACTCGTGGAAGCCGGGCTTCGCCGTGGCGTTCGGGCTGATCCTGGCGAGCATCATCCAGGTGCTCACGCAGCACTTCACCGACACGAAGCACCGGCCCGTGCAGGAGATCGCGGAGTCCACGGTTACCGGAGCGGCGACGACGGTGCTGGCGGGCTTCTCCGTCGGGCTCGAGTCGACGGTCTGGTCGATCATCGTGATAGCCGGGGACATCATGGCCGCGTTCCTGCTGGGTAACTCGAACGCCGAACGCTTGTACTTCATCGCGCTCACCGGCATGGGCATGCTGACCACGGTCGGGGTCGTCGTGTCCATGGACACGTTCGGTCCCATCTCGGACAACGCGCAGGGCATCGCGGAGATGTCCGGAGAGTTCGAGGGACGACCGGCGGAGATCCTGGGTGGACTGGACGCCATCGGGAACTCCACGAAAGCCATCACGAAGGGTCTCGCGATCGCGACCGCCGTCATCGCGGCGACGTCGTTGTTCGGTTCGTTCGAGGAGGCGCTGCGCGGTGCAGGCTTCAACTTCATCGGCATCCGGGTCGACCACCCGGACGTGCTCGTCGGGCTGTTGCTCGGCGGGTCGGTCGCCTTCCTGTTCTCGTCGCTCGCGATCCGCGCGGTCGGGCGGGCCGCGGCGCAGGTCGTGGTCGAGGTGCGGAACCAGTTCCGCGATCACCCCGGGATCATGGACTACTCCGAGAAGCCGGACTACGGCCGCGTCGTGGACATCTGCACCAAGACCTCGCTCCGTGAGCTGATGACACCGGGTCTGTTGGCGGTCCTCTCACCCGTCATCGCGGGGTTCCTGTTGAAGGGCGAAGCCCTCGGGGCGTTCCTGGCCGGCGCGATCCTGACGGGCCAGCTCCTCGCCGTGATGCTGTCGAACTCGGGTGGCGCCTGGGACAACGCCAAGAAGTACATCGAGGAAGGGCACTTCGGGGGCAAGGGCAGCGACGCGCACAAGGCCGCCGTGATCGGCGACACGGTGGGCGATCCGTTCAAGGACACGGCAGGCCCGGCGCTCAACCCGCTCATCAAGGTGATGAACCTGGTGGCGCTGTTGATCGCTCCGCTCGTGGTCACACACGCGACGGACGTCGCCTTCCGGATCGCGGTCGCCGCTGTGTGCATCGTCATCCTCGGCGTGATGATCTACATCTCGAAGACGCGTAAGTCCGAGCTCGAAGACGTGGTCCGGCAGGCCGATGCCGCCTCGATGGCAGCGTCCTAGCACCGACGAATGGCTGTCTTCCGGCGTTTCTTCGACCGGCTGAAGGAGAGCGACGAGGCTCGCCTGTCGGCGGAGATCCGCAGCTGGGCGGAGAAGGTGCCGGGGACCACGCGGATCGCTGACGCGCCGCTCCGGGAGCCGGTGAAGCTCGCCGGTGTGGTTCGGCGGATCACGGTCTTCCCCGTCGAAGGCCAGGAGACGCTCGAGGCGCTGCTCTACGACGGGACCGGCGACGCGAACATCGTGTTCATGGGGCGGCGAGGCATCCAGGGGATGACGCTGGGGACGAAGGTCATCGTCGAGGGGGTGCTGGGGGACAAGCGCGGCGAGATCCGCATGGTGAACCCCCGGTTCGAGTTCGCGTCGTAGCTCGCGTTACCCGTCGACCGGCGCGGCGCGGAGCACCCAGCGATATCCCACGCCCGGCTCGGTCACGATGATCGTGGGGCGCGTGTGCTCGCGCTCGATCTTCTTCCGCAGCTGGCTCACGAAGACGCGGAGCACGTCGACGTCATCCGCGTACCCCTCGCCCCACACATGGGTGAGGAGCCATCCGTGGGTCAGGAGCTTTCCCGGATGACCGGCGAACGCCTCGAGCAGCGCCCACTCCGTCTTCGTGAGACGCACGCCCTCGCCGTCGCGCACGACCCGATGCGACGCCAGGTCGATCTCGAGCCCGTCGGAGAGGAACCGCGGCGCGACCTGCGCGCTCCGGTCCTCGCTGCGGCGGAGCAACGCGCGGATGCGGGCGAGCAGCTCATCGATCCCGAACGGCTTGGTCTGGTAGTCGTCGGCGCCGAGGTCGAGCGCCTCGACCTTGTCGCCCTCGTCTTCCCGGACCGAGAGCACGATGACGGGCGTCGCCGACCACGTCCGGAGCCGCCGGCAGACCTCGAACCCGTCGATGCCGGGGAGGTTCAGGTCGAGAACGACCAGATCGGGCGCGAAGCTCTCCGCGAGCAGCAGCGCTTGCTCGCCGTCCACTGCGGTTTCGACCTCGTATCCCCTGGCCACGAGGGCACGGTTGAGCGCCTTGCGGATCTGGGCCTCGTCGTCGACGACGAGGATGCGTTCCTTCCTCAGTCCGCACCCCCATCCGCGGATGGAAGCGTGAACGAGAACGTTGCGCCTCCACCGGGCGTGTCCTCGATCCAGATGTCCCCGTCGAGCAACGTGACGAACCCCTTGCAGATCGCGAGACCCAGCCCAGAGCCCAGACGCGGGTTCCGGTCATCCATCCGGTAGAAAGGATAGAAGAGCTGTTCGCGCGCGGTGGGCGACACGCCGGGTCCGTGATCGATCACGCGGACCGCCACTAGGCTGTTCGAACGCCGGACGTCCACCTCGATCGTGGCGTGCTCCTCGTCGTCGACGGCGGTGGCCGCGTTCTCCAGGAGGTTGCTCATGATCCGATCCAGGAACACGGGATCAGCTCGCACCAGGGCAGCCTCCGGAACGATACGCACAGTCACCTCGACGTCCCGGTGCTGGCGCCGCAGCCGGTCGACCGATTCCGTCACCGTCTCGGTTAGATCCACCGTCTGCGGCCGGGCCCGGAGCGAGCCCGCCTGGATCCTCGACATGTCGAGCAGGTTCGCGATCAACGCGTTCAGCCGGTCGGTCTCTCCATCGATCGCCTCGAGCGCCTCACGCCGGTCGATCGCCGTCGTCCCCGGGGCCTCGTCGAGCAGATCGGTCACCGACGCCTTGATCGCGGCGAGCGGGCTTCGGAGGTCGTGCGAGACCGCGGCGAGCAGCGAGCGGCGCACGCTCTCGGTCTGCCGGTAAACCTCGGCCTCCGTTGCGGAGCGCAGGAGCCGGTCGCGCTCGAGCACTAGGGCAAGCTGATCGCAGAACGCGCGGAGGACGCGGCTCTCGGCGGGCGTGAGCGGCGGTCGGTCGCCCTTCAGGACGACGAGCCCGAGCATCCGTCCTCCCACGGACAGCGGGAGTCGCTCTGGCGGCTGCTCCGGCGACCGAGGGTCCCACGTCGCTGATACGGATCCTGGCGGACCTCCGACCGTCACCTGTTGGACCAAACCGCGCACGTCTTCGGTCTGTTCGACGAAGAGCGCGGCGGCCGAGTAGCCGAACGCGTTCTTCACGGTCAGCAGCGCCACTTCGATCGTGTTTTCGCCGGGCACGCGGGTCGTCAGCTCGCGGCTGAGCTCCTGGATCGTGCGGAGCTCGGCCTCTCGAGCTTCCGCGGACCGGGCGCGCTCGGCCGCGCGGGCGAGGAGTTCGGAGATGATGACCGAGAGCGCGAGGAACGAGAACAGCACGGCCACGTACTCCGGACGGGCGATCGTCCATCGGCCGTACGGTGGCAGGAAGAAGTAGTTGAAGCAGAGGAACCCGAGCACCGACGCGGCGATACCGGGCCCGAGGCTACCGGTGGCGGCCGCAGCGACCACGACCGCGAGGTAAGCGAACCCCTTGCTCAGCGGCGTGATGTTGTCGCGGATCGGAAGGAACGCGATCGTGACGAGTGCCGTGCCGGCGACGGCGATGACATAGCCCGCGATCCGAAGGTTCGGACTGGTCCTCGCGAGTCGCGCGAGGATCGGGATCCCGTGACCGCGGAGATCGGTCGGTTCCCGGAGTGTCGCGCGCTCCTCCATAGCTCGAGGATACGCCCCTGCTAGTCGGCGGAAACCCCTGAGCGGAAGGCCTTACGACACCCATAGGTCTCGGCCCTCGGCCCTTATGGATCCCTCATACGCAAGGCATATCGTCGATGCATGGGTATCGATCTGTTGATGGTGATCCTCGTGATCGGGTTCTATCTCCTCGCCGCCGTACTCGTCGCATGGCTGGACCGGGTATGAGCGTCGCAGACGTGCTTGAGCTGATCATCTCGGTCGCACTCTTGGTCTACCTGACGATCGCGTTGATCCGACCGGAGTGGTTCTGACGTGACGACGATCCTGGTCTATCTAGTCATCCTGACCGCGCTCACGCCGCCCGTCGGCGCGTACATGTACCGCGTGTACACGTCGGAGCGCGTCGGCCGTGTCGAGGGCGTCATCTACCGCTTGATCGGCGTCGACCCCATGGTCGAGCAGACCTGGCGGCGCTATGCGGCGTGCACGCTCTGGTTCAGCGCGATCGGCACGGTGCTCCTCTACGTCCTGATGCGCGTGCAGGGCCACCTCCCGCTGAACCCGGTGGGCCTCGGCGCCGTGAACCAATACGTGGCATTCAACACGGCCACCAGCTTCGCGACCAACACGAACTGGCAGGCCTACGGCGGCGAGACCACCATGACCTACCTCACGCAGATGCTGGGGCTCACGTTCCAGAACTTCGTGTCCGCGGCGGTCGGCATGGCCGTGCTCGTCGCGCTGATCCGTGGGTTCATCCGGTCACGCACGGACGACCTCGGCAACTTCTGGCGTCGACACCGTTCGCGGCGTGGTCTACATCCTGTTGCCGCTCGCGGTGATCGTCGCCGTCGTGCTGATCACGCAGGGCGTCGTGCAGACGTTCTCGGGCTCGGCCGTCGCGCACGGCATCCAGGGGTTCGATCAGACGATCGCCCGCGGACCCGTCGCGTCCCAGATCGCGATCAAACAGCTCGGCACGAACGGCGGCGGGTTCTTCAACGTGAACTCGGCGCATCCGTTCGAGGGCGCGGGTCCACTGGGCAACTTCGTCGAGCTGCTCTCCATCCTGCTGATCCCCGCGGCGCTCTGCTACATGTTCGGCAAGATGGTCGGCAACGTCCGGCAAGGATGGGCCATCTTCGCGGCGATGATGGTGCTGTTCATCGCCGGTCTCTGGCTGACGGTGCCGTACGAGCACACGTCCTCGCAAGCCATGCGCGTCGCGGGCGTCTCCGCCGCTGCGCCGAACCTGGAGGGCAAGGAGCTCCGCTACGGGACGGACCAATCGTCGCTCTGGGCCGTCGCCACCACGGACGCGTCGAACGGCAGCGTGAACTCGATGCACGACTCCTACAAGGCCGACAGCATGATCGCCCCCATGTTCAACCTCGGCGTCGGCGAGGTCATCTGGGGCGGCGTCGGGAGCGGCCTCTACGGCATGCTCTTCTACGTCATCATCGCGGTGTTCATCGGCGGGCTGATGGTCGGACGAACGCCCGAGTACCTCGGGAAGAAGATCGGCGCTCGCGAGGTCAAGCTTTCGGCGATCGCGGTCCTCGTGCCGTTCCTGGTCGTGCTCGCGTTCACCGCGGTGGCGGTCGTGGTTCCCGCAGGCCTGGACGCGCGGCTGAACGCGGGCCCACACGGATTCAGCGAGATCCTCTACGCGCTTCCTGTCGCATGGCAACAACAACGGGTCGGCGTTCGCCGGACTCACGGCGAGCGGACCGTTCTACGCGGTCGGCGGCGGGATCGTCATGCTGATCGTTCGGCTTCGTCCCGATGCTCGCCGCGCTCGCGCTGGCCGGCTCCCTGGCGAAGGAGGGCACCGTGCCGGTGACGGCCGGAACGCTGCCCACCGACAAGCCGCTGTTCGTCGGACTGCTCGACGGCGTCGTCGTGATCATCGGCGCGCTCACGTTCTTCCCGGCGCTCGCGCTCGGCGCGATCGTCGAGGGACTTTCGAAGAGGCTGTGGTGATGAGATGAGCATGCAGACGAAGACTCCCGATCTTCACGGTCCCGAAGACGGGCAGCCGCACGGAGCCGCGAAGGCACGGCCGCTCTTCGACGGGCCGATCGTCCGCCGCGCGCTCCTGGAAAGCCTGGTCAAGCTGAACCCGCGCACCCTCATGAAGAACCCGGTGATCTTCGTGGTCGAGGTCGTCTCCGTCGTCCTGAGCATCCGGATCGTGACCGACCTCTCGAGCAGCGGACCGGTGGCGTTCGACACGGCGATCGCGATCGGACTGTGGTTCACGGTGCTCTTCGCGAACTTCGCCGAGGCGATGGCCGAGGGACGGGGGAAGGCGCAGGCGGACGCGCTCCGTAAGACCAGAGCCGACCTGATAGCCCGTCGCCTTCGGTCCGACGGCTCGGAGGAGACCGTGCCCGCGTCGCAACTGCAGGCCGGCGACCTCGTGATGGTGACGACCGGTGAGCTGATCCCGGGCGACGGCGACATCGTCGAGGGCATCGCCTCCGTCGACGAGTCGGCGATCACGGGCGAGTCCGCGCCGGTGATCCGCGAGTCCGGCGGCGATCGTTCGGCGGTTACCGCGGGGACGAAGGTCCTGTCCGACTGGATCAAGGTTCGGATCACGGCCGGACCCGGGAGAGTCGTTCCTGGATCGCATGATCTCGCTCGTCGAGGGCGCCGAGCGTCAGAAGACCCCGAACGAGATCGCCCTGTCGATCCTGCTCGCGAAGTTCACCATCATCTTCCTGATCGTGTGCGTCGCGCTCCAGCCGTTCGCGATCTACGCGGGCAACCGCGTGTCGGACGCCGTCCTGATCGCCCTGTTCGTCTGTCTGATCCCGACCACGATCGGCGGCCTGCTGTCGGCGATCGGGATCGCGGGGATGGACCGGTTGGTGCAGCACAACGTGCTCGCGATGAGCGGCCGGGCCGTCGAGGCGGCCGGAGACGTCTCGACCCTGCTGCTCGACAAGACCGGCACGATCACGCTGGGGAACCGGCAGGCCGTCGCGTTCCTCCCTGCTCCCGGCGTCGAGGAGGAGGAGCTCGCCGAGGTCGCGCAGTTCGCGTCGCTCGCCGACGAGACGCCCGAGGGCCGATCGATCGTCGTGCTGGCGAAGGAGCGGTACGGCATCCGCGAGCGGGAGCTGCTCGAGACGCATGCGCAGTTCGTCCCGTTCACGGCGCAGACGCGGATGAGCGGCGTCGACCTGGACGGGAGCGAGATCCGCAAGGGTGCGGTCGACGCGATCGTCGGGTTGGGCCGGGCACGACGATGGCGCCGGAGATGAACGCGGACGTCGAGCGGATCGCCCGCGCCGGCGGGACGCCGCTGGCGGTCGCGAAGGATCGACAGCTCCTCGGTGTCATCGAGCTGAAGGACATCATCAAGGAAGGCCTCGTCGATCGCTTCGCCCAGCTGCGGAAGATGGGGATCCGCACCGTGATGATCACGGGAGACAACCCGCTCACCGCCGCCGCGATCGCCCAGGAATCCGGCGTCGACGACTTCCTCGCCGAGGCCACGCCGGAGACGAAGATGGCGCTGATCAAGCGCGAGCAGGAGGGCGGCGTGCTCGTCGCCATGACCGGCGACGGCACGAACGACGCGCCGGCGTTGGCGCAGGCCGACGTGGGCGTGGCGATGAACACGGGGACGACCGCCGCCAAGGAGGCGGGCAACATGGTCGACCTCGACTCGAACCCCACGAAGCTGATGGAGATCGTCGAGATCGGCAAGCAGCTGCTCATCACCCGGGGATCGCTCACGACGTTCTCCATCGCGAACGACGTGTCGAAGTACTTCGCCATCATCCCGGCGATGTTCGTCGGGCACCTACCCGGTGCTCAACCAGCTCAACATCATGAACCTGCGGACGCCAGAGTCGGCGATCCTGTCCGCGGTCATCTTCAACGCCCTCATCATCGTGCTCTTGGTGCCGCTCGCCCTCCGCGGCGTGCAGTACCGGCCGATGGGTGCCGAAGGCCTCCTTCGCCGGAACCTCTTGATCTACGGGCTCGGCGGGATCATCGCTCCGTTCGTCGGCATCAAGCTGATCGACATGCTCCTCTCGGCGGTGCACTTTCCATGATGAAGATCGCCGTCCGAGCGTTCATCGCCACCGTCGTCCTGGCCGTCCTGACGGGGCTCGTCTACCCCGCCGTGATGACAGGTATCGCGCAGGTCGCGCTCAAGAGCAAGGCCAATGGTTCCCTCGTGGAGGTGGACGGGAAGACCGTCGGAAGCTCCCTGATCGGGCAGCAGTGGAAGGGCGATCAGTGGTTCTACGGTCGTCCGTCCGCCGTCGACTACGACGCGTCCACGTCCTCGGGCACGAACCTCGGACCGACGTCGAAGGATCTCAACTCGGCGATCGAGGGTCGCGCCGCGGCCATCCTCAAGCTGGAAGGTCCCTACAACCCCGGGCTCACCGTCGCGAGGATCCCCGTCGACCTGCTGACGTCGTCGTCCAGCGGGTTGGATCCCGACATCAGCGAGGCGGCGGCGATGCTCCAGGTCCCGCGGATCGCGGCCGTGGCCGGTCTTCCCGAGGATTCCGTCCGCCAACTCGTCCAGGACCACGTCCAGGGTCGCGATCTCGGGTTCCTCGGCGAGCCACGCGTGAACGTGCTCGAGCTCAACCTCGCGTTGGAGCACTTGGGGTCGCAGTGATCGACGTGGCCGTCCACGACCGGATCGTCGTCGTGCTCGGTCGTGGGCGGGTGGACGTCGACCCGAGCATGCACGTTGCACGTGCCGCCGGCCGGGGGACACCCCTCCTCATGTTGGCGCTCGGGTACCCGGTGAGTCAGCACCAACAGGCGTTCATCGCCCGAGCGGTCGACGAGGCGTTCGAAGCCCGCGTCCATCTCGACGCTCGGATCGTCGGCCGGCTCGACGAGCTTGCCTCGCACGTCGGCGCCGCTGACGACGTCACGATCGTGGCGGCCGGGCGCGATGAGCGCCGCATCGGATCGGTCCTCGCCCGCCTACCCTCCTAGGCTCGCGAGGTTCACTTCGATGATGGCGTTGCGTCGTGCCCGTGCCGCCCGTCAACGCCTTAGGTGAGACGCGGGGATGGTCAGCTCGTTGGAGTGACGGATCCTTCGGCGGGAGCTGTAACGAATGGCCGGCTCGCCGCGACGGAGGCGCATCGGAAGCCGACCTCGGAGGAGGAAGCAGATGCAGGACGGAAGCATGGAAGGCATGGAGGCAGGGTCCGTGTACGTCCAGACCAACGAGCCGGACAACCAGGTGATCCGGTTCGCGCGGGCGGACGACGGAACGCTGGTCGAGCTCGGGGCGTCACGCGACCGGGGGGCAAGGGCGACGGCGTCGCTCACCTCACATCGCAGGGCTCGGTCGTGCTGACGCAGGACGGGCGGCACGTGCTCGTCACGAACGCGGCGAGCGACGACGTCAGCATCTTCCCCGTGAACGAGGACGGCCTCGGGCTCCGCCCAGATGGTGGCCACGGGCCCGCGCCCCGAAGAGCATCGCCGAGCACGATGGAGTCGTCTACGTCCTCAACACCGGCGCGCCGAGCGTGATCGGGTTCCGCATCGCGGACGGCCGGCTCGTTCGCCATCGCGGGTTCGGAGCGCACGCTGGCGATGAACGCCGATCCCGCGCAGGTCGGGTTCTCACGCCGGACGGCGGCACGCTCGTCGTCACCGAGCGGGGGACCGACTCGATCACGTCGTTCGCGGTCGGCGCCGACGGTCTGCTCGGGGACGCCGCAGTCCCGCCCGTCGTCCGGCCCGACCCCGTACGGGTTCGCGTTCACGAGCAACGGCGCGCTGATCGTGACCGAGGCGTTCCGCGCGGAGAAGGGCGCGGCCGCGGCGTCGTCCTACGCGCGTCCGCGACGGATCGGTGACGCCGGTGACCGCGTCGGTCGGCAACGGTCGCAGCGAGATCTGCTGGGCCGTCGTGACCGACGACGGCCGCTACGCGTTCACGACGAACTTCGCCGACGGGGCCGTGTCGCGCTACGCGATCGGGATGGACGGAGAGCTCACGCTCGAGGACGCCGCTGCGGGGACCGCCGTCGAGGGTATGACCGGGCTGCGTGACGAGGACCTGACCGCGCGACGGGCGATTCCTCTACGCGATCGACGCCGACGCGCGGCGCGTATTCGGCTGGTCCGTCGGCCGGCGACGGCGCGCTGGCGCCGATCGGCTCGTGGGAGGGCATCCCCGCCTCCGTCGCCGGTCTCGCCGCGAGCTAGCGGACACAGGAGCAGGACCGTGCGACTCGAGCCGCTCTACCGCGTGACGTTCACCACGCCGGAGAGCTGGAGCGTGGAGCTCGAGGGCACGACCGGAACCGAGGGACAGAGTTTCCTGATCGCCGAGGGACGCTCCGAGGGGCGTCTCTCGGCGAGGTACCGGGCGGCGAACTTCCCGCGCCGGCGCACGGACGGTGCGCTCACGCCCGACTTCCGCGGCGTGCTCGAGACCGACGACGGCGCGACGATCATGTTCGCGTGGCAGCGGGCTACGCGCGACCGGTGCCGAGCGGGACGCGCGAGCTGGTCGGCAGCATCACGCACACGACCGACGACGAGCGCTACCGCTGGCTGAACGACCGCGTGGGCGCCGTCTCCGGCGAGGTTCGCCCCCGCGAGAGCGGCGACGGCTTCGACGTGGTGATCGACGTCGCCGAGCTCGTTTGGGAACCGGCGACCTGAGTGAGGGGTAACGGCTAGGCTCTTGCGCCGTGACCGGAACAGAACTCCTCGCCTCGCCCGAAGACCTGCAACTCGTCGAGCGCCTCCGCGCCGGCGACGAAGACGCGTTCATGATGCTGGTCGAGCAACACCAGGCGATGATGCTCCGGATCGCCCGGATGTACGTGTCGTCGCAGGCCGTCGCCGAAGAGGTCGTGCAGGACGCATGGCTCGGGATCCTGCAGGGACTCGACAAGTTCGAGGGTCGATCGTCGCTCAGGACGTGGATGTATCGGATCCTCGCGAACATCGCCAAGACGCGAGGGCAGCGCGAAGGACGGAGCCAGCCGTTCTCGTCGCTGATCGATTCGGAGACGGGTCCGGCCGTGCCCGAGTCGTGGTTCCGGGGCGCCGGTGACCAGTCGCCCGGCGGATGGTCGACGTTCCCGACCGACTGGCGAGGACTGCCCGAGGACCGGCTGCTCGCCTCGGAGACGATCCGTGTCGTGGGCAAGGCGATCGACGAACTTCCGCCGGTTCAGGCCGAGGTGATCCGGTTGCGCGACGTCCTGGGGTGGACGTCCGAGGACGTGCGTAACGTTCTCGATCTTTCCGAGACCAATCAGCGGGTGCTGTTGCATCGAGCTCGCTCGCGCGTTCGCCGAGCGGTCGATGAGTACCTGGAGAAGGGACAGTTTGCGTGAGCACCGACGGGTTGACGTGTAAAGAGGTGGTCGAGATCGTGACCGACTACCTCGAGGGTGCCCTGTCTCCTGAGGATCGAGCGCGGTTCGACGCACACCTCGACATCTGCGATGGGTGCACCCACTACGTTGAGCAGATGCGCGAGACGATCCGCCTCAGCGGCATGGTGACGGAGGATCAGATCCCCGAGCCGCAGCTCGAACGCCTCCGACACGCGTTCCGCGACTGGAAGGCCGGCTGAGTAGCGTCGGGGTTCGCGTCGCTGAAGACATAAGGATCTCAACTCGGTGATCTGAGATCACGGCCGGCCATCACCAACTTTCGAGGGACCATGATCCGTCACACCTAGATGAGGGGGGGCGGTTCGTCGGGCGGTGCCTCAGCCTTGGCTGCCCTTCCACGGAAGGCTAACTGCACGGATCCAACATCCGACGGATCGGTGAGGACGGTCGCTCGATCGCCGATCTGCAGGACAGTGTCGGCCTGCGGGAAGATGAGCTGGTCCCCGCGGCGGATGCTCAAGACGAGCGTGCTCGGGGGGAAGCCCGCAGCCGCGAGGGTCCTGCCCAGTTGGGGTGACGACTCGTCTACGACCTCCTCCATGAGTGTGGCGCCCGTGGTCACACGGGCGAAATGACGATAGTTGGATTCGAGGGCCGTCTGATAGGCGCGCAGGACATCATCGAAGCCGAGCACTCCGATGACTCGTTGCCGATCGTCGAGCACCGGTACCCACATCGCTCCGCTCTCAACGATCGCTTCCGCGGCGGCGTCCATCGTTGCTGTTGCAGGCACGACCGGCCACGCTCGATCGGCGAACTCGCCGACGCCCGTCTCGTCGTCCTTCCCCGAAAGCATCTCCATCGTGACCGCGCCGCGGTAGATACCTTGGCTCTCCACGACCGCGGCCACGGGACGGTTCACGGACATCAGGGAGCGCACGGACTCGCCCACCGTGTCCCCAACCTCGAGTAGGACGCGAGGCGGCCGCATGCCGTCGGTTACTGGAACCGACGCCAGGAGGGGCATCCCTACCTCCAGCTTGCTCGCCGACGATTCCGTTCGATCCTTCAATTGGCTCGTGTAGATGGTGTGATCGCCCACGACAAGCACGGCGACCCCCACCGCCAGCATCGCCGGGGCAAGCAGCTCGAGACTCCCCGTCATCTCGGCAACCATGAGCATGACGGCGATCGGGGCATGTGCGATCGCGCCGAAGGACGCCATCATTCCGACGACGACGAACGGTGCGGGGGATAGCGGCACGCCCGGCGCGATCGGAGCGAGCAAGCGCCAGACCGACGCTCCGAGGAACGCCCCGATCATCATCCCGGGACCGAAGATGCCCCCAGATCCCCCCGACCCGATCGAGAGCGAGGTCGCGAGGATCTTGGCGAAGGGCAGGGCGAGGACGATCCAGAGAGGGATGCCCAGCAGCTGAGAGTTCATCGCTTGCTGAACCCACCCGTATCCGGTTCCGAGGACCGCAGGGATGGCAAGACCGATGAGGCCGACCAACACGCCGGCGACGGCGGGCTTCACCATCCTGCTGCCGGGGGCCCGCATCGACAGATGCGTGATGCCGTAGAAGCTCTTGGCGTAGAGGAGACCGATCAAGCCGGAGAGGAGGCCGATGAGGGCGAAGTAGCCGAGTTGGATCGGATGATCGAAGTGGTAGCCACGGAGGAACCCGAAGATGGGCGTGAATCCTTCGACCGCGCCGAAGATGGCGAATCCGATGATCGATGCGATGACCGACGGGATCAAGGCATCCACCTCGAAGTCGCTCCGATACAGGATCTCCGCTCCGAGGACCGCCCCGCCCAATGGCGCACGGAAGATCGCTCCGATACCGGAACCGATGCCCACGGCCACCGCGATCCGCGCATCCGCGGGTGTGAGGTCGAGCTGACGAGCGAGCATCGATCCGAAGCCGGCGCTGATCTGGGCCGTTGGACCCTCACGCCCTGCCGATCCGCCAGAGCCGATCGTGACCGCCGACGCGATGATCTTGATCAAGGACACGCGGCCGCGGATGCCCTTCGGATTGTGATGGACCGCCTCGATCGCGGCATCCGTGCCGTGTCCCTCCGCCTCAGGTGCGAGGCCGAAAACGAGCACGCCCGAGATCAAGCCGCCGAGCCCTACGACCAAGGGTATAGCCCAGGGGCGCGTGAACTGCGCGGAACCGACCGCCGCACCTTCGCCGAGTGGTGATGGGGGCTGATACCCACCAAGTCCGACCAGGAAGAATCTGGTCGCGAGGCGAAGCGCTTCCGTGAATGCGATGGCCCCGAGCCCGGCTACGGAGCCGATGACGAGCCCGAGGATGAGCCACTTGCGGACGTATCCCGCGTTGCGGAGTCGGGAGCCCAGATCGTTGACGAGCGTCCGTCCCGCTTTCATGGCACGAACCTAGCAACACCGGCTCCCTCGCGGCCATGCGGCCGACAGAGCCGATCCTCGGATCGGTGCCGCAGATGTCGCGCAACGTAAGGGTCTTGCAACATCCTTCGCGCATGCTGGCCCGATGGCTCGAACCGTCGCGCCGCCTTCGATCTCGACGTCCGCGCCCCTCGCCCACCGGCACGTAGGAGCGGGCATCGTCGTGGGGTTGCTCTGCGGAGCCGTCGCGATCGGCGTCGCGCAGCTCGTCGCCGGACTCATCGATCCGGATGCCTCGCCGATCGTTGCCGTCGGAAGCGCCGCGATCGATGCCACGCCCGAGTGGCTGAAGAGCTTCGCGATCCGGACCTTCGGCTCGAACGACAAGACGGCGCTGCTCGCGGGGATCGGCGTGGTCCTCGCGATCATCGCGTCGTTGATCGGCGTGGCCGCGGTTCGTCGGCCCGTTTGGGGATATGCCGGACTGGCTGGATTCGGCCTCGTCGGAGTCATCGCCGCCGCGACCAGGCCCGAGGCTGCGCCCAAGGACGTGCTTCCGTCGGTGCTGGGCGCGGCCGCTGGAGCCTGGATGCTCTGGTGGTTCGTGCGAGCCTTCCCCGGAGCATCGACGGGCGGGGCGACCGAACGCTCGGCACCTGCGGGCATGGACAGGCGTCGGTTCTTCTTGACGGCCGCAGCCGGCCTCGGCGCAGCCTTCGTCGCCGGCGGCGCGGGTCGGCTGCTCGCCCGCCGTTTCGAAGCCGACGCCTCGCGCGCCGCCGTTCATCTCCCGTCGGTGGGCGACGGCGGGTCACCAGTGCCGACCTGGAGCGGATCTGGACGTGCCCGGCCTCTCCGCCTTCATCACGTCGAACGACGCGTTCTACCGAGTCGACACGGCGCTCCTGGTCCCGTCGGTCAAGGCAGAGGACTGGCAGCTCCGGATCCACGGGATGGTCCAGCGCGAGATGACCCTGACGTTCGATCAGCTGATGGCCCGGCCGCTGATCGAACGCGACGTCACGCTCACCTGTGTGTCGAACCAGGTCGGTGGTCGGTACATCGGCAACGCTCGGTGGTTGGGGGCTCCTTTGAAGGATCTCCTGGATGAGGTGGGAGTCGACCCGGCGGCGGACCAGCTGGTGTCCCGCTCGATCGACGGATTCACGGCTGGCAGCCCGACGGCGACCGTCCGGGACGGCCGCGATGCGATGCTCGCTTTCGCTATGAACGGCGATGCCCTCCCGATCGCACACGGTTTCCCCGTGCGGATGATCGTGCCCGGACTTTACGGCTACGTCTCGGCGACGAAATGGATCACGGACATCGAGCTCACCACGTTCGACGCGTTCGACGCATATTGGGTGCGTCGTGGCTGGGCACAGCAAGCCGTGATCAAGACGGAGTCGCGGATCGACACGCCCACGTCGGGGACGCGCCTGGTCTCCGGCCGTATCCCCGTCGCCGGCGTGGCGTGGGCGCAGCATCGGGGGATCCGGGCCGTCGAGCTCCGCGTCGATGAGGGACCGTGGATGCCGGCGAGGCTGTCGGTCGAAGACACCGTCGACACCTGGCGGCAATGGCTGGTGATGTGGGACGCGACGACGGGACAGCACCTCCTGCAGGTGCGGGCGACCGATCAGACGGGAGCCGTGCAAGCCGAAAGAATGGCCCCACCGTTCCCGGACGGCGCCACCGGCTACCACTCGATCGTCGTGCAGGTGAGCTGAGGTGCCGCTCAGCCGGGTGAGCACCTCTGTTGTGACCCCGATGCGACAAGATGGGCGGATGGGGATGACGCGCGTCCTGGTCGTTGACGACGAACCGATGGTGCGCGAGGTCCTGCAGCGGTATCTCGAGCTCGAAGGCTACGAGGTTGCCGTCGCCGAGGACGGGGAGGCGGCGCTGGCGAGCTTCATCGAGAACCGTCCCGATCTGGTCGTGCTCGATCTCATGCTGCCACGCATCGACGGTATAGAGGTCTTCCGCCGCATGCGCGCCGACGCGCCAACCCCCGTCATCATGCTGACGGCACGCGGCGAGGAGACCGACCGCGTGGTCGGGTTGGAGCTCGGGGCCGACGACTACGTCACGAAGCCGTTCTCGCCGCGAGAGGTCATCGCTCGCGTACGCGCGGTCCTTCGGCGGACCGAACACAACGGTTCGACGACCAACGTGCTTACGTTCGGTGATCTGCAGATCGATCGCGGTAGGCGAGCGTTGCTCGTCGGCGGTCGCGACGTCCACCTCACCCGGAAGGAATTCGATCTGCTCGAGCACCTTGCCGCGAGCCCCGGCATGACGTTCACGCGACATGCGCTGCTGGAGGCAGTGTGGGACTTCGCGTGGGACGGCGACGCCGCAACGGTGACGGTCCACATCCGCCGGCTCCGAGAGAAGATCGAGGCGGATCCCTCAGAACCTCGACACATCGTCACGGTGTGGGGTGTGGGCTACCGGTTCGAGCCATGAAGGGCACGCTGCGCGCCGTTGCGCTCGTCGTGCTGATCGCCTCCGCCGGCGCCATCGCTGGCTTGGCTGTCGGCGCGATCATGGGGATGTCGTTCGGCGACCTGGCGCACCTCGCCGTGCCGATCGCCGTCTCGACGGTCGTGACCGTCGGCACCGCGATCACCGCGAACGCCGCCCTGCGGAAGACCTCGTTGCGCTATCGCTTCGTCGTGGTCGCCGTGCTCGGGGCGGGGATCGCCTTGGCGAACCTGGCCGTGATGGCGAGGTTGATGTTGGTGAGCGATCACGACATCGCGATCGTGATGCTGCTGGTCGTGTTCGGGGCCGGGACGGCGGTGGCCCTGGCCATGGTGCTCGCTTCGAGTTCGACGAAGGCGGTGGATCGCCTGGTGGAGGGCGCCGGACGGATCGGCGACGGAGATCTCGGCACGCGGATCGGTGATCTGAACGCGGGGCCCGAACTGGACGCGCTCGCGGGCTCGCTGGACGCCGCCGCGGATCGGCTCCGCATGGCTCGCGAGTCGGAGACCCAGGCCGAGCAGATGCGCCGCGACTTGATCGTGGCCGTCTCGCACGACCTGCGGACGCCGCTCGCCAGCTTGCGGGCGATGGTCGAAGCGATCGACGACGGGGTCGTGCAGGATCCATCGACGGTCCGTCGCTACGCCGGGGAGATGCGGCGCTCGGTGGACCAATTGGTCACGATGGTGGACGACCTTTTCGAGCTGACGCAGTTGGACGCCGGCGCCATCCGCGCCGAGACCACGCGCGCCAACTTGGACGACGTGGTTCGATCGGCGTTGGCGGCGATCGAACCGACGGCGCAGCTGAAAGGGGTGGAGATCGTCGCCGATCTCGGAGCGGCCGCGGGCGCGACGTGCTCACCTCGCCTCGTTCGGGTCCTGCAGAACCTCCTGGTGAACGCGGTCCGCCACACGCCGTCCGACGGGACCATCCGGATCGAAGCCGTGAGCGACGATCGCGTCTTGACGGTGGCGGTAGAAGACACGGGGGAAGGGATCGCCGCAGCTGATCTCGAACGGGTCTTCGAGCCGTTCTTCCGCGCCGACCGCGCACGGAGCGGGACGGGAGCCGGATTGGGCCTCGCGCTCGCCCAACGGATCGTGACCGCGATGGGTGGATCGATCGAGGCGGAGAGCCGGCTCGATGTCGGTTCCCGCTTCGCCGTGGAGCTTCCCGCTTCCTGACGTCTTTCCCTCGAGAGTTTCGCGTCTCGCAAGGACCACGTCATGGGCCCGTGAGATTGGCCGCCTACCGTCAACCCGGTCCGACACGGAAGAAGAGGAGGCTCGGATGCGACGACGGGTGATGGTGTTCCTGGTGACGGCGATCATGTCGCTGGCGATCGCGCAAACCGCCTGGGCGGTGGGAGGAACGGTCACGATCAAGTACAACGCCGACACGCAGGTGTTCCACGGGAAGGTGCAGTCTCCGAACAGCGAATGCCAGGTCGGTCGAGTGGTGAAGGTATACGAAGTCACGACGGATGGACGCCAGTTGCAGGGGAAGATGCGCTCCACGGACTCGGGCGTGTGGAAGGTATCGCTGATGCATGCCCACGGCACGTACGTCGCGGTCGCTCCGACGTTCGAGGGGATGCACGCGACCTGCGATCGGATCACGTCGGACACGCTCGACGTGATGTGAGGCGCGATCCCGGAGCTCGGAAATCCCGGAAGATCGCGCGTTCCTTACGAGATCCTTACCAACCGCTGAACTCTTTCCGACGCGGCGACGGAACCCGTAACGCTGGTGCGCCAGCGTCCCACCACTTTGGGTCGCGACGAACCGAACAGGCAGATCGGGTGATCGGGCCCGACGACTCATCGAAGGAGGGTGAAACGATGCATCTACGAGCACGAGCTGTAGCAGCGATCGGCGTGATCGTTCTGGCGGCGACCGCGTTCGCCGTCACGCCCCAGGTTGCCTCCGCCACGAGCTATGTGGTGGGTCACGTGTATGTGAACGACAACACCGCGGGCACGAACACCATCGGCGCGTTCGATCAGCATGCCGATGGCTCTTTGACCCCCACGCCGGGCTCTCCGTTCGCCGCAGGTGGGGCCGGGACCGGTGCGATCCTCGGTTCGCAGGGTTCACTCCAGGTCACCCGTGACGGGAGGTTCCTGATCGCCGCCGACGCCGGAAGCAACCAGATCTCGGTCCTTCGTATCAACGCCGATGGCGGGTTGAGTCCGGTCGTGGGCAGTCCGGTGTCGTCGGGCGGCATCGAGCCGGTGAGCATCGCCGTCCACGATCGACTCGTGTACGTGGCGAACGAGGGCGACGGGGTGTCCGGCAGCAACTACACGGGGTTCTGGCTGAGCTGGACAGGCCGGCTCACGCCGATCTTCGGCTCGACCGTTCCGCTTCCCGCGACCTCCAATCCCGGCGACATCCTGTTCAACGCGACGGGGAGGAACCTGATCGGGATCGAGGTCGGCACGACCGACCCGAGCACGTTCCGCATCGACAGCTTCGTGGTGGGGCTGTTCGGCTACCTGCACCCGGCGTTCGGCTCGCCGTTCGCGGCGCAGGCGGCCGGTCCGTTCGGCAGCGAGTTCTCGCCGACCAGGCCGAACCACCTGTACGTCTCGAACGCGCACGATGGAGCGGGGCTCGGATCCGTCTCCGCCTTCTCCGTCGGCTTCACAGGTCAGCTGAGCTCGATCGGGACGTCGCCGTTCGCCGACGGGCAGACGGCACCGTGCTGGGTCGAGATCTCGCATGACGGCCGCTACCTGTTCGCCGTCAACACGGGCAGCACGACCATCTCCAGCTACCAGATCTTGGCGGATGGCTCGTTGCAGTACCTGACCAGCACGGCGTTCAGCAGCGGCGCGGGCATCCGTCCGTTCGATGCTCGGTTGGATCCGAGCGGCAGATACCTGTACGTCGTCGACGCCGCGCTTGACGCCGTTAGCGCGTTCGCCGTGTCGGGCGGGAACCTGACCGAGCTTCCGGGCTCGCCTGCCTCACTTCCTCAGGGCGCGACGCCGTTCGGCATCGTCGTCACCGGGGCGCACGGCGGTTTCTTCGGGTAGGAGATCAACGATGGGGGGCCGAGCGCTCCGGGCCACAGGCCGGAGCGCTCGCGCACGCTGGGGAGGAAGAACGCATCGCAACGTCCTGCCACCCGTCAGAGGATCAGGGCGGATAGCATGGCCGCCGTGACGGACGTGGGTCGGCTGGAGCCGACGCAGATACGCCTCGCGGAGCTGGTGGCGGCGCTTTCGTTGGGCGTCGATCTCGGTTTCGGGCAGCCGATGGAGCACGTGCTCCGTCAGTGCATGATCGCGCTGCGAGTTGCCGAGCGCATCGGACTTAGTGAGGACGAGCGCATGGTCGTCTACTACACCGCGCTGCTGGTCAACGTGGGATGCCATTCCGATGCCCACGAGCAAGCCAAATGGTTCGGGGATGACATCGCGTTCAAGGCCACGAAGTACGACCACGAACAGCGAAGCATCCGCGCTGCTGCCGCGACCCTGCGGCTCGTGGGGTCGGGGAGCCCGCCTCTGCACCGCTTCCGGGTCGGGCTCGAGTTTGCGATCTCCGGTCGGCACGACTTCGACGGGATGATCGCGCGACACTCGTCGCTCGCTAGAACGCTTGCCGAGCGGTTGGGGCTGCCCGATGCGGTGCAGCAGGCGGTCGGAGCGTCATACGAGCAGTGGGACGGCCACGGGTGGCCGGGAGAGCTCAAGAGCGACGAGATCCCTATCGCCGCACGACTGGCGCAGCTGGCTGAGTTCGTCGAGGTGTCGCACCGGATCGGCGGCGTCGACGCGGCGACTTCGTTGGCCCGTCGACGGGCGGGGTCGCAGTTCGATCCCGACCTATCGGCTGCGCTGTGCGGTGACGCCGAACGGATCCTGGACGGTCTCGACTCGGCACACACCTGGGACGCCGTGATCGCAGCGGAGCCGTCGCTCGCGGTGCGCTTGTCGGGGGAGCAGTTCGACGCCGCGCTGCTCGCCGTGGCCGACTTCGTCGACTTGAAGTCGCCCTACATGTTGGGTCACGCGCGGGCGGTATCCGACCTGGCTTCCTCTGCCGGAGCGCAGGGTGGGCTCACTCCCGACGACGTTGTGACCCTGCGGCGCGCCGGGCTCGCCCACGGTCTGGGTCGGTTGGGCGTGTCGAATTCCATCTGGGACAAGCGCGGATCCCTCGGCGCCGGCGAATGGGAGCGTGTTCGCATGCAGCCCTATCTGACCGAGCGGATGTTGAACCAGTCGCCACCGCTCGCCCCGCTGGGGGCCATCGCCGTGCAGCACCGTGAGCGGCTCGACGGCTCGGGGTATCCACGCGGTCTCGTAGGCGGTGCGATCTCCCGGCCCGCGAGGATCCTGGGTGCGGCCGATGCCTACCGGTCGATGCGCGAACCGCGTCCGCACCGTCCCGCGCTATCGGCTACGGATGCCGCTACGGAACTGCGTCGCGACGTCGATGCTGGTCGGCTCGACGCCGATGCGGTCGAGACGGTGTTGAACGCCGCCGGGCACCGTTCCGGCCGTCGTCGAGAGGGGCCGGCAGGCCTCACCGCTCGTGAGATCGACGTGCTTCAGTTGGTCGCGCGTGGGCTGTCGAGCAAGGAGATCGCCACGCGTCTGGTGATCTCGCCCAAGACGGCGCGCAACCACGTCGAGCACATCTACGTGAAGATCGGTGCGTCCAGCCGGGTCGCCGCGAGCCTGTTCGCCATGCGCCACGGCCTCCTGCCGGATGAGGACCTCACCAGCCGCTAACCACGCTGAAGATGGGGCAAGTGCCTCATGCGATGGGACCGGCGGCGTCGCTACCGTGCAGCGGACGACGGAAGACGGATGGATCGGGGGTCACTGTGACGCTACGCAACAGGTTCTACGCGATGACGTATGACCACCAGGTCGCCAAGGTCGATGCGGCCGGGCTTCGCACCGTCCGGGAGAACCTGCTTGCCGAAGCGAGCGGGCAGGTTCTGGAGATCGGCGCGGGGACGGGTGCGAACCTGCCGATCTACGGCCCGGCGGTCGCGTCACTGACTCTGACGGAGCCCGAGATCCCGATGCTTCGGCGTTTGGAGCGTCGGGCGCGCGACGCCGCGCCATCGGCCACGATCCTTCGGGCGCCGGCGGAAGACCTTCCGTTCGAGGACGACACGTTCGACGTCGTCGTGTCGACCCTGGTGCTCTGCGGGGTGAACGACCAGCCTCGTGCGCTGCGGGAGGTGCGGCGCGTCCTGCGGCCGGCCGGACGCCTGCTGTTCCTCGAGCATGTGCGCTCCGACGATCCCGGTTTGGCGCGCCGGCAGGACCGCATGAACGGTATGAACCGGTTCCTCGTCGGCTGCGAGTGCAACAGGCCGACGCTCGGTTCGATCAAGGATGCGCGGTTCGTCGTCAGCCACGTCGACCACCTGACCCTACCGAAGGCGCCGTCCTTCGTTCGCCCGACCATCGTCGGGCGCGCTGTAGCGCCTGGGAACGCGTCGGATCGGAACATCGAAGGCTCGGCGAACGTCGTCATCTGACGAGACGGAGTAGCACCGATAGAGAAGGAGTGATCATGCCCAAGATGTCGAAGGAGAGCGCCGAGACCGTAGAGGACTTCGGTGTCATCGTGGTTCGGACCAGCGATATGGACGGCCACACAGTGAACCTCTTGACGTACGTCGAACGTCAGGATCTGGCGCCGATGCTGGCGTCGCTCCCCGAGGGCATGTGCCAGTGCCCGCACTGGGGCTACCTGCTGAAGGGCCGGATGACCGTTCGCTACGCCGACCACGAGGAAGTCATCGAAGCAGGTGACGCGTTCTACCTCCCTCCGGGTCACGTGCCAACGACGGAGGCCGGCACCGAGCTCGTGCAGTTCAGCCCGGCCGATCAGCTCGCGGAAACGACGGCCGCCATCATGAAAGCGATGCAGTCGGCGCGAGGCAACTGACCTTCGCGACCTGGGTGAGCGACGACGCCCGTGCCGCCCGTCAATGCTTCCGTTGGGCGATCACGTGGATGTCGATCTCGGAGGCCTTGCGGATCAGCCGGTTCACGAACGAGCCGCGAAGGATCTCCTGCCATCTGGGCTTCAACGGCTCGCCGACGACGATCTGCGTGACGTGTTGGCGCACCGCGTAGCCGACCACGCCCTCGACGGCGGACTCCGATCTGATCACCTCGAACTCGCCGTCGAGCTGCGCGGTCAGGTCCCGGATCGGGGGGATCCACGTGGGCTCATCGCGTTTCTCGGTGCCGGCGACGTGCACCACCAGCAGGTCGCCGTGTGCACGCTGCGCCACGCGCGCGCCACGCCGGACCAGATCCTCGGCGAGCTCGGGTCGTGAGACGCCGACGAGCACGCGCTCGCGTGTGTCCGGGACCGTCTCCTTCGTCCAGCGCGAGAGCAGTTCCTCGTCGACCTGGTTCGCCATGCGCATCAGGGCCAGCTCGCGGAGGGCGGTGAGGTTCTCTTCGGTGAAGAATCGACGCAAGGCGAGCTCCGCCTTGCGCGCATCGGGGTAGACGTTGCCGTGCATCATCCGGCGCCGGAGCGCATGAGGCGACATGTCGACAAGCTCGACCTGGTCGGCCAGCTCCAGGATCCAGTCGGGCACCGTCTCACGCTGCAGGATCCCCGTCGCCTTCGCCACGACGTCGTTCAGGCTCTCGATATGTTGGATGTTCAAGGTGGAGATGACCTCGATCCCGTCGGCCAGGATGTCCAGGACGTCCTCCCACCGTTTCGCCCGTCTCACGCCGGGAGCGTTCGTGTGCGCGAGCTCGTCGACGAGGGCGGTCTCGGGATGCCGCCGGATCACGGCCTCCGCGTCCATCTCTTGGAGGGTGACACCGCGGTACTCGATCGCGGTCGGTGGAACGACCTCCAGCCCTTCGAGGAGCGCCTTCGTCTTGGGCCGGTCGTAGGTCTCCACGACGCCGATCACGACCTCGCTCCCTCGTTCGCGACGGCGCTGCCCCTCGGAAAGCATCGCGTACGTCTTACCGACGCCCGGAGCGGCGCCGAGGTAGATGCGGAGCGGCGCGCGCTTCTCGGCGATGGCTTGCTTGTGGGTCCAGACCGTATGGAGCGTCGATTCGATCTCCGGCCGGCCCGTCAGGGACTCGACGGACTCCGTCTCGATCGTCGGCGTGGTCGCGGTGCCCTCGTCCATCGCGGTCATTATGCGCCGCCGCGGACCGCGAGCCTTTGGGTGGAGCGGGTCTAGATCTCGCTCGTGCTGCTCAGATCGTCCCTGGGTGTGCCGCCCGGTCCGTCCTCGCCGACGACGGCGGCGCGGAGCCCAGCCTCGGAGCCCGGCGAACAGAGCGCGACGACCTCGTCGCGCGGCGCGAACACGGTCTCGGGCTGTGGGATCACGACGTGGCCGTCCCGGAGTATCGCGACGACGGCGGAGTCGGGCGGCAGCCGCAGTTCATACAGCGGGCGGCCGACGGACGGCGACCGGTCGGGGAGAGTCATCTCCACGATCGAGATGCGCCCACCCTCCAGACGGATCAACCGGACGAGGTCGCCCACGGTCACGGCCTCCTCGACCATCGCCGTCAGGATGTGCGGAGGGGAGACGGCGGCGTCCACACCCCATTGCTCGGTGAAGAGCCACTCGTTCTTCGGGTGGTTGACGCGCGCGAGGACACGAGGGACGGCGAACTCCTGCTTGGCGAGCAGCGACGTCACCAGGTTGTCCTCGTCGTCGCCGGTCGCCGCGACCACGACCTCGGCCTGCTTCAAGTTGGCTTCTTCGAGCACCCACGGCTCGCACGCATCGCCCTGGACCACCGCGACGTTCGGCGCCCACTCCTGCACCTTTTGCACGACCGCGGGGTCCTGATCGATCAAGGTCACGGTGTGCCCGCGATCCGCGAGGTCGGAGGCGAGATGCCGACCAACCGCTCCCGCTCCCGTGACGACGACCCGCATCAGTGATGATCTCCTGCCGGCGGGACCATGATCTCGTCGAGCAGGTCCATGCCGTCCTTCGCCATGATGACCGCGAGGTAGTCACCCGTCTGGAACGTGCTCTCAGGGGTGGGGATGAACCCACGACCGCCTCGCGAAACGCCTGCTACGAGGATCTTCCCCTCCACGTTCACGTCGGACGCTTTCTTACCGACGAGATGCGCCGGCACCGGAACGCGTAGGCGGACCAGGTCGCCGCCCCCGATGCTCTCGCGGACCTCCTGGCGGTCGTGGAAGAGCATCAGCTGGATCTGCTTGATGCCCCAGGTCGTGGTGGCCACCGTGGGGATGTTCAGTTTCTCGTAGATCTCGGCCCGCCGCGGGTCGTAGATCCGCGCGACCACCTTCGGTACGTGGTAGTGCTCGAGCGCCACGCGGGCCGAGACGATGTTCGAGTTGTCGCCGCTCGAGACGGCCACGAACGCCTCCGCCTCCTTGATCCCGGCGGCCTCCAACACGTCGCGATCGAACCCCAGACCCACCATCTGCGTGGCCTTGTCGCCCGGCGGGTACTTGACGAACGCCTCGGGCTTCTTGTCGATGACGGTCACGTCGTGGCCGCCTTCGACGAGTTTCAAGGACAGCTCGGAGCCCACGCGCCCGCAGCCCATGATGATCACCCGCACGGCCGCAGAGCCTACTGGACGTCCGACGCGTCGGCCATGTCCGTCCGGATCGGACGGTGGGGGGCGAAGTAGTACGGGACGATCGCCACGTCGACATGCGAGTAGCGGCCGAGCGCTTTGGAGATCCTGCGGCTGGTCCGGTCGTGCAGCATCCGCTGACGGAGGTTCGGGAAGTCCCGTCTCGGCATCACGACGGTGACCTCGTTCCCACCCTTCGACAGGCGCAGGATGTCCTGTTCGAGCGCCCGGGCGACGTTGCGGTCCCAACACTCCAGCAGGGTGAGTGGGATGGGCAGGTGCTGGGACATCCAGGCGTCCGCGAGCACGGCCGCCTTCGCGGGGTCGATCGCGGCGTGGATGGCGAAGACGTCGTTCGCGCCGAGTGTCAATGCGTAATGGATCGCGCGAAGGGTCGCCCGATCCAGCTTGTCGACGAGGACGACGGCCGTGTGGGTTCCCCGTGCGGTGAGTCGGATCTTCGCGTATCCATCGGAGTTCTTCGTCAAGGGGTGCACGCCTTCCGGATGGTCCCGCACCAGGGTTAGTCGCACCTGTTCGTATGGGAGCAGTGCGCGGGCCAACCTCGTGCCCGCGCGTGATTCTGAGAAGCGCTCCAACCGGGACACCTGATGGGATACCGGGACCAGGATGTTCACGTCACGGTCGTCGGGCAATCCCCCCACGAAGCCTGCCAGTCGATCGCCGGCGTCGCCGCGACCGCGGAGCACCTTCAGCGGGAAGTCGGTCAAGCCCGCCGACTCCCACGCGGTCTCCAACTCGAGCGTCGTCATGGGGTCGGCCTCGATATGGACCGCCAGGATCTGTTCCGCGCGGATCGTTTTCGCGTACCCGAGCGCGTGCACCATCTTGTGGTCGAACGTCTCGACGAGCAGGACCACGATCGGCCGTTGGATCTGGTTCGCGTCGAGCCGAAGCAGGGTGCCCCCCAATTCTTCGTCCTCGCGCTCGTACTGACGGTTCATCCGAACCAGCAGCAGGACCATGACGGGGACGAAGATCATGACCGCCCACGCGCCGTGGGTGAACTTGGTCACCGCGATCACGACCGTGACGACCGCGGTCGTGATCGCGCCCAAGCCGTTGATCGCGAGGCCGACCCGCCATCCAGGCTCGCGCAGCCTGAGGTGCCGCTTGGACATCCCCGCCTGCGAGAGCGTGAACGACGTGAACACCCCGATCGCGTAGAACGGGATCAGCTTCGACACATCGGCCTTGAACAGGATGATCAGCACCGTGGACGCGATCGCTAGGCCGATGATCCCGTTCGAGAAGACCAGGCGATGGCCTCGAACGGTGAGCTGCCGCGGCATGAAGTTGTCGGCGGCGTGGAAGTTCGCCAGGCGGGGGAAGTCGGCGAACGACGTGTTCGCCGCCAGGATCAAGATCAACGTGGTGGCGACCTGGAGCGCCAGGAACAACGCGTATCC
Source organism: uncultured Actinomycetes bacterium (assembly GCA_963727185.1). GTDB lineage: Bacteria > Actinomycetota > UBA4738 > UBA4738 > HRBIN12 > JBBQVZ01. The sequence continues at coordinate 19,639 of CAVSFP010000006.1, read as the reverse complement.
CATCGCTCCCTGGCCGAAGATAGCGCGTCCGACCTGGGAGATGACGGTCTTCGTCTCCGTCGGCACGACCTGCAGCTTCACCGTGATGAAGGAGAGCCCGAGGAACATCAGCCCGAGGAGGCTGCCCATCCACATCAAGGTGGTGCGGGCGTTCTTCCACTCGACGGGCTTGAACGCGGGAACGCCGTTCGAGACCGCCTCGACGCCGGTGACGGCGGCGCCGCCGGACGCGAAGGCCTTCAAGATGATGAACAGGGTCACCGCGCCGGTCGCCTGCGAGATGTCGGGCGGGACGGGCAGGGGGTGCAGGGTGCCCGTGAACTGCCGGAAGAGCCCGATCCCCAGCATCAGGAACATCATGAAGATGAAGAAGTACGTCGGGACGGCGAACATCCGCCCCGACTCGCGCACCCCGCGGAGGTTGCCCCATGCGATGAACCAGATGCAGAAGACCGACATCCACACGCGGTAGGGATACAGACCCGGCGCGGCGGACGTGACGGCGGCGATCCCAGCCGCGACGGAGACGGACACCGTCAGCACGTAGTCCGTGAGCAACGCGACGCCGGCGATCTGCGCCGGCAGGAGACCGAAGTTGTCCTTCGTGACGATGTACGCGCCGCCGGCGCTCGGATAGGCCTTGATGGTCTGCCGGTACGAGAACAGCAGGATCCCCAGGATGGCGAGGATCCCGATCGTGATCGGCATGACCAGCGTGAAGGCGGCCGCGCCGACTCCCGCGAGGATGGCGACCTTCAGGATCTCCTCGGTCGCGTACGCGACCGAGGAGAGGTTGTCGGAGGCGAAGACGGCGAGCGCGGTGGGCTTGCCCAGGCGCTCGTGGGCCAGGTTGGCGGTCGGCAGGGCGGGACCGAGCAGCGCCCGCTTGACGGAGTAGGCGCTGCCTTGCGGAAGGGCCGTGCGGTGTCCGGTTGCGGCGCTTTGGGCCTGCGTCTCGTTCTCCGTCTTCATCGCGACGATCCTCCTTCCCGATCCGCTTACCTTCAGCCTCGGCGCAACGGCGTGAGGGAGTCATGAAGGACGGGCGTCCACGCGTGAAGATCCCGTGAAAGCCGCTAGCGTGGCGCCATGCACCTCGGGGACCTGTGGCATCCCGTTCGACCGGCATCCCCAGCACGGATCGCCGCGACGGCGATCGGGTTCCCGGCGGCCGCGACGGGCCTCGCGCTCGCGATCAACCGCACAAGCGGTGTCACGGCGGTCTCGCTCTACCTCCTGGCGGTGGTCCTCGCCGCCGCTGCGGCGGGGGTGTGGGGCGGGCTGTTGGCGGCGGCGCTGTCGTTCGCCGGATACATCTTCTTCTTCACCGCGCCGCGCTTCACGTTCCGGGTGGCGGCCGTGGAAGACGTGGTGGCGGCGGTCGTGCTCCTGCTGGTCGCACTGGTGCGTGGGGTTCCTCGTGGCGCGCGTGCTCGAAGAGCGGGAGCGAACCGAACGGCGAGAGCGCGACGCGCGGCTCCTCGGCTACCTCGCCACCAAGCTGCTCTCGGGCGAGCAGCTCCCGCGCGTTCTCGACGATTTCGCGCAGGCGTTGCTGGATCCGTTCGACCTGATCCGGTGCGAGGTCGAGGCCATGCTCGACGGGGAGGAGATCCGCGCCATCGCCACCCGCCAGTCACTTCCCGCACAACCAGGGGAGGAACCGGGCCCGAAAGAGATCGTGCCCATCGCGATCGGCGACACGCCGCTCGGGATCGTGCGGGCGGTTCGTGCAGCAGGAGCCCACGCGTTCACGGCGACGGAGCATGCCCTTCTGGAGGCGACGGCCAAGCAGGCGGCGCTGGCGATCGAGCGCGCACGCCTGGACGTCCGGGTGCGAGGGGCGCAGCTCGACGCGGAGACGAACCAGCTTCGCGCGGCGTTGTTCTCGAGCGTGACGCATGATCTCCGGACGCCGCTCTCGTCGATCAAGGCGTCGGTGACCAGCTTGCTTTCCGAAACGGCGGTTCACGATGCGGACCAGCAACGCGAATTGCTCACCACTGTCCTCGAGGAAACCGACCGCTTGAACCGCGTCGTCGGCAACCTGATGGACCTGGCGAAGATCAGGGCGGGCGCCCTGGAGCCCGCCCGCGAGCCGGCCGCGGTCGACGAGCTGGTGCAGACGGTCGTCGCGCGGATGCGATCGCAACTAGCGGACGTCCGGGTGCGTTTCGCCATGCGCCCCGATCTGCCCGACGTGTTCGTCGACCCCGTGCAGATCGATCAGGTGCTCACGAACCTACTGGACAACGCAGCGCACCACTCTCCGCCGGGGGGCGAGATCCTCATATCCGCTGCGCCGTTCCACGACGTGGTCCAGGTGCGCGTGGCGGACCGCGGTTCGGGTATCGACGCCGGCGAGCGCGAGCGCGTGTTCGAGGCGTTCTACCGTGGTGACGCGGCGCCCGAGCGTCCCGGCAGCGGTCTGGGGCTGGCGATCGCGAGGGCGATCGTGGTGGGCCACGGCGGCAGGATCTGGGTGGAGGGTGCTCCCGGTGGGGGAACGGTCGTGGTGTTCGAGTTGCCGATGTGGGTGGAACGTCGATGACGAAGATCCTCGTCATCGACGACGAGCCGCAGATCCGCCGAGCGTTGCGGACCAGCCTGGAAGCTCACGGCTACGAGGTCACCGCCGTGGGTACCGGAGAGGAAGGGGTGCTGCACGTGGCCGACCTGGCGCCGGACCTCGTGCTGCTCGATCTCGGCCTGCCCGACATGGACGGCACCGAGGTCGTGCGACGGGTGCGCGCGTTCTCCGAGGTCCCCGTGATCATCTTGTCGGTTCGCGAAGGACCGCAAGACAAGGTGGGCGCGTTGGACGCCGGAGCCGATGACTACGTGACGAAGCCGTTCGCGATGGAGGAGCTGCTCGCGCGCGCCCGAGCGGCCCTGCGGCGCCCGGCAGCAGCAGAGCCCGCACCGCCGATCCTGACGTTCGACGGACTCGTCGTGGATCTGGCCCGGCGCCTCGTCACGCGCGACGGTGAGGTCGTGCATCTGACGCCGACCGAGTACTCGCTGCTCGAGGCGCTCGCGACCAACCCCGGGAAGCTGCTCACGCATCAGTGGCTGCTCCGCAAGGTCTGGGGACAGGGGTACGGCTCGGAGACCACCTACCTCCGCACCTACATCCGCGCGCTGCGGAGGAAGCTCGGCGACGACGCGTCCGCGCCGGCGTTGATCCTCACGGAGCCGGGCGTCGGCTATCGCTGGGTCGCCGAGCCATCCACGTAGAATCCCCGCGTGTCGACCACCGCCCGTCCCACCTCCGGCTCCGGCAAGGGCGTCTTGAAGCGGGTCCTGGTCGGCCGGGCCGTCGCCAGCGACCGGCTCGAGCACACGCTGCTCCCCAAGATCCTCGCGCTCCCCGTGTTCTCGTCGGACGCGCTGTCCTCGGTCGCGTACGCGACCGAGGAGATCCTGCGGGTCCTCCTGGTCGCGAGCGCGGGGACGGTCGCGCTCGCCATGCCGATCTCGATCGCCATCGCGGCGCTGCTTGATCATCGTGGTGTCGTCGTACCGCCAGACCGTGCGGGCGTATCCGAGCGGGGGCGGCGCGTACATCGTGAGCAAGGACAACCTGGGGATCCTGCCCGGGCTCATCGCGGCCGCGGCCCTCCTGACCGACTACGTGCTGACGGTCGTCGGTCTCCGTCGTGGCCGGCGTGTTCGCCATGACCTCGGCGCTCCCCGCACTTTCGCCGTACAAGCTGGAGCTTTCGCTCGGGTTCGTCCTGCTGGTCACGCTCGCCAACCTCCGCGGCGTCCGCGAGTCCGGGACCCTGTTCGCGGTTCCGACATACGCGTTCATCGTGTCGATCATCATCCTGGTCGCCACCGGGATGGCTCGGTGCATCTTCAGCGGGTGTCCCGTCGTGACCGACCACGTGTTGCCGGCCCCCGAGCTGGCCAACACCGTCCGCACCGTCGGCCTGTTCGTGATCCTGCACGCGTTCTCATCGGGCTCGACCGCCCTCACCGGGGTCGAGGCGATCTCCAACGGGGTCCCGGCGTTCCGCCGCCCACAGTCGAAGAACGCCTCCGAGACGCTCCTCATCATGGGGATCATCTCGATCACGATGTTCCTGGGGATCTCGTACCTCGCGACCCACATCCACGGGATCACGGTCAGCGACCAACGCTCGGTCGTCGGCCAGATCGCGCACGCGGTGTTCGGCGGCGGGTTCTTCTTCTACATCGTCCAGTTCTTCACGACCGCGATCCTGGTCCTCGCGGCGAACACGTCCTACCAGGACTTCCCGCGCCTCTCGTCCATCCTGGCGCGCGACCGGTTCATGCCCCGGCAGTTCGCGAACCGCGGCGACCGGCTGGTGTTCTCGAACGGCGTGATCGTGCTGGGCGCGTTCGCGTGCCTGTTGATCCTGGTGTTCGACGCCAACCTCAACAAGTTGATCCAGCTGTACGTGGTGGGGGTGTTCACGTCGTTCACCCTGTCGCAGACGGGCATGGTCCGTCACTGGCTGAAGGAGAAGCACAAGGGCGAAGCCGCGGCCAAGGGGTGGCAGCGATCGATCGTCATCAACGCGATCGGTGCCGCGGCCACGTTCCTGGTCCTCATCATCGTGACCTACACGAAGTTCATCGAGGGCGCCTGGATCGTGATCGTCGCCATGCCGATCATCGTCATGACGTTCCTGTCGATCCACCGGCACTACATGGCGATCATGGCCCAGCTGCGGCGCGGCACCGTCGCACCGAACGACTACGGCGTGAACCACGTCGTCCTGTTGGTGCGCGACCTTGGCCCGTCGACCGCGGAGGCGCTCGGCTACATCCGCTCGTTCCGGCCGCCCGAGGTTCACGCGCTCTATCCGGTCGAGGGCGGCACCCTTCCGCCGGAGGTCCGGGACCGCTGGCGCGCGTTCGCCGGCGGCGACCGCGACCTCGAGCCGCTCCCGACGCACGGAGGAGACGTGCTGTCGGCGACCCGCGCCTATCTCCGGGCCCTTCCCCGACAGCCGAACGACTTCGTCACGGTCATCGTGCCCGAGGAGATCCGGGAGTCGCTCTTCGGCTACCTGATGCGGCGGCGGAAGCTGGTCCGGCTGAAGGCGGGGCTCCTGCGCGAGCCGAACGTCGTGGTCACGGACGTGCCGGTCGTGGTCGAGGACGCGGCGCCCGGCGCGGTGGCGGCACGGGCGTTGATCCCGCAGCGGACGGTCACGCTCGTGTTCGTCTCCTCGGTGAACGACGTCACGATCCGCGCGGTGAACTACGCGCGCTCGATCGACGCTGTCGAGACCCGAGCGATCTACTTCGACCTGGATCCCGACGAGGCGCACCGCCTGGAGCAGCAGTGGTTCGACCGGAGGTTGGACATCCCGCTCGACATCGTCGAGGCCCCGTTCCGCGACCTGACCGGGCCGATGCTGGACGAGGTCCGGCGGTTCACCGTTCGGAAGGACACGGTCGTGAACGTCGTGATCCCGGAGTTCCTGGTGGACAAGTGGCGCCACTACCTCCTGCACAACCAGAACGCGTTGTTCATCAAGCGCCTCTTCCTGTTCGAAGAGCGTGCCGTGCTGTCGAGCGTGCCGTTCATCGTCGAAGACCCGCGGCATCCCGAGCCTTCACCGAGACCATCGGAGGTGGGAGATGGATCGTGACCGGGCGGTGGCGTTCTGCCGCGAGAAGTGCCTCAAGGAGACGACGGTTCGGCACCTGATCTCCGTGGAGGGCGTGATGCGGGCGCTCGCGGGCCGGTTCGACGAGGATCGCGACCTCTGGGGGCTGACCGGGCTCTTCCACGACCTTGACCAAGACCACACCGGCGACGAAGGGTTGGGCCATGCGGAGCTCGCAGCGTCGTGGCTCCGCGAGGAGGGTGTCGACGAGCGCATCGTGAACGGTGTGCTCGCGCACGCCTACGAGCAGTACCGGACCGACCTGATGTCGAAGGCGGTCGTCCACGCCGACGCGGTCGCGGGTCTCCTGGTCGCCTCCGCGCTGGTCCGGCCCGAGAAGGCGACCGGGATGAAGGTCTCGTCCGTGAAGAAGAAGCTCAAGGAGAAGGCGTTCGCGCCCGGCGTGAACCGCGAAGAGATCACGGACGTCGAGTCCTCGATCGGGCTGCCGCTCGACGAGTTCCTCGCGGTGTCGATCGCGGGGCTGCAGTCGGTCGCGCCGGAGATCGACCTGGTCCCGGCCAGCTAGTCCGTCTCAGACTAGCTGGACGCCGGAACGCCGGTCACTCCCTGGCGCTCTCGGAGGATCACGGACGAGAGCTCGGCGCCGTACATGAAGATCCACATCGCCAGGCGGATGATCACGAGCAGTCCGAAGATCCCGCCGATCGTGCCGTAGAGCGACGACCAATGCGCGACCGTGCGGTCGACGAGCACGCCGCCGATGATCTTCAGCACGCCGAATCCGAGCGTCATGAGGATCGCGCCGGGCAGGTGATCGCGCCAGCGGAGCGTCTTGCTGGGCGTGAGCAGCTTGAACAGGAGCAGGAAGTATCCGAACTCCACCAGGAGCAGCAGGACCCGCACCACGATCCACGCGGGGATCACGATCAGGCCGTGGAGGTCGTAGCTCTGGACCACCGCGCCGACCACCAACGCCGCCGATCACCACCGCGCCGAGCACGACCGTGATCATCACGGCGCGGAACCGGTTCACCACGTTCCGTCGCTTGACGTCGAAGACCTTCGCGAGCGCACGTTCCGCTCGGCTCGACAGCACCGACGCTGCCCAGAGGGCGCCGATCAATCCGATGAACCCGATGTCGGCGCGGGACGGGAGCTGCTGTTGGAGCGACTCGAGGCCCGTCCCCGCAAGACCCGGGATGCCGGCGATCAGATCCTGGAACCAGGTCGTCTGGCCGACGCTCGTGATCACGGTTCCGGCGAGCGAGAACCCGACGAGGAGCAGTGGGAGGAGCGACAGGAACGTGGCGTACGTGAGCGCGGCGGCCTGCGTGCTCACGTCGTCGAGCAGGCTCTTGACGTGCACCTCGACCGCCACCTGCACGGCCCGGACGATGCGGGTCTGCACGCGGGGGGTGAAGCGGCCGAGCTGGACGGAGACCCATTGGAGCAGCCGCAGGAGCCAGGTTTCTCCGAAGTCGCGGAGCCAACGGGTCACCCGCTGTATTAGCGTTCCCATCTGAGCGGAAGCTTCTCATGGGGTCGAGGAGGCAGCGTGAACATCAGGCCGGCCACGCACGACGATGTCGAGTTCTTGCAGAAGATGCTCTACGAGGCCGCCCGGTGGAACCCCGACTGGCCCCGCGAGTCGCTCGAGGAGGTCCTCGCCGACCCGATGACCACGCGCTACCACGAAGGATGGGGCAGGTCGGGGGACGCGGGCGTGATCGCGGAGCTCGACGATGTGCCCGTCGCCGCGGCGTGGTACCGGCTGTTCACGGCAGATGCCCCCGGTTACGGCTTCGTCGACGAGAAGATCCCCGAGCTCGGCATCGCGGTCGAGCCGCTGCACCGTCGCAAGGGGATCGGCGGCACCCTGCTGCGGGCGCTGATGGTGCAGGCGCGCGAGGAGGGGTTCCAGGCGCTCTCGCTCTCCGTCGCCGTGCACAACCGCTCGCGGATGATGTATCAGCGGGTCGGGTTCGAGCGGGTCGCGGAGGACGACGGCGGGTCCTGGATCATGGTCGTGAATCTCTGATCGACGAGCCGTTGCTTCGGACGATCTACGGTTCGACGTGCTCGGCGTCTCGCGTCCGGTCCGACTCGGCGTATTCCTCGCGGACCTGGCGCCACCTCCGCGTCACCCACCACACGCCCGCGAGGAGGATGACCGCGACGGCCACCCACGCGACCGGCCGTATCACCTTCTCTGCGGCGCCCCAGTTGTCGCCGAGGGTGTAGCCGATCCAGGCGAGGGTGAGCGTCCAAGGAAGGTATCCGAGGATCGTGTAGAGCGTGAACTTCGTGAAGTTCATCCGGGCGACACCCGCAGGGACGCTGATGAACGTTCGGACGACCGGGATCATGCGCGAGAAGAAGACGGCGGCATCACCGTTGCGCTCGAACCACGCGTGGGCCCGATCAACTTCGTGGGGCCGGATCAGGACGTATCGCCCGAACCGGTCGACCAACGGCCTCCCCCCGATGGCGCCCGCCCAGTACGCGATCCACGATCCGATGAGGTTGCCCGCCGGCCCGGCCATCGACCACCCAGAGCAGGCTCAGCTCCGCGTCCAGCCCGTCCACGAATCCGGCGCTGGCGAGCGCGCCACCGAACAACATCGTGACCTCGGACGGGATCGGGATGCACGCCGATTCGAGCAGCATGAGGAAGAAGATCGCCACGTAGCCGTACTGGACGATCTGGTTCGTCACGAAGTCGGTGAATAGGGCGAGCACGATTGCTCCATCGGTCCGGGGGACGTTCGAGCGTAGCAGCGGGGTAGGGAATATCGGTTCGCCGGGGGGTGTTCTGGGCCATGTCAGGCGCACCAGCACCATATCTCCACGTCGCCGGCGGTCGCGGTGGTACCTTCGCCGCCAAGGGGTGTCGATCGACACCCTCCCCAAGCCCAGTAAAGGTTCGTTGCGTATGCCGAAAACCCTGGTCGTCGTCGAATCGCCAGCCAAGGCGAAGACGATCGAGAAGTACCTGGGCGGTGACTACACCGTCCGTGCCTCCTATGGGCACATCCGAGATCTGCCGAAGAGCCAGCTCGGTGTGGACGTCGATCACGACTTCGAGCCCGAGTACATGGTCCCTGAGGAGTCCGAGCGCCACGTGCGAGAGCTGAAGTCCGCCCACAAGAAGGCCGACGACCTCGTCCTGGCCACTGACTACGACCGCGAGGGCGAGGCCATCGCGTTCCACGTGGCGACCATCCTGGGGGTCTCGCCCGACGTCGCGAAGCGCGTGACGTTCACCGAGATCACGAAGGACGCCATCCTTGAGGCGTTCCGCGAGCCGCGCGAGATCGACATGAAGCTCGTCGACGCGCAGCAGGCCCGCCGCGTCCTCGACCGGCTGGTCGGCTACCGGATCTCGCCACTGCTGTGGAAGCGCGTCCGTCCGGGGCTCTCGGCGGGCCGGGTGCAATCCGTCGCCGTCCGGCTGATCGTCGAGCGCGAGCGCGAGATCCTGGCGTTCAACCCGATCGAGTACTGGAGCGTCGACGTCCGGCTCTCGCCCGACGGCGACCCGCAGCCGTTCCTGGCTCGGCTGGTCGAGGTTCCCGACGGCAAGCTGGCCGCTGCACCGGACAAGAAGGGTGTGCACCTGGGTGCCGAACCCGACGCCGCTCAGCACGTCGAACGCCTGAACCGCGCGAGCTACCGCGTCACGAACGTGGAGCGCAAGGAGCGCAAGCGTTCGCCGGCCCCGCCGTTCACCACGTCGACCCTCCAACAGGAGGCGGCGCGCAAGCTCGGGTTCTCGGCACGCAAGACCATGACGCTCGCCCAGCGTCTCTACGAAGGAGTCGACCTCCCGGGCGAGGGGACCGTCGGGCTCATCACCTATATGAGGACCGACTCGCTGAACATCGCCGACTACGGCGCTCCGCGAGATCGCCGAACTGGTGAAAGCGACGTACGGGCAGACCTACGCGCTCGACGAGCCGCGGCGGTACAAGACCAAGTCGCGGAGCGCGCAGGAGGCGCACGAGGCCGTCCGTCCGACGTCCGTGCTCCGAACGCCGGAGCTGATGGGTCGGGTCCTCGATCACGACCAGCTGCGGCTGTATCGCTTGATCTGGCAGCGGACCGTCGCGACGCAGGTCGCCGACGCCCGCTTCAACCAGGTGGGGATCGACATCGAGGCGCTCGCCCCCGACGCGGCCGGTGACATCCGATACGGGCTTCGCGCCACGGGCCAGACGCTCGTGTTCGACGGGTTCATCCGCATCTATAAGGAAGGGCGCGACGACCAGGTCGATCCCGACGCCGAGTCCACGCTCCCGGAGCTCACCGTCGAGCAGGTGCTTCGCATGCTCGAGGTCCTGCCGGAGCAGCACTTCACCCAGCCGCCGCCCCGGTTCTCCGAGGCGTCGCTCGTGAAGACGCTCGAAGAGCTCGGTATCGGCCGCCCCTCCACGTACGCGTCGATCATCTCGACGATCCAGGACCGGGGGTACGTCCGTCTGGAGGAGAAGCGCTTCTACCCCGAGGACGTCGGCATGGTCGTGACGGACAAGCTCATCGAGCACTTCCCGGACGTCGTCGACGTCAACTTCACCGCGCACATGGAGGACGAGCTCGACGACATCGCCGAGGGCGGGATCGGGTGGACGCAGGTGCTCCACGAGTTCAACGAGCCGTTCCAGCGGGCGCTCGAGAAGGCGGAGCACTCGTTCGAGCGGTACGAAGAGGAGCTCGACGAGCTCTGCCCGCTCTGCCCGAAGGAGGGACGCGAGCCGGGCAAGCTGCAGGTCAAGCTCGGCCGGTTCGGCAAGTTCATCGGCTGCCCGAACTATCCCGAGTGCCGGTACATCCGCAACATGGACGGGAGCGAGCGTCCGGAGCCCGTGTTGCTCGACGAGACCTGTCCTGAGTGCGGCGTCCACAAGCTGCAGGAGCGGGTGGGGCGCTTCGGGCCGTTCGTCGGCTGCAGCGGCTACCCCGAGTGCCGCTACATCCGCAAGGACCCGCCCGTGTCCACCGGCGTGACGTGTCCCGAGTGCCACCAGGGCACGCTGGTGGAACGGAAGAATCGCTTCGGTGCGCCGTTCTACAGCTGCGACCGCTACCCCGAGTGCACGCTCGCCGTGAGCAACCCGCCGATCAAGGACCACCCGTGTCCGCGTTGCGGCTCGCTCCTGCTGCAGCGGCCGAAGAGCGTCAAATGCTGGAACTGCGGCGCCGAGCTCGACCTGGACTTCAACGTCACGAAGGACGGCGACGTCGAGGCAGAGGCGGCGGTTCGCGCGGCCAAGGCGGCGGCGCGTGAAGCACGCGCCAAGAAGAAGAAGCCTGTTGCGAAGCGGAAGACGGCCGCGAAGCGCAAGCCCGCGGCGAAACGCAAACCGGCCGCCAAGAAGGCGCCGGCCGCCGCCGCAGCGGCGCTCGCCGCAGTGCCCGACGCACCGGAGGCCTAGCGGCTCGTGGCCAGCATCGCCGACGAGGTCGCCGCACTCCGCGGAACCAGGTCGGCGACCCTCAAAGATCTCCTGACGAACCCCGGCTTCTCACGTCTGCTCGCGGCGATGACGGTGTCATCGCTGGGGGATTGGGTTGGGTTCGTCGCCGTGACGTCGCTCGTGGCGAGCCTGTCCGGGATCACCACTGCGGGGTTCGCCGTCGGAGGAGTGATGACCGCGAGGATGCTCCCCGCGATCCTCTTCGGGCCGTTCGCCGGGGCGTTCGTCGATCGGTTCGACCGCAAGAAGATCATGATCGCGGCCGACGTCGCGCGCGGTGCGCTCTACGGCACGATGGCGTTCGTTCACCACCTCGGGATCATCTTCCTGCTGTCGTTCGTGATCGAGTGCTTCTCGCTGCTCTGGACGCCGGCCCGCGACGCGTCGCTGCCGAACCTGGTCCCCAGGCGACAGCTCGCGAACGCGAACTCGATCGGGCTCGTGAGCACGTACGCGACGCTCCCGCTCGGCGGGGCGGTGTTCGCGGTGCTCGCGGTGATCAGCAGCGCGATCGGCCTCAACCGGCCGCAGACCCTCGCACTCCTGTTGGATGCGTGCACGTTCGCGTTCTCGGCGGTGATGGTGAGCGGCGTGCCTCTGAAGGCGCCCGCCGGTCGAGGTCTCGAACGGTTCGATCTCTCACGCATCTGGCGCGACGTCATGGACGGGCTCCGCTTCCTCCGCGAGGACTCGATCGCGTCGGCCATGACAGCCGGGATCGTGATCGCGTTCGCCGCGGTCGGGGCGGTCTTGGCGCTCGGACCGATCTTCGTGGACACCACGCTCCACGCGAAGGCCGCCGGATGGGGCGTGGTGGTCGTGGCGTTCGGCGTCGGCATGGCGATCGGGATGGCCGGCTCGAACCAGGTCACGAAGTTCATCGAACGCGAGCTGGTGTTCACGCGGTCGTTGCTCTCGGCGGCAGGCGCGCTCTTCCTGCTGGCCGCGATGCCCACGTTCTCGTTGGCCGCGGTCGTCACCGTGTGGTTGGGATTGTTCTGCGGCCTCGCGTGGGTCAGCGGCTACACGCTCCTGCAGGAGAACGTCGAGGATGAATACCGCGGGCGGACGTTCGCGTCGCTCACGGTCCTGTCTCGGCTCGGGCTCTTCGCGTCGCTCACGTTCTTCCCTATCCTGTCGTCTGCCTATGATGCTGCCTTCCACCCGGGCACCACGGGGTTCGTGCTCTCCGGAACGCGCGTGGCGCTCTGGGCGGCAGGGCTCCTGGTGCTCGCCGCCGGTCTCAACACACGCCGTCTCTTGCACAGGTTCCGCCTCAGTCGCCCTCAACCCCTCACCCTCGTGCCGAAGCTGAAGCGGCCGCCGGCGACCGGCCTGTTCATCGCCTTCGAGGGGGTGGAGGGTGCGGGCAAGGGCACGCAGATCGGCCTGGCCGAGGAGTACCTGCGAGGGCTCGGGCTGGATGTCCTGGTGACGCGCGAGCCCGGCGGGACCGAGCTGGGCGAGCGTGTCCGCCAGCTGTTGTTGGACCCGAACACCGGCAAGTTGGACGCGCGGGCCGAAGCGTTGTTGTTCGCGGCCAGCCGCGCGCAGACGGTGACGACGATCATCCGTCCGGCCCTGGGGGAGGGGAAGACGGTGATCTGCGACCGGTACGTGGACTCGTCGCTCGCCTACCAAGGATGGGCGCGCGGCCTGGGCGAGCAAGACGTGTTGACCCTCAACGTCTGGGCGACGCAGGGCCTGTTCCCCGATCTCGTGGTCCTGCTCCACGTGGAGCCGGAGCTGGGCTTGCTCCGATCGACCGAGGCGCCCGACCGGATGGAGCTGGAGGGTCAGGACTTCCACGCCAAGGTCTCCGACGCGTACCTGAAGATCGCCGAGGAGCATCCGGAGCGGTTCGCCGTGATCGATGCCGATCGCCCGCAGGCCGAGGTCTTCGAGAGCGTGAAGGAAGCGCTGGGCCGCGTGTTGAAGGATCGGGACGAGGCCGACCCCCCGGCGACGTCGGATCCGGTCGGACCGGCCGGGTAGCATCGCCCTTGTGAGCGCCGTCCTCGACCAGGTACCCGGGCAGGATGCCGCCATGGCGTTCCTGACCGGCGCCGCCGAGCGTCCGCACCACGCTTACGTGTTCGCGGGGCCCGAGGGCTCGGGCAAGTCGATCGCGGCCCGAGCGTTCGTCGCCGCGCTCCTGTGCGCGGACGGCGGCTGCGGAGCATGCCGGACCTGTCGGCTCGCGCTCGCCGATCATCACCCCAACGTGTTCCTGGTCGAGCCCGAGGGACGAGACATCCACGTGGACACCATCCGTGAGGAGGTCTGGACCCCCGCCTATCGGACCGCTCCCGAGCCCGGCCGCAAGGTGTTCCTGATCCGTGAGGCCGATCGCTTGTCGCCGGCCGCAGCGGACACGCTCCTCAAGGTGCTCGAAGAACCGCCCGCCGATTCCGTGCTGCTGCTGATGTCGGCTCGAGCGCACGAGCTTCCAGAGACGGTCCTGTCCCGGTGCCACGTCGTCACGTTCACGGCGCTGTCCGAGACATTCGTCGTCGATGTGCTGGTCGGTGAGGGGGTGGACGAGACGCGGGCGCGCCTGGCCGCGCGGCTCGCGGGCGGCAACCTGGGTCGTGCCCGGCGCCTCGCCACCGCGGCCGACGGACTGCGGTTCCGAGAGGCGGCCGCGCACGCAGTCTCGCTCGCCTCGGAGGGTTCCACCGGAGCGCTCGAGGCGGCCGACGTCGTGCTTGCCGCCGCCGCCGAGTACAAGAAGGGGCTCAAGGCCGAGCTCGAGACGGCGCTCGCGCCGTTCGTCGATGAGAAGGGCCGGCCCGAGGACGCGTATCGCGGGGCCATCAGACGGATCGAGACGCGGTTCCAGCGACGCGAACGGCGAGCCGAGCGCGACTACATCGACTGGGAGCTGCTGGCGGTGTCGTCGCTCCTCCGCGACCGGATCGCGTCCGCCATCGGCGGCGGTCTCCGAGCTCTTCATGAACCCCGATCTGGTGCCGGACGACCGGCTGAGCGTCGTGCGAGCCGCGCGCGGGCTCGCGGGGATCGAGCAGGCGCGGGCGGATCTGGCGGAGGATCTCAACCTCAACCCACGCCTCTTGCTCGAACGCGCGTTCCTCCGTCTGGCCGAGCTGGCGGCATAGCGTCGCGGTCGCCGCCGACTGATTGTGGTGCTGGCACTACTGGCGTTCGATCAGGTCGGATGGGACGCTAGGTCCGTGAAGAGCCCATGACCGTTCGCGTGCTGATCGTCGACGATCAAGAACCCTTCCGGATGGCCGCCCGCATGGTGGTGGATGCCACGGAAGGGTTCGACGTGGTGGGCGAGGCCGAGTCGGGTGAGGACTCCGTGGCCATGGCCGCCGAGCTCGCCCCGGACCTGGTGCTGATGGACGTGAACCTGCCCGGCATCAACGGGTTGGATGCCACTCGTCAGATCCTGGCCGGCGCCGGGGACGGATCGAACGCCGTCGTCGTGCTGTTGCTCTCGACGTACGAGGAGGACGAGTACGCGCCGCGCGCCGCGGAGTGCGGCGCCGCCGCATACATCCCGAAAGCGGTATTCAGCCCGGAACGCCTCGAAGCCGCCTGGGCCGCCGCGTCCGCGCCGCCTGATCGGCTGGACCGCAACGAGCGAGAGGGCCGGCGGATGCCGGCCCTCTCGTGTTGAAGCCAGAACCGCTACTTGCCGCGGACCGAGAGCTCCATCACGTCCATGAAGAGCGGGTCACCGTGGTTCGACAGCATGGTGAACCGCACGAACCGGACATTGGCCTTGCCCGCGTGCGGCACGTACTTCAGCAACTTGTCGTTGCTGGGCGCGGTGCCCACGAACGCCGTGATCCACTGGCCGCCGTTCGTCTTTGTCTCGATCTTGAACTTCTTCACGCCCGCCGAGGGTCCGTCACCGCACGCGCCGAACGAGGCGACGGCGAAGCTCGTGACGTCGACGGCCTTCGGCAGCTTGATCACGACCTTTCGGGGGCCGGTGACGTGGCTGCCGGACGTGCTGCCGACCGCGTCGGATCCCCAGCCCGAACCGAGGTTCAGGTCGACCAACTGCTCCCGGACCGCACCCGTACGCACCGTAGTCCGGCGGCGTGAACTTGCCGACCTTGGCCCCGCCCTCGATCGACGCCCAGTCGCGTATCAGCTTCACGGTGAGCGCGAGGTTCGCGGTGACGGGGAGGTTCCCCACGAGCAACGGCTCGTAGCCCGCACCGGACCGAGAACAGGTGGTACGTGTGGACCGGCACGTCGGCGATCGAGAAGTGCCCGGCGGAGTCGGTCGTATCGGCAAGATCCGACGCGAATCCGGAGTCCAGCCCGGGGATCGCCACGTTCACACCGGCGACCGGCTTGCCGGTCGCCTTGTCCTTCACCGTTCCGGAGATCGTCGCGCAATCCGACGTGGTGCAGTCCGGCGGGATCGAGAAGTCCTCGATCGGGTTCACGCCGTCGTTCGTCGACGCCGCGAAGTACCCCATGCCCCGCTCCGCGAAGATCGACCAGAGGGCCGACTCGTTGGCCCCACCGAAGTTCACAAGGTCGGCCTGGATGATGGAGTTCCGCATGTCGAGGTACGACGGTCCTCCCGGCGACAGCTCCATCGCACGTGTGACGAGCGTCTCGGCGGTGGCCGCGCCGAGCGTCTGACGGATCTGCCAGAGGGTCTCCAGCCAGATCTCACCGTCGGCGTGCACCTCGGGTCCGAAGCCGCTGATCTTCCCGAAGTCCCCGTACGTGTAGCCACCGGGGCCCGCATCCGGCGTGCCGACGCACGGAGCCGGCGCGGACCGGGCAGTCCACCGGCTGGGGACCGAAGGATCCCCGCGAACGTGATATCGCCCATCACGACGTCGCCGATGGCAGGCGTGCTCCGGCTTGAACCCCTGGTTGTTCAGGAAGTCCTCGGCGTACCAGTCGCTCCACGCCTCGCCCATCGAGTTGGCCTGCTGACTCGTGAGGCCGGGCGCGCCGTCGGGGTACAGGACGAGCCCTGCCCGACAGGCCGTGCGTGTATTCGTGGTAGACGACCTCCGCGTCATCGCCGCCGTTCGCGGTGGGAAGGGTCGAGAGCCCCGGTGCCGCGCGGAACAGGTACATCTGCATCGTCGGAGACTTGCCGTCCGGCGGCGTGCTCATGTTGGCGTTGTCGAAGTGGTTCTTGTCCGGGAGACCGTTGCCGGAGTTCGCCCCGTCCATCGCGTTGCCCAGGACAGGGTCGCCCCCCGCGGCCTCGAAGTTGCCCGCCGCGGCCGTGAAGCCGTACGGCGCGCCGGCGAGGTGGTCGTGGTATTTGTTCAGGTAGTACATGACCTGGGCGGCGTTCTGCGCCATGTTCGCCTGCCAGCTGAACGGGACGTTCTTGTCCCATGTGCAGGGCCGCGAGGTGCTGCAGTTCTGCGCGGCGTTCGTCGTGTCCAGGATCGCCGGCATGCTCCAATCCGTTCCCGACACGGCGGCGATCTCCTCGCCCGGGTCCGGCTTGTTGTTGTCCTTCACGTCCGCCCACACGTGCGCGTTGTCACCGTTCAGTTTCGTGCCGTCGACGACCGGGAACGTGACGGAGTTCGCCACGTTCGCACCGGCGGGGACCAGGTCGCTCGGGTAGAACTCCCACGCCGTCGCGGTTCCGGTGTCGTCGCTGGTGAGGCTCTGCCGATACAGGACAGACCCGTTCCGCGCGTCTACGACCGACATGAAGAGCTGTTGCGTGTTCGGCCAGGTGAACGTCTCCCATCCGAGCCGTGCGCCGTGTCCCGTCGGGAAGCACGAGCGACGCCGAGTCGGAACTCTGTGCGGCGGCGACCGTCGCACCCCCGTCGACGCGTGCCGCTCTGATCGCCGCATCGGAGGTGATCCTCGGAACGACCGAGCCGACGCGGATGGCATGTACCGGGGAGCCGGTGAGGTTGATCAACCGTCCGTCGCTCGTCACGCTCGCGCGGAGGCCGTTGTGGAACACCGGCACGCCATGCTTGGCCTGCGTCCACGAGATGTGATGCACGCCCGCGATGTCCACGTAGTCCTGTCGTAGGCGGAACGTCTTGAGGTCGGCCGAGGTCAATCCGAAGGCCGTGCGGTTCGATCGGACGTAGCCGATGGCGACGGCCTTCGCGGGGCGCCTGCTGGGTCCCGTCAGGTAGCCGTCAAGTCGCCCGACCATCCTGAGCGTGCCGGTCAGCGGATCCGACTCGATCACGCCCTGGGTGCCCAAACGGCTCGCCAGCTCGACCCGGGCACGGGCGATCCGTGTACTGGGTGCCACCGCGGCGCCTCCCTGGGCGCGGACGTCGAAGTCCCCGCGTGCGCGACTCACCTGCGCGCGTCCGGACACCGCGCGTCCGGCGGAGCTCGCGGGCGCCGAGACGGCCACGATGGCGGCCAGCGTCATCGCCGCCGTGAGCGCTGCCACGGAGATCCGGCGCCGACCCCATCGGCGTCCGTCGATGTGTTGCATGCGGAGTCCCCCTCCTGTCGACTGAGAAAGCAACCTAGCACCCGAACAGGCTCCGGTCATCGGAATGGCGGGGGATGCGGAGCGGTCTTCGCCCTAGGTCGTCGTCAGCGGGAGGTCGCGGGGACGGTGCCGAAATCGTCGTCCCCGCTCCGGTTCGACTGGCGACCGCGAACAGCGCGATCGTCTTGGTTCATCGAGACTCGGCGGTCACGAAGCGGGCTCCTTCATCCGGACCGGCAGCTCGCCGATCACGGTGGTCCCGTGCTCGGGCGGAGCGAACGCTCAGCGATCCGTCGAGCGAGGCGAGACGATCGGCGATGCCCTGCAGCCCGGTCCCGTAGGTCGGGTCCGAGGCGTCGAACCCGACCCGTCATCGGTGACCGAGAACGTCAGTTGCCCGCCGCCGTTGGAGAGCGCGACCGTGACGGCGAGTCGCGTCCGCGTACTTCGCGACGTTCTGCAGTGCCTCGAGGCAGCAGAAGTAGACGGCCGCCTCGACGTCCTGACTGAACCGGCCGATGCCGTTGTCCTTCGACCGTGGTCGGCATGGCGGCCTTGCGGGCCTGCGCCTCCAGCGCGGCGATCAACCCCTGGTCGGCCAGCAGCGGCGGGTAGATCCCTCGGGCGAGATCTCGGAGGTTCTCCAGGGCGTCGCCGGTATCGGAGTGATCTGCTCCAGCATGTGCTCGACCTTGGCCGGGTCGCGCTCGCGAGCTGCTGCGCGAGCCGCGCCTTCACGCTGAGGGCCACCAGCTGCTGCTGCGCGCCGTCGTGCAGGTTGCGTTCGAGCTTGCGGCGCTCCTCGTCCTGGGCGGCAACCAGACGTTGACGGGATGCCCTGAGCTCCTCGAGCCGCGCGAGCAGCTCCTCGGTCAGCCGTACGTTCCGCAGGACGAGGCCGGCCTGTCCGGCGAGGTCCTCGACCAACTTCTGTTCCGTAGCGGTGAGCGATCTCGCCGGCGCGTCTTCTCGAGCGACAGCGCGCCGAGCAGCTCGCCCTGATGACGCACCGGGATGAAGGCCTCGGGGAAGGGGAGCGGCGGGACGGTGGAACCGGGGCCGCGTCGGCCGGCCACGTGGCGTCCGAGCGGAGTGCCGTCCGGGCGCAGCCACACGTCGGTGCGCGCGGCGCCGGTCCCCTCGGCCAGGATCCGTGCCATGCGCGGCAGCAGTTCCTCGGTCTCGTAGGTGTCGCCCAGCGGTCGGAGAACTCGGAGAGCACCTCGTACGGGGTCGCGCGCGTCCCGTAGACGAGATGGTTCGCGAACCGCTGGACGCGGCTCGCACCGGGTGGAACGCGACCGCGACCACGGCGGTCGCGAGGATCGACAGGGCGACGTTGGGCTGGCCCCCGCGGCCGACGAGCGCCCCGATGCCGACGACGATCGCGACGTATACCCCCGTGATGAACGCCGCGAGCGCACCGTAGACGACGGTCTTGTTGAGGACGACGTCGATGTCGTAGAGGCGGTACCGCAGGATCGCGATCCCGATCGCGATCGGTACCGAGGTGACGATGACCGACTGCTGATCGCGTTGCTGATGTCGGTCGCGATGTTCGGGTCGCTCACCAACCGTCCGATGAAGAAGTTCGACAAGATCCCCAGGCCGACGATCACGCCCGCGAAGATCAGCCACCGGATCTGTTCTCGCTCAGAGCCATCCGCTCGGCGATACCGGAACACGAGGGACGCAAGCGTCAGCGGCACCATCAGGCAGGAAGAGGAAGAGCCCGCCCGGGCGCATCGCACCGAAGACGGCGTGGCCGATCGAGCCTCCGAACCCGATGGGATTGACCGTCGGGGGATCGCTATCGGGCATCGTGCCTGGTGCGAAGGCACTCCCGATCACGAACGCCGCGATGCCGATGCAGATGAGCCAGGCGACCGGTCGCCAGCGCCGGCTCGGGAGGTGTCCGTCGGGGAAGAGCAACGGAACCAGCGTGACCGGCAATGCTAGACCCAGACCCCAGATCCAGTTCCCCATCCAGGCCGCGACCCGCTCGCCCCAGGGCTGAAGGGCGATGAACAGGCTGGCTGTTGCGAGGGCGTAGCAGAGTCCGGTCACTCCGAGCATCCACCCGATCGGATTCGCGGGTCGCTTGGAAGCGACGA
>CAVSFP010000005.1:0-18321 GCA_963727185.1 uncultured Actinomycetes bacterium | reverse complement strand
CCCGATCGTCGTCGGGACGTTGTGATCCATGGTCGCGACGGTGAGATCCGGACGACGGACGGGTCGACCGTGCAGCCGCAGCCCGTCGAACGCCTGCGGGCTGGTGACCTCATGCACAAGGTGCAGGTCCACGTACAGGAGGTCGGGCTCGCCGTCGGCTCGATGGACGACGTGGCGTTCCCAGACCTTCTCGGCGAGCGTCTCAGGCATCGATGACTCCTCCCTTCGGTGTCTCGGGGTTGTCCCAAATACTGGGACGTGGTACCAATATGCGAGACATGAGCATAGCACGACCACATCGAGCGACACCCGGCGCCGGCAGCGGCGTGGGTGTGCTCGACCGCGTGGTCGCGATCCTGGACGCCATCGAGGCAGGCAACGCCCGAAGCCTGGCGGACATCACCCACGCCACCGGCTACACGCGGTCCACGACCCACCGGTTGCTCCAGGCGATGGAAGCGCACGACCTCCTCGACTACAGCGGGGCGCGCGGCTATCACCTCGGTCCGCGGTTCCTCCGCCTGGCGAACCGCGCGCTGCGAGAGCTGCCGCTCAGAGACCTTGCGCATCCGGTGCTCACGCGGCTCAGCGAGACAACAGGTGAGAGTGCGCAGCTCTACGTTCGCTCCGTCGATGAACGGGTCTGCATCGACGCCGTCGAGTCCCCCAGTGAGCTTCGGACGATCGTCGCCGTCGGTGCCGCGCTTCCGCTGACCAAGGATCCGCGGGGAAGCTCTTCCTTGCCTGGGCAACGCCGGCCGACCGCGACCGGCTCTCGGCGGATCTGGAAGCGTCGATGCGTGCGCGACTCGACCAGCAGATCCTCACGGGCCGGCGACGCGGATGGACGGAGAGCGTCGGCGAGCGAGAACCAGGGGTGGCGTCGGTCAGCGCGCCCATCGTCGGGTCACACGACGCCCTGGTCGCTGTGATCTCGGTCTCGGGCCCGGTGTCGCGATTGGGTCGCGGAGGCGCGAAGCGATACGCGCCGACGGTGATGTCCGCTGCGCGCGACGTGGAACGGGCGCTGGGCTACCAAGCGTAGGCTTCGGGCGCAGAGCCTCCCGGGCCGGGGAAGATCTCGTCGAGCCGCGCGAGGACGTCATCGCCGAGCTGGATCTCGAGCGCCCGCATCGAAGCGTGCAGCTGATCGGGCGTTCTCGGTCCGATGATCGGAGACGTGACGCCCGGTTGCGCCAACAGCCATGCGAGCGCGACGTCGGACGGCCGTTCGCCGAGATCGGCACAGACGGCCTCCCAGCGCACGAGCTGATCGCGCTGTTCCTGGATCTCGCCCTGCAGGTACTCGCTGGACCGCCGCCCTTCCTCCACCTTGGACAGCGCGCCCGCGAGCAACCCGCCCGACAGCGGGCTGTACGGGATGAATCCCATGCCGTATTCGCGAACGGCGGGCAGGACCTCGAGCTCGACCGTTCGCGCGCTGAGGTTGTACAGGCTCTGCTCCGACGCCAGTCCCAGGAAGTTCCGGGCGCGCGCGATCTCGTTCGCACGCGCGATGTGCCATCCCGCGAAGTTGCTCGAGCCGACGTAGAGGATCTTGCCCTGCTGCACCAGCAGCTCCATCGCCTGCCAGACCTCGTTCCACCATGCGTCGCGGTCGATGTGGTGCATCTGATACAGGTCGATGTGGTCGGTCCGCAGCCGCTTCAGCGACGCCTCGCACGCCTTGCGGATCGCGAGCACGGACAAACGGCCCTCGTTGGGCCAGTCGCCCATCTGCCCGTAGACCTTGCTGGCGAGCACGACCTTGTCGCGTCGGCCGCCGCCCTTCGCGAACCACCGCCCGATGATCTCCTCGGTGGCACCGACGCCGAGGTGCCGGCCGTAGACGTTCGCCGTGTCGAAGAAGTTGACGCCGTGCGCGGCTGCGGCGTCCATGATCGCATGACTGTCGGCTTCCGAGGCGTGCGGTCCGAAGTTCATGGTGCCGAGGCAGAGGCGGCTGACCACCAGGCCCAGCCGTCCGAGATGCGTGTACTCCATGGCCCGTGAGTTTACCGGCGCTCGCCGAGAGGCTCGGACGACGGCCCGGCGGCGAGCGAGCCGTCGCGCTCGGGAGCGCGCGCTCCCGGGATGAGCATGAACAGCAATGTGACGCTCGCGCCCAACACCCCGGCTGCGATCAGTGTGGCGCGCGCACCGATCGCGGCCGCCAGTGGCCCCACGATGGCGAACGAAAGCGGCACGCCACCGAGCGAGATCATCCAGTCCAGGCTGGAGACACGCCCGAGGAGCTCGCTCGGCACCAGCCGCTGCAGCACCGTCACCCACACCACGACGAGGACCGTGATCGAGCCCTCGGACACGAACGCCACGAGCATGCCCTGCCAGACCGTGTCGATCACACCGAACCCGGCCGTCATCAGCATCCCGAGCGCCCACGCCAGGTACAGCAGCGTCAGCGCCTTCTTCGGCATCCCCAACTGCCCCATCACGATGGCCGCGAGGACCGACCCCACGCCGCCCGCGCCGAACACCAGACCGAGGTCCTTCGCCGAGCCGTGCAGGTCGTTCTTCACGACGTACGGGACGAGCGTCTCCCACGGCCCCCATACGCAGAGGAGGCTGATGAACGCGCCGGCGAGCGCGGCCCAGATCCACGTTCGCTGCCGGACGTAACGGATGCCCTCCTTCACATCGACCCAGATCGAGCCCTCCGTCTCCGGATCGCGTTCCATGCGTCGCACGTGCATCAGCAGGATCATCAGGGCTGAGAACGCGAACGTGGCGCCGTCGGCGATGAACGCCCAGCCGGCGCCCACCGTTCCCACCAAGAGGCCGCCGATCACCGGCCCGACGAGCGTCATCGCGATCGGTCGCACGAACTGCCCGAGCGAGTTCGCCTCCACGAGCAGGTCCGACGGCACGATGCTCGGAACGATCGCCGAGAACGCGGGTCCGAAGAGGGCCTGACCCACGCCGTAGACGGCGACGAGCCCGACGAGTATCGGGATCGTCAACGTGCCGGCGATCGAGAGCACGCCCACCGTGCTGATCGCTACGAGCCTGATCAGATCGCCGATGATCATGAGCCGGCGCCGATCCACCCGGTCCGCGAGCGCGCCGCTGCCGAGCATCAAGAGGACCTGGGGGAGGCTCCATGCAAGCCCGACCATGGCGAGCGCCGTCGGCGTATTCGAGATCAGGTACACCTGCCACGCGATGGCGAGGGTATAGACGCCGTCGCCAACCAGCGAGACCGCCGTGCCGGTCCACAGCAGCGCGAAGTCGCGGATCGACAGCGGCCGCAGCATGCCGATCCGTTCCCGGCGCGTCCTCGGCTCCCCCATCCGCCGAGCATACGAAGTGGTCGCGACGAGCCGTTGGTAGGGTCCGCACATGAGCGAGATCGGCGAACAGGTCCGGTGGGGGATCCTCGGGACGGCTGGGATCGCTGAGAGCTCCTTCCTCCCTGCGCTCCGCGAGACCGGCGACGGCGTCGCGGTGTCGGTCGGCAGCCGGGACCTCGATCGAGCACGGGTTTGGGCGGATGAACAGAGCGTCGAGCGCGGGGTGCTGGGCTACGATGCCGTGATCGCCGACCCGGACGTGGAGGCCGTGTACATCCCGCTCCCGAACGGGCTGCACGCGGACTGGACGATCGCCGCCCTCGAGGCGGGCAAGACCGTGTTCTGCGAGAAACCGCTCTGTGGAACGGTGGAAGAGACCGAACGGGTCCTCGCGGCGGCGCGCTCGGCCACCGGTTCCCTGTGGGAGGCGTTCGTCTTCCCGTTCCACGACCAGATGGATCGCGTCCGCGAGCTGCTCGCGGACGGTGGGATCGGCGAAATGCGCGAGATCCAGTCGCGGTTCCATTTCGTCCTGGACGATCCGAACGACATCCGCTTCTTCGCCGACCTGGCCGGAGGATCCATCCAGGACGTGGGCTGCTACCCGATCCGCCTGGCGCGGCTGTTGTTCGACGCCGAGCCCGATCTCGCGCGCGCCATCGCCGACGCCGAGTGGACGCCCGACGGCGCGGATACGGAGCTGTGGGGCGCGCTGGTCTTCCCCGGCGATCGGCGTCTGGTGTTCTCGTGCGGTTTCCGCAGCGGCTACGACACGCTGACGCGGGTCCTCGGCACCGAGGGCGAGATCCGCATGACGGGCCCGTTCCACCCCGACGCGGACGATGAGATGGTCGTCATCCGGGACGGGAAGACCGAGCGGCAGCCCGCGACGACGACCGGCGAGATGTCGTTCACGCCGGCGATCCGGCACATCCATCGCGTCGTCAGAGGGCTCGAGGAGCCGCGGCACCTGGCCGTGGATGAAGCGATAGGGAACGCGATGGCGATCGCCGCGTTGCTCGATGCGGCCCGTTCACGAGCGGGCTACGACTAGCGACGTACGACCTAAGGCCAAGAGCGAGGTTGTGCAGGCTACGTCGTTGGGCCTAGTGTCGTCGTGGCTGGCGATGTCGCTACCCCAAGAACTTCCCTTCGTATCGCCTCTGCCACCGACTTCGAGCGTGGCGCGATCGGTGACGTCATCCGTGACGCTTTCGAGATCGGGAGGAACATCCTGATCACGCCGGACGACATCAGCCGGCGCATCCTCGCGGCCATCAGCGAGGACGGAGCCCGCGTGCTGCTCGATATGCTCACGCGACCCGCGGCCGAACGTGCGTCTCTCATCGGAGCTGTTGCGCAGCACGCCGACGGTGAATGGCTGGCAGGATTGCTGACTGACTTCGAGGTCGATGAGGTTGCGCGCATGCATCTCGTCGAGACCTTGCGTGCGGCGGTATCGGGAGTCACCGCTGATGCCGGTCGTGAACCTCGCTCGTTGCGCGCCGGGAGGGAGTCGAACCCCCAACCTTCTGATCCGTAGTCAGATGCTCTATCCATTGAGCTACCGGCGCGGAACCTTCAGTCTACCCAGGCCGCCGGACGCCGGGCGCGACCGGGTCAGGCGATCGCGGAGCGGGGCACGACGTCGGCTGATGGGTGAGAGGTGTCCGGGGCCGCGACCTCGACGATCGCTTCGGTCCCGCCGCCGGTGCGAGGTTCGAACCTGATCGTCCCGTCGAGCACGGCGGCGAGCCGCGCTGCGGCGAAGAGTCCGAGCCCGAGCCCCTGTGTGGTCCGCGTCATCGACGGGTCGCCCTGCGTGAACGGCAGGGGCGACCGCAGCAATGCTTCGTCGATCCCCGGACCGCGGTCGGCGACCCTGACTTCGAGCCGGCCATCCGCTCGGTGCACGCGGACCTCGACCTGTTGATCGGCGGGTGAGAACTTCACGGCGTTCTCGATCACGTGCCGCATGAGCTGGCTGAGGAGCTCCCGGTCCGAGATGAAGATCTCGGCGTCGGGGTCGATATGGACCGACACGCGGTTCCGCGGGTCGCGGACACCCAAGTGGTCGAGGACGCGATCCATCACGTCCCGCAAGACGATCGGCTCTAGGCGGACGAACGTCTGGTCCGGAGAGCCGTCCATCACCGCACCGACCGTGTTGACCAGGTCCGTCAGCCGGCGGGCGGCGTCCATCAGGCCGGTGAGGAGCGACTCGCCCTCGCCGGTCACCATCCCGTGGACCTCCAACGTCCTGGCGACCCCGGTGATCACCGTCAACGGCGTTCGGAACTCGTGCGAGACGGTCGCGATGACGGCGGCCTGCCGGATCGCGAAGTCACGCTCTTGTTCGGCCAGCCCGAGCTCGCGTTCCCGGTTCGCAACGATCCGATCGATCAACGCGGCGGTGACGAGGCTCACTAGGGCGAGGACGAGACCGCGTCCGATCCAGACCGCCGGCTGTTGATCCGACACGGTGTCGAGCGCCGGCCTCATCGGCCCCGAGAGGAGCATGGCGACCGTCGAAGCGATCAACGCCCCGACGTAGCGGAAGCGCGCGGCTGTCAACAGAACGAACGGGACATACCAGGTCGTGGCGACAACCTGGGAGCCGAACATCGCGGTTGCCGCGTAACAGAGCGCGAATCCTACGCAGACGGTGAGGAGGGCGAGTCGGGTCGAGC
Organism: uncultured Actinomycetes bacterium; assembly: GCA_963727185.1. GTDB lineage: Bacteria > Actinomycetota > UBA4738 > UBA4738 > HRBIN12 > JBBQVZ01. Next base: position 12,320 of record CAVSFP010000005.1, on the reverse strand, counting down.
GCCCCTCCTGCGGAACGACGACGCGGTCGATCCAGCCTCGCAACGGGGTATCGGAGCGCTGAGCGTCGACGGGACCCTCCATCTAGGCGGTATCGGCCCACGGGAGGGGGGGATTGAGGTTCAGCGATCGCCGGCGGAGACGCCGGGATTCGAACCCGGGAAGGAGTGTTACCCCCTTAACCGCTTAGCAGGCGGCTCCTTTCGGCCACTCAGGCACGTCTCCGCGAAGGAGTCTAGAAGATGAGGACCGGGGAGCTGCCGGTCGAGGGGTGCGCGACGGGGAGCCGTGTTCCGGGCCCGCCGCGAAGCGGCGGGCCCGGTGTCGGGCAAGGAGCCGTACTTAGAAGTTGCGCCACCCGGCGCCGGCAGCCATCAAGAAGACGGCCATGGCACCAAGGGAGAGCAAGGTTCGCCGAAGGCGTTCCATCCGTGCTCCTTTCCTTATCGGTTCCTGTCACCCGATATGTCGGCAGTTTCCGACGGCTCTTTAGGGGCGATCTCGTCACCCGTTCGGCCGACAGCTCAAGCGAGCCCGGACGCACCCCGATACCGGTAAGGGAAACGGCACCTGCGGGAGCGAAGATGCGGCTGATCGTGTTCACAGTTGTCGCGGCGTCCGTCGCCGGCCTGTTGGCCGGCGGCACGTTCCGCGACTTCCCCTCGACGAGGCTCCGAAGCGCCTGGCTCGCGCTGGCGGGCGTTGTGCTGCAGTTCATCCCCGTCGGCGGGACGCTCGGGACCATCCTCCTGTACGCGTCGTTCGCCGCCCTGCTCGCGTTCGGGGTCCTCAACATCCGGGCGCCCGGAGTCGTGCTCATCCTGATCGGCCTGGCGTTGAACGCGATCGTGATCGTTGCGAACCAGGGGATGCCGGTGACACGCAACGCCCTGGAAGGCTCGAATCAATCGGCGACCCTGAACGAGTTGATCGCCAACGGCGGCGCGAAGCACCATCTGGCCGACGGCACCACGAACCTCCTCCCGCTGGGGGACGTCATCCCGCTGGGCAAGCCGTTGAACCAGGCCATCTCGGTCGGAGACGTGTGCGTGCAGTTGGGTGCCGCATGGTTCATCGTGTTCTCCATGCCGCGCCGCCATCCACGCCCCGTCGGCTCCAAGGCCGCCGCCTGATGGACGTGCGGGACGCAGCAGAGGACGTCGAGGGTTCCGAGGCCCTCGAGAAGCTCCCTCCCTCCGTCGGGAACGTCTCCACGGGGAACGCCTCGGTCACCGCCCTCGAAGCGGTCCTGATCATCCCGCTGGCCTGCTGGCTCTGCTGGCAGGCCACCATCGTCGACTGGACGATGATCGGGTGGGGAGCGCTCTTCTTCGTGGTGTGCATCATGGCGGTCGATCTCATCCCCATCCCCGCATGGGAGGACATCGAGCTGTCGTTGTCGTTCCCGATCATGATCGGGGTCGCCATGCTCTACAGCCCGCCGGTGGCCGGGATGATCGCCATCATCGGCTCCTCGGACATCCACGAGTTCCGCCGGGAGATCCCGTTCCTGCGGGCGATGTGGAACCGGTCCCAGATGGGGCTCGCGATCATCGCGGCGAGCCTGGTGTTCCATCAACTCGCGAGCGTGACCTCCCCCTGGTGGATCCTCGTTCCCGCTGCCCTGGCGGCGACGATCACCGCCTACGCCATCAACGCGATCCTGGTGGCGGTGCACGCCTCGCTCCAGCACGGCCTCACGGTCCGGCAGGTCCTCAAGAAGATGCACGGTTCGCGGCCGGTCGAGTTCCTCGCCTCGTACATCGGTCTGGCCATGTTCGGGGTCGTGATCGCGCGTTTCTTCATCGAGGAGGGGGCCTGGTCGGTCGTCGTCTTCCTTGCGCCGCTCGTGTTCGCCCGTCAGATGTACTTCCAGAGCCGCGTGATGGCCGACCGCCTCGCGGAGCAGAACGAGCTCCTGACCGCGCAAGCTCAGCGATTGGAGAACCTCCTTCGCAAGGAAAGCGCGACGGTCGATCAGCTCCGAGAGCTGAACCGGATGAAGGGCGAGTTCGTCGCGGTGGTCTCGCACGAGTTGCGGACCCCGATCACGGCGATGACAGGCTATGCGAAGACGCTTCGGCTGCCGCAGTTCGCCGACGACGCGCTCCTGCGGGAGGAGTTCCTGGAACGGATGGAGCGCCAGGGGAACCGCTTGATCGGACTCGTCGAGAACCTCTTGACCGCCTCGCGTCTCGAGAACGACCAGCTGTCCATCTCGGTCGGCCGCGTCTTGTTCGAGGACCTGTGCCGCGAGACGATCGAGGGCCTGGGCAACGACGCCGAACGGATCGTGGCCCACGTCCCCGACGACATCCCGGTGCTCCACACCGACCGCCAGCTCCTGTCGCGCATCATCACCAACCTGTTGGACAACGCCTTGAAGTACTCGCCCGAGGGCGCGACGTGCGAGCTTGACGCCCGCGCCGATGGCGGCGAGCTAGTGTTCTCGGTCCGCGACAGCGGGATCGGGATCGAGCCGGAACAGATGGAGCGGATCTTCGATCGCTTCTACCAGGTGGACTCGTCATCCACGCGTCGGTTCAGCGGTGCCGGACTTGGGTTGTCGATGGTTCGCGACCTCGTGCATCACCTCGGAGGAACCGTCACGGTGCAGAGCGTCCACGGCGAAGGCAGCACGTTCACGGTTCGGCTGCCGATCCACGCGCCGGATGAGGCCGAAGCAACCGGATAGCGCGTTAGTCTGCCGCGGTGCCGGACGTCGCGGTCGTCGGAGGCGGGATCATCGGCGCTGCATGCGCGTACGAGCTGACGCGCGCCGGGGCGAGCGTCACGCTGATCGAGCGCGATGAGCTCGCGGCCGGTGCCTCGGGCCGCAACCAGGGATGGTTCGTGCTCCCGGAGGATCCGGCTCTGATTCCGATGGCGCGCGCCACCCTCCCCGAGTACTTGGACGTCGCCACGTCGGCGACGCTCCCGGTGTGGATCGACCGTGAGCCCGTCGGCCACGTGTTGGTGGCGCTGGAGCCCGAGGACGTCGAGCGAGCCCAACCCGCGTTGTCGTCGGCCGCGGCACACGGCGTGTCGATCCGGCCGCTCGATACCGGGGATCTCCACGAAGCCGAACCCGCGATCTCGCCGCACGCGGCGGTCGGCTGGCTCCTCGATCAGGGCCACCGCCTGGATCCCGCGGCACTGACCGTCGCCCTGGCGCTCGCCGCGAAGGCGGCGGGCGCCGACATCCGCCACCACCTCCGCGCGCGCGCGTTGGTCGAGGAGGGCGAGGGGGTGCGAGGGGTCGTGACGGACGACGGACCGATCGCGGCGGACACCGTGGTCGTCGCGACGGGGCCGTGGTCGACGGCGCTACTGGATCCGATCGGGATCCGGTTGCCGGTGAGCGGCGCCCGCGGGTGGATCGTTCGAACATCGGCGTCGAGCGAGCCGCTCCGACACCTGATCGAACACGCGGGGTGGCGGGACGCGCCCGAACGGCTCGCCGCCGTCTCGAGACCCTCCGCCGCGCGCGTCGCGACGGACGCCGTTCCCCGAGCGGAGGTCGGACCGATCCTGCACCTCCACCGGACGGCACCCTCCTGGTCGGCTCGTCGCGTCAGACGTGGCTCACGCCCGAGCCGGACGAGGCCGACGCGTGACCGCCGCATGCTCGCCGAGGCGATCCGCGCTGGTCCCGTCGCTTCGCCGAGAGCCGAGTGCTCTCCACCTGGTGGGGCGTGCGTCCTGTGAGCCCCGACGAGCGACCGTTCGTGGGACCGGTCCTGGACGGCCTGGCGGTGGCGACGGGCCACGGTTCCGAAGGGGTCATCCTCGGCGCCGGCACCGCGAGCCTCCTCGCGGCGCAGCTCGCTCGGCGAGTCCGCCTCCGTTCGACCCGGAGCCGTTCGTCCGTCCGTTCGACCAGCCGAACGCTGCCGTTCAGCTGCGCGAGCCGGCCGGCGCGCTCCATCACGGCGAGCGCACGGTCGACCGGCATCGCGAACAACGTGTTCCCGTCGCGGCCCACCGTGGTCTCGGCGGCGAACAGCGCGTTCACGACGGCCTCCTCGGTCGCCTCGACCGTCGCCGCGAAGAGCGGACCGAAGAGGTACGGATCGACCGAGCGGGCCGTCCACCGCGACGGCCACGTCCACGACCGGGTTGGCCGTCCGGACCGTGAGCCGGTTGGCCGTGGAGAACGCCAGCATCTGCTCACCGCTCCCATTGGACGCGTGGGAACCGGTGGCTGCCAAGCCCATCCCGCCGCGCTCGGCGACGCGCCGAAGCTGGTGCGGAAGGAGCGGCGCGTCGGTGGCCACGATCACCACGCATGATCCCTCGTGATGGGCGACCGGCATCAGATCGTCCAGTTCCCGCCCCACCGGAACCCCGTCGATCCGCAGGTGCTCGCGATCGCCGTAGTTCGTGAGGACCAGGACGCCCACCGTGTACGCGCCGTCGACGTCTGGCAGGAGCACGCGCGACGATGTGCCGATCCCCCCCTTGAAATCGAAGCACTGCATCCCGGTGCCGGCTCCCACACAGCCTTCCGCGACGGGGCCGTCCACGGCGGCGTCCAGCGCCGCCGCCACGTCCTCGTCGTTCAGCGGGAACGACAGGATGTCGCTCAGGAGCGAGTCGTCACACTCGGAGATCACCGGCATGACCTGCTCGGCTGCCTTGCGCCGTGTCCGCCCGGCCATCCACCGGAGCGTGGCGTCGTAGGCCTTCCCGATCTGCGGGACGACGTGAGCACGACGGGGCTCATCAGCACGCCCCACTCGCGGAGCTGGTTCACACCGATCAGCTCCCCGTAGCCGTTGAGGATGTGCGTCCCGGCGTACACCCACTCGTCGCCACGGCTCGCCGTCGTGCGGGAAGATCGCGGTGACCCCGGTGCGGACGGCATGCGGATCCCGTCCCCGCGGATGATCGTTCGATGTCCGACGCGGACACCGGGCACGTCCGTGATGGCGTTCGAGCACGCCGGGCGCCAGCCGCCCGGATCCCGATGCGGCGAGGCTCGTCATGGCAGGCGGCATGGTACCGGCCCTCGGGCGGCGTAGGCGGGGTACGCTCGGATGCCGGTCCTACCTGCTCATGGCCATCCTCACCCTCGGGATCTCCTTCCGACGCGCACCGATCGAGCTGCTGGAGCGGCTCGCGTTCACCGACGACGAGCTTCGCGAAGGCCTACCGTCACACGCCCACTGGACGCCGTCGACGAGACCGTCATCCTGTCCACCTGCAACCGTGTCGAGATCACCGCGAACGTCCCCTCCTACCACGCCGGGTTCCTGGCGCTGAAGCGGCGTGCTTGACCGAGACGCGCGGCGTCGATCCCGAGGAGCTGGCCGAGCCGCTCTACTCCCATTGGGAGCAGGACGCGGCCGACCACCTGTTCGCGGTGGCCGCGGGGCTCGACTCGATGGTGCTCGGCGAGACGCAGATCCACGCGCAGGTGCGCGAGGCGCTTCGACGGCCGAGGCCGAAGGAGCGTCGGGCCCCGCGATGCGCTCGCTCTTCCACGCGGCCGCACGGGCGGGCCGGCGGGCCCGCGCCGAAACCTCGCTCGGCGCCGCACCCGACGCGTTCGTGGCGCTCGGGACCGATCTGGCGGCGGAAGCGCTCGGCGATCTCCGCTGGCCGTCACGTGGTCGTGGTGGGCGCCGGCCGGATGGCCGGACTCGCGGTGCCGCATCTGCATGGTCGCGGCGTCGGCAGCGTCCGGGTCCTGAACCGCTCGCTCGAGCACGCGCGGGCGCTTGGCCGAGCGGACCGGCGACGACTTCGCGGGTCTCGAACGTCTCCCCGCCCCATCGCGGGGCGGACCTGGTGGTCTCGGCGACCGGCGCCGCGGCGGCGGTGATCGACGCCGCGACCGTCGGGCCTGCGCTCGAACGGACCCGCACCGCTCCGCTCGTCCTGCTGGATCTCGCCGTCCCCCGCGACGTGGAGCCAGGCGTCGAGGCACTGGACGGCGTGTGGCTGATCGACATCCGCGCCATCCGCGAACGGCTGATGGCGCGGGGCGATGCCACCGCCGACGGACATCGCTCGGGCGCACGAGATCGTGGCCGAGGAGGTCCGGCGGTGCGTGATCCGGCGCCGCTCCGACGCGCTCGCCCCGTTGATCCGGGCCGTGCAGGCCGGGGCGAGGCGGCGGTCCGCTCGGAGCTCGCCCGCTATGCAGGCCGTCTTTCCGATCTGACCCCTCGAGAGCGTGAGGCGGTCGAGGCGGTCGCGCGAGGCGTAGCGGCCAAGCTCCTGCACGACCCGATCGTCGAGCTGAAGGAGCGCTCCGAGCCCGGAGCCGACGGCCTGCACGCGAAGCTGCTGATCGAGCTCTTGCGCCTCGACCCCGACGCCGAGTGACGCTCCGGATCGGGACGCGCCGCTCTCCGCTCGCCCTCGCTCAGGCGGACGAGGTCCGCCGCCGCCTCTCGGAGCACGGCGTGGAGTCCGAGATCGTTCCGATGTCGACATCCGGCGACGAGGGGGAGCCGTCCGTCGAGGCGCCGGCCGGCCTGAAGGGTCTCTTCGTCGACACGATCCTCGAGGCGCTCGAACGCGACGAGATCGACGTCGCCGTCCATTCGGCCAAGGACCTCCCGGCCGAGGACGACGAGGGCCTCGTCATCGCCGCCGTCCCTCCCCGGCTGGACGCCGCCGACGTCCTGGTCCTGCGGGAGGCGTCGCTTCGAACCGGCGCCGTGATCGGGACGTCGAGCATCCGCCGGCGAGCACAGCTCCTCCGGGCATTCCCCGGGGTGACCGTCGAAGATCTTCGTGGGAACGTCGACACGCGACTGCGCAAGGTGACCGACGGCGTCGTCGACGCCGCGGTGCTCGCGCTCGCTGGGCTGACGCGCCTGGGCCTCACCCCACCCCACTCCGCGCCGCTCGGGATGGACGTGATGGTCCCCGCGCCCGGGCAGGGCGCGCTCGCGGTCCAAGCGCGCGCGGACGACCTGGCGACACTCGCGGCCTTGGCGCCGCTCGACCACCTCGAGAGCCGGACCGCACTCGAGGCTGAGCGCTCGTTGATGTGGCGGATCGGCGGCAGCTGCGCGCTCCCACTCGGCGCACTGGCCACCGTCCACGAAGACCGCATCGAGATGGTCGCCATCGTCATCGCCCCAGATGGTTCGCGGGCGGCGCGGGTGGAGGTCGTCTCCGACTCCCCCGAGGGAGCCGCGGCGCTGGCGACGAAGGACCTCATCGCCGAGGGAGCCGAAGAGATCCTCGAGGCGCTGGACGACGACCGGTGAAGCCGCTCGCCGGCCGGACCGTCCTGGTGACGAGACCGGCCGACCAATCCGTCGAGCTCGTCCGTCGGCTGCACCGCCTGGGAGCCACGGCCGTCGTGGCGCCGACGATCGAGATCGTGCCGGCGCGATCCGCCGCGCTGACCGCGGCGTTGCGCGACCTCGTCGGCGGGCCGGTTCGCGTGGGTCACGCTCACCAGCCGTGCGACGGTGGAGATGCTGGCGTCGAGGCTGGATTCCCCAGCGGCCATCCGCGCGAAGGTAGCGGCGATCGGCGATGGCACGAGCGCGGCGTTCCGCGCCTGGGCACGACGGACGCCCGACCTCATGCCCACGACGTTCACCACTGCCGGGTTGGCCCGCGCCTTCCCGCGCGGCACCGGTCGCGTCCTCTGCGCGCGGGCCGACATCGCACCCGGCGGCCTCGAGGATGCGCTGGCGGCGAAGGGCTGGTCCCCGCTCCGCGTCGACGCGTACCGGACACGCCTGGCGCGCTCGCTCCCGGCCGACGCGCGGACTGCGCTCCGAGACGGCGGCGTCGACGCCATCACGTTCACCAGCGCCTCGACCGTTCGTGGGTTCGTCGGGGCGATGGGGGTGGTCCGCGGGAACCCGAAGGTCGTGAGCATCGGTCCGGTCACGGCTCGCGAGGCTCGGGAGCACGGCCTGCGGGTCTCGGCCGTCGCCCGCCCGCATACGATCGAGGGCCTGGTCGCGGCCCTGGAACGGGTCCTCGGCGCTCCTCGGTAGAATCCCGCTCATGAGCTTCCCCCAGCAGCGGCCCCGACGGATGCGACGCACGCCGGCGCTCCGAGCGCTGATCCGCGAGACCGAGCTGGCTCCCCGGCAGCTGATCGCCCCGCTGTTCGTCAAGGAGGGCATCGCCGACGCGCTGCCCATCGCGTCGATGCCGGGGCAGTTCCAGCACACGCTCGAGACGCTCCGGAAGGAGGCGACCGACATCGCGTCGCGGGGCGTGATCGCGTTCATGCTGTTCGGGGTACCGAAGCGCAAGGACGCCGAAGGGTCAGAGGCATGGAACCCGGACGGCATCGCCCAGCGGGCGCTCAAGACGCTCCGGGAAGAACTCGGCGACGACCACGTCGTGATCGCCGACCTCTGTCTGGACGAGTACACCGATCACGGACACTGCGGCGTGCTCTCCGATGACGGCAGCGTGGACAACGACGCCACGCTCGAGCGCTACCGGCGGATCGCGGTCGCGCAGGCCGAGGCCGGCGCCCACATGGTCGGGCCGAGCGGGATGATGGATGGACAGGTCGCGGCGATCCGCGACGCGCTGGACGCGACCGGTCACGACGAGGTGGGCATCATGGCCTACGCCGCCAAGTTCGCGAGCGCCTTGTACGGACCGTTCCGCGACGCGGCGGAGTGCGCGCCGAAGTTCGGCGACCGCGCCGGATACCAGATGGATCCGGCCAACGGCGACGAGGCGATCCGCGAGATCGTCACCGACATCGGCGAGGGGGCGGACATCGTCATGGTGAAGCCGGCCGTGCCCTACCTGGATGTGATCCGCCGCGCGAAGGACGCGACCGCGTTCCCGATGGCCGCGTATCACGTGTCGCGGCGAGTACGCCATGATCAAGGCCGCCGTCGCAGAACGGATGGCTGGACGAACGTCGAACCGTGCTGGAGATCCTGACGTCGATCCGCCGAGCCGGAGCCGATCTGATCCTCACGTACCACGCGAAGGACGCGGCGGACTGGATCGCCCAAGGCTGACGTGACGATCAGCGTCCGTCAGGCGGCCCCCAGAGCGTTCGTGAACTACGTGGCCGTGCTGGCGTCCACTCGACGGAGCGGCGTCGGCAGGGCACTGATGGAGGACGCGCAGCGCCGGCGGCCGATGCCGGCTGCGGCGACCTGTTGCTCATGTCGGGCGACCACCGCCCGGATGCCCACCGGTTCTACGCCGCACTCGGCTACGAACGGTGCGCCATAGGGTTGCGGAAGCGACTGCGAGAGGAGTAGCGATCGATGGCCCTTGCGATGCAGGTGACGTTCGATGCGGCGGATCCCGCCGCGCTTGCCGGATTCTGGAAGCAGGTCTTGGGCTACATCGAGGAACCGCCACCCGAGGGGTGGTCATCCTGGGAGGACTGGGCTCGCGAGAAGGGCATACCCGAAGAGCGATGGAACGAACAGAGCGCGATCGTCGACCCCGATGGAGCCGGAGCCCGCGTGTACTTTCAACGGGTCCCCGAAGGCAAGACCGCGAAGAATCGCGTGCACCTCGACGTGCGCGCGGCACCAGGTCTCGATCCCGACGCCCGTCGCGCGCGACTGACGGAGGAGTCGGCGCGGCTCATCGAGCTGGGCGCGACGAAGCTCTACGAGTTCGAGGAGCGCGGCGCGTTCTGGATCACGATGCAGGATCCGGAAGGCAACGAATTCTGCCTTGATTGATCCGCCACGTACCATCGTTCGCGTGAGCAACTCCGACGACCTCTTCAAACGTGCCTCCAACGTGATCCCCGGGGGCGTCGACTCCCCGGTGCGCGCGTTCGGAGCGGTCGGCGGGACGCCGCGATTCGTCGAACGAGGCGAGGGCGCCCATCTGATCGACGTGGACGGCGTGCGTTACGTGGACTACGTCCAGTCGTGGGGGGCGTTGCTCTTCGGGCACGCGCGACCCGAGATCGTCGAGGCAGCGACGGCGGCGGCCGCGCGCGGTACGTCGTTCGGCGCGCCGACGGCCGGCGAGGTCGAGCTCGCGGAGCGGATCGTCGCGGCCGTCCCAAGCATCGACATGGTGCGTCTGGTCTCGTCAGGCACCGAGGCGACGATGAGCGCGATCAGGCTCGCGCGCGGCGTCACGGGTCGCGACCTGTTGGTCAAGTTCGATGGTTGCTATCACGGCCACTCGGACGCGTTGCTGGCGAAGGGCGCCGGCTCGGGCGTCGCCACGTTCGGCATACCCGGCTCTCCCGGCGTGACCGAGGGGTCGGCGAGGGACACGATAACGAGCCCGTTCAACGACCTGGACGCCGTCGCGGCGATCTTCGGCGAACGTGGGCGCGAGATCGCGGTCGTCGTGGTCGAGCCCGTCGCCGCGAACATGGGGGTCGTGCCGCCGGAGCCGGGGTTCCTCGAAGGGCTCCGCGCGCTCTGCGACGAGCACGGAGCCCTGCTCTTCTTCGACGAGGTGATCACCGGCTTCCGGGTGGCGTACGAGGGCGCCGGCTCGGTGTACGGGGTGACGCCCGACCTGACCGCGTTGGGGAAGATCATGGGCGGGGGGTTCCCGTGCGCGGCGTTCGGCGGACGCGGGGCCGTGATGGAGCAGCTCGCGCCGACGGGTCCCGTCTACCAAGCCGGAACACTGAGCGGGAACCCGGTCGCGGTCGCGGCCGGCATCGCGGCGCTGGATCTCGCCGATCGCGAGCGGCCGTACGACGCGCTCGAGCGGGGTGCCATCGACCTCACGGACGGTCTCGCCGAACGGTTCGCCGCCGCCGGCATCGCCGCCACCCTGAACCGGGCGCGGTCGATGTTCAGCGTGTTCTTCACGGATTGCACGGTGCGGACTTCGAGGACGCGAAGGGCGCCGACCACGAGCGGTACGCGCGGTTCTTCCATCACATGCTGGACCGCGCCGTCTACCTGCCGCCGTCCGGCTACGAGGTGTGGAGCCTCGGCACCGCGAGGACGATGTCACGACCGAGCGAACGCCGAAGCCGCGGCGTCGTCGAGGGTTGACCCGTCAAGCGACGGCGGGCCGCTCGGCTTCCTCGCGGACATCTCGCCGTCGATGTGCATCGCGACGCAGTACGTCCCCGACGTCTTCCCGAGCCCGTCGGTGACGGGACCCACGCGGCAGCGGACGCTGACCCGATCCCCCTCCAGACGAAGTCGTGGTGTCCCCCCCGAGCGCAGCATGTGCGCGATCCAGGAGCGACGCGTCGGCCCTTCCAGCCCGAGATCTCCAGGTCGCGCCCCTTGCACGCGTCGGCGGTCCGACCGATCACGGATGCGGCGGCATCGCTCACGCTCTGCAATCGAAGCGAGTGGTCCGGCGTCCGAGAACACGGCTGCTCATCTCGCATCAACGACGACCCGCGGCGCCGGGCGCGGAACGGGCTGGGTCATGATCGAGTACCTGGTCGGTGAGGCCGATCAGCTCCCACTGCCGCATCATCCCCCTCGATCGGTGTCGGGTTCGATGTGGGTGGTGTGGGGGGCGCCGAACATCGGGGCACGGGCTGATTCACGCCTGCCCTCGGAGGGACACTCCATCGAGGGAGGGGCCATACCCGGTGCAGGAATACATCGGATGACCCGCACGGTGAGCTATGGCCCGGTCCACGAGGGAGGAACGGCGAAAGGCTGAGGACGCGGCGTGGCCGGCGGGACCCTCAGGGCCGGAGAGGTACAGCCGGGACGAAACGTCCTCGATCGGCAGGACGTCGAAGCCGGCGAATCCCGCCTCGCGGGCGAACGACGAGGTTCAGCGCCGCCTGCACGATCACCGCGCCGGTGACCAGTCGCCCGGGGTCGGTGATCGCCGCCGGAGAAACACGAACAAGCCCCACCGGGAGCCACAGCAGTCGAGGTCGTCCGGTGCCCCTGCGAACTCGTCGTTGGTGCGCTCGTCGCTCATGCAGCACGATGTCCGCCACGGCGAGCATCGCGGCCAGCGACCACGATGTACAGCGCTTCGACCGGGACGGGACACGTCGTGCAGGCACTCGAAGAACGTGACCAGGTCGTACGCGCCGGCATCGACAGGTCATCGCGAGCCTCGAACGACAGATGTGGTTGGGCGATGTGCTCGTCGTCACATCTGCGTTGCGCCGTGGGAGTGCTATCCCATCAACTCGTCTCGTTGAATCTGCGCCGACGCGACGTGCTGGGTAATTTAGTGGGTGATCGGATCGAGGATGTAGCCGTTCTTGTAGCGATGTCGGCAAACGCGAGCCGGCGGCGCCCCGCGAAGGTGGTCGGCGATCCTCGGCGATGTTCGGGAGCCAGGCGCGGCAAGGACCTGCAGGTACGCGGAACGGCTCAGTTGCGCGACCTCTTCCCCACCGTCCGAACCGTAGGCATCCCAGGGGACACCACCACCTGTGCGA
>CAVSFP010000004.1:0-79914 GCA_963727185.1 uncultured Actinomycetes bacterium | reverse complement strand
CGAGCACCATCGTCACGAAGATGTTCAGGTACGTGCGGAGCTCGCCCTTCTTCGAGCCGCCGAGCGGGATATAGAGGTAGTCGCGGAGCCATCGACTGAGCGTCATGTGCCACCGGCGCCAGAAGTCCTGCAGCGACCGGGCGCTGTACGGCCGGTCGAAGTTCTGCGGGAACTGGAAGCCGAGGAGCTTGGCAACGCCGATCGCGATGTCCGTGTACCCGCTGAAGTCGGCGTAGATCACGATCGCGTACCCCAGATCGCGAACAGCGTCTCGACCGCGCCGTGACGCGCGGGATCGCCGAACACCGGGTCGACGATCGCGGACGCCAGGAAGCTCGAGACCACGACCTTCTTGAACAGGCCGCCGAGGATCAGCCACGCGGCGCCGCCGATGTCGACGTGCCGCGGATCGCGTCGCACGTCGAGCTGGGGGATCAGCTCGTTGGGCCGCACGATCGGCCCGGCGACCAGGTGCGGGAAGAACGACAGGTACAAGTAGAGGTCGATCCAACTCGCCGGCTTGGTGTCGCTTCGTTGGATGTCCACGACGTATGCGACCGCCATGAACGAGAAGAACGAGACGCCGACGGGCAGGATCACCTGGATCAACGGCGGTCCCGCGTGGATGCCCAGCCGGGAGAGCCCGTTCGTCACGTTGAGGGCGAAGAAGCCGTAGTACTTGAAGTACGCGAGCGGGGCGAGCGTGGCCACGACGGCGACCGCCATCACGAGACGTCGCCGGGCCGGCTCCTGCTGCTTCGCGACAGCGAGCCCCCCGATCTGGGCGATCGTGCTGACCCCCGCCAGCAGCCACACGAAGTGCCAGTCCCACCAGGCGTAGAACACGTAGCTCGCCCCGATCATGAACAACTTCCACGGCAGTGGGCGTGGGTTCAGGAGCCAGTGGCCCAAGAAGACCAGACAGAAGAAGACCGCGAAATCGACCGTGGGGAAGAGCATCGAAGGGCAACTCTAGAGCAGCCGTCGGACTCCGCGAAGACGATACGGCAGCTGAACGATCTCGCGGAGGAGGATCGCGGCCGGCACATCAGCCGCGTCCGGGGACCTACGCCGAAAGCCCCTGGGCACATTGGGCCATATGGGGGAGGACGCTTTCGCTCTCCAGGCCCCACAATATGGCCCTGGTGGATACCCCCCGCCTGGGGAAGGAACGCTCCTCAGGTGATGGGTTTCCCCCGAAGGGCGTACGCAAGTGCAGGTCAGGGGTCTTGAGCGGTACCCCCCCTGGCGTCTAGGCTACTCGGCCCACGGCACCGCTGCTGTGGTTCGGATGCATCGACATGGTCATTGCCGACACACACCGAGGGAGATCGATATGAGGGCACGGCGGCAGCGCAGCACACGGCGGGCGATCGCGATCGTAGGACTCACCGCCCTGATCGCGGCGACGTTGCAGGTCATGGTTGCGCCGATGGCATCCGCGGCGCCCCCGATCTTCTCCGATGAGTTCGCGAACCTGAGCAACTGGACCGCCACGCGGATCACGCTCGACAACACGATCGGTTCCCCGACCGCGCCGAGCGCGGCGGCGGCGGTCACGAACCAGTCTGCATCGGCGTTCCTCGTCCTCGGCACCACCACGATGACGCCGTGCATGAGCGCGAACGTCAACCTCGCATCCGGCACGAACATCGACCTGTTCCGCCTGCGCACCGCGGCGAACGGCGCCATGATCAAGGCGTTCGTCGGGTCCAGCGGCACGCTGCAGGTCCGTTCGGACTTCGCGAGCCATCTCCTTCAACTCCGGTGTGGCGTTGGGCACCGGCTGGCACAACGTGGAGCTGTGCGGCACCGTCGGAACCGGCACGAGCTGGAACCTCTACCGCGACGGCGTGCAGATCGTGACGAACTGGGTCACGGACACCGGGACGACCCCGGTCGGACGGATCCAGATCGGCGACACCGCCGCCAAGACGTTCACGGTCAACTTCGACCACGTGGTCCTGGACACCGCGCCTGGCGACGACGTAGCGGCGACACGACCGCCCCGAGCGTCCCCGGCCGGCCCGCCGGTACCAGCTCGGTCGCTGGCTCGATCCAGCTTTCGTGGGCCGCCTCGACCGACCCGGCTCCCGCGTCGCTCCCGATCACGTACCGCATCTACCGGGACGGCGGCGCGACCTCGGTCGGGTCGTCCACGACTACGTCGTTCACCGACACGGGTCTGACCTGCGGCTCGAGCCACACGTACACCGTGGACGCGGTGGACGCCGTGAGCAACGCCAGCGCCAAGAGCCAGGCGTCGCTCTCGATCACGGTGATCGCCTCCTCCGACACGACCGCCGCCGAGCGTCCCCGGCCGGCCCACAGGTACCAGCCCGTCGCTGGCTCGATCCAGCTCTCGCTGGGCCGGCGTCGACCGACCCGGCTCCGCATCGCTCCCGATCACGTACCGCATCTACCGCGACGGCGGCGCGACCTCGGTCGGGTCGTCCACCACCACGTCATTCACCGACACGGGCCTGACCGCCGGCTCCAGCCACACCTACACCGTCGACGCCAGGGATGCGCGTGGGCAACACGAGCAACAAGAGCCTCGCGTCGGCATCGATCACCGTGACGACGAGCGTCGAGCGGCGGACAGCCGAAGCCGGGACACACGATGCTTCCGCCGGTGACCGCCAAGCCCAACATGCCGCGGATCACGACCGGTGAGATCACCGACATCGAGTACATCGGCAACCATGTCTTCATCGCCGGCGGGTTCACCTCGATCCAGAACAACACGGCCACCAACACGACCACGTACAACCAGCCGTTCCTGGCGTCGTACAACATCGACACCGGTCTCGTGAACGCGAGCTTCCGTCCGACCTTCGGCGGCGGTGGCGTCACCGAGATCGAGGCCTCTCCGGACGGCACCAAGCTCTTCGTCGTCGGCACGTTCAACACGGTCAACGGCGTCACGAAGCGCAAGATCGCCTCGATCAACCCGACGACGGGCGCGGTGAACACCGGCTTCACCGCCAACGCGAACAGCGCGGCCAGCGCCGTCGATGCCACGAACAACACCGTGTACGTCGGTGGCAACTTCAGCCACGATCAACGGCGTGGCCCGGCTCGGTCTGGCCGCGGTGAACGCCACGACCGGTGCCGTCGTGACGGGATTCGTCAACGACCTGACGGGCGGCATCGGCACGAACGGCAACCTGAACGTGCACGCCGTCATCCTCACCCACGACAACAGCAAGCTCCTGGTCGTGCACACCGGACGCTTCGTCAACGGTCAGAGCCACACCGGTGTGGCCTGGATCGACACCTCGACGAACCAGCTCCTCCCGTGGCACTCATCGATCTGGGACGACAACCTCCAGTTCATCGGCGGGATCCAGCGCCTCTACGCGGGCGCGATCTCACCCGACGACTCGTACTTCGTCGTGACGGCGGGCTCCGGCGGAGACCGGCCGCCGATCAGCGACACGGCGATCGCGTTCCCCGTCAACGGAGGCGACGGACGTCCAGCCGCTCTGGATCACGCGCTGCTTCGACAGCGTCTACTCGGTGGCGATCGCGGAGGACGCGGTCTTCATCGGCGGTCACTTCCAGTGGAACCCGTCGCCGACCGCTCCCGATCCGTGGCCCGGGCTCACGAACGTGGGCTACGGGACCGGCCAGGGGCTGTCCGGCTACGGCCTCGGCGACGCCGTCGTCCGCCGCGACCACATCGGTGCGCTCGACCCGGCGACGGGCCAGGCGCTCGAGTGGGACCCGGGCTCCAACTCCTACGAGGGCAACAAGGCCATGCTGGTGACCCCGCGCGGCGTCTTCGCGGGCGGTGACGGCAACACGCAGGGTGGCGCGAACGGCGGGCGCATCGCGTTCTACGACTTCAACACCATCCCTGCCACCGGCCAGGACGAGACCACGATCACCGATCCGATCGAGGGACGTGTCGAGCCGACCGGGGTGCAGTTCGTGGTCGACGGGACGGCAACGGCCACCAGCGGGGTCCAGCGGGTCCAGCTCGAGGTGCGCGATCGGAACACGGGCCAGTACCTGCAAGACAACCTCACGAGCTGGGGTGGCTCGAACACGATCAACGTCAACCTCGCGTCGCCCAACGCGACGTCCACCACCTGGTCGCTGCCCCTCACGCTCACGGGCAACCGCCAGCTCCAGCTCTTCGCCAAGGACCTTCGGGGTCAACGGCAGCAGCGACGCCTCCAAGGCGACGAAGAAGATCGAGACGTTCGGACTGACGGATCAGACGCCGACCACCGGGATCAGCGGCCCGGCCGGATCGCGTGATCCCGACGCTCTCCTTCACGGTGACCGGGACGGCGCAGGACGACGTCGGCGTGAACTCCATCTCGATCCAAGTCCTCGACCAGGCGAACCGTTACCTCCAGGACGATGGGACCGTGAGCGCCGTGTACAACTCATTCCGCGTCCTCCCGGACGTGGTCGGCGCGACGAGCGCGACCTGGTCGTACGACGTCACGCTCCCGTACGAGGACCAGTGGACCATCTGGGCGACCGCGGTCGACACGGCGGGACAGTCCGACCTCCGGGCCGCCACCGCGACCTGGCTCGTGAGCTCCACCGCGGTCCCACCGACCGTGACGATCACGGCGCCGGTGTCGGTGACCCCGCCCACGAACCCACTGCCGATCACGCTGGCGCCCGGGAGCCCGCTGACCTTCTCGGGGACGGCGGCCGACGACGATACCCTCGACCAGGTGTTGGTCTCCATGCGCAACAGCACGACGCGCGAGAACCTGGCGTCGAACTGTTCCTGGGGTACCACGGTGACCGCCGGCAACTGCCGGATCTCACCGCAGCACATCAATGCCTCCACGCTACAACTGGACCTGGACGACGCCGTTCAACCTCAGTCCGGGGACGTACACGTTCTCGGTCCAGGCGACGGACAACCTCGGCTTGACGACCTCGTCCGCCCTGCGGGCGTCGTTGACGATCAACGTCCAGGTCCCCGGCGATGCGTTCCCGGACACGACGATCAACCCGACCGGGACCGTCAACGGGATCCAGGTCCTCCACCTCGATCTGGCCGGGACGGCCACCGACGACATCGGCGTGTCGGCGGTTCGCCTGTCGATCCGTCGAGCGGGACAGCCAGCCCTACCTTCAGCCCAACGGCAGCCTGGGCGGCGCCTTCGCGCTCCTCGACGCGACGCTCGCGAACCCGGGCGCCGTCAACACCGCTTGGACGCTCTCGGTGAACCTGCCCTCGCAGGGCAACTACTCGGTCACGGCGATCGCGTTCGACACGTCCGGCCAGCAGGATCCGTCGTCGACGGGGGCGACGTCCCAGTACCCGATCTATCCGGGCGACCTACCGCCCACGGTGACCGAGGCGCTCCTGCAACCGACCGACGGCACGGTGTTCACCGACGGCCACATCCTGGTCAGCGGGCGCCTCGAGGACGACCAGCAGATCGCCCAGGCTCAGGTCGCGATCCGCAACGGCCTCGGCCAGTACATGAGCTCGACCGGCACGTTCACCAGCACGACCGTCAGCTACCGGACGGCGTTCCTCACGAGCCCGGGATCACCCGGATCGAACTTCTCCTACACGACTCCGGTGGTCCCGTCGGGCGCGTACACGATCCTGGTCCGCGGCGTCGACCAGCACGGATTCATCACGCCCGTGCCCAGCCAGCGCAGCGTCACCGTGACCGGAACGCGGGACCAGCCTGCCACCGGTGGCGAACTTCACGTTCAGCTGCGCGCAGAACGTCTGTTCGTTCGACGGGCGCTCCTCGACCGACGAGAACCCCTCGACGCTCACGTACTCGTGGAACTTCGGCAACGGATCGGGCACCGGACCGGTGCCGACCCGCACGTACACCGGCCCGGGCACGTTCACCGTGACCCTGACCGTGCGTGACGAGAACGGCCTGTCGGGCGTGACCTCGAAGAACGCTCACGATCGTGACGCCGGCGGGCAACCTGCCGCCGGTCCCCGTCAACACCGTGCCGGTGTGCGTCGCTCGGACGTGCAACTTCTCCGGCGTCGGTTCGGCCGATCCGAACCTGGGTGACACGTTCACCTACCTGTGGAACTTCGGGGACGCGACGGCGCCCGCCACCGTCTCGGAGCCGTCCCACACGTTCCTTGCCGACGGGACCTACACCGTGACGGTGACGGTCACGGATGGGTGGGGAGCATCGGCGAGCTTGTCGCGAGTGGTCACGATCGCCGAGCCGGGGACGAACGTCGCCCCGGTTGCGGCTATCGGCGCACCGAACTGCACGGCCCGGACATGCGCCTTCTCCGGGCTGGGTTCGACGGACGCGAACGGCGACGCCCTCACCTATCTGTGGAACTTCGGGGACGGGACGGCGACCGCCACGACATCGACCGTGACGCACACGTACGCGGCCGACGGTTCCTACACGGTCACGCTCACCGTCACCGACCCATGGGGCAAGTTCGGGAGCACAACCCGGGTGGTCACGGTCACCAAGCCTGGCGGCAATCAGGCGCCGGTTCCGGTGATCGGCACGCCGACGTGCGTCGCCAGGACGTGCAGCTTCTCGAGCGCCGGGTCGTCCGACCCGGACGGTGACGCGTTCACGTACCTGTGGAACTTCGGCGACGGGTCGGCGACAGCGACGACGTCGACGGTATCGCACGCGTTCCCGGCGAACAGCACGTACACGGTGACGCTCACCCTGACCGACGCGTGGGGTGCTGCGGCGAGCACGACCCGGGTCGTGTCCTTCACGGAGCCGCCCACGAACGTGGCACCGAACCCGGTCATGGCCACGCCTGTCTGCACGACGCGGACGTGCACGTTCTCGGGTATCGGCTCGAGCGATCCGAACGGCGACACGTTCACGTACCTGTGGAACTTCGGCGACGCGACGGCCACCAGCGCGGTGGCGGAGCCGACGCACACGTACGTTGCCGACGGCACCTACACGGTGACGCTCACGGTCACGGACGTGTGGGGCAAGTTCGCGAGCGCGACGCAGACCATCACGATCGCCAAGCCGGCCGGCAACGCCGCGCCGGTCCCGGTGATCAACCCCGTCGTGTGTGCCGATCGCGCATGCACGATCTACGGGGTCAGCTCCTACGACCCGAACGGCGACACGTTCACGTACCTGTGGAACTTCGGCGACGCGACGGCGACCAGCACAGTGGTCTCGCCGGCGCACAGCTACGCGGCCGATGGGACCTACACCGTGACCCTCACGCTGACCGACGCGTGGGGTGACGCAGCGAGCACCACGAGGACGATCACGATCGCCCAGCCGGCGGGCAACGCCGCCCCGGTCCCGGTGATCGGCACGCCCTCGTGCTCGGTGCGGACGTGCGCGTTCTCGTCGGCCGGCACCGCCGACCCCGATGGCGATCCCTTCACGTACCTGTGGAACTTCGGGGACGGGACGGCCACGAGCACCGTGGCCAACCCGACGCACACCTACGCGGTGGCCGGTTCGTACACCGTGACCCTCACGGTCACTGACGGTTGGGGCAAGGCGGCGAGCACGACGCGGGTCGTCACCGTTTGAGACCCTGACGTTGGAACGCTGACGAGGCTGCGGCCCACGCGGATGCGTGGGCCGCAGTCGCGTTCAGGACCTGACTCAGACTTCGCGAAGCCGGCGCTCCAGGAATGCTCGTTCGTGTGGATTCGTCGTCAACGCGAGGGCTCGTTCGTACGCGGCGGACGCTTCCTCGTTGCGGCCGAGTCGCCGGAGCAGGTCGGCGCGCGCCGCATGGAACAGGTGGTAGGAGTCGAGCTCGTCCGCCAACCCGTCCGTGAGCGCGAGTCCCGCGTCCGGCCCGTCGGCCATCGCGACCGCGACGGCCCGGTTGAGCGACACGACGGGCGAGGGAGCCCGCTCGGCGAGCGCCCGGTAGAGCGTGGCGATCTGCGGCCAGTCGGTGTCCTCCGCCCGCGGTGCGCGGGCATGGAGGGCCGCGATCGCCGCCTGCACCTGGTAGGGGCCGGGCGCGCCGAACGCCATCGCGCGGTCCAGCGTCTCCAGACCCTCCCGGATGAGATCGCGATCCCAGAGGGATCGATCCTGGTCCTCCAGCAGGACGAGCGCGCCCACTGCGTCCACGCGGGCGCGGTGCCGGGAGTGCTGCAGCAGCATGAGCGCGAGGAGGCCGAGCGCCTCCGGTGCGTCGGGCATGAGGGTCGACAGGACACGCGCCAGCCAGATCGCCTCGTCGCACAGCTCCACGCGCACGAGTGGGCCTTCGGTCGCGCTGTAGCCCTCGTTGAAGATCAGGTACAACACGGCGAGCACGCCGTCGAACCGCTCGGGTAGCAGCTCGCGCGGCGGGACCCGGTACGGGATCGCGGCGTCGCGGATCTTCTTCTTCGCGCGGACCAGACGTTGCTGGATCGTCGTCTCGGTCGAGATGAACGCGCGCGCGATCTCCCTCGTCGACAAGCCGCCGACCGTTCGGAGCGTGAGCGCCACCCGCGATTCCAGGGGAAGCGCGGGGTGACAGCACGTGAAGATCAATCGGAGCCGGTCGTCGGTGATCTCGTGCATGTCGTCACCCAGTGCTTCGAGGTCGCGTATCCGCTGCGCCGCTTCGGTCTTCCCGGGCCGCTGCTGCTCACGCCGGATGCGGTCGATCGCGCGATTGCGGGCCGTCGACGTGATCCAGGCTCCCGGGTTGTCGGGGATCCCGTCCACGGGCCAGCGATCCAATGCGATCGCGAACGCCTCCTGCACGGCCTCCTCGGCCAGGTCGAAGTCGCCGAGCACGCGGATGAGCGTCGCCACCGCACGCCCCGACTCGCGCCGGAACAGACGGTCGACGACCTCCGCTGCCTCGCTCACATGTCGATGAGGGGCCTGACCTCGACCGATCCGCCCGCGGCGAGCGACGGGATCCTCCCGGCCGCCTCGATCGCCTCGTCCAGGTTCGCGCACTCGACGATGTAGTAGCCGCCGAGCTGCTCCTTCGTCTCCGCGAACGGTCCGTCGGTCGCGAGCACCGTGCCGTCAGTCTGACGGACCGTGGTCGACTGGGCCGTATCGGCGAGCTGGTCTCCGGCGCGCATCCAGCCCTTCTCGACGAGCCAGGCCGAGTACTTCTCGAACTCCCCGAACGTCGCCGTCGGTCTGTTCCGGCGACATGTCGGCGAACGCCTTCTCGTCGCTGTAGATCAACAGCAGGTATCGCACGCTGCCCTCCTTCGGATCGTCGAGGCCCCGTCGGCCTCGTCCACCTTATCGACGAGCGACGAGGAACGATATCGACACGGTCCGTCGCTCGCCTTGGCCGGGATCGTTTCAGGCGTGACGAGTGACGTAGCGTCTGAAGTACGCCTGCACCATCGGAACGAGCCCCGTCACGTAGCCGCCGTTCGAACACCCTCCACACCATGCCGACGCCCGGATCGCCTCTGCGGTCGTCATCGCATCGTCGCAGCGACCCAACGCATCCAGGATCGCCTGGTAGCCGAACGACGATCGCACCTTCCGTGAGCGTTGCGGCGGACGCACGCAATCCCTGCGTCAACGAGACGTAGTTCTGCACCCCGACGTCGTTGAAGCTCGTCGATCCCGTCATGCGGTGCGTGGTGGCCAGCGGGTTCCATCGCGCTTGCGTGAACTCGTTCGCCTGCCATGCCACGACCACCACGACGTTATGGCGGCACGTCGGGGCGTTGATGTGTGCCAAGAAGCGGCGGGCCCAATCGCCGAAGGGGAGCGCTCCCGCCTGCCGCGCGATCCTCCGCTCGATCGCCCGCACGTGTTGCACCGCGTCTCGCTGTTGGCTCGCGAGCTGCGCCAGGGCAGCTTGCTGCGCGGCGAACGCCGTCAACAGGTCGGTCTGGCGTGACTGGATGCGCGCGACCAATCGGGCTCGTTCGCCGGTCGCTCGCTCCAGCGTCGCCTGCGCCGACGCCATACGCGCCGCTTCGGCTTGCGCCTCCGCGCTGAGGGCCGCGTCCGCTTGCTGGACGCTGTCGAGCATGATCGTGCGGTCCATCAGGTCGGAGAAGGAATCGGCTCCCAGCAGGTACGCGGCGGACGCGCCCGGCCCGAGCATCATGAACGCCTGACGTGCACGATCGTTCAACCGGGCCTGGACGGCCTGCACCTGCACCTGCGCGTCGGCCAGTTCCTGCTGGGACTCCACGAGCCGCCCCTGGAGACGATCGAGGGCATGACGGGCGGCGGCCACATCCGACGCCAACGAGAGGATACGCCGCTGGAGCTCGGCCGCCGAGGCACGCGCATCCACGACCTGTGTGCCGAGCTGGTGCGCCCGCCGGCGCGCCGCCTCGATCGGCGGCGTGGCTCCGGCGACGGAGCTGGCGGCAGCGAGCATCGACAACGCCAGCAGCGCAGCCGCGATGCGCCGGCCCGGTCCGTTCCACCCGTTGTGTGTCTTCTCCCCCACGTTCCCCCATCGGCCGGCCACGGCCGACGCTTGACGTCGGGGCGGCGCGTTAGGCTACCCGCCCATGACGGCTCCTGATCCGCTCGACTTCCTCGACGTCGACCATCTGTTCTCCACCGAGGAGCGGCAGGTGCGCGACCTGGTGCGCGAGTGGGTGGCGGACAACGTCCTCCCGGGCATCGACGCGTGGTTCGAGTCCGGCACGTTCCCCAAGGACGTCGCACTCGAGCTCGGCCGGCTCGGACTGTTGGGCATGCACCTGGAAGGGTACGGGTGTCTCGGCGCGAACGCCGTCACGTACGGCCTCGCGTGCCTGGAGCTCGAGGCGGGCGATTCGGGGTTCCGTTCGTTCGTGAGTGTCCAGGGATCGCTCTGCATGTTCCCGATCTGGAAGTACGGCACCGAAGAGCAGAAGCAGCACTGGCTCCCGAAGATGGCGACCGGCGAGGTGATCGGGTGCTTCGGCCTGACCGAGGCGGACTTCGGAAGCGACCCCAACCACATGCGCACGTCCGCGAAACGCGACGGCGACGGGTGGGTGCTCAACGGCTCGAAGATGTGGATCACCAACGGCTCGATCGCCGACATCGCCGTGGTCTGGGCCCAGACCGACGACGGCATCCGTGGGTTCCTCGTGCCGACCGACACGCCCGGCTTCTCCGCCAGCGACATCCATCGCAAGCTCTCGCTCCGCGCCAGCGTGACGTCGGAGCTGGTGCTCGACGGCGTGCGGGTGCTCGAAGATGCGGCGCTCGACGTCACGGGCATGAAGGGTCCGCTCTCGTGCCTGTCCGAAGCCCGGTTCGGGATCGTGTGGGGAGCCATGGGCGCCGCTCGCGCGTGCTTCGCCTGTGCGCTCGAGTACTCGAAGACGCGGGTGCAGTGGGGGCGACCGATCGCCGGGTTCCAGCTCACGCAGGAGAAGCTCGCGAACATGGCGACGGAGCTGAACAAGGGGACGTTGCTCGCGCTCCACCTCGGACGGATGAAGGACGAGGGGCGCCTGCGACCCGAGCACGTGAGCATGGGCAAGCTCAACAACGTGCGCGAGGCGCTGGAGATCGCACGGACCGCGCGAACGATCCTGGGCGCGTCCGGGATCACGTTGGAGTACCCGGTGATCCGTCACGCGAACAACCTCGAGTCGGTCCTGACGTACGAGGGCACCAGCGAGATCCACACCCTGATCCTCGGTCAGGCGCTCTCCGGCGAGCGCGCGTTCGACTAGC
Organism: uncultured Actinomycetes bacterium; assembly: GCA_963727185.1. GTDB lineage: Bacteria > Actinomycetota > UBA4738 > UBA4738 > HRBIN12 > JBBQVZ01. The sequence continues at coordinate 68,313 of CAVSFP010000004.1, read as the reverse complement.
GCGAACGATCGACGCCGGCCCGTCGCTCCGCGACCCGTCGTCCGACGAACTGCAAGACGAAGAGCAGGTACCAGCTCGCTTGCGCGACAGTCGTGTTCACGAACGCCAGCGGGATCGAGAGCAGGAACACGAGCGGAGCGGCGAGTCCCCGGAACACGTAGTAGCGCGCCATGGCCGGATGCAGCGGGCCGGTGAAATGACGGTGTATCACCGCCGCTCCGAAGGTGTCGGGTTCCACTCGTGAGGATGCCATAGCCGTCGAGTAGCCTTTCGGACGCGAAGCCTAGTACCCGAGGGGTCCGATGGAGGTCTTTATGTCTCGCGAAACGGATTGGATGGTGTTCGAGAAGGCCGTGGAGGTGACGGCGTCTGCGGTGCGCGGCACGGCGGGCGGGAGTCAGCCGGCGTCATACGTCGGCGACGTGTTCCGCGAGATCCACAAGGCGCTGAAGGATGCGGCCGAGGCCATGCCTCCCAAGGAGTCGAAGGCCGGCTTCTAGCCGGTGGCCCGCCGACGTCAGCCGAGCGGGGCCACGTCGCGCATGGAGACGATGCCCACCACGAGCTCGCCGTCCACGACCGGCACGTGTCGGAAGCCTGCGCTGAGCATCAGGCCGAGTGCCTCGCCCGTGTCGGCACCGGGATGAAGCGTCGTCGGGCGCTCCGTCATCCAGTGCGACACCAGGTGCCCTGCGGCGTCGAAGTCCGACGCCAGCGCGCGCAGGATGTCTCGCTCCGTGAAGATGCCCACCAGGGTGTCGCCGTCCATCACGAGCGCGGCACCGACGTGACCGGTCCCCATCACGGTGGCCGCCTCGGCGATCGTCGCGCGCGGGGAGACGGCGACCAGCTCCGTGCTCATGACATCTCGGATCTCGGCCATGGCCCTCCCGTCGAACGAGCCTAGCCGCCGCGATCGCGCCCGGGAAGCGCTCCTGGCCTGGTTCCTGTCGAACGACCCGGGGTACCCCTGGCGGCGGATGCACGATCCCTTCGCGGTGCTCGTCTCCGAGATCATGCTCCAGCAGACCCAGGCGTCTCGGGTGGCCGACGCGTTCCCGGGGTTCATGAGGCGATTCCCCGACGTGCGAGCCCTGGCGGCGGCGTCGCGTGCTGACGTCCTCCGCGCGTGGGGAGGCCTCGGCTACGCCCGCCGTGCCGCGTCCTTGCAGGACGCGGCACGTTCCATCGTCCGCGACCTGGGCGGCGAGGTTCCGTCCGACATCCCCGCGTTGCTCGCGCTGCCGGGCATCGGGCCGTACACGGCATCCGCCGTCGCGTCGATCGCGTTCGGCGTACCGGTCGCCGCCGTCGATACGAACGTCCGCAAGGTGATGGCCAGGGTCGCGTTCGGCCGCGAACCCGACGAGGTCTCGGCGGCCGACGTCGCCGCTGCCGCGGCCCGGTGGCTCCCGCGGGAGGCTCCGGGCGACTGGAACCAAGCGGTGATGGATCTGGGGCGCACGGTGTGCCTCCCCGCTCCGCGCTGCGACGTCTGTCCGCTCGCTGCAGCGTGCCGGTTCCGCGCGAACGGCCGGGCGGGCCGGCGGAGCGGTCGCAGCCAGCCGGCGTTCGAAGGCTCCATGCGCCAGGCGCGCGGGGGAGTGTTGCGCGAGCTCCGTCAGTCGCGACCGCGCCGCGACGATCCAGGCGATCGCCGCGGCGCTCGGCTTTGCCATGCCGCGCGTCGACCTGGCGGTCGACGCCCTCGAGCGGGACGGTCTGGTGGAGCGGACCGGCTCGGGCCGCGTCCGTCTGGCTCGCTGACCGCCGTATCCCACCACCTGTGCAACACGTCGTAGGGGTTGACCGTCGCGCGGCCTGCCTGCTAGCTTACGATGGTAATGAGAGCGATTCTTATTCCGAGAATACCGAGCACCTCGGTCGACCCGCCGCTCCGCTTGTCCGCGCGTCGATCGCGATCGCCGTGCTCGTCGCGTGCGGATCGATCGCCACGGCGTGCGGAACATCCGCAGGCTCAGGCGACGGTTCGGGCAAGCTCTCGGTCGTCGCCGCGTTCTACCCGGTGCAGGAGGCAGCGGAGAAGGTAGGCGGCGATCTCGTCGACGTCACCAACCTCACCGCGCCGGGGGTCGAGCCGCACGACCTCGAGCTCTCGCCCGATCAGGTCGAGTCGATCGCGACGGCCGACGTCGTGCTGTATCTGGGCGACGGGTTCCAGCCGGCGGTCCAGGACGCGCTGGTGGATGCGAAGGGCCTGACGGTCGACCTGTTGGCGGGCATGCCCACGGTCGGCGCGCCCAGCGGCAGCGAGCAGGGCCTCACGGTCGATCCGCACGTGTGGCTCGACCCTGTCCTCTACGCTCGGATGGTGGATGAGGTGCGTGCGCGCGCTCGCGAAGGCGGCGCCCGAGGACGCCGCGGCGTTCCAGACCAACGCCGACGCGTTCACGAGCGAGATCACGCAGCTGGCCGACGACTACCGCACCGGTCTCGCTTCGTGCCAACGCACGCTCATCGTCACGAACCACGCCGCGTTCGGCTACCTGGCCGCCGAGTACGGGCTGACGCAGGAGGCGATCACCGGGCTCGCCCCCGATGCCGAACCGAGCGCGCAACGCCTATCTGACCTGAAGGACCTGGTGTCGCAGCAAGGGGTGACGACCATCTTCACCGAGGACCTGGTGTCTCCCAAGGTCGCTCGAGACGCTCGCGGACGAGGCCGGCGTGACGACCGCCGTCCTCCACACGCTCGAGGGCCTCACGGAGGACGAGGTCGCCGCCGGAGACGACTACGGTTCGCAGATGCGGGAGAACCTCTCGACCCTTGCGGACGGCGCTTGGCTGCTCCTGACCGCACCTTGGCGCGCGCCCCGGCCGGCGTCCCGCTGCTGGAGGCATCCGGGGTGTCGTTCGCGTACGGGCGTACGCCGGTGCTCGACCACATCGACCTGCGCGTGAGCCCGGGGGAGTTCGTGGCGCTCGTCGGACCCAACGGTTCCGGCAAGTCGACGCTCGTGAAGCTGCTGCTCGGCTCGCTCGTGCCGACGGAGGGCGAGGTGCGTCTCTTCGGTGTCTCCCCACTGCGCGTGCACGATCGATGGCGCCTCGGATACGTGCCGCAGCGGCCCGTGCTGGGATCGGAGGTCCCCGCGACGGTCGAGGAGATCGTGGCGACCGGCCGCCTCGCGAAACGCGGGTGGTGGCGTCCCCTCCGGACCGAGGATCGGGAGGCCGCTCGACACGCGTTGGAGTCGGTAGGCCTGGCGGAGTTCGCCCAGCGACCAGTGAACGAGCTCTCTGGTGGGCAGCAGCAGCGCGCATTCATCGCGCGCGCCTTCGCGAGCGACCCGCAGCTGCTGGTGCTGGACGAGCCCATCGCCGGCGTCGACTCCGAGTCGCAGCGCCGCTTCCGCGACTCCCTGGTCCACCTGATGCAGGACCACGGTGCCGGCGTGCTGCTCGTCTCCCACGAGCTCTCGGCGGTCGCGAACGATCTGGATCGCGTCGTCGTGTTGAAGGGCACGGTGTTGTTCGACGGTCCTCCGTCGAAGCTGGTCGACGAGGGCGTGAGCCTCGGTGTCCACCGCGAGGACCTCCCGCTCTGGCTCGAGGGGCTGCGCTGATGCCGTGGCCCGTGTCCGCCCTCCCGTATCCGTTCGAGCTCGGGTTCATGCAGCGTGCGCTCGTGGCCGGCGTCGCCGTGGGCGTGTTCGCGCCGATGATCGGGACGTTCCTGGTGCAGAAGCGGATGTCGCTGATCGGCGACGGGATCGGTCACGTCGCGTTCGCCGGTGTCGGTGCCGGGTTGATCGCCGGCATCTGGCCGGTGTGGACGGCGCTGGTGTTCGCCGTGTGTGGCGCGCTCGGCGTCGAGTGGCTGCGGTCGCGTCGCAGGGCTTCGGGTGACCTGGCGCTCGCGCTCTTCTTCTACTCGGGCATCGCGCTCGGTGTGGTGTTGGTGAGCCTGGGGGGCGGACTCAACGCGAGCCTGTTGACGTACCTCTTCGGGCAACCGCTGACGGTGAACGACAGCGAGCTGGTCGTGATCCTGGTGCTGGGTGCGGTCATCGTCGTGGCGATGCTCCTGCTGCGCCGCGTGCTGTTCGCGGTCGTGACCGACGAGGACTGGTCGCGCGTCTCGGGTCTCCCGGTCGGGTTCGTGAACAACGTGCTCGCGGTGCTGACCGCCGTGGCCGTCGTCGCCGCTATGCGGATCGTGGGCATCCTGCTGATCGCCGCGATGATGGTCTTGCCGGTGGCGAGCGGCCAGGTGCTGGCCCGGTCGTTCGGGTCGACGCTCCGATGGTCGATCGCGGTCAGCGTGAGCTCGGTGGTCGTCGGGTTGGCCGCATCCAGGCTTTGGGGAACGGCTCCCGGCGGGACCATCGTGCTGATCGCGGCCGGGGTGTTCGCGGTGGTGTCGATCGCGAAGCGCGGCGTCGCACCGCGTCTGCCCGCGACCGAGGAGGTCGAACTATGATGCCCACCGTGCCGAGCGACCTCCACGCGACGATCGAGTCGCGGCTGCACGAGGTGGGACAGCGCTACACGCCGAAGCGCCGCGCCCTGGTGGACATGCTGCGGCGAGCGGGCAAGCCGGTCTCCATGACCGACGTCGTGTCGGGACGTTCGGCTCCTCCTCAGAGCTCGGCGTACCGGAACCTGGCCGTCCTCGAGCAGGCCGGGGTGGTTCGGCGCGTGATCACCGAGGGTGAGTTCGCCCGCTTCGAGCTGACCGAGGAGCTCACCGAACACCATCACCACCTGATCTGCTCGCGCTGCGGCCGGGTCGAGGACGTGACCGTGCCGTCCGACCTCGAGGGGACGCTCGACAAGACGCTCGACCGGCTGGCGAAGCGGGCCGGCTTCGCGGACGTCGATCACCGGCTCGATCTGATCGGCACGTGCGGGGACTGCGCCGGGCGGACCTGAGCCGCGGCTACGGCGTGAGGTACGGCCGCTCCGGTTGCGGGATCGAGTGAACGTCGCTCGCATCGACCAGGATCTCGCTCCCGAGCGGGTAGATGCGTCCGGTGACGCTCACCCAATCGTCCGGCTTGAACCGGCCGGGCGGGACGTTCACGACGCGGACCTGCGCGCTCGTCGCGTCCGCCACACAACAGGTCACGACGTACCGCGTCAGCAAGATCTCGTCGGCCGAGGCCCCGTCTTCATGCCACACGAACCCCTCCAAGGTGACCTGCTCGCCCGCCCGTGAGCGCAGCGCCGCCATGCCGGTCTTGGATGACTGTGCCGCCGCGACGTCGATGAACGAGATCGTTCCCGATGTGATGTCCGACGTCGACACGACGACGCCCGATCCGACGAACGAGCTGCGGCGGCCCAGTGCGTAGCCGGAGAGCGTGGCCGGCGGCAGGACCATGAGCAACACCACGGGGAGGGCGACCACGCCGAGCGTCCACGATGTGGCGCTCGGGAGCGGCTCCGGCCGCTCGACACGGGCCGTGGCCAGCCGGCCCACCGCCGCGATCGTCATCAGCACGGCTCCGGTCGGCACCACCCAGAACGTTCGCGTCGACAGGTAGAGCGACCAGCGCCCGCTCACCAACAGGAACCAGAAGAACGTCGCCCACGCGCTCAGCACGATGCCGGTCGCGACCCGCGAAGGGCTCCAGCGCAGCTTCATCCGAACACCACCTGGATCCAGAGCGTGACGACCAACGTGACGGCGACGACGGTCACGACCACGGTGCGCACGAAGCCCTTGCTGTACGTGCCCGCGTACAGCGCCGCCAGCTTCAGGTCGATCATCGGGCCGGACACCAGGAACGCGAGCTGCGCGGCGGGGCCGAACGACGTGAACGACGCCGCCACGAACGCGTCCGACTCCGAGCAGAGCGACATCAGGAACGCCAGCCCCATCATCGCGAGCAGCGACAGGACAGGCAGGTTCGCCAACCTCGTCACGATCGTCTGCGGGACGAACGTCTGCACTGCGGCCGCGATCGCCGCTCCCATGACGAGGAAACGCCCCATGAAGAAGAAGTCCCCGCTCAGGTGCGAGGTGAACCGAGCCCATCGCGATTCGTCCGGTCCGGCCTCGACGTCCACGTCGTCGTCGCCGGGTCGCGCCTTCAAGATGTCTTCCTTCCGGGTGGCGCCGATCACCCACCCGACGGTGATGGCGACCAGGAACCCCAGCGCCATCCGGCCGAGCACCATGACCCACAGCGAGTCGCGCCCGCGGTACGCGACGAACGTGGACGCGATGACGACCGGGTTCACGATGGGCGCGGCCAACATGAACGTGATGGCGGCCGACGGCGCCAGGCCCTTGCGAGCCAGGCGGCGCGCGACCGGGACCGAGCCGCATTCGCAGACGGGGAACGCGATGCCCGGCGAGCGCCGCGGCCGGGAGCTGCAGTGGACGCGGCAGACGCCCGAGCTGCGCGAACGTCGACGTCGGCGACGAAGACCTCGATCGCCGCGGACACGAAGGCGCCCAACAGGATGAACGGCATCGCCTCGACGAGCAGCGATCCGAAGACGATCAGCAGGTTCTGAAGCCACGCGATCCGCTCGGGGTCGGCCACGCGAACGACCACCGCGACGAGGGCGAGTCGCGCCGAGCACGGCGAGTGCGGCGCGGCGCGACGACCCCGTCTGCGGCGGAGAGACCTCCGGGCGCGCGACGTCGACGGCCATCAGCAGTACCTCGAGAACGAGACGGAGAACCCGGGATAGGCGTCGGCGAACAGCGGCGTAGCGTCTGGCGCCGTCATCGCGTCCATCGCCCGGACGACGTCGTCGGACGTGATGCCGTTCGCAGCCATGACGGCCTGATCGAGGAAGAGCCCTCCGGCACGACCGCCGCGACGACCGGCGATCCGATGGTCCTGTCGACCATGCGGCCGACCGCCGCTCCGGTTCCATCGGCCCGAGAGGTCCGGCCGGAGGCGGTGACGACGAACGTCGCGTCGGGCACGACATTGCGAACGGCTTCGACGATCGCACGCGTCTGGGCATCCGCATCCGACCCGGCGAGCACGACGCCCAGGATGTCGGTCGTGCCGTCGACGCCGTATCCGGAGTCGGAGCAACCGGTCGACGGCGCGCACGGGATCGTGCCGGCCCAACACGAGGTCGTCGCGATCGGATCCAGGTACCATGCCGCCGATGAGACCTCGGTCGGTCGGCATCGGTGCGATCAGTCCGATCCGGGCCTGCTGGTTCCGAAGCGTGGTCCCAGTCGTCGGGCAGCGTCGTGATGACGGAGGTCGGCACGGCGGCGTCCATGCCGGCACCGCGGCGCCATCCTTGTCACGGATGAGGTTGCCGGTGATCCCGTGCTGGAACGGCAGCCCGCCGGTGCCGATCGTCGTGAGCGTCGTCGCGGGTTCGACCGGCAGCGAGCCGGTCGTTCCCCGCAAGGTGCTCGCAACGTCGCCTCCCGACGCCAGTCGTTCCGTCCACGCCGAGAAGCCGTCCGAGAACGACTCGCTCCCGACGCCCTTCCAGACGATCTCGACCACCAGCGGAGGATCGGCGTTGGGACGGACGGCGGTCTCTATCGGCACCCCGCTCCGGATCTCCGGATGCGGCCGGTCGTATCCGATCAGACGAGCGACGCGTCGGAGCGATGCTGTCGAGGCCCGTGCCGGGTGGGATCTCGCCGGGGTTGACCCCGTGTCCGAACCACACGATGGGGACGCTGTTCTGCAGCGCCGTGAGCGGTGCATGAGGCCACGACGCGTTCGAGCTCCCGGCCGTGCCTCCCGTGATCTCGGCCCCGCTCGCCGCCGCCATGACGTCCGGCGAATCGACCTTGCCGGAACCCGGCCTCGATCTGCGTCCGCAGATCGCCGGAAGCGGCACAGAAGGGGACCGCCGCCGCGACCTGGTTCTCGTCGGCACAGCTCTGGCCCACGCAGAACGCCGTGAGAGCGACCGCGGGCGCGCCGACCAGCGCCAACGCGACGACCAGCAGGGTGAGGCGCCGCCCGGATGCCACCTCGTCGAGGCTACCGCCTGGGTTGTCGTTCCGTGCGCTGTCGGGGACGCTAGTCGGCCATGACCCCCAAGCGCCTCCTCCTGCTCGCGCTCATCCTCGTCGTGCTCGTGACGTCCGCCTCACCGTGCCGCGGACGTCGGCTCGCGCCCGACGGGCGAACAAGACCTGGTGAAGCTGGCGTGCTCGGTCCCGCACGAGTTCCTGCTTCGGACGTGGCGCGGCTGGCGTCCCGATCGCGGTGCGCAACTCTCGCTACATCCCGCAAGAGCCCGAACTTCGTCGGTTCGGGCCTCCCCCACGTGGGTCCGTGGGACTACGTCGAGGACGTGCCGATGCTCTGGTACGGGCCGGGGTTCATGCCCGCCGGGAAGACCGTCCAGCGTCCGGTGACGCTGGCCGGCATCGCGCCGACCGATGCGAAGATCCTGCACTTCACCCGTTCAAGCCGATCGACGGCCAGCCGATGAACGAGGCGGTCCTCGCCGCGCCGCCAAGCCGCCCAAGCTTCTGGTGACCCTGGTGTGGGACGCGGGCGGCATGAACACCCTCAACGCATCGCCCGATTCGCGTCCCTACCTCAAGTCCCTGATCCCCAAGGGCACGTCGTTCGCGCACGCGAGCGTCGGCTCGTCGCCGACGTCCACCGCGCAGGACCACGCCACCATCGGCACGGGCGCCTTCCCGAACCACAGCGGGATCGTCGGGCACCACTTCGATCGACGGCGATCGTCTGACCTGCCCGTGGAACAACGGACCGTCGTTCCTCATCCTGCCGACGTTCGCCGACCTCTACGACCGCGCGATGGACAACAAGCCGGTCGTGGGCCTCGTCGGCACCGTCGACATCCACTTCGGGATGCTCGGCCACGGGTCGTTCTTCGGCGGCGGCGACCGCGACATCGCCCTGACGCGTTCCGTGATGGGCGGCTCGACGCTCACCGACGAGGGCTTCGAGTGGAACCTGCCCGTGCGTGACGCCCCGTACTACAAGCTCGCCGACTACGCGAACGACGTGCCCGGCTTCGCACCGGACGTGCGGCGCGTCGACCAGGCCGACGGCAAGCTCGACGGCAAGTGGCGCGACAACGACATCGATCAGCTGCTGCAGGGCTTCGACACGCCGGCGCGCACGCCCTATCAGGAGCGTGTGGTCGAGACGGTGATCAAGAACGAGGGGTTCGGCAACGACGACACGCCCGACCTCCTGTACCTGAACTTCAAGGAGATCGACTACGTCAGCCACGTGTGGTCGATGAACTCGCCCGAGATGAGCGACGCGGTCGTGGCGCAGGACCTGGCGCTCAAGCGGTTCGTCGCGTTCCTGAACAAGCAGGTCGGCAAGGGCAAGTGGGCGATGGTGCTCACTGCCGACCACGGCGCGATGCCCGATCCGGCCGTCTGCGGAGGGTTCCAGATCCAGACGCCGCCGATCCAGACGGGCATCAACGAGAACTTCGACAAGGACGGCGAACATCCCCGTCGTCGAGCTCGTGCAGCCCTGACAGGTGTTCCTGAACGTCCCGGAGCTCGAGCAGAACGGGTTCACGGTGGCCGACGTCGCTCGCTACGTCATGACGCTCACCCAGGCCCAGACGGCGTCGCCCACGCAAACGGTCGATCCCGCGACCGCGAACGACCCGGTGTTCGAGGCCGCGTTCCCGTCGGACCTGATGCAGCATCTTCCGTGTCTCCCGGAAGCCCAAGCCGCCGGTTAGACCCTCCCGGTAGGATGTCGCCCGCATGGCGCTGACCGACACCGAGCGAGCTCAGGCCCCCGCGATACCCCGCCATCGACCGAGAGCCGCCTCGGCCCTTGGTGGGTCATCGCGCTGGTCGCCCTCCTCCTGCTGCTCGCCCTCGGGTGGCAGTTCCTGCTCCACCCGACCATCACGGCGCCGACGCGCGACCCCGCGTGGTACACGTGGCGCGCGAACGTGATCCTGGACTCCTCTCCGGGATCGGTCGTCCGCGAGTGGGGTCCCGGTTCGACGTTCAGCGGCGGATACCGGATCACCACGCCGCTCGCGGGCGCGTTGCTCCAGCGGGTCGCGGGCATCGACCAGTACAGCTTCAGCGCGTTCCTGATGATCGGTATCCCGGTGCTCGCCGGCCTGGCGCTCGGGGCGGGCGCGTACCGAAGTCGGAGGGACCCGCTGATCGTGCTGCTCTGCATGCTGGTGGCGGCAGCGTTGTTCCTGACGATCCCCTACGTCGGCTACCTAGACAACACGCTCATGCTGTTCCTGCTCTGCGCGTTGCTCCCGTTCCTGGGGGCGTCTCGAACCTCGTGGGGCGCGCGGTCCGCCGTGTTCCTGATCTCGGTGGCAGTGGCGTTCACCCACCCCACCACATGCGTCATCTTCGGCGTCATCCTGCTCGCCGTGTTCGGATTCCACTTCCTGACCAGCCGGTTCTCGTTCGGCGCCGCGCTCCGCTCCGACGGACCCATGCTGATGTCCTGCGGATTCGGCATGATCGCCGGCCTGGCGATGTGGGTCGTCGGGATCTGGGGCGTGTCGGCCAACCTGTCCGACGCCGCGCTCCCGCCGCCGTACACCAAGGCGTTCTTCCTGGCCCGGCTGGGGGAGTGGGTCGGGTCGCTGCAGCCGCTCGTGATCGGACCGTTGATCGTGGTCGCGATCGTCTCGACGATCCTGCTCGCCCGGCGCGAGCGCAAGCCCGCGAACACGTTCGACATGGTCTCGATCTGGTGGATGCTCCCGTTCGTCGGCTTGTTCACGTTCCTGACGTCCGCCGTCGTCCCCTACTACCGCTTCATGAACGCGACGGCGGCCGTCATGCCGCTCACGGCCCTGGGAGCGTTCGTCGCGATCCGCTGGTTCCTCCGGTTGGACGGGCCCAAGCGCGCCGCCGGTGTGCTCGCGACCGTCGCCGTTGTCGGAGCGCTGGGCTGGGTCTTCTACGACGGGTTGGCGCATCGGTGGGCGAGCGAGAAGGCGCAGTGGATCAACGAGGACGCACGGGTCTCGCTGGCGGCGGTCCACGAGGTCGTCGCCGATGCGGGCGTGCGTCCGAATATCTTGATCGCCAACTTCGGCGATACCGCCACGGCGTACGGGTGGGCCAAGACGTACACGAACATCATGCGCACCGGGTTGCCCGGTGAGGACGCGCAGTACTCGGCCACGTATTTCGGGACGGTCGAGAACTACCTCGCGGGCAAACCGACGGTGGGCCAGGACGCCGGGTACAACCAAACGTCGAGCGACTACTTCAAGGAGGTCCAGGCGCGGGAGCGCGCCGTCAAGGCCGACCCGATCGTGATCCTGGTCGGCCAGTTCTACGGCGGCGGTCTCGATCAGGAGGCCGCGCTCGCGCAGGGCGTGTCGATCGGCCCCGATGTCAGCGTCATCACCGGCAACGGGCTGTATACGCCGTCGTCCCAGACCGTGGCCGCCGCGAACGCGGCCGCTGCCGCCGAGAAGGCGCACCTGGACAACCATCCCGGCCCGCTCGGCGATCCGCTGCACACGCTCCGCGTGATCGTCGGTCTGTTCTTCCTCGCCGTCCTCCCCGGGCTGATCGCCTCGGATTGGTTCGAGCTGAACGACACGCCCAGCAAGATGGGCCTGATCCCGGCGATGTCGATCGCCCTCACGTTGCTGTCGGGCATCGTGCTGCTCACCGTCTGGCGTGGGCCGCTCACCACCGTCAAGGGCTGGGCCGCGGTCGCCCTCGCCACCCTCTTCGCCCTGGGTCTGCGGTTCGGCAAGACACGCTTGAACCGTGTGTTGGGGTCGTTCGGTGGCTTCTTCAACACGATGTTCTCGGTGTTCTCCAACCGTGCCTACGCCACGTTGGTCGGCGTGCAGTTCCTGGTGCAGGCGGGACAGGGCGTGATCCAGGGCGCGTTCGCGCAAGTCGATCGCGTTCGGGGGTGAGAAGGGGTTCGACGTCACGGTCGTCCCGTCGGCGCAGTACCTGCTGAAGGTCGTCCTGGCCCTCTACGTCCCGTACACGCTCGTGTGTCCGTTCATCGGTGTCGGCATCGACCGGTTCGAACGCCGCGAGGTCGTCAGCCTGTCCAACATCATCACCGCCGTCGTGGTCTCGGTCGTCGCGGTCGCCGTCATGTTGCCGCTCGGCAAGGCAGACGTCCGAAGGGAACGTCGGCGCGACCGTCGCGCTGATCGTCGGGCTGTTGTTCATCCAGGGATGCACGCGGCGTGGTGCTCGCCGTTAAGTCGGCGGCCATCCCCGACGTCCTGTCGGGCAAGGACCTGCTCCAAGGCAACGGTCTCTCCCAGGCGGGTGGCGCGCTCTTCCAGGTGATCGGCATCGGGTTCGCGTTCGGCGCGGCCGCGGCGCTGCCCGTCGTGGATCGTCGTGGTCATGGGCGCCGGTGTGCTCGTCGTCGCGGCGCTGGTCGCGAACCGGCTCGAGCGCATGGAGATGCAGCCGCACGACTCGACGTTCGCCCACGAGGCGACGCGGGTCGTCTCCAGCATCATCGCCGGCCTCAAGGAGGTCGCCTCGCGTCCCCCCGCGGCGCTCGGTCTGTCGTCGTTCCAGATGTTGCGCTACCAGTTCTGGGGGTTCGGCCTCTTCACGTTCGGTCTCTACGCGAAGAACCTGGTGCAGAGCGGGCGCCGACAACCTCGGCGCTGGCGCTCGTCGGCGGGGGCGGGTGCCTGGTGGCGGCGCGCTCGGACTGGTCCTGGCTCAGAAGTGGAAGGACCGCATCCCGCCGATCCGCCTGCTGATGGCCGCGATGTTCGCGCTCGGCGTCGCGCACGCTCGTCTTCGGCGGCCCGGTCTCGATGGCCGGCTTCGCGGCGATGCTCTTCGTCGGCTTCTTCTCGTTCTTCCTCGGCAAGATCTCCGCCGACACGATCATGCAGCAGTCGATGCCCGACGACTTCCGCGGCCGTGCGTTCGCGTTGTTCGACGTCGCCTACAACCTGGGCTTCATCATCCCCGCGATGATCCTGTCGTTCGTCTGGATCGAGAACGACCCGACGCGGACCCGCGCGATCCTGATCGTGTCCGGCGTCATCTTCCTGCGGCTCACGGCTCGTGACTACCGGTGGGCGCGTCGCATCCGCGACCAGTTCGCGCCGCAGGACGACCTCGTCGAGGACCTGGTCGGCGCCGAGTAGGCCCGCCGATCCGTCAACGACCGATCTCTCCGTCGAACTCGGGGAAGTAGGTCGCGATCTGGCCGATGTCGAACGCGCGCAGGATCGACTCCTTGCGCTCCCGCTCGAGCAAGAACTCGAAGCACGCATGGATGAACATCTCGGGACTCGGGTATCCCGACGCGAGGCGTTCCAGATCGGCGCTCGTCGACGTTACATCGTGCTCCGTGGCGGTGCCGTCGTCTTCGGTCACTCGAACGTTGAACCTCGTCACGGACGGGTCCTGCTCGGTCCGGCTGACCTCGATCTGCGGCACCTGATCGCTCCTCGCTCGCGCCGTATCGCTCCGCGTGCGGCATCGTAGGCTCTGCCGAACGGCAGAGGGACCGATCAGACGTATGCCCGACATCACGACCCGAGACGCCACGCTCCACGTCGAGGTGGAGGGTGACGGCCAGCCCGTCACCGTGTTCGCGCACGGTCTGACCAACTCCCGGAACGAACTGGCGGCGTTCACGCCGTTCCTCGCCGGCACCAAGGTGCGGTTCGACTTCCGCGGCCACGGTCTGTCGAGCGTCCCCGAGACCGGGTACCGGTTCGTCGATTTCGCTGGTGACCTCGACGCCGTGGCCACAGCCTACGGAGCGACCCGGGCGGTCGGGACGTCCCTCGGGGCGGGGGCGATCACGAACCTGATCTCGCGAGACCCCGACCGGTTCGAGCGGATCGTCTTCCTGCTTCCCGCCGCCCTGGATGTGCCGCTCGGCGATCATCGCGATTTCGACCGCACCGCCGAGTACCTGGAGAGCCTGTCCAAGGACCAGGCGATCGACGCCATCCTGTCCTCGCCCGACCGGGTCGAGGTCTACGAGCGCGCCCCGTGGCTGCGCGAGTTCGACATGCTGATGTGGCAGGACATGAACCCACAAGGGATCGCACGGGCGATCCGCGAAGTAGTGCGCGACGTCGCGGTCGAAGATCGCGAGTTGCTCCGCCGCGTCACGGCGCCGACCATGATCATCGGCCGGGAAGGCGACCAGGTGCACCCGGCCGAGCTGGCCCGGGTGCTGGCCCAGCTCTTGCCGAACGCCGAGCTGATCCTGATGTCCGGTGAAGAGGAGCTGATGGCGTCGATCCCCGTGCTGGTCGGCCGGGTGAAGGCGTTCCTGGAAGGTGGCGACGCGTGACCGACGAGGCGCTCTCCTCCCGACGAGCCACGGATCCGCGCGGCGAGCTCGTCGGCTCGCTCTCGAGCGTTGCCATGGCGGTGCTGTTCGCCGCCGTCGTGATCTTCGGCAAGCAGGTGGAGGCGGGGAACCTGCCGTTCGTCATGCTCGCGATCCGGTTCGGGGGCCAATCGCTGTTGCTGCTCTGCGCGCTCCTCGTGTTCCGCCGGCCGCTGCTGCCGGACAAGGGGGAGCGGCTGCCCCTCGCGCTCGCCGGCACGATCGGGTACGGCTCCGAGGCGGCGTTCTACTTCAGCGCGCTGAACCACGGGAACACCGCCGCCATCACGCTCCTCTTCTACACGTACCCGGTCTGGGTGATGCTGCTGACGATCGGGCTTGACCGGAAGGCCCCGCCGCGGGCGCTCTTCGTGGCGCTCGCGCTCGCATTGGTCGGGAGCGGCTTCGTGGTCCTCGGCGGTGGGAGCGCCGAGATCGAGACGATCGGGATCGTCCTGGCGCTCTGCACGGCGTTCACGTACACGGCGTATCTGGTCGGAACCGATCGCAACGTCAAGACGACCGATCCGCTGACCGCCGCGACGTGGCTCGGGATCGGTGCCTGTCGTCGCCAACATCGTCTACTCGATCGCGTTCAACGCGGTCGTCTTCCCGGCGGCGAGCGACTGGTGGCGGCTGCTCGGCATGATCGTGTTCTCGGCCGGCGCGTTCGTCGCGATGCTCGCGGGACTCCAGTTGGTGGGCGCGGTCCGCAACGCGATCATCGGCGTGCTGGAGCCGCTCACGGTCGCCGTGCTCGCGTACTTCTTCCTGGACGAGCCCGTGACCGCGGCGGTCGATCTTCGGCGGCGTCCTCATCCTCGGCGGGGCCGTGCTCGCGATGTTGATCCGCACCACGACGACCGCCGAACCACCCGTCTGAGGGAGTTGTGCGATAGCGTCCTGGCCATGACCGACGAGATCGCTTCGCGCGACGCCTACCAGCCCACGACCGAGGCGACCGTCGCCGAGGTCCGGGACGACGGGATCGTGCTCGATCGAACCGTCTTCTACGCGCGCGGCGGCGGTCAACCCGGCGACACGGGGACGATCCGCTGGGACGGTGGCGAGGTCACGGTCGTCGACACCGTGAAGTCGGGTGGTGAGGTCCTCCACCTGCTCGACGAAGGCGTCACCCCGCCGCCCGTCGGCACGCCCGTCACCGCCGAGATCGACTGGGCACGGCGTCACACGCTGATGCGAACGCACACCGCGCTCCACGCGCTCTCCGGGATCGTCTTCACCGACTACGGTGCGAAGGTGACCGGCGGCAACATGGAACCCGGCGTCGCCCGGATGGACTTCGAGCTCGACGGGATCAGCCAGGAGTTCGGCCGGGAGGTGGAGGCCAAGCTGAACACCGCGCTCCAGCAGGATCACGCCGTCCACGTCAGCTTCCTCCCGCGTGCCGAGGCGCTGTCCGACCCCGACCTGATCCGGACGAAGGTGAGCTTGATCCCCGAGACCGTTGACCCGATCCGCGTGATCGACATCGAAGGGTTGGACAAGCAGGCCGACGGCGGGACCCACGTCCGATCGACCGCGGAGGTCGGCACGGTCCGCGTCGTCAAGACCGAGTCGAAGGGCAAGGCCAACAAGCGGATGCGGATCGAGCTGATCGACCCGTGAACACTCCGCGGGAGGACGGGCTCCGGATGCCCGCCGAATGGGCGCCGCACCAGGCCACGCTCATGGAATGGCCGACGGTCACCCGGACGGCTTTCTGGGGCGCGTCGTTCGACCGGGCCAAGGCGGATTGGGCCACCATGGCGAACGCGGTGGCGGCGTTCGAGCCGGTCGTCATGGTCGTGGACCCCGAGCAGGCGACCGAGGCTCGTTCGATGTGCGGCGGAGGTGTCGAGATCCTGCCGATCCCGATCGACGACTCGTGGATGCGGGACAACGGACCGATCTTCGTGACCGACGCCAGCGGCGGCCTCGCCCTCGTGCACTTCCGGTTCAACTCGTGGGGCAACAAGTTCCTACCATTCGATCGCGACGCCGAGGTCCCGAAGCACATCGCCTCTCATCTGGGGATGCGCCGCTACGAGGCGCCGATGGTCCTGGAAGGCGGGTCGTTCTTCGTGGACGGCGAGGGCACGCTCCTCACCACCGAGCAGTGCCTCCTGCATCCCAACCGGAACCCGGACATGACCCGCGAGCAGATCGAGCACACATTGAGCGAGTACCTGGGGGTGGACCAGGTGATCTGGCTCGGACTGGGGCATCCGCTGGACCGCGACACCGACGGCCACATCGACGCGATCGCGCAGTACCTCAGCCCTGCAAGGATCCTCCTCGACGTGCCCGGCGATCCCGCCGACCCGTATCACGACACGGGTCAGGACAATCTGGCTCGGCTCCGCGCGGCCCACGACGCGGCAGGAAGAGCGATCGACATCGTTGAGTTCGACGCGGGGACGCCGGCCGTCACGGCGTACATGAATCATTACCTGGTGAACGGCGGCGTGGTCGTTCCCGCCGACGGGGAGCCGAACGACGAGACCGTCCTGGCGCAGCTGAAGCGGGTGTACCCCGGTCGCGAGATCGTCACCGTCCCCGGCGCCATCATCCTGGAGGGCGGAGGCGGGCCACATTGCATCACGCAGCAGATCCCGGTCGGCACGACACTCCATCCCAGCCGGCCGTGAGCCGCTCCGCCCCCGACGGTTCCGAACAGGTGCGCGAAGGTCACATCCGTCGAAGGTTCATGCCGGGCATCGCGGCGACGAGCTGCAGCATGGTCATCGTCACCGCGTTCCTGGTGACGATCGCGGGGCCCCACGTCGGACCCGCACCGACCCGGACCCGCGGAACGGTTCAGCTGCGCTTCTTCGATCGTCGGGGGCATGAGATCTCGGCCGCGGGCGCAAGGTCGCGGATGTCGAACGGGAGCGCCGGCTGGCGCAATGACGCACTCATCGATCCCACCTTCCTGTACGACGTCCAGGCTCACCCCCTCTACACCGACGACTCCGGTCATCTCTCCTTCACCGTGCCCGACCGGCCGGTCGCCCTGGCGGTCAACTGGCCGACGACCCGGGGCTACTCCCTGCTGATCCTTGACAACGGCGGAGCGGGGTTCAGGCGCGGTGGGGTCGTCAACTTCACGTATCGAGCGGCGATCGACGCAAAGCGGATGCTCGATCAGGAGCTCGCGATCCGGCCGTCGTTCGTGCGGTCTGCCGCGTTCAACGGGTCGTATGACGCGGCCGCAACGGATGTCGATACCGCGAACGCCTCTTCGACACCTTCGGTCCGGGGCCGGTACGGCGCCCTCGCGCTCGATCACCTGGCCCTCGCGAACGACGCGTTGCTCGCCGACTACGGCACGCAGTTCGCGAAGTCGCCGGCGTCGATGACGCCGTGGCTCGGCGTCACCATGGACACGACCGACCACTACGGCTCCAGCCTGGATCTCGCCAAGAGACTGACCCACCCATACGGCTGGGTGCGCATCGTCATGGATCCGGGGACCGACTTCTCCACGTACGCACCCGCCGTGCACCGGGCGCACCGGGAGGGGTTGAAGGTCCTGGGGCAGCCGATCGACTCCTTCTACGCGAAGGCCTTCCCCGGATCGACGTACCTCCAGCGGATCCAGCGTGCGGTCAGAGCCCTGCCTGCGGTGGACGCGTGGGAGATCGGCAACGAGGTCAACGGGGGTTGGCTGGGTCCCGGGATGGGCGATCGCATCGATCAGGCCGCCACGTGGCTGCACGCGAGCCATCCCGAGAAGACCGTCGTCGTGACCCTCTACTGGCAGATGGGCACCGACGCGCCGCAATGGTCGACGTTCGATTGGATCCGCGACGAGCTCAAGCCATCGACGATCCAAGACACCGATGTCTTCCTCCTCTCGACCTGGGTCGAGGATGCGCCCCTCGGGTTGGCGTATGACCGGATCTTGCGAGCGTTCCATTACGCCCTTCCCGGGTCACGGGTGGGGATCGGCGAGCTCGGCTACTGGGGTCCGGCGACGTCCAAGGCGTGGTGGTACGGCGACGCCCACAACCCCGCGCTGGCTCGCCGCATCGTGCTCGACCAGATCTATCGGGCCTCCCTCGGGTACAGCTGGTCCGTCGGTGGCGTCTTCTGGTGGTACTTCGCAGAGGACATGCCGGCAGATCCGGCCCTTGCCGACGAGCTGTCCACGATCAGGGACGACATCACCGCCTAGCTCGGCTCCGGAGGCCCTCAGCCGCCGAGCACGGCGGCGAGCGCCGCGATGAGCACGTAGACCAGGGCGCCGCCGGCAACGAGCATCAGCCGAAGCTGTCTCGGGATCGGCGAGCGTCCCCAGACGTAGTAGAGGATCGGTCCCAACAACGGCACCAGGATCACCACAGCCATCCATCGCGCGCGGAACGAGACCGGAACCGACTCCTGCCGGATCAGATCCCACAGCGCGATCGTCAACCACGCGGCGTAGAGGAACCCGGGCAGCACGTACGCGTACAGGCCGAGGATGAGGCTCCACCACGACGTGGCGAGCGGGATGCCGAACACGAGCACCTCCTTGCTCACACGCGGCCCGGGCGCCGACCTGATATCGGCGAGGTCGCGGATCCGATAGCTCTGTGGCAGCCCCGATGGATCCGCGGGGAACGGGGGCGCGGTCTGCGCATCCTGCATCTGCGCCTGCGGCCGGGGGGCCGGCTGTTCCCTCCAGTCCCCGTGCGGGAACCGGCCGTCCAAGGCGTCGAGGAACCGGAGGCCGGTGTTCACCGTGGGAGCGAGGTCGCCGCCGCCGAACATGCGCAGGGACGGCCCTTCGCATCCGTACAACGTCTCGATGTGCGGCGGCACGCTCGTGGCCGGGTGGTTCCCCGAGAAGCAGTCCCCACCGGCCGACGGCGCGCCGAGCGCCAGATCCGCTCTGCCGCTCCGTCGAACCACGTTGTCGCGTACCTCGTTGTCGCGCGTGGCCCAGAGGTTCGCATCAAGGTTCGGGACGATGGCGATGCCGTACGTCGCCTGGTCCTCGACCAGGTTCTGCGTCACGGTGTTCTCGATCCCACCGGCGATGAGTATCCCCACGCCGTACGTCGGGTATTCCAGGTCCTTCGTGTCTGCCGTCGTCGAGTTGTTGTCGTGGACGTAATTCCCGGCGATCAGCACGTCGCGCTGCGGAGGGTTCGCTTCGGAGTCCAGCGTGTTCGGCACGATGCCGGCCATGTTGTCGCGCCACTCGCTATTCACGATCGCCAGGTCGCCCCCGGCGTTCGTCCCGGAATAGCCCATCGCGTTGTGCTCCGCGAGGGAATCAGTGATCAACGCGTGGCAGGGATCGCACTGTCCTATGTAGAAACCAGAATCCGGCGATCCACCGGCGTACGAGTGGTCGAACTGCCCGTACTGCGAATCGAACGCGTAGATGCCGTAGTCGCCGTTGTCGTACGCGGTCACGTACGACGCGCGGAAGCCATACACGCTGGACCATTGCACGCCGTTCAGCACGAAGTGCCGCGTCGTTAGGTTCTCGACGGACACGCCATCGGCTTCGATCACGTGGATGCCGTTCGGGAGCTGGTTCGTACCGTCGAGGATCGTTCGGTTGCGGTCCTCGCCTCTGATCGTGATGTAGGGCGTCGTGACGACCACCGACTCGTGGTACACGCCGGGGGCGATCAAGACCATGCCGCCGGGTTCGGCGTGATCCACCGCCTCCTGCACGCTCGGATAGTCCGCCGGCACCCGCACCGTCGCCGCGAACCCGCCCGGCAACGGTTCACGGCCCGGGCTCACTCCACCGCCAGTCGCACTCGGGATCTGGACGTCTCCCACCACCACGATCCCGGTCATCCCCACGCCCGGCGCGCCGTGGTACTTGCAGAAGTACGAGTACACGCCCGGCTGATCGAACTCCTTCACGTACGTGGCCCCAGGCGCCAGGTTGCCGGAGTCGTAGGAACCGTCGTTCGCCGTGACGGTGTGCGGGTTGTTCCCGTCGTTCGACCAACTGACCGATCCGCCCGGCTGGATCCGCACGATCCCAGCGTCGAACGCGTTGTCTATCGCGCTGATATCCGCGTCGTAGTCGTCGGCGCGAGCCGCGAGGGCCGGTCCGAGCGTGAGCAGCACCAGGAACGCGACGGCTGCCAGTCGGCGCACTGCCAGTCGGCGGATCATCGGCCGGGACCCTAGCACTTCGGTACCGTGGGGTTCCTATGCCACCCGAACGCCTCTCCAGCCTCGACGCGAGTTTCCTGTACCTGGAGCGTCCCGCCATGCACATGCACGTCGCGGGCGTGTCCGTGTTCGCGCCTCGCGACGACGGTCCCCTCACGTACGAGGACGTCGCCCGCGTCGCCAAGGCGCGCCTCCACCTGGCACCGCGCCTACGGCAGCGAGTCTTGAGCCTGCCCGCCGGTCTCACCCGGCCGCTCTGGGTCGACGACGATCGGTTCGACCTGGACTTCCACCTCCGCCGAGCGGCGATCCCGCAGCCGGGAGGTCGGCTCCAACTGGAGCGTGTGGTGGGACGGGTCCTGTCTCGTTCGCTGGACCGCAGCAAGCCGCTGTGGGAGCTCTACGTCTTCGAAGGACTCGAGCACGACCGAAGTGCGGTACTCCTCAAGATGCATCACGCATTGGCGGACGGGATCTCCGGGATGTTGATCGCGTCGGCGTTGTTCGACCTGTACCCCGACTCGGACCTCGGCCCGCCGCCCAAGGAGCCATGGGTTCCCGAACCCATCCCCAGCACGGCGGAGCTCGCGGCGGAGGCCGTGCAGGACCTCGTGCTGCACCCGATGGAGGCGTTGGTCCGCATCGCACAGGCGCCGGCTCATGCCGCGGCGGTGGTCGGTCAGACGCTCGACGGTCTCCGCTCCATCGTGGGGATGGGGAACCCGCCGCAAGGGCCGTTCGACGTCCGGGTGGGTCCCAATCGGCGATTCGCCACGGCCGAAGCACCGTTCGAGCTGGTGCACGGGGTCAAGCGTGCGCTCAGCGGAACCATCAACGACGTCGTGCTTGCCGCGGTCGGCGGCGGGCTTCACGACCTGCTGGATGCACGCGGCGAGCCGACCCGCGGCCGGGTGCTCCGCGTGATGGTGCCGGTGTCCGTGCGATCGAAGGCCGAACAGGGCGACGTCGGGAACCGTGTCGCTCCCGCGTTCGTGGACATCCCGGTCGGCATGATGAAGCCGGCGACCCGGCTGAAGCGCGTGCGCGCCGCCACCGCGGCGTTGAAGAGTTCTGCGATGGCGGTGAGTGCGGACTCGATCATCGGGCTCGGGGCCTATGCGCCGCCGGCTCTGCACGCCATGGCCGCCAGACTCGCGTCGCGCAACCGGTGGTTCAACCTCGTCGTCTCCAACATCCCCGCGCCACAGGTGCCCATGTATCTCGCGGGAGCCCGGTTGGTGGCGAGCTACCCGGCGATGCCGCTCGGCGAGAACTGTGCCTTGTCCATCGCGTGCACCAGCCTCGGCGGAACCATGGCGTTCGGACTGACCGCCGATTGGGACGCGCTGCCGGACATCGATGTGCTCGCTCGAGGCATCGAGCGGTCCCTCGGCGAGCTGTCCGACGCTCGATCGACGACCAAACCGCTGCCGCCCTAACGCACGACTTCGGCATACCAGTCGGCGACCTCTGCCAGCCAACGACCGGGCGCTTCCATCTGCGGCGCGTGACCGACGCCCGGGAAGATGCGTCCGCGCCAGGACGGGTGAGCGGCCAGCACAGCCTCGGCGAAGGCAGCCGGCACGAATCGATCGCGCCGGCCGTGCAGCAGGAGGACCGGGCAGGCGATGGCGCCCAGGGCTCGCGCCGATACGTCGGGTCGTTTCCCCAATCGGAGCATCGATCGCGCAGCGTCGAGGAAGGCGTCCGGCGAGTCGGGATCGCGCTGGCGTTCCCGGACGAGGTCCACGCTCATCCGTACGATCTCGTCGGGGATCGATGACGGATCCGTTGCGACCATCCGGTATCCGAACCGCACGACCTGTTCCGGATCCATCCGGCTCATGCGGATACGTGCGAAGCGATCGCCGACACCCGGCGTGTCGTACAGCGCGAACGCTCCCATGACCGCGGGATGGGGGAGGCCGCCTCTCGACCACGGCAGTGCGGACGAGGTCAGCACCAGTCCGGCGGTCGAGGCGGGCTCGACGGCCGCTTGCAGGATGGCGATCACGCCTCCCATGGAGTGTCCCGAGAGCACCACGCTCCCGGTCGCCAGCTCCGAGATGAATCGCGAGACGATCCGCCGTTCGTCCATCACGCCGGACCCGCGACCGAGTCGGAGTGACGAGCCGAACCCCGGCAGGTCGATCGCCAGGACCCGGCCGAGCCCCGCGAGCCCGGGGGCGACCTGGAGCCAGTTCAGATGTGAGCCGCCGAGGCCGTGGATCAACACGAACGTCGTGTCGCCCGGACCGTCCCACGCCCGGTATCGCACTGGTCCGTCCAGGTCGATGGTCGCAAGCTCGGGAAGGTCGAGGCTCACGGACGAGAGCCTACCCGGGGGGCGTTCGTTCACCGTGGGCTGGGAAGAGGGCCCGAGGGTGGAACATCCGCACGCCCAGGAGCGTTGCAGGGGAAGGACGCCCGGGCGGGCGATCCAGGAGGTGGCGGCAGCGGTGGGGGATCTTCAGGGGTCAACGGAGCCGTTTCCCACGTGTTGTCACAAGACGTTCACACCCCGCTGCCTTTACATATGCCACCAAGACGCATTACCATACCTGCGAGCGGCTGCCAAGGCGTCTTTTTCCGCGCGTCTGCATTCCGGCAGCCTCCCTGAGTTACCGAGTTCCCGAGGACCGGTGCGGTTGCTTCCAGCGACAACCCGGCCTCGAGGAGGAGAGTGATACGAAGTGCCGGAACCAGCGCGTCCCCTAGGGACCGACGACGCAGACGATCTCCGCCTGTACCTCGAGGCGGCGGCTCGCGAGCCGCTGCTGACCAAGGAGGAAGAGGTCGAGCTCGCCATGACCATCGAAGCGGGCAAGGAGGCAGAGGATCGCCTCCGGGCCGGTCGACTGCGTTCTGAGAAGAGCATCGCGAAGGCCCGCCGCGACGTCCGAGATGCCGAGGCGGCCCGTCAGCGATTCATCATGGCCAATCTCCGACTGGTGGTGTCCGTGGCCCGCAAGTACCAGGGTCAGGGGCTCCCGCTGCTCGACCTGATCCAGGAAGGCAACATCGGACTGATGCGCGCGGTCGAGCTGTTCGACTGGCGCCGCGGCTTCAAGTTCTCGACGTACGCGACGTGGTGGATCCGCCAAGGGATCACGCGCGCGATCGCCGACCGGTCACGTTCGATCCGCCTTCCCGTCCACATCCACGACCGGCTGCGCAAGCTGAACCGCACGCGGTTCCAGTTCGCTCAGTCGATGGGCCGCGAGCCCAGCCGCGAAGAGCTGGCGAAGGCGCTCGACACCACGGTCGAGGAGATCGACGACCTGACCGAGATGGGGCGCCGCGAGCCCCTGTCCCTGCAATCGCCCGTGGGCGAGGACACAGAGCTCGGCGACCTGATCGAAGAGGTCGACTCCGACGCCGCGTTCAACGAGGTCGAGGACGCGCTGCTCCGCGAGGAGATCGGCGATGCCGTCGACCGCGTGCTGGACGAGCGCGAGCGCCATGTGGTGGCTCTGCGCTACGGGTTGGAGAACGGGCAGCCGCTGTCGCTCCGCGAGACCGGGAAGGTGCTCGGCCTGTCGGGCGAGCGCGTCCGGTTGATCGAGCGAGAGGCGCTCCGCAAGCTCCGCGACTCCAACCTGATCAGCGCGGTGGCGCTGGGCTGAACCTCAGCTGCGAGAACCTCGAAGGGCCGGCCCGTACGGGCCGGCCCTCCGTGCGTCCGCGCTAGGATGCTCGTCTCAACCATCGACTCGGAGGGCGCATGCCTCCCACGCGATCACGGGTGCCCGCCCGCCGTTCGAGGTTCCTTACACCCATCTTCCTGTGCCTCGTCGTCCTCGTGGCGTGCACCCACGGCGGAGGCGCGGAGCCGTCGGATCCCGCATATGGCGCACGCCGGTGGAACGCTCGAGCTGTCGATGGTGCGTGGCGACTTCCGATCCCAGTACCCGGGCGACCCGGCCGTGAACCTCGACCCCGCGCAGGATCACACGCGGACGGGGATGGAGCTGCTCCGCTGTTGCCTCGCGCGCACCCTGCTGATGCCGGACGATCGCCCGGGTCACGCCGGCGGGCTCGTGCCGGACCTGGCGTCGACGATGCCCGTCGTCTCGACCGACGGGCTCATATGGACGTTCCGACTGCGATCCGGCCTCACCTATGAGCCCCCGCTCGACCACACACCGATCGTGGCTGCGGATCTCAAGCGGGCGCTCACGCGCGTCGCGCTCCTCGGTGACGCGGCCGCCTACGCGTACGAGTTCTCGCCGATCGAGGGGTTCGATGCCGTCGTGCAAGGGATCGCCTCCTCGATCACCGGCGTGGACGTTCCCGACGATCGCACGCTCCAGATCCATCTGACGGCGCCGACCGCGGATCTGGGGTACCGGCTCGCCCTTCCGGCCGCCGCCCCACTCCCTCCATCGTCGAAGGAGACGGCAACGATGGGGATCGCGACGGGCCACGACCAGGACTACGGCGAGTTCCTCGTCTCGTCCGGGCCGTACATGTACCAGGGTGCGGACGACCCGACCTCGAGTGGCGGCCCACTGATCGACCTCCAGGATCCGGCCGGTATCACCCTCGTCCGGAACCCTTCATGGAACCCCGCGACCGACCCGATCCGAGGGGCTTACCCGAACCAGATCGACATCGCGACCACGGCGGAGCGGCCGTCGGAGAACGCGACGCTCGTCGATGACGGGACGCTCGACTTCCAATTCGAGGAACGTTCCACAACCTCGCAAGCGGCCTTCGACGCGTCCCCGGGCGATCCCGCAGCGGCGACCCGGTCGTTCCAGTGGCCCCTCGACGACACATGGGTCATCGCGATGAATGTGGCGGTCCCTCCGTTCGACGATATCTTCATCCGCCGCGCCGTCGGCCTGGCGTTCGACAGGAAGAGCGCCCTCGCCGCGGTCCGCGCGAGCGATCTGCGTTCAACCGGTTGGTACAACACGGGGATAGGCGTCGTTCACATCGCGCCCAACGATCTGGAGGGCGGTCGGTTGACGACGTTCGACCCGTTCCCCGGTAAGGGAGGGTCGGATCGCCGGCTCCGCGCGATCAAGATGATCGGCGAATCGTCGTATCAACATATCCGGGACGGGGATTGCATCGACCCTTTGTGCCGGGGGATCACGATCGCGGTGTACGACCAGCCCCCGTTCCCGGACATCGCCGATTCGCTCAGGCGTGATCTCAGCGCGGTGGGCATCAAGCTGCAGGACACCAACGTTCCCTACGAGGACGCGTTCGATCCTGCGTCCCATGTGGGGATCGTCATCGGACCACCGTGGAGCACTGACTATCCGGACGCCTCGCGGTCGTTCGTGCCGATGACGGGCGCCATGATCGAGGCGGTCGGAAGCCACAACTTCTCCTTGACCGGGGCATCACCGACGCAACTGTCGACCTTCGCGTACTCAACACCCGATGTTCCGACCATCGACGACCGCTTCGGCTTCTGCGCGCCGCTCGCGGCGGATGAACAGATCCCATGCTGGACCCTCCTGGACAAGTACGCGATGACCGAAGTGGTCCCGTGGGTGCCATACCTGTCCTCGACGCTCATCTGGACGGCGTCATCACGCGTCCACGGGGTCGTGCAGGATCCGTTCTCGAAGATGGTGGCCCTCGATCAGGTGTGGCTTTCGGACGCCGCATCGTCGCCCGGCTAGGAGCCCGACAACGAAACCCACGCCCCGCCGTCGCCGATCGCGAGCGCGGTGGGTGGCGCGGGAAGCCGCACTCTTGAGCCGTCCTTCCCGATCAATCGGATGACCTGGTTGGCGCGCGACGTCAAGACCCATGCCCCGCTCGCGTCGGCGACGATGGCCGATGGGCCACCCGGAACCCGGATATCGCCTTCGGAGACCCCTGAGAGGCTGAGCTTTTCCACGAGGTCGTTCGCCTCCATGCTCACCCACACCGAGTTCTTGGAGACCGCGAGATCCACCGGCTGATACGGCAGACTGATCGGAACGCCGACCGGACGGCCGTTCCACGGTGAGATCCGTACCAACGAACGGCCGACCCCGTTGAGGACCCAGATCACCCCGGGGCCGGCGTCGATGCGGATGGGCCCCGCCCCGGCGAACGGCGACGTGATCATCCGCACGCGCTTGCCGGTTGATGCGTCCACCTGGAAGACGCAACCGCACGCGGAGTCGACCACCCAGAGGGATCCGTGGGCGAACACGGCGTCCACCGGAGTCGACCAATGCCATTCGAAGTCGCTGTCGATCTTGCCCGAAGCGTCGAACGCTGTGATGCGTCCCGCGAATGGGTCGAGCACCCAAGCTCGGCCGTCGCCGGCGGTGATGGCGACCGGATCGATCACGCTGCTGACGGGGAGGTCCGAGGTCCTGGAATCCGTGTGGATCCGCGTCACGGTGCCCGCTAGGTCATCAGCGACCCAGAGGTCGGTGCCGTCCGCCGCGATCGCCGACGCCGATCCATCGAAGGCGATCTGGGTCGTCGGCGTATCGGTCGAGTCGCCGAGGAGCGCGACCGCCGCACGCCCGGCGTTCGGCTGGGTAGCCGAGCGTTGGGTGAGCAGCACGACGCCGATCGCCACCACGATCACGGCAGCGGTGACTCCGGCGAGCACCAGGCCAAGGCGTCGTCGTGCCGGCCCGGTCGGCGTGACGGGAGCGTCGGTCTGGGCGAGATCGTCACGGTCCTCCGGCCTCGCCGGCGCGGGTGCCGCCGCTCGGAGTGTCGGGTCCTGGGCGAGCACGCGACGATGCAGTTCTTGAAGCTCGTGAGATGGGTCGATACCGAGCTCCTCCGCGAGGACCGCGCGCGTTCGTTCGTAGGCATCGAGCGCCTCTGCCTGGCGACCCTCGCGATACAACGCAACCATCAGGAAGCCCCTGAGCCGTTCGCGGAGGGGATGCTGCGCCACGAGCGACTTGAGCTCCGGCACCAGATCGTCCCGTCCTACCGCGAGCTCCGAGCCCATCAGGTCCTCGGTCGCGGCGACCCGCAGTTCGTTCAGCCGCTCGGCGTCGGCGCGCGCGAACGACTCGGAGGCGACATCAGCGAGCGCCGGCCCTCGCCAGAGCGCGAGCGCCTCGCGTAGCCGAGCGCTCGCCTCCGCGAGACGACCCTCCTCGGTCGCCGACCTCGCTGCGGCGACGTGATCCTCGAATCGATCGAGGTCGACCTGCCCGCGCTCCAGGACGAGCTGGTAGCCGGGAGGGCGCGTCACCAGGATCGGTCGCCCCTCGTCGCCGAGCGCCTTGCGGAGCCGCGAGACATAGACGTGGACCAGGTGGTCTGCGGTATCCGGCGGATCCTCGGGCCACAGCTCGTCGATCAGCCGCTCCGAGGACACGAGCTCGTTCGCCCGCAGGGTGAGGGCCGCGAGCAACGCGCGCTGCTGACGTCCGCCCAGGGCGAGCGGTTCGCCGTCGAGGTGCACCTCGAACGGTCCGAGGATCAGGAATGCGAGCGTCATGCCATCGGCTCCGAAGGTCGCGCTGCACGGTAACACCGTTCTGACCTGCGGTTCGAGGTGGTCGGCACGCTGGTGAGCGGGCGTTGAGCCGCGGTCGACCTCCCGGCGAGGGGCCGGGCGTGAAGTGCAGTCATGGACAGACAGCGCACTTCACGGGAACACCGGCGAGCGCACCTCTCCCGGCTCGCTTGCCTGGGAACGACGATCGTCTTGGCCTCGACGTGTGCGTCAGCCGCCCCGATCACGGTGGCGCATCCACTGGCCCGGACCGTGGTCGACCGACCGAACGTCGTCTTGATCCTCACCGACGATCAGCGGTTCGACTCCTTGTACGCGATGCCGACCGTGCAGCGGGATCTGATCGCTCGTGGCGTCCGATTCACGAACGCCATCGTGTCCAACTCGCTGTGTTGCCCGTCGCGGACGGCGATCCAGACGGGGAGCTACTCGCACACGAACAAGGTCTACACGAACGTCTGGACGCCGTGGAGTCCGTACGGCGCCTGGCCGGCGTTCAAGGCGGCGGGTGACGAACGGGGCACGATCGCGGTCGCGCTCGATCGTGCGGGCTATCGCACCGGCCTCGTCGGGAAGTTCCTGAACGACTTCACCGGGCCGCGCGCCCCTCTCGGATGGGACTGGTTCTCCGCGTTCACCGGGAAGGGCACGGGCGGTGCCTACTACGACTACTCGATGTTCGTGAAGAACCGCAGCGGCACGCACACCGAGCGCTACGGTTCGAGGCCGATCGACTACTCGACGTCGGTGATCGACCGCAAGTCGCTGGCGTTCCTGAAGTCGACGCCGACCGACCAGCCGTTCTTCCTCTACGTGGCTCCGTTCGCACCGCACGCGAAGGTCGTTCCAGCGCCGCGGGACCGAGGGACGTGGAGCCTTCACCACCAAACACTCCGGCCGAGCTTCGACGAGGCGGACGTCTCGGACAAGCCCCAGTACATCCGGGAGCGGCCGATGCTCCCGGAGGCCTCGGCCCGGTTGAAGTTCGAGCTCGAGGACGAGGCGCTGCAGGCCGTCGACCGCATGGTCGGGCACATCGTGGACGAGCTCCGCGACAGTGGGCGCTTGGGCAACACGATGCTGATCTTCATGTCGGACAACGGTGTCCAGAACGGCGAGCACCGGTGGGTCTACAAGCTCACCCCGTACGAAGAATCGATCCGCGTGCCGCTCGTGGTGCGGTACGACCCCCTCACGGGTTCGAACGCCGGCGCCGTCGCGCCGGGGCTGGTGTCCAACGTCGACATCGCGCCGACGATCGCCGACGCCGTGGGCATCGGGTTCGACGGTGTGGGCACGGTCGACGGCGTGTCGTTCGCTCCCATGCTGACCGACGCGACTCGATCGGTCCGGTCGTCCGTCCTCCTCGAACACCTCGACTATCCCGGGAAGTACCACGTGCCGACGTACTGCGGGCTCCGCACCGCCGAGTGGACCTACGTCCGCTACACGGCGGGGGTCGAGGAGCTGTACCACTTGGCGAACGACCCGTACGAGCTCACGAACGTGGCGGCCGTCGACACCGCCGAGCTCGCGCGGCTCCGGCGTCGAACCCACGCCCTCTGCGATCCGCTCCCACCGGGGTACCACTGGTGATGGTCGCCCGGCGGAGCGTCCTCGTGCTTGCCTCCTCGGTCGTGGCTCTGACGTTGGTGGCCGGCGTCGCCACTCGCTCGGCATCGTCCGTCGGCGGCGTCACTGACGCGCTGGGCGCTTCGGACGGCGTGGATCCGGCGCTCGGGTTCGACAACATCGACCACCTGATCTTCGTCGTGCAGGAGAACCGGTCGTTCGATCACTACTTCGGGACGTTCCCCGGCGCGAACGGGATCCCCCGCCGGCCGGACGGGTCGTTCGCGCCATGCCTGCCCGACCCGAGCAGCGCGACCTGCCGTCGTCCGTACCACGACACGAACACGTTCGACCAAGGGGGACCTCACTCGCAGGAGGCCTCCGTCATCGACGTGAACGGCGGCGCGATGAACGGCACGGTCGAAGCATTCCAGCATGCACCCGGTCCCTGCCGGAGCGAGACGTCGATGCAGTGCCGCTTGGCAACAACGGGGCCCGGCGGAACGCCCGACGTCATGGGGTTCCACACGGCGCGCGAGATCCCGAACTATTGGGCGTACGCGGAGCATTTCCTCCTGCAGGACCGGATGTTCGCCCCGACGGACTCGTGGACCCTGCCGTCGCACCTCTATCTGGTCTCCGGTTGGTCCGCAACGTGCACCGATCTCTCGCAGCCCTCGTCGTGTCACTCAGACCTGGAGTGGCCCGGGGGCATCTGGGCCGACCACGGACCGATGTGGATGCCGCCGATGGGAGATCCGCGTCCGTACATCTGGGCGCCGATCACGTGGATGCTCTACCGCGCCGGCGTCAGCTGGGCGTACTACGTTGGCCCCGACACGTGCATGGCTCAGCCATGCCTCCATCCGGGCTCGCATCGGGTCACGAACGTGGTGCAGAACCCACTGCCCGGCTTCACGGCGGTCGCGCAGACGCACCAGCTCGGGAACGTCCGGTCGAACACCGACTACTTCGCCGCCGCACGCGACGGCACGCTCCCCGCCGTCTCGTGGGTGATGCCCGAGATGGGTCGGAGCGAACATCCGCCGCTCAACATCGACCCAGGGCAACGATGGGTGACGCAGGTGGTCAACGCGGCGATGCAGGGCCCCGATTGGCTCCACACGGCGATCTTCCTGACGTGGGACGACTGGGGTGGCTTCTACGACCACGTCCGGCCGCCGTCGGTCGACGAGAACGGGTACGGGCTCCGCGTCCCGGGGATCGTCATCAGCCCCTGGGTCCGGCCCGGTATCGACGACCAGACGCTATCCTTCGACGCCTACCTCAAGCTGATCGAGGATCGGTTCCTCGATTCGCGACGGCTCGACGGGTGGAACTGGGGATGGCCGGATGCACGCCCGACCACGCGAGAAGAGGCGCCCGTGCTCGGCGATCTGCGCAAGGAGTTCGACTTCACCCAGCAGCCGCTGGATCCATTGATCCTGGATCCGAGCGGACGACGCGCAGGCCCGCCGGGATCGTGATCGATCGGAGGGCCGCGTCCGTCATGGTCTATCCGTGATGGCGCGCGCGAGTGCGACCTGCACCTCGATCGCCTCCCGGACGCGTTGGGTGAACGCCGCGAGGTCGTCGGCATCCGACGGATCGCCTTCGGGGTCGACGACGTCTCCGAAGACGAACGCGAGCCGCGGGCGCCACGGCGGGCCGTAGCGGCGGCCGCTCTTCGGCCACCGAACCTGGGAGCCCCAGATCCCCACCGGGATCACGGGCGCCTTCGTCGCGAGCGCCAGACGTGCGACCCCTCGATGGAACCGCAGCATCTCGGTCGCTCCGTCATCGTTGACACGTCCTTCGGGAGCGATCGCGGCGATCGCGCCGGCCGAGATCGTGCGGATCGCCTCGTCGAGGGCGCCGGAGTCGCCCTGCCCGCGCCGGATCGGGATCTGATCGAACGACCGGAGGATCCAGCCGGCCACGCGCTGGCCGAACACCTCCGCGGCGACGAGGAAACGCGACTCGCGACGCCGTTTCCTGGCGACGACGATCGCGACCGCCGGTCCGTCGATCACGCTCACATGGTTGAACGCGACGATCGCCGGCCCCTGCGTGGGCACATGCCACGCTCCTTCGACGTGGACCCGGAAGATCGCACGCATGAAGAAGTTGGAGACGGCCGACACGATCTCCCACCAGCCGTTCAGCTCCGAGGTGCGCATGTTCGGCGGATGCTACTCCCCGGCGCGGGTTCGCTATGCGTCGAACCGCACGACGGACCGGATGACCTCTCCGGCGAGCATGGCCCGGAACGCCTCGTCGAGCTCGTCGAGACCGAGGGTCCGGGTCACCATGTCGTCGAGGTTCAGGTGGCCGTCGAGGTACCAATCGGCCATCTGCGGGAAGTCCTCGGCGGGGATCGGGTCCCCGCCGTCCGTGATGAGCAGGCTGGCCTTGTGGGGATACGCCGCGCGTTCGGAGCCGCCCCACGGCAGGACGACCTCGCTCGGGATCGGCGGGACCCCGATCGCGACCGCCGTTCCCGCATACGCGAGCATCTCCACGGCCTGACCCACGCACGCCGGGATCCCGGTCGCTTCGAACGCGAAGTCGACCCCCGCTCCGCCGGTCAGATCGAGCACCGCTTGGACCGGGTCGACCGATGAGGCGTCGATGACGTCCGTGGCGCCGAAGGTGGCGGCCCATCCGAGCTTGGCGGACGCGATGTCGATCGCGATCAGACGCTCGGCGCCCGCGATCCTCGCGCCCTGCATCGCAGCGAGGCCGATGCCTCCGAGTCCGATCACCGCGACGGTCGCTCCCGGCCGGACCTTCGCGGTCTGGATCGCCGCCCCGACGCCGGTCGAGACGCCGCATCCCAGGAGGCACGCCCTGTCGAGCGGGATGCCGTCGGGGAGCGGGATGGCAAGCGCGGCGTGCACCACGGTGTGTGTCGCGAGCGTTCCGCATGCGAGGACGCCGGAAAGCGGAGCTCCGTCGCGGGCCCGCCGCAGCCGGGGTGGCTGCGTCCAGGCGTGCGAGCATCGCCGAGGCTCCCCGCGGACGCATGACCGGCAGGTTCCGCAGGGGACGGCCCACGACAGGACGACGCGGTCGCCGACCCGCAGCCCTTCGACGCCGGTGCCGACCCGTTCGACGATCCCCGCGCCTTCGTGGCCGAGCAGCAGCGGGAACGGCATGCCCCAGTTCCCATTGTCCCTAGCCCAGAGATCGCTGTGACACACGCCGCTCGCCACGATCCGCACTTGAACTTCACCGGCGTCCGGATCGTCGACCTCGATGGGCTCGACGACGATCCGGCCTCCTGCCTCGTCGACGATGGCTCCCAACGCTTCCGTGACCACGTCGCTCCCTCGGCCGATGCGGCGGGGCTCCCTATACTGCCCCGCGTGGACGCAGGGACCCTACGCGACATCGCCGCTCACCGCTACGACGAGTTCGTGTCGGCGCTCGAAGCGATGGTGAACGTCGACTGCGGCTCGTACACGCCGGCCGGCGTCAACGCGATCGCCGATCTGTGCGAAACGCGGTTCCGCGCGAACGGCTGGGACGTCGAGCGTCGTTCCCATCGGGCGGGCGACGGGGATCCGTCGCAGTTGGGCGACCTCGTGATCGGTCGGCTCCGCGGCGCCGGCGGTCCCAACGTCCTGCTGGTCGGTCACATGGACACGGTGTTCGACGAGGGAACCGTCGGCGAACGGCCGTTCCGGATCGACGGGCACATCGCCCGGGGTCCGGGGGTTTCGGACATGAAGGGCGGGTTGTTGACCGGGTTCGTCGCGACCGAGGTCCTGCAGGAGGCCGGGTTCGATCCCTTCGGCACCATCACGTACGTGTGCAACCCCGATGAGGAGATCGGCTCGCCGTACTCCGGTCCGATCATCCGCGAGCTGGCGCCGCAGCACGACGCGGCGTTCGTGCTCGAGGGTGCACGGGCCAACGGCGACATCGTCTCCGCTCGGAAAGGGATCACGGACTACCGGATCACGATCTCGGGCCGGGCGGCGCACGCAGGCGTCGAGCCCGAGAAGGGGCGCAACGCGGTCCTCGAGGCGGCCCACGCGATCATCGCGCTGCAGGGACTCAACGGCCGTTGGCCCGGCGTCACCGTCAACGTCGGCGTCGTCCACGGCGGAACGCGCACGAACGTCGTCGCGGAGCGCTGCGAGCTCCAGGTGGATCTCCGGTCCCCGGAGCTCGAGACCCTCCAGGCGGCGGAGACCGAGATCGAACGCATCTGCGCGGCGCACGTCGTCCCCGACGTGACGACCGTCGTGGTCGGGAACGGTTGGCATCGGCCCATGGAGAAGAAGGAAGGTGCCGCGCGCTTGGTCGACATCGCCGTGGCGGTCGCGGGCGAGCTGGGCTTCGAGCTCCGGGATGCGGCGACCGGCGGAGCCTCCGACGCCAACACCACATCCGCGGCCGGCACGCCGACGATCGATGGCCTCGGGCCGGTGGGAGGCGACGACCACGCGCCGGCGGAGTGGCTGGATCTCACGAGCATCGTGCCACGGGTGGCGCTGCTCGCCGGGTTGATCTCGCGCGTCTGAAGCCGAGCTGACCGACCGATCATCGCCTCAGGCGCGGAGGACGGCGAGCATCCCCACGCCGACGACGATCCCGGCGATCCCCACGATCTGGATCCGCCGGAGGCGTTCGCCGAAGAAGAAGTACGCCCCGACCGCGGAGATCGCCGCGAACTGAGATCCCAGCACGGACGCGATGCTGATCGAGTCCCGGGCTCCCCAGGCGAACGACGCCACGCCGATCACCTCGGCGACACCTGCCGCGAGCACGAAGGGAGCGGTGCGTTTCGGGATCCGGAGCCCGCCGCGGACGGCGAGCGGAAGCGTGATCGCCGCCACTCCCACCAACCGAGCGGGAAGGACGAGCCACGCGAACTCGACGTCGCCGCTCACGTGACCGATCGCGTACAGACTGACCCCGAACGACAACGCGGCTCCGAACGCCAGGACGACCGCCTTCGTCGCCCACCGGTCACGTTCGCCGATCTCCGGGCCCTGTTCGAGCGAGGCCAGCACGATCCCGGTGGCGATCAGCGCCAGGACCGCTGCCACCGCGGCCGAGAGCGGCTCGCCGGCGATCGCGGAGAGCACGGCGGCGATGGCTCCTTCTGTGGACGCGATCGCTGCCACGATGCCGACCTTGCCGGAGCGGACCGCGGTGTACTCGCATCCTAGGCCGACGACGTTGCCGACTCCCGCGAGCAGGAGCCATCCCGTCTCCGTGCCGGTAGGGAGGGAGCCCGCGAGGATGACGAACGGCAGGACGACGACGAACCCGACGGCCATCACCCATGCGAGGGTCGGCACCGCGCGTAGCTCCCGGCTCGCTCGCGACGAGCAGAGCATCGCGACCGTCCAGCACAGAGCGGCGCCGAACCCGCCGAGGATGGCCGTCATCGCCGCGGAAGCGTTACCACCGGGCCGGAGCGGCCCGCGTCAGACGCCGGCCGTGACCGCGCGATCCACTTCGATCGACGCACCGGTTGCCGGGTCGAAGAAGTGGAACCGAGCAGGATCGATCGACAGCGTGATGTCGTGACCGGGTTTGCAGTGCGTCCGCGCGTCGACGCGAGCGCAGAAGCGAGCCAGCGGCTTCTCGTCTGCCATGAGCGACATGTTGTCCGCTCCGCCCTCGTCCGACGAGGCCTTGATCGTGTCTTCGGTGAGCACCGGTGGTGCGTCGATCGTGAAGATCACGTTGACCTCGGAACCCAGCTCCTCGGTCACCTCGGCCGTCACGTTGATCGTCGGCAGGGTCTCGCTGTGCCAGACGGCGAGATCCTCGAGGTCGGAGGGCCGGATGCCGAGGATCACCGTCTTGCCCTGATACGCAGGCAGGTCGTGCCCCTCGGGGAGCGCCATGTCGTACCCAGCGAACGAGATGCGACCTGCCGAGACAGTGGCCTCGACGAGGTTCATGGGCGGCGAACCGATGAACGCCGCGACGAACAGGTTCGCGGGATGCATGTAGAGGTTCTGCGGGGTGTCCACCTGCTGAAGGATGCCGTCCTTCAGCACGGCCACGCGTTGCCCCAGCGTCATGGCCTCGACCTGATCGTGCGTGACGTAGACGGTCGTCGTGGCCAGGCGATCGTGCAGGAGTGAGAGCTGCGCGCGCATCTGGACGCGGAGCTTGGCGTCCAGGTTCGACAACGGCTCGTCCATCAAGAACGCCCGCGGCTCCCGCACCATGGCGCGGCCCATCGCGACGCGCTGACGCTGTCCGCCCGAGAGCTCGCCCGGCTTGCGATGCATCAACGGATCCAAGCCCAAGATGTTCGCGACATCTTGCACGCGTCGCTTCAGCTCGTCCTTCGGCATCTTGCGGAGTCGAAGACCGAACCCGAGGTTCTGTTCGACGGTCATGTGGGGATAGAGCGCGTAGTTCTGGAAGACCATCGCGACGTCGCGTTCCTTCGGCGGGAGGTCGGTCACCTGCGTGTCGCCGATGAAGACCTCGCCCGCCGTCACCTCTTCGAGCCCCGCGAGGATGCGGAGGATCGTCGACTTCCCGCAACCGGAGGGACCCACCAACACCATGAACTCGCCGTCGCCGATGTCGAGCGAGACGTTGTTGACGGCTATCACGTCGCTGCCGAACACCTTGCTCACGCGGTCGAGGACGATCTTGGCCATGGGTTACCGCTCCTTCCGTCGGGCGAGAGTCTGCGTTCTAAGACGCTCGTGGGTCAAGGAACGCCGCACACGAGCCTGCGCTCCCTTCGACGCTTCCAATCGGTCCAATCCCATCATCGCGGCCCCGGCGACCGGCGGGGCCTCGAGCACGCGAACCTCCGCGGCCGGGGCGATCTCGCGAAGCCCCGAGCCGATGCGATCGAAGAACGCGTGGTCGTCCGTGCGGAAGACGCCGCCGCCGAGCACCACATGGACGTCGAGCCGCTGCATGCGCAGCCGTCGGATGGCGGTTCCTGCCATCGTCACCACCTCGTCGGCCTGGCGCTCGACCACCTCTCGCGCGACGGCGTCGCCCTGGCTCGCCACCTTGAACAGGACAGGTGCGACCTCCGCCAGGCGCTGCTCGTCGATGCGCCCGAAGTAGATGGCCTCCATGAGCTGGCGCGGCCGCTTCAATCCGAAATGCGCCGGCACGGCGCGCTCCAGCGCCGTCTTCCTGCCGCGGCCGTCCTCCGAGCGCACGGCGTGCCACGCGGCGAGCCCGCCGAGGTCGCCGCCTCCGCCCCAGTCGCCGGAGATCGGCCCGATCGCGGGGAACCGCGTGATCCGTCCGTCCGGCGCCACCGCCGAGCAGTTCGTTCCGTAGCCGCACACCACGCCCACGCCCCACGGCCGTTCGGTTCCGGCGCGGAGCACCGCGAACGTATCGTTGCGGAGCACCTCCGTCTCGGTCCATCCGTTGGAGCGGACCCATCGAAGCAGACGGCGATCGTCCGCCGGAAGGTCGGCGCCGGCCAGACAGTAGACGCCGAGATCCGCGATCGGGAGGCGGTCGGCGTCGACCCCGGCCTGACGCGCCGCCTCCTTGATCGCCACGCCGACGGGGACGAGGTGGCGCTCTTCGATCTGCGGCTGCAGGAGCCAGGTTCGTCCGTCGATCTCGTGGCTGTGCACCCGCGCCGCTCCGAGGAGCGTGCCGTCCCGTCGGAGCAAAGCCACGTCGGTCTTGGAACCGCCGGCGTCGACGGCCAGGATCGCGGGCCGCTTGCTCACGGCAGATCGTCCAGCTCGTCGATCGACACGAACGACGCGCCGATACCACGGAGCCCCGCGATCATGGGCCCGATGCTCTCACCGGTGCCTCCGGGCCACGTGTGCAGGAGGACCACCGCCCCGTCACCGTGCGCGCGGACGCCTTCGATCGCATCGTGCGCGATCATCGGACCGGTTCGGAACGCCTCCCAATCTTCCAGTTCGACGTGCCAGTGCACGTTGCGATAGCCGAGCGTCTCCAGCACGGCCAAGACGCGACCGTCGTCTGCTCCGGCACCGAACGGACAGCGGAACCAGGGTCGAGGATCCTTGCCGGTGGCCGCGTGGATCGCCGCTTGCGCGTCGAGGACATCGCTCCGCAACCCGTCGTCGTGGAGGAGCGGCATACGCGCGTGGTAGTGCGAGTGGTGTCCGACCAGATGTCCTTCGTCGGCGATCCGCTTGGCGGTCGCGGGCTGCGACTCGGCCCAACGCCCTTGCACGAAGAACGTCGCTCGAACGCCCGCGTTCCCGAGCGTGTCGAGGATGTGCTCGACGTTGCCGGGCGGGCACCAGGGACGGTCCGGATGCTCGGCGTCGAACGTCAACGCGACACGCAGAAGCGCTCCGTCATTCACGGGTCGTCACCTTCGACGCCCGGACGTACGACCCGGGCGGGCGGCCCCGATCGACGGCGAGCTTCCATGCAAGGAGCTGCGCGGGGAGGACGGACACGGCGGGAGCGAGCATGCGGTCCTGGGTGCCGATGTCGATCCGCAAGACGCCGTCGGGGGTATCTCCGCCTTCCACGACGACCGCGGCGTTCGCACCCAGCGCGACGAGCTCGCCCGTCAGGCCGACGTCGAGGTCGCGGGTCTCCGGTTCGGTGGCGATGACCATCGCGGCGAGCTCCGGTCCCGCGAGCTCGAGAGGCCCGTGGCGGAACTGGGCGGTCTGCAAGGACTCGATCGGCATGCCCACGGCCTCCTTCAGCGTGAGCGCGCCCATCTCGGCCGCGGCGCGGGCAGGGCCGCGGCCGAGGATGACCGAGCTCGTGCGGCCACCGAGCCATGTCGCGAGGTCGTCGGCGAGTTCCGGCTCGGCGAGCAGGCCATCGAGCGCGCCGGCGGCCGAGCGTGCCGCCCCATCGACCTCGGCGATCGCCGACGCCGACGCCTCGCCTCTCAACACCCTGCCCACGGCCGCCAACGCGACGAGGGCGGCTGCGAACGTCATGGTCGAGGGCCCAACCTCGTCTCCCACTCGAGTGTCGAGGACGACGTCGGCCGATCGGGCGAGCGAGTTGTTCGACCCGTTGGTGACCGCGACGACGACCGGCGCGCCCTCGGTTCGCTCGAGCCTTTCGATCAGGCGGACGACCTCGGCGCTCTCACCCGATTGGCTCACCGTGACGAGCAGCCCGGCGCGTGGGAGCAGGTTCCGGCGGAAGTGCAGCAGCTCGGACGCGTCGATGTGCAGGGCCGGCACACCCGCGGCCGCGAGGGCCGTGACC
Organism: uncultured Actinomycetes bacterium; assembly: GCA_963727185.1. Taxonomy (GTDB): domain Bacteria; phylum Actinomycetota; class UBA4738; order UBA4738; family HRBIN12; genus JBBQVZ01. The sequence goes on along the minus strand of CAVSFP010000004.1, from coordinate 29,715 downwards.
GCCGGGTAGCACGCGTCGTACGAGCTCCCCATCCCGGTGAAGACGATGGTCCGTTCCTGTCCGGCCTCCGCCGCTCGCTCGAGCGCGAGGCCTTGATCGGCGAGGCCGTCCGCCGATCGCCGGATCGCGTCGGGCTGGCCCAAGATCTCCGCGATGAATGGGTCAGGAAACTTTCCTAACGATTTCATCGACGGGAGTGTACGATGCCCGCGCCATGGGTGTGAAGGTGACGGTCGTCGGCGGCGGGAGCACGTACACGCCCGAGCTCGTCGAGGGGTTCGTGACGCGCGGCGACCGGCTCCCGGTCGACGACCTGGTGCTCTTTGACATCGATCCGGAGCGACTCGCCATCGTCGGGGCGCTGGCGGAGCGGATGCTGCGCCGGGTCGGTTGGGCGGGGAACCTCACGCTGACCGGCGGCCGGGACGAGGCGCTCGAGGGCGCCGACTTCGTGATCGTCCAACTGCGCGTGGGGGGTCAGGCCGCACGCTTCCAGGACGAGACGATCCCGCTCCGGTTCGGATGCATCGGCCAGGAGACCACCGGCGCCGGCGGGTTCGCCAAGGCGTTGCGCACCGTGCCGATGGTGCTGGAGCTGGCGGAGGAGACCGCTCGCCGCGGCAACCCCGGAGCGTGGTTCGTCGATTTCACGAACCCGACGGGGCTGGTGACCCAGGCGCTGCTGGACGAAGGTCACCGCGCGCTCGGCCTCTGCAACGTGGCGATCGGGTTCCAGCGGCGGTTCGCTGCTCACTTCGACGTGGGGCCCGAGCAGGTGCAGCTGGAGCACGTCGGGCTCAACCATCTGACGTGGGAGCGCAAGGTCCTGGTGGACGGCGTCGATCGGTTGCCGGAGATCCTGGATCTCGCGATCGAGCTCGTCGCCGACGAGAGCAACATGCCGGCCGAGCTCATCCGCGAGATCGGTGCGATCCCGTCGTACTACTTGCACTACTACTACCTGACCGAGCGTGTCCTCGAGCATCAACGGACGGGGAAGACACGCGCGGAAGAGGTGATGGAGATCGAAGCCGGGCTGCTCGAGCTGTACAAGGACCCGGCGCTCGACACCAAGCCGAAGCTGCTCGAGGAGCGCGGCGGGGCCTTCTATAGCGACGCGGCCGCGGCGTTGGTCGCGTCGCTCCATGCCGGCACGAACGATATCCAGGTGGTGAACATGCGGAACGACGGCGCGATACCGAACCTGCCGGACGACGCCGTCGTCGAGGTCGCCGCCCGTGTGGATCGCGAGGGGGCGCATCCGCTCCCAGTGGACCCGCTGCCACCGGAGATGCTCGGTCTGGTCCAGCACGCCAAGGCGTATGAGCTCCTCACGGCGAGGGCGGCGATGTCCGGCGACCGAGGGGAAGCACTGAAGGCGCTGATGACGAATCCGCTCATCGGCGATTACGACACGGCGAAGCCGCTGCTCGGCGCGCTCCTGGACGCCAGCCGCGACCATCTGCCGCGGTTCTTCCCCGGGAGCTGACGTCCGGAGCTGCTATCCCTTGGGCAGCTCGTCGGCGTGCCGCTGGACCTTCGCGACGGCCTCGACCGCGTCCTCGATGCCCTTCGTCCCATCGCGGAAGACGTTCTCCATGAAGTAGACGGACTCCCGCTGGCCCGCTGCCTCGGCCACCGGGAACGACATCCGTTGCGGGTCCAGCCGATCGGCGAACTCCACGCAGACCGGCAGACGCGAGAGCGACGGTTGGAAGAGCTCGTAGCGGTTCATCGAGGGGTACTGCACCTCGGCCGGGATGCCCTCGGCTTCCAACGCGGCGCAGATCGATCTCGTTCGTGCGGCCGGCGAACGCATCGGGATCGATCGCGATGATGTAGTTGTAGAAGGACCAGCGTGTGACCCTCGCGTCCACCGGCATCACGCGGACGCCCGGCACCTGCGCGACCAACCCTTCGAACAGCGTGCCCGCGTCCGCGCGCTGCGCCTGCTGCGCGGGGAACCGCTCCATCGCGACGACCAGGAGCGCCGCGTGGAGTTCGCCGAGCCGGTAGTTCGCGCCGAACGTGTACTCCTTCTCATCCGGATCCTTCGCGCGGCCGCAGTCGATCAGCGAGTGGGCCCGGCGGGCCAGGTCGTCGTCGCTCGTGAGGAGCGAGCCACCTTCGCCGGCGGTCAGGATCTTCGAGGACTGGTGACTGAACGAACCGAAGTCGCCGATGCAGCCGGCGCCCTTGCCCTGCCACTGCTGTCCGTGCGCATGTGCGCAATCCTCGACGACGGCGAGGCCGTGCTTCGCCGCGATCGCCGTGATGCGGTCCATGTCCGCCATCTGATGCCCCAGATGGACCGGCATGATCGCCTTGGTCGCGGGCGTGATGGCCGCCTCCACCAGATCGGGGTCGATGCACCAGGTGTCCGGCGAGACGTCGACGATGACGGGAAGCGCTCCCGCGGCGATGGGCGCGTACGCGGTCGCCGCGAACGTGAGCGCGGGGATGATGACCTCGTCGCCCCATCCGATCCCCAGCGCCTTCAGCGCCACCTCCATCGTGATGGTGCCGTTCGACATCAGGATGCCGTGGGTCGCTCCCTGGTAGGCGGCGAACGCCTCTTCGAACCGCCCGCCGTAGCGCCCGGGTTCGGGGAAGCCACCCCACTCGCCGGTGCGGATGACGTCGTTGACCGCCTCGATCTCTCGATCGTCGCCGCTCGGCCAGGCCGGATAGGCGCTCGAGCGGACCGGCGTGCCGCCACTGATCGCCAGTTCCTTCATGGGTTCGTGTCCCTCCTGACGTATCGGCTCACGTGCCCGCGTGCTCCTCGTGCATACGCATCTTGCACCTCACCGGGACCGCACGGACCTGTCTTGACTCCGGCGAAGGGCGCAGCGTAGCATCCGCCGGAATAGTTAGGAAAGTTTCCTTTGCGCTAAAGGAGGGGCCGCAACGAGTGTCGAGCGCACGTCCGTGGGTGGCACCCCCAGCCTGCTTCGGGCGATCAACGAGCGGACGGTCCTCGAGAGCGTCCGGCGGGTCGGGCCCGTATCGCGCGCGCAGATCGCTCGCGAGACCGCGCTGTCGAAACCCACGGTGTCGCAAGCACTCTTGACGTTGCTCGATGCCGGCTTGGTCCGGGAAGCCGGCCGCACGAGCGGCGGGAAGGGCCCGACGGCCGTGCTGTACGAGTTGAACCCGCAGGCCGGATGGGTCGTCGGGATCGATGTCGGCAGGGATTGGGTGCGCGCCGCGATCGCGGACGTGACCGGTCAGTTCGTCGCCCGTCGGGACGAGCGGGCGCAGGTGAAGAGCGCGAAGACCCTGATAACGCAGATCGGCGCGATCGCGCATGCCCTGGCCGCGGACGCCGGCATCAAGTGGCGGCAGGTGACGTTCGCGGTCGTCGGCAGCCCCGGCGTGTTCGAACCGGAACGCGGTCAGGTCGCACTCGCGTACGCGCTGCCCGGATGGGGACGGCAGGGACTGGTCGAGCTGGTCCAACACGAGTTGGGGACGAAGATCGCGTTCGAGAACGACGTGAACCTCGCCGCGATCGGTGAGCAGTGGCAGGGACTCGGCAAGGGCGTCGACGACTTCGTGTATCTGCATCTGGGCACCGGTGTCGGGATGGGCATGGTGCTGAACGGCGAGCTGTACCGGGGGAGCGCCGGCGCGGCCGGCGAGGTCGGGTACATGCCGCTGGCCGATACCGACCTGCACGATCCGTCGAGCCGACGTCGTGGGGCGCTCGATGCGGCGGCGAGTGCCACCGGGGTCGTCGCCGACGCGCGCCGGCTGGGGATGCCGCCTCCATTGACCGCGAAGAAGGTGTTCGAGGAGGCTCGGCGGGGCGACCGCAAGGCGCGCCGGGTGGTCGCCGCCGAGGCGCATCGGATCGCGATCGCGATCGTCGCGGTGGCGTCGGTGGTGGACCCGGAGCTGGTGATCCTGGGCGGCGGGATCGGTTCGAACGGCGATCTCCTATTGGATCCCGTGGCGCGTGAGCTGCGTGAACTGTCGCCGTTCCGCCCTCGGGTTGAGTGCTCGACCTTGCAGCAGGAGGCGACGCTCTACGGCTCGGTGTCGATGGCGCTGCAAGCCGCTCAGGATCAGTTGTTCGCACGAGGAGAGGCGTCCGCATGATCCCTGAGGTCGCGCGGGATCGTACATGGATGAAGAGCGAGGGGATCAGGGACCGTGGTCCCGATCCCAGAGGAGGGAGACGCACATGAAGCGATGGCTCATCGCCATGACGACGTTCGCGCTGGTGACCGCGGCGTGCACCGCAGGCGGCGGCAGCAGCAGCGATACGCCGTCTGCGATCGACACGGGCAGCGGCGCCTCGCATGCACCGGTGACGTTGCAGATGTGGGGCGCTTGGACCGGTCGCGAGCTCCAGCAGTTCAACAAGATCTTCGACGGCTTCACGGCGAAGTACCCGTGGATCACGGTCAACAGCGTTGGTGGCGTTAACGACCAGAAGATCATCGCCGCGATCAACGCCGGCAACCCACCGGACACGGTGCTGTCGTTCACGCTGGACAGCGTGGGCCAGTTCTGCGCGTCGGGTGCATGGCAGGATCTGAATCCGTACATCCAGCAGAGCGGCTTCGATGTGAGTCAGTTCCCGCCGTCGGTCGAGGCATACACGACCTTCGCCGGGAGTCGGTGCGCGTTCCCGTTCCTGACGGATGCGCAGGGCCTCTACTACAACACGGACATGTTCAAGAAGGCGGGCATCTCCGGTCCACCCAAGACCTTGTCCGAGCTCGAAACGGACGCGAAGAAGCTCACGGTCTTCAACTCCGACGGGTCGATCAAGCTCGCCGGGTTCGTTCCGTGGTTCGGCTACTACGAGTTCAGCACGCCGAACCTCGGGAACCTCTTCGGCGCGAAGTGGTACAGCGAGGACGGCAAGACATCCGTGGTCGATTCCGATCCGGCGTGGAAGACCATGTTCCAGTGGCAGCACGACTTCATCGCCAGCGTGTACGGTGGCGGCGACTTCCAGACCGGCTCGGACAAGCTCCAGCGGTTCGTCGCCGGTTCGGGGGATGAGTTCTCGAGCGCGCAGGACTTCGAGGCAGGCAGGACGGCCATGAACTTCGACGGTGAGTGGCGGACGGCGTTCATCGCCGACGAGGCTCCGAACCTGCCGTACGCGACGGCCCCCTACCCGGTGCCAGACGATCAGGCCAACACCTACGGGCGCGGCCCGGTCGGAGGCACGATCATCGGCATCCCGAAGGGTTCGCCGCACCCGGACGAGGCGTGGCTGCTCGTCAACTACATGGCGACCGACACCCCGACGCTCGTCTACATGGCGAACAACGTCCGGAACGTGCCGACGACGCTGGCCTCGCTCAGCTCGCCGGACCTGGATGTCACGCCGCAGTTCCAGACGTTCCTGGATATCTTCAAGAACCCCGACTCGCACTACAAGGAGCCTTCCGCCATCGGCGCGGCCGACCAGAACATCCTGACCGCGTGGGCCGACAAGTGGGAGGCGGGCAAAGAGACGGATCTCGAAGGTGGGCTCTCGCAGGTGGCCCAACAGATCAACGATCAGCTCGCGCAAGCTGCGATCTAACGAGAGGAACGTGCGACGAGCACGACCGGGATAGCGAGCACAGGGATCGCCTCCGGGGCCGACGCCATCGTGCGTCGGCCCCGGAAGCGCAACGTCAAGCGCGGCTTGACCATCCTGCTGTTCATGTCACCGTGGATCCTCGGGTTCCTGCTTCTGATCCTGTATCCGATGGTGTCGAGCCTGTACTTCTCGTTCACCAAGTACAGCCTGCTCGAACAACCCGTGTGGATCGGCACCGAGAACTACACGTTCATGTTCACGAAGGACCCGTTCTTCTGGCTGGCGTTCCGCAACACGATCTGGATCATCATCGTCGGCGTCCCGCTGCGCATCGCGTTCGCGATCCTGACGGCGTGGCTGCTGACACTTCCTCGGTCGGGGTCGCGAACGTACCGGACGCTGTACTTCCTGCCCTCGATGGCCCCACCCGCGGCGGCTGCGCTGGCCTTCGTGCTCGTCTTCAATCCGTCGTTCGGGCCCGTCAACCAGATCCTGATGCACCTGGGGGTCGCCAAGCCCCCGTTGTGGTTCTACGGTCCCAACTCGTCCAAGTGGGGTCTCGTCATGCTCGGGTTGTGGGGCGTGGGCGACGCGATGATCATCTTCCTCGCCGGCCTGTTGGACGTGCCCCGGCAGCTCTACGAGGCCGCGGACATCGAGGGCGCGAACGGCCGTCAGAAGTTCCGGTTCGTCACGTTGCCGATGATCTCGCCGGTGATCTTCTTCTCCCTCGTCATCGGCGTGATCTACGGGTTCCAGCTCTTCACCCAGGCGTACGTGGCGAGCCTGGCGGCGACGGGGAGCTCGGTGACGGAGGCGGCCTCCAACCTGGGCGCGCCCCAAGGCTCGATGTTGTTCTACGCGATCTACCTGTACCAACAGGGGTTCCAGGACTTCCGGATGGGTTACGCATCGGCCATGGCCTGGGTGCTGTTCGTCATCACCATGATCTGCACGATCGCGATCGTGAAGGGGTCGCGGCGATGGGTGCACTACCAGGGAGGCGGGTTCCGATGACGACCATCGGTGGCCAGGGAACCAGGCTCCAAGAGGTCGGAGAGGCGTTCGACCTAGGGGCGATCCCCGGGATCGACTCCCGCCGATCCCCCCGCAGGTGAAGCGACATCGCTTCCTGAGCTCCGTCGGGCAACACGCCATCCTGATCGCGTTCGCCGCGATGTTCCTGGCACCGTTCTTCTTCATCGTGATGACGGCGCTGATGACCAAGAGTCAGGCCGTCACGCCCTCGTTCATCCCTCGACCGTTCGTGTGGAGCAACTTCGCGACGGTCTTCCATCGCGTTCCGTTCTTCCGCTATACCTGGAACACCCTGCAGATCGCGCTCCTGTCGACGGTCGGGATCATCCTGTCGTGCATCCCCGTCGCCTATGCCCTCGGGAGGATGCGGTGGAAGGGTCGCCAGGTGGCGTTCCTGCTGGTGCTCTCGACATTGATGCTTCCCGTCCAGGTGACGATCGTCCCGCTGTACGTCCTGTGGGTGCGCCTGGGCCAGATCGACCACCTGACGCCGCTGATCCTGCCGAGCTTCCTTGGCGACGCGTTCTCGATCTTCCTGCTGCGACAGTTCTTCATGACGATCCCCGAGGAACTGTCCGACGCCGCCCGCGTGGACGGCGCGAGCGAGTTCCAGATCATGACGCGGGTGATCGTCCCGTTGGCCAAGCCCGCGATCGCAGCGGTTGCGCTGTTCAACTTCCTCTACAACTGGAACGACCTGTTCTCGCCGTTGCTCTTCGTGGGGAACAACCAGCACCTGTGGACGTTGACGCTCGGTCTGACGGAGTTCCAACAGCGGCACGGCACGGAGTGGAACCTCACCATGGCGATGTCGATCATGATCATGCTGCCGCTCATCATCCTGTTCTTCCTCGCCCAGCGGGCGTTCGTCGAGGGTGTGACGCTCACCGGCGTCAAGGGGTAGCGACGCATGACCCGTGTCGCGCTGTTCGGCTGCGGGTGGATCCAGGACTTCCATGCGCGCGGTATTCTGGAGCACGGCGACGAGATCGTGGCCGTCGCGAACCATCGCGAGGAGACCGCTCGTGCGTTCGCCGAGCGGTACGGGATCCCGCGCGTGACCACCGACTGGGAGGCGCTGGCCGCCGATCCCGACGTCGAGGCGGCCGTCGTGTCAACGCCCAACGCGCTCCACGCTCCGCAGTCAGCCGCGTTGCTGCGCAACGGGAAGCACGTGATGGTCGAGAAGCCCATGGCCACGTCGGTGGCCGGATGCGACGAGATGATCGCCGCATCGCGCGAGGGCGATGCATCCTTGATGGTCGCGCATTGCTGGCGGTTCCGCGACGAGGTGCGCGCGATGCGCGCGCGCATCGCGGCCGGTGAGCTCGGCGAGATCGTGAAGACCCACGGCTACGGCGTGCATGCCGGCTGGGGGCCGAGTGGGTGGTTCACCGACCCGGAGCTCGCCGGTGGGGGTGCGCTCGTCGATATGGGCGTGCACGCCATCGACACCGCGCGCTACCTGCTCGGCGACCCGGCGCCCGGCCGCGTCTGCGCGACGATCGGCACTCGGTACGCGGAGGGGCGCTACACCGTCGACGACGACGGTGTCGTGATGATCGCGTGGGACAACGGGACGAACAGCGTCGTGGAGTCCGGATGGTGGCACCCGCACATGGGCGGACTGGAAGCCGACACCGAGGTCTACGGGACGAAGGGGTACGCGCGGATCTGGCCGGCGGAGGCTCCGCCGGCCGACTACGAGCACTGCACGCAGCCGATGTACAGCGCGCAGGTCGCGGAGTTCCTGGATGCGATCGGTGAAGGACGCCGGCCGCGCCCGTCTGGCGAGGACGGCCGCGTGGTGATGCAGGTCGTCGAGGACGCGTACCGTTCCGCCGGTCTCATCCCGTGAGCCGCGACGAGGTCTCGACTCAGCGGCCGATCAACGCGCTGACCGTGGCGCGCGCCACCATCTCGTGCCGCATCCGCAGATCGCCGTAGGCGACGACGTCGGAGTCGAACGGCCGCTCGCGCGTGGACACCGGGTCGAGCCGGTCGGCACCGAGGTGCACCCCCATCGCGCTCCCGGTGACGATCGCGGCGCCCGTGGACGCCGCTTCGCCGTGCGTGCGCGCGACGACGGGCCGGTTCGCCACGCCGGAGAGGACCCGGCGCCACAGCGGCATCGCCGCCCCGCGTCCGGCCAGTGAGAGCTCGACCGCATCCGGTGCGGCACGATCGAGACAGCGGACCGCATCGAACGCGATCCCTTCGACGAGCGCGCGTGCCAGGTGGGCGGCCGTGTGCACGGACGTCAGCCCGACGAACGTGAGGCCGGTGCGAGCTTCCCACCACGGTGCCCGGGCCCCGCCCAGCCAGGCGAGCGCGAGGAGCCCGCCGGCGCCGGCGTCGATGTCGTCCGCCTGCTGCGTGAGCTCGTCGGGGCTGAGACCCGTGAGCCGGCCCAGCCACGCGAGCGCCGAGCCCGCCAGGGGAAGGTCGGCCTCCATCACGTAACCGCCGAGCGCTCCGCGGGAAACGAAGATCCCGGGATCCGGCGCCGGCACATGCCCGACGGGCACCGACACGCCGGCGACCGATCCCCAGGAGACCATGGGCCGCGCGGTCGTGGCGGCGACGCCGAGCACCTCGCACGCTCGATCGCCGGCGCCAGCGACGACGGGCGTTCCCGCCTTCAGGCCGGTGGCTGCCGACGCCTCAGGGAGCACGTTGCCGACGATCGTCGTCGATCCGACGATCTCCGGAAGGAGCTCCGCCCCCTCGAGGCCGGCCCCGTCGAGGGCGATCAAGCCGGTCCGTGACGCCACGGAGGCGTCCGTGATCCCGCGACCGGTCAGCTTGAACACCATCAGGTCTCTGGCTCCCAGGATCCAGCGTTGACCACCGCTCAGTCGATCCGGTTCGTGCCGGCGTATCCACGCGACCTTGGCTGCGACCGTGCCCGCGTCCGGCACCACGCCGGTGAGCACATGGAAGTCCTTGCCCAGGCCGTCCACTTCCTCCGTCGCCCGTCGATCCGCCGCCGCGATCGCCCGGCCGATGGGCTCTCCGGACGTCGTCACGGGGACGAACGTGTCGCGCTGGGTGGAGAACCCGACGGCGTCGACCTGCGACAGCTCGTCCGGAGGGAGCTGCCGACAGGCCGCGACGGTCGACGTCCACCATGAATCGGGATCCTGTTCCGCCCATCCCGGGCGCGGGTGCTCGACGTCCACGGGGGCCCGTCCCATCGCGCTCGGGCCGTCCTCCGACCACAGGGCGGCCTTCGTCGCGCTGGTGCCCAGGTCGATCGTCAGGATCCGCATGTCCACCCCGTTCGCTGCCGACGTCATCCTAGGCCGGGCGACGGGACAGCACGTGGAGCGGGCGCTTGAACACCTGCCGGAAGCGGTCGGCCACGCCGCGTGGCCGCCAGCCCGGCGGGAACGGCCCTTCGACGACGAAGGCAGCAGGATGCCAGGTGCATCCGATCACGGCGCGCAGCTCGGGCGGGATGCGACGCTTCAGCTCGTCGGCGAGCGCCAGGACCGTCGCGGCACGAAGCACCGCGGAACGGTCCTCCACTCCGATCAACCGCCGATATGGGCCGAGCCGGATGTCGTCGTCTGCCTGTCGCAGGATCGCGGACAGGATGCCGAGGTGCTCGTGGGTGAACCCTCCCAGGTCCGCAGACGTGACGATCATCGCCGCGTGCTCGAAGCGGTCGTAGTAATCGATCGCTCGCCCCACGTCGACGACCGTCGACGCGTGGACCAGCATCTCGCGGACCGCGTCGCGCGCTTCGGGGTCGAGCGTGTCGTGCAACCGTGTGGCGATCATCGTGCGGCGCTCCGCCGCTCGCACGTCCCAGCTGGCGAACCGCGCGGAGAGCGTGGCGATCGAGATCGTTCGCACCCATCGCGGAGGCGGGAGCGTCGCGTCCGGTCCTCCGAGCGCGAGTCCCTCGCGTACCCCGCGGCTGGACACGACGATCCGATCGCCGCCGAGTGCGGACATGACCTCCAGCAACACGACCGCGCCGCCGATCACGGAGTCGGCACGGTCGGGGTTCAAGCCCGCGACCTGCGCGCGCCGCTTCATGGACTTGCCCGCCAGATCGTCGAGGATGGCTTCCAGCCGATCCGCCGCAAGCTCGTAGCCGTGCAGCAGGCCGAGGGGATGCTCGGTCCGATGCATGTCGACCTTCGCCAGGTTCCGAACCGTTCCCCCGATCCCGACGAGGACCTCGCCGCTCGTCAAGTCCTCGATGTCGGCAGCCCGGAGCGTTTCGCTCACGTGCTTCCGCATGCGCTTCAGCTGCGCGGCCGACGGCGGGTCGTCTTCGAGGAACCGGTCGTTCATCCGGAGCGACCCGAGCTCGAACATCCACGAGTTGTTCAGGCGACGATCGCGGAACCGAGAGATCTCCGCGCTCCCGCCACCGACGTCGAGCGTCGCGCCGCTCGTGACCGGAAGGTCGTGGACGGCGCCGACGAAGCCGAGGTGCGCTTCGGTGTCGCCGTCGATGATCTCGAGCGGAACCCCGAGCTCCCGCGCGCGCTCGAGCAGGAGGTGTCCGTCGAGCGCGTCGCGGACGGCCGAGGTGGCGACCGCGAGGATCCGATCGGCACCCGCCCCTTCCGCGACGGCGCGGAAATCCCTGAGCGCCTCGAGGGTTCGTTCGATCGCCTCCGGACCGAGCTCGGCCCCGGTATGGAGCTCGCGCGCCAGCCTGAGCGGAGCGCGCGCGTCCTCGAGCACGTCGAGGTGCTCGCCGTCCCGCAGTCGGAAGACGATCATCCGCGCCGAGTTCGACCCGACATCGAGCACGGCGAACGGTCGTTCGTCGTGTGCGGCGGATGGGGGCTCGTCGGCCACGGGTCGATGCTCGCACATCGGAACGTGGGAGCGGTTGCGGGTCGGCGAAGCGGAGGCCTACCCTTTGAGGAGGAACCGAGTAGATCGGAGCATCGTGGATACCCTTCGTCGCCCCGAGATCCGTAAACCGTCGATCCGGCTCCGTGAGCTGCTCGCCGACGCGCTCCTCATCATCGGGCTCGTTCTGATGGTGCTCGGCATCTATGAGATCGGCGGGCTGGTCAGCCTCACCGCGGGGTTCTTCATCCTGTGGGCGGGAGCGCTAGCCGCGCTCGCCGACATGCGGGGGAAGCGTCGCGACGAGGACGAAGCGTTCTTCCGCATCACCGACAACATGTAGGGGGTCATATCGTCGGTCGTGGTTGACACGCTCCCGGACGCCCGGGAGACTCGACGCAGCATGACAGCGGTATAGCCAACGACCTCACCGACCTTCGCCGGAGCCTCAGTGTCCGGCTCTTCGCGTCGCGTGACGGCCGGCTGGACCGTTCCTCGCATCCCGAGGTCCACGAACGCCCCCGTTCTCGGCGCCCTATCAGCGCCGGGCTTCGCCGGCGCCGGAAGGACGAAGGATGAACCGACGGATGCGCGCCGTCCCCGTGTTCCTCGCGTACATGGCGATCAACGGGTTCTTCTCGCGGATGATGGGCGTGATCTTCAGCGTGTTCCTCATCCTGCGACTGGGCCTCGGTCCGTTCCAGCTGGTGCTCTTGGGGACGGTCCTGGAGGGCTCGTACCTCCTGTTCGAAACGCCCACCGGTGTGGTGGCCGACACCATCAGCCGGCGGACCTCGATCGTCATCGGGCTGGCCGGCGGAGGCGCCGGATTCCTGCTCCTTGCGTTCTCGCACAGCTTCTGGATGGCGGCTGCCTCGCAACTGATCTGGGGGATCTTCGCGACGTTCGAGAGCGGCGCCGACGTCGCGTGGCTCACGGACGAGGTCGGGGAGGAGGCCGCTCGACCGCTCTACCTCCGCGGCGATCAGTTCTGGCACGCGGCCGCCTTGGCCGGGATCGTCGCGGGCGTGGCGCTCGCGACCGTGAACCTCGCCCTGCCGATCCTCGTGGCGGGCGTCGGTCAGTTCCTGCTCGCCGCAGCGCTCTGGATCGTGATGCCCGAAGAGGGGTTCGAACGCCGGGCGCGACGGGATGGTGAGCGTCTCCATCAGTCACTGATCGCCACGTTCAGGGAAGGGGTCAAAGCGATGCGGTCCCATCCCGCGCTCGTGTTGATCCTCAGCACCGCCGCGTTGCACGGGGCGTCGACCGAGGGCTTCGACCGGTTGTCAGATCTGCATATCCTGCGGGACATCGGACTGCCGGCGATCGGACAGCTCTCGCAGCTGTGGTGGTTCGCGATCCTCGACGGCGGTGCGCTCGTGCTCGGGTTCGCCGCCTTGATCGTGGTGCGACGACGGGTGACGCTCGAAGGTCACGTTCCCGTCGCGCGGATCCTGGCCGCGATCGACGTCTTCCTGGTCCTCAGCATCATCGCGTTCGCGCTGACCGGGCAGTTCTGGGTGGCGCTCGCGGCGATGTGGGCGGTCGGTGCGCTCCGGAGCGTGCGCGATCCGGTGTTCCGGGTGTGGATCAACCAGGGGCTCGATCCGAAGACCCGCGCGACGATCAACTCGGTCGGCGGTCAGGCCGACGCGGTGGGGCAGACCGCGGGAGGTCCGGTGCTCGGCGCCATCGCGGGAGGCATCGGGGTCCCCATCGCCCTCGTCGCATCGGCCGCGCTACAGCTTCCGACGCTCCTGCTGTACCGTCGCGCCATCCACAAAGGAACTGTGGGCACGCTCGGGCCGGACGAGATGGATCCCGTGCTCGAGCTCGAGGACGAGCCGGCTTGAGGGCCGGATATCGGGAGGCGGCAGCCGTGGGACGACGGACACCCTTGATGCGTGCGATGCGCGAGCTGGCCGAGGTTCATGCATCGCTTCCGGACGACCGGCCGGTGTCGCTGGACGAGGCGATCGAGCTCCATCGCCGCCAGCTCAGCCGGCGCCAGGTCCTGAAGGGCGCCGGCGCGCTCGGAGCCGCGCTGGCGGTTGCGGCGCCGCCGCTCGCCGCCCTCGCGCGTCCGCGCCGCGGGGGAGCGCACGAGCCCAGGGTCGTCGTTGTGGGCGCCGGGCTCGCCGGGGTGTCCTGTGCCTACAAGCTGCAGCAGCACGGCATCCGAGCCGATCTCTACGAGTCCCGCGACCGCGTCGGTGGCCGGTGCTGGTCCGCTCGGACGTTCGCCGACGGCCAGGTGGCCGAGCACGGGGGAGAGTTCGTCGACACGCGGCACGTGCAGCTCCGTCGGCTCGTCGCCGCGCTCGGTCTCGAGCTCGACGACCTGTTCCCGGCCTACCAGGACGAGGGCGACGTGAGCGGTCTCCTGGTGCTGGAGGGCGAACAGAGGGACCGTCACGAAGTGCACGCGCACTTCGACGTGGTGATCCGCCGACTGATGCGAGACGCGAAGAAGGTCGGCCCGTATCGCTGGGGGCAGGCGGGACCGGCGGCGAAGGCGTTCGACCAGATGACGATGCGCGAGTGGATGGACGACAACGTGCCCGGCGGGAGCGGGTCGCTGCTCGGCCTGTCGATGGACGTGAACCTCACCGGGTTCTGGGGCATCGACCCCGAGGACACGTCGGCGATCACGTTGCTCGACACGTACATCACGCCGTATCCCGGCGGACCGGCCGACGAGCGGTATCACGTCCGGGGTGGGAACGATCAGGTCCCGAACATGATGGCCGACCTGCTACCCGCGGGAGCGCTCCACCTCGAGACGCCGCTGGAGGCGATGCGGCAGGGCTCCGACGGCACGTACGAGCTCGACTTCGGAGGCGTGGCGTCGCCCGTGGTCGCCGACCACGTCGTGCTCTGCCTGCCGTTCACCACGCTCCGCGACGTCGACCTGACGGAAGCGGGGTTCGACGCGAAGCGGATGCGCGCGATCGACGAGCTCGGGATGGGGACGAACGCGAAGGTGCTCCTGCAGTTCAAGGATCGGTTCCCGACGTTCGGGTGGAACGGTGAGTTCGACCTGGACGTTCCGAAGACCGACAGCTGGGACAGCGCCCTGGCGGAGCCGGGGCCGGGCGGGCTGTTGACCATCTTCTCTGGCGGGAAGACCGGAGCGGGCTACCCGGTGTACGAGCCCCATGCGCCGGCGCCGGCGGGCGTGGTCGACGACGCGCTGACGTTCCTCGATACCTACTTGCCGGGCATGCGGGACTCGTTCAACGGGCGCTCGTGGCTGGACTCGTGGGTCGACGACCCGTGGGTGAAGGGCTCCTATGCCGCGTTCCTACCCGGGCAATGGACGGGCTTCTTCGGCTACATGGGGCTCCCGCAGGGAAACGTCCATTTCGCGGGCGAGCACACGTCGACGTACAGCCAGGGCTACCTCAACGGCGGTGTCGAGACGGGGTTGCGCGCGGCCCGCGAGGTGATCCACGCGACGGGACGAGGCGCGCGCTCGTCGGCCTGATCGGACTCAGGCGGGAGGAACCGGCGGAACGTCGATCACGCGAGGATGCGCGGCGTCTCCGTGGTCGCGTTCCCAATCGCGGATCAACTCGGCGAGCTTCATCACGAGCGCCGCTCCACCGCCCACCTCGATCAGCCTGCCGAGCGGCGTTCGTCTGAGCCAGGGGATCCGCATGATCAGCGGCACCGAGATGATCAGCCCCGTGGCCAGGCGCTTGCGGAGCCGGCGGCCGGACGGGGAGTCGAGGAACGCCAGCACCTCCTCGACGGTCGCGTCGAGCCGGTCGGCGATCTCCTGGAGCTGCGATTGCATGGTCTCCAGCCTACCCATCGCCGGGCCGACTATGTCTCGGTGACGAGGATCACCCCGGGGGCGGCGTCGAGCGCCGGCACCGTTCGGCGGGCCGCCTCATCCACGTGGATGCGCGGCGGGGGCGGCTCCCCGTCCTCGAAGTAGGTCCCCGGCCCGTAGAACTGGCCGTAGCGGAGCACCACGCCCCCGGCTTCGAGCACGGCCCGTTCGTGCTCGCTGACCGCGTCGCCGGCGTCGCCTTCGAGTTCCCAAGCGACGCTCTGCGCGACGAACCTGGACGTTCCGTACGCACGCGCGGCGGCGAGCAGGTTCCGCGTTCCGTCGCGCCGCATCCGTGCGTTGGCGGCTTCGAACTTCGGGATCGAGCCCTCATCGTCGGGCAGATCGGTCAACAGGTCGACGACCGCGTCCGCTCGGAACGCGAGGACGGCGTCACTGAGCGCGTCGGCGTCGTACACATCGCAGACGACGGGGTCGGCCCCGAGCGATCGCAGGGCGCTCGCCTTCTCCGGCGTCCGCGTCATGCCCGCCACGACGTGTCCGTCGGCGACGAGCAGCGGCACGAGACGCACACCGATCACCCCGCTCGCACCCGCAAGGAAGACCCGCATCGTCGTGTTCCCTCTCGGTCATCGGGCCTATCAACGGTGGTCACGAACACAAGCGCGCGCCTTTGACGAGATCCCTCCCTGAGGCTAGCGTCTGACGGCGATGCATAGAGCTGAGATCTCCACTCCGCCAGCCTAGCCATTCCCCGAAAGCCTGGCACGGAACCGCCGCAGGTGATGCGGCGGTTCGTCGATGCGGTTCCCGGACGGTGTCCTTGGTTGACCGTCCGGCCTCTGCAGGTGAGAGGAGATCGTCATGAGCAGTTCACTTCTCGAGGCGGCGTTCGCACACCACGTGTGGGCGAGCTTGCGGTTGATCGATGCATGTCTCGCACGCAGCGCCGAGGAGCTAGAGACGAGCGTTCTCGGCACGCGGGGACCGATGCTCGACACGCTTCGCCACGTCGTCGCCGGCGACACCTTGGACCTGTACATCCTGACCGGTGATCGCGCATCCGATATCGACGTGGACCACGTTTCGCTCGCCGAGGCTCGCGTCGTCATGGAGCGCAACGGGTCTGGATGGGCCGAGTTCATCTCGCGGTCGCTCGACCCCGATGCGATAGTGCGAGAGGTCGACGAGACCGACGGGTACGAACGGTGGGCTCCTATCGGATTCAGGCTCGCGGCGGCGCTGGAGCACGGGACCGACCATCGCAGTCAGATCTGCACAGCCCTCACGACGCTCGGTGTGGAGCCGCCGGCGATCGATGTGTACAACTTCGGACTTGACACGCGCCGGGTCGTGGAGAAGCTTCCGGAAGCGTAGCGCTTGCCGCGACTGAGCGGGCCTCGAGGGAGAGCACGTTCGGACAGCCGCTGGGACCTGTTGAGGGTCCTCAGGGCAAAGGGGGAGGGATCGGGGTGCCCACCAGGCTCCCCGATCTCTCCTCGCGGAGGCGGACGGGAATCGAACCCGCCTGGGAGCTTGCGCCCTCACAACGGTGTTGAAGACCGCGGGGCCCACCAGGAACCCTGACGCCTCCGCCGAGCAGCGTACCGGTTGCGTGTCGGCGCGGCCGTGCACGTCGGCGGGTTACCGGTCCCTTTACCCAGTCTTGGCCGGAAGCTGAGAGCGGCAGCGACAACCTCGGCGTAGTACCGAGGAGCGCGTCAACGGCACGCGCCAGAGGGAGGGAGCTCCGATGAAGAAGCGACACCTGTTCATGGTGACCTCGCTGGTCGCCGCGTCGCTGCTGATGTTGGCGCCTGCGGCGTACGCGGGCGGCGGCGGCGGCGGTGGCGGCGGCGGTGGCGGCGGCGGCGGCGGTACGGTCGTGAACGCCGGAGGGAGCTGCGGCGCACAGAGCGACTGGAAGATGAAGCTCAAGCCGGACAACAGCAGCCTGGAGCTGGAGTTCGAGGTCGACTCGAACGTGAGCGGCCAGTCCTGGAACGTCCACATCAGGCAGAACGGCTCGCGGATCTTCACGGGCACGCGCGTGACGCAGGGCGCGAGCGGTTCGTTCACCGTCCACCGTCGTCCCAACGATTCGACCGGTATCGACAAGTTCATCGCGAAGGCGACGAACCCGTCCACCGGTGAAACGTGCGTCGGGCGAGCGAGGATCTAGCTTCACAACCCGTCGAACGTCGAACACCGAAGCTCGGGGCACCCGATGCCCCGAGCTTCACGCTTCCCGACTCGCGCCACCGACATGTGATCTACGACGAAAGCCCGATGCGGCCGTCGGTTCGGGTGATGGAGACTCAACCTTCCTAACTAGGGAAGACCACGCGGGCGGACTAGCTCACCCCGCGGTGGCCATCGACGACGAAGACGAAGGGGCTCCGCTCGGACGGCTCTAGCCCGTACGACTTCCCCCCGGGAGGAACCACCCATATGTCCGATCGTTCGGCATCTCAACGGCGCGTGTCGATCGCACGCGTGCATGCGTCCGTCCGTCCTGCTCGACCTCCACGTTCACACGCACAGATGACCCTGATGTACCCCGACGAAAGGGATCGACGTTGAAGACCCGGTCTGCCACAACGCTGCGCGCTCGGCTGCTCGCCTTCCTCATGTCCACCGCCCTGCTGGCCGTGATCCTGCCTTCGGCGCCGGCTTCCGCCGCCGGGAACCAGGCCATCCAGCTGAACGGCAGCAGCCAGTACCTCACGATGGGAGCTTCTCCGGGTCTTCGATCCTCCCAGTTCACCGTCGAGCTCTGGTTCAAGCGGACCGGAGCCGGTGTCGGGACGAGTACCGGCACTGGAGGCATCGCGTCGGCGATCCCCCTCATCACGAAGGGCCGGGCCGAGGCCGAGACCGCTGCGGCCGACATCAACTACTTCTTCGGCATCGACGCCACGACCGGTCAGTTGGTCGCCGACTTCGAGGAGGCACAGAGCGGCGCTTCACCGAGTCTCAACCATCCGGTGACGGGCACGACGGTCGTCACCTCCAACGTGTGGCACCACGCCGCAGCCACCTACGACGGCACGACGTGGAACCTCTACCTGGACGGCAACCTCGACAAGACGCTCGCGATCAACGCGCCGGCGAACACCGCGGTGACGTCCGCGACCGCAATCGGCTCGGCCCTCACCACCGCAGGTGTGGCCGCGGGCTTCTTCCAGGGTCAGATCGACGAGGCACGCATCTGGAGCACCGCGCGCTCGCAGGGACAGATCCAGTCGACGATGAACACCGAGATCGGCGCGACGGCGGGCCTTGCCGGTCTCTGGCACATGAACGAGGGATCCGGTACCACCACCGCCGACGCATCCGGCGGCGGCAACACCGGCACGCTTACCGCCGGGCCTACCTGGGTCGCGGGCGCTCCGTTCGACACGACGCCTCCAGCGGCTCCGCTGAACCTGACCGCGGGAGGGTCGCCCGGCGCGGTGAACATGTCGTGGAGCGCGAACACCGAGGCGGACCTGGCGGGCTACAACGTGTATCGGGCGACGTCCGCCGGCGTGCCGACGAGCGGCACGCCGCTGAACGGTGCGACGCCGCAGGTCGGGACCACCTATACCGATCTGACCGGGACTCCCGGGACCCCGTTCTTCTACGTCGTCACCGCGGTGGACACCTCCGGGAACGGTTCTGCTTCCTCGAACGAGGTCACTGCGACACCGCAGGTCGTCACCAACTCAGCCATCCAGCTGAACGGCAGCAGCCAGTACCTCACGATGGGAGCTTCTCCGGGTCTTCGATCCTCCCAGTTCACCGTCGAGCTCTGGTTCAAGCGGACCGGAGCCGGTGTCGGGACGAGTACCGGCACTGGAGGCATCGCGTCGGCGATCCCCCTCATCACGAAGGGCCGGGCCGAGGCCGAGACCGCTGCGGCCGACATCAACTACTTCTTCGGCATCGACGCCACGACCGGTCAGTTGGTCGCCGACTTCGAGGAGGCACAGAGCGGCGCTTCACCGAGTCTCAACCATCCGGTGACGGGCACGACGGTCGTCACCTCCAACGTGTGGCACCACGCCGCAGCCACCTACGACGGCACGACGTGGAACCTCTACCTGGACGGCAACCTCGACAAGACGCTCGCGATCAACGCGCCGGCGAACACCGCGGTGACGTCCGCGACCGCGATCGGCTCGGCCCTCACCACCGCAGGTGTGGCCGCGGGCTTCTTCCAGGGTCAGATCGACGAGGCACGCATCTGGAGCACCGCGCGCTCGCAGGGACAGATCCAGTCGACGATGAACACCGAGATCGGCGCGACGGCGGGCCTTGCCGGTCTCTGGCACATGAACGAGGGATCCGGTACCACCACCGCCGACGCATCCGGCGGCGGCAACACCGGCACGCTTACCGCCGGGCCTACCTGGGTCGCGGGCTTCCCCATCAGCTCCGACACCACCGCGCCCGCCGCGCCGCAGAACCTGGTCGCGACACCTGGGGCCGGGAACGTCGGGCTCTCGTGGAGCGCGAACGGCGAGGTCGACCTCGCCGGCTACAACGTCTATCGGTCGACGACGCCAGGCGTTCCGGTTGCCGGCCTCCCGCTGAACGGCGGGATCCTCGTGACCGGTACGTCGCTGACCGACAGTAGCGTCATCGGCGGCACGACCTACTACTACATCGTCACGGCCGTCGACACGTCGAACAACGCGTCAGGCGCGTCGAACGAAGCGAGCGCGACGCCTACCGCGCCGAGCTCCGGCCTGCAACTGAATGGGACGAACCAGTACGTGACGTTCGGGGCGGCCCCCGGCCTCGATTCGTCCACGTTCACGCTCGAGCTTTGGTTCAAGCGGACCGGCGCGGGCGTCGGAACGAGCACCGGGAGTGGCGGCGTCCCGAGCGCGATCCCACTGCTCACGAAGGGGCGCTCCGAGAACGACGGCTCCAACGTCGACATGAACTACTTCCTGGGTATCGACTCCGCCACGGGCAAGCTCGTCGCCGACTTCGAGGAGGGCGCGGGTCAGCCGACCCCCGGCTTGAACCACCCGATATTCGGCAACACGGTCGTCACGTCCAACGTGTGGCACCATGCCGCCGCGACCTACGACGGCTCGGCATGGCACCTCTACCTGGACGGGAACGCCGACGGCGTCCTGGCCGTCGGGAACTTCCCCCGCTCCGACTCGATCCAGCATGCCGCTATCGGCACCGCGATGAATTCGACAGGAGTCGCCGACGGCTTCTTCGCCGGCGTGGTCGATGAGGCTCGGATCTGGAACGTGGCACGCACGCAGTCGCAGATCCAGGCAGGCCGCAACCTCGAGATCCCATCGGCCCAAGGGCTGATCGGTCGGTGGGGGATGAACGAGGGCACCGGTTCGATCGTCTCCGACTCGTCCGGCTCCGGCATCAACGGCACGGCCGTCAACGCCCCGGCGTGGGTGAACGGCGCGCCGTTCAACCCCGACTCCTCACCGCCCGCGCCGCCGCAAGGCCTGGTCGCGATGGCGGGCGGGGGCCAGGTGTCCTTGACGTGGAACCCGAACTCCGAGCCCGACCTCGCCGGGTACAACGTGTATCGGGCGACGTCGCCCGGCGTGTCGGTCAACGGGACCCCCGTGAACGGCGGAACCCTCGTGAGCGGAACGTCTTTCACCGACACTGGCGTCAGCGGCGGGACGGACTACTACTACGTTGTCACGGCCATCGACCAATCGTCGAACGCCTCGACGGCGTCGAACGAAGTCCTCGCGACGCCGACCGCCGGCGACCCCGTCCTGGTCGGCGCGGGCGACATCGCCGATTGCGCCAACGTCACCGATGAGGCAACCGCCGCGCTCGTCAATCAGATCCCCGGTCAGGTCTTCACGCTGGGGGACAACGTGTATCCGAACGGCACGCTCACGGAGTTCCAGAATTGCTACGGCGCCTCATGGGGTCAGTTCCTGGCTCGCACGCGTCCGGTGAGCGGGAACCACGAGTACAACACGGCGAACGCCGCAGGGTACTTCGGATACTTCGGCGCGGCAGCGGGGAGCCCATCGACCGGCTACTACAGCTATGACGTGGACTCGCACTGGCACGTCGTCGTGTTGAACAGCGAGTGTGCGCAGGTCGGAGGATGCGAGGCCGGCTCTCCGCAAGAACAGTGGCTCCGAGCCGATCTTGCCGCCAACGCGGACAAGAACGTGATCGCGATGTGGCACAAGCCCCTCTTCAGCAGCAACGCCAACAACACATTCATGCAGGACATCTGGCAGGCTCTGTATGACTTCGGCGCCGACATCGTCCTGAACGGGCACGCGCACGGGTATGAGCGGTTCGCCCCTCAGACGGCGACCGGCGTGGCCAACTCGACGTACGGCATCAAGGAGTTCGTCGTCGGGACCGGCGGCGAGAGCCACCAGGCGTTCACGCAGAACCAGCCGAACACCGAGGTCAGGGACAACGTGTCGTTCGGCGTGATGAAGTTGACGCTCCATCCTTCCAGCTACGACTGGCAGTTCATCCCGATCCCGGGAGCGACGTTCACCGACTCCGGCACGGCGTCCGTGCACGGTGCGCCGCCGAACACGCCACCGGTCGTGGATTCCGTCGTGGTGAACCCCGCCGCCCCCACCACGGATCAGACGATCACGGCCACCGTGACCAGTCACGACCCGGAAGGCCAGGCGGTCACGCTCTCGTACCAATGGCTCAAGAACGGCTCGCCGATCGGCGGTGCCACCGGCTCGACGCTCGACCTCGGGACCGTCGGCAATGGTGATCGGGGCGACCAGCTCAGCGTGCGGGTGACGGCGAGCGACGGTGTGAACTCCTCGACGCCGGTCACGTCTTCCAACGTCACTGTGCAGAATGCCGCGCCGAGCGCGACCGTCGCTCTCAGCCCTGCGCCGCCGAGCACCAACCAAACGGTTACGGCGACCTCCACCCGCACCGATGCGGACGCGGATGGGGTGACGCTGACGTACGTGTGGAAGGTGAATGGCGTCGTCGTGAAGACCACGGGTGCGACGGCGTCCCTGACCGATAGCCTCGACCTTAGCGTCGCCGGGAACGGCGACGATGGCGACGCGATCTCGGTCGAGGTCACTCCGAACGACGGCACCGTCTCGGGCACGCTGGTTTCCGCGGCAACGGTGGTCTCCGCGGCCGTCGTGTCGGCCGTCCCCGACAGCACGTTCCAAGTCAATGGTCGGGTCAACGCATTGGTCCGCGTCGGCAACGTCGTCTATATCGGTGGCGATTTCACGCAGCTCCTCGGACACAACGGCGAGATCGTCCCGCGTCAATACCTTGCTGCGATCGATGCCACCACGGGCCAGCCGATGGCGTGGGACCCGGGCGCCGACGGTGTCGTTCAGGCCCTAGCCGCGTCTCCCGACGGAACCACGATCTACGCGGGTGGGCAGTTCAAGCACGTCGCGACGCTCACCCGAACCAGGATCGCGGCGATCGACGCAACCACGGGCGCCGTCCGTTCCTGGAGCCCGACGGTGAGTTCGTTGGTCCGCACGATCGTCACGCTGGGCAACCGCGTTTACGTGGGCGGCCAGTTCACGACCGTCGCGGGTCAGGGCGGAGCGAACACGGCCCGCCTTCGACTCGCGGCGTTCGACGCGACGAACGGATCGCTCACGACGTGGGATCCGAGCGTCGACCAGTCGCCTCGCGACATGCTGGTCACTCCGGACGGCCGGATCATCGTGGTCGGTGACTTCACGACGGTCGGCGGTGCTCCTAGCAACTTCATCGCAGCGCTCGACGCCACGACAGGCGCGCTGCTCCCATGGAGCGGACATCCGAGCGATGCATCACAGGGCATCACGCAGGGCCCCGGACGGGTGTTCGTGGGAGTCGGAACCGGCGCGGCCGGCAACCAGGTGGTCGCGTTCGACATCAACACCGGTGCGCAGCTGTGGCTTGCCCAGGGTGACGGTGACGTCACCGACGTCGCCTACATGGGAGGCGTCGTCTACGCCGGTGGCCACTTCGACAACATGTCGGGACAACCGCGTGGGCGGCTCGCCGCCTTCAACCCCAGCACGGGTGCGCTCCGGGCCGACTGGACGCCGACCGTCAACACCAACATCGCGGTCGTGGCGATGATCGCCGCGGGGAGCAAGCTCTACGTCGGTGGCGGCTTCACGATCGTGACGGGCGTCAACCAGCAGCGCTATGCCGTCTTCAGCGGTGCGCCGCCGGCGAACACCCCGCCCGTCGTCGATTCCGTGGTCATCGATCAGTCATCGCCGGGGACGAACGCAACGCTGAGCGCGACGGTCGCCGCCCACGACGCGGACGGCAACCCCCTCACGCTGGGCTACCAGTGGACGCGGAACGGCACAGACATCGCCGGTGCAACGGCAGCCGTCCTCGACATGTCCATCGCGGGCCGGGGCGACAAGGGAGATCTGATCCGCCTTCGGGTCACCGCGAACGACGGAACCGCGAACTCCTCACCGTTGACGTCGGCACCCGTCACGGTGGGTAACACGGCTCCGAGCGCCACCGTCGCATTGGACAGTCACACGCCTGGGACGAACGCGGTGCTCCAGGCGACCGGCCGTCGGCACTGACGCCGACACCGACGCGGTGTCGTTCACGTACGTGTGGACCGTCAACGGGACGCTCAAGCGGACCACGACGACGTCGGCCTCGACCGACTCGCTCGACCTGTCGGTGGCGGGCAACGGATGATCCGAACGACGTGATCGTCGTGACGGTGACGCCGAACGACGGATCGGCGAACGGCTCGCCCGTCTCGGACACGGCGACGGTGAGCAGCGGCGCCGCCCCTCCGATCTTCGCGGATGACTTCTCGAGCGGAGACTTCGTGAATTGGACGTCCAACACTCGGCTCACGATCGACAACGCGACCGGATCTCCGGCAGCGCCGAGCGCTCGCGCTCAGGTGACGAACCAGAGCGCATCGGCATACAAGGACCTGGCGTCGTCGGTCATGACCGCATGCACCAGCCTGAACGTGAACGTGGTCGCCGGAAGCAACATCGACCTCTTCCGACTGCGCACGGCCGCGAACGGCGCGATCATCAAGGTGCTCGTGGCGACGAACGGCACGTTGCAGATCCGTTCGGACTTCGCGGCGACGTCGTTCAGCTCGGGTGTCCAGATGGGCACGGGGTTCCACAACGTGGAGCTCTGTGGCACGGTCGGGTCGAACACGACGTGGGACCTCTACCGCGACGGCGTCAAGATCGTGAACGCCTGGGCGACGAACACGGGCACCACGGGGATCGGACGGGTCCAGATCGGCGACACGGCGGCCAAGACGTTCACCGTCAACTACGACAACGTTCGGATGGATACGACACCGGGCGAGACCCAGGCGCCCGACACCACCCCGCCGACGATCCCCGGCCAGCCGAGCGGGACGAGCCCGTCGGTGGGCACGATCCAGATCGCATGGTCCGCATCCACGGACGCGTCTCCGCCGATCACGTACCGCGTGTACCGGGACGGTGGCTCCACTCCGGTCGGGTCGACCACATCGACGACGTTCACCGACCCCGGACTGACCCCGGGCACGACGCACACCTACACCGTGGATGCGGTGGACTCGCTCGCGAATCCGAGCGCGAAGAGCACAGCGTCGGCTCCGATCTTGGTCACGTCCGCCGCTTCGGCGATCTTCACCGATGACTTCTCGAGCGGGGACTTCACGAACTGGACCTCCAACACGCGGCTCACGATCGACAACACGACGGGCAGTCCTACGGCTCCGAGCGCTCGCGCTCAGGTGACGAGCCAGAGCGCCTCGGCATATCGGGACCTGGCGTCGCCGGTCATGACCGCGTGCACCAGCCTGAGCGTGAACGTGACGGCCGGAACCAACATCGATCTCTTCCGGCTGCGCACGGCGGCGAACGGCGCGATCGTCAAGGTGTTCGTCGGTTCCAACGGCACCTTGCAGATCAGGTCGGACTTCGCCAGCACGTCGTTCAGCTCGGGTGTCCAGATGGGCACCGGGTTCCACAGCGTCGAACTATGCGGCACCGTCGGTTCGGCCTCGACGTGGAACCTGTACCGCGACGGCGTCCAGATCGTCACCAACTGGGTGGCGGACACAGGCACGACCGCGATCGGGCGTGTCCAGATCGGCGACACCGCCGCGAAGACCTTCACCGTCAACTACGACAACGTGCGGATGGACACGGCCGTCGGCGGGTAACCCGCCGCGGTCTCCATCCCCGACAAGGAGAGAGCCCCCGACATGTCCTTCCCCCGTGTGACCGCCCGGCGCCTCTCGCGCATCGGCGTCGTGATGGCCGTGACGATCGGGCTCCTGCCGATAGGGCCGTCGGCATCGGCGATCACCACCGGGGCTCTCCAGCTGAACGGCTCGACCCAGTACGTCACGATGGGTGCTTCTCCGGGTCTGCGCTCGGCCCAGTTCACGGTCGAGCTTTGGTTCAAACGGACCGGCACCGGGGTCGGGACGGGGACGGGCAACGGCGGCATCGCCTCGGCCATCCCGTTGATCACCAAGGGTCGGGCCGAATCCGAGACCGCGGCCGCCGACGTCAACTACTTCTTCGGGATCGACGCCACGACGAACCAGCTCGTCGCCGATTTCGAGGAGCAGCAGGGGAACGTCGCCACGCAAAGCTCGAACCATCCCGTGACCGGCACGACCGTCGTCACCTCCAACGTCTGGCACCACGCTGCGGCGACGTACGACGGGACCACGTGGCGCCTCTACCTCGACGGCAACCTGGACCAGACCCTCGTGGCGAACTCGACCCCGAACACGGCCGGCACCTCCCCAACCGTCCTCGGCTCCTCGCTCCTTTCGACCGGCGCCACGCCCGCCGGCTTCTTCCAGGGCCAGATCGACGAGGCTCGCATCTGGAGCATCGCTCGTTCCCAGAGCCAGATCCAGGCCACGATGAACACCGAGATCGGACCCACGAACGGCCTGCTCGGTCTCTGGCATATGAACGAGGGAACCGGAACCACTACCGCCGACACCTCCGGTGTGGCGACCCCCAACCCTGGGACGCTCGTCGCCGCGCCGACGTGGACGACCGGTAACCCGTTCCTCACCGCGATCACCACCGGGGCTCTCCAGCTGAACGGCTCGACCCAGTACGTCACGATGGGTGCTTCTCCGGGTCTGCGCTCGGCCCAGTTCACGGTCGAGCTTTGGTTCAAACGGACCGGCACCGGGGTCGGGACGGGGACGGGCAACGGCGGCATCGCCTCGGCCATCCCGTTGATCACCAAGGGTCGGGCCGAATCCGAGACCGCGGCCGCCGACGTCAACTACTTCTTCGGGATCGACGCCACGACGAACCAGCTCGTCGCCGATTTCGAGGAGCAGCAGGGGAACGTCGCCACGCAAAGCTCGAACCATCCCGTGACCGGCACGACCGTCGTCACCTCCAACGTCTGGCACCACGCTGCGGCGACCTACGACGGGACCACGTGGCGCCTCTACCTCGACGGCAACCTGGACCAGACCCTCGTGGCGAACTCGACCCCGAACACGGCCGGCACCTCCCCGACCGTCCTCGGCTCCTCGCTCCTTTCGACCGGCGCCACGCCCGCCGGCTTCTTCCAGGGCCAGATCGACGAGGCTCGCATCTGGAGCATCGCTCGTTCCCAGAGCCAGATCCAGGCCACGATGAACACCGAGATCGGACCCACGAACGGCCTGCTCGGTCTCTGGCATATGAACGAGGGAACCGGAACCACTACCGCCGACACCTCCGGTGTGGCGACCCCCAACCCTGGGACGCTCGTCGCCGCGCCGACGTGGACGACCGGTAACCCGTTCCTCGCCACGAGCGGCCTTCAGTTGAACGGCTCCACGCAGTACGTGACGATGGGCGCGTCGCCCGGGTTGCGCTCGTCGATGTTCACAGTGGAACTGTGGTTTCGGCGCACCGCGGCGGGGGTCGGCACGAGCACCGGTACCGGTGGGGTCTCCGCGATCCCCTTGATCACGAAGGGACGAGCCGAGGGCGAATCCGCAGCGCAAGACGTCAACTACTTCTTCGGCATCGACACCGCGACCGGCAAGCTCGCCGCGGACTTCGAAGAGGCCCAGACCGGAGCCTCTCCCAGTCTGAACCACCCGATCATCGGGAACACGGTCGTCACCTCGAACGTGTGGCACCAGGCGGCCGCCACCTACGACGGCACGACGTGGCGCCTGTACCTCGACGGCGCTCCGGACGGGTCCCTCGTGGTCGGTCAGCCGGCGAACGCCGCCGTGACGTCGGCGACCGCCATCGGGTCCGCGCTCACGAGCACCGGTGTGGCCGACGGCTTCTTCGCGGGTCAGATCGACGAAGCGCGGATCTGGAACACCGCTCGTTCGTTGAGTCAGATCCAGTCCTCCATGAACAGCGAAATCAGCACCGCCGCGGGCCTGGTCGGTTCGTGGCACATGAACGACGGGAGTGGAACGGTCGTCGCGGACAGCTCCGGTGGCGGCATCAACGGCGCGACGGTCGCCGCCCCCGCGTGGACGTACGGCATGCTGCTCGGCGCTGCGCCGACGAACCAGACGCCCGTCGTGGACTCGGTCTCGATCGATCAGGCCTCGCCCCACACGAACGACGCCTTGTCCGCGGCGGTCACGTCGCACGACCCGGACGGCGACCCGTTGACGACCCAATACCAGTGGACCAAGAACGGGACCGACATCCCCGGGGCAACGAACGCGACCCTGAACCTCGCGACGATCGGGAACGGCGACAGGGGAGACCTGATGCGCGCCCGGGTGACCGTGTCGGACGGCTCGCTCACCTCAACCCCGCTCACCTCATCGCCGGTGACCATCCTGAACACCGCCCCCAGCGCTGGCGTGACGCTCGACGATCACGCGCCGGGCACCAACGCGACCCTCACCGCGACCGCGATGATGACCGACCTCGACGGTGACACCGTGACTCTCACCTATATGTGGAAGGTCGACGGCGCCACGCGGCAGACCACCACGACGACATCGCTCACCGACACCTTCGATCTGTCGCAGGTCGGCAACGGCAACAACGGACAGAGCGTGAGCGTCACGGTCACGCCGAACGACGGGACCGTCGACGGTGCTCCCGCCACCGACACCGCGACCGTGGGCAACGCCGCTCCGGTCGTGGACTCGGTCGCGATCGATCAGGCTTCGCCGCGGACGAACGACTCGCTCACCGCGACCGTCACGTCGCACGATGCCGATGGAGACCCCTTGACCACCAGCTACCAGTGGATTCGCAACGGCAACGACATCAGCGGCGAGACCGGCGCCACCATCGACCTTTCTGTGGCAGGCAACGGCGACAAGGGAGACGTCGATCGGGGTTCGCGTAGGCGTATCGGACGGGACGGCGACCTCGGCGCCGGTCACCTCCGCACCCGTCTCTGTCGCCAACACGGCGCCGACCGCGACCGTGTCTCTGGACGATCACTCGCCGAGCACGAACGCCTCGCTGATCGCGAACGCGACCACGAGCGACGCGGACGGCGACGGGATCGCGCTGACCTACGTCTGGCGCGTCGACGGCATCGTGCAGCAGACGACGCCGGATGGCGGACCGAGCGACTCGTTCGATCTGTCACTCGCGGGCCACGGCACCAACGGACAGAGCATCAGCGTCACGGTCACGCCGAACGACGGGATCGTCGACGGTGCTCCCGCCACCGATACCGCGACCGTGGGCAACGCCGCTCCGGTCGTGGACTCGGTCGTGATCGACCAGGCCGCGCCGCAGACGAACGACACGCTCTCCGCGACCGTCACGTCGCATGATGCCGAAGGAGACACGGTCGCCACGAGCTACCAGTGGACGAAGAACGGCGTTGATCTCGTGGGGGAGACCGGCGCGACACTCGACCTTTCCACCGTCGGGAACGGCGACCGTGGCGACCTCATCCGTGTCAGCGTCACGGTGTCCGACGGGATAACCTCGTCGGTGCCGGCCACGTCCTCGTCGGTCATCGTCGCCAACACCTCACCGACTGCGACAGTGGCGCTCGATGATCCTTCGCCCGTAACGGGCGCGATCTTGACGGCGACGGCCACCGCTGCAGACGTGGACGGCGACAACACGAGCCTGACCTATGTCTGGAAGGTCGACGGCACGACGCGACGGACCACGGTCACATCCAGCCTCACCGATACCTTCGACCTCTCGATCGCCGGGAACGGCGACAACGGTCAGACCGTGACCGTGACGGTCACTCCTTCAGACGGCGTAGGCGATGGTTCGCCGGTCACGGACACCGCCACCGTGGGCAACGCTGCGCCGGTCGTCGACTCGGTGACGATCGACCAGGCGTCCCCGCGCACTAACGACGTCCTCTCTGCCACGGTGACGTCCCACGACCCGGACGGCGACGCGCTCACGACCAGTTATCAGTGGACGATGAACGGCGGCGACATCGCGGGCGCTACGACGTCCGCGCTCGATCTGTCACTCGCCGGCAACGGGGACCGCGGCGATCTGATCCGGGTGAGGGTCATCGTCGCCGACGCCTCACTGTCCTCCTCCCCGACGACATCTTC
>CAVSFP010000003.1:0-10075 GCA_963727185.1 uncultured Actinomycetes bacterium | reverse complement strand
CCCGGATCGCCACCACGATCCCCGGTCACCTCGCTCGTCGTTCGTTCCGGTCATCGACGGCCAGCCTCCCACAGCCATCGCGCGATCTCGACGTGTGCGGGGTGCGGGCGCCGTCGCCGTCGAACGACCAGGCGATCGTCTGCGCGAGCGCCCAGCCCCGGGCGCGCTCGCGATCCAGGCGCAACTCCTGCGCTCAGGCGATCGAGACGGTGCGCCACCGCGTCGCGGTTGTGCCCGAGCTCGCGGCCCCGGACGGTCGCCGCGATGCCGAACTCCCGTTCTCCCGACAGTGGCTCGGGATCGAGTCCAGGAGCCACGGCTCGCGCGCGGCCCGCACGACGTTGTCGGCGTGCATGTCTTGGTTCACCAATACCTGCTCGCCCTGCGACCCGCTGAGCGTCTCGATCGCTTCGAGCGCCGCGTCGAGGAGCGCTCGCTCGAACGGACGCCGCGCGCGCTCGTAGTCGTCCAACAGCGAGCCGACCCACCCCGCAGCTTCGTCGGCGAGGGGCCGGAAGGGAGCGCCTGCGGGTTTCCACACGCGAGGGAAGAGAGCGACGAACACGTCGAGCGCAGCGTCCAGCGCCAGGTCCTTGAGCGGCGTGCCCGGGATGGCCCGCTCGAGCAGCAGGGCGCGCCGCCCGGCATCGTACGCGAGGAGTCTGACGGCACCGTCGCCATCGATGAGGTCGAGCGCCGCGGCCTCGTGCTCGCTCTCGCGATCGGGGAACTGGATCTTGAGGACCGCCGCCGAGCCATCTTCACGGGTTGCCGGCAATGCCAACGAAGCGAACGCGTACGAGAACGGCTCGCCGAGCGTGAGCGACCACGCCTCCGCGCACGCGTCGACGATCCCGGGCAGTCGCGCGAGCCAATCGCGGCCCTCCTCGAACGTCCGCATCCAAGCCAAGCCTTCGTGGATGTCGACCTCCCTTCCCACCCGGCGGCCTATGCTCCCACGATGCTCGAGACCGGAGACGCCGCCGAGATCGCCGCGCGCTTCTCCCTCGGAAACGCCGCGACGCTCTCGGGACCGGTGGCCCGCGGTGAGGTCGGCCAGGTCTGGCGGCTGTCGACATCGCGCGGATCGTTCGCGGTGAAGGAGCCATTCGAACCCACCCCGCTCGATGAGGTGCGTGAGCACGCGGACTACCAGGAGGCCGCGCACGTGGCGGGCATCCCGGTGCCGGCCCTCCTTCGAGCCGACGACGGAGACGCGTTCGTCGAGCTGGCCGGCGTGCAGGTACGCGTCTTCGAGTGGGTCGACCTCCTCGAACGCGACCCGAACGTCGATCCCGCGCAGGTCGGGCGGATCGTAGCCTCGATCCACCGCCTGGAGTTCCGAGGACGTCTCCCGACCGATCCGTGGTACACGGAGGTCATCGGGAGTGACCGTTGGGATGCGCTCCTCGACGCCCTCCACACGAACGGTGCGCCTTTCGCGGGGCGGTTGTCCGAGATGCGGGACGAGCTCGTCGCGCTAGAGCGTCTGATGGAGGAGCCGCGCTCACTCCAGACATGCCATCGTGACCTCTGGGCCGACAACGTCCTGCGCACGACGGCGGGCGGGCTGTGCGTCATCGACTGGGAGAACTGCGGCCTCGCCGATCCGAGCCAGGAACTGGCGCTCGTGCTGTTCGAGTTCGGTCTGGGTAACCCCCAGCGAGCCCGCGCGCTGTACCGAGCGTATCTCGAAGCCGGCGGGCCCGGCCGGATCGACCGGCGAGGCAACTTCTCGATGCTGATCGCGCAGCTGGGACACATCGGAGAGGACGCCTGCAGGCGGTGGCTGGACCCGGGGGGGTCCGAGGCCGAACGGGAGCACCAGGAGGGGCGGGTGGAGGAGTTCGTCGCTCTCCCCCTCACCACGAACACGGTCGACATGTTGCTCAACGCCACAACCTCGTGACGCCTTCGGCGCAGGGTCAAGGAGGGCACGTTTCTGTCCGATGCAACAGGGGTGATCAACGACCGTCGGGGGCGCTCCGGTCGGACCGGGCGCGTAGTCGGGGTGCTCGTCGTCCCTGTGGTGATCCTCGCGATGGTGGCGATGGTCCTGCTGTTGGAGGCTCGAGCGGCCTCGGCGCGATCGCGATACGCCGACATCGTCTTGGCGGAGATCCGCGTCAGCCATCTCCACACAACGATCCTCGAGCAGATCGCTCGCGGGAGGCTCCCGAACGAGGTCTCCGACGCCGAGGTGGCCACGCGATCCTCGCAAGCCGCGGCGTCCGTCGATTCGCTCCGTGTGCGATCGACCAGGGACGACTTCGCCGTGTACCTGGATGCTGCGAACCGAGGGTTGGCGCTCAGGCGAGCCGGGCTCTCCGCGATGGCTGCCGACGTCGGTGCCTATCAACTCGTTCCGGCGTTCGACGTCCTTCAGAGGGATCTCGATACCGAGCGGGGCCTCCTCCAGCAACGCTCGGACAACGCCCGGCTGTGGCGGATCAAGGGTTCGATCCTGACCTTGATCATCGGTGGCCTCTGCCTCGCGCTCGTGGTCAGGAACGCCGAGCGAGCCCGTCGCCTCCTCGCCGCCGGACAGGAGCACGCCTCGGCGCTCCTCGAAAGCGCACGACGGTTCGATTCGCTGATCTCGGAATCGTCCGACCTCATCACCGTGCTGGATCGCGACGGACGAGTGACGTTCCAGAGCGGGTCGATCGAACAAGTGTTGGGTTGGACGGTGGACGACGTGATAGGCCACGACATCCGTGAGTTCCTGGATGCGGGTAACGCCGACAGTGTGCCTTCCGTGCTGGAGGAAGCGCAACTCCGCCCTGACTCTCGACGCTCGGTGGCGTGGCAGATGCGGCGCAAGGACGGCGTCATGCTGCGCGTGGAGGCCGTCGCGACCGGGCGGTTCGACGACCCCGACATCGCCGGCTGCTTGCTCAACATCCGCGATCAGAGCCAAAGACTCGTCCTGGAGGAGGCGCTTCGGCATCAAGCCTTCCACGATCCGCTCACAGCGCTCCCCAACCGTGCCCTGTTCGAGGATCGTCTCGCCCACGCCTTCGATCGGACCGTCCGCGGAGGGCACTCCCTCTGCTTGCTGCTCGCCGATCTCGACGACTTCAAGGACATCAACGACACGTTCGGCCACGCACTCGGAGATCGTGCTCGACGTCCAACTCCTCCACGAGGATGCCGATGCACGAGGCGAAACGGCAGGGCCGCCGGGGGTTCCGTTACTACGCGTCGTCCATGGAGAAGGGGACCACGTGCTCGGGCGCGACTCGAAGGGATCGTGGGCGCCATCGGTCGTTTCCGGCGCTTGATCGGCCCTCCCATCTCTCGCGATCACATGCGCGTGAGCGCCAGCGTCGGCGTCGCCGTGTTCGACGACGTCGAACGCTCGCCCGAGCAGCTGCTCGTGGACGCGGATCTCGCGATGTACGAGGCCGAGGAGCTCGGGCGTAACAGGTGGGTGGCGTACCGCGCCGACGAGCACGACGACGCTCGCTCCGCGGTCGGCCCTTGACATGTGACCATTTAGTCACCTATTCTCGGCGCGTGAACGACGACGACCGCGTGTTCAAGGCGCTCGCCGACCCGACGCGTCGCTTCCTGCTCGACCGGCTCTTCGAGCGTGACGGCCGCACGCTGACCGAGCTCGAGTCCGAGCTGGAGATGACGCGCTTCGGCGTCATGAAGCACCTGCGCGTCCTCGAGGACGCGGGCCTCGTCGTCACGCGCCGGTCGGGCCGGGAGAAGCTGCACTTCCTGAACCCGGTGCCGATCCGGCTGATCCACGACCGGTGGATCGACAAGTACACCGAGCGTCAGGTGTCGGCGCTCGCGGAGCTCAAGCACGAGCTGGAGAAGGAGACTGGCATGACCGACGGCGACGACCAACGTCGAGCACGACCCAGGTCTACCGCGTCTACATCAAGGCCACGCCCCAGGCGATCTGGGACGCGATCACCAGGCCCGAGTGGACCGAGAGTACGGCTACGGCGGCCGCGCCGAGTACGACCGAGCTGAAGCCCGGGCGGCACGTACCGCGGCCTGCCGAGCGACGGCGATGCGGGCGATGGGCGCGCCCGAGGTGGCCGTCGACGGCGAGGTGATCGAGGCCGACCCGCCGCACAAGCTCGTGCAGACCTGGCGCATGCTCATGGACGACCACGATGGTCGCGGAAGGCTTCACGCGGCTCACCTACGAGATCGACGAGGGCAAGGGCGGCGTCACCAAGCTCACCCTCACCCACGAGCTCGAGGGCGAGCCGCAGCTGGCCCTGCTGATGTCCGGCGGCCTGGAAGACGATGGGCGCCGGCGGCGGCTGGACCTGGGTGCTCAGCGACCTCAAGTCGCTGCTCGAGACCGGCTCCTCGCTCGACTGGCAGGACCCGCTCAACCAGGGTTGAGCCGACCGGGAGGCCCCGGGTGCGGGGGCCCTCGATCCGTCCGAGGAGGACCGACGCTGATGACGTTCCAGGCGTACATCGACAACATCGAGGCGAAGACGGGCAAGACGCCCGATGACTTCCGGAAGCTCGCCGAGGAGAAGGGGCTCTTGAAACCCGACGTCAAAGCCGGACAGATCGTGGATTGGCTCAACGAAGACTCCGATCTCGGACGAGGACACGCCATGGCCATCTACGCCACGCTCAAACCGCATATGGGCAAGTGAACAGCGTGGGCGATGTGATCGGTTGGGCCGAGCACGCGCTCCGGGCGCACGACATGCCGCAGGACGAGATCCGTGCGGTCCTCACGGCACGCGATCCGAGGATCGTCCGCGGATACCTCGAGCTGCATCGAGAGCGACTGCAGGAGCAACTCGACGACAAGCTCCGGACGCTCGGCGCGCTCGAGGCCGTCCTCGTGCGGTCAGGCGATGACCCACATCTCCTTGAACGGGGCGGTCACATGCCACGTCGTCGGCAGACCCTTGGGCAAGGTCGCCATGTCACCAACGCCGAGCTCCAAGACGGTTCCGCCCTCGATCTCGATCCTGACGGACCCTTCGAGGACCAGGAACACCTCCCGGGCTGAGGACGTCCACGGGACCGGGGCGTCCGCCTCCAAGAAGCGGGTGAGACCCGCCTGCACACCATCGGCGTCGACGAGCACATGCACGTCGCTTCCCGGAACCTCCGGATCGGCCTCCCACTCCTCGGTATCCGCGTTCGATACGAAAACTCCCTGAGCTCGCTGCATCTCCCCTCCTCTGTCGCGCGACCGCAGCAAGAACCGCGCGTCATGTTGGCAGATGCGAAGTCCCGCCGGGAGCGGGCCGTTCGGCCCTCGGGCCCCGTCCGACCTTGCCCGAAGGAACTGACAAAGCCCCGATGTCGATCGACACGAGAGCGAACAACGATATGGTCGTACGAGCGCCTCCTCGGACCCAGGCTGCTTGGAGCAGCCTGGGTTTCGTCGTCCTCGTCGGGGGCCTCCTCGCCATCTATTTCTTCCTCGAAGCCGGTGCGCAGAGCGTGGTGTACGACTCGGTCGCCGTCGGCGCCGCGGGCGCGATGTTCGTCGGGCTGATCACGCGCAAAGCCGAGCCGCGCTTCGCCTGGACGCTGCTCGCGGCAGGCATGCTTCTCATGGCGGTCGGCGACATCGTCTTCGGCACGAGTCAACCGGTCCCGTCGGTCGCGGACATGCTGTACGTGAGCGCATACGTGGCCCTGACGCTCGGCTTCGTCGGTCTGGTCCGAAGCGAGTTCCCATCCCGCCGGGGATCCTCGCGGCTCGACGTGGTCGTCGTGGTTGCGGGCGTCGCACTCTTGGGCATCCTGATGCTCATCGTCCCGGCCGCCCATCCCGACGGGGCCGGCCTCGCCGCACAGGCCGTGTCGCTCGGGTACCCGGCGATCGATCTGATCCTTCTGCTCATCTTGTTCAAGCCCGCGCATCGGGCCGGCTCGCGACGTGTCGTCTTCTTCCTCTTGGCCGGCGGCCTGTTGCTCAGGTTGATCGGCGACACCGGTTACGCCCTGTCCAGCTTCGGCACGACCTACGTGGCCGGCGACCCAGCGGACGCCTTCTGGCTGCTGTCGTACGGGCTCTTCGCAGCGGCATTGCTCCACCCGTCGATCGGGCAGGTGAAGATGGATACGCCGTCCATATGGACCCCTCGGTTCGACTTCGCACCCGACGAGGAACCCGACGGTCCCGCGCGGACCGGTTCGACCATCCAGTCACAGGCGATGAAGTTCCGGCGGGTGCTTGCGGTGGCCGGCGTCACGCTGATAGCCCTGGCGGCCGTGACGCTACTGTTGGCCGTATCGTGGCACGCGCCGGAGATCTCGCTGGTGTCGGGCGCCTACGGTGGATCCGGAGTGCTGATCGTGGTCGCGAGCGCCGTCACATCCTGAGGCGCGCCGGCTCCGCAGTGATCCCGGCATGCGCGTGCTCTGCGATAGTCGGGGCGTGGAGACCGCGACGCAGACGCTACACCGGCTGACGTCCCTCACGTGGGACTGGTACGAGCCCGGCCGCTCGAACGAGAGAGACCTCCTGTGGACCGTCCCGGTCGAGGACCCACGGATCGTGCGGGACCTCGAGGTCAACGACGTGACCCGGCTCCCCTGGTTCTACAAGCGATACGGGCAGGAGCTGCCCCGGTGTCGCTCCCCCGCGGCCTGCCGGCGACGACGGCCCCGGCCGTCGACGTCCTCGCGGGCACTGCCGACGTCGCCATACGCGAACTGACCTGCCGCAGCTCTCCCGCCTTGCTCCACCTGTCCGCGGGGGTGGTCCGCACGATGGTGCGACCCCCCACGGTCCGAACGCGACGTGGCTGTTCCGCGCCGCCGGGTCCGCCGGCGGCCGCTTCCCGCTCGAGCTCTACGTCGCGGTCCCGGACGGCACGTCCGGACCTGCCCGCAGGCGTGCACTGGTACGACCCGCCGACCACGCCCTCATCCAGGTCGGGCCGCCGCCGAGGGGACGCGCCGGTCATCGTCGTCACCGGCGTCCCGTGGCGAACCGGGTGGCGCTACCGCGAGCGCGGATACCGCCACGTGTACTGGGACGCCGGCACCATGCTCGCGCAGTTGCTCGCCGCCGCGGACTCCGCGGGATCCCGCCGCCGCTTTCACCCGCTTCCCGGACGAGGCGGTCACCGCGCTCGTCGGCGCGGACGGCGCGCACGAGTGGCCCGTCGCTGTCGTCGCGCTCGGCGACGGCGCGCCCGCGCTCGACGCGACCGGGCGCGCCGTCGGCGGGACGTCGACGCGGCGCCCCTCGAGTTCCCACTCGTCACGCCGCGCAGCGGGCGGGTGACCGCGACGCGTTGGCGGGCCGTGGACCGAGGCGCGCCCGTCGAGTTCCGGTGCTGGGAGTACCCGCTCGAGACCGTCGTGCTCGCGCGCGGTTAACAGCGGCGGATGGACGCGACCCGCGGCGTGCCGGAGGACACGCTGCGACGTCGATGCGCGCCGCCTGCGCGGTATCGACGTGCCGCACTTCGTGGTGGTGCACGGCGTGACGACATCGCGCCCGGCGTCTACCGCTGGCCGGACCTCCGACCCGCTCGCCCGGGCCGCTGCGAGATGAGCTCTACCGGATCTGCCCTCGAGCAGGGCCTCGCGACCGACGCCGCGTTCGTCGTGATCGGCGCGACGGACGTCGCCGCGCTCGACGACCGGGAGTACCGCGAGGCGCAGCTCGCCGCCGGGCTGGTCGAGGGCCGGCTGCACCTGCTCGCCTACGCCCTCGGGGCGAGGCCACCGGGATGACGTTCCTCGACAGCAAGTCCCGGCTCCCGCTCGGCGAGCCGCTGGACGGCTGTTGTTCACCTGCGTCGGTGTCCCGGAGTACGCGTCCACGGCCGGCGGCGCGCCGGGCGCGCCGACCGAGGTGCGCGAGGGGTGACCCCGCGCCTCCAGCCCCTTACGCGCCCTGATATCCGAGCGAGGTCAGTCCAACGCGAACGATCCCGTTGACGATCTCGCCGGCCGGCTCGTACGTACCGATCACGACTCCCGTGGTGGAGACCGTGCTGTCGACGAGCTTGAGCGCGGCGGGGATGGCGCCGTCCGAGAACAGACGTTTCCCCGAGCCGACAACGACGGGGAAGACCCACAGGCGGTACCGGTCGACGACGTTGTGGCGCAGGAGTGTCTGGATCAGGTTCCCGCTGCCGTACACCAGCAGGTCTGGCCCATCTTCCCGCTTGAGCGCCGCGATGCGTTGGGCCGCATCTCCCTGGATCGGTGCCGAGGGCCCCCACTCCAGCGCGGGATGACCCCGCGACGCGACGTACTTGGTGGCGTCGTTCAGCGGTTTGGCGCCCTGCTCTTCCGATGCATGCCGGCCAATACGACGCGAAGATGTCGTACGTCGCGTGTCCGGGCCGGAGATCGAACGGCGCGCTCGTCGACTCGCCCATGACCTGAGCCATGTGCTCGTCCCAATAGTTCACCGACCAGCCACCGTGCGCGAAACCGCCGCTGTCGTCCTCCCCCGGTCCGCCCGGGGCCTGCATGACCCCGTCGAGGGTCGAGAAGGTGCTCACGGTCAGCTTTCTCATCTCCACGTCCTTCCGATCGAGCCCGATGGGGCCGGGAGGATAGCCTCGACCGCGTTCCACGGGTCCGATGCGTCGGGTGGCGTACGGTCTATGCAGTTAGCCACCACTCCCCGACCGATAGGTCCGATGGTATCCGGTCTGTTTGCATCCGTTGGGTAGACGTTCGGGTCGACAGAAAGAGGGTTGTATGAGCGACGACGACGGAGCGATGCACCAGCACACTGAGGCTTCGATGCACATGTACCTCCTCCTGTACAGCGGTGGCGGTACGCCGGAGACCGAGGAAGAGACCAACGCGATGACGGAGGCATGGGGCGCGTGGCTGGCCGGTATCGGGGACGCGCTCGTGGACGGCAACCCGTTCACCCCCAATGCGAAGAGCATTTCGCCCGACGGATCGGTTTCGGATGATCCCATCGGCCCGATGGCGTACGGGATACTCGATGATCAAGGCGAGGTCCATGGATGAGGCCGTCGAGATCGGCCAAGGACTGTCCCGCGAAGATCAGCGGCGCCAGCATCTCGATCTTCGAGGTGATGTAGCGCTTCCGGAGTGGGGACACCCGTCCCGCGAGGCGGCCGACACGATGCTGAGAGTTCGCTGAGCAACTGCTGCGCGCGCAAGCCCTCCTCGTACGCCGCAGGTGGTACCGCTTGGAACCACCGAGCGAACGAGGAGGTGCAACATGGCATCGGAAGGGTCCGGATACGGCGGGGCGGAAGTGGAAAAGGTGGCTCGCGATCTACCTCGCGGTTGGAGCGGGTGCGGCTTGCGTCTGCGTCCTGTATCTCGCGTTCTTCCATCACGGCGGTGGTGGAGGCGGCTTCCACTACTGATCCAAGCGATCGCGCCTCGGACATGGGGTGGGGTGCAAGCCCGTCCCATGTCGAGGACGTCGCGTCGAGGTTGACGGCCAGCCGATCCAGATGTGGCGATACGGAGGGGAGGGCTGACCTCTTGGGGCAGGTCGGATCGCGACCCGTCTCGCCAATCGACCCGCCGCGGACCTTCATCACTGCCTGACGATGTCGATCGAGATCTCCACCGCCGGCGTCGTTCCCCTGTTCTCGAGCCAGTGCGTGGTGTCCTTGTCCTCGGGCCAGCCCAGTCCCGGCCCATACTCCTGGGCCGCTCCGTCTCGGTGATCCGTGATCGTCCCTTGCAGGACGTACACCATGCCTGGCCGACCCTTGTGGTCGTGTAGCGGTCCGAAGACGCCACCGGGCTCGATGGTCACCATCCGCATCCTTAATCGGTGTCCCGCCATACCGTCGACTTCCGGGCCAAGGTCGATCGCCGACAGCAGATCCACCGTCACGCCTCTCGTCTCGTGGGCAGGATCTTCAACATCCATCCCCGGCTCCTTTCTCTTGCGCATGGCCACTGGTTCTTCTTGGTCGATGAACCTCTGAGGTGTGAACCGATGAGCATCAGAGTGGGTCGAGGCGCGCCTTGAGCAGGCAGAACTCGTTGCCTTCGGGGTCGGGCCGAGGACGTGCCACGGACGCCTCCCCAGGCTGGCCGACGTCGGCCGGGCTTGCGCCCCGAGCGGCCAGGGTGGCGCTCCAGCTCGGCGCCCTGA
>CAVSFP010000002.1:0-12342 GCA_963727185.1 uncultured Actinomycetes bacterium | reverse complement strand
CTTCGCGAAGCATGGGCTGAAGGAGCTCTTCGGCCGGCCCGACGAGGAAGGCGCGATCGGCCGGGAGCGGCAGGGCAAGCGGGTGCGCGCCGCGCTCGAGGAGCTGGGACCGACGTTCTGCAAGCTCGGACAGATCCTGTCGACGCGGCCCGATCTGCTCCCACCCGAGTACATCAAGGAGCTGGCGACGCTCCAGGACAACGTGCCGCCGCTCACCGAGGAGCAGGTCGTTGGGGTGATGGAGGAGGAGCTGGGCGTCCCGTGGGAGGACGTCTTCGATCACATCGAACCGCTGCCGCTCGCGGCCGGCACGATCGCCGAGGTGCACCGCGCGACGCTCGCGAACGGCGAGAAGGTCGTGGTCAAGGTGCAGCGCCCCGACGCGAAGGAGCAGATCGAACAGGACCTGGCGCTGCTCGAGGTCTTCGCCGAGAAGGTGGGTCACCGCCCGGGGCTGAAGCAGGTGATCGACATGGAGGCGGTGTTCCGCTACCTCTCCGACTCACTGCACCGCGAGCTCGACTTCCGACAGGAGGCCGGCAACATGCGGCGGATGACGGAGGTGATCGCGCCGTTCTCACGCCTTCGCGTGCCGGAAGTGCATGGCGACTTCTCGACGTCTCGACTGCTCGTGATGCGCGACGTCGCGGGCGGTCCGATCGCAAGCGCTCCCGAAGGAACGCCGCGCAAGGAGGCCGCGCGACAGCTGCTCGAGTCGTTCTACAAGCAGATCATGGTCGACGGCTTCTTCCACGCCGACCCGCATCCCGGGAACCTGATGTGGCAGCCGGAGGAAGAGCTCCTGTACTTCCTGGACCTCGGCATGGTCGGCGAGGTGAGCGCCGAGATGCGCGAGCAGATGATGCTGCTCCTCATGGCGTTCTGGCAGGAGGACGTCGGGTTCCTCACCGACATCTCGCTGATGCTGTCCGGCGCGATCGACCGGAGCGACCTGGACGTCGACGCGTTCAGCGAGGAGATCGGCGCGCTGATGGCGAAGAACCGCGGCGCGTCGCTGAAGGACATCCAGCTCGGGCCGGTGCTGCAGGAGATGACCGAGATCTCGCTCCGCCATAACGTGCCGCTCCCCGCGTCGCTCACGCTCACCGGGAAGTCGCTCGCGCAGATGCAGCTCGCGGCCGCGCAAGCTCGATCCCGAGCTCGACCCGTTCGACGTCGCCGGGAAGTTCCTGATGCGAACCGTGGTCACCGGGATGGGGTCGAAGCTCGACCTGAAGGCGGTCTTCTATCAGACGCAGAAGATGAAGGTCCGCGCGATGCGCGTGATCGAGGCCGTCGAGCGGTTGATCGGCGCGCGCCCGGGTCAGAAGCTCGAGGTGAACTTCCGCGCGGCGTCGCTCGAGACCACGATCCGGCGAGCGGGCAGACGGCTGGCGCTGGGGCTGACGGCGGGTGCGGCGATCCTCGCGACGTCGCTCGCGGCCCTCTCGACGCGTGTGGCCAGCTGGGTACCGGCCGTCTTCGGCGTCGTGGCCGCCCTGCTCACCCTCGCACTCATCGTCGATCTGATCCGTCGGAGGGATTGACCTCGTCCGTCACGGACTAGTCGAGATCGGCCTCGGCACCTTTCGACGTGATCATCGTGGGCGCCGGAGCGGGCACCGAGCCACCGCCCCGCTTCACGGAGCGCATCACGGCCTTCTCCAGCACGAATGCGATAACTCCCATGGCCAACCCGACGAACCAGCGCTCGACGCGCCGCAGGCCTTTCGGCTTCTTCGTTCGAGCGGGGCCGGTCACGCCATCGACTCCACGCCGGCGGGCACCGGCAACCGTCCCTCGATCGTGGTCCCCGATCCCGGGCTCGACGTGACCGTGACCTCGCCATCCAGCGCACCGACCCGGTCCGCGATCCCTTGCAGCCCCGTGCCTCCGGTGGCCACGGCCGGATCGAAGCCGCGGCCGTCGTCGGACACCGTGAAGCACAACGAATGGTCTTGCTCCGCGATCGTCACGGACGCCGTTGAGGCTGAGGCGTACTTCGCGATGTTCTGCATCGCCTCGAGGCACGAGAAGTACACGGCCGCCTCGACATCCTGCGGGTACCGGGCGATCGCGTCGGCGCGGACCTCGACTGGCAGACCCGACTTCCTCGCCTGCGCTTCGAGCGCCGAGACGAGCCCCTTGTCCGCCAGGAGCGGCGGGTAGATGCCTCGGGCCAGGTCGCGGAGGTCCTCCAACGCGGCGTGCGTCTCGCCCTGGAGCTGGCCGACGAGCTCGCGCGCCTTCTGCGCGTCTCGTTCGATCAGGCCGTCGGCGAGCTTGAGCTTCACGGCGAGCGCCACCAGCTGCTGCTGCGCGCCGTCGTGGATGTTCCGCTCCAGCCGCCGGCGCTCCGCGTCCTGCGCGGACACCAGTCGCTTCTGCGCGGCCTTCAGGTCGCCTAGCCGCGCCTTGAGGGCCTCGGTCAACCGAACGTTGCTCAGCACGAGTCCGGCTTGGGAGGCGAGATCGGCGATCAGCTTCTCGTCCGACGGCGAGACGGGATCGCTCGACGGCTTGCGCACCGCGAGCGCGCCCAATAGCTCACCCGCCTGCACGACCGGGTACACGCGGTCCATGCCCTCGATCTTGGGCATCGACCCGTTCGGAAGGGGGATCGCCGAGCGGCCGATCGCCTCGTTGGGCCAGGCTGCGACGTCTCTCAGCTCTCGATCGACAGCGAGCCAGACGTCCGCTCGTTCGGCACCGATCCCCTCGCCGAGGATCCGAGCCATCCGCGGCAGCACGTCCTCGTCTGCATACGCTCCTCCGAGGCGATCGGAGAACTCCGACAGGACCTCATACGGCGTGGCGCGCTTGCCGTACACGAGCCGGTTCGCGAACCGGGTCAACACCGCTCGCACCGGTTGGAAGGTCACGGCCACGATCACGGCCGCCACCATCGTGAGGAAGGAATCTCCTCGTCCCAACCACGCGCCGAGGCCGACGACGAGCCCGACGTAGACGACGGTCGCGAAGAGTGCGA
Organism: uncultured Actinomycetes bacterium; assembly: GCA_963727185.1. Taxonomy (GTDB): domain Bacteria; phylum Actinomycetota; class UBA4738; order UBA4738; family HRBIN12; genus JBBQVZ01. The sequence continues at coordinate 9,353 of CAVSFP010000002.1, read as the reverse complement.
GCGCCGCATACACGACCGCCTTCCGGATCACGACGTCCAGGTCGTAGAGGTGGAACCGAAGGATCGCGATGCCGACCGAGAGCGGGAACAAGAGGAACGCCGTCGCACCGATGAACGCCCCAAGCACCGAGGTCTCGTTCGAAGAGCTGGAAGCAACGATGGCGACGAGAGCGACCCCGAACCCGAACACGACCCACTTGATCTGTTGGCGTTCCACGCCCGTCGACCTGCGGAAACGGAGGACCAACGAGACGACGGAGGCCGCGAAGATGCCGGGGAACAAGACCGCGATCACCGGATCCAGGTTGGGCAGGTTGCCGACGGCGTCGACGTACAGCGGGTTCGCGATCTCGACCGTTCCCGAACCCGTCAACGTCTTCTGCCCGAAGATGAGGGCGACCGCGATCACGGTGACGAACACCGCGATGAGCCACACCAACGGGCGCCATCTCCTCGAGGGGAGACGCCCGTCCGGGAACAACAGCGGCAGGAGGAAGACGGTCAGCAGGATCCCGAACAACCATCCGGCGCCGTTCACGAGACCGCAGGCCACGACCCACCACGAATCTTGTCCATGCACGACGGCGTACGTGAGGATCTCCCCGGACAGGAACGACGCCGCCGTGACGAACGCCGACCAGAGGAAGAGGAGGCCGATCGTGTTCCGGCGGTCCCGGCTCACGATGAGCGCGCCGACGACGCCGTACATCGCGAAGGCGATCACGTAGGGGACCTGCGCGGCCAGCGACTCGTCGTTCAGTGCGACGAAGACCAAGGCGGTGATCGCGGTCGCGAAGAAGACCGCGAGTGCGAGCCACGGCCAGCGAGCCGGTTCCGCCTGGATGGCTGGTCTCGCCTGGATCGCCTCAGCCGACGACGACACGGAACACCTCCACCGGCTCCTCTCGGCCCTTCACGTACCGAGGGCCGATCGACTCGCACACGACGCCGGGCGCGGCCTTCACCGTCGACGCGGCGGCGACGATCTCGCCACCTGCCGCCTCCGACTGCAACCGCTGCGCGACGTTCACCGCGTCGCCCACCACGGTGTACTCCAGTCGTCCACCGCCTCCGACGGTCCCCGCGATCACGGAGCCGGTGTTCACGCCGATCCCCACGCCGAGCTCGGGCACGTCCGCATCCCAACCCTCGGCGTTGAGCTCGGTCTGGCGCGCCTGCATCGCGATCGCGCAGACGAGCGCTCGTTCGGCGTGGTCCAAGGTGGGCTCCGGTGCGCCGAACACCACCATGACCGCGTCGCCCTGGAACTTGTCGATCATGCCGCCGAGGGACAGCACCACCTCCGCCATCGCGGAGAGATGCTTGCCGACGACCGCCGCGACGTCGCGCGCCGGGAGCCGTTCGGCGAGCGTCGAGAACCCGCGGATGTCGGAGAAGAGCACGCTCACCTCGACCTCCTGCGGCTCGATCGCGATCTCGGGATGCGCCGCCAACCGATCGGCCAGCTGTTGCGGGACGAACGAGGCGAGCGTCTTGCGCGACGTGGTCTGCTCCACGACGGCGGCGTGGAGCCGCTTGAACTCGTCGACGAGACCCGCTCCAGCGCCGTCGCCGGCCATCCGCTGGAACAACCCGGTGACCTGCGAGTCGACGGCCTCCTGCGTGGTGCCGAGGGCTTCGGCGATCTCGGCGTAGCCCAAGCCCTTCGCCATCATGTCTAGCAGCGCCCTCTCACGCTCCACGGCGTCGCTCCGTCCCGACAGGCGCTCGGCGATCACTGGGTCGACGGTGCTGCCTCCGGCGTGGACCTCGCGGATCGCGCGTGCGAGCTCGTCCCCCTGCGAGATCCGGTCCTTCAACAGGTACGCGAGCCCGCTGTGACCCTGACCGAGGAGCGCGATCGCGTACTCCTCGTCGTCGTGCGCGGACAGCACGACCACGCCGGTGTCCGGATGGCGCTCGCGGATCGCGTGCGCGCAATCGATCCCTTCGAGCTGGAACGACGGCGGCATCTTGATGTCGGTGACGACGACGTCGGGCACGTGTTCGGCTGCGGTCTCCAGCAGCGACGGCGCGTCCGCGGCCACCCCGACGACCTCGATGTCGTCGTAGGAGTCGAGCAACGCTCGGACGCCCTCTCGAACCAGGACGTTGTCCTCGCCCAGGACCACTCGGATGCTCATGCCGCGTACCCCGTCCCCTCGAGACCCCCGTGTACCATCCGCGCATGATCCGCGTGGTGTTCGCCGAGGATAACTACCTGGTCCGCGAGGGTACAGCCGCGCTCCTGGCCACCTCCGATCAGATCGAGCTGGTGGGGACGGCGACCACCTTCGACGAGTTGCTCGCCGCCGTCGAGCAGTACACCCCCGACGCCGTCCTGACCGACATCCGGATGCCCCCCACGGGCACGAACGAAGGGATCGAGGCGGCCAAGCAGATCCGCGCGAGCCATCCGCAGATCGGAGTCGTCGTGCTCTCGCAATTCGTCGAGGAGGACTACGCCTACGACCTGTTGAAGGACGGCGCGGGCGGGCTCGGCTACCTGTTGAAGGAACGGGTCGCCGACGTGGACGAGCTGGTCCGTGCGCTGGGGGAGGTCGCGCGCGGCGGGTCGGTCCTCGATCCGAAGGTCGTCGAGGCGCTGGTCACGGCGAAGGACCGGATGGCGCACTCGCCGCTGGCGCAGCTCACGGACCGCGAGCGCGAAGTCTTGTCGCACATGGCGCAGGGCGAGAACAACGCGGCGATCGCCTCGTCGTTGTTCCTCACCGAGCGGGCCGTCGAGAAGCACATCAACTCGCTGTTCCACAAGCTCGGCCTCACGGAGGAACCGGACGTTCATCGACGCGTGATGGCGGTGCTCGCGTTCCTCCGCGAGACCGACCACGCCTAACGGCATCCGTCGGCGGGTCATCTGTCGGCGGATCATTGCGCCCGGCGCGTGTCGACGATGAAGACCGAGCACGGCGCGTGGCGCAGCACCATGTTCGGCACGCTGTCACGGACGCGCCATCGTGTCCCCTGCGCACCGCGGTTCCCGACGACGATCGTGTCCGCGAGCTCCTCCGCGGCCACGTCGCAGATGCGATCGGCCGGCTCGCCGCGCTCCACGCGGGTGCGGGTCGCGACGTCGGGGAACCGCGTCGGGATCCGCGCCAGGTAGGCGCCGGGGTCGGCCGCGCGATCGGGGTCGGCCACCGCGCGCAGATCCGACTCGGGCGCGACGTACAGGACCAGGAGCTCGGCGCCCCGGTCCCGCGCCAGCCGAGCCGCGTCCTCGACGGCAAGATCGGCCGCGGCCGAGGTATCCGTTCCCACCAGGATGGTCTGCATCTCATGCCTCCTTCGTCGTCCGATCCGAACGTACGCCCCTGCCCGTCCGCGGACGACCCGGCCGCCACCACGGTTGGGTGGGGGTGCCAGCACCCCAGGGCGACGAAGACCTAGGCCGAAGACCACTCGACATCCCCCGCCATTCCGATGACCCGGCGGGGCTCGGGTGCTAGGTTGCTTCTTCAGTCGACAGGAGGGGGACTCCGCATGCAACACACCGTCGGACGCCGACGCGGTCGGCGCCGGATACCCGTCGCCGTCCTCACGACAGCGATGACGCTCGCCGCGCTCGTGGCCGTCACCGCGCCCGCCAGCTCCGCCGGACGCGCGGCGTCCGGGCGCGCGCAGGTGAGCCATACACGAGGGAACTTCGACATCCGCTCCCAGGGTGGCGCCGCGGTGGCACCCAGTGCCCGGATCGCGCGTGCCCGGGTCGATCTCGCGCGCCGTTTGGGCACCGAAGGCGTGATCGAATCGGATCCGCTGACCGGCACACTCAGGATGGTCGGTCGGCTGGACGGCTACCTGACAGGACGCAGCGCCCGGCGCCCGAAAGCCGTCGCCATCGGCTACGTCCGATCGAACCTCGCGGCATTCGGATTGACCAGGGCCGATCTCAAGACGTTCCACCTGCGACAGGACTATGTCGACATCTCTGGCGTTCATCACATCTCGTGGACGCAGGCGAAGCACGGCGTGCCGGTATTCCACAACGGCCTCCGCGCAGCGGTGACGAGCGACGGGCGCCTGCTCAACGTCACCGGCTCGCCGGTACACGCCATCCGCGTCGGGTCGGCCGTTCCGAGGATCACCTCCGACGCGGCGATCAGTGCGGCACGCGTCGACGGGGGTGCGACGGTCGCCGCCGCGCAGAGCTCCGACTCGGCGTCGCTCGTGCTGTTCCCGTCGGGACACGGCCCCCGACTGGCATGGAAGACGTTCACCTGGCCGAACACGCAACAGCTCTTCATGTCGGTGGTGGACGCCCGCAACGGGTCCGTCCTGTACCGGCAGAGCCTCACGAGCGACGACACCGGAACCGCGACGGCGTGGGAGTTCTATCCGAGCGACCTGGTTCCCGCCGGCGCGAACGTGGCGAACCCGGTCACGTTCCCGGTCGTCGACGGCACGAAACTGAGCGGTGACAACGCGCACGTGTGGGCCGACGTGAAGGACAACAACAAGCCGGACCCCGGCGAGGAGATCCCGGCCGTGACGGGCACGGATTGGAGCATGCCGGCGATCCTCGACACCACGAACGCCGCGCAGAACTGCACCACGTCGCGTCCCTGCACGTGGGACAAGAACGTTCCGTTCAGCTGGCAGGCGAACATGGCGCAGAACGCCGCGCAGGTCATGTACTACCTGAACAAGTACCACGACCATCTGGCCGGAGCGCCCTACGGCTTCACGGCCGGGGCGGGCAACTTCGAGGCGGCCGGAGGCGACCCGGTCCTGGGCAACGCGATGGACGGGGCCAACTCGGGCAACGGCCTCCCGGACAAGAACCACTTCAACAACGCCAACATGAGCACGCCGCCGGACGGCAAGCCCCCGACGATGCAGATGTACCTGTTCCGCGCGCAGCAAGGTCTCCCGCTGCCGAGCGCGAACGGTGGCGACGACGCGGAGGTCGTCTACCACGAATACACGCACGGCCTGTCGGGCCGGCTCGTCCTGTACCCGGACGGCACGAACGGTCTGACGAGCCAGCAGGCCAACTCGATGGGTGAGGGTTGGAGCGACTGGTACGCCGAAGACTTCCTGAACAACCAGGGGTTCAAGCCGGACACGGCCGCCATCGGTGACGTCGTGATGGGCGACATCACGTTCGGCGGATTCCTCAGGTCCCAGCCCGTCGACTGCCCGGTCGGCGCGCCGGCTCCGTGCGTCGGTACGCAGCAGGCAGGCCCCGGCGGCTACACGTACGGGGACTTCGGCAAGGTTGCCGGCTTCCCCGAGGTGCACGCCGACGGTGAGATCTGGCTGGAGACCCTCTGGCAGATCCGTCAGGCGCTCGGCCCCGCCACCGCAGAGACGCTGGTCACCCGCGCGATGGAGCTGTCGCCGGGAGGACCGTCGTTCCTGGACATGCGGAACTCCATCATCCAGGCCGACCTGGTGAACTTCGGCGGGGCCAACGCATCGGCCCTCTGGGCGATCTTCGCGGAGCGGGGCATGGGGTACTTCGCCGCGTCGACGAACGACGGCGTGAACCCGATCGAGGACTTCTCGATCCCGCCCGACTGCACCACGTCGGATTGCGCGACGATCTCCGGAAGGGTGAAGGACAAGGCGACCGGCAAGCCGGTCGCCGGTGTGAACGTGGCGATCCCCGGGTTGGACTCGGGATTCGCGTCGGACCTTGCCGATACCACCGACTCGGCCGGGCACTTCTCGATCGCCAACGTGCCCGTCCACACGTACCACCTGTTCTCGATCCGAGGTTCGGGTTACGAGCCGCTGCTCGTGGGGAACCTCCCCGTTACCGGAGACCTATCGCTCACCGTGAAGCTGATCCGCGACTGGGCGTCGATCGAGGGAGGGGCCAAGGTCGGCAAGTTCACGCCGCCCGACTACGGCCCGTTCGGGTGTGGTCCGGAGCAGTTGATCGACCTGAACCTCGGTTCGGGTTGGGGATCCGACGCGGTGGGCAGCACCTCGGGCAGCCATGTCAAGGGCCCACGGAAGGTCGTGATCAAGCTGCCGAAGGCCGTGGACGTCACGAGCTTCGCGGTCGCCTCGTACGGCGCGTGCGGCGACGGTCCCTCGGCGGGCGTGAAGAAGTTCAAGATCGAGACCAAGACGAACGGCGGCTCGTGGATCACCGCGTTCGTCGGCACCGCGCCCAGCAACGACAAGTTGATGACGTACGTGCCGCACGCGGGCACGGCCAACGTCAGGTTCGTGCGGTTCACCATGCTGTCGAACCACGGTGACCCGCTCTTCATGGACGTGATGGAGCTCTCGGTCCGCGGCAAGTAACGGGATCGGCGTCGAACGACGAGAGGGCCGGCATCCGCCGGCCCTCTCGTTCGTTGCGGTTCCTTGCTCTCCAACCGGGAACGGCGCGGCACGTTGCCTTCCGGCGCACGTGCGTTCCGTGTAGCGTCCACGCCGGTTCGTTCCGGTTCGAGGGGAGTCTTCCATGCAGGGAACCGAACAGCCCGGCGCTCGGCGTCCTACGGCGGTCGCGGCGCTCGCCGCGGTGTTGCTGCTTTCAGTCGTCTCCGCGGTAACGGCGTCGGCACACCCCACGAACGTGAGCGAGGCGCACGCTCGGCGCTTGAGCCCGGCGCTCTTCGACAGCCGAGAATCCGGCGCATCGGTCGCACCGGGTCGCGCGGTGCTGGATGCCCGCGCGACGCTCGCGCAGCACCTGGGCACCCAGGGAGTCGTCGCGACCGACCCACTCACGGGAACGGTCAGGATGGTCGGGCGGCTCGACGGGTTCCTCACACCCCGGAGCACACTTCCGGCATCGCACATCGCCATGGGCTTCGTGCGCGCGCATCTGCTCGCGCTCGGTCTCACCCATGCCGACCTACGGACGTTCCACCTCCGGAACAACTACGTGGACATCCTCGGAACCCACCACCTGTCATGGGTGCAGTCGGTCGACGGGATCGCCGCCTTCCAGAACGGCCTGAAGGCGAACGTCACGAAAGACGGCCGGCTGATCGATCTCACGGGATCGCCGATCCACAACCTGCGCGTGCGATCGACCATCGCCAGGATCGGTTCCTCGGAGGCGATCGAGTCCGCTCGCCGTTCCGTCGACGCGACGACGGTGACACCACAGCCGGGCGACACCGCGGCGCTCACGTTGTTCGTCACCGCACACGGAACGCACCTGGCCTGGAAGACGGAGTCGTGGGCATCCCTCGACGAGGCCGACCTCACGATCGTGGACGCAGAGACCGGAGCAACGCTTTGGCGCGCGAACGTGACGAAGGGCGATTCCACCGGTTCCGGCAACGCCTGGGACTACTACCCGGGGACCAACGTGCCGAACGGCGGTGGCACGCTCGGACCGGTGACGTTCCCCGTCGCCGACGGCTCGGCGCTCTCAGGCAACAACGCCCACGTATTCAACGACGTCATGGACGACAACCGACCACAACCGAGCGATGAGATCCCGGCCACGTCGGGACTCACCTGGGACTACTCGCCGACGTTCTTCGACACGACTAACGCCGCCCAGAATTGCTCACCTACCAACCCCTGCACGTGGGACAAAGGTGTCCCCTTCAGCTGGCAAGAGAACGCGGACTTCTTCGGCGTGCAGTACTACCACTTGGTCAACGTGTTCCACGACTTCCTCGAGGCGCCTCCCATCGGATTCACGGAGGCGGCGGGCAACTTCCAAACGATCAACGCGAGCGGTCTGGGAGTGGGAGGCGACGCGCTGCTCGCCAACTCGCTCGACGGCGCCGCAACGGCGAACGGTCTGCCCAACGGCGGACACGTGAACAACGCGAACATGACGACGTTCCAGGACGGAAGGCCGCCCGTCATGCAGATGTACCTGAACCGCAAGGCGCCCTTCGGCCTCACCTGGGGCTCGACGCACTCCGGCGACGAGGCGGGCACCGTGTGGCACGAATACACGCACGGTCTGTCGGGGCGATTGGTCACGACCCCCGACGGCGTCCCCGCGGTGAACTCGGCGCAGGCCGGTGCCATGGGCGAGGCGTGGAGCGACTGGTACGCGGCCGACCTGGCCGCGAACGACGGGTTCCTGGTCGACGGGCCGGCAGATGGCGACGTCGACATCTTCCAGTACACCGACGGCAACGCCATCTCGTTCCGCATCGAGGCGATGGATTGCCCGATCCACTCCCAGGCGCCCAACTGCGCAGGGACCGATGGAAGTGGACGGGGCGGCTTCACGTACGGCGATTTCGGCAAGATCCTCGGGTCTGCGGAGGTCCACGCCGACGGCGAGATCTGGGCACAAACGCTATGGGAGCTGCGGAGTCAACTGGGCGCGTCGGTCATGGAGTCCCTCGTGACGCGCGGGATGGAGTTGTCGCCGCCCGAGCCATCGTTCCTGGACATGCGCAACGCGATCCTCCAAGCCGACGAAGTTGCGTTCGGCGGCGTCCATCAGGCGGCGCTGTGGAGCACGTTCGCCGAGCGCGGGATGGGGTACTACGCCGCGGCGGCCGACGGGAGCGACGTGCAGCCGCTGGCGGACTCCTCGCTCCACCTGATTGCGCGACTGATCCATGCGGCACGATCGCCGGCACGATCACGGACTCGGTCTCGGCAGCGCCGCTCTCCGGCGTCCTGGTCGACATCGCCGGCCACGCCTCAGGACTGGGCAGCCTCTCCGACACGACCGACGCGACGGGTGCGTACTCCATCGCCGATGTTCCGTTCCACACCTACCCCGAACTCGTGATCGATCGCACCGGGTTCGAGCCGGCCGCGATCTCGCACTTCGTCGTCGACGGTGCCGAGACCGTGAATCGCTCGATCTCCCGCGACTGGGCGACGATCGAGGGAGGAGCCAAGCTGGTGAGCTATTCGCCTCCGAGCTACGCGGGCTACGGATGCGGCCCGAGGGCGGCGTTCGATAACTCGGTCGGCTCCGGGTGGAGCTCCGACGCGCCGGACAGCACGGCTGGGAGCAGCGTCACAGGCCCTCGGTCGATCATCGTGCAGCTGCCGAAGGCGGTGAACGTCTCGAGCTTCGGGTTCGCCGCCGGGAATGACTGCGGGGATCCGACGGACGCCGCGGTCTCCAGTTTCGAGATCTACACGAGGAAGGTGGGCGGGCGGTGGGTCCTGGCGTTCACCGGTGGGAGGCTCCCGATCGGGCGGATGATCGACCTCGTGCCCCGAGCCGGGAAGACGCAGGTACGGTTCGTGAAGCTCGTCATGCTGGCCAACCGCGGGAACGACAAGTACATGGACATGCGAGAACTATCGGTCCGAGGGACGTAGCGCTCGTCCTCGCTGATTGACCGGCGCGGCCGATCAGGCGGCGGACGCGGCGGCCCAAGCGGCCTCGAGTCGCTCCGGGCTGAACACGGCCTTCGGGATGTACG
>CAVSFP010000001.1:0-43178 GCA_963727185.1 uncultured Actinomycetes bacterium | reverse complement strand
TTGTACGTGTTCAATCTTTCGCGAGAAGCCGTTCCCACCGAACGGGTCGTCACCGTCCTCACGATCTTCTGGATGTACGTCGTGATCTGGGGTGCACTCGGCGTCGTCTTCCCCACCCTCAACTTCACCAGCCCTATGGAGAAGGTGATGCCCCAACGTCTCGTGGGGAACGAGTTCGTTCACGACCTCGTCCACCCCGCCCTGTCCCAGGTGCAGGACATCCTGGGGTACGCCGAGCCGCGGCCGAAGGCGCCCTTCACGTACGCCACGAACTGGGGAGCCGCGTTCGGAGTCCTCACGCCGTTCGTCGTCCTCGCGTGGAAGCAAGCGCGGAAGCGTGGGTGGAAGATGTTGATCGCTGCGGTATTCGTCATCGGCATCGTGCCGGTGGTGTCCTCCCTCGATCGCGGCCTGTGGCTCAGCCTCGGAACCGGGATGATGTACGCAGCGGTTCGACTGGCCATCGCGGGGAACAGCCGCGCGCTTCGCATCAACCTGCTATTGATCTTCACCGTGATCGCGGTCGTGTTCCTGTCGCCATTGAAGACCTTGGTGTCCGACTGTTCGCCCACCCGCATAGCAATGGGCGGCGACTCAGCCTCTATCAGGAGTCGACCAACCGGGTGATGGATTCGCCGATCCTCGGATTCGGAACGCCTGTGCCGTCGATCGTGAACCCGAATGCCCCCCCGGTCGGGACACAGGGTCAGTTGTGGGAGGTCCTCGTCTCGCACGGGATCCCCCGGCGCGAATCCTCTTCGTGTGGTGGTTCCTCTTCCAGTTCTGGCGACTCAGACGCACATCGCCGGAGGTGGTGCTGTGGTCGCATACGGTCATCCTCATCGCGCTCATCCAGATGCCGTTCTACGATTCGATCGGCATCCCGCTCGCGGTGATCATGATCGCGATCGCTATCGCGTCTCGGGAACTGCCGCCCCGAACTAGAATTCCTCGTCCCGTCCGGTGCGCGAGTCGCATGAGGGTCGGCGCCGAGACCAACCGCCAGCTGACCGCAACCGCCAAGTAGGCGCGCCGCTCGCGCGGATCCAGCCGGATGGTCCGTCGCGCCCACATCCGCGCCTCCGACCCGTTGCCCAACGCAGCGTGCGCGAACGCGAGTCGTCCGTAGAGGAGGGCGAGACCTCGACGCTCCCCGTAGAACTCCGGGAACTTCGCAAGGAGATAGTGGATGGCGTCGATGATCGAGGTCCATCGATCGGCGAAGAACGACGCCTGGTGCCAATACGCCCGCGTGAGAGGCGCACGAACGACCGCGATCGGTGCTCGACGGGCGGCGCGGAGGAGCCAGTCATAGTCCTCCCCGTAGCTCCCCGGTATCTCCTCATCGACGAGCCCGATGCCATCAAGCATCGCGGAACGCTTGACGACGATCGACGATGGGTGCACCTCCTGGACGCGAGAGCGAAGCAAGTCCTCGAACGTGACATGATCGTTGGGCGGGATCCGGTCGATCCTTCGATCTCCGTAGACGATCGTCGTGCCGGTGACGACGACCTCGGCGAGAGGTTCGCCGGCGAGCGCTTCCACCTGGCGGCGGACCTTGTCGGGATGCCATTCGTCGTCGTCATCGCAGTACGCCACTAGGTCCCCGGTCGCCGCGAGGACACCACAGTTGCGCGCCCCGGCCAGCCCGGCGATCCGATCGTTGGCGATGGTCCGTATGCGTCGTGCATCTCCTTCTGGGACCCCGACGTCACTCGGGGTCCCCTGGTCGAACACGACGATGACCTCGATGTCGCCGTCGTAACGCTGCCCGACGATCGACGTCAAGGCACGTCGTAGAAGCTCCGGCCTGTCGCGGGTCGGCACGACAACGGATAGCGAGGGGTTCATCGGCAAGGGATGCGGGAGCTCATCGGGGTGGCAGTATAGGTTCCCGTCTAGGATGCACCGGCATCCGCCCGACGAGTCGGAGGTGACGTGAGCGATCCGCGAGGCGCAGACCAAGACCCGCCCCGTTCGATCTTCGTCACGGTGGGCACCGACCATCATCCGTTCGACCGCCTCATCAGGTGGGTCGACGGATCGCTGAACCAGGTGTCAGCGGATTGCTTCGTCCAGTTCGGCACATCGCAGTCGCCGTCGATGTGTCCCGGCGCGGCATATCTCTCGCACGAGGAGACCCGCGAGCGGATCGCCGGGGCCGACGCGATCGTCTGTCATGGGGGTCCCGGAACCATCATCGACTGTCTGCGTTCCGGGACGATGCCCATCGTGGTGCCACGCCGCCACAGCGAAGGCGAGCACGTTGACGATCACCAGGTCCGATTCACCGCTCGCCTCGAGGAGTCCGCCTATATCAAGGTGGCCCACAGCTCCACCGAGCTCGCTGAGCTTCTCGAAGCCGCCTTGCAAGATCGGTCAGACGTGCTCTCGCCGACGAACCAGGCCACGCTTCAGGAGTCGGTCGAACGATTCGCCGACCTGGTCGCGCCGTTGCTCCCTCCTGAGGCGTGATGCGCGGTCCGGATCGTCGAGACGACCTACCAACGGCCCCTTCTCCCGCTCGACAGGTTGTGACTACACTCGGCGCAGGCGGGAGGGAGAACGGTTGATCAAGCGGTACCAGCGAAGGCTCGGGGTGTCTGCGGCGTCGTTGCTGCTCGTCGTCTCCTCCCTCTCGTACGCCGCCGGCGCGTCGCCGGGTCAGCCGGGGACGCCTCAGGCCTGGGGCGCCAACCCCTTCGGCCAATTGGGAGACGGAACGCTCACCTCCCACCCCTCGCCACTTCCTGTGACGGGGCTCACCGATGTGATCGGCATCTCCGGAGGACGCGGACATGTGATCGCGCTCCGAGCCGATGGAACGGTCTGGACCTGGGGGTCGAACGACAATGGGGAGATCGGGAACGGTACGGTCGTCGACCGCCCCACCCCCGCCGCCGTGGCGGGCCTGGCGAACATCATCGAGGTCGCCGCCGGGCATTACCACAGCATGGCCCTTCGATCGGACGGAACGGTCTGGACCTGGGGCCTTAACGCGAGTGGCCAGTTGGGCGATGGCACGACGACCAGGCGAACGGTGCCGGTCCAGGTCAGCGGTCTCACCGGTGTCGCCCATATCGCCGGCGGCCGCGACATGAGTTACGCGCTCAAGACGGACGGCACCGTCTGGGCGTGGGGTCTTAACGCCGACGGCGAGCTCGGTGACGGCACCCTGACCAGCCGGAGGACTCCGGTTCAGGTGGGAGGGCTGACGAACGTGACCGCGATCGCGGGCGGACGGGATCACGGGCTGGCGATACTGGCGAACGGAACGGTCTGGAGCTGGGGGGACAACCAATTCGGCCAGCTCGGCGACGGCACGGTCGTCGATCGCTCGACATCGGTGCAGATACCCGGTCTGACGAACGTGGTCGCCGTGGCGGCGGGCGCCCACCATTCGGTCGCCCTGCGTACGGATGGGACGGTCTTCGCATGGGGACAGAACAACCTCGGCCAGGTCGGCGACGGGACGACGACGACGCGTCGCAGCCCCGTCCAGGTGAGCGGACTCTCGGGGGTGTCGTCGATCGGGTGCGGGCGGGACCATGTGCTCGCCGTGCTCTCCGACGGCACCGTACGGGCGTGGGGACGGAACGACTTCGGACAGCTCGGCGATGGCACGACGACCAACAGGACCAGGCCCGTGACGGTGAACGGCCTGACGAACGCCGTCGAGGCACACGGTGGGCAGGACTACTCGGTGGCCCTCACCGTCCAAGACGCCCCCGACACCACCCCGCCCACGACGCCCGGCCAGCCGAGCGGCACGAGCACATCGGCGGGGCGGATCGATCTCACCTGGGCCGCCTCGACCGATCAGTCGCCGCCGATCACGTACCGGATCTACCGCGACGGCGGTGCGAGCCCGATCGGACAGACGACGGGCGCCACGTTCGGCGACACGGGCCTCGTCGCCGGCTCGAGCCACACCTACGCGGTGGATGCGGTCGACGCCGCGACGAACCCGAGCCAGCTGAGCGCCTCGTCGGATCCGATCACGGTCTTCACGCCGGTACTTGACACGACGCCGCCGACGACGCCCGGCCAGCCGAGCGGCACGAGCACATCGGCGGGGCGGATCGATCTCACCTGGGCTGCCTCGACCGATCAGTCGCCGCCGATCACGTACCGGATCTACCGCGACGGCGGGGCGAGCCCGATCGGACAGACGACCGGCACGACGTTCGGCGACACGGGCCTCGTCGCCGGCTCGAGCCACACCTACGCGGTGGATGCGCTGGATGCGGTGGCGAACCCGAGCCCGCTGAGCGCCTCGTCGGCCCCGGTCACGGTCTTCACGCCCCCGCCGTTCATCTTCGCCGACGACTTCTCGTCCGGCACGTTGTCGAACTGGACGGGCGTGACGAGACTGACGATCGACGCATCGCAGGGAGCGCCCACCGCCCCGAGCGCGCGCATCCAGGTCTCGGCGCAGACGGCGTTCGCGCGGAGGGCCTTCACGGCGACGCCCGGGCCCATCTGTGTCAGCGAGCGGGTGAACGTCCAAGCGCGAGGGACAGGCACGTTCACCCTCGCCCGACTGCTGACCTCCTCTGCGACCGGCATCATCCGCGTCTACGTCAACTCGGCGGGCGCGCTGGCGCTCCGTTCGGATGTGGCGGCCACCACGCGTGCCACCACCGTTGCCGTTGGGAGTGGCTGGGTGCTCGTCGAGCTCTGCGGAAGCGTCGGGCCGAGCAGCACGTGGGACCTCTACCGCAACGGCGTGAAGATCGTCAGCGCGTGGGTCGCGAACACCGGCACGACACCGGTCGCCCAGCTGCAGATCGGAGACAACGCCGCGATCACCGCGACGATGAACGTGGACGACGTCGTGGTCGACCAGACGGCCGGCTAGGCTCGCCTCGGACTAGGTCTTCCGTCGGATCGCGCCCGACTAAAGGCCCCATAGACAGTCCCCCGCCCATCGGTCTAGCATCGGCCGATCGTCCTACGGCGCGCCTGCGGCCGTTCATGTAACAGCTTGATCCAAGGAGGCATCCCAACATGTATCCCCCCGAGGCCGCCCGCGCTCGCATGTCCCTACGACGACGGCGTCCGGGGGCCAGTCGCGTGTCGATGGTGGTCGTCTGGATGATGCTCGCGGGCCTGTTGACCACGACCCTTTCCGTCGTCACCGCCGCACCCGCCCAGGCGTTGTCCCCCGTGTTGCTCGCCGATTGGGAGATGAACGAAGCACCCGGTTCGACGGTGATGCTCGACGGCAGCGGGAACAACATCAACGGCGCGATCGGGAGCGCCGTCCAGGTCGGCACGTTCCTGGACGGTTCGACCGGCTATGCGTGGGACAACACGAACCCCACCGCGCCACCGCCCAAGCCTGAGCGCCTCGTGCAAGTGAACAACAGCCGCCTCAACCCCGGGAGCCGCGACTACACGGTCACGGTGCGCTTCCGCACGACCCGCTCGTACGGCAACATGATCCAGAAGGGGCAATCGCAGACCCCCGGTGGCTACTTCAAGTGGGAGATCCCGAGCGGGATCCTCATGTGCCTCTTCCGGTCGCGCGACCAGAACGGCAACCTCCTGGGCGAGAAGTCGGTCAAGTCCCCCGCGAGCATGCCGCTCAACGACGGACTCTGGCACACGGTCCGGTGCGAGAAGACGGTCGACCGCGTGACGATGACGATCGACGGGACGACCACCGTCCAATCGTCGAGGGGCACGATCGGCAGCATCTCGAACAACTTCCCGCTGACCATCGGGGGGAAGGGTGACTGCGACCAGGTCACGGTCACGTGTGACTACTTCAGCGGCAACATCGACTGGGTGCACATCGAGGCGGGCAAGACGGGGACGGATGTCACGCCCCCGACGACGCCGGGACAGCCGACCGGGGGGAGCACTGGCTACACGGTGACCGATCTCACATGGCCGGGTTCGACCGACGCCGTCAGCAGCACGATCCAGTACCGCATCTATCGTGACGGCACGTACATCGCGACCGTCGCCAGCTCGGCGCCGGTCGTCAGCTACCAGGTCACGGGCCTCGCACCGGGTTCCTCTCACACGTACTCGATCATCGCCGTGGACCTGGCCGGCAATGCGAGCCCGATGGGTCCGATCTCCGCTCCGATCCAGACCCAGGTCGCGCCGTTAGGCACCTTCGTCGACGACTTCTCGGGCGGGTTCTCGAACTGGAACACCGCGACGGGGTTCACCATCGATGGATCGCTCGGCAACCCGACCGCTCCCAGCGCTCGCGTCCAGGTCACGAACCAGGCCGCGACCGCATCGAAGATCCTGCCCACCACGCTGAGCACGGCGTGCACGAGCTTCCACATCAACGCGACGTCGCTCGTGTCCAACTCGATCTTGATGCGCCTGCTCACGGCGAACGGCGGGAACATCCTGCGGGTGTTCGTCGATACCGCCGGCACGCTCCGGCTCCGCTCGGACGTCTCGAGCGTGCAGTCGCCTGCGACGGTGCCGCTGGGGACCGGTGCCTGGCACACGATCGAAGTGTGCGGGACCGTCGGCGCCGCTGGTTCATGGAACCTGTACCGCGACGGCGCTCTCATCCTGAATCAGTGGGTCGCGAACACCGGCACCACGCCGATCGGCCAGATCGAACTCGGTGACTTCAACGCGAGGACGTGGTCGGCGAACTACGACACCGTGGTCGTCGACCAATCGGCGGGCGAGCACTTCCCCGATACCACCCCTCCGACGACGCCGGGCCAGCCGAGCGGCACGAGCACATCCGCGGGTCGGATCGATCTCACCTGGGCCGCCTCGACCGATCAGTCTCCCCCGATCACGTACCGGATCTACCGAGACGGGGATACGAGCCCGATCGGGCAGACGACCGGGACGACGTTCAGCGACACCGGGCTGGTCGCCGGCTCGACGCACACCTACGCGGTGGATGCGGTGGATGCGGCGACGAACCCGAGCCAGCTGAGTCCGGCCTCGGATCTCATCACGGTCTTCACCCCGGTCCCCGATACCACCCCTCCGACGACGCCGGGCCAGCCGAGCGGCACGAGCACATCCGCGGGTCGGATCGATCTCACCTGGGCCGCCTCGACCGATCAGTCTCCCCCGATCACGTACCGGATCTACCGAGACGGGGATACGAGCCCGATCGGGCAGACGACCGGGACGACGTTCAGCGACACCGGGCTGGTCGCCGGCTCGACGCACACCTACGCGGTGGATGCGGTGGATGCGGCGACGAACCCGAGCCAGCTGAGTCCGGCCTCGGATCTCATCACGGTCTTCACCCCGGTCCCCGATACCACCCCTCCGACGACGCCGGGCCAGCCGAGCGGCACGAGCACATCCGCGGGTCGGATCGATCTCACCTGGGCCGCCTCGACCGATCAGTCTCCCCCGATCACGTACCGGATCTACCGAGACGGGGATACGAGCCCGATCGGGCAGACGACCGGGACGACGTTCAGCGACACCGGGCTGGTCGCCGGCTCGACGCACACCTATGCGGTGGA
The DNA here is from genome assembly GCA_963727185.1 of uncultured Actinomycetes bacterium. GTDB lineage: Bacteria > Actinomycetota > UBA4738 > UBA4738 > HRBIN12 > JBBQVZ01. Next base: position 35,700 of record CAVSFP010000001.1, on the reverse strand, counting down.
TGCGGTGGATGCGGCGACGAACCCGAGCCAGCTGAGTGCCTCATCGGATCCGATAACGGTCTTCACGCCTGACACCACACCGCCGACCACCCCCGGCCAACCGAGCGGCACCAGCACATCGGCGGGGCGGATCGATCTGACGTGGAGCGGCTCGACCGATCAGTCGCCGCCGATCACGTACCGGATCTACCGCGACGGCGGTGCGAGCCCGATCGGACAGACGACCGGCACGACGTTCAGCGACACGGGGCTCGTCGCCGGCTCGAGCCACACGTACGCGGTGGATGCGGTCGACGCGGCGGCGAACCCGAGCCAGCTGAGCGGCTCGTCGGCCCCGATCACGGTCTTCACACCCACCTTCATCTTCGCCGACGACTTCTCGTCCGGTACGTTGTCGAACTGGACGGGCGTGACGAGGTTGACGATCGATACGTCGCAAGGGTCCGCGGCCGCGCCGAGCGCCCGGGCACAGGTGACCGGCCAGAGCGCATGGGCGTACCGCACCCTCTCCGGCACGCTCAACACAGCGTGCATGAGCATGAACGTCAACGCGACGTCGTTCGGCGGCAACGCGGTGGACCTGTTGCGGCTGCGAACGTCTACGGACGGCCCGATCGTCCGGGTGTTCGCGAGCGCCACGGGCATCCTATCCACGCGGTCGGATGTCTCCGGCGCTCAGTTCAGCTCCGGCGTGGCGCTCGGCAGCGGCTGGCACCACCTCGAGCTCTGCGGCACGGTCGGGACCGCCGGCGCGTGGGATCTGTACCGCGACGGCGTGAAGATCGTGAACGGATGGGTCGCGAACACCGGGACGACGCCGATCGGGAGGATCCAGATCGGCGACACAGCGGCGAAGACGTTCACGATCAACTGGGACGACGTGGTGCTCGATCTCACCGCGGGTTGAGGCCCAAGAGAGCCCCGGACGATCCTCGAGGGAGATGACGCGCCGTCGCGAGTTGTGAAACGTTGTGCCCATGACCACAGGGGGTCGATCGACCCGAGACGGGTCTCGCCGGAAGCGACGGCGACGGCTGGTCGCGCTCATGCTCGCCGTCGCCGCCCTGTCCCCCTCTTTCCTCGCTCCACCTGCGGGGGCGGGGACTCCTCCACTCCTCTTCGGTGCCTACCCTGAACCCCGGAACGGACTAACCCCGCAGCAGGCGGTGGTCCAACTCGAATCCACCCTCGGCCGGAAGCTGGCCGTCGTCCGCGAATACGACTTCTGGGACTCACCCTTCCCGACGGCCTATGACCAGTGGCTTCGTGACAGCGGCCACATCATCGCCCTCTCCGTGAAGGCGCTGCGCACGAACAAGTCCCGGATCAAGTGGATCGACATCGCGAACGCCCAGCCGGGCTCGCAGCTCTACAACGACGTCGTCGGCTGGGCGGACCGCGTCCGGGACTTCGGAGGTCCGGTGTGGTTCACCTTCAACCACGAGGCCGAGGAGCAATCCAACTCCGCCAGCGGCACCGCCTCGGACTTCATCGCGGCGTGGCGGAAAGTGGTGACGATCTTCCGTCAAGAAGGGGTCACGAACGCGAAGTACGTGTGGATCGCCACCAGCTACGCGTTCGAGCGGACGGACGGGCGCCGGGCCGCGCTCTGGTATCCGGGAGACGCCTACGTCGATGCCATCGGGGCGGACCCGTACAACTGGTACAACTGCCGGCCAGGCATCAACAACCCCTGGCGGTCGCTGCAGCAGATCATCGATCCCATGCGCATCTTCGGCCTGGCGCACCCCGACAAAGACCTGATCCTGACGGAGTTCGGCAGCTACGAGGATCCGTCGACCCCGGGGCGAAAGGCGCAATGGCTCAACGCCGCACAACAACTCTTCAAGCAGCCCGGCTGGGAGCAGTACACGGCCATCCTCTACTACAACACGGGTGGCAACAGCACTTACCCCAACTGCGTGTGGCTGATCGACACGAGTCAGAGCTCGCTGGGTGCGTTCCTGCTCCTGGCGAACGACCCGTTCTACGGGCGAAACCTGGTCGCAGACACGACGGCGCCGTCGGTGCCGGGCACGCCGACGGGTGCGAGCAGCGCACCCAACACCATCACGCTGACGTGGCCGGCCTCGACCGACGACATCGCCCAGATGCTCACCTACCAGATCTATCGGGACGGTGGGTCCGTTCCGATCGGGTCCGTGGCGAGCTCATCCACGAGCACGGTCGGCTTCACCGACCAAGGACTCATCGCGGGGAGCAGCCACACGTACGAGGTGACGGCGAGCGACGGCACGAACACGAGCGCACGCAGCCCGTCGTCAGATCCGATCACGGTCGCCTCCGGGCCGTCCGCCATCTTCTCCGACGACTTCTCCTCCGGCACCTTCTCGGCGTGGACCGCGACGGCCCGGCTCACGATCGATGGCACGCAGTCGTCGGTTTCGCCACCGAGCGCGAGGGCGCAGGTGTCCTCCCAGAGTGCCTACGCCTACCGCAACCTCGGCGCCACCTACGCGTCGGCCTGCATGAGCGTGAACGTCAACGTCACATCCCTCGGGGGCAACGCGGTCGACCTATTCCGACTCCGCACGGCCTCGGACGGTCCGATCTCGAGGGCGTTCGTCAACGCATCGGGTGTCCTGTACTTCCGTTCGGACGCCTCCGGCGTCCAGCAGAGCTCGGGCGTGGCGCTCGGCAGCGGTTGGCACAACGTCGAGCTGTGCGGGACGGTCGGATCGGCAAGCACGTGGGACCTGTACCGGGACGGTGTGAAGATCCTGGGTGGATGGGTCGCCAACACCGGGACGACCCCGATCGGACGGATCCAGATCGGCGACACCGCCGCGAAGACGTTCACCGTCAACTGGGATGACGTCGTCCTGGACGCGGCGCCGGGCTAGGACTCGTCTCAGGCGTCGGCGACCAGCGTGTAGCGCGGGCGATGCTCCAACCACCCGAGCGGCCACGGTTCGTGTTGCATCGAGGCCCACTCCACGTCGCGGAGCCGTTGGAAGCGAAGGGAGCGCCACCCAGCGGCGCGAACCATGCCGATGAGCGGGACGGGCGACGTCATCCGGGCGAGCGGCAGTTGCGAGAGCACATCGTCGGGATAGGGAGCATGGTGGTGTTCGTGGACGCCGAGGACGCGTCGTATCGCGTCTGCGGCCCCGTCCCTCGCCTTCTGCGTCGCCGTGTCCACACCCCAGAGCCCTTCGAACAACACGAGCCTTCCGCCGGGGGCCGAGACGTCGCGCCATGCGCGGAGGACCTTCACCGGGTCGGGCATGGTCCACAGGACGTGGCGCTCCATGATGGCGTCGAAGGGTCCGGGTGGCGGCTCCGCAGCCGATCCCACGACGAACGTCAGCTCGACCCCGGTCGCCTCGGCCTTCGCACGCGCCTTCGAGAGCATGCCCTCCGAGAGATCCAGAGCGGTCACGTCGTATCCGAGCTCGGCTGCGAGGAGGCTCAGCGCGCCGGTGCCCGCGCCGACGTCCAGGACCTTCGCTCCCGCCTCCGGCAGCGCCCGGTGGATAGCGGCGCGCCAAGCGGCCGCCTCGAGCGGGTCGGAGATAGCGTGCGACGCCGAGTCGTCGTAGGTGTGCGCATCGCGGTCCCAGAAGTCCCGGATCTGATCGTGGACGTCGGCCACGTGTGTGCCTCCCGTCAGAAGAGCGCGTTCGACAGCTTGCGCCGGAACTCCGGGACGAGTGGGTCCTCGTCGCCGAGCACCGCGAAGACATCGCGCATAGCGCCGGTGGCGTCGTCTCGATCGTCCGTGAGCGACCCCAGCATGCCGTCGAGCGCCTCGCGCCAATGGCCGCCGGCAGCCAGTCGCTTCGCCGACGCCAGCGTCCCGACCCCTTCCGCACCCCCCCACCCCTTGACCCGGACGGTCGCGAGGACCCGTTCGGCCTCCGGATCGGGGAGGAACGGCGTGACGGTGTCCCGGGCGTCCTCGAGGTCGCCGCGCTCGGCGAGGATCCGGCCGAGGCCGATCCCGGCCTCGCGGTTCGTCGGATCCTTCTCGAGGGCCTCGCGGTAGCCCTGCTCGGCGGCCTCAAGGTCGCCCGAGGCCTCCTCCGCGATCGCCTCTTCGGCGACGAGCTCCGCCTCGCTGGGGAGCAGCTGGTCAACGAACGAATTGACCTCCTGCTCCGGATACGCCCCGATGAACATGCTCACCGGCTGGCCGTCTCGGAACGCGACGACCGTCGGGATCCCTTGGCTCTTCACGGCCTGGAGCAACGCGTTGCCGACCTGGTTGGCGTCCACGTCGAGCTTCGCCAGCAAGAACGCGCCCCCACGCTCGTCGGCGACCTTCTCCAGGATCGGACCCAGGGTCCGGCACGGCCCGCACCAGGCGGCCCAGAGATCGACGACCACCGGACGCGTCTTCGACTCCTCGATGACGAGCTGCTCGAAGTCCGCATCCGTGACCTCGACGACGTTCGGATCGGTCACGCTCATACGCTCTCCAGCGTACGGGACGATCGCCGGAACCGTCGAAGCCGCAGGGCGTTCGCGACCACGCTCACGCTCGAGGCGGCCATCGCCGCCGCTGCCCACGCCGGCGTGAGGACCCCGAAGACCGCGAGCGGGATCATGACGACGTTGTAGGCGAACGCCCAGAACAGGTTCTGCGCGATCACCCGGTAGGTCCGGCGGGCAAGATCGACCGCGTCGGCGACGCCCTCGATCCCCTCGCCGAGGAGCGAGACGTCCGCGGCCTGGATGGCGACGTCGGTGCCGGTCCCGAGCGCGATGCCGACATCGGCCTGAGCGAGGGCAGGAGCGTCGTTGATGCCGTCTCCGACGAACACCACCCGGTGCCCCTCGGCCTGGAGGCGCGCCACTTCACCGACCTTCCCAGAGGGAAGAACCTCAGCGAGCACACGTTGGATGCCGACCGACGAAGCGATGGCCTGTGCCGTCCCTCGCCGGTCGCCGGTCACCATGGCGACCTCCAGCTCCATGTCGTGCAACCGGCGGACCGTCCCCTCGGCGCCGGGTCGCACGCTGTCGGAGACCGCAACCACGCCGATCAGGTCCCCGTCGCGCCTGACCACGAACGTGGTGAGGCCCTGAGCGGTTAACTGGTCCACCCGACCGTCGAGGTCGTCCGGCAGACCCTCGGGCCGCCTCACCGCTACCTCGTGTCCCCCGGCGACGGCCGATGCGCCGGCACCGGGCTCGACCGTATGGCCGGTGGTCGGAGGGATGTCGAGGGATCGTTCGCTCGCGCCGTCGACGACGGCGCGAGCGACGGGATGCTCGGAGCCGGATTCCGCGGCCGCGGCGAAGGCCAGGACCTCATCCTCCGTGAATCCCGCGAGCGGGATCACCTCGGTGAGCCGCATGGCCCCCTCCGTCACGGTTCCGGTCTTGTCCAGCAAGACGATGTCGGCCGCATGCGCAGTCTCGAAGACCTCGCCTCCCTTGAACAGGATGCCGAGCTCGGCCGCGCGGCCGGTTCCCGCGGTGATCGCAGCGGGCGTGGCCAGACCGAGCGCGCAGGGGCACGCGATCAACAGGACCGCTACTGCGTGCAGCAGGGCCTGTCCGGGCTCCGCGTTCGCGAGGACGAGCCAGCCGGCGAACGTCGCGACGGCGATGAGCATCACGACCGGTACGAAGATCGACGAGACCCGATCGGCGAGCCTCTGGACGGGTGCCTTCGACCCCTGCGCCGACTCCAGGAGCCGCACGATCTCTGAGAGCTTCGTGTTCGCCCCGACCGTGGTGACGAAAACCACCAACCGGCCGTGGCCGTTGATCGAGGCGCCGACGACCTCGCTCCCGGGGCTCACGTCGACGGGCACCGACTCGCCGGTGAGCATCGAGAGGTCCACCCAGGACGTGCCCTCCTTGACGACCCCGTCCGCGGGGATCTTCTCTCCAGGAAGGACCACGACGATGTTCCCCGGGCGCAGCTCGTCGATCGGCACACGTCGTTCGACGCCGTCGGCCAGGATCGTCGCCTCCGTGGCCCCTCGTTCGAGCAGCGTGCGGGCGGCGTCGCCGGCCGAGACCCGCGCACGTGCTTCGAGCGTCTTGCCGACCAGGATCAGCGTCACGATCACCGCGGCGGTGTCGAAATAGTGTCCGTCCGCCCCCGTGACAGTCACGAACGCGCTGTAGCCGTACGCGGCCCCGGCGCCGAGCGCGACCAGCGTGTCCATCGTGGTGGTCCCGTGGCGTGCAGCTCGCAGCGCGGAGCGGAAGAACGGCCAACCCGCGTAGAACACGACCGGTGTCGCGAGCGCCCACGTGGCCCACATCGCCCACCGCTCGTCCGGGACCCCGAAGCTGAGGATCAGCACGGGGATCGTGAACACGACCGCGATGACGAGCCGCCGCAGGTACGCGCGCATCTCCTCATCGGCGGGACGGCCGTCCCCGTGCTCGTGCGCACCGTAGCCCACGTGCTCCACCGCGCGGATCAACGGTGCGAGGTCGGTCGGCGCCGCCGTCCGGACGATCGCCGTCCGGTTCGCCAGGTTCACGGTGGCCGTCTCGACCTGGTCCACACTCGACAACGCCTTCTCGACCTTGTTCACGCAGGAGGCACAGGTCATGCCATCGATGTCGAGAACGATGTCCGGGTCCCTCGTCTCGGTCGTCACCCGATCACCTTCCCGCCAGGCGTCCCACCGCCGCCATCAGCTCTTCGACCTTCTCGTCGCCCTCTCCTTGCTCGATGCTCTCGCGGACGCAGTGGCGAACATGAGCGTCGAGCAGGCCCATACCGACCGCCTTGAGCGCGGCGTTCACCGAGTTGAGCTGTGTCAGGATGTCGATGCAGTACGTGTCCTCATCCACCATCCGTTGCAGCCCCCGCACCTGACCTTCGATGCGCCGCAGCCGGTCCTGCAGGTCCTTCTTGTTCATCGCGTATCCGACCATGCGATCACCTCCACCGCGAGCGAGCTCGCCGTCGGTTCGAATACCCTACCCCGGTATGTAGCGCTCCATCCCCTGCTCAGGGTTTCCTTGGACGTGTCACCATATACCCTAGGGGGGTATCGGTCAACGGCTCGAGCTCCTATGCGGAAGGACCCGTGGCCGTTTCAGGCGGTTGGGGGTGGGGCCGATGCTAGACTCGGCGAACGGTGCGAGGAGACGCGACGTGTCGACGCGAGTGACACGAACCCCCCACGACGAGCTCGGTCTCAGCGATGACGACGTCTTGTCGATGTACCGGATCGCCGTCATGGCGCGGCTCATCGACGAGGCCGCGTTCCGACAGAACCGCATGGGACGAGCCCCGTTCGTGGTGCCCGTCTCCGGACACGAGGGGTGTCAGATCGGCACCGCGTGGGCGATGCGTCGGGGCACCGACATCTGGCTCCCCTACTACCGGGATCTCGCGGTGGTGCTCGTCGCGGGCATGACCCCGTACGAGGTGTTCCTCGGGATCTTCTCGAAGGCCGACGATCCGTCATCGGGCGGCAGGCAGATGCCTGCGCACTGGGGATCCCGTCGACTCGGCATCATCACGGGCTCGTCGCCCATCGCCACGCAGGTTCCTCACGCCGCCGGCATCGCGTACGCCGTGAAGTACCGCGGAGAGGACGCCGTGGTCGCCACCTGGTTCGGCGACGGAGCGACCAGCGAGGGCGACTGGCACGAGGGGCTGAACTTCGCCGGCATCCACAAGCTGCCGGTGATCTTCGTGTGCGAGAACAACCACTACGCCATCAGCGTGCCTCAGTCGAAACAGATGGCGGTGCGCGACGTCGCCGACCGAGCGGCCGGGTACGGGTTCCCCGGCGTGGTCGTGGACGGCAACGACGTGCTTGCCTGCTACGGCGCCATGAAGGACGCACATGAACGGGCACGGGCCGGCGAAGGGCCCACGTTGATCGAATGCAAGACGTACCGCTTCCAGCCCCACACGTCCGACGACGACGATCGGAGCTACCGGAGCCGGGAGGAAGTGGAGGAGGCTCGCCACCACGACCCTCTCGTCGAGTTCGGGACTTACCTCTCCGCGCACGGCATCCTGGACGACGCGGGGCAGGATGATCTTCGTTCCGCGGTCAAGACCGAGATCGACGGACATATCGCCGCGGCGTGGGACGCGCCCGACCCCGATCCGGCGACGTCGCTGAAACACGTGTTCGCCGAGGGCACATGACCGAGAAGAACGTCGTCACGGCGATCCGCGACGCCCTGCACGACGAGATCGCCGAGGACGAGCGCATCGTCCTGCTGGGTGAGGACGTCGGTGCCCGCGGCGGCGTCTTCCGCATCTCCGACGGCTGGATGGCGGAGTTCGGCGAGCATCGGATCATCGACACCCCGCTCGCCGAGTCGGGCATCGTCGGTATCGCGATCGGGATGGCGCTCCACGGTCTGTTGCCGGTCGCCGAGATCCAGTTCGCCGATTTCATCCACCCCGCGTTCGACCAGATCGTGTCGGAGGCCGCGCGCATCCGGTATCGCTCGAACGGCGACTTCGGCGTCCCGCTGGTGATCCGCACGCCCTGCGGGGGCGGGATCCACGGAGCGCTCTATCACTCGCAGTCGATCGAGGCGTTCTACGCGCACGTGCCCGGGCTGAAGGTCGTGATGCCCGCAACACCCGCGGACGCGGTGGGTCTGCTGCGATCCGCCATCCGCGATCCCGACCCCGTGCTGTTCCTCGAGCACAAGAAGACGTACCGGGCGGTGAAGGGAGACGTCCCCGACGCGTGGTTCCAGGTGCCGATCGGGGTGGCCGACGTGAAGCGGGAAGGCCACGACCTCTCGGTGATCACGTACGGCTACGAGCTGCATCGCTGCTTGGAGGCAGCCCAACGTCTGGAGGAGGACGAGGGCGTCTCCGTAGAGGTTGTCGACGTCCGTACGATCGCGCCGTTGGACGTCGAGACGATCCTGGCATCCGTTCGGAAGACGTCGAAAGCGATGGTCGTCTACGAGGACAACCGCTCGTTCGGAGCGGGAGCCGAGATCGCAGCGACGATCGCCGAAGAGGCGATGTTCGACCTGGACGCCCCGATCGTACGGATCGGCGGCCCCGACATCCCCGCGATGCCGTTCGCGGGGCCGCTGGAGCACTACTACGTCGAGCCCCAGCCCGATCATCTCTATCGAGGGATGCTGGATCTGGCCCGATCCTAGCCTCGTTCTCCGATTCAGGGGGCCTCGGAACGGGTCGATAACACCACTGGACCGTGGTGAAGCGACCTAAGGATGCGTCGGGGAGACATCCGAGGCCCGCGGGCGCGGATCGAGACCTGATCTGGATCTCGGTCGTTGCGCTCGTCGCCTTCTCCATCGGCGTGGCCTTCGACGTCTTCGCCCGTCTCGAGAGGCTGCTCGAGCGTCTCTCGCCCGTCGTCTCCGACAACGTCCTGGCGGTCCTCGTGATCCTGGCGGCAACGTTCGCCGTCGTGTCCGTTCGAGGCCTCAGACGAGCCGAACGCGAAGGCGCGCTCCGCGAGGAGACCGAGCGACGCTTCCGCGCGCTCGTCGAGCAGGTACCGGCGATCACCTACACGTGGAACCCGTCGACGACCGCGGACGAGGTCGGCACGACCTACATCAGCCCGCAGGTGGAACGCCTCCTCGGCTACACCTCCGAGGAGTGGATGTCGTCGCCCACGTTCTGGAACGAGCACATCCACTCCGACGATCGCGCCCGGGTGATCGAGGCGTCCGCGCGGGCGGACCGCGACGGCACGGCGTTCCACGAGGAGTATCGATTCATCGCCAAGGGCGGCCGCATCGTGTGGGTGCGCGACGAATCCTGGGCCATCGCGATGGACGCGGCCGGACGCCCCGAAGGCATGCAGGGCGTGATGTACGACATCACCGAGCAGAAGGAGGCGGAGGAGCGAACCCAGGATGCCGAGAACCGTTTCCGCACGATGGTGGAACGCGTCCCGGCGGTCGCATATCTCTGGGATTCGGCCGACGCGCCGGGCGACGTCCCCGCTCCCTACATCAGCCCACAGATCCATCGGCTGCTCGGGTTCACGGACAAGGAGTGGTTGGAGGATCGATCCCTGTGGGAAGCCCGTGTGCATCCCGACGATCGAGAACCGGCCCTGGCGGCCTGGGACGAGGCAGCGGCCCGCGAGGAGACGTTCGCGGCCGAGTACCGCATGCGCGCGGCCGACGGCCGGTGGGTCTGGATCAGGGACGAGGCGGTTCCCGTCGCGACGGGGGCGCGTGGACGCCCCCTCTACCAGGGCGTGATGTTCGACATCACCGAGCAGAAGCGGGCCCAGGAGCGCTACCGGCAGTTGGTCGAAGAGTTGCCGGTCGTGACGTACCTCGCCAACGAGCAGGATCCGGATGGCAACCACCGGCTGCCGTACATCGCGCCGAAGATCGCAGAGCTGACCGGCGTGTCGGCGAGCGAATGGATGGCGAAGCCGGACACGTGGGTCCGGTTGATCCATCCCGACGATCGAGATCGCGTCCTGCTGGAGAACCGAAAGACGGAGCGAACCGGAGAGCGCTTCGAGATCGAATATCGGTTCCTCCGTCCAGATGGATCGATCGTGTGGGTGCGAGACACCGCCATGTTGGTCGAACGCGATGGAGCATGGCCGGTATGGCAGGGCGTGATCGAGGACATCACCGCCAAGCGCGAGGCCGAGGCGCGTCAGCGCGAGGCCGAGACGCGCTACCGCCACCTGGTCGAGCGGATCCCGGCGGTCGTCTACATCGACGACGTCGACGAGATCGCGACCGCGGTCTACATCAGCCCGCAGTACGAGGCCCTCACCGGCTACACCCCCGAGGAGCGCCTGGCTGAGCCCGGGCTGTGGGTGCAGATGCTCCACCCCGACGACCGCGAGACCGTGATGGCTGAGTCCGGCCGCACGAACGCGTCGGGCGACGCGTTCGACCTCGAGTATCGGATCATCACCAAGGACGGCCGAACCGTGTGGGTGCACGATCACGCGTCGCTCGTCGACGATCGACGCGGTGGGAACTCCTGGCAGGGCGTCCTGATCGACATCACCGAGCGCAAGATGACCGAAGAGGCGCTCTCCCGCCGCGATAGGATCCTCGAGGCCGCGGGGTTCGCGGCGGAGCGGTTCCTGAACGCGCCGTCGTGGACGGATTGCATCGGTGAGGTCCTGGAGCGAGCCGGGGAGGCCGCCACCGCGAGCCGCGCCTATGTCTTCCAGAACGCACGGGGTGCCAACGGCGAGACGCTGACGACGCAGGTCTTCGAATGGACCGCCCCCGGGATCGCACCGACGATCGACCTCGATCCGACCGTGGCCCTCTCGTACGGGCTCGCGGGCTACGCGCGGTGGGAGCGATCGCTCGCGCGCGGCACCGGCATCTCCGGTCGCGTCCGCGAGTTCCCCGAGTCGGAGCGGGAACGACTCGAGCGCCACGGCATCCTGTCGATCATCGTGGTCCCCATCTTCTCCGGTGGTGAGTGGTGGGGCTTCATCGGCTACGACCAGTGCGAGGAGGAGCGCGATTGGCAACCCTCCGAGATCGAGGCCCTCTCGCTCGTCGCCAACACGCTCGGCGCGGCCATCGGCCGCGAGCGTGCGATGCGCACGCTGTCGGAGACGGAGGCGCGGTACCAAACACTCATCGAGCAGATCCCGGCCGTCACGTACATGGAGTCGGCGACCGAGCAGGGGAAGAAGCTCTACGTCAGCCCGCAGGTGCGCTCGATCTTCGGGTTCGAACCGACCGACTGGAGCCACGAGGGCTGGCTCGAGGCGATCCATCCCGACGATCGTGACCGCGTGCTCGCCGAGGATCTCCGGACCCGGCAGACCGGCGAACCGTTCAGTTGCGAATATCGGATGGTGCGGCCGGATGGAGGAACGGTCTGGCTCCAGGACGATGCGGTGCTGCTGCGCGACGACCGCGGCGAGCGCCTCTACTGGCAAGGCGTACGGTTCGACATCACCGCTCGGAAGGAAGCCGAAGAGCTCCTTCGCGAAGCCGAACGGCGTTACCGCACGCTGGTCGAACAGATCCCGGCGATCACCTATATCGACGAATGCCGAAACTCACACGATCAACTGTCGTGGCCGACGATCTACATCAGCCCGCAGGTCGAGACGATCCTCGGATACTCCCCCGAGGAGTGGCGCGACGATCCCACCCTCTGGGGGAGTCTGATCCACCCGGATGACGTGGAGCGTTCGCTGGAGGCGGATCGCCGACACTACGAGACCGGCGAACCCCTCGCCATCGAGGTCCGCCTGTCCGCGAAGGACGGCTCGACGCGCTGGATCCGGGACGAGGCGATCCTGGTTCGTGACGAGGGAGGACGCCCGCTCTGGAGTCAGGGCATCCTGCTCGATATCACGGAACGCAAGCTCGCCGAGCAGGCGCTGCACGACGCGGAAGAGCGCTATCGCAGCCTGATCGAGACGATCCCGGCCGCCACCTACATCGACACGGTGGCGGCCGTGTCGCAGGCCGTCTACATGAGCCCACAGGTCAAAGACATCTTCGGGTACACGCCCGAGGAATGGCTCCGAAACCCCGAGCTCTGGGAACTCGGCGTCGAACCCGACGACCTGCCCGGTCTCGCCGCCAAGATCGAACGACTGAACCGGGACGGGACGCCGTACGAGGCCGAGTACCGCTTCCGCCGACCGGACGGGCGCATCGTGTGGGTCCACGACCAGGCCGTCGTGATCCGCGACGAGGACGGCGCACCACGGTTCTCACAGGGAGCGATGTTCGACATCACGGAACGACGCGAAGCCGAGGAGCACCTCCGGGAGGCCGAGGAGCGTTTCCGGGCGATCGTGGAGCATGTGCCGGCCGGGATCTACCTGGACGCGCCCGACACCAGCATGCAGACGCTCTACGTCAGTCCCCAGGTGCAAGCGATCACCGGCATCCCGGAAGACGAGTGGATCGGCGACGCCGACTCGTGGGTGCAGGCCCTCCACCCCGATGATCGCGAGGATGTCCTTGGACGGTACCTCGCCGCTCTGGCCGCTGAGGAGCCGTGGAGCGACGAGTACCGCATGCGCACGCGGGACGGACGGACGATCTGGGTGCACGACGAAACGACGCTCATCCATGACGATGAAGGACGCAACGCGATGTTGCTCGGTGTGATGTCCGACATCACCGAGCGCAAGCTCGCCGAACATGCCCTCCGCGAATCGGAGCAGCGGGAGCGCGAAGCCGCCGAGCGCCTGCGTGCGCTCGACGACATGAAGAACACCTTCCTCGCCGCGGTGTCGCACGAGCTCCGCAGCCCGCTCACCGCCATCCTGGGGTTGGCATTGACCCTCGAACGCTCGGAGATGGTCGAGGCCGACCGGAACGACCTCTTGGAGCGGCTCGCCTCGAACGCCCGGAAGCTCGATCGTTTGTTGAAGGACCTGCTCGATATCGACCGGCTCAACCGGGGCATCGTCGACCCCCAGTACCGCGTGACGGATGTAGGGGCACTCGCACGTCGCACGATAGAGAGCCTCGACGCGCTCGCCGACCGGTCGATCATGGTGTTCGCCGAGCCGGTCGCGATCGCCGTGGATCCCGCCAAGGTCGAGCGGATCATCGAGAACCTGCTGATGAACGCGGCTCGTCACACCAAGGCCGATCGCACGATCTGGCTGCGGGTGCGGCCCGAGGGCGGTGGGATCTTGATCGCGGTTGAGGACGACGGACCCGGGGTTCCCGAGGAGTTGCGGGAGGCCATCTTCGAACCGTTCCGCCAAGGGCCCACGTCGTCTCCCCACTCGCCCGGCACCGGCATCGGGCTGTCCCTGGTCGGCCGTTTCGCGGCACTCCACGGCGGTCGCGCGTGGGTGGAAGAGCGTGAGGGAGGCGGTGCATCCTTCCGCGTGTTCCTGCCGGCCGGCAAGGCGCCGGCGTCGGAGGAACCCGATGGCCGCGAGCGCTCATCCAGTTCCGATCACGCGGAGGCGGGCTAGACTCGAACACCGATGCCCGCTCAGGATCACAATCCGCGCAAACGACGTCTCTACCTCCCGATCGTTTCGACGAGCGGTGGGGTCGCGACGGCCGAGCGCTCACCCGCCGATGCGCGCAAGCCCCCGTGGTTGAAGGTCCGTCTGGCGGCCGGGCCGAATCACTCCGAGCTCAAGTCGATCATGCGCGATCTCGATCTCCATACCGTCTGCGAAGAGGCGATGTGCCCGAACATCGGCGAATGCTGGGAGGCGCGAGAGGCCACGTTCCTGATCCTGGGCGATCGATGCACGCGCCGCTGCGGGTTCTGCGACGTCATGACGGCACGTCCCGATCCGGTCGATGAGGATGAGCCTGCGCGCATCGCGTCGGCGGTGCGCAGGATGGGGCTCCGGTTCGTCGTCCTGACCGGCGTGGCTCGCGACGACCTGTCCGACGGGGGCGCCAGGATCTGGGCCGCGACCATCCGTGCCGTGCGTGAAACGGTTCCGGGATGCGGGGTCGAGGTGCTCCCCACCGACTTCAAAGGGGGCGAACGCGATATCGCGACGGTGATCGAGGCCGCGCCCGACGTGTTCGCACACAACCTGGAGACCGTCCGGCGCTTGCACGACCGCATCCGTCCGGCGTTCGGGTACGACCGCTCGCTCGATGTCGTGCGGATCGCCAAGCGCCTCCGGGCGGGACAGATCACGAAGTCGAACCTCATCCTGGGTATGGGCGAGACCCCGTCGGAGGTGACCGACGCGTTGGCCGACCTTCGCGACGCCGGCTGCGACCTCGTGACGATCGGCCAGTACCTGCAGCCAACGACGCTCCACCTCCCGGTGGACCGCTGGGTGACGCCAGATGAGTTCGCCGAGCACAAGCGCGTCGGTGAGGCCCTCGGCATCCCGCACATGGAGGCGGGACCGCTCGTTCGGAGCTCGTATCACGCGGGGAAGCAGTTCCAGCGGGCGACGGCCGCGTTGGCCGGCGCCCGGTAGCGGAGACTAGCCGCAGGTCGCGATCGCCGGGCTCGATCGCGGCACGTTCCATCCGCTGAGCTCGACCGACGGTGGCTCCCCGTGCAGGTCTGCCGTCTGGTACCGCGCGGTCAGCGTCTGCTGCTCCCCCGGCATCAGCGTGATGTACCCGTCGCTCCACGTCACCGGCGTGACGTCGGTGCCGTTCGCTCCGGCGGTGAGGCGGGTCCGAACGAAGAATGCGACGTCCCCGGAGTCGTTCGTCACGGTGACCCGTATCTCGCCGACGCCGTCGGAGGACGCCGATCCGCATGCAACGGCCTTCGGGATGCACATCAGGCAGCGTCGACAACGCGTTGAAGTCCGCGTACGTCTTCGTCGGGGTGAAGAACCAGGTGGACCGGTGCCATGCGAGACGTCTCCTTCGCGGTGGAGAGCCAGTACACGTTCCGGCTGACGACGTGACCGCTCCCGTCGGTCAAGGTCAACTCGACGAAGTACGTCGAGGTGATGCCGGCCGGTTCGGGAACCCGGAACACACGCGCGACGCCGTCCGCACCCACATCCGTCGTGCGGAGCGACTCCAGCGCTCGTCGCCATGGAGGTCGAACACCCGGGCCTGCACGGTCAGACCGGCGGCGGCGTCCGGGGTCTGGTCGATCACCGCGACCGAGCGGTCGTCGTACCCGTACTGGACATGCACGGGCTCGTTCGCGCCTTCGCGCCGAACGTCGAACCGTTCGGCTCGAGCCCGTCGAACAGGTTCCAGTGCAGCGACGGCCACGCGTTGTTGAGCATCCATTGGATCACGCCCCGTCGAGCGGTACTGGTTGCGCGAGAACGCCTCGAACATCGCGCGCTCGTTCTCGTACGGCCAGGACCTGGGCCTTGCGGACGTAGTCCGCGAGGCTCGTCGGAGCGCCCATCCGTGCCGTCATGGCGCGGTCGAAGATGTGGAACGTCTTGAACACGCTGTCGCCGATGCCGGCGTGGGACTGCGGCGTCCACGGCTCGGTCCAGAGCGCCTCGCGCTCCTCCGGCGTGAGCATCTGCCGGACGTCTTCGAGCTCCGGGATCGACTGACCGGCGCTCGTCTCGGTGTTGAACCCCTCGGCCCCGCCGTCGGCGCGCGGGTCGTACCAGTAGCCGGGCGGCACCCAGTCGTACGGGCCGGTCATCTTCACGCCGGTCGGCCCGAGCCGGTGCGACGTGTCCCCGGATGCCGACGCCAGGATCGGCGTGGGCCAGCGCGCGTCGCGCAGCGCCTTCCGTACATCTCGCTCCACGCCGAGGACCGGGTTCGTGTCGCTGCCGATCAGGAACCTGATCACGCTCGGGTGGTTGCGCAGCCGCACGCGCTTGCGACGTCATCGAGGCCGCGGCCGATCGCCTGGTCGGGGCGCTCCAGTCCTCGACTGTCCTGCCAATAGTCGCAGCACATCCACCCGGGCAGGACGAGCATCCCGAGCGTGTCGGCCTCGTCAAAGAAGTGATCCGATCTCGAGCTTGCCTTCCAAGCGGACCGTGTTCAAACCCATGTCGCGCACGTACCGCAGCTGATCGTCGACGCGCCGAGGCTCCGGGCGTAGCAGCATGTCCGACGTCCATCCGCCGCCGCGGATCAAGATCGGCCGGCCGTTGATCACGAACCGGCGCGCGCCGTTCGGCATGTACTCGGACGTCACCTCGCGGATGCCGAACGAGGTGGAGGCGGGATCGGACTCACGCCTCCGACCGACGCGATCACGGTCAGCGTCCCGGCGGCTGCGCCCCCATCTGGTACGGCCACCACAGCGGCGGGTCGATCAGGTGGAGCTGCGGGTACGACCGGGATCGAACGTCACGAGCTTCGACTCCCGCGGGGCCAGCGTGACGGTCCGCGAGAACGAGATCGAGCCGATCGTGCCCGCGACGTCGGCGTCAACGGGCGAGCCGCCCGCGTTGCGGACGGTCGCCGTCACCGTGAGGTCCGCGTGATCCGTGGCGGGCAGCGGCAGATCGGAGACGACCTGGGATCGCGCACCGTGACGCCGCCGGTGCGGGTCAGCCAGACGTCGTGCCAGATCCCCATGCCGTGGTCGGGCGCGAGCGGGCTCCAGTCGATCCAGGTGATCGTGAGGTCGTGCCTCGGGTCGACCGGGTACACCCGAACCGCGACCGCGTTCGTCCCGGGGTGGACCAGATCCGTGACGTCGAACGTGTACGTCCGGAACGCGCCGGCGACCCGGTCCGAGCCCGCGACGAGCGTCCCGTTCAGGTACACGTCGGCCGTGTAGTTGATCCCGTCGAAGTGCAGCTGCGTCCGCGCACCCGGCACGTCGTCCAGCGCGAACTCCGTGCGGTACCACCACGGAACCTGGAACCGCGGCTCCCACACGTTCTGGAGGTTCGTCCCGACGTAGAGGTCGGGGTACGCGTGGTCCGCGACCAGTCCGCCCAGGACGGTCGACGGCAACGTCACAGGGAACCAGCCCTTCGTGGAGAACCCCGGACGGGACACGGCCTCAGGTGGTGCTTCCACGCCGAGCGACGATTGCATCGACCATCCGTCGTCCAGGCCGGTCCGAGTGGGTGCACCGTCGAACGCCACCGAGCGGCTCGAGGCGAACGCGACCGCCCCCGCGATCGCCGACCCCAGGACCACGACGACCGTGGCGGCGACCACCGTTCGCACGCGCGAACGGGTCATCCGCTTACCGCAGGCGAAATAGTAAGAGAAGTTTCCTTATACATCGCCCGCACGATACTCCCCCGCCGAGGAGCAGCGCAAGGGATGCGGGGCATGGGAGGAGCCGGCCTGTAAGCCGGATCCTGTGCGCCCGCCTCGCGGCGGACCGGCGACCATCTCTCTCGGCGCTCGCGCGCCGCGGCACCGTTCGCCGGCGCCGTGCGGCCTACCCGGGAGCTCGGACGGGCCGTCCTCGAGCGCTCCCTGCTTGGCCTTGCTCCGGGTGGGGCTAGCCGAGCCGGTTCGATCGCTCGAACCGCTGGTGAGCTCTTACCTCACCGTTTCACCCTTACCGCGCGCGGCGAGCCGCGCGCGGCGGTCTGTTCTCTGTTGCGCCTTCGCGAGGTCGCCCCCGCCTGAGTTTCCTCAGCACCCTGCCCTTCGGAGTCCGGACTTTCCTCGACCGATCCGAAGATCGGCCGCGGCCGCCCGGCCGGCTCCTCCCTCGCGAGCATACCCTCGTAGACTCGACCTCCTCGATGCGAGTCCGCCTGGTCACCGCCCTGCTCGTCGTCGCGACCTTCGTCGTTGCCTGCAGCCCGTCACCGACGGGACCGGCCGGCCCGGCGGCACCGGATCAGGTGACGCCAGACGATGCGGTGAAGGCGGCGGGCGCTCGGGCCACCGCCGCGGCGTTCGTGCACGCGTACGCGAGCGATACCGGGGCCGATCCTCGAACGATGGCGCGGCTCGTCGACGGGAAACGCCTCCAACGATGGGTCCACTGGCTGGGGGTCCAGGATCGCGAGTTCCCCGGCACGATCACCGGCGCGGTCGAGAACGACCAGATCGGGCCCGCGGCACCGTTCGAGCTGAGCAGCGTGCCGGGCTCGGGCGCGCTGCTGCGCGACGTCGACGTGCAGGCGACGATCACGTTCTCCTTCCAGCCCGACCACGGCAAGACCATCACGCTCTCTCGTTCGCTCGACGGTCCCATGCGATTGCTCTACGACGACGCGCGTGGGACCTGGGGCGTGCTCGACTTCACCCGAGACGGGATCCCGCTCAGCCAGACCTTCGAGGTCGTCGCCGACGGCGTGAAGGGATCGAGAGGCGGCATCGACGCCACCCTCGACTCGTTCGTATCCGTGCCGTACTGGCAGTTCTTCATCCGCGTGTCGAGCGATCGTGCCGTCCGGATCGCATCGCGCGACGTCGAACTGCTCGACGCAGGTGGCGCGCGGGTCGCCGCCGCCCGAGACGTGACCTCGTCGCTCCGGGCGATCGACGCCGGGGAGGACCGCGGACGGGATCGTGACGTTCCCGGCGCAAGCCTCGGCTGACGGGCTGACGTTGCGCATGACGCTGCGCGGGTCGAGGGGCCCCACGGTGTTCGAGTTCGCGCTCGGAGGGTTGATCCACCCCGTCCCGTTGGCTACCAGCTCGCCGAGCCCGAGCCCCTGAGATCCACGCCGAGGTTCGCGAGCCGGTCGGCCTCCTTGTTCTGTTCCCGCGGGACGTGCTGCAGCCGCACGTGATCGAACCCCGACAACACGCCCATGACCTCGTGGTACAGCGGCTTGAGATGCGACGCCTTCACCTTGTAGCGGCCGGACAGCTGCTGGATCAGCAATTGGCTGTCCGAGCGCAGATGCACACGGCCGGCGCCGAGCGCGGCGGCCTTCCTGAGCCCCTCGAGCGCCGCGGAGTACTCGGCGACGTTGTTCGTGGTCTCGCCGATCCACTCCGCGATCTCAGCGACGACGTTCCCATCTTCATCGGTGATCTGGACACCGATGCCCGCAGGACCGGGATTGCCCCGCGCCGCGCCGTCACAACTGACGATCAGAAGACCAGGATCCGCCGGCAGTGTTCACATCTCCTCACGCCCTCGACCCGCTTGACCTGGTCGAGCTCCATGGCCGAGAGCTGTTCGTGGCATCCCTGGCACACACCGTCCACGAGCGCGGCGACCCCGATGCCCTTCTTCTGCTTGCGAAGGTCCTCGTAGAGCTCCAGGACGTCGGGCTCGACGTCGGGAACAACCGTCTCGCGTTCGGCCCGCTTCGCCTCGAGCTCGCTCACGATCGACGTGAGCTCCTCGACGGCCTCGCCACCGACCGCCGCGACCTGCTCGCGGAGCCCGTCGGATGTCGCTTGTGCCTCCGCGGCCCGGCGCTCCAGCTCCTCGCGCACCTCCATGAGTCCGAGCATCTCGTCCTCGCGATCTGATCGCCTCCGCTTGAGGTTCTCGATCTCGTGCTGGATCGATCCGAGCTCCTTCGCGTTGACGACGCTGCCGTCGTAGAGCCGCTTCTCCTCGGCGGCCGCCTTCTGCGTCAGCGAGTCGATCTCGTGCTCGAGTTTCGACTGGTCGCGGCCGACCACGTCGAGCTGCAATCGGAGCTCGCCCAGGGCGCGCTCGGCGGCATCGGCCTGGTTCCGCGCGGCCGCGAGCTCTCCGCCCGATTCGAGCACCTCTTCGCGCGCGCTGAGCCGGTCGATGGCGGTGTCGATCTCTTGCAGCGTGAGCAACCTCGCCATGTCCATCGGTGCGGAAGCGTAGCCGATGGTGCGGGGAGCGTAGCCGGGGATCGTCCCGTGCTATCCGGTCGGCATCGGAGGCGGAGGCGGCGGTGTCGCCAACGCCGTCGTTCCACCCGCGGGACCGCGGTACGTCGAGCTTCCGAACGCCAGGATGTACAGGAAGATCAACGACAGGAAGATAAGTCCCAGCGTGAACCCCACACCGTGACCGAAGCTCTTCGAGAGGTCGTTCATGATGATGATCAAGATCACGACGTTCAAGAGCGGAACCAAGAACAACAGGAGCCACCAGCCGGGACGACCGATGACCTTCAGCAGGATGTACGTGCTGTAGATCGGGATCAACGCCGGCCAGCCCGGCTGACCCGCCTTCGTGAAGACCACCCAGTATGGGATCACGGCGATCGCATAGACCACCACGATGTACAGCAGGATCGCGCCGACCCCCGCCCCCGATGTCGTGTACGTCACCTGCGCCAGTTCGCCCATCCAGGCCTCCTCGGATCGGTCCGATCGTTGCACCGGAAGGACACCCGAACAAGCACATCGGCGTGCGCGAACACGTGAGATGGGTCGTAGCGTGAGGGAGGAGCTACTGCTTCGCGAGAACGGGAAACGACCGGGGCCCGACGCGCCCCGGCCGCAGATCGGTCATCGACCGTGAACCATTCCGTTCACGGCGGGAACGTGACCGTCTTGAACCCCGAATCCGTGCCTTGACCCAGCAGGGTGACTCCAGCGATGACGACCGCCGCGATGAAAGCGAGCATGAGTGCGTACTCAACGGCCGTCGCACCGAAATCCTCCTCCACCCGAAAGCGGAGCAGATCCAGCTGGATCTTCGCGCTCGTGATGAGTCGCAGAAGCATCCCAACACCCCCTCCGATAGGTAGGGAATCCGGCACGTCGGGCCACCCGGGGGTTGGGTGACCCTGTGCGCCGTCTTGGGGGAAGCATCGGCAGAACGGCCTCGGAACTGGAGTCCGCTCGAGCCGTCCCGCAAGGAAAGGGGTGATGTTCTGGTACAGATACGCGCATGACCGGGATCGCGTGGTCCAAGCGCCTGGTCAAGCTGCTGGCGGTCGCTTTGGTGGTGGCGACGACCTGCGTCGCGCTCGGCATCTGGCAGATCGCGCGCCTGCACCAGAAGCAGCAGTTCAACGCCGCCGTCCGCGCCGGGATGTCGGCGTCGCCCGCCTCCGTCGAGACGTTGCTCCCGACAGGCGTCGATCCAGATGCCGCGCGCTACCACCGGGCCGAGGCGACGGGCACGTACGACACCGCCAACGAGTTCGTCCTGTACGGCCGGACCCAGAACTCGCAGGCCGGCAACCACATGCTGACCCCGCTCCGACTCGCCGACGGGAGCGCGATCCTCGTCGATCGTGGCTGGGTGCCGCTCAACGTCGACCAGCCGGGTACGGCTGCGGTCGCACCTCCGGCCGGCGAGGTCGACGTCGAGGGCGTCCTGTTCGCCTCGGAGGGTGACCCACCCGGCGTGGTGGGGGGAGCGGGCACCCGAGAGACCACGCTCGCGAGGGTCGACCTCGCGACGATCCAGTCGCAGCTTCCCTACCCGATCGCGCCGGACTACCTCCTGCTCCAGCAGCAGTCCCCGCCGCAACCCGACGGGTCCCCCGAGCCGGCGCCTCTCCCGAGGCTCACCGAGGGTCCGCACCTCGGCTATGCCATCCAGTGGTTCACGTTCGCGATCATCGCCCTTGCGGGATTCGTCATCCTGGCGCTTCGCGAGAGCGGGGATGAGTCGTCTGCACCCGACGATGTGGTGGGCTAGGCTCCGCCGCTGGAGGGACGGGTCGTGGGTTGTCTGATGGTGTTGTTCGCGCTGGTGACACCGCGATTCGTCATGTTCCTGCTCTGGGTGTTCACCGACTACCTGAGCCGCGCGTTCGGATCGTGGTTCTGGCCGCTGCTCGGGTTCCTCTTCCTGCCGACGACGACCATGGCGTACGCCGTCGCCGAGAACGAGTTCCACGGGGTCAAGGGATGGGGGCTCGTCGTGGTGATCCTGGGTGTCATGATCGACTTCGGTCTCCTCGGTGGCGGTGGCCGCGCGATCGGCCGGCGCGCCGACAACTAGGCCGCGTACGCGTTGCCGGTTCTTGCCCCGAACTCGGCGTTCCTTTGCGATCCGGCAAGGAACCGCTAGCGTTCCCGGTCGGGCACCGTCCAACCTGTTCCCGTGGGCAGGTACCTGTTGCGCCGCACGCTCTTCATGGTGCTGGTCCTGTTCATCGTCTCGCTCCTGACGTTCATCATCTTCGTGAAGCTGCCCGCCGGCGATCCCGCACGACGGGCCGTCGGCAAGACCTCCACGCCAGAGCAGATCGCGAACGCCCGCCGGGCGTTCGGCCTGGACAAGCCGGTGTGGGTGCAGTTCGCACGTTTCGCCAAGGGGTTGGTGCCGTGGCCGGGGTTGTTCCTCTCCGAGGATGTCTGATCGGGATCTTGTCCGCGATCCGCCGCAACTCCTTCTCCAGCCGCGCCTCCATGTTCGTCGCGACCGTCGGCGTGTCGCTGCCGGTGTTCTGGCTGGGGCAGCTGCTCCTCTACGTCTTCTGGTTCCGACTGGGGATCATGCCGTCCAGCGGGCTCGAGATCGGTGCGAGCATCTGGGACTCGATCCTGCAAGGGAAGTTCATCCTGCCGTGGATCACCGTCGCCGTGGGGTACGCGGCGTTCTACGCGCGGATGGTGCGGGGCAACATGATCGAGACCATGAGCGACGACTACATCCGCACCGCGCGCGCGAAGGGCCTGTCGGAGCGACGCGTGATCTTCAAACACGGCCTGCGCGGGGCGCTCACTCCCGTGGTCACCATGCTGGGACTGGACCTGGCCACCGTGATCGGTGGCCTCTTCATCACCGAGACGCTCTTCGGCCTTCCGGGGATCGGTCAGCTCGCCGTCGTGTCGATCGGCCGCAACGATTTCCCGATGGTGATGGGCGTGACGGTCCTCGGAGCTCTGTTCATCGCGATCGCGAACCTCTGCGTCGACGTCGCGTACGCGTTCCTGGACCCCCGGGTTCGCTATCAGTAGCGCTCCGGCGCTCAGGCCAGCCGGTTCCTGAGGGAGTCCGCGGCCATCTCGAAGTAGTCGGAGAGTGCCTTCGCGACATCCGGGGGCGGATCCATTGCGCTCACGGCGGCCCGCATGTGCGTCAGCCAGCGATCGCGCTCCTCGATGCCGATCGGGAACGGGGCATGCCGCATCCGAAGCGCCGGGTGACCGCGCTCCTCGTGATAGGTCGTCGGCCCTCCCCAGTACTGCGCCAGGAAGAGCGTCAGCTTGTGGCGCGCGGGTACCAGATCCTCGGGCTCCGGATACAGCGCCAGCAACGCAGGATCGCCCTGCACGCCGTCGTAGAACCGGTCGACCAGCGCCTCGAAGAACGGCATGCCGCCGACCGCGTCGAAGAGCGTGACCTCACCGTGCACGGTTCCGAGTGTACGGATGGCCGGCCGTATCCTTGGCGCCATGGTCGAGGTGCGCCGACTCCCGGACGTGGAGACCTTCCTCGCGGAGGCGGGCCCGTTCCTCGCCGAACGTGAGGCCGAGCACAACCTGCTGTTCGGCATCTGCTCCCATCTGATCCGCGACCCCCGGGCGTTCGGAGAGACGCCCTACCTCGCCGTCAGCCACGACGGCGACCGGATCGTCGGGGCCGCCATCCGGACCGCGCCATACAACGTGGTGCTGTCGGAGATCGATGACCTAGCTGCGATCGAACCGCTCGTGCGGGACGTGCACTCCTCGGTCCGGACGCTGCCCGGCGTCCTGGGCCCGGCGGAGGCGGCCTCGGCCTTCGTGCAGGCCTGGTGCGAGCGCGGAGGCGGGAACGCGACACTGGCGATGTCAAGCCGGATCTACCGCGCGGCGAGGGCGACGCCCCCGAGCGGGGTCCCCGGTGCGATGCGCCCCTCCGTCGACACCGATCACGATCTCATGACTCGCTGGTTGGACGCGTTCACCACGGAGGCGCTGCCCGATGGGGCGGTCCACGACACCTCCGAGAGGGAGCTCGAGCGACGGCGTTCGGACCCGGATGGAGGGTGGCGCGTCTGGGAAGACGAAGGCCGGACCGTTTCGCTCGCAGGCTTCGGCTCACGGACACCGAATGGCATCCGCATCGGTCCCGTCTACACGCCGCCCGAGTTCCGAGGCAGGGGATATGCGAGCGCGCTCGTGGGACGGATGACGGCCGAGCTCCTCGACGGAGGGCATCGCTTCTGTTTCCTGTTCACCGATCTCGCGAACCCGACGTCGAACGGCATCTACCAGCGGATCGGCTACGAGGCCGTGACCGACGTCGATCAGTACGCGTTCGTGTAGATCGGATCCGTGCCGGCCGTCAGTGGACCGCGAGGACGAGCAGCAGGATCGCCGTGAAGTGGCAGAGGCCGGCGCCCGCGGTGAACGCGTGCCAGATCTCGTGGTAGCCGAACACCGCCGGGTTCGGATCCGGCCGCTTCGTTGCGAACACGATGGCCCCGAGCGTGTAGAGCAAGCCGCCTGCCACCACCAGGGCGAACCCCAGGCCGCTCATCGAGTGGAAGAGCTGCGGCAACGTGACGATCGACACCCATCCCAACGAGATGTAGAGGAACCCGCTGACCCGTCGAAGCCCGTCGATGTTGACCTGCTTCAGGACGATCCCGATGACGGCTCCGGCCCACACGGTGGCGAGCATGACCACGCTCCACGCCCCGCTCAGCGCGAGGAGGCAGAGCGGCGTGTACGTCCCCGCGATGAGCACGAAGATCATCGAATGGTCGAGGCGCTTCATCCGCTTGCGGGCCGGATCGGACCAGGCCATCCGGTGGTAGGCGGCGCTGGCTCCGAACACGCCGGCCAGCCCGGTCGCGAAGATCACGGCCGCGAGTCGGGCCTTCCCCGTGTTCGCCAGGGCGATGAGCGCGATCCCGGCGGGCACGGAGACGAAGAACGCGATCTCGTGGAGCCGGCCACGCATCCGTGGCTTCGGGGGCGATTGCACCCCTCAAGCGTACCCGGCCGGCGAGCCCGAGCGACCGAAGCTCGCTGTCTTGACAGTCCCGCTTCTGTTAGCGTTACCGGCGAGGGTACAGGTCGCGGTTCGCTACGAGCAGTTCCCTCACAACCGGCGGATGTCACGCCGGCGCCTGATGAGCAGTTCCACGGATGGGCTCGGACGGCGAAGGAAGGAGGGATCGCTATGGCAACCGGAACCGTGAAGTGGTTCAGCTCCGAGAAGGGGTTCGGCTTCATCACTCCCGAAGATGGCAGCGCAGATGTGTTCGTACACTTCAGCGCGATCGCCGGAGACGGGTACCGCAACCTCGATGAGGGGCAGCGCGTCGAGTACGACGTGACGCAGGGCCAGAAGGGCCCGCAGGCCGCGAACGTCAAGCCCGTCTAAGGACAGGCCCGACGCACGACGCATGAGGAGAGCCCGGCGCATACGCGCCGGGCTCTTCGCTGTTCGGAACCCGCCGGAGCTGCCGGGGGCGTGACTCACGGACGGGGCCGCACCTCGATCATGCCGTCGTTCACGCGCGCCTCGAATGCTTGCACCGGTCGGGAGGCGGGCCCTCGTCGGACTCGGCCGTCGACCAACGAGAAGACGCTGCCGTGCGCCGGGCATGTCACCGAAGGGTCGGAGTCCCGCAGGTTCACCACGCCGCGATCGAGTGGCGCACCCTGATGCGTGCATCGCGCAGCCACGGCGAGGATCGAGTCGTCGGGGCCACGGACGACCAGGACCGGCGTCTCGGCGACCTCGACACGGACCGCCTTCGCCTCCTGCAGCCCCGCCGCCTCGATCGCGGGGATCCAGCCGTTCTCCCCCTCGGACATCATCGTTCCTCCATAGAGGTGGCTACGATAACCCGGCCGTGCCGGGTGCTATCAGCGGGGCGGTTCGAGTTCGAAAGGGGATCGGATGGATGACATGTCGGTCGAGACCAAGGCGTTGCAGGCCGCCCCGTTCTTCGCGGGACTGAGCCCGGAGGACATCGGCGGGATCGTGAAGGTCGGGCAACCGGTGACGTTCGGGCCGGGGCAGGCCATGGTGGAGCAGGGCGACGCCGGAGACGGGATGTACATCGTCGTCAGCGGGACAGCCGAGGTCGATGTCGGCGGTCGCTTCCACAAGCTCACAGCCGGCAACTTCTTCGAACGTGAACGCGACGATGCTCCGCTGGCGCGTTGGTTATCTCGCAAGAAGGGCCAGCACCTTTGGAACCGTCGATGCGTCGGATGAGAAGTCCGCCATCGGGGCGGTCATGAAAACCTTCCACGTCAGCCCGGCACGCCGGTTCAAGATCACGGCGACCAAGACGGACGCAAGCGACGAGTAGGCCCGCGTCATTCAGTCATCCAGATAAACCAACATGGCTCATTTAACCCAGCGGAGCTGGTCCGGCCGACGATTGGCGCAAAGTTGTCCAACCATTAGTTTGATACCTGTGACATAGGTCACGTCGGCGGCGCCGCCTAAGTGCCATCCTACTGCCGGTAACTGCCCCAGAACACCCCCGCCAACCCCAGGAAATTCGCTGGGCGGAGCGCGAGTAGAGCGCCTGCTCCCCTATTCATGCGGCCGTGCATATCCCCACCGTAGTCAAAACTGGAGTTTCGCAATGAAAGTATACGCGGGAATCACCTTGACTGTTTCGCTGCTTGCATCCGCCGCCGCTGCTCAGAACGCACCGCCCACCTATCAAGCGGACCCTGACACTTACAAGGTCATTTTCGAGGACGACAACTTCCGGGTTATTGCAGCGACCTGGAAGAAAGGCGCGACGGACAAGGCCCATTCTCATCTCTTGCCATACGTGTCCTACGCTCTGGATGAATGTAAGCTAAAGATACACAACCCCGACGGTACGACCAGGGATATCAACAATACGACCAGCGTGGCGAGGCCTGGCATAATCACGTCATCGCACAGCGCGGAAAATGTTGGAGATAGCGATTGCCACGCCATCTTCGTGGAACGCAAGTAGCTGCAATTCAATCCTGTGATTTGAACTACATCTGAACCGGCTGCCCAGAGGGGTAGCTCAGCACGTGGAGGCGACGATGCGCATGATGCTCAAATTTGCTGTTCCGACTGAAAGAGGAAACGCAGCTTTCAAAGACGGATCGCTCGGAAAAAATATGGAATCGATTATGAGCAAACTGAAACCCGAGGCTGCCTACTTTGGGATCCTCGATGGTAAGCGGCGCGGCGGAATTTTATTCTTTGAGATGGCTGACGCGTCACGCGTGGTCGAGGTGGTGGAACCTTTCTTTTTGAGCTTCGACGCCGAGATCGAGCTTACTCCCGTCATGACCGCCGAAGATTTGCGCAAAGGCCTCTCCAGTGCCGGGCCAAACTGATTCCTGGCCGACCCAATCACGCAGAAATTAATCCGAACGGAGAGCTCGGTTTAATCCGCCCAAATGGAGAAGTTGTCATGCATTTCTGTTTTACTGCGCAGTATACACCTCATGCTCTCACCGCCATCCTCGACGACCCCAAGATCAATCGGTACGAGGCAACCAAGAAAGTTATTGAAGCAGGCGGCGGTAAGTTGATTTCGATGTACAGTACTATAGGGGAGGGTCCGGGTGTGTTGATCATAATCGACGTACCTAATCCTGAAGTGGCTTACGCGATAACTGGTATCGCCTTCGCCGCTGGCACTGTGAACAACCCCAACTCACGCGATCTGATGACTCAAGGAAGAAGTCGGCAAAGTTCGTCAGACTGCACGTGAGCTTCGCGGCGCATATAAGGCGCCTGGAAAGTAGTTGACGGAGGCAACCATGAAGACCGATATACAGCATCGCGCTCACGATCCGATCGCAGCTGGCGCGGTAGCTTTCCATCGGGTCACGCGCAGACAAAGCCGCCTATTTACGTGGTCAATGAGATTGACCTTACCGACGCCGCTGGCTTTCAGAAATATGCTGATGCGCAAGCGCAATTAATCCAGAAGCACACGGGGGCCATTATATCATCCGGGGCGGAAAGATCGTGGCAACATTAGATGGAGCCGCCAAAGCGGTTCACGATCTATGTCTTTGATAATGAAGATGCTCTTCAGGCGTGGCGCAACAATCCGGCTGCAAAGGAGTTGTTTGCTACTAGAGGCCAATACGGCAAGTTCCGTTCATTCGCCGTCGAAGGTCTCCAACAGTAATCCTGAGCACTACGATGAAACAAAAGATGGTGGTATCGGCGCACACTCTGCGGTGCGCCTTTTTATCACTGAGCGTCAGCGCGCGGCTCAATTGCGCCGCAGTGAGGCATGGACCACGTGAGCAACGCCTCGAAGAACCGTGGAGACGCTTGGGGCGTTAGCTTGCTTTCACGATCCGCGTCGAGCGAGTCGTTGTCAAAATCATCGGCAGAGCGCGGGACACGCGCTGCCACCAGACTCGACCTGCCTCGCCGACCCTCCAAGGTCACAACGTCGTCAGCGCACAGATTTGCTTTCCCCCCAACCAGTTCAGCATGGCGAGATTGACCAGGTGGATCACAGGAAAGGTTGTGCCAGCCCGTTTAAACACGCTTCGTCGCTTTTGCGACCAGAGGCGATCCTGGAGTCGCGGGGTGGGACTGGTTTCGCAGTCGTGCCCACAAATGATGCTGCTGGTTTGATCTTCTGCATCGAAGCCAAAACATCCTTGTTGGACGGCTCCGTAGCTGCGGTCGCCATCAGAAGACGAGATCAAGCGACTGCTCCTGATCAGCGAAGCCGCACGGACCAATCCGTCAAAGTCTTGCACCGATAGACCCACGCGTCGCCTCAAGCTTCGCCATGATCAAATTCTTTTTGCCAATTGAATGGGACACTGCCGAGGTGAGTAGCGACCATTTCATAGGTCTATGATGTTTCGCGAAGATGCTCGTGGATCTTCTTGCGGCATGGCATCCTTACTGCCGTCTCATCGGAGCGTTGATCGAATTCCGGAAAGTGCGACAGGTCAAAGTCAATTTCTAGAAATTCGCAGAGTGATTGCATGAAATCCGTTGGACCTTCAATGATATTCTAAGAAAGCTAGATATTACCTCGCGCTTATCGAACGTGCGAAAAAGGTACTCGACAAGTTTGGCCATAAGACGAGTAAACATACTCGTCTTGTTTAATAGTCGAATTATATGGTCTGTTGAGAGAGGTTTGTTGATTACTCCATCACATCTCGCCTAAACTGAGACCAGCAGCGCTCGATGTAAGTTTGTGCATCCCAACAGGATGCCAGCATTGGGTAGAGTGCGGCGAAGATGCTGAAAGCCCTTCATCGACATGGTCGAGTATCGAGGAGATATGTCCATCCGACGGAATCATTGGAACGTGTCAAACAGTGAAAAGTACGATCTATCATCGATAGGTACTGTGACAGGTACGTTTGAGCCATTCTTAGTGCAAACGCGTTCGGCGCCGTGTGGGTGCTGTCCTTATAGCGTTGATAGATCCCTTGCACCTCGATAATGCGGAGAGGAAATGGACTTGGATCGGGTACCGTAGGAACTGATCGAAATAATGAATCTCTTTGATCGCATTGGCAGAACCTCGATGATGACGTAGATTGTCGTGGAACCGACGACGTTCGCGTAATTTTGGCGCTCCAATGCTCGACAAGCATCACCCGCATGGCTCCACCCATCTTCAAGCAATTTGAGTCTCTGGAAACGCCAGCTGCTCCGATCTGTCAACGACTTTGCTGAGGCGCTGATGCTCTTGAGGCTGTGATCAACAATGCACAGCTGGAGACAGATCCACCTTGTGCACGAACTCTCTGAGGAAGGACGAGAGCAGAATTCGAGCTCGGGGTGCTGGGCCCAAAAGTGGTGTGCTCGTGGCTAAATGGTCCATCCATACGATAATGGCGCGCGCGTGGTCGGGCGATTATCGACTTGACCTTACCGCGCGGACTCACTCACTGAATCCAGTGCGATGGGTTTTTTTAGTCTCGCTGCTCTATGGCTGGGCTTCTGCTTTTGCGCCCGGTTACGAACTAAGTCTGGCCTCGCCTACCGGCTCCAGCCTCTGCCACGAGATCGGCGCGCCACCTGCGTGCCCGTCTCTCAGCTTCTGCTAGGGCACATCGGTGAGCGGGAAGTCTGGCAGCCCAGCACTCAACTAGGACACCGAACTCGAAGCGGGCCAGTCGCTGCCTCCAGGCGTCCGGCCCTCCCCCGACGCGCGAGAACGATCACGTGATCGCGAAAGACGCACAGACACTTGGTCGCCGCTGACAGGCGGGCGTCGTCCTGCGGCTTCTGCGCCACGACGTCGTCAATCGCCTCTAAGGCAATCCGGCCGGAATATTTCGTGGTCATGCGCGCCTTGGGGTGATGGGTACGAGAGGGACTTGCATTACCACTTCTCGGCTTTAAACCGCGTCGTCGCGCTTCGCGGGCGGCAATAAACACGTTTCGAATAACGGCATCCTCGGCCGTTCTGGCTGAAGTTCTGTTTTTACTTTCCATGCTCGCAGAGGAGCAGAATCAGCGAAGAACCCGAACCTGGGCTTGCGGTTCACTCAACCACGGATCACGAACTGACGGCTCGGAATTACCTTCTGGTTGCTCGCCCGATCGCAAGAGATTCAAGCAGTCGAGCTAGCGGAATGCGCATGCTCATATTGCTCCTGCCAGCGCAGAGCTTCCTGCCAGGGGCGATCCTCCGGGATGTCGCACGCGACGCCGCGCTGGACAAAATCCAGCTGGCTTCCCTGACCGGGCAGCGGCTTACCCTCTTCCATATCACGCAGAAGACGTAACGCCAGACGCCGATAGAATATCACCGCCTTGTCGCTGATCCCGAGATGCTCTTCGCTGCGGTCATAGACGGGGCCCATGCTCTCCTGCATGGCAATGTCTTGCAGCGCGGCGCCATCGATCCCTGAAAAGTTCCGATGCATGCGCGCGCGGTCCTGCAGATGCATGTTCTCGATATTCTGCGCCGGTTGATAATCGGGAGGCGAGGTGCGATGGCCCCAGTTGCGATAGGCCGCCGCTGCGTCGATCGGTTTGTGCGGATCGAAGTGAACATAAAAGGTGTAGCAGCTGTTGTCGTCGATCGGATGCCAAGCTTTGAAAAGCTGCATCTCATGTGGGCCAGATGCGATGTAGGAGTAGAACGGAGCACAATGCTCAAAGATACGGACGTATTTCATGTTGTGCGCCTGCGACCTGCGCACGGCAGCCACTCGGAACAAATAGGGAGTTTCCTCGCAGTGAATTTGCGGCGTGCTGTCGTTCATCAGCTGCAAGACTGAGTTCCATCCGGCGCCGCCCCAGCTTGCATTCTCTTCAACATCCAGATCCCGGTGCAGGAAGTTGGGGTGAGCAGGATCAAGATCGCCCTCGTACCCCTGCAGGTAGTTGGTCGCCTGATAGATCTTTGCGACGAGCAAATGCGGCGGTTTCAGATCAAGCCATGGAAAGCGCGGAAACAACGGCTTGAGCTCGGGCGGCCCCATGTAGGCCCAGATGATCCCACCAGCCTCATGCAGCGGATAGGACGGATGGCAGATCCGCTTCGCAAACGTGCTCTCCGGCGGCTCCGCCGGCGTTTCGACCACGCAACCCTGCGCGTTGATCTTCCATCCGTGATAGAGGCAGCGCAGCCCGCCGACTTCATTGCGCCCATAAGCGAGGGATGCGCCCCGGTGCGGGCAATGCTCCTTTACGAGACCGAGCGTGCCTTCCGGATCGCGAAAGGCGACCAGGTTTTCGCCAAGCAGTCGTACCCGTACCGGCGCCCCTCCGGTCTGCGGCAATTGCTCCGACATCACGGCTGGAATCCAATAGCGGCGCAGCAGGGCTCCCATCGGAGTCCCAGGACCCACCCGAGTGAGCGTCATGTAGTCGTCCTGAGCCGCCATCTCTGCGCCTCTTGGATCAACAGGCACATCGCCTGTCGGTGCGAAAGCTGCTACGAATAGGGCTTACAAATTTACTTGTGAAACGCAAGTGTTTGGGCCGCCGCTGCCCTGTGTCTGCGCGTCTGCCACACCTGTTGGAGATCAGGCTCACGGACTTCGAGGATGCGACGCTGGTGCCTTCCAGGCCCGCATTATGCCCTGCGCGGTCCTTCGCGCCATGACATGATACCGGCAGTATGCGAGGTAAGAACGAAGGATGACAAGGGGATTGCGCATGAGGGCAAAGCTGCACGAATTCGCCAAAGGCTGGATGGAGCTTGCGCGCAACCTGATCGTTGCCTCTGTCCTTCTCGCGCTGGCACGTCGCAGTCAGGATTGGCTAGTCACGCTATTTGCTTATGCGACCATACTGATCTTTGTCGGGCATTATTTGACCTACGTTCTCGATGCGATCATGCAGATGGATCTGCCGCGTTCCTGGCGACCCTACATCGGTAAATGGGTGCTCGGTTCGGCGTTCATGGCGATTGTGGTGATCGCCCTCGTCTATGCCGTCGTCGAGATCTTTTCCGGCCTGTTTGACGTCATCGTACCGCTGCACATTCCGGCGCGGTAACGGCGGTACCTGCCGAGTGTGAGGAAAAAGCAACACCCGCAGCACGAACTGCGACTCTTCGTCGCCAGCGATCGGAACCGAGCCTGGTCCAGTCGCTTATTGCGGCAACTGGTGATGGCGGACAGGTCCGTGCCCGGCGGCCTTGTCATGCTGAGCGACGGGAAACCGGGGGGCGTTCTATTCCTGTCGCTCGCCACCCCCAAACAATCATGCCTCACGGCTCGATCGGGTTCGCGATTTCCGGGTCATTTACCGGGAAGCGCGTTGCCGCCCATACCACCATATGAACTCCCACTACGATTGCGAGCGCCACCGCAATGGAGAAAATTGCATCTCTGAGAATAGTCATGGGCGGCTATAGGCAACCATCATGCCAAGCGGAAGCCCGCACGTGACGGACGACAACCGCGCTCTTCAAGATTACCGTCCACGTCATCGTTTCCGATCACCCAAGGAGAGGGACATGGGCTCCAGCATACTCACGCGTATCCTGATCAGCATCGCCGCATTGAGCACAGTTGGTACGCTCTCCGTTGTCGCGAACTCGAAAGAATACATCAAGGGCGACCGTCCGCAGCAGCGCGGCTATTCGGAAGCCGTCATCACCGAGGGTGGCAAAACCGTTTGGCTCGCCGGCCAGATCGCGCTCGTCGATGACAACGGCAAGTCACTAGCCGGCGACTTCGAAGGCCAAGCTCGTCAGCTGTTCAAGAATCTCGATCGCACGCTACAGAAGGCCGGCGGCAAACTGAGCGACATGGTGCAGATGACGGTGTTCATCACCGATGTTCGCTACGGTGACCGCCTGACCGAAATCCGCCGCGAAGTGTTTGGCGACAACTTTCCGGGCAGTGCCCTGATAACGGTCACCGCCCTCGCCGTTCCCGAGGCCAAGATGGAAATTCAGGGCTATGCTGTGATCGGCGGAAAATAAACGAGCCCGCGCAACTATTCGCGCGTCGCGCCGTAGGCCACGTCACGTGCCGGAACAGTCGCCGCCCGACGCGTCCGTCGGCGGTGGATTTCGTCAATAAGCGGGAAGCCGAATACCAAAAAACCGAGGATCGAAAACAAAACCCACATCGTCATTGTCGTTCCTTCACAGTTGAACGCACACCCCCCAGTTCGTGCAGAAAAAACCCCGCCAGACTGCGGGGTGCAGCGCGCTACCTACCCTCTCGTGCAGCGAGGGTCAAGACCGAAACGGGAACGCGCAATGGTTGATGGTCCTGCAACTGTTACGCGGGGTATTCTTCAGTGAATACACGCATTTAGCTGCGGTTTTGCCAAGGCATTTACCCCGAAGCCAGCGCGCGAAAATTGCTCTACAATTGAGCAAAATAGTTCGGGGAGGATCACATGCCGTTCTACCTGCGCCTGGCCGCGCTCAGCACCGTCGTACTGCTCGCCTTGTCCCCTGCCCGCGCGCAAGACTATCCGGCGCGCGAAATTCATTCGATCGTGAATTTTCCGCCCGGCACAGGCATGGACATCATGAACCGCTGGTACGGCGCGAAGCTGAGCGAGTTGATCGGCAAGCCGGTGATTGTCGAGAACAAGCCGGGCGCCCTCGGCAACATCGCCAGCGAATATGTCGCGCGCTCCAAGCCGGACGGCTACACCATCATGATCACGCCCGCGAGCTCGACCTTGGCGACCGCGGTGTCAACCTTCAAGAAACTGCCGTTCGATCCGCTCAAGGATTTCGCTCCGGTTATGCTGATCTCGAAGCTCGGCTTCGTCTTGGTGGTCGACGGCAAGAACCCGGTCAACAGCATCGCCGAGCTGACCGCCGCGTTGAAACAAAAGCCCGGCAACGGCGCGTACGGCACAGGCGCCAACACCGGCATCGTGGCTGCCGAGCTCTACAAGGTCCGAACCGGACTTGAGAGCAATCAGGTGCTCTACAAGGGCATCTATGAAAACCTGCTCGACCTGTACGGCGGCCAGATCGACTTTGCGACGCTCGACCCGACGGCGGCATTCGAACCAATCCGCACCGGCAAGCTGAAGGCGCTGGCCGTCTCATCGGGCATGCGCCTGGGTTCCTTCCCCGATGTGCCGACCATGCAGGAAGCAGGAATTGCCGACTACGACATCAGTCCCTGGATTGGCCTTGTCGTGCCAGCCGGCACCCCGCAGCCGATCATCGACAAGCTTGCCGGCTGGCACCGGCAGATCAATTCCACCGAGGACGCCAAGAAAACGCTCCTGCAATTCGGCATGGACCCGCTCGACGGCGACGGCGCCGCCATGACGGCGCTCCTTAAGCGCGACATCGTGCGCTGGGGCGAGTTCGTGAAGCTCGCGAAAATCCAGCCGCAGTAGTTTAGGACAGCGCCCGGCCCTACACCGCCCGGGCCGCGACGAGGCTCGTCGCTAGCTTTGTAAGCTCGGTGCGGCTGAACGGCTTGGATAGCACGGGAGCGGTCGCAAACACGTCCGGCAAGCCATCGCGACCGTAGCCGGTCACGAACGCAAACGGCACCTGGGCACGCATCAAAGCGTCGGCGATCGCGTCCGACGGCCGGCCGTGCAGATTGGCGTCCAACAACACGGCGTCGATTGATTTATTGCTGCTCAACAGCGCGAACGCCTCATCAGCCGAGCCCGCGGGGCCGAGCACGGTTGCCCCCGAATCCTCGAGCGCTTCAACAATATCCATGGCGACCAGCGATTCATCCTCGACCACCAGGAACCGCTTGCCCTCCAGGCTCAGCAGATTCTGCACGTCCGCCACGGCGTGCGCGGCGTCCGTTGTCGTTTCAACCATATGCGACGTCGCGGCCTTCGCGCCGATTGCGGTCTCGACGCTCGCAGGCAACGGCAGCAGCAGATCCCAAGTCAACCCTTCGCCATCGATCGACATATGTGCCTCTCCGCCCGCACTTCGCGTGCTCTGTTCGATGAACGTAGTGCCGAACCCCCGCTTGATCGGCATGTTGACGGAGGGTCCATTATGTTCGACCCACCGGAGTTGCAGCCGGCCGGCGTCAACGAGCCAATTGACCGTTATCCATCCGTCGGACTTCGACAGCGCGCCGTATTTGCTCGAGTTCGTTCCGAGTTCGTGCAGCACCATCGCCAGTCGTACTCGAACCCGCAGTTGAACACATAGCAATACGTAGTCTGAAGTTTGAGCAATCATGGCAACATAACAC